>NZ_JPWH01000013.1 GCF_003326755.1 Thalassospira profundimaris | reverse complement strand
AGTTAAAGGTTAATGAGTTCTGACCCTAGGACCCTTTTAATTCAGGCCAGGACTGCCAATATAAAAACTGTCGTATGCTCGGTATTCTTAAGGATGGTATTTACAATGCTTTGGCATTATAAAATCGTCTTTAAGGTGTTGCTTTCCTTTGGGTTGACAGCATCGAGCTAAATAAAATTTGAACGTTCGGGTCAGGGCCGAAAGTTCAGGAGGACGAAAGTAATGGCATTCTGGTCAACAACAAAAAATAACGCGGTCCAGGCCAAGGCGCAGGATATCAAATGGCGCGCTAGCCCGCGTGGTGATTATTTCCGCCTGTTCATGCTTGATGATGTCAGCACGCTGAATGTGGATGGCGTCGGCGGGGTTTATCTGGTTTGGCATGGCGGCGTAAAGCCCGAATGGCTTTTGGCTGGCAGTTCCAACGATTTGGGTGATGTGTTTCGCGATTTGCTCGAAGATCGCGACATTCGTGATTATGAAAATCGCGGCAAAGTGTTCATCAGTTGGTCGCCCATCAAATCCGAGTTTCGCGATGGTGTCGTGCATTTTCTCGCGCGCAGCATCAAGCCGGTATTTGAATGCGACTTTAACAGCAATGAAGACGCCATTCCCGTCATGCTGCCACGTTAGCACCAATGTGAAATTGTCGCCTGGTGCTGTGCCGTCTGGCTCTGTCACCGGGCTTTTTGCTTGTCGGAAAGACAGCAACAGACGGGGGCAGAGAAATAAAAAGACCGCCCCTGATCATTGTGACACATAGGCGGCCTGTTTTAATTTTTAGCTTGCGCAGAACAGCGTTTTTAAAGCACGCCCAGCACGGCTTCGGCGCTGGAAACGTCAAATGCACCGGCTTCCTCGACGGCAAGATGGGTGACTTTGTTGTCTTCAATCACCATCACATAACGGTTGGCGCGTTCGCCCAGTCCCTTGCCGCGCAGGTCCAGCTTCAGGCCGGTTGCATTGGTGAAGTTCAAATCCCCGTCTGCCAGCATGGTAACGGTTTCGCCAACATTTTCCGCATTTGCCCATGCCTGCATGACAAAGGCGTCATTGGTGGCAAGGCAGAAAATTTCATCAACGCCCTTGGCGGCAATTTCGTCGGCCTTGCTGATAAAGCCTGGCAGATGCTTGATCGAGCAGGTCGGGGTAAATGCGCCAGGAACCGCAAACAGTACAACCTTGCGTCCGGCAAACAGCTCTTTGCTTTGCACGGCTTCCGGGCCATCGGGGGTTGCGCGGTGCAATACGACGTCGGGTAGTGTGTCGCCTACAGCAATGGTCATGGCAATTCTCCAAAATTTATGCCGCCTGTTTGCGGCCGTCATCACCGGCATACCACCGGCAGGAAGAAGTTGTGGGCTAGAATGACTTAAAAAATCATTCAATGCCAGTCGCTTCCCAACAGGTGGAATTAACCCTGGTTGTTCGCAAGCCCTTCTTTCGGTTGGGCTGCTTTCAGGCCGGAAAGAACCTGATCCTTGCTTAACAGTTCGGAAAGCAAAATGCCGCCCGGGGCCTCTGGCCCATAAATGGCATTAAACGGAATGCCATAGCGGTCATATTTCGCCAGGAAGGCCGCAATTTCAGGGTCTGGCCGGGTCCAGTCGCCCTGCATCAACACCACATTATCGGCCAGCAAGGCGGATCGGACGTCATCGGTATCGATTACCAGGCGTTTATTGACCTGACAGGTGACACACCAGTCTGCCGTAATATCGACCAGCACGGTTTTGCCCTCGCCAACCAGTTTGCTGATTTTATCGGGGGCAAAGGGTTGCCAGGGCAGGGCATTGCTGTTTGGGGTGTCTGTGCTGGCAGTGGTTTGGGGGGCATGGGATGGCGGGCGCGAAAATCCTGGCGCAAACAGGGCCACCAGAACGGCCAGTGTTGCCAGCCCGGCCAGCAGGGGTTTGCGCCGCTGCTGTGATGTGACATGCCGCCACCAGATCAGTCCGCTTGCCAGGGCAAGGCCGCCCCCCACGGCAATCGCCCCTGTTAGGCCAATCTGGTTGGCAAGCACGCTTAACAGCCAAACCGCCGTGCCCAGCAATGCCAGCCCCAGCACGAACTTGACAACCGCCATCCAGCGGCCCGGTTTGGGCAGCAGGCGGGCGATTTCCGGGCGCGCCGCAATGAGCAGGTATGGTATCGCAAAGCCCAAGCCCAGCAGGCTGAACACCCAGAAAATATCAAAAATGCTGCCTGCCAGGGCAAACCCAACGGCGGTTCCCAAAAACGGGGCTGAACAGGGGGTTGCCAACAGGGTGGCAAACATCCCGGTCAGAAAATGCCCGCCCATGCTGTGCGGGTTAGGGCCCGGTGTGGCACCATTGTCCGTGTTGTGCGCCGCCCGGCTGTTTTGCTGGTCGATAGCCTCATTTGCCAGATCATTCAGGCGGTTGGCACTGATTTCAAACAGGCCAAACATGTTGCAGGCAAACAGCACGACAATGATGGTCATGGTGGTTAAAAACAGCGGTTGCTGAAACTGAATGCCCCAGCCGATCGACCCGCCCGCCAGCTTTAAAATGGCGAGTGCCCCGGCAATGATCCAGAACGACACCATGATGCCCGCCGCACTGGCCAGAAACCCGCGCCGCGTGCCACGTCGGTCCCGTGCACCAAGCTGAATGGCCCCCATGACTTTCAGCGAGAGCACCGGCAACACACAGGGCATGACATTCAAAATCAGCCCGCCCAGCAAGGCCAGGCCGCCAATCACCCACCAGGCGGTGTGCGATGGGGAAGTGACGTTGTTTGGGGCGATCTGGTTGTTCGCAGTGTTATTGGCGAGGGGGGCTAACGCATCTGCAACCATGTCGTTTGCCGGGGCATCTGCAATGGCAACAGGTTGTTCCACGGCAAGGTCGCCAGCCAGGACCGTAACGGTTACGTTCTGCCCGGCCAGTGTTTCAGCCTTGGCATTATTGTGAATTTTCAACTGATAAACCGGGTTGCCAGCAAGCAACTGGCCGGTCGCAACCGGGGCACCAAAGCTGTCGGTTGGTTTGCCCTCGACCAGAATATCGGGTTTGACGCCCTCGGGAATGTCGCGCAGGACAATATTAAGAAAGCTGTTCTTTCCTGTGCCACTTTCCCAGATGTCATGAACGCCGATCGGCAGGTTGTGCCCCTTTAGCGGTACCTTGGCGGCAAATTTTTCAATCTCATGGGCATGGTTTGAAATTTCGCCGCGATCAGCGGGTAAATCCAGCGTCAGATTGGCGGTTGCCGGGACACAAATGTCGCTGCACGCCAGATAATCGACCGTCATTTTCAGCAGCACGGGATCGGTATTGTTCTGGACCGGCACATCAATGGGCAAAATCACCCGGTCCTGATAGCCAAATGTTTCCAGCCCGAAAATGGAAAAACGGATCGGTGCAGGCCACAACATTGTGGCGCTGGCGCTATCAATATTTTCTGACCCCTGCCAGTTGATGCCGGGGGGAAAGCCAGCATCCCCCGCACTGCGCCAGTAAATTTTCCAGTGCGGTTTCAAGGCAAATTCAAGCCCCAACCGCAGGGTGTGTACGTCCTTTACCCCGTCACGCGCGCTGATCACCCTTACAGATGCAAAATCCTGGTCCTGCCAGGTGCTTTCGGCAGGGGCCGCCAGCGCAAGGTGCGGCAGCAGGATTACGATCAACAGGGCTAAAATACGCTTGATCACGACAGTTATTCCCGGAAAATTGTCAGGCACGCAGGGGTACGATGATGTTTGTTTCAATGCAACCCACGAACATGTTACCAGCCCGTTAGCCTTGCCGGCGCGTTACAGGGTTACTGGTAGAACTTGCGAATTATACCCATATGAAAATCGAACGGCTTTGATTAAGAACAGGGCGCACGAATAATTTGAAACCCTTCATGGCGAAAACCGCGTTAACAGGGTAGTGTTGGGTAATTGAGAACAAGGATGGCGTAAAATGGCAATTGCAGGCAGCGACGGAGAATATCTATCGGGCAAGCTACTGGTTGCAATGCCCGGTATGCGCGACCCGCGCTTTGCACAAAGTGTGGTCTATCTTTGTGCCCATAACGAAGACGGTGCAATGGGGATTGTCGTCAACCGGTTGATTGATTCGATCACCTTCCCCGAACTGCTCGAACAATTGGGCATCGCGCGCCCGGCCTCCACCATTTCCGATATTCAGGTACATTTTGGCGGCCCGGTTGAATCGGGTCGTGGTTTTGTGCTGCATTCCAACGATTTTCGCAATGATGCCACCTTGCAGGTAGACCGGGATGTATCGGTTACGGCAACGGTGGATATTCTGGAAAACATCGCGCTTGATAAAGGCCCGCATAACAGCATTCTCGCCCTGGGCTATGCCGGGTGGCGCAGCGGCCAGCTTGAAACCGAAATCCGTGCCAATGGCTGGCTGCATGTCGATGCCGACCCGGACCTGCTTTTTGCCACCGACTGCGAGGATAAATGGCAGCGCGCCTTTGCCAAACTGGGCTTTGCGCCCGAACTTCTGTCTGGCGAGGCCGGGCACGCCTAAGCGCAATTCGATTGCGATGGCCCGTTGACCTTAAAGGCAGCGTTCCCGTCATGGGAATGCTGCCCTGGTTTGATGTAAAAGCCTGAAGCTGATCGTTCCTTTAGGCCTTGTGCCCTTAATCGAACAGGGCGTCGATTTCGTCTTGCGAGAAAATCTGGTCGATTTCTGTCTGGTTGTTCTTTTCCTGGTTCGCCGGCGCGCGGGTCACGGTTTTGTCGAGATTGTCGAGGCCCTTCGGGTCTGGCGGCAGGTCGAATTCCTCGAAATCCTCCTCGCCCCAAATTTCGATGACGCGGTTTACCCGTTCCTCGATATATTTCATCGTATTGACGACCTTGGTGATACGCTGGCCGGTCAGGTCCTGGAAGTTACAGGATTCAAACACTTTGACCACCAGTTCCACAATGTCATCGGCCAGGCCCTGAACATAATCGTCCGTGGCACTGGAACGGATGTTATGGGCAACTGAATCGATATTTTCGACATTTTCCAGAATATTGGCTGTCGCTTCCTCGGTGGCTTCGACAATGGAATCAAGCTCGCCCTTGACGATGTTCAGGCGGGTCCCGCTGGTATCATCGGGGGCTGTGTAAAGGGCGGCGATTTCCTTTTTGGTTTCCTGGATCGAATTGGCAAGGGCGCGAATTTCGGTTTTTAACATCCGCAATTCGTTACGGGCATCATCCTGCTCTTCCGGTTCGCGCACCAGTTTCTTTTGCTCTTCGATCATGATCTTGATGTCGGAAAGCAGTTCCAGTTTCAGATCTTCAATCGCATTATGCAGGGATGAAAGATCCGGCCCTGGCCCCGTGCCCTGTGCCTGTCCACCACCATAATTTGCCGGTTCTGGCAGCGACACAATGTCGCTCATGCTTTCCAGCTTGTTTAACAGCCGCATTTCGGCGGTGAACAGCTTCTTTTGATTCTGACGGGCCATAGGCAAACCTCAATAGCGGAAATCTGTCTTAACGATACGTTACTATACCTAAGCGCGGGGTGCGAAATTTTCGCGACAGGGTTTCGCCGTTAAATTTTCCTGTGAATTCCCCGCGCATTCCAGGGGCACAAGTCGGGCTTTACTGCCTGCCATGCTTTGATAATGGGGAAAGCTGGCGACAAGTAAAGAGATCACTGCCGGTAAATTTTACAAAAAATACCGACAGTCGGGTCTTGAAAGGTTTAATTATACCCTATACCAGCCGCGATTTTGCCCCCTGGGGGTGTTTTGCTGACGATTCTGCTGCGCAAAAGCCCACTTCCTCCATCGCACCCATAATCGTTCATAGCATATTTATGCCCGTAAATCATGTGGCATGGCGTTTATACCCCCCAAAGACAGTCAAAAGACATTCAACTGTCATCAAATGGGGGGAGAATGGTCATCGGTAGCGGTGGCGGTATCGGTAGCGGCTATGGTGGCCACGATTGTGGGTTATGCCGCTGGAAAACATGCGTATCAGAACTTCGGGGCGTTGCATCTGAATGTGCCTGTCTGACGCGGGCCAGGGCGAGCCCCTACGGGGAGGAAAGCCGATTTAACGATGTGACGGGAAAAATGCCGGACGATTCGCGAGGATTTTGTGCGTATTCCGGCAAAGTCATACCAAAATATGCTAATTTCAGGTTGCGACACGGCCAAACGCCTTTGGGGTGAATTAAATAAATTCAGAAAAATTTTTAGGTTGTGTTGTGCCAAACGTCCGGCGCACATTGTTTTATATCTTATCTCTATTGCAGGGCGACATTGCGCTGCGGTCGCTCTGGTTGGGTTGTCTGGTTAAAAATATTCCTTTTGATCCATAGGTTTAAGTTTGGAAAAATGGTGAAGTTGGCTAAAACCCTATGAGGAAACACAAATTTTATTTGTGCGCTGCAGCAAGGTTTTTTGTGGAAGAGGTTGAAAAGATACGCTATTTGCCACGCATGCCGATATGCTTGGCAGGACGGAATAATAGAATTAGTCTTGTCTAATTCGTTTAACGTTTTGATATCGGGACCGATCCGCGGTCCAATGTCATGGCGGGGCGTTTTCGGGGAGAGATCGGGTCTTCCCGATTGCAAAGATGTCACGCTGTTCGGCCTTGCCGAAAATGGCACTAATGCCTTGAGTTGTAATGCGAGGGGGCAGATTCGCATGTCGATCAAGATGCTGTTTCCCATTTTGTTGCTGGGATTGGCAGTTCTGACGGGACTGGATTCGTCTGCGGTTGCCGCAGTCGGACAGCCCGAGCCCTGGCAGTTGGGTCTTCAGGACGCAGCTTCGCCAGTGGCGGTTGAGGGTCAAAAATTCTTTACCCTGCTGGTTTGGTTGATGACCGCGATTGTGGTCGTCGTTTTGGTATTGCTGTTATATGTGCTGTTTCGTTTCAGCAGAAAACGCAATCCGCAACCCTCCAAAACCACGCACCATACCCTGCTTGAAGTGGCATGGACGGTGGTGCCGGTCCTGATTTTGCTGATCATTGCCATCCCGTCTTTCCGTTTGCTGTATTATGCCGATCATGTCGAAGATGCCGACATGACGCTGAAAATTATCGGCAAGCAGTGGTATTGGACCTATGAATATCCCGACAATGGCGATTTCACCTTTGATTCGCTGATGATTGACGAGGATACGGCCGTTGCCGAAGGCAAGAAACGCCTGCTTGATGTGGATAATCCCGTTGTTCTGCCGGTTGACACCGATATTCGCCTGCTGATGACCTCTGATGATGTTATTCATAGCTGGGCGATGCCGTCGCTTTTCATTAAACTTGATGCCGTTCCGGGGCGCACAAACGAAACCTGGACCCGCATTCCGGCCGAATATGCCGGGACCACTTTTTATGGTCAGTGTTCAGAACTGTGCGGTGTCAATCACGCCTTTATGCCGATTGCGGTCAAGGCCGTGACCAAGGAAGAATATGCAGATTGGGTCAAGCAGGCACAGGAACAGTTTGCATCGGCAACCCTGCCGAAATCTGTTTCGGTTGCTTCGGCCGAGTGAGGGAGAGTTCAATGGCTCACGCTGATACACATGCGCATGATCACGATCATACGCCGGGATTTTTCAGCCGCTGGTTTTTGTCCACCAACCATAAGGATATCGGGTCGCTTTATCTGATTTTCTCGCTGGTGGCCGGGTTGATCGGCGGGGCGTTTTCGGTTTGGTTCCGCATGGAGCTTGCCCATCCCGGCACCCAGATTATCGAGGATCACCAGTTTTTTAACGTGCTTGTCACCGCGCACGGCATGATCATGGTGTTCTTTGTTGTCATGCCCGCCATGATTGGCGGTTTTGGCAACTGGTTTGTACCGATCATGATTGGTGCACCCGATATGGCCTTTCCGCGCCTGAACAATATCTCGTTCTGGCTGCTGGTGCCGGCCTTTTTGCTGCTGATGCTCTCGGCAACCATCGGGGCGGGGGCCGGAACGGGCTGGACGGTTTATCCGCCGCTTTCAAGCGTGCTGGGCCACCCGGGGGCGTCGGTCGATATGGCGATTTTCGCCCTTCACCTGGCCGGTGCCAGTTCCATTCTGGGCGCTGTCAACTTCATCACCACCATTTGCAATATGCGCGCGCCGGGCATGACCCTGCATAAAATGCCGCTTTTTGCCTGGTCGATGCTGGTCACGGCGTTCCTGCTGTTGCTCGCCGTGCCGGTTCTCGGTGGTGCGATTACCATGCTGCTGACCGACCGTAACTTTGGCACGACCTTTTTTGATCCGGCCGGGGGCGGGGACCCGATCCTCTATCAGCACCTGTTCTGGTTCTTTGGACATCCCGAAGTTTACATCATGATTTTGCCGGGCTTTGGCATTATCAGCCACATCATCTCCACCTTCTCGCGCAAGCCGATTTTCGGGTATCTCGGCATGGCCTATGCGATGGTGGCGATTGGGGTTGTCGGCTTTATCGTCTGGGCGCATCACATGTATACTGTTGGCCTGGATGTTGATACCCGTGCCTATTTCACCGCGGCAACGATGGTGATTGCGGTGCCGACCGGGGTTAAAATCTTTTCCTGGATTGCGACGATGTGGGGCGGCTCGATCGAGCTGCGTGCCCCCATGCTCTGGGCAATCGGTTTTATCTTCCTGTTTACCGTTGGCGGTGTGACCGGGGTGATTCTGGCGAATTCTGGCATGGATCTGCCGTTGCACGATACCTATTTTGTGGTGGCGCATTTCCATTATGTGCTGTCGCTCGGCGCTGTCTTCTCGATCTTTGCCGGTTTTTATTACTGGTTTGGCAAGATGACCGGCTATGAAATTTCCGATCTCGGCGGAAAGATTCATTTCTGGTTTTTCTTCATCGGCGTGAACATGACCTTCTTCCCGCAGCACTTCCTCGGGCTGGCCGGCATGCCGCGTCGTTATGCCGATTATCCAGATGCGTTTGCGGGCTGGAACCTTGTTTCATCCTATGGTGCGTATATCTCGTTTGCAGCGACGATTTTCTTCCTTGGTGTGGTGGCACACGCCTTTATTCGTGGTAAGAAAGCGGCCGCAAACCCGTATGGCGAATATGCCGACACCCTGGAATGGACTGTCAGCTCGCCGCCGCCGTTCCATACCTTTGATGAACTGCCGCGCATCAAGTAACCATGCGATCTTTTGTCTTTCGCCGGGATGATCCGGCGAAAGACAACCACCAAAGCCAGAAAGAAGACCGCCCCTGTCATGAGCAAGACCGCACTTGATCAGACACTGACCATCGACACCGTTCCCGCCATACCGGTTTCCACCGTGCGGGACTATTTCACGCTGTTAAAACCCGGCGTGATGACGCTTGTCGTCTTTACCGGTGCCGTTGGCCTGTTGATTGCGCCGGGCCATATCCATCCGTTTTTGGCCCTGGTCGCCATTGCCTGCATTGCCGTTGCCAGTGGTGCGGCGGCCTCGATCAATATGTGGTATGACCGCGATATTGATCAGCACATGAAACGCACCATGAACCGCCCGATTCCGGCAGGGCGCGTCCCGGCGGATGAAGCCCTGTCGCTAGGCATTTTACTGTCGATTGTGTCCGTTACCGTGATGGCGGTTGCCATTAATCTGGCAGCGGCGGCCCTGTTGGCTGTTTCGATCGGGTTTTATGTTTTTGTCTATACCATGTGGCTCAAACGCCGCACGCCGCAAAACATTGTGATTGGCGGGGCGGCCGGGGCCTTTCCGCCGATGATTGGCTGGGCGGCGGTAACGGGCGGCATTGATCTGAATTCGATGGCCCTGTTCATGATCATCTTCATGTGGACGCCGCCGCATTTTTGGGCGCTGGCGCTGTTTCGCTGCGGGGATTATGCCAAAGTCGGGGTGCCGATGATGCCGGTTGTGGCCGGTGATCTGGCAACCAAAAAGCAGATGCTGTTTTATACCATTCTGCTGTTGCCGGTCACGCTGGTACCCTATTTTACCGGGCTTTTGGGCCTGTTTTATGCGGCAACGGCCGCGATGACGGGGCTGTGGTTTTTGCGCCATGCCTGGCGTGTTTTGCGCAATGCCGAGGAAAAGGCACCGCAGAAAATGTTTGGCTATTCGATCCTGTATCTGTTTGTGCTGTTTGGCGCGATGGTGGCCGATATCTGGCTTGAGGGCTTTATCACATGAGCAAGCAGCCCAAAATGAGCGAAGAGGAACTCGCCGCGTTTTACGCCAGTCGCAAACGTAAAAACTGGGTTCTTCTGGCGATCCTGACGGGACTTGCCGTTTTGTTTTTTGTAATCACGATTTTGAAAATGAGTGGTTGAAAATATGACGCGGCGAAAACGCAGACATCAGGAAAATCGCAGACAGACCGGTATTTTGGTCTTTTGTTGTGCTGCGATCCTGATGGGCGGGTTTGCCGGATACAAATTTGCCCGGGTTCCGGGGCTGTTTAAGGACAGGGCCGGTGCCAGCCCGGTCATCCCGGATCAGGGGGCAATGGCCGGGCAGGATGGAAATACAGTTGGGCCGAATGCCCTGCTTGCCAGCGCACCGGTTTTGAAAGGCGCGGCAACGGGCAGGGGAATTCTGGCAGCGAACATAACGAATGAAAATGCCACGGCGCAGGATGATGCCGCCATTGGTACAGGAAAGATCAAAATATCCTTTGATGGCACGTCAGACCCGTCAATGGAGTGGGATTTTGCCCCGGAGCAGGCCGCGATGATCGTGCCGCTGGGGGAAAACCGGTTGGCATTTTATGCCGCGCATAATCGGTCGGACAGGGTTGTGACGGGCGAGGCCGCCTATCGCGTCACCCCGGTCGAGGCAGGGCGATATGTCAGCAAGCTGGCATGTTTCTGTTTCGATAGCCAGCGCCTGGAACCGGGTGAAAATGTGGATATGCCGATCAGCTTTTTTGTTGATCCGGCGATTACCGAAGATCCGGCCTTGCGTGGATTGACGGAAATAAAGCTGTCTTTTGCCTTTTATGCCGTTGCGCCGCAAACGGGGCAAAAGCCAGGTCCTGGATAGGTGGAGGCTGATCCGGTGGAGCGGCATCCGCGCGAGAGTGGTTTGACAATTAATTTATTCAAGGATTAAGGGGGGCGAGGAATGAGTGATCATGCTCAGAAACATCCGTTCCATCTGGTAGACCCGAGCCCGTGGCCGCTGGTTGCATCGCTGTCGGCGGGCCTGTTTACCGGAGGCATGGTTTATTTCATGCATTCTGACCGGCTGCTGACCGATTTCTGGCTGGCCGCCATTGGCATTGCCGGTATTTTGTTTGTGATGTTCCGCTGGTGGGGTGATGTGGTGCGCGAATCACGCATCTATCATAATCCGGTGGTTCAGATCGGCCTGCGCTACGGCATGTCGCTGTTTATTGCCTCCGAGGTGATGTTCTTTGTGGCGTTCTTCTGGGCGTTTTTCCAAAGCGCGCTTCTGGAATTCAACCCTGCCATTACCCAGTGGCCGCCCGCCGGGATCGAGGTGCTTGACCCGTGGGATCTGCCCTTCATCAATACGCTGGTACTGTTGCTGTCGGGCTGTACGCTGACCTGGGCGCACCATGCCTGCCTGGAGGGCGACAAGAAACATATGGTGCAGGGGCTGACCCTGACCGTGCTGCTGGGCATCGCGTTTCTGGCCTGTCAGGCTTATGAATATCATCACGCGGCCTTTGCCTTTGATGAGGGGATTTATCCCTCCACATTCTATATGGCGACCGGGTTTCACGGCTTCCATGTGTTTGTCGGTACGGTATTTTTGGCGGTGTGCCTTTATCGTGCCAATCGCGGGGATTTCAAACCGGACCATCATTTCGGTCTCGAGGCTGCGGCCTGGTATTGGCATTTTGTCGATGTGGTCTGGCTGTTCCTGTTTTTCTCGGTTTACATTTGGGGTGGCCAATAACGCTGCCCCATCGCGAGACCCCAAAATGGCTGTTTGGCCTGACTGGTAAACGCATCTTATGAATCTGGATTATTATCCGCCACTTTCCCCCATTCGCACCGGCCTTGCCTGCAAGTGTCCGCGCTGCGGTGGGGGAAAATTGTTTTCGGGCTATTTGACGGTGCGCGAGGCCTGCGATGTCTGCGGGCTGGACATGCGCAACCATGATGCCGGGGATGGTCCGGCGGTTTTCATCATTTTCATTCTGGGCTTTCTGGTGGTGCCCCTTGCCTTATGGGTGGAATTGACGTACCAACCGCCTTTGTGGCTGCATGTGGTGATGTGGTTTCCAACTGTAATCGGTTTGACCCTTTTGCTGTTGCGGCCCCTCAAAGGGGTGATGGTTGCCCTGCAATACCGTCACCGCTCAACCACGCAACAGGATTAGGCCCGTTCGTTATGGCGCTTTTAAAATCGCGGCCCACGGTCGCAATTTCAATTACGGCAGGCTTGGCCTTTCTTGTCCTGATGGCGTTATGTGTCTGGCAAATCGAACGGCTGTTCTGGAAAGAAAACCTGATCGCCGAACGCGAGGCCCGCGCCGGTTTGCCGCCCGTCGAATTTCCGGTTGATGTCGATAAAGTAAACCCTGACATGGCGTTTCGTGCCGCCATAGCGCATGGCCGTTTCCTGCATGACCAGGAAATGTATCTGATGGCGCGTACCATGCAGGGCAGTGTGGGCTATCAGGTGATTACGCCGCTTGAACAGGCCGATGGTCGCATCATTCTGGTCAATCGCGGCTGGGTGCCCGACGACAAACGCGATCTCGCCACGCGTCCCGAAGGGCAGCTTCAGGGGCTTGTGGACGTGACCGGCGTTATCCGGATCGCACGTCCGCGCCATTGGGCCCAGCCCGAAAATGACCCGGTTAAAAACCAGTGGTTTTATGTGGATCCGCCCCATATGGCCGAAGAGGCCGGGGGCGATCTTGCCAGCCCGTATTATCTGGAAGCCGATGCAACCCCGAATCCCGGCGGGTTCCCCATTGGCGGGCAGGCCCGGGTGATGTTGCCCAACAACCATTTGCAATATGCCATTACGTGGTTTTGCCTTGCGGTTGCGCTGGTTGTTATTTTTATCGTTTATCATCGCCGCCCGCCCGATTCTTCGGCGAAATGAGCTTGCGGCACGCCCCGCTGGCAGACTATTTTCAATCTGATTGTGAAACGCAACGGCCATTTGCGCAGTTAACATGCGCAAATGGCCTTTGTCTGGTCGGGCCTAGTCTGCTCGCCCTGTTTTTCGCCAACCGATCGGAGCCGTCACCATGACCAAAGCCTATCTTGCGCTTGAAAGCCGTTTTCGCCGTATGAACGTTCTGGCGGATATTGGCGGGATGTTGCATTGGGATATGGCGACGATGATGCCCGATGGGGCCGCACCTTCACGCTCCGAACAGCTTGCCACCCTGGATGTCATGTCCAATGAACTGATCAAGGATGCGGCATTAAAGGACCTGCTGGCCGAGGCCGAAACGGAAAAACTATCGGACTGGCAGCGCGCCAACCTCAATGAAATGAAACGCGAATGGGTGCATGGCAATGCCGTGCCCAGCGATCTGGTCGAGGCGATGTCACGGGCCTCAACCGCCTGCGAGGTGGCCTGGCGCACCGCACGGGCCGAAAATGATTTCGCCGGTTTGCTCCCCAAATTGCAAACCGTGCTGGACCTGTCGATCGAGGCGGGCACGGCCAAGGCCGAGGCGCTGGGCTGTTCGGTCTATGATGCGCTGCTGGACCAGTATGATCCCTCCATGAGCTGTGCCAAGATCGACACCCTGTTTGCCGATCTGGAGGCATTTCTGCCGGACTTTACCGCCAGCGTGATCGAACGCCAAAAGGCCGAAGCCCCGGCCTTGCTGCCCGATGGCCCGTTTCCGATTGAAACGCAAAAGGCGATTGGCCTGGAACTGATGAAGGCGGTGGGCTTTGATTTTGATCATGGCCGTCTTGATATTTCGCATCATCCGTTTTGTGGCGGCACGGCCGATGATGTGCGCCTGACCACCCGCTATGACGCGGCCGATTTTACCAGTGCCATTATGGGGGTGCTGCATGAAACCGGGCACGCCATGTATGAGCTGGGCCTGCCTGCGGACTGGCGTTTGCAGCCGGTGGGCAAGGCGCGGGGCATGAGCCTCCATGAAAGCCAGTCCCTGCTGATTGAAATGCAGGCCAGCCGGTCGCAGGAATTTCTGACCTATGCAGCACCCATGTTCAAAAAGGCCTTTAACGGCAATGGGGCCGCGTGGGAGGCGGAAAACCTCTATCGGCTTTATACCCGTGTGGAACCGGGCCTTATTCGGGTGGATGCTGATGAAGTGACATATCCGTCACACGTGATTTTGCGTTATCGTCTTGAACGCGCCTTGATCGAAGGCGATATGAAACTGGCCGATTTGCCCGCCGCCTGGAACGACATGATGCAATCGCTGTTGGGCATTACCCCGCCCAATGATGCCGATGGCTGCTTGCAGGACATTCACTGGCCATCCGGGGCGTGGGGATACTTCCCGACCTACACGATGGGGGCAATGGCCGCGGCCCAGTTATTTGCGAGCGCGCGGGATCAGGTGCCGGGACTGATGGAAAATCTGTCACGCGGGGATTTTGCCCCCCTGATGGCCTGGCTGCGGGCCAATGTGCATGGCAAGGGGTCCAGTGCGACGACGGATGAGATTTTGCAGGGCGCAACCGGCGCACCTCTTCAAACAAAGGCTTTCATTACCCATTTGCAAACCCGGTACGGGGCGTAAGCCGAAGGGGATGTTTTCGCCGGTGGATGGCGGGAAAATTTCGGCTATGTCTTAAAATCAATGGGCAAACAGACCCGTTTATATATCGAACAGGACCAGAAACGCAGATGTCAGCTAAGGTAATGGACCGTCAGGTTTTCGCGGCGGGGCAAATTATTTTCCGCGAGGGCAAGCCCGGTGGTGCGGCTTATGTGGTGCAGGAAGGGTCTGTCGAGATTTATAAAACCACCTCTGGCGGCGAAGACGTTGTGCTGGGCCATATCGAGGCAGGGGGCCTGTTTGGTGAATTGTCCCTGATCGATGACGCCCCGCGCATGGCCTCCGCCCGGGCCCGCGACCGCACCGTGGTGATTGCGATTTCCCGCCGCCAGTTTGAACATAAAATGAACGCGTCTGACCGCTTCATTCGCGCCATTTTGCGTATTTTGCTGTCAAACTACCGCCAGATCACCCGGCGCTCCGTCAAGATGGAAGCCCTGTTGCGCAAACACGGCATTCCGTTCGAGGATTGATTGCCGCAATCAGCGTGAAATGCACTTTCATTTGTGACGGTCCGTCGACCGATAGAGGACCGCGTTACCTCTTGCAAAGCCGTTATATGGGACTAGTCATCCTTTTGTAAGGTGCGAATAAGTGGTTCGGCAAGGGCCCATTTGCCGTCTGTTAAACCGTCTGGATATTTCAAATCAACCGGGGTATGCTCGCTATGGTTGTTTCTGGCGCACGTTATGTGATCCTCCGTCTGCCAAGATAATATTAAGGAGGATCAGCACTGCTTATATTGTTCAACTCCTTTTTAAGCGAGCTTCTAGGGAAGATAAGCGTTTGCTGGGTATTTTCGTATGAGTAATTTTGAAGCATGGATTGGTGACTGCCATTTGCGCCAAGTTGACGATGGCGAGTATCGCTGTCAGGTGGCAGTTTGGGCGCAGGATTCCAACAGCTTTCGGACAACTCTTTTAGCCGAAATTGAACGTTTTGGCTATTCAATCTTCTGGCTCGAAGAAGTTCTTCCCGCTTCGCAATATCTTGCCCGTCACAGCGGACAGTACCGCCAGATCGGTGCTCTTGCGAAAGCTGTTCATCCGGGGCACACCGTCGAGCTCGGGCCAATGCAGTGCATGGTGACCGAAGATGCCAGAGAACCGGCACGCTATTTGTTTATTGAGGAGATTGAGGGCGTCGAACCGCTTGACCTGCAATTTGGCGTTTATCCGCGCAAAACCGTGCCGGACGTGCTTATCGAGCCGATCTTTGGGCAATCGGTTCCAGGGGTAGCGGAGATCGCGCATTACGGCAGCGCTGATGCTGTTCCCTCGATGAAAACCTACGCAATTGTAAATGCTGATAGATTCCAGTGGCGTTCCAGTGAAATAGAGTTCTGCGGTTTGCCTCATCGCTGCTTGTTTCAGGGAAAAGCAGCGCAAGAACGCAAGGATGAAGCCCCCTATCTTATTGAATTATCTCAAGACGTTGACTTTACTCGCCGCCTGTTTACTCATGACATAACAATGCCACCCGATATGGAAAGTGCCCATCTGTGGCAGTTAGAGGCCTGCATGCTGGTTAGATCCAGAGCGTCTTTGGATGAAGTCTGGCATCATTTTCGCAGGTTCACTCGATTTCAGGGAGATAATGGCAAGTGGTTCCACTTCCGCTTTTGGGAACCATCTATTTTCATCGCGTATTGGAAGCATTTCGCGACATCATATGCTCGGGTTGCGCGTTTTTACTGCTCCAGGGATTTTACACAGATCTATCAGATTTACTTCATTCATGCGGGTATTTTGACGCATTTTGTGCCGAAGGTTGAAGATCTGAAAATCTCCCAGGAAAAAGTCACATCCTTTGCATTGACAGCCGAAGATCATGCGTTTTTCCAATCTTTTATAGATGAGCGTTTCAAAAACAGAGTTAAGGCACGTTTGCTCAAGAAAATGGAGAATGCTCCGGACGACAAAAAACAGCAGATTCCGCGAACCGTAGAGATGGCTTTCAAATATATTCAAGAGCGTAATGCTGGCTCACTGATTGATGCAGATGATTGTTTCACGCTGTCTTTTCTTGCAATTTTATGGGGGAATGCGACGGATGCTATTTTGAAGGGACAGCTTATGGATGATCCCTTGTTGCTGATTGGTTTGAGAATTGCATTCGCCAAATCATCTTATTTCGAAACTCTGAACAACATACCAAAAGGAAAAATATAAATGGTTGCACCTGCTGCTGCAGCCCCTGTTGCCGGGGTATATATTGTCGGAGCTGCGCTTTTGGCTGGAGCTGCATGGCTTTCTACGCCAGCAGGACGAAGAGCTTCGCAAACTTTGGGTGAAGCTATGTACGAAGGTGGAGCTGCCGCTGTTGATGAGGTCAAGGATGTGGGTCGGGCCGCGATGGATGTCTTCACGGATGAGAAGGATGATACAAAGGCCGTTCCCCAAACAAATACCAATGATGTGACACAGCGGTGTGACGGGCCGCACAGGGGAAGATTACAGGTGCAGGGGTATTCACCGCGTGTTGACCCATATCCCATTGAATTGTCATGGCCATGGATGCGAGAGTGTATTCCTCCACTTAGACCAGAAGGTTTAGCGGCTGTTTCCAACCTATTTCTGGAAACACAAAGTGTTAACTACAGATCTGCTGGCCTGAGAGGAAAAGCGTTTTCTGCTATGTCAAAGCATATCAGTAGCGTTTCTTCAGATGGTTTTCGGGCAGGTTATAGAAAAGGGTTTGGGATAACACCCGAAGGGAAACTCAGGCCCAATATCGTCGCTGGGAAAAATGCTCCTCGTGTTGATTTGGAAGTACATGCCGGGCGTGCATTTGGAGATGTATAATGATACTTGATGAGTTCACTTCAGTTCCTGATTTTCCCTTTGAAAGATATTTTGAAAGCGTAAATCAGCACATATCGGCGACGCAATATTGGCTTCGCGTTTTGCGATCAGTACCAGGTTTTGTGGAAAGTGATTGGAAGCCAAGAGTACGTCCCATCGAACTTGAAGACGATATGTATCTTGGAAAGGTCGTTGATATTATCTCTCTCAAGTTAAAAAAAGAAATAAACCTGCAAACTTACAGCGTTCTTGGGGACGCCAATATGCTCATGAAGGAAAATCAACCTATTTCCGAAGAAGAGTATGCTGAGCAGAAAAATTTGTTTGGCCCCAATTTCATGCTCGAGGACGATGCGCTATCTGGCATAACCTATGAAGAAGCGCTCCAAGAGGCAAAGGCAAATTCCGTTACAAAACCTGTGATGATTTGGGTTGAGAAAGGAATACACTGGGAAGTTGCGCCTGATCTTTCTGAAGGAGGATATGAAGTTCCTATTGAACGACTTATTCTTACATCAGAAATTTCCAGACGAGCTGAACCGAAAGCCATCCAAGCTCTTGAGCTCTTCTTGCGCCCCGGTTCGGCCATGGAGCGTGTGAACAGCGCGTTTTCTCCGGGTCCAGAGTAGTGTTTATTGTTTGAATCGCTCCTTTTTTAGTGTCCGGGTCTGGAAATTGGCTCTGTTTAGGTTTTGATTTCGTTGACGAGATTTCGAACTTCAGAGAGCCTCTTCCAAAATGTTCATGAATTGAAGTAAAGCTTTGTAGCGCGTCTTGCGAACATGCGGATGTTTGAGATGAAAGTTTATTTGCCTTCCGTCAATTCTCCTAGATATCATCAAATTGATCCGGCTATTCCCACTCCGGGCGATATCGGACCATGCCATCTGATCACCTGCTCTCCTGGAAAATAAGGGAGAAGCATAACTCGCTGATATTGGTAAAACTTCTTGCATGTATTGTTTAAATTCTTTTCATGTGGGCTTTAAGGTTTTTGCCAATGCAGGCCTCCTGCCCGCTATTCATCCTTGACTATGGCGGGGGAAGTCCGCACTAACTCGATATTCTGTGGAAATGGTGATGCTGCCGCCAACCTGATAAGACGTGGCGCGTCCCGTTGCCTGATGACCGTATGTTTGTATCAGGAGCATTCAAGTGCGTTATATCAGCACGCGGGGTAGTGCCCCCGTCTTGCAATTCGATGATGTTCTTCTGGCGGGCCTGGCCCGTGATGGCGGGCTTTATGTGCCCGAAACCTGGCCGCACTTTACGGCAGACGAGATCAAATCGTTCCGCGGCATGAGCTACGCCGAAGTCGCCTTTGCCGTAATCAAACCGTTTGTGACGGGCGGAACTGTTGATGATGATGCGCTGAAAACCATTCTTGATGAAACCTATGCCGGTTTTAATCACACCGCCGTTGCCCCGCTCAAGCAGCTTGATGGCAATGACTGGGTGATGGAACTGTTCCACGGTCCGACCCTGGCATTCAAGGATTATGCCCTTCAGGTGGTCGGTCGTCTGTTTGATCATGTGCTGGCAAAGCGCGGTCAGCGTATTACCATTGTCGGTGCAACCTCGGGCGATACCGGCTCTGCCGCGATTGAGGCCTGCCGGGATCGTGAAAATGTCGATATTTTCATCCTGCACCCGGCCGGTCGTGTGTCCGAAGTTCAGCGCCGCCAGATGACCACGGTGATTGCCGATAACGTCCATAACCTTGCGGTCGATGGCTCGTTTGATGATTGCCAGGATCTGGTGAAGGCGCTGTTTAATGATCACGCCTTCCGCGATGAAATCGGCCTCTCTGCGGTCAATTCCATTAACTGGGCGCGCATCATGTGCCAGATCGCCTATTATTTCTGGGCCGGTGTGCAGCTTGGCGCGCCGGATCGCGAAGTCTCTTTCTCGGTCCCGTCGGGTAATTTCGGCAATGTCTATGCCGGTTATGCCGCCCTGCAAATGGGCCTGCCGATCAAACAGTTTGTGGTTGGGTCCAATTCCAACGACATTCTGGCGCGCTTCTTTGACAAGGGTGTGATGAAAATGGATGGGGTTCACCCCACCATCAGCCCGTCGATGGATATTCAGGTCAGCAGCAATTTTGAACGCCTGTTATTTGATCTGTATGATCGCGATGGTGCCGCCATTGTCGATCTGATGACCGAATTTCGTAAAACCGGCCTTATGGAAATGTCGCAGGGCCAGTTTGCCAAGGCGCGCGAACATTTTGACGGTTACCGCCTGGATGACGCGCAGACCCGTGCGGCGATCCTGGATGTGTACCAGAAAACCGGCGAACTGGTTGACCCGCATTCCGTGATTGGCATCGCAGCCGGGCGGGCGTGCAACCGGGACCGTTCGGTTCCCATGATTGCCCTGGCAACCGCACATCCGGCAAAGTTCCCCGATGCGGTCAAACAGGCCAGCGGCGTTTACCCGGACTTGCCCGAACGCCTGTCCGATCTATATGAGCGACCAGAGAAAGTTGAACCCATGTCCAACGATGCCGATGCCCTGATGGCGCATGTTCGGAAAAACCGGCGTGCGGCCTGATACCGGGCGGATGGTGACATGGGTCGTATTGTTTAAACAGGAGAATATCTGAATGACAGTCGAGCTGACCGAGCTTGACAATGGCATGATTGTCGCCACGGACCGCCTGGAACATGTGCAGTCGGTGGCCCTGGGGGCGTGGGTGGATGTCGGGGCGCGGAATGAAACGCCCGAAATCAATGGCATTTCCCATATGCTCGAACACATGGCATTCAAGGGAACACGCAAGCGCACCGCCCTTCAGATTTCCGAGGAAATCGAAGCCGTCGGCGGGCAGATGAATGCCTATACCTCGCGGGAAAATACCGCCTATTACTGCAAGGTGCTGCGCGAAGACCAGGCGCTGGCAATTGATGTGATTGCCGACATCCTGCAAAATTCGACGCTGGATGAAAAAGAACTGGAACGCGAACGCCAGGTGATCCTGCAGGAAATCGGCCAGGCGAATGATACGCCTGACGATATCGTGTTTGATTATTTTCAGGAAACAGCGCTGCCGAACCAGGCACTGGGCCGCTCCATTCTGGGCAGCCCGGAAAATGTTTCCAGCCTGTCGCGCGATGACCTGTTTGATTTCATGTCACGCCGCTACAGCGCCAAACGCATGGTGTTTTCGGCATCGGGCAATGTGAACCATAACGAAGTGGTCGATATGGTCGCAACCAAATTCACCAATTTGCCGACCCACGAAGACCACGACATGGAAAAGCTGCGCTACGAAGGGGGCCAGCGCATCGAAAATCGCGACCTTGAACAGGCCCATGTCATTTTTGGCCTGCCCACGGTTCCCTATGCCGATGATGCCTTCTATGACGTGCAGGTATTCAACATGTTGCTGGGCGGGGGCATGTCCTCGCGCCTGTTCCAGGAGATCCGTGAAAAACGCGGGCTGGTCTATTCGGTTTACAGCTTCTCGTCGCATTATGTCGATGGCGGCCTGTTTTCGATCTATGCCGGCACCGGGCCAGATGACCTTGGCGAGCTTATGCCCGTCATGTGTGACGAGCTGAAACGCGCCACCGTCGATTTGACGGAGGAAGAAGTTAACCGGGCGCGGGCGCAGCTTAAGGCAATGGTTGTGATGGGCATGGAAAGCAATTCGGCCCGCTGCGAAACGCTCGCCCGGCAAATCCAGGTGCATGGCGGCCCGCAGACCATTCCTGAAATCATGGAAAAGATCGAAGCGGTCGACCTCAAACGCGTTATTGCCGCAGGCGAAGCCCTGATTTCCGGCAAACCCACCGTCACCGCCCTTGGCCCCGTCGCCAGGATGCCGGAATACGACACGCTGGTGGACCGGCTCCGCGCCTGATCCGACTTTGATTTATCAAAATGTGTAAAAGGCGGCTATGTGTTGATAGTCGCCTTTTTTGTGTTTGCAGATCATTCGATCTGCACCAAACACAGCGATAAAACGGCTTTTTTTGAAATAGTGCCTTGTCTGCAAAGGGCGAAATGCGGGAAGATGGCGGAGCGTTCTGTTTGGGTGCGCATTCTTTCTGTCATCCCTCCCGGTCGGATATCTTGCCCCGTTCATGTTTTGGTGTGCCCTTTGCCAAAGTCGCCTGTTTGGCGCTGTGTGAGAGGGTAATTCTGGCTGGAACCCGGGCGGTTTGGGCGGGAAATTCCCTTCGATGATTGCAGTTGGTCCGGCATGGTTCGGGATCGCAAGGCAAGGTTCAATGAAATACGCATTTGATATTGGCGGCACAAAAATAGAATTTGGCGTTATTGACGATCAGGGCGACATCCTGCACCGGCAAAAGGTCCCCACTCCGCTTGAGAACCGCGATGATTTTACCGGCGTGATTGCCGGGCTGGTGGCAGAAGCGGATGCCCGATTTGCGGGGTGTGATGCGGATGCTGACACACCGCCGCCGCCGGTTGGCATCAGCTTTGCCGGGGGGCTGGCCCCGGAAACCGGGGCTGTGATTTCGGCCAATATCCCGCCAATCAAGGGCTGGCCCATCGCACGTGGCCTTGGCGATATTTTAAAGTGCGCCGTGCGGGTGGAAAACGATGCCGATTGTTTTGCCCTGGCCGAGGCCCGCCTTGGGGCCGGGCAGGGCAGCCGCACGGTTTTTGCCATTATCCTCGGCACCGGTGTGGGCGGTGGTGTTGTTGTCGATGGGCAGTTTATTGGCGGGCGCAGCGGCATACGCGGCGAATGGGGGCATGGCAATGATATTTCCGGCCCCCTGATGCGCCACGGCATCAAGCCGCGCCAGTGCGGCTGTGGCGGGGCATCCTGCCTGGACCCGTGGGGCGGCGCACGCGGGCTGGAGCGTATTCATGCTGCCCTGCATGGCAAGGATTTGCCAAGTCAGGAGATTACGGCCGCCTGGCGGGCGGGCAATGGCGATGCCCTTAAAACCATTGATGTTTTTGTTGATCTGGTTGCCGGGCAATTGCGCCTGATGGTCAATGTGCTGGACCCGGATATTGTGCCGGTGGGGGGCGGGCTTGCCGCCGAACAGGGCCTGATCGCCCGGATTGACGCCGCCGTGCGGGCCAATGTGCTGGGCCGATATGACCATGCCCTGGTGGTGCCGGGGCAGTTTTTTGCCGATGGCGGCCTGCGCGGGGCGGCCCTGCTGCATGATGTGCCGGCCTGAAAAATGAAGGGAATAGTCCTGTGACCCGTATCAGTCATATGACACTGGAAGTCTGTGTTGAAAGTTTTGAGGACGCACTGATTGCGGCTGAAAATGGCGCAGACCGGATTGAATATTGTTCGGCCCTGGCGGTGGGTGGTTTAACGCCGACACCGGGCGCACTGGCGCGGATGCGCGATATTCCGGTGCCGTGTTTTGCCATGATCCGCCCGCGACCAGGCGATTTTGTGTATAGTGCTGGCGAACTGGAAACCATGACCCGCGAAATCGCCCTGGCCCGCGATGCCGGGGCGCAAGGGGTGGTTTTTGGTGCCTGCAAGGCCGATGGCAGCCTGGATGGTGAGGCCCTGAAATTGCTGTGTGATGCCGCAGGTGGCCTGGCAAAAACGCTCCATCGCGCCTTTGATATCACACCGGATGCCTTCGCCGCGCTGGAAACTGCAGTGGAGCTGGGCTTTGACCGCATCCTGACATCGGGCCAGCAACCAACCGCCGAGGAAGGCTGTACCCTGATTGCCGATCTGATCGCCAGGGCGGGTGGGCGCATCATCATCCTGCCTGGCAGTGGCGTGACGGCGGCCAATGCCAGCACGTTGCGGGCCAAAACCGGGGCGTCGCAGCTTCATGCCTCGTGCAAGAAAATTGCCGGGGCAGGCGCGGGCGAAGAAGGCCGCGTTGCCACCGATGCCAAAGCGGTGCGTGCGCTGCGCCGGGCGATGGATCACTGATTTCACTGATGAAAGACGCCCGCTCCTGTCGGGGAGGCGCGGAGCGGGCGCACAGAGCTGCCGTTATGCCTGGCGGATATTTTCGGCCCAATAATGATAAAGCCCGTCCACATCGCCGCTGGTCAGAAGCGGCATGGCGCGGGCCAGGGCATTCTCGTCCCAATGCCACCATTGCATTTCCAGCAATTGGGCAATGTGCCGTTCGTCAAACCGTTTGCGCATGGGTTTTGCCGGGTTGCCGCCGATAATGGCATAGGGGTCGACATCGCGGGTGACAAGGGCGCGGGTGCCAATAATCGCCCCGTCGCCCACTTTAATGCCAGGCATGATGATGGCTTCCGAGCCAATCCAGACATCGTTGCCAATCACGGTATCGCCTGCGGGTTCATACCCGTTGGCCGCCTCGGCAAAGGCCGGAACTTCCGCCATCCAGTAAAAGGGAAAGGTGCTGATCCAGTCATGGCGGTGGCCCTGATTGCCCGCCATGATAAAGGCCGCGCCCGAGCCGATCGAGCAGAAACTGCCAATGATCAGGCGGTCCACCCCGTCATCGGGCAAAAGGTAGCGGGCGCAATCCTCGAAACGGTGGCCGTGATAATAGCCGGAATAATAGCTGTAGCGACCGACGATGATATTCGGGTTGGAAATTTGACGGTCCAGGGTTTCGCCGCGAAACGGGCTTGCGAAATAGTTGGTCATGATAGGCTTTTCTCTGAATAAAGGCTGTTTTTGCACAAGACAACAGGGCGCGATGGCAAAGCACATCACGCGCCCGCCCCGGCACAAAAGCCAGGGCACTATTCAGATGGTTCGGTCCGCAGATTTCATGGAAAAGCCTGTTATGACTGCACTTTATGTTGTCAGGTCAGCATAAAAAGATAGCAGGATTCTGTCCAGCCGCTTTAGCGTGTTTCGACCCGGTTGATTGCCAGCATATGCGCGTTTTGATCCAGCCAGGTTTTGCGGGCCGAATAATCGGGCAGGATCGAGCCCACCAGATTCCAGAAGGGTTTATCGTGGTTGCGGTGGCGCAGATGGCAAAGTTCATGCACCACGGCATATTCCAGCACGGCTTTGGGCGCAAAGATCAGATGCCAGTTGATATGAATACGATCATCATTGCCGCAACTGCCCCACAGGTGCTTTTGGTCCTTGATATGCCAGGATTTGGGAACAAGGCCGTATTTGGGGCCATAATGGCGAATGAAGTCGCCTACATCCTGTCGCAACCGCTTTTTAAGCCACAGGCGCAAGGCATCCTCGATCAGCATATCCTGCGACTGTGCAGCGGCCGAGGCGGGATATTCAATATAAAAGCCATTGCGGTAGGAGATATGGACAAGGCTGTCATCGGTGGAAACCACCTTGAGCCGCATCATGCGCCCGCGAAACGGTATTTTCGCCCCGCTAACAAAGCGCGAAATGGAGGGCGCATTTTCCGCGATATTGCGCATTTTGCGGGTTTGTTCAAAAATCCAGCGTCGCCGCCGTTCTATCGCCTGGTCAATTTGCGCATCGGTGGCGTGAGGCGGCACAACCACCTCGACAAAATCAGGCGTGACGGTAATGCGCGCCTTTTCGCTGCTGCCGGTCCGTTTTAGCGCATAGGGTATTTCAGTATTACCAATGATCAGGCTGCGCATCATCGTTACATCGTTACTTTGCAAAAGCTTTAAGCGCGAATTCTTCGACGTCCTCGGAAACAAGTTTAAGGCTGCCAAAGCCCATTGCATGAAGCTTCTGGCGGACCTGCTGGCGCAGGGTTTTGCGAAGCTCCGTTTTTTCGTGCCAATGGGGCGGCGTTTGGGCATAAATGCCTTCCATAAACACCGCCAGTTCCACCAGATCCCCGGCGGAAATATCGTCGGGTTGATAGCTTTCAAGAACCTTCATGATGCCATAGGCCGCCTGTGACATGGCTGTGTCTTCATGGGCCTTCGATTCCGCCTCAAGGTCGCGCGCAAGGTCTTCGGCCATTCTCAGTTTATCGGCCCAGGAAAACTGCGCATCATCCATTTTCTCCAGCAGTTCCTTTAACCGCTGCGAGAATTTGCCGTATTGATGCGGATTATCATCCAGCTTTTCATAAACGGTTTTGCGAAGCTCCGTCCCCTTGCGGATCGCGGCGGTCTTAATGTCGCTTTCCGGTTTGTCTTCCATCTCGAAATCCTGCCAGAAATCCGGGTCGGTAATGCCGCGCAATTTTACCGTGACACTCAGGCCCGTGGCATCAAGATGCTCTTCAAGCATTTGACGGATCTTCTGGCTGTATTCGCGATGGTCAAGGGCTTCCTTTTTATCAATCGCCTGGGTGGCATATTGTAAAAAATTTGCGATCCATTTCAGGTCCTTGGTGTAATCCAGCACCGATTTATCGGGGCTTAGGGCGGCATAAAGGGAAATAAATTCCCGCGCGCAGGTGCGATAGGTCAGCCACTGGTCTTCTGCCTTGAGCATTTCGACAAAGGCATCATATTCGGCCTTTATATCGCCGGTATTGCGCTTTAGGCCCTTCATCATTTTCAGCACGGTGGCATGGGCGGTATGCAGTTGCGAGCGCAGGTTATCAAGGTCCTGCATCGCGTTTTGCACATCGTCGGCACGATAGGATGACAGCGCATTATCCAGATTTTGCGACACACCGATATAATCGACAATCAGGCCATATTCCTTGTTGGCATCTGCAACCCGGTTGGTGCGCGCAATGGCCTGAAGCAGCGTGTGCTCCTTAAGCGGTTTATCAAGATACATCACCGATTCAATCGGCGCGTCAAACCCGGTCAGAAGCTTGTCACAGACAATCAGAAAATCCGGGTTTTGTCCTTTTTTGCCAAAGGCCTGCTTCACGGCGGTTTCGGCATCGCGGTCTAGAAAATACGTCTCCAGCCCCTCGCGCAATTTAACAATATGCGCATCTTCCGATGGTTTGTTGTCTTCCTGAGATTTTGAATAAACACAGGCCGATTTTAACGTAGCCTGCTTTTGCGCATCTTCGGGCGATAATCCTTGCGAGATCAAATCCTCGGCAATCACCCGGTCCAGCGCGCGTTTATATAAAATCACCGCCTCGCGGTCGATGGCCACGATTTGCGCCTTAAACCCGTCCGGCGCAGCATGTTCCCTGAAATGGGTCCAGATGTCATAGGCAATCAAATCCACCCGTTTCGGATGCTTGACCAGATCGGCAAAGCTGACACCGCGTTTTTTAAGCTCTTCAAGCTTGTCATCGGGCAGGTCGGCAAACCATTGATCAAACAGAATGTCGATCTTGGCCTCGTCAATATGCCAGTCGGTTTTGCGCCCGGTATAATAAATCGGCACCGTTGCGCCATCTGCCACGGCATCGTCAATGCCGTATTTGTCCAGATACCCCTCGCCAACAATGCCAAAGTTTTTATAGGTGTCCTTGTCGGATTTTTTAATCGGCGTGCCGGTAAAGCCAAAAAAGCGCGCATCGGGCAGGGTTACGCGCAAATAGGCGCCCAAATCCTTTTCCTGGGTGCGGTGGCATTCATCCACCATCACAATCCAGTTCTGCGAATGGGCAACAGGCTTTTTCGATCCCTGAAATTTGAAAATCGTCGAAAGGGCGGTAATGCCGTCAATGCCGCTGCCAATCAGCTTGTGCAGTTCGTCCACTTTCTCCACTCGTACCGGGTTGGGCAGGCCGCAGGCCTGAAACGTCCCGCTGATCTGGTCATCCAGGTCAACCCGGTCGGTCAGCACCATCAGGTTGGGGTTTGCCAGCTCTGGCGAGGCTTCGGTCAAATGGGTTTTCAGCTTCAGGGCGGCAAACACCATCGTCAGTGATTTGCCCGACCCCTGCGTATGCCAGACCAGCCCCTTGCGATGGGTGTTTTCAACCACCCGTTCGACAATTTTATTGACCGCGCGAAACTGCTGATAGCGGCACATCTTCTTGATTTTGCCGACATCGGCCTTCTCGAACACAATAAAATGGGCAATTAAATCCAGCAGGCGCGCGGGCGACAGCAGGCACCATAACCCCTTGTCCAGCTTATTGGTAAAATCGCCTTCCGGGCGCGGCCACGGGTCGCCCCACGATCCATAAAATCGCGACGGGCTGCCGGTGGTGCCATACAGGCAATTGGTGCCATCGGTCAGAATGTTAAAACAATTGGCAAAAAACAGCCGGGGAATATCGCGCTCATATTGTTTGATCTGCTCAAACGCTTCACCGGTTTTGTCCTTGGCATTGATCGGCGATTTCGCCTCGATCACCACCACGGGAATACCATTGATATAAACCACAATATCAGGAATACGCGACTTTTCCGCCTTCACATAAAGCTGGTTGGTCACAGCAAAATGGTTGTTTTCCGGGTGCAAAAAATCAATGACGCGGATGGTCTTGTGTTCGGCCTGACCCTGCACCTTGCGGCTGTAATCGCCGCGCAAAATATGCAGCCATTCCTCATTGTCGTTCTTGCCAACCAGTTCGACATAGGCCGCTTGGGCATCTTCATTAGACAGGCCGTTCAGGCGCCTGATCGCATCAACCAGATGGGGGCGGAATAGAACCTGGTTTTCGCCATCGCGCAGGGCTTCGTGTTCCGCCTTGGTCACGAATGTATAGCCCATATCCTCCAAGGTTTGGATCGTCGGCTTTTCGGCTAGTTGCCATTCACTCATACCCAAAGCCCAACTAACTCAAGAAATTTCTTGCAAACTTCTGTTGGTTCTCCAGCAACGTTCCCTCCTCCGTAGGTTGCGTGTGCCTTCAGCAAGCCGAAGGATGCGAGGTAAAGTCGCCGCGCATTTTCGGTTTCAGAAAAACCCGTCCACCGTTTTGCCTTTTCTTCATCGGTAGCGTTCGGGTGATCTCGAAACCACGTAAGCTCGTCCCAAAGCCTTATAATATCGTCATCGCCTAACTGTGTTAAAAGCCTTAAGTAATACTGCGATTCACTATGTTCACGGTTATTATTCAAACCGTCTGCTACCAAAGATTGGATGTATTTTTTTCGCTTTTCAGACACTGCTCTGGCGGATTGCCATAGGCCTTCTTCAAATAGGTCAAGCCCTTCAGGCCTTTCCAAGGCGAGTTTAAGCTTGAGTTCATCAATCTGATCTTGGAGATAACGGAGATATGTTTCTACCCGTTCCGCGCGAATATTGGGAATGGTCTTGTTCAGAACGGTTTGAATAGTTGGACCAATAACTGGGATCGCTCCGAAGCCGCTGGCGACAATCTCAAACGCGGTCGTTTCTGGAATATCGCCAAGTGGTGGGTGTTGGCTTTTTTTAGACATCTTACACCTATACCCGTTTGCGACCAGAGAGTAGATCGGACATGAGACCAGATTTTAGAACTTGAAGCTGGGCGAGTTTTTCCAAGCTCACATTCAATGCTGTCTCAATACCATCAAACTTTTCGGCGATCTGATTTTGTTCCTCTATAGGAGGAACCGTGATCAGCAACGATTTGAGTTTTTTGAGCGTGATTTCCTTGAACGTGGACCCCTTAACCTCTCTTAGAGCGAGTTGGACTGTTCTGGGGGCAGCCATTACCCAGAAGAGATAACGAGATGTAACTCTTTCGCCTGGAGCTATCCGAGCAGTCCCTTGCGTCAAGTTTGCTCCTGAGAGAAAATCTGGCACAGGAAGAACATGCCCAATCTTTCCTCGAAGGGCATAAACAATATCATCCCCCTTAACCTCAGACCTTTTATATTTGGCCGCAATGTCAGGGCTTGTTCGCATCATTCCTTTAAGGGATAGCCCTGTTTCGTTCATGTCCGAAACACGAATATATGGAACGCCATCATCAACATGCGGTCCAGCTTGAACTATTCCGTAGGTGATCTTGCGGTCAGGTGGAGTAATATCGTCTAAAGATAAAACCTCCCAACTTTCTGGAATCTCCCCTAATTCGGTTTGTTTGAACTTGGTGTGACCGATGCCTTTGGTGAGGAGGGTTTGAAGCAGTCCTTTTTTGACCTGTTTGGTTTGGTCAATGACGGCTTTGGTCGCGGCAATCGCCTCATCCACGCTGCTCAGAACTTCCGCGATTTTCTTTTGTTCAGGAAGGGGAGGGAGGGCGATGGGAAATCTTTTTAGCTGAGTTAAGCTTATATTTGGCTGTGCACCCGTTGTTTTCTGGTCTTCAATTAACTTTCTTACACCGTGACTTTGAAGGTAGTAAGATACGAAACAAAGATTTTCAGTGATTCCTTTGATTAATGCAACAGCTTGATTTGTATTGGCTTCTTGATTTTCCTTATAAACAGCAATTCTTCCAAGAGTTCCGGCTATGGTAAAAAGGATGGTGTCTTTCTTAATGATGGAGCGCCTGAAAGCACAGTGGCATTCTTCTGTGATAAATGTAGATGGTTTCTGAATATTTCCAGATTCATCAATATTTTCTACTTTCAAGAAAGGTATGCCTTTTGTTTGGTAGCCGTAGCCTAATGTTGTTGGCGTTGTTCCTTTGGTAACCACATCAGAAATATCGCCAATCGTTGATTTACGCCATCCTTCCGGTACTTCATGCGTCATAGCCTAGCTCCTTGAGGAAACCCATCATTCTGGCTTCGGCTTCATCACGTTGCTGGCGCAGGGCCTTTAGTTTGACCACCTCGGCGGCGACATCGATCTCGTCGTCGTCTTCGTCGGTGCTGACATAGCGGGAGATGTTGAGATTGTGGTCATTGTCGCGGATTTCATCAAGGGGGACGGTGCGGGAAAAGCGTTCTTCATCGGCAAAGCTGTGGAAGGCATTGGTGAACCGTTTCAAATTGGCATGTGACAGGTGGTTCTGCGCCTTGCCTTCCACGAGTTCCTGAGATCCATTGATCACCAGAACCTTGCCCTTGCGCTCTGCTGGTTTGTTCTTGCGAATGATCAGGATACAGGCCGGAATACCCGCGCCATAAAACAGGTTTGGTCCCAGCCCGATTACCGCATCAATCAGATCATCTTCCAGAAGTCCTTTGCGGATTTTGGCTTCTGCCCCGCCCCGGAACAGAATGCCGTGCGGAAGGACCACACCCAACATGCCGTCTTTCTTGAGGCTGGCGACCATGTGTTGAACAAAGGCCAGATCGCCATAGGATTTTGGCGGGCAGCCATAGGTATCGCGTCCGAATTTGTCCCCGGTGGACCAAGTATCATAGCCCCATTCCTTTAGCGAGAATGGCGGGTTGGCGAGGACACGGTCAAAGGTGCGAATGGCCTTTGTGCCATCACCCACCAGATGCTTGGGGTCGAGCAGGGTATCGCCACGTTCGACAAAGGCATCGTCAATGTCGTGCAGGAACAGGTTCATGGAACAGATCGCCCATGTATTGAGGTTCTTTTCCTGACCATAGAGCGACAGGGAACGCGGGTTCTTGCCCTGGCGTTCAAGATGGTGGAAACATTCCAGCAACATTCCGCCAGAGCCACAGGTTGGGTCGTAGACCGACATGCCTTCATCGGGCTTGAGGCATTCGACAATCAACCGCACGACCATCTTGGGGGTATAGAACTCGCCGCCCTTTTTGCCCGCATCATCGGCAAATTGCGCAATCAGATATTCATAGGCATTGCCCAGCATATCGGCTTCGACATCGGCATGGCGAAAGCGGTGCTTTTCAAAATGCTGCAACAGTTTTTCAAGGGTGGCATCGGGGAAACGCTGTTTATTGTTGAAATCCACATCCTGAAACACGCCGCGCAGGCGCAAATTGGCGTCTTCGATGGCATGGAAGGCAGCGTTTAAATGTTCGCCAATATTGGTGGTGTGCTGGCGCACATCACGCCAGAAATGGCCTTCGGGAATGTGAAAACGGTGCTCGTCGGGGTCGGCGGCAAGGTCGCTATCGCCATACTGGCCCAGTTTGCGTTCATATTCCTCCTCCCAGACATCACAAAGACGGCGGTAAAACAAAAGGCCGAAAATGTAATGTTTGAAATCCCCTGAATCGATGGAGCCGCGCAGAATATTGGCTGCCCCCCAAAGGTGTGACTCAAGTTCCTGAAGTGTCAACTGAGACATGTAACCGCTATTTCCCTGCAACTAAGGCACGCTAAAGGTGTAAGAAAACACCATAGCGCATAGCGGTTTTTTCGCAATTGGTTAGGCAGGCGAGGGATGGGGATTTTGCAGCCTTGCTCGGGCAAAGATTGTGCAAAGATAGCCGCAAAAGAAAACCCCTTTGAGGAAAACCTCAAAGGGGTTTGTCTTGGCTGGGGCGGTAGGATTCGAACCTACGGTACACGATACCAAAAACCGATGCCTTACCACTTGGCCACGCCCCATCAGCGTGTGTGGCGCGGAAAATAGCGTCCTATTCCGCCAAGTGCAACCCTCTATTTTGATCCTTTTTTCTTTGCGGCGGATTTTTTTGCTTTGGCTGCGTTTTCAGGGGCTTGGCGGGGCCTGCCTGCGGGGTTTAACCCTGTGGGGGCGCAATTTTGCAATCCTTGACCCACCAGTCGGGATTGGCATTTGCAATGGCGCTGGCGGCACGGGCGGCCATTTGCGCATCGGGATAGAGGCCAAAACAGGTCGCCCCGCTGCCCGACATGCGGGCCAGCAGGCAGCCATCGGCGCGGGCCAGGGCATCCATCACATCGCAAATTTCCGGCAGCAGGGTAACGGCAGGCAGGGTCAAATCATTGCGGCATTCACGCAGCGCATCGGCAAGCGCGGTGACATCGGCAAAGGATTGGTCCTTGGCCCACAAATCCGCCTCGGTAAACTCGCCATCCCGCGCATTAAAAATTGCCGGGGTGGAAACCGCCTTGCCGGGATTAACCAGCACCATTGAAAAACCGGGCAGCGGGGCCAGCGGGGTAAGCTGTTCACCAATGCCCTGCATGAATACCGTGCCGCCTTCAAGGCAGACCGGCACATCGGCCCCAAGTTCCAGCGCCAGCGGGGCCAGCTCCGCCGGGCGGGCAGGAATGCCCCATAATTTGCACAACACCCGCAGGGTGGCCGCCGCATCGGCCGACCCCCCGCCAATGCCCGAGGCCACGGGCAGGTTTTTTTCCAAAATAAGTTCCGCCCCCTGGCGAATGCCAAAACGGTCCCGCAGCAGGTTGGCTGCACGCATCACCAGGTTATCGGCGGTGCTGGCATCGGCCAGGGCCGGGGCCATTGGCCCGGTGAGGGCAAGGGTAAGGGTGTCGTCATCGGCCGGGCGGGCGCGAATGATATCGCCGCAATCGGCAAAGCAGACCAGGCTGTCAAGGGTATGATAGCCATCCTCGCGCTTGCCGGTGACATGCAGGAAAAGGTTAATCTTGGCCTGTGCCGGTTCGATCAACTGGTTGTGCATGGCCCTGCCCATTTTTTAACAGGTTAATTGGTTGCAACCGTGCCGGTTGCGGGTTTTTTGCCATTCAGTTTTGCCAGAACTTCCTTGCGCAGGTCCGCAGATGGATCAAATGACAGCGCGCGGTGCCATTGAAACTCCGCCTCGTGAATACGCCCGACCTGATAATAGGCATCGCCGAGATGGTCATTGAGGGTTGGATCATCGGGGATCAGCGAAACCGCATGTTCCAGTTCCGTCACCGCCTGTTCATAATGTCCCAGCTTGTAATAGACCCAGCCCAGACTATCGACGATATAGCCGTCATCGGGTTTTAGCTCGACAGCGCGTTTGAGCATGTCCTGGGCCTTGTCGAAATTCACGCCCCGGTCCACCCAGCTATAGGCCAGATAATTCATGACATAGGGCTGGTCAGGCTCCATATTCAGGGCGAGGAGAAAGTCTTTCTCCGCCTTGTCCCATTCGCCGCCCTGTTCATAGGCAATACCGCGACGATAAAGCAGCCGCCAGCCGACATTCTCCGCCCCGCCAAGCTGGGCAATGGCGCGGCTATAGGCATCGGCGGACGGGTTAAACTGTTTGGTGGCGCGCAACACATCGCCAAGCTGGATCAGGGCATCGGGCCGGTCCGGGCGTTCGCTGACCATGCGGCGCAACAGCGCGACGGCTTCGTCATTCCGGTTGATTTCCGTCAGGCAGGCGGCCTCGCGCAGGCGGGCATTCCAGCTATGCGGGGAATTTTTCGGGATGGATGTGTAAATCGCAATCGCATCGTCCCAGCGTTTGCGGATTTCCATGACCTCGCCCACCAGAAGTTTGGTCACGGCATCGCCGGGCCGAAGGGATAGCGAAAACCGCGCCATGATCAGCGCCGGGTCAACGGCATTTTCCTGGCTTAACAGGGTGGCAATATCCAGATACCCCTCCGCCAGGCCCGAGGCCGGGGTCAGCGCGGTGCTGATGGGCGGTTCGCCTTTTTTCAGGCGTTCAAGATGATAGGGCATGGCAAGGGACTGCGGATGGCGGTCCATATAGCTTTGATAGAGCAGTTCGGCTTTCTGGTTCTGGCCCTTGCGTTCGTAAATCGCGCCCAATGCCTCGGCGGCGCGCAGCGGCGCATCGGCCGGGTCGCCATAGGCATTGGCAAGGGCCTGTTCCGCGCCGTTCAGATCGCCAAAATAATCCAGAATCAGGCCCCGGTGATATTCCGAAAGCGGCGACAGGCTTTTATTGATTTGTAATTCATCAAGGGCGGCCAGGGCATCGCGGCGGCGGTCCAGCGCGGTAAAAAGCCAGGCCCGCGCAAGGGGCCGGATAATGGAATTCAGGCCGCGATTGGGCAGGGTATTGATGGTATCGAGTGCTGCCTGGTAATTTTTGGCGCGAATATCGGCATCGGTCACGGCCAGAACGGCAAACAGGTCCTGCTGGGGCTGTTCGGCCAGCAATTGCCGGGCGATGGGCGCGCTATCGGCAATCCGGCCATCGGAAATCAGGGCCAGAAAGGTGCGGCGGCGCAAATCGTCATTGCCGGGCTCAAGTTTTTGGGCGCGAAACAGATATTGTGCGGCCGCGTCATCGGCATTGTCGCCTTGCGCAACCTTGCCTGCCAGGAAATTGCCGGCAAAACCGTCGCTTTGCGGATAGTCAAAAGGCTGGTTTCGGGCATTGGGGCCAAGCGTGCCACAGGCAGAAAGGGCAAGGGCCGTTACCGGGACCAGCAGATGTAACAGATTGCGCTTCAAGAATTTTTCCTGCGTTTTGTTTTTGCTCGCGGTGGGCCGCCGGGATGATCAAACGGCATGGCAATCCGTTTAAACATATGTCGTTACCCTACTCATTCGGCCCATATAAGGCAAAACATTTGCCTGCCATTGGACATGGATTTCATCACATTGCCGCGATTCCGGCCTTTCAGGCGCAGGCAAAACTGCGGGGTGCGGCCTGTTGCCAGGGTTTTGGCAACAGGGGGTTAGCAATAAAGGGCCGGTTGGGCGGGGACATTCAATTGCGCGCGGATAATATCGCCCGCCGTTTTGACAAAGAAGGATTTTTGTCCGACCGGAGCGACATATTCCAGAATAGTCAGCGCGGTATCCAGCTCCAGGGTCCGGGCAATGACCCAGCCCGCCAGATATTGCGCGGCCAGGCAGCCGCCACTGGTGACGATATTGCCCTGGGCGATCAGGGGTTTATCCTCGACAATGCAGCCGGTGGCCGCCAGCAGCGGACGGGTTTTGGCATCGGTGGTGGCGGTGGCGGGCAACAGGCCCAATTGATGCAAAAACAGAACGCCCGAACATTGCGCACCGATCAATTGACGGCGCGGGTCCAGTTTCAGTTCGCTGGCAATGATGCCATCGGCGGTATGGTCGCGGGTGCGGCTGCCACTGCCAAACAAAACCACATCGGCCTTGTTGGCAAAGGATAGCGGCTGTTGGGCCGTGACCATCACCCCGTTCATCGAGGTAACGGTTTTTTCCGGCGATGTGATCTGGACGGACCAGCCTTCGGCCTGGACCCTGCCCAAAATGGACAGGGCGACAAAGCTGTCAATTTCGTTAAAGCCATCCAGTGTCACAATCGCGATTTTCATTCGTCCTACCGCCGCGCAGTTAAAAAAGGGCGGCTATTGAACGCGCAGTTTGCCCCTTAGACAAGAAAAATACGTATGATGCCCGCAAAATCATGCTGCCAGCGCCTGTTTGACCAGCGAAATCCAGTAACTGACGCCATAGGGGATGGCGGCATCGTTAAAATTGTAGGCCGAATTATGCAACAGGCAGTTGCCATCGGTCGGGCCATTTCCCAGCCAGACGTAACTACCGGGTTTGGCATTGAGCATAAAGGCGAAATCCTCGCTCGCCATCGAGGGTTCCGGGCTGGTGTCGATCTGATCGGCCCCGATAACCTGTGTTGCGGCATCCAGGGCGATGGCGGTTTCGGCCTCGCTATTGATGGTGGCGGGGTAGCGGCGCTGATACATCATGCGCGCGGTACACTCAAAGGCGCGCGCGGTGGCATCGGCCACGGTTTTAAGGCGGTCCTCCACCATATCCTGCACCGCCGGGTCAAAGGTGCGCACCGTGCCGCGCAGGGTGGCGGTTTCGGGGATGACATTCCAGGTATCGCCCGCCAACATCTGGGTTGGCGAAATCACCGCACTTTGCAGCGGGTTGACATTGCGCGCCGGAATGGTTTGCAGGGCCAAAAGTACTTGGCCCGCCGCCGTGATCGGGTCGCGGCCCAAATGCGGCATGGCGGCATGGCAGCCCCGACCGTCAATATTGATTTCAAAGATATCATAACTTGCCATCATCGGCCCGGCCTGCATCGCCATTGTGCCAACATCGCGGCCCGGCCAGTTGTGCATGCCGTAAACGGCATCAACCGGATGGCTGTCAAACAGGCCTTCTTCCACCATGTCGCGGCCGCCACCCTCATTTTCTTCGGCAGGCTGAAAAATGAAATCCACCGTGCCGGTAAAATCGGGGTTTTCCGCCAGTATTTTCGCAGCCCCCAGCAGCATCGTCATATGACCATCATGGCCGCAGGCGTGCATTTTACCCGGATGTTGGGAGGCATAGGGCAAATTGGTGGTTTCGTGAATATCGAGTGCATCCATATCCGCACGCAGGCCAATGCGTTTGCCTGCACCGCCTTTGCCTTTCAGGGTCGCAACCACGCCGGTTTTGGCGATGCCGGTTTTGACCTCCAGCCCGAAGGATTGCAGCTTTTCCGCGACAAAGGCGCTGGTCAGCTTTTCCTCGAACGCGGTTTCGGGATGGGCGTGCAAATGGTGCCGCCAGGCGGTAAATTCATCAACTAGTTCGGTGGCACGCGGATGAAGAACAGGTTTTGAGGCGGTCATTTGCTTACTCTTTACAGGCTGGAAGGGGCGAATGGGGGGCAAAACGGGGAACATGATGCCCCCGCTTTGCAAGATTGTACAATGTGATTGCCGATCAAACGCCTTGCAGGCGCAAAATCAGTTCTGCCACCAATACCGAACCGGCATAGGTGCCCAGAAAGACAAAACACGCCACCAGCGCCAGTTTCCAGCCGGAATGTTTGGCAACCTCGATTTCTTTTTTGGCAATGGCAAACCCGGCATAGGCCAGGGCCGGGGTGGCAAGGGCCAGGAAATTGACCGATTTGGCCTGGGCGACAACCCATTCCGACCCGGGAACACCCGGCAGGGTCGCAACGATGCCCACCAGCGAAATCCAGGCAACGCTGGGCAGATAAAACGGGGCAAACCGGGTGAGCGCCAGACCCACCAGCGAGATGACATAAATCACCACCATGCCCATAAAGCCATCGGCAAGCGGAATTTTCGGCCCCACCGTATTCATTACCAGCCCGACCAGGCAGACAATGATCAGGGTCAGCGCATGATCGACCAGATCAATTTTCGCGCGGGTTGATTTGGTTGCAACGGCACTTTCCGACATGATCAGCCCTCCGTCCTGCTGGCGTTGGCAAGGTCTTTTTTGCCTGCCGTCGCGTTATAGATTTTTTCAACAATCGGCAGGGCCAGGAACAGCCCGGCATACAGCCCGGTGGCATAGGTCAGAAGGTTGCTTGCCCCGGCCAGAGCCAGGATTTCATCCTTCATCGAGGGGACAACTTCGGTCAGCGCCCCGGTACAGGCGGCCATCATCGAGCCACTGCCAATGCCGCACGCCATTGCCAGCGCACGCGGATCAAACAGGTTGGAACTGGCAAACAGCGAGGCCAGGATGGCGAAGATAAAGGTGCCAAACAGGGTGCCAATCACGTAAACGCCCATCACCCCGGTGCCTTCCGGACTTTTGAGGGTGTAACGGTCAGCAATGATGGCAAGGTTGGGTTCACGCGCAATCGAAAAGGTTGCGCCAATGGCCTCGCGCCCCATTTTAAGCCCCCACACCGCCAGCGGAAACGCCAGCACAATGGTGCCAAGATTACCCAGTTCCTGCAAAATCAGGGCGGGGCCCGCCTCGATAATTGTGTTGATGGCCGGGCCAATGGTGGTGCCGAATTTGGCAATAAACGGCATGATCGCAACCACGATTAACGGTGATGCCGCCTGGACTTCCTTTTGACGGATGATTTTGCCGAATTTCGGCATCAGGTTGGGGTTCATCAATGCTGCCATGACAAACGCATAAAGCAGCGGCAGCAGCAAAATTGCGCCAATCCCCAGCGGAATTTTCTGAATGCCGATCAGTTCGGCAATGGCCCCAATAACAATAACAGCAAGGTGAAGCCGCCAAAGCTCCAACTGCCCCCGAAGCGCGTTCATTTCCCAGTCTCCTTGACGTGATACGGCCCTGTCCCCGGTCTTTGGCCGTGGCGGATTTCACAATTTTGCCATTTTTTGTGCCGGGGATTTTGACCGAGAATGAAAACTCGCCCAAGCCGGTGCAAGTGCCATTTTGGGATGGCTTTGTTGCCAAAACGGCAACACCTATGGGCGTTCAGGGATGTTCGTCGGGGTACCAGGCGGCGCCAAAGGCCTCCATCCGCTCGCAAATCATCTTGGAAACGGCCCGCACGGCAGCGGTTTTGGGTCTTTCCTTGCGGACCAGCAAATGCGACGGCACACGGTCCAGATACGGGTCCGTCAGCGGGACGGCAACAACCTCGCCCCTGCGTAGTTGTCGTGATACGGCAAAGGCAGGCAAAAAGGTGATGCCGCCACCCGAGAGGACAAAATGAATGGCGACATTGATCGAATCGGCAGTCAGAAAGGCATCGCGTGTCAGGCTGTGACCCTGATCGACATTGGCCAGCAGTTTGGCAACGCCAAAATGCGGGTTCAGCAGGGCCAGTGGATAAGTCAGGGTTTCGGCCAAAACGCAGCTTGTCTGCTTTGCCAGCTCGAATTCCGGGGGCACAAGGGCGCAAAGCGGCGCGTGGCCTTCGGCCAGCAATTCCAGGTCCGGGTTGCGCGGCGGGTTGAAAACCAGGCCCATATCATAATCATCGCGCAAAATACCGTGGGTCATTTTTTCGGTCCCGGCGACATCAATTTCCAGGCGCACATCGGGAAATTCATCGCGCAGCGGGCGCACGACATGGTTGACCAGGTCCACCACAAACCCTTCACCGGTGGCGATGCGCACCGTGCCGGCAATGGCCCCGCGTGCGGCGGCTAGGTCCACGGCAAAGGCCTCGTCCATTTCAAAGCGGCGACGGGCATGGGCGGCAACCATATGGCCCGATTCGGTAAAAATGATGCCGCGTTTTGTGCGCTCCATCAAAAGCGTTTCCAGATGCGCCTCAAGTGCGGCGATTTGCCGGCTGATGGCGGATGGTGCAATACGCAAATTTTCGGCAGCCGTACGAATGGAGCCGCATTCAAACACAGCCAGAAAATAGCGCAGCGGTTTATCGTCGATCTTCATGGCATATCGGCCTGATGCAGGGATGTTTGGCGGAGTGCCAAGTTTGCCTGATTTATAAAACGGATCACGCAATCAGACCATACCTGTTGCTGTTTCGGCAACAATATGTTCCGGCAATTGATCTTGAGTTCGCCGGGTATCGATTGGAAAGTTCCGGGGCAAAATCAAAAATCACATCGGATCATGCAGGGTGGCGACAGGAAGACGCGGTTTTATCCGGCATCCCTGCTGTCTGGCAGTCATAGTAATGAGGCAAATATCGTGAGCAATCCGCAAACAGGTGCCATTGGCGTCGTGGGTCTTGGCAATATGGGGCTGGGCATGGCCCGCACCCTGCTTCGGGATGGTTTTTCCGTGACCGGGTTTGATGTGTCGCCGACAAGCCAGGCCAATGCCGCCGCAGCAGGGGTAACAATTGTGGCCAGCCTTGGCGCGGTGTTTGACGCCTGCCCGACCATCATTCTGTCCCTGCCAACGGCAAACCATGTGCGTATGGTTTTAACCGGCGATGGGGGCCTTGCCACCCGCGACCTGGACCCGCGCCTGGTGATTGATACCACCACCTCCGAACCCGATGTAACGCGCGAGATTGATGCGGCATTGCGCCAGCAGGGCCACATCCTGATTGATGCGCCGGTAAGTGGTGGCCCGGCAGGGGCCAATAGCGGCAATTTGACCATGATGGTCGGCGGGGCCGAGGCCGATGTGGCCCGTGCCCGGCCGGTATTGAATGCGCTGGGCGGCAAAATCACCCATGTCGGCCCGGTGGGGGCGGGCCATGCGGTGAAGATTGTGAATAACATGCTGGTGGCAAGCCATCTTTTGACCATGCGTGAGGCGGTGCGTTTGGGAAATGCCGCCGGTGTGACCACCGAAAACCTGATTGCCGCGCTGAATGCCGGGTCGGGCCGTAGCGCGATCAGCGAGGTGAATTATCCAAAATGGGTGATGAATGACGCATTTGACAGCGGCTTTACAATGGGCCTGATGCGCAAGGATATGCGCCTTGCCATAAGCCTGGCAGAGCAAAAGGATATTCCCCTTCCGGTTTGTGAACTGGCCGGAAAAATTTGGGCCGATAGTGCCAAATTGTTGTCTGATGATGCCGATTTTAACCGGATTACCGAATGTGCGCCCATCCTGGCAGGAGAAAAAGCATGAGCCAGCAAGCCAAATTGATGCCGCGTGATTACCAAAAGGCGATGGCCCCGTTTTTCGGAGCAGACGACATCGGAAGTTGGGTGAATGGCACAATAATGCCCGGGCGCGGCGATGCGTTCGAGCTGACTGACCCGGCCACCGGCAAGGCATTTTTTAGCATCAGGGATGCCGGGGCCGAAGTGGTGGACGCCGCCATGAGTGCTGCTGTTGCCGGGCAGAAAGTCTGGTGGGCCCTGAGCGCGGCTGAACGCGGGCGCATTTTGTGGCGGATCGGGCAGCAGGTGCGTGATCATCTCGATGAGCTGGCCTTGCTGGAAACCATGACGGCGGGCAAGCCGATCCGTGATACAAAGGTTGAGGTGCTAAAAGTCGCCGAGATGTTTGAATATTACGCCGGGTGGGCCGACAAGCTGCATGGCGATGTCATCCCGGTGCCGACCAGCCATTTGAACTATACCCGTTACGAACCCTATGGTGTGGTCACACAGATTACCCCCTGGAACGCGCCAATTTTTACGGCGGGCTGGCAGTTGGCCCCGGCCCTGTGTACCGGCAATGCAGCGGTGTTAAAACCATCGGAAATGACGCCGCTTTCATCACTTGCCCTGGGGGTTTTGTCGAAAAAGGCCGGGCTGCCCGACGGGGTGATAACGGTGCTGGCGGGGTTGGGTGCCACAACCGGCGTTGCCGCCACCACGCATGATGCCACCCGCAAGGTGGTATTTGTCGGCTCCCCGCGGACCGGGGCGATTATTGCCAGCCAGGCCGCACAAAACATCGTGCCCTGTGTGCTGGAACTGGGCGGGAAATCGGCCAATATTGTGTTTGAGGATGCTGATTTGAAACGCGCGGTCCTGGGTGCACAGGCCGCCATCTTTAGCGGGGCGGGGCAAAGCTGCGTTGCCGGGTCGCGCCTTTTGGTGCAACGAAGCGTTATGGATCGCTTCCTTGATATGCTGGTGGAGGGGGCCAACCGTATTCCGGTTGGCGACCCGATGGACAGCGCCACCCAGATTGGCCCGATCAATAATGACGCCCAATATCAGACCGTTTGTCGCCTGGTGGCGGACGGCCAGAAAGAAGGGGCCACATTGCTGGCAGGTGGGATGCGCCCGGACGGTGCGGCTTGTGAGAATGGCTATTTCCTGCGCCCGACGGTTTTGGGCGATGTGCGCAATGACATGAAAATTGCCCGCGAGGAAATTTTTGGTCCGGTAGTTTCCGTCATTCCGTTCGAGGACGAGGCCGAGGCGGTGGCAATCGCCAATGACAGCAAGTTTGGCCTGGCCGGAGCTGTCTGGACGCAATCGGTGGATCGTGCGCACCGGGTGGCGGCACATGTGCGGGCAGGGACCTTCTGGATCAACAGTTACAAAACCATCAATGTCATGTCGCCCTTTGGCGGTTTTGGGGCCAGTGGTTATGGTCGCTCCAGCGGGAAGGAAGGGTTGATGGAATATATGCAACCCAAAAGCATTTGGACGGAAACGGCGGCCAATCCGCCCGCCGCATTCGGATACGCCCCCGAATAACGGGACGAACGCGTTGTTGTTATTTATGAGGTCAAAGGGCCGCATCACAGGATGCGGCCCTTTGGTCGTTTATGTGCTTAAGCCAGCTTACATATTCGGGTAAGTCGGGCCCTCGCCGCCTTCGGGCACCACCCAGACGATGTTCTGGGTCGGGTCCTTGATGTCGCAGGTTTTGCAATGCACGCAGTTCTGGGCATTGATTTGCAAACGCTGGCCGCCTTTTTCCGTATCCTCGACAAATTCGTAAACCCCGGCCGGGCAATAGCGGGCTTCGGGCCCGGCATATTTGGCAAGGTTCACATCCACCGGCACGCTGTCATCTTTTAAGGTCAGGTGGATCGGTTCATCTTCACGATGATTGGTGTTCGATAGAAAAACCGATGACAGCTTGTCAAAGCTGATCTTGCCATCCGGCTTGGGATAGTCAATTTTCGGCATATCCGCTGCCGGTTTCAGGCAGGCATGGTCCGCGTGGTTTTTAAAGGTCCAGGGGGCCTTGCCACCAAAGACATAGGTATCAACAGCACTATAGACCATTCCGCCCCAAAAGCCCCATTTGGCAAAGCTCGGGCGGATATTGCGGACTTTGTACAGTTCCGGGTAAATCCAGCTGTTTTCAACACCCTTGGGATAGGCATCAAGCACCGGTGCCGGGCTGTCACTGGTCAGTTGCTCGAACGCGGCCTCGGCAGCCAGCATGCCGGTTTTCATCGCGGTGTGCGAACCCTTGATTTTCGGCACATTCATAAAGCCGGCCGAACAGCCAATGATGCAACCGCCGGGGAAAACCAGATCGGGCAGGGATTGAAAACCGCCTTCGTTCAGAGCGCGTGCGCCGTACGAAATACGACGGCCGTTTTCAAAAATCTTGCGTACTTCCGGGTGGGTTTTGAAACGCTGGAACTCGTCAAACGGGCTAAGGTGCGGGTTTTCGTAATCCAGGCCAATCACAAAACCCACCGCGACCTGGTTATTATCCAGATGATAGAGGAACGACCCGCCATAGGTTTTGCTATCCAGCGGCCAGCCGACCGTATGCTGGATGGTGCCTTCCTTGTGCACAGCCGGGTCAACTTCCCACAATTCCTTGATGCCGATGCCATAGGTTTGCGGATCGGCATTTTGGCGCAAATCATACTTGCGGATCAGTTGTTCGGACAGTGAGCCCCGGCAGCCTTCGGCAAAGAAGGTGTATTTGGCATGCAATTCCATGCCCGGTTCGTGGTTGGGGCCGGGCGAACCATCGCGTTTCAGGCCCATGTCACCCGTGGCAATGCCTTTGACCGAGCCATCCTCGTGAAACAGCACCTCGGCGGCGGCAAAACCGGGATAAACCTCTACCCCCAGTGCCTCGGCCTGTTCGCCCAGCCAGCGGCATACATTGCCCAGGCTGACAATGTAGTTGCCCTTGTTGTGCATCTGCGGCGGGGTGGGCAGTTTGCGTGCGCCCGTTTCGCTTAGCATGATGAACTGGTCGTCGGTTGCAGCAACATTCAGCGGTGCGCCGCGTTCCTGCCAGTCAGGGAAAAGCTCGTTGATCGCGCGGGGCTCAACGACCGCACCAGATAATATGTGCGCGCCGACTTCAGGTCCCTTTTCCACCACGCAAACCGTGATTTCCTTTTCCTGTTCCTGGGCGAGTTGCATCAGGCGGATGGCAGCGGCAAGGCCCGAAACGCCTGCACCAACGACCACCACGTCAAATTCCATGGATTCCCGTTCCATCTCGTCTCTCTCCTTTGTCGCAGCATGGGCTTTTTGCCGTTATTAGTGCTGCGGCGGTATCTTTATGATCGGGGTCTCGCCCAGGCCCCGCATGGCACTTCGTATTTAATCGGTAAATCTATACCGATTAAACCTTTGTTTGTATATGGCGCATCGCCATCAAAACCGTTAAAGTCAGGGCAAATTTTACCATTCCCATGACCGTGCGCAAGAATATATGCGTCTTTTTTGTGTAAATGAGTGAACCAATATCAGATTTTGATGTAAATAGTCTCGATGCGCTGCAAGCCCTTATCTGGCAATATGAAATGGGCGTTGACGAAGCCATTGCCGAAGAACCGCTAGACCGGTTCCGGGCTTCGGAAAGTCTTTCGCGCCAGAATACCGGGCCGAAAACCGCGCCGGGCGGGCGCGGAACCTTTGGCCTGAAAGGCGCGGGCGCGGGCCGCACATCCGGTGCTAGCGCGGGGGCGGGTGCTGGCATGATGCCGCCGGTTGGTACGGGCGGTTTTGTTTTGTCTGATGCCCCGCACGAAGCCCGCCTCTCGGCGCAAAGGGCGGCGTCCGATGCTCAAACGCTTGATGACTTGCGCCAGGCCATTATTGCCTTTGATGGCTGTGCCCTTAAAAAATCGGCCAGCAATACGGTGTTTGGCGCGGGCGATCCGGCAGCGGAAATCATGCTGGTGGGGGAAATGCCCGATGCCGACGAAGACCGGCAGGGCGTGCCTTTTGCCGGGGCACCGGGACAGTTGCTTGAGGCGATGTTGCGATCCATCGGGCTCTCGCGCGAGACGGTGTATCTGACCAACATTCTGCCCTGGCGCCCACCAGGCAATCGCCAGCCCACCCCGGATGAATTGATGGTGTGCGAACCGTTTGTGCGTCGCCATATTGCGCTGGTGTCGCCGCGTATCGTGGTGTGCATGGGCGGCAATGCGGCCAAGGTGCTGCTGGCGGAAAACAAGGGTATTACCCGCCTGCGCGGGACCTGGAAAGATGTGGCGTTTTCCGATTCGCTTCAGGTGGATGTCACGGCCATGTATCATCCGGAATATTTGATCAAGACGCCCGAGCAAAAACGCGTGGCCTGGCAGGATTTGCGTGCTGTCGTTAAAAAATGGCGGGGCCCCGCAAGCGTGTAAATGCGTTTTCGACCATAACATGACCATGCCATTACGTCTCGGTGCCCGGTTATTTTTAAGTGTTGCCTGCGGGATAGGGCTTTTAAAAAGGTTGCCGTGCAGGATGCTGGCCGGGAGTCGATAACTGTTTTTGGAAAATTGCCAGAATGGAGACTCGCGTCATGGCGCGGGCAAGGCTGCTATGCAAACGCAACCCAGGGTCGGGCAAGGTGCTGATTACAGGATAAAAAGGCTTCGTTGCCTGCGAAATTGCTGGTATATATTGGCGCAGAAAAGTGGAAAAATCCGCTGACACAGGTTGCGGGGGCAAACTGCTTCGGGTTAGAAAAAGCCGCGTTCACACCGGGGTCCGATTGGGGAAAACAGGTTTTGATCGAAGCAAGCACAGTGTTCAGTTCGCGTATTTCAGCGCGGATCAAGCGTAGCTTTACCGTTTTTGCACTGGCCACCCTGTGTGTGACCGGGCCAAAAGTGGTGCATGCCGCCCAGGAGCAGGCCGCGTTAAGCAGTCCTGGCCTTGATGACGTGTCTGACAGCGATGCGGTGAAAATTCCGGCAGTTCTGTCCAGTCGTGATGCCGAACTGTATCGCCAGATTTTCAAGGTGCAGGAAGACGGGCGCTGGAAAGATGCCGACAGGCTGATTTCGCGTCTGTCGGATGATGTTTTGATGGGCCATGTCATGGCCCAGCGTTACCTGCATCCAACGGCCTATCGGTCGCGGTTTTCCGAATTGCGTGACTGGCTGGCGAAATATGCCGACCTGCCCGAAGCGCCGCGCATTTACAAACTTGCGATGATGCGCCGTGGCTCCGCGGCAAAGCCCAAAAGCCCGGTTGGATCCTATCTCAAGGGCGCTGGATACGATTACGAGGATATCCGTCCCTATTATCATAAATCGACCAAAAGCCTGTCTGCCGCACAGCGCAGCCGGGTTTCTGTCTTGAAACGCCGCATTCACGCCCGCATCCGTTCGGGCTGGCCGACAGGGGCGCTTGAAATCCTGAATGGCAAGGAAGCCCAGCATTTATTTGATGCCTATGAACAGGATCAGGCCCGCGCGGCAATTGCCTCGGGCTATTATTATTTTGGCAAGCCCGACCTTGCCCTTAAACATGCGGCGCGCGCTGCCAAACGGTCCGGTAAATATCTGCCCGAAGCCCTGTGGGTTGCCGGTTTGACGGCCTGGCGTTTGAACAAGTTTGACGAAGCCCATCAGCAGTTCGATGATGTTTCAACCAACCAGTATGCCTCAAGCTGGACCCGTTCTGCCGGGGCCTTCTGGGCGGCACGGATTGATCTGGCTGAAGGCAAGTTTGACCGTGCGGACAAACTTTTGAACCGTGCGGCAAAATATCCGCGGTCCTTTTATGGTTTGCTGGCCCTGCGCGCGCTGGGCCGTGACGACGTATTTGACTGGGACAGCCTGAGCCTGACCCAGGACCGGGCCAACAAGTTGCGCCTTGACCCGATGGGACGGCGTGCCCTGGCCCTGTTGCAGATTGGCAATCGCCACGAGGCGGAACGGGAATTGCGCAAGGCAGCCATTTCCGACGATCCCAGCCTGCGTCGTGCGGTTCTGGCCCTTGCCGATACCGAAAAATTCGCCGCGCTGACCATGCGTCTTGGCAATTACATCGCCCAGAAATCGGGCGAGGTGATTGTAAATGCACTCTATCCGGTGCCGTCATGGGTGCCCGAAGGCGGCTATAACGTCGATCGCGCCCTGATTTATGCGCTGATGCGCCAGGAATCGGGCTTTAATGCCGAGGCACGCAGCCATGCCGGGGCCCGTGGATTGATGCAGTTAATGCCGGCAACCGCCAGCTATATTGGCAATACCCGTTATCGCGGGGCCAAACGGGCAGAGCTTTATGAGCCGAAAGTCAATATTGGCCTGGGGCAAAAATATGTTGGTCATTTGCTGGATCAGAACGGGGTGGATAACGGCTTTTTGCAGTTAATGGCGGCCTATAATGGCGGCATTGGCAATCTGGGGCGCTGGCAAAAGGCGCTTAAGGATAACGAGGATCCGCTTTATTTTATTGAAAGCATTCCGTCGCGGGAAACCCGCCTGTTTATTGAACGGGTGATGGCTAACCTTTGGATGTATCGGTCCCGTCTGGGGCAGGATCGCCCGTCGCTGGACCGTCTGGCAGCCGGTAAATGGCCGGTTTACCAATCCCAGGATGATGCGGACGGCATTGCCTCGGCCGAGTAGGGATTTTTTCTGCGTGTTCGCATGCGACATTTCGGGATGGGCAGAACATCTGTTTTGAAAAACCGTCATTGGCGATAAAATGGCCAATGGCGGTTTTTGTTATTCCGCCCGCAAAAGAACGCCCTGCCATCATCATTGCAACCCGAGTCCTGACAAGTGACAAAACCGCGAAACGCGCACGACCGGCACAATTTACAGAAAAGCTCGGCCCCTGTTCATTCGGCAGGCGAGGCGAACCGTGATGCACGCCGCAGGTCGCACGGGACTTTTCTGGACCGCATCAACCTGCCCGCCATGAGCGGCGAGGAAGCCCTGCGCCGTTATGACGGGCGCTTGCGGCAATATGCCGGGCATGGGGATAACCAAGATTCCGGGCAACAGGACGCGGTACAGGAACCGGAGTTAACGGCCTCGGACAGCACGTTAAATGTACAGGACCATCAGGGATACTCCAAGCAGGGGCGGGACAATTACGCAACATACGGCCAGGATAGAAAAACACCAACCGGGCGGGCGGCTTCGTCCCGTGCCGATCTTTCGGCGCTGGCGGAATGGCCGTTGCTGACCCGGATCATCGGACTGGTCGGTACATTGGGAATGCTTGTTGCCCTGATTGTCCTGGGGCTGTTTGTTGCCGGATGGGTAAACGGCCTTTAAAAGCGTTCAAGGCGTTCAAGGCCGCTCACTGGCAACCGGGTCTTGGTTGTTTTGTTTTGCGGTATCGTCTTTACCGTTTTCAACGTTGTCGCCGTTTTTGCCAGCATCGATCTGGGCTTGCAGGGAGGCGATTTCAGCCGCGGTCGAGGCATGAAGCGGCGCATCGACCGGCAGGTCCCGAACAAGATCCTTTAGCACATGAAGGGACTGTTCCAGATGTCCCTGTTGTTCCAGCATCACGCCATAATAATAGCGGCTAAGACGGTGATTGGGCATTTGCCCCAGCGCGTGAAGCACCAGATTGCGCGATACCTCGTCAATATGGCCGCCCTGGGCGGTAATGCGGGTATCGGCATATTCAATCGCCAGCAGCGGGTTTTGCCCCGACAGGGCATAGGCCCGGCGATAGGCGGCAACAGCACGGTCAATATCGCCAAGCCGCAAGGATCCGCGCGCCAGAACCAGCCAGCCCTGCAGATTGCGCGGGTTGGATTCCAGCGAAATCACGATCTGCCCCAGCAACCGGCGAATTTGTTTATCAGTCTGGGCATCGGGGTCGTCGGCATCAACGGATGCCGCGGCGGCGGCGGCGATATTGCGTTCGCTTGCCCGTTCGGCATAGGGGCGGGCGGGCATTTCCGGGTGGCCCTGCCATAAATAGATGCCAAGGGCGGCCAGAACGGGGACAATAGCGATCAAACCAACGCCGACGGCCCGTTTTCGATCAATGCTTTCAGCCTCAACCGGTTTGTCGCCTGGGTCCGCAACGACCACTGGCGTATTCGGGACATCCTGATCACGGCCATGTCGGCCCGTGATATAATCCGTCTCGTCCTCCAGATCATCGTCATCGTCATCGTCGTCGTCATCAACAACGTCGCCAATCTGGTATTGGGGTTTGGCCTCCTTTTGGGGGGCTGCATGGCTGTGCGTGGCGGCGGTGATATTGCCCGCTGCCGACGGATTTTTGCCGCGCCAAAAGGCCGTGAAAAACACGGTAATGAATGACAGTATGGAAAGTCCCGCAATACCCAGCCAGATCATGGTGTGCCTGTCCGGGAAAAGGTTCTGGCGATGCTGTCTTTCGTGCCGGTCATGGGCGGCTTAATCCCCCGAAGGATTTAGAATTTCATTAAGGCGTTTGCGTTCCTGATCGGTCAGGTTGGCCGGTGTGGTGCGGCCTTCACGCTTTTTGCGGCGATAAAATCCGAACACGGCCAACCCGGCAAGTCCGACCAGAATAAACGGGCTGGCCCAAAGAATGTACGTATCAGGCTTGAGCGGCGGGTTTAGCAGCACATAGTCACCATAGCGCGCGACGATATAATTGATCGCCTGTTGGTTGGTATCGCCTGCCAGCAGGCGCTCGCGCACCAGAACGCGCAAATCATGGGCCAAATCGGCATCGGAATCGTCAATCGACTGGTTCTGGCACACCAGGCAGCGCAATTCCTCGCTGATTTCGCGCGCGCGCGCTTCCAGCGCCGGGTCGGACAGCATTTCATCGGGGTTCACGGCATAGGCCGGGCGGGCATAAAAGGCCAGGGCCATGACCAGGGCCAGCATCGGAAGCATTAACGGCCCGTTTAGGCGAAGAAGGCGTATCATCCTTTTTTCAACTCCCTGATTTTGGGCAGCAGCACGTCTTCGAGTGTTTTTTCGTCAATCGGACCGACCTGTTTATAGGCGATTTTGCCTTCGCCATCGATGATGAAGGTTTCGGGCACGCCATAAACGCCAAAATCAATGGCGGTGCGCCCGGAAATATCCATGCCGACGGCGGTGTAGGGATCGCCCATTTCATCAAGCCAGTTTACGCCGTCCTGCGGGTCCTTTTCCTTGTAGTTCAGACCATAGACCGGCACATCGGCCTCGGCGGCAAGGCGTTTGATCATCGGGTGTTCGGCCCGGCAGGGCACACACCAGGAGGCAAAAACGTTAATGACGGAAACATGGCCCTGTGTCAGGTCGGCATGGGAAATGCCCGTCTCCCGGCCCGGCAGCGGCGGCAGCGAAAATTCCGGGGCCGGTTTGCCAATCAGGGCCGATGGAATGACGGACTGGTCCTTGCCGATATTGGTCAGAAAAATACCGGCCAATGCCGCAAACAGCACCAGCGGTATGACAGCGATCCAGAACCTCATGGGGCGGAAACTCCGTTCTTCTTGAAAAGCAGGATCATGCGGGTCAGCACATTTATGATCCCGCCCAGCAGGATAAGCAGCATGCCCGCCCATACCCACGGCATCATGGGCAGAAAACGGACATCAACAATACGGCCACTATCCTCGGCGCGGTCGCCAATCGACACATGCAGGTCGCCATCGCGACCATGCCAGATGGCGGATTCCTTGGTTTCAACCCCGCGAATCGGATAATAGCGGACTTCAGGATAAAGTTCGGTCACAGGCTGTGCATTGCGATAAACAATGAATTTGGCCTTGCGGGTGGCAAAATTTTCGCCCGGCAGCAGGGAAACCCCTTCATATTGCAAATTATAGGGGCCAATTTCGATGCTTTGCCCGGTGCGCGCCGACAGCACGGATTGTTCTTCCCATATGCTGCTGGCCGATCCCCCGGCGATCAGCAGGGCCATGCCGATATGGGCCAGTGACATGCCCAGATAACGCGGGCCAAGCAACTGGATATTGCGATATTTGCTTTCGCCGTGATCGCGATGGCGCCACAGTTTTTCCCACAAATCGCCAAGGGCGGCTGTCACCACCCAGGCGGCAAGGCCAATGCCGAGTAACGGCAGCGAAGGCGCATCGATATGGCGCATCCAGACAAACAGGGTAACAATGATGGACAGGATCAGCGCCAGTTTCATGCGCCGCCCAACCGATGCCGCACCGTCAACCCGCCAGCGCAATGTGGGCGACAGCCCCATGAGCAGCAGCATGGCAAGGGTAACGGGCATCAGCGCCTGAACAAAAAAGGGCGGGCCAACGGTTATGATGGTGCCCCCCAGCCAGCGTAAAAACAGCGGATAAACAGTGCCAATTAACACAATGGCCGCCGCCACAGCCAGCATCACACTATTGATGAACATGGCACTTTCGCGTGACACCAGGGTAAAATCGGCATTTTCGCGCAATTGCCCGGCCACACGCGCAAACAGGTAATAGGCCCCGGCAAACAGCACACAAAAACCGACCAGCAGAACCGCGTTATCCCCGCTGGAGCGTAGGGCAGCAGGCAGCGGACCCAGCAGGTCTGATCGGGATAAAAAGGTGCCAAACCACCCGGCGCCAAAGGCCGAAAGGGCCAAAAGGGCAGTCCAGGGTTTCAGGGCTTCGGTTTTTTCCAGAACGGCCAGGCAGTGTAAAAAGGCGGTTGCCAGAAGCCAGGGCAGTAATACCGCATTTTCCGAGGCATCCCAATACCACCAGTTCCCCCAGCTTTGCTGGGAATAGGCCCGATAGGCGCTGATCGCCATTGCCGCCCCCAGCAGGGTCCAGGAGATAAGGGTCCAGGGGCGCAGCATTTCGGCCCAGGCGCGATGCAGGGCGGCGCGGGGCAGGGCGGCAATGGTGGCGGCAAAAATAACCGATAACCCCGACAGCCCGGCATAAAGTGCGGGTGAATAAAAAAGATCGAGAATATCCTGCGATTGCGGATCAAAACCCTGCCCGTCAAGCGGCGGGGCGGCCAGACGGGCAAAAGGGGTGCCATCAATCAATACACTGGCGGCCAGCAGGCCGACAACCAGCCCCATGACGGAGACAATTGCCTGCGGGTTTTCAGCCTTTTTGAAAATCGCGTTCTGAATCAGAAAAAGAATGGCCGCACTTGATGTCAGCGTGACCCACAGGAGGGTCGCCCCGCAATCCGGGCTGATGGCCGCCGCGATACGATACATCAGCGGGGTGGAGGAATGGCTGTATTGCGCCACCATTGCCAGGGTAAAATCGCTGGTGACAAAGCTGTATATCTGGCTGGCCTGGGCACCCAGGGCCAAAAGGCAAATCAACACCGGCAGCGGCCAGAGTGGCATGGGCGAAAGGGATGCGCCGGGGCTGATGCGGACCGCCCCGGGGGTTAGAAGAGCGGATGAAAAATGATGCCAGAAACCGTGCTGGCCCCCGGTGTCAAGCGACGACACACCCCCGGCGGTTTGCAGATGTGCGGTATTGCGCAGCCCAAGCGAACCGCGCCGGAAAACGATGCCAAGTGGCGAAAACAGGATGGCCTGGCAGAAGGCCAGCATCATAAGAAGAATAAGCGCGAAATGTCCGGTTTCTGCGATCATGCCGTCTGGTGCTTCGTCCTGTCATAAGAAAAACAGGGTTTCCCCTGCCATCTGGTGATGGGCGGTAAGGCTATCTGAAAATGTGCCAAAATTGGAACCATCCCAAAAAGAAATATCCCCGATACTTCTGATGGTTCAAAAATATGGCTTAATTACGCATATTTTTGGCGTTTTGCGCTTCGATCTCTTCCCAATGTCCACTTTTTTTCAGGGCATCGGCCACTTCGCGCGGCATATAGTTTTCATCATGCTTGGCCAGTACTTCGCTGGCAACAAACTGGCCTTTGGGGTTCATGTGGCCTTCGGCAACCACGCCCTGGCCTTCGCGAAACAGGTCTGGCAGGATGCCGGTATAGGCAACCTGCACATCATGCTGCATATCGGTCACGGTAAAGGTGACGGTTTTGCCATCTGCCAGTTTTTGCAGCGACCCTTCCTCGACCAGGCCACCAATGCGCAGGCGGCGGTCCGGTGACATCGGCGACTGTTCGGCCAGTTCGGTCGGGCTGAAAAAGAAAACAACCGAATCCCGAAAGGCGGTCAGGCCCAGGGCCGCCGCACCGGCAGCGGCCAGTACAGCCAGGCTCGCCAGATACAGGCGTTGGCGTTTGCGTGATTTTGCGCGTGACAGGGACAAGGTTGTACCCTCCGATCAGGATTGGGCATCCGGCTGCGCTTTTTTGCGCCGCGGTCGCCGTGATTTTAACAGGGTTTCAAGATGGGCCAGGTCGCGGCGGCTTTTTTTCAGGCCCCGCAGACTGACCATCAACAGAACAACCAGCGCAATGGTGGCAAGACCATAGCTGGACCAGACATAACCGGCATAACCGCCCATTTCAAAAAAATTGCTCATTCGCCTGCTCCTGCCTGCTTGGCCGGGACGGCCAGATGGTGCTGATCGGCCACGCTCTGGCCGACACCGCCCAGTTGCAGGGCGCGAATGCGCCGTTCATTCAACTCCAGGCGGACCCGCACGATCAGCACGATCACATAATAGCCGGTAAAACCAATCGCGATCAAAAACAGCGGCCACAACATGCTGGGGTCAATGCTGGGTCCGCCCATGCGCGCCACCGATGCGGGCTGATGCAGGGTGTTCCACCAATCGACGGAAAATTTCACGATTGGCACATTGATCACACCCACCAGGGCCAGGGCCGACCCGGCCTTTGACCCGCGTTCAGAGTCATCAAAGGCATTTACCAGCGCCATGTAACCCAGATACAAAAACAGCAGGATCAGCATCGATGTCAGCCGGGCGTCCCACACCCACCAGGTGCCCCACATCGGTTCGCCCCACAGCGACCCCGTAATCAGGCAAAGTGCGGTAAAGGTGGCGCCAATCGGTGCGGTGGCACGGGCGGCAATGTCGGCCAGCGGATGTTTCCAGATCAAACTCATGGCACCACAAATTGCCATGCCGACATAACAAAACAGGCCCATCCAGGCGGCCGGCACATGAATATACATGATGCGCACCGTATCCCCCTGCTGATAATCGGCCGGGGATGCCACCAATGCCAGATATAACCCGACAGCAAGGGTGACAACCGTGATGCCAATGGCCCAGGGCATGATGGCGCTGGCCAGTTTAAGGAAGACACTTGGTTTGGCGAAACGATGCATTTTTCCTTGTCCATTCGCATCACGGCGGGAGATGCCCCACACCGGTTTGACGGTCTTTCTCTCGGTTTGTGTCGTGGCGGGCAGGGATTGTCGTGCGTCCTGCTTGCCGATAGTCTTGTTTATTCAACAGCCAGCCGCAGCGCGCGCGCCGCAGCCAGTGGGGCCAGGGCCAGCGTTAAAAGCAGGATGGCCCCCATAATTTGCAAATGTTCCCCGGCAGGCAAGCCCAACAAGGATGCCTCGACCGCACCGGCCCCGAAAATAAGCACCGGAATATACAGCGGCAAGACCAGCAGCGAAACCAGAACCCCGCCCCGTCGCGCGCCCAGAATAAGGGCTGCGCCAATCGCGCCAATCAGACTGAGCGCCGGGGTACCCACCAGCATCGCCAGCATCAATGTACCAAACCCGGCGCTGTTCATATTCAGCATCACCGCCATTAACGGGGCGGCAATAATCAGCGGCAGGCCCGTGGTCAGCCAGTGCGCCAAAACCTTGCCCAGCACCACCAGTTCCAGCGGCACCGGTGAAATGGCAAGCAGTTCCAGCGTGCCATCCTCGAAATCGGTCTGGAACACCCGTTCCAGTGACAGCATCGCGGCAAGCAGGGCCGACACCCAGATAACCCCCGATGCGATGCGTGCCAGAATATTGGCTTCCGGCCCGACACCAAAAGGAAACAGCGTGGTCGTTACAATGAAAAACGCTACCACCATGATGGAATCCGCGCCTTGACGAAGCGCAAGTCGCAAATCCCGTGCGAGAATGGCGATGAGTATCTTCATGCAATCCCCTCAAAATCGGTCGAGGGGCTGTGTATCTTCTTCCGCCGGGAAGGTGATGTGCCGTCCCGTGTCGTGCTGGCTGGTGTGGTGCTGGCATCGGGATGTTGCGCATCTGCATCTTCCCCGATTTCGTCCCTTAGCCAGTCAAACATCGGAATGGCGAATTCATCAAGGTTAAGGATGCGCGGCGCGGCAATCTCCAGATCGACATGGGTTGAATAAACAACGATGCCGCCTTTGGCGCGAAAATCATCAACTAACCGGGCCAGATCGGCACAGGATTCGCGGTCCAGCCCGACGGTGGGTTCATCAAGCAGCCAAAGCTCGCTTTCGCCCAGCAGAATACGCGCAAGGGCAGTCCGGCGTTTTTGCCCGCTTGACAGAAACCGGCCGCTGCTATTGGCAAGGTGCAAAATACCCAGCGCATCAAGCGCCTGGTCAATGGCGGCATCCACATTATCAACGTCGCGCAGACTGGCCCACAGGCGCAGATTATCGCGCACTGTCAGAACGGGTTTGACCGCATCCTGATGGCCCAGATACTGCATCCGGGCGCGATGGGCGGGCATGTCTTCGCGGATATTTTCGTTTTCCCAGCAAATGGTACCAGCCAGCGGTTCGGACAGCCCGGCCATCAGGCGCAGCAGGCTGGATTTCCCCGCGCCATTGCGTCCGCGCAGCATCAGGGCATCCCCCGGACGCGCATCGAACGCCAGATCGGTGAAAACAAGCCTTTCACCCCGGCGGCAGGTCAGATCAGAACCGGTAAAAACAATCATCCAGGCCACACAAACCATTCACAAGTCATGCACTTCTATACCGTGAAGTGTCATTGGAATCATGCTTTATCCGACATTTGCCCAAGAGACTTTGTTTCAGGTCAATCTCGCGCCCGGGCAGGCGGGTTTTTGCACATTATTTTAATAAAAACGTGGCGCGCCGGTATCAATCGAACCGTGCCATGCTCGCGCTGCGGATCGGTCCGCCATTTTCTTCCTGCAACAAAACGGCGATGCCGCCATTGCATTCATATTCCAGCCGGACGGGAATATCGCGCGGTTTGCCATCCCAGGTGCCAAGGTCGTCCAGCTCGCGCACGATATTGACATGCCGGAGGTTGCGACCGGCATTTTCACCGGCATCGACGTCGGTGCTGGCGTGCCGGTCAAATCCCAGCAGCCATATCTTAAGCGGTTTGTGCGGGACCGTGTTGGCAGGGGCCGCCAGATGAACGATGCCACCGGGTTTCTGCCCCGCTGTATTGTCGGTGGTGATGGTAATCCACGATTCCAGCGGCGAGGGTTTTGTGAATGCCGCGGCAAGGATGGCATCCTTGTTTGTGGCACGAACGGAACCGGCACCATTGATAATGACCTGCGGTGTATAGACATAGCTTTCATGATTGAAAGATGCGTATTTGCGCTGGCGGTCAGTATAGGCGGGTTCGGAAAAGCGGTCTTTCCATCCCAGATAATTCCAGTAGTCAACATGGAAAGACAGCAAAAGCAGATTGTCTGTTTCCCTGGAAATATCACGCAGCACCGCATCGGCTGGCGGGCAGGAACTGCATCCTTCGGAAGTAAACAGTTCAACAACCGCTTGCGGCGTAACACTGGCATTTTGGGCTGTGGCCGCATAAACAGGGCCTGAAACAGCCAGCGAGAGCAAGGCCGTCAGGACGCCATAGTGCGGTTTTTTGAGCTTTTCCATTTTCATGGGCCCATCATTGCCGATTGTGTCCTCACCTGCCAATCACAAGCGGTTGAACCGACCCCGGGCCCGTAAAATGAACGTTTGTTGCGCAAACAAGCGTAATATTTCTGCGAAATATCTTAAAAACGGTGATATTAAGGGATGTTTATCGTTCGCGATAATGCAAGGGGGCCGGGGTGCCCCTGTTTTTGTAACGCAAAAGAAAGCCGGTCCATCGACCTTCTTTAAGGCACATAAAGAGACTGGCAAGACAAGAGGGTTTGCAGGAAATGATACAACGTGAGCATTGGGGGTCACGCCTCGGCTTTATTCTGGCCGCAGCCGGGTCGGCGGTTGGCCTGGGGAATATCTGGAAATTTCCCTATATGGCAGGAAGCAACGGGGGTGGTGCCTTTCTGCTGATTTATCTCGCACTGGTCTTTACCATTGGCCTCTCGGTGATGCTGGCGGAAATGGTGATTGGCCGTTTGTCCGAGAAAAACGCCATTGGTGCCTTTAAAAAGCTTAAGGGTGGGGCCTGGCCTTTGGTTGGTCTGTGCGGTGTTGGTGCCGCCTTTACCATCCTGTCATTTTACAGTGTCGTTGCGGGCTGGACGATTGCCTATATGGTCAAGGCCGTGACCGGTGGCCTTTCCAGCAGCGATCCGGCCGTGCTGGGTGCCGCGTTTGACGGCTTTATTGCGGGCAATATCTCGCCGCTGGTTTACCATGCCATTTTCATGGCGCTGACGGTATTTGTCGTGCTTTCGGGGATTGGCAGCGGCATTGAACGGGCATCGAAAATTCTGATGCCAGCCCTGTTTGTATTGCTTCTTATCCTGATCGGGCGTGCCGTAACCCTGCCAGGGGCAGGCAAAGGTCTTGCCTTTCTGTTGCAGCCGGATTTCTCAAAAGTCACCTGGAACACGGTTTCCGATGCGCTCTCCCAGGCGTTTTTCTCGCTTTCACTGGGGATGGGGGCCATGATTACCTATGGGTCTTATCTGTCAAAAAAGGAGAATATTGCCGGGGCGGCAGGCTGGGTTGTTCTGCTTGATACGGCGGTTGCGGTATTGGCCGGCCTTTTGATTTTGCCAGCGGTTTTCGCCTTTGGCTTTGATCCGGGTGCAGGGCCGGGCCTGACCTTTATCACGTTGCCTGCCGTTTTTGCCCAGATGCCGTTTGGCGAATTTTTTGCCTTCCTGTTCTTCCTGCTTCTGGCAATTGCCGCGTTGACCTCGTCGGTATCCATTCTTGAAGTGGTGGTTGCCTATTTTGTTGATGATCGGGGCCTTAGCCGCAAGGTGGCTTCCATCATTATGGGGCTGATCATTTTTGTGCTTGGCATTCCGTCGTCCCTGTCAAACGGGATCATGAAGGACACCACATTCTTTGGTATGACGTTCTTTAACCTGATGGATTTTGTCTCGGCGAAATTGCTGTTGCCCATTGGCGGTCTGTTCATTTCGCTGTTTGTCGGCTGGGTGATCTGGGGCGCCGCCAGGGAAGATCTCGCCTCGCACAATGGCAAGGTTCCGGCCTGGATCAATATCTGGGGGATTTTGGTGAAGTTCATCGCCCCGGCAGCAATTGCCTTTATCCTGATCAGCGGATTGATCAGTTAAGTTATTGGCTTTATCCGCATCTTGCTGCTGCGCGATAGAATTAAGGCGGAAACGGCATCGCGTTTCCGCCTTTTTCACGGGCCCTTTAAACGGGTTAATTCGGTTTATAACCGGTTTGGCTGTGCGGCTGGCTAAAAAGCGGGGCGAAGTTTTTTTCGATTTGATCGGCCGGGGCGGGGCGACCACGCAAAAAGCCCTGGAGGAAATCGCACCCGTGATCGCGCAGGAATTGTTCCTGGGACAGGTTTTCAACACCTTCGGCAATACAGCTTTTGCCCAGGTTGTGCGCCATATTGATGATGGTGCGAACCAGTTCGCTACCCCCGATGCCCTTGCCAATATCGTTGACAAAACTCCGGTCAATTTTCAGCACATCAAACGGCACATGGCGCAGATAGCTCAGGCTGGAAAAGCCGGTGCCAAAATCATCGAGCGCGATTTTAACGCCAAGATCACTGATACGCTGCAACTTGCGGCAGGTATCCTCGATGTCCTGCATGAACAGGCTTTCGGTAATCTCAATTTCCAGCCGGTCGCCAGCAAGCCCGGTTTCATTCAGGACAGAGGCCACAAGGTCGCCAAACTCGATCGGGCTGTTAAATTGCTGGAGCGAGGCATTGACGGCCATCGTAATGTTATGCAGCCCCTTTTGACGCCATTGAACGGTTTGCATACAGGCGGTACGCAGCACCCAAAGGCCGATTTCATCAATCATGCCAATTTCTTCGGCCAGCGGGATGAACCGGTCGGGCCCAAGTTCGCCATGTTTGGGATGCTGCCAGCGGATCAGGGCTTCAAACCCGGAAAGTTGCCCGTTTGAGGCCAGGAATTGTGGTTGATAGGCGAGATAAAATTCGCGCCTTTCCACCGCGTGGCGCAAATCGCTTTCCAAAGCCAGGGTATCGCGGCTGACGGTGTTCATGGACCGGTTGTAATAATTGAACCGGTTGCGCCCGTGGTTCTTTGCCCGCAGCATGGCAATTTCGGCATTGCGCAGCAACATGGTGGTGTCATTGCCATCACGGGGATACAGCGTGATGCCCATGCTTGCGGTAATAAACAGTTCGGTGCCATTGGCCGAGAAATGCGGTTGATTGAAAACTTCCATCAAATCCTGGGCGATGGTTTCAAGCGTGTCGTTTTCATGCGTCTGGGGCAGCAGGATGGCAAAATCATCTGCCCCCATGCGCGCCAGCATGGTATCGGTCGGCAGGGCACGGTTCAGGCGACCGGCGAAATCGACCAGCACGTCATCTCCCACGCTGTGGCCCAGTGTGTTGTTGATGCGCTGAAAATTATCAATATCGATCAGCAGCACCGCCACATTGTTTTTGCTGCCGCGCTGTTCGTTCAAGGTGCGTCCCAGCACATCAAGAAACCGTCGCCGGTTGGGAAAACCGGTCAGTTCGTCGTAATGCGACAGGCGGCGAATATCTTCACTGGTTTGTTTGCGATCGGTAATGTCGGAAAAAATACCGGCATATTGCAACACCCGGCCTTCCTCGTCGCGAATGGCAATGATGGACAGCCACTCGGGGTAAATCTCGCCCGATTTGCGCCGGTTCCAGATTTCGCCCTGCCAGCGCCCGGCCCGGGTAATGCTTTGCCACATATCCTGGTAAAAGGCGCGGTCATGGCGGCCGGACTGCAAAATATTGGGGCTGCTGCCAATGGCCTCGCTGCGGCTGTAACCGGTGACACGGGTAAAGGACGGGTTGACGTCCTCGATTTTCCCCTGATCATCAACAATGATGATGCCGTCAGGCGAACTTTCAATGATCTTGCGGCTCAGATGCAGGGCTTTTTGCGCCCGCGCCAGGGCCGTATCGCGATCTTCCATCGCATTGTGCATGTGTTGCAGGTAATCATGCTCGATCGATGCCAGAAGATCGTTAAATGAAAGGATGCCCGGAACTTTATGTTGCGGGTCCGTCACGACCAGATGGCGGATCTGATGATCCATCATGATCTGGCGGGCGTCTTGCAGGCTTGTGGAATCCGGGATCTGACGCACGGGGCGGCTGGTAATTTCCCAGGCGGTGACGGATTTACCGCGTTTGACCAGATAGCCGACAATGTCGCGTTCCGTCACAATGCCGATGTCATGGGTGATGCCCGTTGTTTCCGTTTCTGCCGGAGATTGCACCGGCAGTGATTGTTTTGCATCGGCCGCGGGTTTGAAAACGATGGCGCTGTCACATTCATTGTCACGCATTGCGGCCTGTAACTCATCAATCGGAGTATCGCCCGGCATACACACGGTATTGCGCCGGACGATCGAGGCAACATTGCGTTCACGCAGCGGATGAATGGCACCGGGAACACGGATCAGGTCGCTTTGGCTGATGATACCGACCAGACATTCGGCATCGTCGATAATAATCAGGTGACGCAGCCTGTCGCGCCGCATGCGAAAGGTCGCCGCCTCGACAGAGGCGTGGGCGGACATTGTCCGGACCGGCGATGACATCCAGTCAGAAATCGGGCGCGAAAATGCAGCGTCATCATTTGCACGGATCGTTAGACAGTCATGTTCCGTCCAGACGCCGAGCGGGCGGTTTTGTTCCGTGACGACGATAGAGCTTCGGCGCTGCTGGTGCATCAGGGCAATCGCCTCGCCGAGCGGCATATCCGGGCCGCAGGTCAGGACTTTTCCCTGGCTTAGGGTTCCAATACGTATCGGTGCACGCGGGTGTTGCATTTTGTCGTCGCTGGTCATTCTTCAGGTAGTATAATTATAAGTGGCAAAACACATTTCTGTCACCCGTGTCAAAAGGCAAACAAGAGCAGAATGAATAATTTAAACAGTCTTTAGGGTGAAGTTCAGGAGATAGATCAATTCAAAATCAAAAAACACCCCGCCAGCAGAACTGACGGGGTATTTTTGACTGTCCTGAAAACCCCGAAGGGGCGTGATCAGGCCGCGTCTTTGATCATGTTGCGCAGCACGAACTGCAAGATACCGCCATTCTGGAAATACAGAACTTCGTTTTCGGTATCGATGCGGCACATGGCGGTTGTTTCCTCGGTCGAACCATCCTTGCGGGTGATGCGAACGGTCACATCCTGCTGCGGGGTGATGCCATCGGCGATGCCGACGATATCGAAGGTTTCGGTACCGTCCAGCTTGAGCGACTTGCGACCTTCACCATTTTTGAACTGCAACGGCAGGACGCCCATGCAGACCAGGTTGGTGCGGTGAATACGTTCAAAGCTTTCGGCGATAACGGCCTTCACACCTAGAAGATTGGTGCCTTTGGCTGCCCAGTCACGCGAGGAACCGGTGCCGTATTCCTGACCGGCAACAATGACCAGCGGCGTGCCTTCTTCCTGGTAACGCATGGCAACATCATAAACCCAGTTCTGTTCGCCAGACGGGTAATGAACCGAAACACCGCCTTCGGTGCCTGGTGCCATTTCGTTACGGATACGGATATTGGCAAAGGTACCGCGCATCATGACTTCGTGGTTGCCACGGCGTGCGCCGTAGGAGTTGAAGTCGCGAACGGCAACGCCATTGGCCTTGAGGTATTCACCTGCCGGGCTTTCTTCCTTGATCGAACCGGCCGGAGAAATGTGGTCGGTGGTGACAGAGTCACCCAGGATCAGCAGCGGACGCGCACCCTTGACGTCGGAGAATTCACCCGGTTCAGCTGCCATATCGACAAAATAGGGCGGGTTCTGAACATAGGTGGATTTGCTGTCCCACTCGTAGGTTTCGCCTTCGGTGATCTGGATTTCCTGCCACGGTTTCGGACCGGCAAAGATATTGTCGTAACGGTCCTTGTACATCTTGGCCGAGATCGAGGCCGCGATGGTATCCGCGATTTCCTTGTTGGACGGCCAGATGTCCTTCAGGAAAACATCATTGCCATCCTGATCCTGACCCAGCGGGTCATTGTTCAGGTCAACCTTCAGGTTCCCGGCGATGGCATAGGCCACAACCAGCGGCGGCGAGGCAAGATAGTTTGCCTTCACATGCGGGCTGATACGGCCTTCAAAGTTGCGGTTGCCCGACAGAACGGCCGTAACAAGCATGTCCTGGTCTTCAATCGCACCGGCAATCGGACCGGCGAGCGGGCCGGAGTTACCAATACAGGTGGTGCAGCCAAAACCGGCGACGTTAAAGCCAAGCTGATCCAGGTAATCCTGCAGACCGGCCTTTTCAAGATAATCGGCCACAACCAGCGACCCTGGTGCGAGCGAGGTTTTCACCCACGGCTTGCGCGACAGGCCCTTCTCGGCAGCCTTTTTGGCCAGAAGGCCAGCCGCGATCAGAACGCTCGGGTTCGAGGTGTTGGTGCAGGACGTGATGGCGGCGATAACAACGTTACCGTCCTTCATCTTGAAGTCTTCGCCTTTGACATCGACGGTACGTTCGGCGTCAACACCAGGTGCCATATCGGCAAAGGTTTTGGTGAAGCTTGAAACCGCATCCTTGAGCGGCACGCGGTCCTGCGGGCGTTTCGGACCGGAAAGTGCCGGTTCGACGGTCGAGATGTCCAGTTCCAGGGTGTCGGTATAGTCGGCTTCAAAGCCGCTTTCCCGCCACATGCCCTGTTCCTTGGCATAGGCTTCAACCAGGGCAACCTGTTCGTCGGAACGGCCGGTGGAACGCATATAGTTCAGGGTTTCGTCATCGATCGGGAAGAAACCACAGGTCGCGCCATATTCCGGGGCCATGTTGCCGATGGTGGCACGGTCCGGCAGGCTCATATGATCCAGCGCATCGCCATAGAATTCGACGAATTTGCCAACAACGCCTTTTTCACGCAGCATCTGAACGACGCGCAGAACCAGGTCGGTTGCGGTAACACCTTCTTTGAGCGAACCGGTCAGCTTGAAGCCGATGACTTCGGGGATCAGCATCGAAATCGGCTGACCCAGCATGGCGGCTTCGGCTTCCAGACCACCCACACCCCAACCGAGAACGGCCAGGCCATTGACCATCGTGGTGTGGGAATCGGTGCCGACCAGGGTGTCGGGATAGGCAACATTTTTGCCGTCGCCGTCCTTGCCGGTCCACACGACCTTTGCCAGATGCTCGATATTGACCTGGTGGCAAATGCCGGCTCCCGGGGGGACGATGCGGAAATTGTTAAAGGCGTTCTGGCCCCAGCGCAGGAACTCGTAACGTTCGCCGTTACGTTCAAACTCGACCTGCATGTTTTTGTCGAGTGCGTCGTCGGTGCCAAAAAAGTCAACCATGACCGAGTGGTCAATGACCAGGTCAACCGGTGACAGCGGGTTCACCTTCTGGGCATCGCCGCCCATATTGACCACGGCATCACGCATTGCGGCAAGGTCCACGACGGCGGGAACGCCGGTGAAGTCCTGCATCAGCACACGGGCCGGACGGTAATTGATTTCGTGGGTGCTTTTACGCGATTTCAGCCATTCGACGACGGCTTTGATATCGTCGGCTTTTACGGTGAAATCGTCTTCGTAACGCAGAAGGTTTTCAAGAACGACCTTCAGCGTGAAAGGCAGTTTGGAAACGTCGCCGATTTTTTCGGATGCAGCTTTAAGGCTGAAATAGTCGAAGGATTCATCCCCGACCTTCAAAGTGCGGCGCGTTTGCAGGTTGTCTTTGCCACAAATGGACATCAGACCCTCCTCAAGGTGGTTAAAGGGCTTGTCGTGACAAGACACCCCGACCGTCGGAGCGCCGAGCGGTGGGCTATCTGTTAACCGTGACGCGGGTCACGATACACATAAGAAGTGCGAGGGCGTTACACCACAAATCCCGGTGAAAGTCCAGACCCCGAAAAGGGTCTTTCGCAAAATCACCCTGATAACAGGGCTTTGCCCGCATGGCTGGGGACGCTGTTTTAAATTTAACGCCCAAAATGCGGTATTTTCAGTCGCCGTACAGTGCGATTGCTGTGCGAGTCCCATCCTGCCCAACCTTGTTTTGGTGCCTGGTTCTTTCCTTGGTATTCCGTGTTGTAGTGGAAAGGCAGAAAGAAGAAAGCAACGCGGTTTCAATGCAGTGTGAAACAGTTTTGAAATGTTATCCAATTGCGAATCGGCAGGGATTTTGCGAAATGAAATTTCAAAATTGGTGCCGCAGACGAAGAAATGTGTGGTTGAGAAGCAGTTTGTGTGATGCCGCACCGCGATAGTGCTGTTTTTCACAGCCTTCATTCTTTCAGATATTAACCTTACGGAATGTTACGTCCCGACAGCGTGGATGACGGTATCGGCATGGTTGTGCGTTGCGGTAGGCAGCATTGTGGTCAAATACAGCCTCAGCAACGCGTTGACGCTATTGTGTGAATTTGGTACTCAAATACGTATTAATTGCGTTGCAACCTTTTCGGTATCGACCGGCGGGTAATAAAGAACAAACGCAAATCAGGGAAACGCTGAAATTTGGACGGTTCATTGCACGGTGCCCGAACGGGCGGGGTGCAGGTGAACGCGGCCCAGGTCAGGGAGGATACCAGGACGATGACGTCATCGGACCCTATTTTGAGCATCAACGATGTGTCGCTGGTTTTTGGCGGCGTGCGGGCGTTGAGTGACGTCAGTTTTTCGGTGCAGAAAGGCGAGCTGTTTTCGATTATCGGCCCGAACGGGGCGGGTAAAACATCGATGCTGAACTGCATTTCCGGGCGTTATCATCCCACTAGCGGATCGGTGCATTTCAAGGGCCAGGACGTAACCGGCCTGAAACCGAATGCCCGCGCCGAACTGGGGGTGGGACGAACGTTCCAGAACCTCGCCCTGTTTGGCCATATGTCGGTGCTTGATAACATCATGGTCGGGCGCCACCACCTTTTGAAAAACAATTTTCTGACCGGCCCGCTTTACTGGTTTTCCGGCGCGCAGAAAGAAGAGCTGGAACACCGCAAATTCTGCGAAGACGTGATCGATTTTCTCGAAATTTCCCATATTCGCAAGGCAACGGCGGGCACCCTTTCCTATGGGTTGCGCAAGCGGGTGGAGCTGGCGCGTGCGGTTGCACTGCGCCCGGACCTGATCCTGCTGGATGAACCCATGGCGGGCATGAACCTTGAAGAAAAGGAAGATATGGCCCGCTTCATCATTGATCTGAATGAAGAATGGGGCATGAGCGTTGTCATGATCGAGCATGACATGGGTGTTGTGATGGATATTTCATCGCGGGTCATGGTGCTGGATTTCGGCCGTAAAATTGCGGCAGGCCTGCCCGAAGAGGTGATGGCCAATGACCACGTCAAGAAAGCCTATCTTGGCGAGGAAGATGACGAAGACGACAGCGTATCGGGGAAGGTCGCCTGACAATGAACAAATATACCGTGCCTGACTACGCCGATATTGCTGCACTTGATACCTTCCCCAAGGTGCTGGCCTATAACGCCAAAAACTGGCCCAACGATGTTGCCATGCGCGAAAAGGAATTTGGCGTCTGGCAGGAATTTACCTGGCGCAATTACAATGACCGTGTGAAATGGATGAGCCTGGGCCTGCGCGAACTGGGCGTGGGCGCGGGCGATGTTGTGGGCATCATTGGTGAAAACCGGCCCGAATGGGTGTGGGCGGAGATTTCGGCCCATGCGCTGCGGGCATGGTCGCTCGGCCTGTATCAGGACAGCCTGCATGATGAAGTGGCCTTTCTGATCACCTATGGCGAAGCAAAAGTGATTGTCGCCGAGGATGAAGAACAGTGCGACAAGCTGCTGGAGCTGGAAGACCAGATTCCAACGGTTGAAAAGATCATTTATTGTGACCCGCGGGGGATGCGCAAATATGATGATCCGCGCCTGATGGCGGTGGAAGACCTCTATGAGCTTGGCCGCAAGGTTGAGGCGCGCGATGCTCAGGCCTATGCCCGCTTGCTGGCAGAAACCCGGGGCGATGAATGCGCGATTTTGTGCACCACATCGGGCACAACATCCAAACCAAAAATGGCGATGCTCAATGCCGGGGATTTCCTGGATCATTGTGCGGCCTATTTGCGGGCCGACCCGAAATTGCCGGGTGATAATTATGTGTCGGTTTTGCCGCTGCCCTGGATCATGGAACAGGTCTATGTCGTCGGGCAATCGCTGGTCAGCCGCCAGATCGTCAATTTTGTGGAAGAGCAGGAAACCATGATGGCCGACCTGCGCGAGATCGGGCCGAATTTCGTGCTGCTGGCCCCGCGTGTGTGGGAAGCCATTGCCGCCGATGTCCGGGCGCGCATGATGGATTCAACGCCCTTTAAGCAAAAAATGTATGACTGGGGCATGAAGCTGGCCCGTGGCGCGCTGGAGAATGGCGGGCATTCCAAGGCAGCGGATATTTTGCTGATGAATGCCTTAAAAGACCGGCTGGGATTTAGCAATTTGCGATCAGCCGCCACCGGCGGGGCAGCGATGGGGCCGGAAACCTTCAAGTTTTTCCATGCCATGGGGGTGCCGCTGCGCCAGCTTTATGGTCAGACCGAACTGTGTGGTGCCTATACCATCCATCAACCTGACGATATTGATTTTGATACCGTCGGAGTGGCGTTTGATAATTCGGAAATCAAGGTGATCAATACCGATGAAAACGGGGTGGGCGAAATTGTTGCCCGCACATCGGGCATGTTTACCAGCTATTATAAAAACCAGTCCGCCTATGACGAGGATGTGGCCGATGGCTGGATGCGCACCGGGGATGCCGGATATTTCAAAAAGGACAATAACCATCTGGTGGTGATTGACCGTTTGAAAGATTTGGCCGAAACATCGACCAAAATCCGCTATTCGCCGCAATTCATTGAAAACAAACTTAAATTCTCGCCCTTCATTGCCGAGGCGGTGATTTTGGGCAAGGGCCTGCCGTTTTTATCGGCCATGATCTGCATTCGCTTTTCGATCATGGCGAAATGGGCCGAACAGCGCGGTATTTCCTTTACCAATTATACCAATCTGTCGGCCCAGCCACAGGTCTATGACATGATTGCCGAGGAAGTGCGCCAGGTAAACGAAACCCTGCCCGAAGCACAGCGCATCCGCCGGTTTCTGCTGCTGTATAAGGAACTGGATGCCGATGATGGCGAACTGACCCGGACGCGCAAGGTGCGTCGGGGTGTGGTTGCCGAAAAATATGCCGACATTATCGATGCGGTTTATTCGGGCACCGAGACGGTCGATATCGACACCATGATTACCTTCCAGGACGGATCAAAAACCCGGATTCAGACCAGTGTGCGCGTGGTCGATCTGGAAGGTCCGAACGGGGTGCAGAACGCCCCGAAAGCCGCCGAATAACCATAAGACGCGGCAAAAAAACAAAACCGGGGATGGCCGCATCCTCGCCATGACAGGGATGGCACCATGAATTTTGAACTGTTGTTTCAGTTATTGCTCAACGGGCTGATTGTCGGAACGCTTTATGGCGTGGTCGCCATGTGTTTTGTGCTGATTTACAAATCAACCCAGGTGGTCAATTTCGCGCAGGGCGAATTCCTGCTGATCGGGGCGTGGGTCTGTTATGCGTTTCTGGTCGAATTTCAAATGCCGTTCTGGCTGGGATTTGTCTTTACCCTGCTGTTCATGATGGCCTTTGGCATTATCCTGCAAATGGTGATTTTACGCCCCATGATTGGCGAACCGATCATTTCCGTCATCATGGTGACAATCGGCCTGTCTATTTTCTTTCAGGCGGCGACAAAATGGATTTTTGGCGCCACCACGGCGACCTATCCGCAGGTGTTTGATACCCGCACCATCAGCCTGTTCGGCATGCAGATTGAAACGGCCTATATCATGAGCTTCGTGATCTCGCTGGTGATCATGGCGGCGTTTTACTGGTTTTTTAAATATTCCAAACTGGGCCTGGCAATGCGCGCAACCGCTTTTGACCAGCAGGTGGCCCAAAGCCTGGGCATTTCGGTGAAAACCGTGTTTGCCATGTCCTGGGCGATTTCGGCCCTGGTTTCCGGGGTCGCAGGGATTGTGATCGGCATGGTCAATGGTGTGTCATCGGGCCTGTCGGTGATTGGCATCAAGGTGTTTCCGGCGGTTATTCTGGGCGGGCTGGATTCCATCATCGGGGCGATTGTGGGCGGGGTGATTATCGGCCTGCTGGAAAACGGGGCGGAGTTTGTGGACGGGCAGTATCTGCACTGGGGCAACCTGTTTTCCATCGCACCGTTTTATGTGCTGATTATCATTCTGTGCATCAAGCCATACGGCCTGTTTGGCACCAAAGACATCGAACGTATCTGATCAGGGGGACGATCCATTATGGCCGGTTTTTCAATGCGTCCCTGTGGCGATTTCCGAACCACCTATCGCCAGGACACGCGGATATTTGACACCACCTTTGTGCGCAATGCCGCCATTCTGGGCATTGTCGCGGTGGGGCTGATCCCGTTTGTTCTTGATGGTTATTACGTTAATCTGTTTATCCAGATTTCCTATTTCGCCATTGCCGCTCTGGGGCTGAACATTCTGGTTGGCTTTACCGGGCAAATCTCGCTTGGTCATGCGGCGTTTTTTGGCTTTGGGGCCTTTGCCTCGGCCTGGATTAACAATCATACCGGCATTCCGGTTTTGCTCTCCATTCCGCTGGCAGGCATGGCAACGGCGGCAGTGGGGCTGTTGTTTGGATTGCCAGCAGCTCGTATCAAGGGGCTTTATCTGGCAATCGCGACCCTGGCTGCCCAGTTTATCCTTGAGGATTTCTTTGCCCGTGCGGACTGGTTTACCGGCGGATCTTACGGGGCGGCGGCCAATCCGATCAATGTGTTTGGCTATGAAATCATGGATGATTTCAGCTTCTTTTATGTCAGCCTGTTTTTCCTTGTGATCATGTATGTGCTGGGTAGCAACCTGATGCGGTCGCGAGACGGGCGGGCCTTTGTCGCGGTGCGTGACCATTATCTGTCGGCTGAAATTATGGGTATTAACCTCACGAAATACCGTTTGCTCAGTTTTGCCGTGTCGTCCTTTTATGCCGGTATTGGCGGGGCGCTTTATGGGCATTATCTGGGCTATGTCTCGGCAGAGGGTTTTACCATCCTGCTTTCCATCCAGTTTCTCGGCATGATCATTATTGGTGGCCTTGGGTCGGTTAAAGGGGCGCTGATGGGCACCGTGTTTATGGTGCTGCTGCCCGAAGTGATGGAAACCGGCGTTAGTGCACTTAGTGTTTTTGACTGGGCCAACAGCACCGCTGTGACCGATGGCCTGGCCTATATCAAGGAGATGGCGATCGGTCTGGCCATCATCCTGTTCCTGATTTTTGAACCCGACGGTCTGGCTCACCGCTGGCAACAGATCAGGGCGTACTGGAAGCTTTATCCCTTCTCGTACTGACCAAACCCCCACTGGGCGGGCGATTAAACCCCGCCTGGACAATAAAAATACGGGGGAGACCGGGAGGCTTTTGTGTTCAATGAAACGTCCAAGGGAGACGTCGAGATGAAGAAACTGATTGCGGCAACCGCGATGATGGCAACCGGCCTTTCGGTTGGCGCGGCCAAGGCGGAAGACAGCGTGTTTGTCGGCCATTTGATGGATATTACCGGGGCAACCGGCTTTATCGGCAAGTTCTATGCCGATGGTGTGCGTGATGCGCTGTCCTATATCAAGGAAAATGGCGGGATTGACGGCACCCCGCTGGAATTTGAATCGGTCGATTACGCCTATAAGGTGCCCCAGGCGATTGCCAATTACAAAAAGTGGCGTTCGCGCAACAATATGATCGCGATGCAGGGCTGGGGAACGGGCGATACCGAAGCTTTGATTTCCTTTGTTGCCAAGGATGAAGTGCCGGTTTATTCGGCCTCCTATTCCGGCCATTTGACCGACCCGACGGGCAAAAACCCGAAAACCGCAAAACCGGCCCCCTATAACTTTTTCTATGGGGCGTCCTATTCCGATGCCTGCCGGGCAATGGTGCAATGGGCTGCCGAGGACTGGAAGAAAAAAGGCGGCGAGGGCAAACCGGTATTCAGCCATATCGGCGACAACCACCCTTATCCCAATGCCCCCAAAGAAGCCTGCGCGGAATATGCCACCGAGCTGGGTTTTGATGTGACCAGCCCGGTTGTGGTGTCGATGAAGCCGGGGGATTTCAAGGCACAGTGCCTGACCCTGAAAGAAGCGGGGACCGATTATGGCTATCTTGGCAACCTTGGGCCGTCGGTGGTGTCGCTGGTGAAATCCTGTGGCACGGTGGGGGTTGATCCGACCTGGCTTGCCAATATCTGGGCGGGGGACTACGAAACCCTTAAAACCATTGGCGATGTTGATAATTATGTTTTCCCGGTCATGACCAGCTTCTGGACGGACGAAGGGGTGCCGGGCATGGAACTGGTGCGCAAGATTTCAATGGAATCGGATAAAACCGGCGAGCAGTTCCGTACCCACCATTATATTCGCGGCATTTGCTCGGTCTATTACATGAAAGAAGCCATGGAATGGGCCAAGGAAAATGGCGGCATTACCGGCGCGAATATCAAGCAGGGCATGTATGCCCGCACCGATTGGGTGCCCAAAGGTCTGGAAGGCGTTTGCATGCCCGCCACCTGGACGGCCGAAGACCATCGCGGCATTAACACCGTCAATATCTATAGCGGTGAAGCCCACGGCGGTGATGTGAAAGTTACCAAACTGGAAACCGTGACCCTACCGCGTCGTGATGACTGGCTGGGCTACTAGGACCTGTCGCCTTTCGGTGTGAAACGATGTCTCCCGCCGGGTGCCGGAACCAGCTGTTTTCCCCAAAACGGTTCCGGCACCCTGGTGGCGGCGTCACCATCGCCGGATACTTATTCAGTGTATTGATTTGTTTTTTATTTTTAGCTGCTGTTGCGAAGGTGATCCATGTCCGAACCCGCCCGCAAAATTGAAACCGCGCCGCCGCTGTTGTCGGTCAATAACATCGAAGTCGTTTATGACGACGTGATCCTTGTTTTGCGCGGCGTGTCGCTTGATGTGCCACAGGGCAGCATTGTGACGTTACTGGGGCCGAACGGGGCGGGGAAATCCACTACGCTCAAGGCGATTTCGGGTCTTTTGAAAACCGAGGATGGCGAGGTGACGCGCGGCGAAATTACCTTTGCCGGGCAGCCCATTTCCAACCGTTACCCCGAAGATATTGTGCGGTCCGGCATTTTCCAGGTGATGGAAGGCCGCCGCATTATCGAGGATATGACATGCCTCGAGAATTTGCGTCTGGGCGCCTATACCCGCAAGGACAAGGGCGTTAAAGACGATATCGACATGGTGTTTGACTATTTCCCGCGCCTGCGTGAACGCACCGGGCTGGCTGGCTATTTGTCGGGCGGGGAACAGCAGATGCTCGCCATTGGTCGCGCGCTGATGGCGCGCCCGAAAATGATTTTGCTGGACGAACCCTCGATGGGGCTGTCACCCTTGCTGGTCAAGGAGGTCTTTGGCATCATTGAAAAGATCAACCGTGATCAGGGTATCACGATGCTGATTGTCGAACAGAATGCCAATTTTGCCCTGAAGGTTGCCGATTATGGATATATCATGGAAAGCGGCAAGGTGGTGCTCGATGGTACCCGCGACGAGCTTTTGAATAACGAGGACGTCAAGGAATTTTACCTTGGCGGCGGGTCGGAAGACCGCAAAAGCTTCAAGAACATCAAATCCTATAAACGGCGCAAACGCTGGCTGTGATGCGGCGTTCCGACAGAATTGCCGTTTGGACGGCGCACCGGCACTTTTCAAGCACACGGAACAGGCCATGACATTGCAAACCTATTTTGACGACAAGGAAACCCTGGCCCCGGACGCCCGCGAAGGTCGCCTGATGGCATCATTGCCGGGCCTGATTGCCCATGCCCGTGACAAGACCAAAGGCTTTGGCACCATTTTGCAGGGGGTGGCGAGTGGGGCCGTGACCAACCGGGCGGAACTGGCAAAATTGCCGGTTACTCGCAAATCCGATCTGATTGCCATGCAGGCTGAAAATCGCCCCTTTGCCGGGTTGAATGCCACACCAGTTGGTGCGCTGGGCCGTGTTTTTCAAAGCCCCGGTCCGATTTACGACCCGGAGGGCAAGGGGGATGACTGGTGGCGTATGGGCCGGGCCTATTATGCCGCCGGATTTAGGCCCGGTGATGTGGTGCATAATTGCATGTCCTATCACCTGACCCCGGGTGGCTTCATTTTTGACAGTGGCGCGCGCGCCTGTGGCTGTGCGGTGATTCCGGCGGGTGTTGGACAAACCGAAAGCCAGGTGACGGCGATCGCCGATATCCGCCCCACCGGCTATGTCGGCACCCCGTCCTTCCTGAAAATCCTGATCGAAAAGGCCGATGAAATGGGGGCGGATGTGTCCTCCATCAGCCGGGCGCTGGTCTCGGGCGAGGCCCTGCCGGAATCCCTGCGGGGCTGGTTTGCCGAACGCGGTGTGACCATGCTGCAATGTTATGCCAGTGCCGATCTGGGCCTGATTGCCTATGAAAGCGAGGCCCGTGACGGCATGATCGTGGCCGAGGATATTATCCTGGAAATCGTGCGTCCGGGAACGGGCATTCCGGTGGCGGATGGCGAGGTGGGCGAAGTTTTGGTGACGTCGCTGAATATGGATTATCCGCTGGTGCGCTTTGCCACCGGCGATCTTTCCGCCATTTTGCCAGGGCAAAGCCCGTGCGGGCGCACCAACCAGCGCATCAAGGGATGGATGGGCCGGGCCGATCAGACCACCAAGGTAAAAGGCATGTTTGTCCATCCGGAGCAAGTGGCCGAGGTGGTGCGCCGTCACCCCGAAATTGCCAGGGCGCGGCTGGTTGTGTCGCGGGTGAATGACAATGATGTCATGACACTGGCCTGTGAAACCGATGCCAGCGGGTTTGATGCCGATGCGGTGGCGGCCACCGTGCATGATGTATGCAAATTGCGCGGCATTGTTGAACCGGCCACACCGGGCAGCCTGCCCAATGATGGCAAGGTGATCGATGATCAGCGCGACTATAATTGAAATCTGATTGCTATATTTGAAAAAGTCCGGCGTATTTCTGTCCGTGCCGGACTTTCATTCCCGCTCGGGAATTACCTGGCTGTGCGATGACCTCGCACAGCTTTTTTTTGCATTCTGCGATTTGGGGCGGCTTACGTGCTATCGGGCCTTGCATGGTATGATGAAATGCGATCTGTTATGAATACTGTTTGCCAAAGCGGAAGGATTGCAAGGATTTACCTTGCCGGTCCGGATGTCCGCGTCATCATTTGTCTGCCGTCATACCCTGAAATTACCGCCACCACGGAGCGCCCCACATGAAAGACCAAACCGTTTGTGTTTGTCCGCCCGAAATATCCCATGAAGGTTTTGCCAGCCTGGCAACACCGACTTATCGTGCCTCTACCATTGCCTTTGAAAATTCGGCGGCCTATGCCAGCCGGGCGGAGCGTGGCGATAAGGGGTATGTTTATGGGCTGCATGGTACGCCGACCACCCGCACGCTCGAAGCCGCGATTTCGGCCCTTGAAGGCGCAAAATACACGATGGTGCAACCTTCCGGGCAGGCCGCCATTTCGCTGGTCTTTCTGGCTTTGTTAAAGCCGGGCGATACGGTTTTGGTGCCTGATTGCGCCTACCCGCCGGTCAGCACCCTGTGTAACGGGTACCTTGCCGAACGTGGTATTGCGCATCGGGTTTATGACCCGCTGATTGGTGCCGATATTGCCAGTATGTTGGATGACAGCGTTAAACTGGTCTGGGTGGAAAGCCCCGGTTCGGCAACAATGGAAGTACAGGATCTGCCCGCCATTGCCGGGGCCGCCCGTGCAAGGGGCATTCCGGTGGCGATTGACAATACCTGGGCCAGCCCGCTGCATTTCAAGCCTCTGAATTTTGGTGCCGACATTGTCGTCGAGGCCCTGACCAAATATTTCGCCGGACATTCGGATTTGCTGATGGGCTCGGTCTCGGTCAATGACGATGCCCTGCATGCAAAATTGAAATCGACCCTGCACATGCTGGGCATCGGGGTATCGCCTGACGATTGCACGCTGGTGTTGCGCGGCATGGAAACAATGGCGGTGCGCCTGAAACATGGCAGCGCGGTTGCGCTGGATTTCGCCACCCGCATGGCCAAAAAGATGGACCCGAAACGGGTGTTGCATCCGGCCCTGTCCAGCCACCCGCAACATGAAATGTGGAAGCGTGATTTTGCCGGGGCCAGCGCGCTTTTCAGCATTGTCGTCCCGGCGGACAATGCAAGCGAGCTGAATAGCCTGATTGATCAGGCAAAAACCTTTTCGATTGGTGCATCCTGGGGCGGGACGCACAGCCTGATGGTGCCAATGGCAATTGGCGAGATGCGCCAGTTTGCCGGTAATGCCCCCGATGGCCTTGTCCTGCGCCTGTCGATTGGCATGGAAGACCCAGAAGATTTGTGGGCCGATCTGGAACCGATTGTCGAAATGGTCGCACGGCATGGTTAGTCCGGTTTGCGGCCTGACATAAGGCACGGTTAAAATGCGGCCCGGTTTGGGTCAATCGGGCCGCATTCTCCGATTGGATAAGATCAGCCCGACGAGGCCAGGGTGATGGCAATGACTGCCTGATCCCCCGAATTGTCGATATTGACGTAAATGGAATCCTCGTTGGTATTGTCGGTGAGGTTCCAATCGGCTGAACTGTCACTGAAACTGAGGGTGCCAAAATTCACCCCCGTTGTGGGGTTGGTAATTTTGATCTTGAACCTGGCAGATTCAAAAAAGCAACTGCCACTGTTCTTGGCCTCGATATATTCCCCGTGGCCGGAGGCGGGATAGCTGCTGTTTGCCTGGATCGTAAGATCATTGAAATATTCAAGATGGCTGCCATCACCGCCATTCTGATACATGCAGTTCACGTCGGTGACGTAGGTTTTCATCGCTTCGTCACGGTTGTTCGTGACTTTCATGAAGGCGCCATAACCCATTGGATTTCTCCTGCGGAATTGTTTGAAATCGGGACGGAATGAAGGTTCGAAACGGTTTACTGTTTCGGGGTGATGTGAACGAGAACACCGTAGAAATACTGCCCCTTGGTTTCGCCATCGAGTTTGCTGATGGCCGCCGTAACGCTGTAGCAGTCAAAATCGTGCGTGACGCTGAGCTTGCCGTTCGATTGTGAATTGGCGTCGTAGGTATCTTTCGCGCTGCCGCTGCTTTCACCGACCCATACGGTATTTTCCCCGTCCCACGGGATAGAGATGACAAGGTTTGCTGGCGTGGAAGAGCCACTTTTGGGCGTTAGCGTAATCAGATTGCCAATCGAGCCCAGATCGCTGGAATTAATGAACTGGAACGAGGCCTCGTAAGCACATTTGACCGAGGTTTCATCTCCCCACATGTCGGTATAGTAGGACAATTGCGGGATGATTTTGCCGTTATCTGTTTTGGGGGAAACCGATGTCTTGCCGGCATCCTGATAGGCGATGTCCCAGGCAAAATCATATTCGGTTTCATTGATGATCAAGACCGAGTTGATCATTTTATGGCCCAGGGCACTAACGATCAGCGGCAAGGCGGCAATTGCACCCATACCGGCCACTTCCAGACCCGCCGATGCCCAGTCAATGGTCGCATATTCAACACCTTCTTCTGCCAGTTCACCGCCCACTTCTTCGGCAGCTTCCGAGGCATCGGAAAGGGCATCGTCGGCGGCTTCCTCGGGGTCAACCGCCGGGTCCTCGACGCTGGATTCTTCCTGAATGGTTTCGGCGTTTTTCGTCAGCCAGGTTTTCATATTGCCATAAAGCGGTTTCAGAAGGTCGGCAAACAGCTTTTGCGACAGTACAATACCTGCCGGAAGCCCGGCAACCGAAACGGCAAAGGACATGGTTTTTGACAGGGCATTGGTGGTGTTGCCCGTTTGAATGGTCGCCACGCCAACAACCGGCGGGTTATCGCTGTCACCCGCAGCATCCGCGCTGGCAGCCATGGTATTGCCGCGATAGAAGGCGCCATAACGCATATCGACATTGCCATTGGACCCCATCATGATGGGGTTGCCATCCTTGTCTTTGCCTGGTGCAAAGGGGTTGTCTTGGCTTTGCGCATTGGTGGCAAGCCAGCCCCAGAAATCGGATGTCTGGTTCATGCTGTCATAAAAATTCTGCAAGGCATCGCCACCGGCCTTGGCTTCGTTGATCACCTTGCTGAAATTTTCGTTCACAACATTGGGAAAACCGCCCCTTGTAATCGGTTTGGTGGTGAGTTTGGCCGTATTGGTATCGTTCGCAGACATGAGAATGCTCCGTTGATGAAAAATCGGATTGTGGAAAAGTTGGATGTCAGGAAATGACGATCAGAACGCCATACCAGTACCTGTCATCCGTGGTGCCGTTTAGCGCACTGATTGCCATATCTATTTGCAGGTTTTGGGCATCGGTATGGTATGTCAGTTGATGCGGGGACCCGCTGTGACTCTCCCAGATTGTTGCCGCATCTTCATTGGACGCGCCGGCCCAAATGGTATTGTCACCCGACCAGGGCACGGAGATAACGTCGCGAATGGGGGATTCTGCCGTGCCTGTGCAGGAAAGGACGAGGCCGATCGCCCCATAGGTGTTGCTGTTGATATATTGGGACAGTGCCGTTTGCAGAAGGGTGCCCGTCAGGGTGCCACTGGCATTACCAGGGACCTCTGCCGGGACGGGCAAACTGGATGCAGGCCAGTTCACCGAAGCCTTGCCATGGATCTGGTCAAGTGGTGTCAGATCAATGGTTCTGTTGCTTTTATTGATGACCATCACGGATAAAAACATCGGATGGGACAAATATTCAAAAACCAGGGGGACCGCCATCAAGGGGGCAACAACCCCGAGACTGAAGGCCATTTCGTTAAAATCTGCGAGAACCTTTTTAAGTCCCCAGCTTGCCAGGGAACCCAGCGCACTGATGGTTTTTTGTGATGCCGTGGTAATGATGCTGACAATGGCCGTTTGCGGATCAATCGAGGGATCTTCGGTTGACGCCATGCTGGCAAGCTGACCGGCAATGCCTTTCAACAAATCAGCAAACCCTGCATACAGGGTCGGACGAAGCGAATTGAAAAACGGCTCGTCTATCGTGCCTGCGGGCGGCTGACTGTCTAGCATGATACTTGCGGCCAATAGTTGCTGAACTTTGGTTTCAGTATTGCCAAGTTCAACAAAAATGGTGCCGATCGGCGTATCAGGCGTGAATGGACGACCGGACCATTCGGCCAAAATCCGCATGTTGATGTTGCCGCTTGACGCCATGACGATCGGCTGACCGGCGCTATCGTGTCCATCGACAAAGGAGAGAGTCCCCGCGGCGATGTCCTGCCAGAAAATGGCGGTCTGGTTCAGTTGGGAAAAGAAGTCTTTTGTGGGTTCACCGCCCTGAAGGGCGGCATTCAGGGTGGTGGAAAGCTGTTCGGTTTCCAGAATGGGAAACCCGTTTGTAATCGGGGCATAGCGCACCTGAAGTGTGTCGCTGCTAACTTGCTGTGTCATGGGAATTTCCGCCTCACAATGCTTCAAGACGAATGACGCAGTAATATTCGTCATGATTGCCCGACAGGGCATTGATCGCCAGTCGTGTGTAGAATTTCAGATTGGTATGTTCGACCGTGATTTTGGCGTCGCGGCGCGCGGCATTATCGTAAATCTGTTGCCAGTCCGGTTTGGCAGGCACATCGCCAAGCCACAGGACATTGTCTGCAATCCAGGGGATGGAAATGACGGCGGCAATATCGGTTTCCGGGCCTGCATTTTGGGGAGTGAGATGCAGCACCAGGCCAATTCCGGTAAAGCCGCTTTTATTCATCGAGCTGTAATTGGCCTGGTAGGCGACACTGACTGTTGTTTCATCGCCCCAAATGTCCGTGGCTTTGCCCAGCTTGGGAATGGTGGTTTCTTTGGGCTGGGAGGTCATGGAGCCTTCATCGACATATTCCACCTTCCAGACAACGTCATAATCCGTGAAGTTATCGACTTCAAAATGCAGGATGAATTTCTTTTCAAGGGCACCGACGATAAAGGGAATGGCAATGACCGCGCCCAGAATGGCAAGTGGCGGGGCCACCGCTGAAAGATCAATCAGGGCATCGGCTGCGACGTCTTCCACAACAATTTCGGCGGCATCTTCGCCAACACTGTCTGCGGCGTCGGCGGCTGCATCGCTGATTGCGTCACCTGCGGCATCCAGATCGCCGTCCAGTTCCATGTCTGCCCAGTTATCCAGGCATTTTTGAAACATGTTTGCCAGTTTTTTGAGGATCGGCTTGAACAATGCGTCGATCAGGGCTTTGCCTGCTGCAATGCCTGGCGGCAGTTCGGCAAGGCCGACGGCCAAATTGATGATTTTGTTAATTGATTCCGGCGCGGGAAGTTGAAGCTGAATGGTGGCAAGACCGTGTGCCGGTGGCGGCATGGTGTCGTGGGCGGCGGCATATAATGGCGTGTCGTTCGGCCCGGCGAGTTGAAGATTGATGCGCAAGGTGGTTTGCCCGTCGGTCGCCGTCGTCTGTTTTGATCCGTTCGGGCCATCTTCATAGTGATAGGCCGCATCGCCCTTTTTTTGTAAATAGGAGGCAAAATCGGCAAATTTTCCAACATGTTGCAAATAGTATTGCGTGCCTTCACCGCCGGACACCGCATTATCAATGATGTCTTTGTAAACCGTGTTGTAATTATAGGGAAATCCATCAGCCGTTAGCGGTGATGTTGTAATTTTGAGTTGGGGTTTCGACGTCATGAGAGAGTTCCTGATAGTTTTGCTGATTGGCAGGAAGACTGTTAAGTCGAGTGGTTTTTTGACGCTGGCAACCGATTGTCGTGAACCTGATTTTCAGAAATTATGTAACATCACGATTTTGGGGGCTTTCCGGCGTGGCGGGCGTGCCGGGAGGTTTGGACAACAAATGGGGGCAGCATGGGCAACCTGTTGTGGACATGAAAAAAGTCTTTGACGTCAGCCTGATCACGGTGTGCCAGTTGCTGGCATTGTCGCTGTGGTTTTCGGCAACGGCGGTGTTGCCGCAATTGCGGGCGGAATTCCATTTGGGGGCCGTGCAATCCTCGCTTTTTACCAGTTCGGTGGTGATGGGTTTTATTTTGGGCACGCTTGCCAGCGCCTTTTTGGGTCTGGCCGACCGGCTGGATCCCAGGCGCTTTTTTGCCCTGTCCGCGCTGGTGGCGGGGGGTGCCAATATCCTGATTTTGGCGGTGCCGGTGGATGGCATCGCGGTTATGTTCCTGCGGTTGTTAACCGGCATTTGCATGGCGGGCATTTACCCGATTGGCATGAAAATGGTGGCGACCTGGGCACGGGGCGATACCGGCTTTCTGGTCGGTTTGCTGGTGGGGGCGCTTACGCTGGGTTCGGCTTTGCCACATTTATTTTCGGTCGCCCTACCGCTGGACTGGCGGCTGGTGATGGTCGCAGCAAGCGGATCGGCCTGGCTGGCGGCCCTGGGGGTGTTGTTTGTCAAACTGGGCGGGGCTGTTGGCCGGTCCCCCCGGTTTGATCCGGGCGCGGTTCGGCATATCATTGCCAATAAGGCGTTGCGCCATGCCGGTTATGGTTATTTCGGCCATATGTGGGAACTTTATGCCATGTGGGGCTGGACGGGGCTGTTTCTGTTTCGCACTTATCAGGCACGGGGCGTTGATGATGCGTCGCTGTGGGCGGCCTTAACCACCTTTGCCATTATTGGCATTGGTGCGCTGGGAAGTTTGCTGGGCGGGATATGGGCGGACTGTTGGGGACGTACCACCATTACCATTTCCGCCATGAGCATAAGCGGCCTGTGCGCCCTGTTCACAGGCGCACTGGCGGCGGCGCCCCTGCCGGTACTGGTGATTGTTTGCCTGATCTGGGGGATTTCCGTGATTGCGGATTCCGCCCAGTTTTCGTCCTGCGTGATTGAACTGGCCGAACCGGACCATGTGGGCACCGCGCTGACGCTGCAAAATGCGGTGGGTTTTTTCATTGCCCTGGTCTCGATCCATCTGGTGCCTGTGGTCGCCGATGCCTTTGGCTGGTGGGTATCCTTTGCCATGCTGGCGGTTGGCCCTGTGATGGGGGTAATGGCAATGGCGCGCCTGCGGGCGATGCCCGATGCGCGAAAACTGGCCCGCGGACGGCGTTAGTCTTTCTTTTATATGGAAAAATCAGAAAAACTTATTGCCAGAACGGCAAAAACATCGCTTTTTCTTGGGTGATCAGGTTCACTTGACCCCTCCGGGTCTGCGCCCTAAGCAAGAAAAGTAAAGCGTGTGGGGTTTTCTTGACCACATTTCGCACAAATATTAGGTTCTGCCAGAATTTTCTTGCCGCGCGCGTCGGGGCGTTGCGTCATTCTCCTAAAAACAAGGGTCTTTCATGAGTCTTACCCTCATTGTTTTGCTCCCCTTTCTTGGTGCGTTGCTGCCAGCAATCCTGATAAGGGCCGGGCGCAACACCTGTGCAACCGCGACGGGTGCGGTTACGCTGACGGCACTGATTTTGCTGGCGTCACTGGCACCGGCCGTGATGGCGGGCGAGGTTATACACGTTCGTTATGAATGGCTGCCTGCGCTGGGGCTGAATGTGAATTTCTTCCTGGACGGGTTGGGGCTGCTGTTTGCCACCCTGATTTTGGGAATCGGGCTGCTGATTATCATTTATGCCCGGTTTTATCTGTCCAAGAATGACCCGATGGGGCGGTTCTATGTGTTCCTGCTGTTATTCCAGGGCGCAATGGTCGGTATTGTCACATCCGACAATATCCTGCTGTTGCTGATTTTCTGGGAACTGACCTCGCTTAGCTCGTTCCTTTTGATTGGTTACTGGAAACACCTGCCCGAAGGGCGACAGGGCGCGCGGATGGCGCTGACCGTCACCGGGGCCGGCGGGCTTTCGATGATTGCCGGGATGCTGATACTGGGCCATGTCGTGGGTTCTTATGACATCAGCGTGATTTTGCAGAATGGCGATCTGATCAAATCATCGCCGCTTTATGCCCTGGCAACGGTGTTGATCCTGCTGGGCTGTCTGACCAAATCGGCACAGTTTCCGTTCCATTTCTGGTTGCCCCATGCAATGGCAGCCCCGACGCCGGTTTCGGCCTATCTGCATTCTGCCACGATGGTCAAGGCGGGGCTGTTTTTGATGGCGCGTTTGTGGCCGGTGCTGTCGGGTACGGATGAATGGTTTTATATCGTCGCCACATCGGGCCTGATCACGATGGTGATGGGGGCCTGGATTGCGATGTTCAAGGATGACCTCAAGGGGCTTTTGGCCTATTCGACGGTCAGCCATCTGGGCCTTGTTACCATGCTGTTTGGCTTTGGCACGCCTTTGGCGGCTGTGGCCGGTGTGTTTCACATCATCAACCATGCCACCTTCAAGGCGGCCCTGTTTATGACGGCGGGCATTATTGACCATGAGGCGGGCACGCGCAGCATTCGCCGCCTGGGCGGGCTTGCCAGCCTGATGCCGATTGCCGCCACCATTGGCATTATCGCCGCCGCATCAATGGGCGGTACCCCGCCCTTTAACGGCTTCCTGTCCAAGGAAATGATGCTGGATCAGTCGCTGCATACCGCGTGGCTGGGGCAGGATTGGGTTTTCCCGGTGCTGGTTACGGTTGGTGCGCTGTTTTCGGTGGCCTATTCCTTCCGGTTTATCGTGCATGTGTTTTTTGGCCCGAAACAGAAGGAATATCCCCATCATCCGCATGACCCGGGATTTGGTCTGTGGGGCCCGCCTGCGCTGTTAACCGTGCTGGTGGTGCTGATTGGCCTGTTCCCGGCGGCGGTTGCCGGGCCGCTGGTGGATGTGACATCGCGCGCGGTCATTGGCGGTGAATTGCCGGAATTCCATCTTGCCCTGTGGCATGGCTTTAACACCCCGCTGATGTTAAGCGCGATTGCGCTTGCTGGCGGCCTGTTATTGCTGTGGCGGCATGGCGGCCTGATGAATGCGACCAAAAACCTGTCACGGCCCGAAGCCAAGGCCATGTTTGACTGCTTTATCCAGAAACTGGTGGGGGTTGCACGCGGTGTTACCGACCTGTTCCATAGCGGATCACTGCAGTTTTATCTGGCATTTATGCTGTTGGCGGCGGTTGCGATTGGCTTTACCGGGTTCTTCACCCATGACGGCTTTATGCCGGGCACGCGCGAATTGCTGCCGGTCAGTGTGCCGGTGGTCATTGGCTGGGCACTTTTGATGCTGACCTGTGCGGCAACGCTGATTTTGCATTATAACCGTTTGCTGGTTTTGCTGTTTGTCGGCGTGATTGGCCTGATTGTTTCGCTGGGCTTTATTTACCTTTCGGCCCCGGACCTGGCCCTGACACAGATTTCGGTTGAAGTTGTCACCGTGATCCTGATGTTGCTGGCGCTCAACATCCTGCCGAAGGAAACCCCGAAGGAAAGCACATCGGGCCGCCGTTTCCGCGATTTGCTGATTGCGGCAGTGGCGGGCCTGGGCATGGGCGGTGCTGTTTGGGCGGTCATGACCCGCGATGGCACGACGATTGCCGATTATTACCTGCAAAATTCGGTATTGCAGGGCGGTGGGCATAACGTTGTGAACGTTATTCTGGTTGATTTCCGTGGTTACGATACCTTTGGCGAAATTACGGTGCTGGGTATTGCCGCGCTGACGATTTTCGCCCTGATCGAAAGTGTTGCCAGCGGCAAAGCCGCCGAAAGGCTGGCGAACTGGGTGAAGGAACACCGGGAATCTGCCGAACGCCACCCGTTGATGATGGTGATTGCAACACGCGTGATGCTGCCGCTGTCCCTGATGGTGGGTGTTTACATCTTCCTGCGTGGTCATAACGAACCGGGTGGTGGCTTTATTGCCGGTCTGGTCGTGTCCATCGCCCTGATCATGCAATATATGGCCTCGGGCTTTGGCTGGACGCAAAACCGCATGCGCGCCAATTATCATGCGATGATTGCGCTGGGCGTGATTGCGGCGGCGATTACCGGCATGGCGTCCTGGGTTTTGGGTTATCCCTTCCTGACCAGCACGTTCGGACATTTCCATATTCCATTTGTTGGCGATATCGAACTCGCCAGTGCGATGGGCTTTGACCTTGGCGTGTTCCTGACGGTGGTGGGCGCTGTGATGCTGGCCCTTGCCAAACTCTCGCAGGTGGAACGCATGGCCGAACATAGCGACATCAATACGGAACCGATGGACCATGATCCATCGACGGCGCGTCCCCTGACGTCGCCACAGCGAAACGAGGTCTGATCATCATGGAATTTCTGGTAGCAAGCAGTATCGGCCTTTTAAGCGCATGTGGTGTTTACATGCTGTTGCGCGGAAGGACCTTTCCCGTGGTGATCGGATTGTCGCTGCTGTCCTATGCGGTCAATGTGTTTTTGTTCGCGATGGGCCGGTTGCAGGTGGATATGCCACCGATCCTGAGCGACAGCGCGACCGGTTATACCGACCCGTTACCCCAGGCGCTGGTTTTGACCGCGATTGTGATTTCCTTTGGCATGACAGCCGTGATCGTAGTGCTGGCCTTGCGCACCTATCTTGAAATCGGTAATGACCATGTTGATGGCCTGCCCGGCGGCCCGACTGATTCCGGAGAAACGAAATAATGGGTAACTGGATGATCGTTCCCGTCGTGCTGCCTTTGGTTATGGGGGCACTGACTGTTCTGGCAGTCCGTCATGACCTGATATTGCAGCGCGTTTTTTCGGCTTTTACCGTGGTTGCCTTGTTGGCCGTCTCGATTGCCCTGGTGTCATATGCTGCCCATACCGGGCCGGAAATGTATGCGCTGGGCAACTGGCCGACGCCGTTTGGCATTGTCCTGGTGCTGGATCGTCTGTCGGCGATGATGGTGCTGTTAACCTCTATCCTGGCGATTATTGTCTGGTTTTATGCCTCGCGCGAATGGGACAAACGCGGCAAGCATTTTCATGCCCTGTTCCAGTTCCAGCTTATGGGCATCAATGGCGCGTTTCTGACCGGCGACTTCTTTAACCTGTTCGTGTTTTTTGAAGTCCTGCTGATCGCATCTTATGGCCTGATGCTGCATGGGGCCGGGGGTGAGCGCCTTAAGGCCGGGATGCAGTATATTGTTGTCAATCTGACCGGTTCCAGCCTGTTTCTGATTGGCGTGGGGCTGATTTATTCTGTTACCGGTACGCTGAATATGGCCGATCTGGCCCTGAAGGTGCCGCTGGTGCCCGATAGTGACCTGGCCTTGCTCAAGGCGGGGGCGCTGGTGCTGTTTTTGGTGTTTTGCATCAAGGCGGCAATGGTGCCGATGCACTTCTGGCTGCCCGGGACCTATGCCAATGCTCCGGCGCCGGTGGCGGCCCTGTTTGCCATCATGACAAAGGTCGGGGCCTATTCCATTTTGCGGCTGTATTCGCTGGCCTTTGGCGGAACGGCAGGGGACCTTTCCTGGCTTGTCGCACCTTATTTGTTGCCAGCCGCGCTTGTAACGCTGGTGGTGGGGATGGTCGGTGTGCTGGCGGCCAAACAATTGACCCGGATGGTGGCCTTTGCTGTTGTTGGATCGATGGGGACATTGATGATTTCAATTTCCCTGTTTACCCCGGATTCCGTGGCAGCGGGCCTGTATTACATGCTGCATTCCACCTTTGCCGGTGCGGCGCTGTTTTTGATTGCCGATCTGGTGATTTCGCGGCGCGGGCAGTTTGGCGGCATTTTGCATGCCGCTCCGGAAATTCGTCAAAGCGGCCTGATCGCGGCCCTGTTTTTCATGGGGGCGATTGCAATGGCCAGCCTGCCGCCGCTTTCGGGGTTCCTGGGTAAATTGCAAATCCTGAGTGCAGCACAAAATTCGCCCCACATGATCTGGATCTGGGCGGCGATTTTGGGCACCTCGCTTTTGAATATTATCGGCTTTGGCCGGGCGGGCAGTGTGCTTTTCTGGAAAAGTTCGGCCACCGAAGGCGAGATCCAAACCGCATCGGACCAGACTTTTCCGCCACAGGCCATTATCGCCACGGGCATGATGCTGGCGATGCTGGTGGCGTTAACGGTTTTTGCCGGGCCGGTCACGGGGTATTTGCATGATACCAGTGCCGAACTGTTTGATACGACCGGTTATATTCGTGCGGTGATGGGGGCTGATGCCCCTGTTGCCGAAGTCACCACCGTTGCGCCCTTTGCACAATAAGCAGCAGAAAGGACAGTGATGATGTTGAAACGTTATCTTCCCCACCCGCTGCTGAGTGTGGCTCTGGTTGGTATCTGGGTGATGCTGGCCAACGAGATTTCGGTCGGAACCGTGCTGTTTGCGGTTATTCTGGCGGTGGTTATTCCCCTGATCAGCCAGAGCTTCTGGCCGGGGCGGCCCAAGGTCGGCAATATCTGGGCGATTTGCGAATATGGCCTGATTGTGCTGTGGGATATTCTGGTTGCCAATGTCGTGGTGGCGGGGCTGGTGCTGTTTCGCAAGGCCGATAGCCTGCAACCGGCCAGTGTGACCGTGCCGCTGGATTTAACCTCGCCCGAGGCGATTACCGCCCTTGCCGGGACCATCACCATGACGCCGGGTACCGTAACGGTGGATTTATCGCGTGATGCCCGCTCGCTTCTGGTGCATTGCCTGCATGCCCCGGACCCGCAAGGTGTGGTTGACGATATCAAATCGCGCTACGAACGCCGTTTGAAGGAGATTTTTGAATGATTGAATATGCCCTGAACTTTGCGTTTGTTTGCGCAGGCCTGGCGTTGCTGATCAATCTGTGGCGTTTGTCCTTCGGGCCGACCATTGCCGACCGTGTGCTGGCGGTTGATACGATGGCGATTAACGGTATCGCGCTTTTGGTGCTCTATGGCATTGGCCGGGCCACATCGATGTATTTCGAGGCGGCCTTGCTGTTTGCAATGGTGGGGTTTGTTTCGACCGTGGCCTATTGCAAGTTCGTCCTGCGCGGCGACATCATCGAATAGGAATGGATGTGATGGAATTTATTGTTGAACTCGTCATTTCCGTTCTGATCGTGATTGGGGGCCTTTTTACCCTGATCGGGTCGTTCGGGCTGGTCAAGCTGCCCAATCTTTTGATGCGTCTTCATGCCCCGACCAAGGCAACGACGGTGGGGGTCGGGTCCATCCTGATTGCATCGATGCTGTTTTTCTGGGTTGAACGCGGCACATTTACCATTCATGAATTGCTGATCACGATTTTCCTGTTTCTGACCGCACCGATCACGGCGAATTTGATTGGCAAGGCCTATTTGCTGCGCCATGTCGACCCAAAGGATGATTTGCCCCATACCGGCGAAGCCGAAGGCTGGGCCACTTTTGATGTGCGTGACCCCGAGGAACAGCCCCGGGATCCGGGCAAACTGCCGCAGGACTGAAGGCGACGTTCTGATCTGTTGGGCATGAAAATGAAAAACACCGGTTCTGGCAGCAGGGCCGGTGTTTTGTTTGGGGCGGTGGAATGTCTTGCGGGTTTCTGCACACTGGTTTTTGCGAAAACACCCGCGCGCGGTTTCTGGTATGCTGTGTCAAAGACCGACATGGGCAGACAAAACTTAATGCCACACAAGGGGCGCGCGTTCGATGACAGTGCTAAGCCACATTACCCTGGGAACCAATGACAAGGCCCGGTCGGCCCGGTTTTATGATGCGGTTTTGGGGGCAATTGGTTTTGACCGCCTGCCAAAACCCCCTGAAAAGCCGCTGGCCTATGAACGGGATAGTCACATGCCGACGATTTACATTTACAGCCCCGAAGATGGTCGCCCGGCAACATGGGGCAACGGCACCCATATTGCCTTTCTGGCGGAACGCCGTGAACAGGTGCGGTCCTTTCACGAATTGGCATTGAAAAATGGCGGTATGGATGAAGGCGCACCGGGCGAACGCCCGCATTACGGGCCGGATTATTATGCCGCCTATGTGCGCGACCCGGATGGCAATAAACTGCAGGCTGTCTGTTACGGGCCAGACTAGGCGAGAGGCAACGATGCGCCAAAACGCCCTGTTTTTCGGTGTATGGCCCGTGATATGAAGGGCGGGTCACCAAGGGGACTTTGATGTCAGTCAACCCGTAAGACCAAGTGCAACACAGATCGATAACAGCCATGCCCGACTTTGAAATTGAAGATCAGTATCGCGGTATCATTGCCGGGATCGACGAGGTAGGACGCGGGCCGCTGGCCGGGCCGGTGGTGGCGGCTGCCGTGGTGTTACCGCGCGAGGACGCCCGCATTGGCGATTTGTACGCGCTGCTAAATGATTCCAAAAAGCTGTCGGCCTCAAAGCGCGACCTGCTGGCAGCCCGGATTATGGATTGTGCGATTGTTGGCATCGGGGCGGCGTCGGTGCGCGAGATTGACCGTGTTAATATTTTGCAGGCGACTTATATTGCCATGCGCCGGGCTGTGGCCCGTTTGCCGCAAGTGCCCGATCAGGCGCTGGTGGACGGCAATCGGGACCCGGGGCTGCCGTGCCCGGTGCAAACCGTGGTCAAGGGCGATGGCAAATCGCTCTCTATCGCGGCGGCATCAATTGTTGCCAAGGTGGTGCGCGATCGCGCCATGACGCGTCTGGCTGTGCGTTACCCCCATTATGGATGGGAAGGCAATGCCGGCTATGGTGTGAAGAAACATATGGCTGGCTTGACCGATGCCGGGCCAACGGTTCATCACCGCCGCAGTTTTAAACCTATTGCCCTGTTATGCGATGCGATGGAAGAGGCCTGAGGTCAAAACAAATCGCGTTAGCGCATGATCCGGGCGCGGACAAGATCGGTCGGGAGGGCATGACCGGCCGCGCTGGTATTTTCGGTTCGGGAAATTGCTGCATAATCGTCGGTTTGACGAATCATCACGCGGTCATGCAGGCGGCATTCGGCCCGGAACTGAATATCGATGCCGTTGGGTTGAAAATTGGCAAGACCGTTATTGGTTGTTCCCAGGATCCACTGCATCAGCCTGACATTGTTGACATGGCCGTAAATGTCCAGATCCGACGCCTGGGCGATCATGGTGTTGCGGGCGACCAGATCTTCCGGCGGAGAAGCCGGGCGCGGCGATACCTCAAGCAGTTTGGGGCCGGGCGGATCGGGCAGGCGTGCCACCAGCCAGTCCGGCCAGGGAGCCGCCCGCCGTTGTTTCAGGTCGAATAGCGCCCAGAAACTTTGTGCAACGGCACAAATATCGCCAGCTTCATCATACAGGCGCCAGTCGCGGCTTGCCATGCGATGGGAAAACCCTGACGGCCAGGTTTCAAGGCGCAGTGCTTCGCCATTGGACGGGTAATGATGCACCAGAATGACCATGCGAGCCAAAACCCATGCCACACCCCGCGAGACCGTATCGTCATAGGCCAATTGCAGGTCTTTTGCGCCCCAACCGGCAGAATCCTGCATGTAATCGGCCAGGGCGGGCAGGGTGGTACGGCCATTTGCGCCAATTTCGGAATATCGCACCCGATAATGGCCTTGCCATCCGCAATTGGCGGGCATTTGGGCCTGTGCAACTCGGGACCAGTCCGGGGTCATGACGGTTTCCACATTTTTTCGGAACGCAGGGTGATAGCTTAACCATAGGCAGGCCATGCCCGTGCTGCAATGCGCCATAAGGATACGGCCAGGTATTATCCGGACAGGTTGGATAGGTGGGGCCGGTTTGTTGGCGACAGGATCAGTCGATGGGGCTGCGGCGCATCTTTTTGACATCACCGCGTTTTTTCTTGGCATCGACCCGCTTGCGTTTGGCCGAGAGGGACGGGCGGGTTTTAACACGGAATTTCTTGCGCTCGGCGGCCTTGCGTACCAGATTGACAAAACGGTCAATCGCATCCTGGCGGTTGCGTTCCTGGGTGCGGAAACGCTGGGCATCAATGATGATTTCATCGCCATTGGTCAAACGGCTGCCGGCCAGTTCGCGCAGACGGATGCGCACGCGTTCGGGCAATTCGGTCAATTCGCTGACCCGCACGCGCATATGTACGGCGGTTGAAACCTTGTTCACATTTTGCCCGCCAGGCCCCGATGACCGAACAAAATGAAATTCCAGATGACTTTCATCCAGAAAAAGGCCGTTCCCAACCTGAATCATGCCGGTTCTCCGGCACGGGAACAGGGCAGGATAGCGGGAAAAATGTGAAAATATGCCATGTCGTGTTGATAATGATTTGCAAATAGTTGAACTTTAGGGATGCTAGCCCTAGATTCCAAAGAATGAAACCCGTCAAATGGGCCGGGCGGTACAAGGAGCTGAATTTTGCATCCGGGACATCTTTTTGTTGCGTTGGGATGGCTGTCTGTCGGGCTGGGGGTGGCGGGGATTTTTCTGCCATTGCTGCCGACAACCCCCTTCATGTTGCTGGCGGCATGGGCCTTTGGCAAGGGGTCGCCGCGCCTGCATCGCTGGCTGCATGAACATCCGCGCCTTGGCCCGCCGATCTTGCAGTGGAAACATCATGGTGTGATCAGCCTGCGGGCCAAAATTATGGCGGCGGCGACCTTTGCCGTTATGATCGGCATGTCGATGATTTTTGTGCAGGTGCACTGGGTGCCGCTGGTGCAGTTGGCGGTGGCGATTCCGGTATGTGTTTTTCTGTTTTCCCGTCCTTCGGTGCCGCGTGTCCCCCTGCCAGAAACCGATCAGTCCGCATCTTAAGGCATCAGCCTGATTTGCGACGGAGTTCCTGCTGGCAGTTTTCCTCAAGCAGATCAAGTTCTTCAAGGGTGGCATCAATATCGGCGCGCTGTTTGCGCAGGGTATCGCGGCGTTCGTCGATTTTGTTGATCAGGATGGTGAGCTGGGTAATCTCGCTGCGGTCGGTTTCATAAAGGTCCAAAAGGTCGCGAATTTCCTTTAGCGCAAATCCCAGTCGCTTGCCGCGCATGATCAGGCGCAGGCGCACCCTGTCGCGCTGGCCGTAAATGCGGGTTTGTCCCTGGCGATCAGGCGCGATCAGGCCCTGATCCTCGTAAAAGCGGATCGTGCGGGTGGTGACATCAAATTCGCGGGCAAGATCGGTAATCGAAAAACTGTCGGTCATGAAATATCTTTAACGTTTACGCTTACGTAAACGAAAACTACACGGTTTTATCCCCAATCACAATACGTTGTGCTCTTTGGGAAGATCGACATGGAAGGTACTGCCTTCCCCAAGTGCGCTTTCCACATGGATATTGCCGCCGTGGCGTTCGACAATTTTTTTGCAAAGCGCAAGGCCAATACCTGTTCCGGCATAATCGCCATAACCATGCAGACGTTTGAAAATTTCAAAGATGCTGGCGTGATATTGCGGGTCGATGCCAATGCCGTTATCGGAGACGGAAATGCGCCAGAAGCTATCGAATTCGCGGGCGGAAATATGCACTTCGGCATGGGTCGGGTCGCTGTATTTCAGGCCGTTTGAGACCAGGTTCTGAAAAAGCTGCAAAAGCTGGCTGGGATCGCCCGTCACAACAGGCAGGCCGGGTTGACGGATGACGTTGCCCGCGGGTGCGGCTTCGGCGCGTTTCAGGTTGGCTTCGATCGCGTCAAACAGGCCGGTCAGGGGGACTGGCTGAAACGGTTTGCCATGCCGCCCCACCCGCGAGAGGGTCAGCAGGTCGTCGATCATGCGCTGCATGCGCTGGGTGCCATCCACGGCATAGTGAATGAATTCATCTGCCGTATCATCAAGCTGCCCGCGATAGCGCCGGGCCAGAAGCTGGGTATAGCTTGAGACCATGCGCAGCGGTTCCTGCAAATCGTGCGAGGCGGCATAGGCGAACTGTTCCAGTTCCGCATTGGAGTTTTCAAGCTCCTGCATGGTGTTCTGGATTTCAAGTTCGTGGCGTTTGCGCTGGGAAATATCGCGCAGGGTAATGATGTAATGATAGCGGCCATAGGCGGTAAAATGGCTGATGGCGACTTCGAGAGGAATATTGTGCCCGTTGGCCGGACAGGCCAGAATTTCGATCACCCCGGTGCCAAGGTCGGTCAGCAGGCGGTCGCTGGGGGGCTTGGGCGGCGGGTTATTGCCGCAGTCGGGCAGCAGAAACTGAATGATATTCTTGATTTCCGGATCGCCCTGGGGACCGCATAGCTCCTGGGCGCGGGCATTAAGCGGTTCCAGGTTGCCATCTTCGGAGGCGACAAGGATGGCATCAATGGTGTTTTGCAAAATGGCGCGGGTGCGGTCCTCGCTGCGGCGGGTTTTGGTGACGAGTTCGGCCAGTTCGGCGGCCTGGCGGCGCAAAAGCTGGTCGCGCTGTACCGCCAGGGTGACGTCGCGCACGGTAATGGCGCAAATAACGTCCTCGTCGCTTAATGAAACCGGCTGAATGCGGATCGACTGCTGCATTTGCGGGAATTTTTGGGCAAATTGCGACTGGGGGCGCAGGGGCAACACCGATTTGTTCAGGGAAGGCGAAATCATCGCCGGCATTCCCAGTGACAGACAGTCGTCAATCGCGGTGTGAAGGCGGTTGGGCAGGGCCGTGCCAAAAACGTCATTCAGGGTTTTGCCAAAAACATCAGCCGCTTTAAAGCCGGCGGTTTGCTCCATCCAGCTATTCCAAAAACATATGGTACCGTCCCGTCGGATCGCGATGATGCCAACATCGCTGTTTTCAAGCAGGGCAAGGGACAGATTGGCATCTGGCAACGCATATGATGCGGGGCGGCCGGAGGTAGTTTGCACCGGTGCGGGGGGAGTGCCGGACTGTGATGATGCAGCAATGTCGTGCAAAACCGTTCCGCTGTCTTTTGCTGAAGAACGGTTTATATTGGCCGGGCCGTCTTTGTTGCCATCAGACATTGCTATGATGCTCCTTGCAGCCGGGTGCGACGGTCGCACGCGGTGCCGGAATAATCCTAACCGAGTGCGTTCTCCAGATAGCGATTTACCATGCGTTTTAACGTCTGGATTGAATCCAGGTCCATAACAAATAGCACATATCCATCAATATCGTTTTCCCGCAGCATGAACTGAACATGCAAAATCAACAGAAACGGTGCGGTCGTTTCTGTTTCCGACGTGCCGGGTGGGCAGGCATCGGGCATCAGATTGCGGGTTTCACATTTGCGGAAAATCGGCATCGAACAATTGATCGGATGGCCAAGGATATTGGAAATACTGCCCAGGCAGGCATTGAGAATGATATTGCCAACCTCCATCAGGGCTTCCTGTTCCAGATCGCCCAAGCTGTCGAGCGGTACATCGACCTGTAACAGGCGACGCACCAGTTCCAGGCTGCGTTTTTCGGGAAAAACCAGCAGGGCATCGCCGTTAAACGGGCCATTGAAACTTTGCGTGACAGCGGAAACAACTTCACCGGGGGCCGCAATCAGGTTGGCATCGGAAAAACGCTGCACAAAACTGATCGAGGGGACGGTCAGTTCGACTGATTGATCCACCATTTCGGAAAGTGACGCTGCCGCCCGTCCGACCCCGATATTGATCAGTTCGGTAATGGTATCGCGTTCGAGATCGGACAAATCAATCATGAGCGGCTTCTTTGGCTGAAAAATAGGCGGTGATTTTTTCCTGCGTGGGCGGCTTGGCAATGAAATCCATGCCAAGGGCCTCGGCCTGGTTTTGAATGTCCTGCTGGATATTGGCCGTTAGCAGGGCGACAGTCGCATCGGGGTGCTGCCTGCGGATATCCGCGCCCAGTTCCAGCCCGTTTTTGCCGGGCATGTTGAAATCGATCACAAAATAATCATAGCGGCTGCTATCGGCTTTTTGCTGTGCGCTGTTTGCTTCGGCGGCTTCGTCAACCGACCAGCCGGGAAACCCGCTTTCGATAAAGGCCTTGATCAAAAGGCGGGCAAATTTGCTGTCATCAACCAGAAGAACGGAACGGGGATGTGACATGAAATCCTCAAATTGGGGCAGCGTGAAGCTGGTGGAGCAAAAGACCTGGCGGGTGTTTTCTACAGGCGTGTTGATGGTTTAGTATAAGGCAGTTTGCCCTGCCTGTTCCAGTTGTTCCATCAGGGGCACGATCTCGGCGGGGGGGCGGGGTTCGGAAATGAGAAAACCCTGGATCTCGTCGCAATCATGTGCGCGCAGGAATTCAAGCTGTTCGGGGGTTTCCACCCCTTCGGCAATCACGCGCAAACCAAGGTTTCGCCCCATCAGGATGATGGTATTGGTAATCGCGGCGTCGTCCGGGTCGGTGGTAATATCGCGAATGAAAGACCGGTCGATTTTGATGGAATTGATTGGCAGGCGTTTCAGATAGGTCAGCGATGAATAGCCGGTACCGAAATCGTCAATGGCGATCTGGACACCCAGACGCCGGATTTCGCTCAGGAGGGCAACGGCGCGGTTCATGCCCTGCATCAAAACGGTTTCGGTAATTTCCAGAACCAGTCGCGAAGGTGGAACACCGGTTTCCCGAAGAATGTTGGCAACGGTTTCGGTGATCCGGCCTTCGATCAGTTGCCGGGTGGAAAGATTGACGGCAACCACCACAGGGCTGACACCCTGGGCATCCCATTCGATGATCTGCTGGCAAACGCGGCGCAGCACCCATTCACCGATTTTGCCAATCAGTCCCGTTTCTTCGGCAACGGGGATAAACTGCATGGGCGAAACAAACCCGCGTCCTGGCCGGTTCCAGCGCAACAGGGCTTCCAGCCCGGACAGGCGACCGGTCGCAAGGTGGATTTTGGGTTGATAATAAACCTCGAACTGTTCGCGCTTGATGGCGTCGCGCAGGTCGTTTTCCATTGCCAGCCGCGCGGCGGCACTTTCGTTCATCATCTTGGTAAAGAAATGATAGGCCCCGCCGCCGCGCGCCTTTGCACTATACATCGCCGCATCAGCACTGCGCATCAGGGTGGCAAAATCGTCACCATCCGCCGGGCTCAGCGCGATGCCGATGGACGGGGTGACAAAAAGGTGCCGACCACGAATTTCAAAGGCGGGCGAGAAGGCGTCAATTACGGTTTGTCCCAGTGTCGCGGCTTCCTGCGTTTCGCTAAGATGGGGCACGATGATCAGGAATTCGTCGCCGCCCAGACGCCCCAGCGTGTCGCTGCGCCGCATGATCCCCCGCAGACGATCGGCCACCTCCTGGAGCAAAAGGTCGCCAAAGTCATGTCCCAGGCTGTCATTGATCAGTTTGAACCGATCAAGATCAATAAACAGAACGGCCGTTGCCGTCAGGCGGGGGTTTTGCTCCTCGGAGGTTGGGTTTGCCGGGTTGTGAGAATTGTGCAGGGCCTCCCGCAGGCTGATTTCGAGCATCGCCCGATTGGGCAACCCGGTCAGCGGGTCATGGTTGGCCATATAGACCAGCCGTTCTTCATAGCGGCGCTGGGCAGTTACATCGTGGAAGACAACGGTATAAAGCAGGTTTTCTTCAAACTGCATGGGGCGGAAAACCGCCGCAACACGAATTTTGCTGCCATCGGCACAGCGCAGAACCAGTTCGATAGACCGGTCCAGAACCGGGCGGAAGGAATCGCCGTCGCGTTCGTTCTTTTCAAGAACCTGAGCCAGATTAAGCTGGGAAGCATCGACGATATAGTCATACAGGCTATGCCCGACCAGTTCGGTGTCTTCGGGCAGATGCAGCAATTGCAGGCAGGCCGGGTTGCATTGCAGGATCTGGCAATCCGAATCGATGCTGAGGATACCGTCTGCCACGTTCTGCATGATGCCGCGCAGGCGGCTTTCGCGTTCGCGCAGGTTTTGTTCTGCCTCGCGCAGGCGCCATAAATTATCGTCAATTTCCATCAGCAGGCCATTGGCCGACTGTGCAAGCAGGCCCAGTTCATCGGTCGAATGGTTGCTGGGGATATCGACCTTGGTGGTGGCGGGGCTGGCCGGGTCCACCTGGCGCAGCGAATGCACCAGCCTTAACAGGGGCTTGGTCAGGGCAATATAGAAAAAGACCGTCAGGGCAATGCCCAGCAGGAAATTGCGCACCAGCCCGGATGCCAGGATCATGGCGGAACGGTTGATGAAGCCTGCGGCAATCAGCCCGGTATCCACATCGATTTCCAGATAGCCGACCAGATCGCCGGAGTCGCCAATCGTCAGCGGGATTTCGTAATGCTGGTTGTCGCCAAACATCATCGATGTCAGCCAGTTCAGGCTTGATGATGCCTGCTGGCGCTGCTGTTTGGCCAGAACATTGCCAAAATCATCGCGCAGAAGAGCCTGATAGATTGGTTCATATTCAAACAGGCCGGAAACCACGCGTTCAGCCAGGGTTTCATCAAGCCCATAGGCCGCCTGGGTCGCAGATTCCCGCACCGTTGACAGAACCTGGTTTACGGTCCTGTCAATCTGGTTACGTTCTCCATGCAAATCCCAGAGAATCTGGAGCGCACTGAAGCCAACACCAATCAGCAAAGTAATTATGACAGCGGCCCGCGCCTGCTTGAAAGACAGGCGATTCTGCCACTGGAGCCGCGCATTTTTCAGGCTGGCCTCCGCTATCCACACCCCAAAACATGGTTCTACGACCATTCATGGAAGCAAACAGTATGTTAAGGGCAGCAGAATTGCAATTGTTGCAAGGCTTCCGGGGCGTGTGCAGGGCAAAATAATTCCTGCTTGGGGATGGATTATTTTACAATAATTACAAAATGATGTCGCATTCATAACATTGGCACGAATGGTGGTTTTGAAATTAATACTACTAAAAAAAGTAGTGTTTTATTGGAGTTGCACACCGCCCCCCTGCGTGATAACCAATGCCCGAGAGAGAGAACAATAGGCCGACGGTGGGCGCAGCCGCCACAGGCCCCGCAACCTGTACGGAGTTACACCATGACCTATGTGGTGACGGAAAACTGCATCAAGTGTAAGTATCAGGACTGCGTCGAGGTTTGCCCCGTCGATTGCTTCTATGAAGGTGAAAACTTCCTGGTTATTCACCCTGATGAATGCATTGATTGCGGTGTCTGCGAACCCGAATGTCCGGCTGAAGCCATTATTCCCGATACGGAACCGAATTTGGATAACTGGCTTGAACTTAACCGTAAATTTGCCGAAATCTGGCCAAACATTACCCGTAAAGGGGATGCACCGTCAGATGCCGATGAATGGAATGGCAAAACGGGCAAGACCGAACTTCTGTCCGAGGCGCCCGGCACCGGCGACTGATCGGTTAAGCGCCTGAAAAGGCCTTGAAATAGCGTGGAAGAATGTTCTGCGCATGGCAGCATTGACCCGGCCGCACGGAAAAGTTCTGTGATCGGCCGGTCAGTTGTGTTATGGTTCTTCCTCGCGTTGAGGGCTCGGCAGGCTCCGTTCCGCACTGTCGGATTTCCGTTTTATTACCTGTCTGTTACCGCGACTAAGCCAAAAGCATGGTCGTGCAGTGCCTTCGCGTCGATTGGACCAAGGTGTTTTATATGACCAGGCCGTTTGGGCCGGAAGGAAGCTTTGATGTCGGATAAGTTGCCCTTTGCTGTTGGCGATTTTGTAGTTTACCCCGCGCATGGTGTCGGCTGTGTTGACGGCCTCGAAACCCAGTCTATTGCAGGGCAGGAACTGCGCCTTTATGTGATCACTTTTGATTCCAGCCGCATGACGCTGCGTGTGCCGGTCAACAAGGTGGGCAACTCTGGTCTGCGCAAGCTTTCCTCGAAAAAACAGATGGATTCCGCCCTTGTGACCCTGAAGGGTCGTGCGCGGGTGAAGCGTACCATGTGGTCGCGTCGCGCACAGGAATATGAAGCCAAAATCAATTCCGGCGATCCGGTTTCGATTGCCGAGGTGGTGCGCGATCTGCATCGTTCGGCCACCCAGCCTGAACAGTCTTTCTCGGAACGCCAGATTTACGAAGCCGCGTTTGAACGCCTAGTGGACGAACTGGCCGCGATCGAAAAGATCGACAAGGACAAGGCATCGGGCAAGCTGGAAAAGCTGCTGCAGAAAGCTGCCTGATTTCGCTTTTGCGAACGCCCTAAAGCATATACTTTCTAAAAACCGGTCCGGGTATTATTCTTGGGCCGGTTTTTCATCAGGAGCATATCATGGCGCAAGCAGCGGCGGTTCTGGCATCTTTGAAACCTGCGGACCGTATATGGGTTGTCGGGGCTGTAAATGGCGATGTTGCGGCTTTGCAGTCGGTCCATGCCCGGCTTGTGCGTAAAATACGCCCCGGTGACAGGCTGGTTTATACCGGCAATTACTGGGGCGATGGCCCCGGCGATAATGTGATCGCCGCGATTAACGAAATTTTGCTGTTCCGTCGCTTTTTTATCGCCCAGGACGGCGTGGATATGGCCGATATCGTGTTTTTGCGCGGTGCGGCTGAAGAAATGCTGACCAAAATGCAGCAATTGCAGTTTGCCCCCAATCCCGGTGAAGTGTTTGAATGGATGCTGACGCGCGGTGCGGCGGGCATTGTGCGGGCTTATGGATTTGACCCGGCGACGGTGCAGGCCACGATGCGCCAGGGGGCGCATTTGATTTCGCAATGGACCGGCCAGCTTAGCGATGCCTTGCGGCGTCATCCGGGGCATGGTGCCCTGATGGCCGATCTGAAACATGCAGCCTATGTCAGTGACGGATCGCTTATTTTTGTCCATGCCGGGCTTGATTCTTCGCGCGCGCTGACAGCCCAGACCGATACCTTCTGGTGGGGCGGGTCGATGTTTGAGGCCATTACCGAACGATATTATGACTGTGCGCGTATCATCCGTGGGTCATCGAACAGCCATTCCGGTATTTCGGAACGTGAATATACCCTGTCGCTGGATGCCGGGGCCGGGCGGGGCGGTACGCTGGTGGCCGCGGCCATTGGCCCGAACGGACAGATTGTGGACCGGATTGAAAGCTGATTTATCCGGTCTCACAAGACCGGTTTTTTATCTGTTGTCATCTAAAAATCCCCTGCCGGCGCGAAATACCGGCAGGGGATTTTTGTTTTCTCTTTGGTGCCAAAGGCGTTAATCCGTGATCACTTTGACCAGCGAGCCTTCGGGGGGAAGCTGGCCTGCTTCCAGGCCGTTGATGACGTCAAAGGTTTCTTCGGGGCGGCGGTCAACGGCCATCGATTTGACGAAAGTATTCACCGTGTAGCCGGGATTAACAGCGCGCACCTTGATCGACAGGGCGTGATATTGCTTCTTCTCGGATGCGCTGAGCGACCGGAAGCTATAGGTGGTGCGGCGCAGCGGCAGATTATAGGCATCCGCCTGGTTGAGCGGGGCGAGGAACAGGAACTGGAACGCTGATTTGCCATGCAAAATGGCAACCACGCGCAATCGTGCCCGCGTGCCCGATTTCAGCGACACATCGGCAGACCCGGTGGCGGCCTGCTGACCATTGACATCAATTTTCTGAATGTCGCGCAACGGGATCGATTTGGAAAATCCGCGCTGCAAATAGGCAACCGGGCCCATTTGGGCCGCCTCGGGGGCGCCTTCAAAAATGATGGTTGCTCCCTTGGTGTCCCGTGCGACAACGGCATCGGGCTGGTTGATCATGGAAAAGCCTTCGGGGACTTCAAAATAAAAATCCAGCGGCACATGGACAAATTTGCGCCCGCGAATAAAGCCGTTTTCCGGACCATCGCCATACATGATGCCGTCAATTTCGGTCATGTATTTTACCGTTTCCAGGCGAGGTGCGCCGGAAACCGGGGTGTTGGCGGCTGCGCGGGCCTGTTCGATGCGTTCCACCGTGCGGGGGTGGGTTGCCATAATGTCAAACTGATCAACTTCATCGGGCGAACGACCGGCCAGTTCGGCCTGGAGGCGCGAATGTGCGCGCAGTTTTTTCAGGAAACTTGCCATTGCCGCCGGGTCATATCCCGCGCGAGACAGATAGCGCACGCCCAGCTTGTCGGCTTCAAATTCATGTTCGCGCGAGAAGGACTGCATATAGGCATTGGCCCCCAAGCCAATCACATCCCCCGCGCCATTGCCAATGGCGGCCGAAAGCCCCCCGGCCAGAATTTGCGTCAACACCCCCCGGCTGTACCGCTGGGCGGAATGGCGGGCAACAACATGGCCGATTTCATGGGCCAGCACACCGGCCAGTTCCGCCTCGTTCGAGGCCAGCGCCAGCAGGCCGCGGGTGACATAAACATAGCCCCCAGGCAGGGCAAAGGCATTGACGATGGGCGAATCCAGCACCGTAAAGGTGAATTTCTGGTTTGGCGTTTCGGTTACAGCGGCCAGTTTCTGCCCGACAGCGGTAACATACCCGGGCAGGTCCTTGGCATCATAGCTGCCGCCAAACTGCTGGAGGATTTTCGGGTGTTCTTCGGCCCCGACTTCCGCTTCCTGCGAGGGAGGCATAAAGGCGGTAAAGGTATCCTCGCCCGTTGCCGGATTGGTCGAGCAGGCGGCAAGCCCGCTCATTAATCCTATGGCGAACACCAAAGATACGATTCGTGCTTTGCGCGTATGGTACCAACCTGTCACTATCCTGACCTCCGCTTTTTGGGCCGGTTGTGGCGTTGAGGCCTGCTTGTTTGCCAGGCACCCGTTGCCGGTTTTATTGTTGTCGGTGCTGCGTTGCCGGGTTTTGCCGTACCGATGTTAATTTCGTATCCTGACTTGCCGTCGGGATCAATCCTGCAGAAGGAAAGCCGCTCGCCATATGCCATCCTTGTGGTTCGCAGTCGTCAGTTATGTGTCCTGCCGATGGTGTCGCGTGCAGTTGCAACGAGGGCTGCTGCTTGCCGTTTCCGCCTGGACGGTGCCGGTTTTTGCCTGGGCCGATACCGTTCCCGGAACGCTTCCTTCCCCTGATAGGGGCAAAACGCCCCCTGGGCTGGAAAGTTCTGCCGTTGGGACGGAAAAATCACTTAATGCACAACATACCGACTGGCGATGTGGTATCGGCCCGGCGCAACAGGCGGATATGCTGCCTGATTATGCTGTGGAGGATATGGCCCCGCCCTCGGATATTGATGCCCTGCACATAACGCTTCGTGCCCGTTCCGAACGGGAAATATTTTCTGATGGTGTGTGGTCTGCGGCCTTCCGGCTGGCCGATATTGCGATTGTGCCAGGGCAGGAGACGGCGGCACTGGCCTATTTGCGCCAGCATTACCGGGACATTGTCCGTGTGATTCCCCTGCCAATGGGGCCGATGGACGGACGGGGCCGCATGGGGGTGGATGATGCGGATGCTCTTGGGCGTGATCCGCGCCAGCCCGCCTATTTTATGTTGCGGGATGGCAGCGTGTTGCAGCAGCATTTGGTTTGGCAGGGTATGGCGATGGTTGCACCGGGGATGGATGCGGATCAGCCTGTCGGGTTTTATACCGATGACAGGTCAGATAACGAAACGCACATGGCGCAGCCTTTGCCCTCTTTGCCCCCTTCGCATTTGAGGCAGCAGGCGGAGCGTAAAACAGTGTCGCGGCAGGCGGTGATCACGGCGCTGGTGGTGACGGAGGAAAATGCCCGCCTGGCACAACGCGGCATATGGCGGCGGGAAGGGCAATATCGCCGCGGACAAGCAGAGAACGTGACGCCCGCGCACTTCTATTTTGTGGCCTTAAAGGGCAATGACCCCAGGGGGGAAGCTCCGTTCGCGGCGGATGGCATTGGGTCCTTTGCCGTGGTTGAGGGGCGATTGCGCTCTGTCGAGATTCAGAAATACCGGGCCTATTTGAACTTCGGCAAGGACTGGCGCAAAGATTTCACCATTGCGCTGGATCAGGACCAGATGGCTGCGATTGCGGCCTCCGGTTTTGGTTTGGCCGGATGGGTCGGACAACGGATTTTGGTGCGTGGCATGATTGAAAATCGCGGCGGGCCCTATATCGCGCCGCTTAATCTCGTGTCTTTATGTGTGGCAAAGCAATAGACGATCACGGCCCGGGCGCGATAGGATCCGGGCGTGAACCGATTTGAAACAGTGAATATTTTAAAGGATTTTCATGTTGTATCCGGAAATTGAACCGCACATATCAGGCTGGCTGGATCGGCCGGACGGACATCAGATTTACTGGGAAGAAGTGGGAAACCCGGAGGGTGTTGCTGTTATTTTCCTGCATGGCGGGCCAGGTGCCGGAATTTCACCGGCGCACCGGCGGTATTTCAACCCGGAAAAATATCGCGTTATTTTGTTTGATCAGCGTGGGGCCGGGCGGTCGCGGCCGTTTGGTTCGCTGGAAAACAATACCACCCAGGCTTTGATTGGCGATATTGAAGCTCTGCGGATGGAACGGAATGTAGAAAAATGGCTGGTCTTTGGCGGATCCTGGGGGTCAACGCTGGCGCTGGCCTATGGGCAGGCCTGCCCGGAGCGCGCCCTGGGATTTGTTTTGCGCGGGATATTTTTGTGCCGTCCGTTGGAAATTGACTGGTTCATGACGGGGATGGGCAATTTTCTCCCCGATGCGCAGGAACAGTTTCTTGCTGCTGTTGGCCTTGCGGAAAACCCCGGTGCGCAGGCTTTGCTGGATGTTTATGGCGATTATTTTGCCGGTAAATATGGTGCCGATGCCGCAAGCCAGGCCGCCCGCGCCTGGAGCGGTTATGAAGCGCGCTGCTGCACGCTTTTGCCCGATGAAAGCTTTGTCGAAGGTTTTGAAGGCGATGGTGTGGCTTTGGCACTGGCGCGGCTGGAACATCATTATTTCGTCAATCTGGGGTTCTTCCGCGACAACCAGTTGCTGGAGGATTTGCACAAAATTCGGCATTTGCCTGCAACCATCATTCAGGGGCGGTATGACCTGGTCTGCCCGCCCGTAAGCGCCTTTGACCTTGCCCGCGCCTGGCCCGAGGCGGAAATGGTGATTGTTGATGATGCTGGCCATGCCTCCAGCGAACCGGGCATTGCCCGCGAACTGGTGCGTGCCACTGACCTTTTTGCTGCAAAGCTTGCGCAATAACCTGCTGTTTTTCATTTAGAAGATTGCCAGTAACCGATGTTTTGCTAAGATCGATACTAACGACGTGTCATATAATGAGGGATGGTTAATGCGCGTGAAGTTTTGGGGAGTGCTGGCGGGGATGGCAGCATTTGTTGTGGCTGGCAGTTGCCAGGCACAGGAATTTACCAATAGCAGCAATGATTCGGCCCAGATCGGCTTTTCAACCGGGATTTTCAATGTCGGTGAAGATGACGAAGCGACCGAGTTTCGCCTTGATTACCGGGATAATCACGCCCTGCTGGATTTCCTGCGTCCGATCGCGGGTGTGATGGTGACATCGGATAAGGCCGTGCATGGATATGGCGGCGTGATGGCCGATATTCTGTGGGGCGATCATTTCGCGACCTCGCTTTATACGTCGGTTGGCGCGTTCCACGATGGCGACGGCGAAGATCTGGGGCATTGGATCGAGTTCCGCTCCGGCATTGAACTGGCCTATCGTTTCGATAACCAGTCGCGCGTCGGGCTGGGCTTTGCCCATATTTCCAACGCCAATCTGGGCGATGAAAACCCCGGTGCCGAAGTGCTGTCGCTGACCTATACGATCCCGGTGGGATCGATTTTTAACTAAATCTGTTATCCGGGCCGCGCTACAAATTGTGCCTGGCCCGGATATTTGCCTGTTATGAAGGGGCTGGCAGGTTATCTGACCTGCGACGGATTATGGACCGGGAATGGGGCCAGGGTGAAAACGCATCCTGCCCCTATCGAATAATTGATCCGCGCGGTTGAACCTGCTAAGTCAAATCACCCTTCGCACGGTTGTGCGCCCGTAGCTCAGCAGGATAGAGCACCAGATTCCTAATCTGGGGGCCACAGGTTCGAATCCTGTCGGGCGCACCAATTCTCTCCCTTGTCTTATTTTCAGTTGTTCTGCTCTTCGCAATTCAAAGGTTGTTGCGAACTGTGGTCGCTATTGCGTCGTTCACGCCTCTGGTAACATAACCAGCAAAGCTTGGCGGACTATGGCCGCAGGGGGGCGGTTGATTTGATTGTAGGATTTTTTTTTGGGGGGGGCGCAGTAGGGCTTGTGCCAAGGAATGGTATAGCTGACGGAGGCATCAAGTATGCAGACGCTTGTAAGGCCCCCAAAGGGGGCAGACACGAAACGAGATTTACAGGGGCTGCTGTCGCGCGACCTTCATCTTCTTTGTCTCGATAGTCGATAGGGGGGATATAAGGGAAGGTTGCTTGCTGTTTGCCGCTCCGTGTCTATTTGAAAAATAATCTATCCGGACTACCCAAATTTTACCCTTTGTGATTGCTTCACATGCAGGCAAATAGGTTGTCCCACCTCACTCTTTGGCTGACTTTGCTGCTGGCGTTGTAAGCCGTGCAACTTTGTGGCGGGATTGAAGGTCTTCTTGGGGGCGGACCGGGTTTGAAGGGGAGGGGTACGTTTGGCTAGAAGGCTTTTGATGGTGCTGGACATTTTGTGTCTCTGATTCCAGATTTTGCTATTCTGGCTATAGTGATTTGTTTTTTTCTGCTTAAACAAGGAATTGGTGATGTTTGGTGCTGGAAAATTCATCATGGCGGTTTTGGCCGTTACCTGTCTGTTTTACAGGCCGATGGACGCCCATGCTCGCAACGGATTGACGTTCAAGGGGTTCGAGGCCAACCTGTTTGATGTGCTATCCGGGGTTGCAACTTATTGTCAGCATAATCCGGGCCGCATGGCTTTTGCTGCGTCCGGTGCGGATTATGGGGATGTACTGTTTCGCAAGGCGTGTGGTGCTGGTGTTTCACATGCTAAGCTGCCTTTTGGTGATTGGAATATTTTTTACAGCGAGGCGGAGCATCCTGACGGTTACAGATCAATTTTTGCTGTTATCAGGCAGTTTATTTTCGGCGGCCGGGAATACCTTCTTGTGATTGGCGATGAGATGTTTGTGCGTTTTCCTGGACAGGAAAAACAGGAGATCACGCGACGGCCGGCTGCACTTTTAAATGTTCGTGAAGACAGGCCTGGGCGATGGGTAGAAGTGATCGATTATGTGGCGTCGAGTGGTGCGGGATGGAATGTGCGCACGGGGTCTCTATCGGACTTTTCTGCGGCGCAACAGCGTGCGGACGACAACGTTCATGCTATTTGGCAGCGTATTGTTGCTGCTGATTTTGGGAGGCTTGTGCGTAACATGAAAGATATGCGATGGCCTGATTGACCATTCATAATGTGATTTTTTACCTGTTTCTGTTTTTATTAAAGCAGCGATAGAAAAATAAAAGACCGAATGCGCGGATTGTTTTTGCCAAGGCGATCTTTTAACCTTGGCTTTGGGCAGTCTGACTGATTGATCATACCTGTCTCGGGGTAAATTTTAGTTGGGACATCGTCCAAGCTGCTGGCAGCGTATCCTGCAAAGCCTGGCGGATGATGGCGGCGAGGTGGTTGCTGATTTGATTGTCGGGTTTGGGGGCGCGCAGCAGGGCGAGGCCAAGGGATGGCATGGCGGGCAGGCCGTAGCTTGCAGGGTCGAGCACGCGCAGGCTGGCCGGATGGCCGAAGGGTGTACGCAGCGAAATGCCAAGGCCCGCCGCCGTTGCTGCCCACATGCCACCCAGACTGGGGCTGACAAAGGCGATCCGCCAGGGGATGCCGTGCTGGTCAAGGTGGGTGCAGGCGATTGTGCGCAGCATGCAGGGGGCTTCAAGTACGGCAAGGGGTAAGGGTTCGCTTTGATCGGCATTCGCGCCCGGTTGCCAAAGGGGAATGGGGCCTTCCTCCGCCGGGCCGAGCCAGCATAGCGGCAGGGATGCTATAATGTCGTCGTCTTTTGCTGTGCCGTCGTCCCAGGCAAGTGCCAGGTCAAGATGGCCCGATGCAAGTTTTTCGCGCAATTCGCTGTTGCGGCCAATGCGCCCTTCAACGCGGACACGGGGATGGGCGCGGGCAAACTGGCCCAGCACCTGTGCCAAAACGGTTTCGCCAAAATCTTCCTGAATCCCCAAACGGACCCAGCCTTCCAGTTCCGGGCTTTGCAGGGCGCTGATGGCTTCATCATTCAGGCTTAGCAGGCGCCTGGCATAGGAAAGCAGCAATTCGCCCTGATCAGTAAGGGCAAGGCCGCGCCCGGCCCGGCGCACAAGCGCACTTCCGGTTTGGTCTTCCAGCTTTTTGAGCTGGGCACTGACCGCCGATGTGGAACGCCCCAGCCGGTCGGCTGCCTGCATGAAGGACCCGGCATCAATGCCGGTAACAAAACTGCGCAAGGCAGCAAGGTCAAGGTTGGTCAGGCGCATGAATAGTAATCCTGAAAAACAGGAAATTTGATCCTGAATTATGCGATTTTCAGGATAATCCTGTGCTTTCATACTGCATCTGTCAATTGCGTTTGGAGGAACGACAGATGCCTTTCACCCGTATTTCCCTGCTTGCCGGCAAGTCGCCAGAATATCTTGGCGCTGTTCGCGACAGCCTTGACCGCGCGCTGGTTGAGTGTTTCGAGGTTCCCGAGAATGACCGCTTTGTCGCGATCCATCAGCACCAGCCCGGAGAGCTGATTTTTGATCGTCATTATTGCGGTGGACCACGATCAGACGATTATATTTTCTTTCACATCACCACGGGGATGGCCCGTTCGCGTGAAACCAAGGCGGCCTTTTATCAAAGGCTGGTGGATAATCTGGCGGTATTCCCCGGTGTCCGGCCCGAGGATGTGATGGTTTCGATTGTGAATGCGACCTTTGATGACTGGTCCTTTTCAGACGGTGTTATGGCCTCGACATTTGGCGGGCGCGGGTGATGGGGTCAGTTTTTGACATGCTGCCAGCTTGCCCGCAAACCACGCGTGTTTTTCGTGCTGGCGAAGGTATTTCGCCTGCCCCGGCAGGTGTTTCAAATGGCACGTTTGATGTGCAAATGCTGTTATCAAGTTGCAGCGAAGGCGAGATGACCGCGATGCGTGCCCATATGCCGCCCGGCATTATCACCCATTGGCACAGCCATCCGCGCGGGCAATTGTTATTTGTGCTGAATGGCACCGGGCATGCGCAGCGCATGGGGGATGAAGCTGTGGCGCTATATGCGGGGGATGCGGTGTGGTTTGCGCCAGATGAACGTCACTGGCATGGGGCCGCCCCCGAAAGTTCCTTTGAATATCTCAGCATACAACCCGTTAAAGACGGCAAAGCTGTTGATTGGTTTGAACCCGTTACGCCGGAGGCATTTTGACATGATTGCCATGCAATACAGCTTTACCCTGCCAGCCGATTACGACATGACCATCATTGATCGGCGTATTCGCGATAAAGGGCCGTTGCTTGACGGTTTTCCGCGCTTGCGTTTCAAGGCCTGGTTGTCTGCACGCCAGCAGGGTGCGGATTTTGCCAGTTCTGAAAATCTTTATGCGCCATTTTATCTGTGGGATGACGCCGAAGGCATTGACAGTTTCCTTTCCAGTCCGGGCTTTGCGACCCTTGTCCGTGATTTTGGTCGGCCATCGGTGAAGGTATGGCAGGTGTGGCATCACGGAGTGACCACAGATATTGGAAAGCCCAAATATGCCACGCGGATTATTGGGGGAATTGCCCCCTATCGTGACCTTGCCAGCCACCGGGACGCGGCCATAGACCATGCAAAAGCCGCGATGAAGGCGGGGGCGCTGGCGGTGGTTTCGGCCTTTGATCCCGGGACATGGCAGCAGGTGCAGGTTTGTCTGTGGCGGCGTGCTGCCGACGTGCCGGTGATTGCGGAAACGGGGCAGGTTTATGATGTTGGGCATGTTTCCCTGCCTGCATCCACATGATTATGTGACTGTATTATGTGACTGTTCGCAGGACAGATATCCGTTTGCATCTGCCTGTCAGACTAGAAGAAAAAGACCCGGGCAAACCCAAAAGGTTTGTTCGGGTCTTTTTTGTTGGTGAGTACATCGCAATATAAGAATCAAGCCAGTGAGATTCTATCTCGGCAGCAGCAGGAGGAGGTGGTGCTATTTTGACGGGATTTTTGTGCCGGAAATGAGCCAAAAATTGCAGTTTTTGGGGATTTTGACGCGAGGGCGATATGGGGCGGATGCCTGTGATGTCACTTTTGCAAAAGATTTAACATTTGGCCGTTTTTCCGCAGCATTAGGGTTGTCGCAATGTGCGCTTTTATGAAATATGTTTATAAGGTGAACGGGTGTAATCTTCTTTACAGGATGGATTATACTTACGAGGGGCGCTTCGGTTGAAGCGGACTGATCGACAGGCAGAATGAAGAGACAACAAAATCTGCAACGGGGCCAGCAGGGCCAGAGCGGGGCGTCCGGGAGTCTTTCGGGGAAGCCGGACCCGTTATCATCTTTGCCAAAGACATTTGAAGCGCGTGGGGTCAGAACACCTTTTACAACGCGCCCGCTTAGATTTGCGCGGGTGGTGCGAGACTCTTACAACAAGCTGGTGATCAATCTGCCGGGCCTGTCAGGCGGGCTTGGCACCTATGAAATGCCGCTTGAAACCATGCGCCAGATTTTTCACCTGTCGGTGCATGACAGGATGCTGTTTGAGGAACTGGCACCGGTTTCAAGGCCCAATCCCGAAATTTTACGCCGCATTTCGCGTAATATCGCCCGCACCGGTGTGGGGGGTGTCAAGCTGGCGCGCGAGGCGATACGCCTTGATGCGCAGGAAAAAGCCAGCCGCGATACCGGGCAATTGACTTTGGTTTATCAGGCCCTGCGCAAGCTGGGCGGTGACGAGGTTCAGGACATGAAAATGGCCGATCTCGCAACACTTGAGGGGCAGAAGCGCGCCCGCGCCGCCCTGAACGCCTTTGCCCGCAATGCCGGGGCGGCAAATGAGTCGGTCATTGACAGCCTGGAAGAATGGAGTGTTTTGACCGGGCCTGTCGGTTTGTCGGCAGATGGATGTGCCGGGCCATTGCGGGATTTGGTCAGTGGTTTGCGCAAACTGTCCAACGAGCTTGAGGAATGGTCCACCTCGGAAATGTCGAATATGCGCTTTATGGCCAATCATGTGGTGAACGGGGCCGGGGCGACCTATGACCATGCGGTGCGCTGGCTGCGGATCATTGACCGCTGGAGCAATGACATGGGGTCGGTTTTGCTGAACTGGCCCAAAGCGCAAAGGGAAATTGAAAGCAGCATAGACCGTTTGTGGTGGTTGCTGGACGGCTGGGAAGAGCTGATTGCCCGTTGGCAGACTGCCCGACAGAATTCGCGGACAGATCAGCGCGATGCGCTTGAGGAACTGGCGAGTTTTCTGCCGATCATTCCGATCAATGAACTGGAGCCGGAGGAATATTCTTTCTGGACCGATATCCGGGTTAATCAGGTCATGTGGGCGGCAGAAGTGCGTAAACTGGGATCGGGGGATATGGATTCCGAAATGGTGACGCGTCTGGAGCGTTTCCGGGAGGGGGGGCAATGACCACTGCCGGGGGAGCGGGACCGTCGATCAATCAGCTTGAGCAGCTTTTTGATTCCTTAAGTACCGCCGAAATCACAAAATTTACCCGGGCGATTGAAAGCGACCGTAACGCGCCGCGTCTGCCGCTGCCCCATGACCAGATATTGCAGATTTTGCGCCCCCGGCTGGCATCGTTAAAGCCGGAGCGGTACCCCACCCCCATGCGGCAGTTTTGCACCCCGTTTGAGGATTTGCTGCAATCGGACATGCCATCGGAAACCAGCATTCGCATTGGCAGGCCCTCTTTGGTGCCGATCTGGAAGGTGGTGTGCGAAAGTGCCTCGGGTGATTTTCACAAGGCCTGCAAAGACCTTGAAGCGGCTGCCGAAATTAATCATCGCGAGAATATTTACCGGGCCGAACGCATCTTGTGGGCCGAGGCCGCAACCTGCATAGAACAGCAACTTGCCGTTTCCGAACAGGGTGTAAAACAGGAACGTGCCCTGGCAACGCATTTGGGATCGCGCGTGCATATGAAACCGTTTGCGGCCGTGGCCCGCATCTTGCGGGTGGCAGAGCCGGTGACGGAAATGCGTTTGCGTTTTCCCTCCGCCCCGATCCGCAGTTTAAGCAATTCCGACCTGGTATGGCTGCGCGAGAAGTTTCTGGAGGTTTCACACGAGAAACCGGGTTACGAGACAGATTTCATGTCTGCTGTTCTGGCCCGGCTCCTGCGCCCCAGCGAGCTTTTCAAGGTGATTCGCGTGCTGTCAAGCAAGGCCGATGATCGTTCACTGGGCAGTACCAACCTTGCCAGTGCCGGGGATATGGTGATCGATATGCTGGCCGAAATTGTCACCAAGATCGAGGATGGCATTCGCCAGGGCAATGACGAACACCAGATTTTGCAGTTGGCGCGCTGGTATGCCTCGGAATTTGTGCGGATAACCCGCGAATTGAACATTCGCAAGGATGGCCCGTGGGGTGAACGGTTGTTGGGTACCCGTCGTCGCGTCAGCCAGGCGATTGCCAATACCATGTTTGGCGCCAGCCCCGAACGCGTGACCGAAGCCCTGCCGCAACCGCCAAAGGCGCCGATGGGGCGCGGTGCCGTTGTGCCGCCCCTGTTTGCCGTGCCCTTTGACGGTGACAGGGTGCTGGGCGCCGAACAGGCCGCCGAAGCCATCGCCGAGATGGCAAGCATTGCCCACATTCTGGCCGCCCAAAGCTCGGCTACCAAGGCGGTGGTCGAGATCAAGAAGAAATTGAACCAGGTCGGGCGCGCCGGGGTGGACAGCATGGCAAAGCTGGGTATGGCGGAATATGAGAACGCCCAAAGCCATTTGATGGCGATTGTACGTTTGCTGGAAATTATCGATGGCCCCGAAGATGCCGACCTGTTGCGCCGCCGTGGCATGTCGGCCTTGCGCGCGATTGAAGAACGCGGGTAGGCGTGAATGCTGCGTTGACCCAGTCAGGCGCCGGGGTTTTCGGTGCGGCTGTGATCGGCCAGCCATTTCATGAAAGCACGGATTTTTGGCGTGCGCACCCGGTTTTGCGGACAGGTGGCAAAATAATGATAGGGGCTGGCGCGTGGCGGCCCAAAGGGCGCAATAATGCGCCCATTGGCGATTTCATCGCCAATGGCAAAGGTTGGCAGCAGGGCAACCCCCAACCCGGCAATCGCCGCCTGCATTGCCATTGTGAAATGTTCAAATTTCGGGCCGTTATCTCCGTCAATGCCGTCCAGCTTGGCTGCCTTTAACCAGTCACGCCAGCCATTGGGGCGTGTTGCGATATGCAGCAGGGAAAACTGGCGCAAATCATCGGGTTTTGGCGCATGATCCATTGATGCGATCAGGTTCGGGCTGCAAATTGGCACCATGTTTTCGCCTTCCAGACGGCGGGCTTCCAGGCCGTCCCAGTCGCCGCTGCCAAACAGAACGGCAATATCAATCTGTTCGCGGTCAAAATCGGGCATGCCAATGCGCGAAATGAAATTGATGACGATATCGGGGTGGCGGGCGCGAAAATCCGGTAAATACGGGATCAGCCGTCTGCTGCCAAAGGTGGGTGGGGCGGCAATGGTCAGCACCCCGCCGTCGCTGCCGCCCGAAAGCAGTTTCAGGGTGGCCGTTTCGAGTTGGTCAAGCGCGGGGCGAATGGCCTGCAGATAGTCTTCACCTTCGGGTGTTAAAATCAGTCTTTGCTTTTTTCTCATGAACAGTTTGCAGTCAAGCCAGCTTTCAAGCCCCTGAAGCTGCCGGCTGACGGCACTTTGCGTCAGGTAAAGTTCTTCTGCCGCGCGTGAAACAGTGCCGTATCTGGCAACTTGTTCAAAGCAGGCCAGGGCCTTGGTTCCGGGAATGCGTCGCGCCATTGTCAGTCATCCTGCCTGTAAAGTTCATGAATTTTTTGCATAAACTTGCACAGATTTATCATTTGCGAAAGCGCCTGCCAATCCCTAGCCTGACATCAGAGTTTTTCGAGTTTCGGAAATGCTGCCGTCTCGCCCACGGGGCCTCGTGCCCGTAGCGGCATTTCCGATTTCGCATGTCACAAGGAAAGAAACACATGGCAGGCCGCGTACATTTTCACTGGGAAGATCCGCTGGGGCTGGATGCCCAGTTAAGCGAAGAAGAACGCATGATCCGCGATGCGGCGCATGATTATTGCCAGGAACGGCTGATGCCCCGTGTGCTGGAAGCCAACCGCCATGAAATATTCCATCGCGAAATCATGAGCGAAATGGGCGAACTGGGCCTGCTGGGTCCGACCATCCCAGAGGAATATGGCGGACCGGGGGTAAACCATGTTGCTTATGGCCTGGTGGCCCGCGAAGTGGAACGGGTGGATAGTGGCTATCGTTCGGCGATGTCGGTGCAAAGCTCGCTGGTGATGCACCCGATTTATGCCTATGGCAGCGAAGAACAGCGCAAAAAATACCTGGCGAAACTGGCAACCGGGGAATGGGTGGGCTGTTTTGGCCTGACGGAGCCGGATCATGGTTCTGACCCCGGCAGCATGAAAACCCGGGCACGCAAGGCTGATGGCGGCTTTATCCTGAATGGTGCCAAAATGTGGATCACCAACAGCCCGATTGCCGATGTGTTTGTCGTCTGGGGCAAGGATGACGAAGGTGTCATTCGCGGTTTCATCCTGGAAAAAGGCATGGAAGGCCTAAGCGCACCCAAGATCGAAGGCAAGTTTTCGCTGCGTGCCTCCATCACCGGTGAAATCGTGATGGATAATGTGTTTGTGCCTGCTGAAAATATGCTGCCCAATGCCAAGGGCCTGGGCGGGCCGTTTGGCTGCCTGAACAAGGCACGTTATGGCATTGCCTGGGGCTCGATGGGGGCGGCGGAATTCTGCTGGCATGCTGCGCGTCAATATACGCTCGATCGTATCCAGTTTGGTCGTCCACTGGCGGCAAATCAGTTGATCCAGCTGAAACTCGCCAATATGCAAACCGAAATTGCCCTGGGCCTGCAGGGTGCACTGCAAGTGGGCCGGATGCTCGATGCCGGAACAGCGGCCCCGGAATCCATTTCACTGATGAAGCGCAATAACTGCGGCAAGGCGCTGGATATTGCCCGCGTTTCGCGTGATATGCACGGTGGTAACGGCATTGCCGACGAATATCACGTTATTCGCCATGTGATGAACCTGGAAGCGGTCAATACCTATGAAGGGACGCATGATGTGCATGCCTTGATTTTGGGCCGTGCGCAGACGGGAATTCAGGCCTTTACCGCCTGATCCTGATGGAAAAACGGGTTGCTTGCTGGTTTCGCGAGCAACCCGATTTGGGTTTTATGGCATATATGCCGTTTATTTTCCGCCTGAAATCCCCTGTTAAAGGATAAAAGACTATGCTCGGAGCCTTGAGCGGTATTCGTGTTCTTGATCTGTCGCGTGTTTTGGCCGGGCCGTGGGCCAGCCAGACGCTGGCGGACCTTGGGGCCGAAGTGATCAAGATCGAACGGCCGGGCAATGGCGATGATACACGCGGCTGGGGCCCGCCCTATGCGCGCGATGAAGCCGGGAATGATACCTCCGAAGCGGCCTATTATCTGTCGGCCAATCGCGGCAAAAAATCGCTAACGGTCGATATGACAACATCCGAGGGCCAGCAGGTTATTCGCGATCTCGCGGCAAAATCCGATGTGGTGATTGAAAATTTCAAGGTTGGCGGGCTGGCGAAATACGGGCTGGATTACGCATCGCTTAAGGCGGTGAATGACCGGCTGGTTTATTGCTCCATCACCGGCTTTGGTCAGGATGGTCCTTATGCCAAACGGGCGGGCTATGATTTCATGATCCAGGCGATGGGCGGGTTGATGAGCCTGACCGGCGCGCCGGACCATGAACCGGGCGGACAGCCCATGAAGGTGGGCGTGGCGGTGGCCGATATTTTCACGGGCCTTTATGCGACCATCGGTATTCTCGCGGCCTTGCGCCATCGCGATGAAACCGGCGTCGGGCAATATATCGACCTCGCCCTGCTCGATGTGCAAACCGCCATTCTCGCCAATCAGGCGATGAATTACCTGACCACGGGCAAGGCACCGGGCCGCCTGGGCAATGCACACCCCAATATTGTGCCTTACGAAGCCTTTCCGACGGCGGATGGCTATATCATTTTGGCGGTGGGCAATGACAGCCAGTTTGCCAGCTTTTGCAAGGTCGCGGGCATGGAAGAAGCCAGTTCCGATGCCCGCTTTGCCACCAACCGTGCCCGTGTTGCCAACCGCACCGAACTGGTGCCATTGGTGCGCCAGGCCATGGTGCAAAAAACCACCGATGACTGGATTGCCATTCTGGAAAAGGCCAATGTGCCGTGCGGGCCGATCAATACGCTGGACCGGGTTTTTGAAAACCCGCAGGTCAAACATCGCGGCACGGTAAAATATCTGGATCATCCGCTGGCGGGTAAGGTGCCGACGGTTGCCAATCCGCTCAAACTGTCGCAAACACCGATTTGTGATGAAACCGCCCCGCCCACATTGGGGCAGCATAGCGAGGCCATTTTGCGCGACATTGGCGGGTTGGATGATACGCAAATCGAACGGTTGCGTGCTGCGGGCGTGATATGATCCGTCGCGTTGTTTAACCCAATTGCCGCATGTCAGGCAGGCCTGTTTGCGTTTATGGCGCCATTGCTGCCCATAGGTACCAAAAACCGCGACGATAATAAGGCTGCCACCCAAAACGGTGTGTCCTGTCGGGATTTCATGGAAAAACAGAATGCCCCAAATCGGGGCCAGCGGTGTTTCCAGCGCAATTAGCAGCGCGGTTTCTGCCGGGGGGAGATGTTTGGCCCCGGTTGAGAGCAGAATGAAGGCAACGGTAAAACACAGTCCAAAACCAGCCAGAATGACCATCTCGTTTGGGGCGATGCTGCTTGTGGTTCCAAGGCCAGCGGCAATCGGGGATAGCAACAGGGCGGATGCCGCACCGGGCAGGGTGGTGGGCGTATCGGGCCAGCGGCGGTAAATGATGGTTATGCCCGCCATCACCAATGTCATCCAGCCGGCCAAAAGGTTGCCCCATACATCTCCCTTGCCGGGCAAACCGCCAAAAATCACCGCCACACCGGCAAGGGCGGCAAAGCTGCCCAGCAGGATTGTTGCTGTGGGACGTTCGCGTAAAAACAGCCAGCCAAACAGGGCGGAAACAAAGGGGGCTGCAGCATAAATCATCGCGACATTGGCAATGGTGGTCAGTTTAAAGGCCGGAATAAATGCAGCCGTACCACTTGCCATCAGCAGGGTTGCCAAAATGGCCGGGGCGTGAAAACGGCGTATTTCACGGGTGAGTTTGCCGCGCAGGGCCAGCAAAATAATGGCCGCAATCGCCGCAACCAGCCCGCGCCACAAAATGATGGTCCAGGCATCGGCATGAACACCCTTGGTAAAAACCCCCCATCGTGCTGAACATGACAGCCGACAGGCAGACCAGTTGAAAACCACGACCGGACGGGGAGTTTGTTTTGGCGGCTGGCATCGACATGGCATTTCCTTTGTGTGGATATGCCATGTCATAGCGCAGCCCTGCTGACAGCTTTCTGTCAGCAGGGACCGGGGTAACACACGGCCTGCGCAAGGCACTGCGTTACCCTTTTGCGTCAGGCGCGCTCGAACAGTTCTTTTTTGAACGCGAAGGGCTGTGCCGTGTTGGAATAATAGGCCCAGATATATTCACCGCCTGCGCCCTTGTTCAGATCGCACCCAACCTGGGTATAGCCCGAGATTTGCGGCGGCGTCGAAGATGACGTTACCAGAAAGGTCATGCTGGTGATGGGTTTGTGACCGTTGCCCCGGCGCCAGTACATATAGATGTATTGGCCTTTCGCCCCTTTGTTGAGGTCTTCGGGCGACCATTCCCAGCCCGGGATGGGGGCGGATTGTGCTCCGTCATAGGCAATGAAATTGACTTCCGTTACCGGGTCGGTTGTCCCCTGTTGAAAGCCGCAATAAATGTAGTTGCCGCGGACTGTCGCATTCAGGTCGGTCGGGAAAAATTCCCAGCCGTGCTCGTATTGTGGTCCGGCCGAACCAATGGACTGAATGGTGAAGTTGGTAATCGCCAATTTGCTATTGGGCATTTTAAATCTCCTGATGTGTTGATGGCTGACAGGCGTGACAATTCCCCTACCGGCATGAGGATGGGGGTGACTGTAGCGGCTGTCTTTTGGGTCACATTCTTTTGTCGGAAATCAGTTTTCCGCCAGAAGGTTTGATGGCTGTTCTGAAGGCAGTTTGTCTGCCATCCGTTTTGTCGGGGTCACGAAAAACGGATGGCATAATGAGAGTCTTTTGTGTGTTTTAGGCGATCTGTCCCAACCTGTTTTCATGCCAGGGTCTGTAACGATTGCAGACACGCTTTTCATTCGCGTTGCATGTTATTGACGATTGCACTTGAAAGTTGTGATATGAAAAGACATGGAGATTTGAATGTCATGAACAGGCAAAAATGACTTGCCGTAATCCGGGGACGGTTTTGTGACGTAAAAGAAAGAAAGTTTGCATCGCAATTTCCGGTCACAAGCGAACATTTTCTTTTTGTTTGAAAACGATAACGATTTGGAAAATCTGAAAAAGCGGTTCGGGGTTGTGCGTTGCAGTGTCCCCTGTCAATGTGACCCTGGTGAGGACGCCGGATTGAGAGGAACCCCGTATGGTATTGCGAAAATACGCTTTTCTGATCAAGGCAAATGGTTATCCGCCTGCCGGTTTGCGAACGACCCTTCCCGGAGACGGCTTTACATCGATCATATTTGCCAGCGGCGATATTGATGCCCTGGTTGCCGAGGCAATGGCGATGGTGGCCGAGGGGATACAACTGATCGAGCTGGCGGGTGGTTTTAGTGATGAAGACTATGCCCGGATTCAGGATGCCATCGGCGATGGGGTGCCCGTTGGGCGGGTCCTGTATGACGATAAAAATGCCGCCCGGTTAAAGCCGGGATGGCGGAAATAGGGACTTTCCCGGAACCTACAGATCGTGGCAGGCAGTTGGTTGGTCCTGATCAGGTGCGGGTTGCGCGGACCGTGCGGGTGTCGCAGATATGCGGCGGGGCTTTGTGGTACCCTCATTGATGAAATTGCGAAGAAGGCGAGGAAAGCAAAATGAAAATCGCGGTTATGGGCGCGGGGGCCGTTGGCTGTTATTACGGGGCAAAACTGGCGCAGCGCGGGCATGACGTGGTTTTAATCGGTCGTCCGAACCATGTGCAGGCGATTAACAAAAACGGGCTTGTTTTTGAAAGCGGCGGGATTGTTGAAACGGTTCGGCTTGCAGCCAGTATTGATCCGGCAGCCGTGACCGGGGCGGACATTGTTTTGTTTTGTGTAAAATCGACCGATACCGAAAGTGCCGGGGCTGCAATCGCGCCGCATCTGGCGGAAGATGCGATTGTGTTAAGCCTTCAGAACGGCGTGGACAATGCGGAGCGTCTTTCGGCACTCATCGGGCGTGTGGTGCTTCCTGCGGTTGTCTATGTTGCGGTGGGTATGGCCGGTGACGGACATGTGGCGCATTTTGGCCGGGGCGAACTTGTGATTGGACCGGGCGCACAAAGTGACAGGATAGCCGATAGCTTTGGCCCGGCAGGCATTCCGGTAGAGATTTCCGGGAATGCGCCTGGGGCGCTGTGGGCCAAGATGATTTTGAATTGCGCCTATAATGCGCTTTCGGCCGTGTCGCGGTTGCCTTATGGCGAACTGGCAAAAGGCGAGGGTGTCATGACCGTGATTGAAAATGTGGTGGCGGAATGCCTTGCCGTTGCCAATGGCATCGGGGTTTCGGTTCCGGGGGATATTCAGGCGGCGGTTGCCGGTATCATCAAGACCATGCCCGCGCAATATTCCTCGACCGCGCAGGATCTGATGCGGGGAAAACCCAGCGAAATTGACTATCTGAACGGCTATATCGTGCGCCAGGGCGGCGCGCTTGGCGTGCCCACACCGGCCAATCAGGTGCTTTATACGATGGTAAAACTTCTCGAAATGCGGGCCGAACAGCAAACCGGCACCTGATATGTCGATTGTCCTCTTTGATGCGGACCTGTAAATATATCTGGACGTATAGTGATTTGCGGGAAAAGGGATAGGCTCCGACCCTTGGGTGTCAGTTATTGGAACTGGACGAGTCGCAGGGTTTTCGCTACTGATATTGATATCAATTAATAATAGTCGTGCGCATGAAGGCGCGACAGTGGGACGTTTATCATATCACAGGATGACCACAGGTAGGGGGCATCTATGACGAACGGGAATAACGCCGTTCAATTCTGGCAAAACGCGCCTGTCGGGCGGCTGTCGGAAACGGTGCGCAAGACGGGTTTTGGGGCACGTCAGGGACGTGCGGCATGCCTTGTATTTATCGATCAGTCGCTGGCAGATATCGAAGCCATTATCTGGCGCTATGCCGGTATTGCCGAAATTTTTATGGTGGGTGCGGCGCAGGACGGCCTTTCCCTGATGGGAAATGTTCTGGGGCAACACGAAAATGTCCAGACCGTGCATGTCTTTGCGCGGGCCTGTCATGATGGCATGGTTCTTGGCACATCCATGCTCGATGCGCCCTGTTTGCGACGTCATCCTGAAAGGTTTCGTCGCTGGCGTGCGGGCCTCGCCAATGATGCGTTTTTCTTTTTTCATGGCTGTGCGGTAACGGACCCTGCCTTCGATCAGGTTCTGGCGGCCACACTTGAAGCTTTCACCGGTGCACTGGTGAATGTGGGCAAGGACCGCCCGTCTATGGTGCGTCCGTCGCCCTTGCCCGAGATCAATGAGGCGGATGAAGCTACGGGCTATCTTAACGCAGGACCGCGGGCCGAGCGGCGATCGGGCAATGATCGCCGGATTGCCGAACGACGGCGGGGTTGAGTTCGGGGTTGGTCCTTTATGGATATATCACGGCGCGACGCTGCAGCCTTTGCAGGCTGGCTGTCCGCGCCAGACTGGCAGGGATATGGCCGCTCGGGGGAGGTTGAGCCATATCCTGCCAGTCCCAAAACCGGAGGCCCGTGCGGTGGCCTCCGGTTTTTTTGTTGAAATAGGATATGCATTAAAGTTGCCGAATTAAAATTTTCCGGCTTCCTTGAGTTTTGACGCACGCATACTAAGCGAAATTTTGGTTCGAAAAGGCCTTAACCTGGGACTCCAATAAAAAACATGATCACGCCTGCTATCAGGTATCTTGGCGAAAAGTTATAGCGAAATGGTAGGTGCCGATCGATGCTTGCGGCTCTGGCGCCGTCATGGCCTTCGCCTGTTTGCGTTACAATGTAGACATAGTTGGCAAGGTGTATTTGTTTCATATAGCAACGATGGATCAGCACGGGCTTTGGTGCTGCCGTTTAATGCCTGCTGTGTCATGTCCCAATCAACCGTTTGTCGGTTTGTCTGGTGCCGAGTCGGGAATTTACGACCGATATTATACAACTTATAATAAAGACCGGATGCACAAGGGCAATTATGTTGTCGGCTAGGATGTGGGTGGGGGCCTAATCTAAAGAACAGGGATATTGAAATAATTGTGCGAATTTGGCGGGGCGAGAGAACGTATAGTATCGCAATGCGATTAAATTTGTTATGGTAGTCGCTCTTATAGGTAATAAGAGCTCGTTTTCGGGCATGGTCCCGAAGCATCAGGTATTGCGGATTCTCAGGAGGAGGAAATGCGTACGGTCAATGATATGCACCCCGCCCGCAGACAGGGCGAGGCAAATTATCGCGGGCCTCATCAGCCACAACTCGATATCAGCCCGGGCCGCAGAAGCGGTGAGCCGAACCATCGTGCCTGGAAAAAATTTCAGGTGTTGAATTTGGTTTCGGGTTCGGACTCTCTCTCGTCCGAGGCGCTTTCGCAGATGACGGCACGTTTGGCCGACGTGACAGGACGCATGTCTGCGCCCCCGGCGGCTGGCGATGTAACGTCTTTTTTCGGGCACAATCCGCCTGCCGCGTTGTCGGCAGAGCAGGCCGCCGCCCTGATGAAGGCCCTGTATGAAGGTCTGTCATCTCTGCAAAATGTGATGGAGGCCCTGCCTGATCTGGTAAAGCTGTTGCGCCTTTTGGCCGAACGCGAGATGTCCGCTCCGGTGGTGAAGGGCAAAAAACATCATCCCAATCGACGTGCCAGCGATCGCGAGAAGGGATCTCAACCCGATTGCGACTGGTCGATTGAAGATGCGGTTTACATTCACAATCTGTGTTCGGAAACGCGCCGGACCGGACGGAGCCTGTCGCAGGCAACATCGCGATATCTGAACCGTCTTCGTACCGAAGAGGATGATATTTTGCTGCCCGGCGATCGGTTTGGGCGGGATATTGACTGATCCTGGGTTTCACAGGCCGGGTTGTTGCCTTGCCGATCTGTCCGACAGGCGTATCAGGATGAGGAAAGCCCCCTGTTTCGCCCGCTGTTGTTCAAGTCTGTTAGAACGGTCCTTCGGGGCCGTTTATTTATTTTTAAGGCGGCGTATTGAAATAGGTGCCCGGTGTTTTGCCGGTTGCCTTGCGAAACATGGCAATGAAGGCGGATGTGTTTTCATAGCCCAGATCAAGGGCAATTTCCGTGACCGGCCGGTGATGGGCGAGTTTTTCGAGCGCATAGAGCAGCCGTAATTTTTGCCGCCATTCGCGAAACGGCATACCGGTTTCGCGCAAGAACAGTCGGGCTAATGTGCGCGACGATGCCCCGCAATCGCGCGACCATTCCTCAAGGGTGCGGTTATCGGCCGGGTCGGATTGCAGATGATGGCAAATGCGGGCCAGCCGTGGATCCTTCGGGGCGGGCAGATGCAGGTTGTTGCTATGGACCTGTGCGGCAAGCTGATCCAGCAGGACCCGGATTAGGCGGCCTTCGGCACCCTGTTCGTCATATTCAATGGGAATTTGTGCCGCAGCGCGGATCAGTTCGCGTAAAAGCGGGCTGACCTCAATCACCATGCACTGATTGTTTAGCCGGGCCGGAACATCTCGCGCAATATACACATGACGTGCCCGGCAAAAGGTGGCATGGGCCACCGCATGGTCCACACCGGGGGGCACCCAAACCGCGCGTTGAGGCGGTACAACCCATATGCCGGCTTCGGTCGTGACCGTCATGGTGCCTTCGGTGGAATAAATAAGCTGGTACCAGTCGTGATGGTGCATGCCCACACAGCGCCCGGCCGGAAAATCAGAGACCCGTACATAAACCGGGCGCGGCAATATATCCGGGCGGGGGCGGGGTGGGGGTGAATTTTCGGGTTTTAACATGGAAATATGTCCTGTTTGCCGCATTCAATGGCAGATTACCGTGAGACAGACGATCAGGACAAGTTTAGTTTGGAAGCAATCCAGACAACTCCCGGGATCGCCGGATGAATTCGTGATGCGGATTCATGAACTTTCAGGAAACCGTCCATGCCCACCCCTTATCCTGCCCCACGCCCGACGGACAATGCCGAGGCCCATAACCCGACAGAGCCGGATGCCCATGCGCCAGATTATTTGGCAAGTACGGCCCCGGACAAGACGGCTTTTGCCAAAGGGGGAGCCGCCGGACCAACCGGCTGGCGCAACAACCCCGAAGTGCTGCTGATCCTGATGGCAGCTGCCATGCCACTGTCCTTTTCGACCTGGATGGCGCTTTTGAACAATTTTTCCGTCGAAATGGCCGATTTTACCGGCAGGGAAATTGGCATTTTGCAGTCTTTGCGGGAAATTCCCGGTTTTTTGGCTTTTACGGCCATTTTTGCCCTGCTGATTTTCCGCGAGCAAACTTTTGCCATCCTGTCCCTGATGGTGTTGGGGCTGGGCGTTGCCATGAGTGGCTATTTCCCCACCGTGATCGGCCTTTATTGCACCACCGTCCTGATGTCGATCGGCTTTCATTATTTTGAAACCATGCAACAGGCGCTGTCCCTGCAATGGGTGGCGAAGGACCGGGCGGCAATGGTGATGGGCCGTCAGCTGTCGGCAAAGTCAATTGCGTCATTGCTTATGTTTGGCGGCGTGTGGGTAATGATGGAAATTTTCGCCATGCCCTATCGCGGGGTCTATGTGGCGGGCGGGGCGCTGACCATTATCGGTGCGGTTATTGCCTGGATGGTGTTTCCCAAATTCAAGGATGCCCATCCGCAAACCCGCAAGCTGGTGTTGCGCCGTCGTTACTGGCTCTATTACGCACTAACCTTTATGGCCGGGGCGCGGCGCCAGATTTTTACCGTGTTTGCCGGTTTTCTGATGGTGGAAAAGTTTGGTTATGATGTGGGCACCATCACCATTCTGTATTTGCTGAACCACGCCATCAATATGGTACTGGCCCCAAAAATTGGCCGCCTGATTGGCAAATGGGGCGAACGACGGGCGCTGGTGGTGGAATATTGCGGGTTGTTTATCGTCTTCACCTCCTATGCCTTTGTGCAAAATGCCCATATTGCCGCCGGGCTTTATGTGATCGACCATATGTTCTTTGCGATGGCGATTGCGATGAAAACCTATTTCCAGAAAATCGCTGATCCGGGCGACATTTCCTCGACGGCCGGGGTCAGTTTTACCATCAACCATATTGCGGCGGTGTTTTTGCCCGCGGCCTTCGGGTTGTTGTGGCTGGTTTCGCCTAGTGCCGTTTTTTTGACCGGGGCGGTGCTGGCGCTGGGGTCGCTGATTCTGTCGCTGAATGTTCCCCATGACCCGCGACCGGGCAACGAGGTGGTTTTGGGGGGCACGGACCCGGCGCCATCCGTTGGGCAGGCTGCCCGGTAATTTGCGCCAAACCCTTTGTCAGGCTGGTTTTTCTGGCGTGAACATTCAACGTGAAAAACGCCTGTTCTGCTGGATGGGTGTTTTTGTTTGCCTCTCTGGTGTGATTTTCGCAAAATCTTCAAATTCTGACCGGATAATCAGAAATAGATTGGTCAGACAGACCACCATTTTTCAGGGATGCACGAAATGACTTTCTACCGTCCGTTGGCCTGCGCGATCATGGGCCTGTCCGTAAGTTTGATGGCGGGCACCGCCCTTGCCGACAGTGCCGTGTCGTTGCGAATTCTCGAAACCACCGACATTCATTCGCATTTGGTCAATTACGATTATTACCGCGATGCTGCATCGCAAACGGTGGGCCTTGCCAAGGATGCCACCCTGATTAAAAAGGCGCGGCAAGAGGCCGATAACAGCATCCTTATTGATAATGGTGATCTGATCCAGGGCAACCCGCTGGGTGATTATATGGCCAAACGCCACGGCCTGAAAAAGGGCGAAACCCATCCGGTTTACAAGGCCATGAACCTGATGGATTATGATGTGGGCAATGTCGGCAATCACGAATTCAATTACGGGCTGGAATTTCTTGCCAATGCCATTGCCGGGGCGAAATTCCCCTATGTGAATGCCAATATTTTTGTCGATGATGGCGATGATAACCCCGACAACGACAAGCCCTATTTTACCCCCTATCAGCTTTTGCAGCGTGAACTGGTGGACAAGGATGGCAAAAAACATCCGATCACCATTGGCGTTATCGGCTTTGCCCCGCCCCAGATCATGCAGTGGGACAAGGCCAACCTGGAAGGTCATGTCATCACCAAAGACATTGTGGATATGGCCGAAAAATATGTCCCGGAAATGCGCCAAAAGGGCGCGGACCTGGTGATTGCCGTGCCCCATTCGGGCATGAGCACGCAAACCCGCCACGGCATGGAAGAAAATGCCATTTATTATCTGTCCAAGGTCAAGGGCATTGATGCCATTTTGTTTGGTCATGCCCACGAAGTTTTCCCGTCGGAAAAATTCGCCGATATTGAAGGTGTTGACCTGACCAAAGGCACAATTAACGGGGTTCCCGCCGTGATGCCCGGCTTTTGGGGCAGCCATGTTGGCGTGATTGATTTAAGCCTGAATGTGAAGGATGACGGCACCTGGCAGGTGACAAATTCCCTGTCGGAGGCCGAACCGATTTATCATCGTGAAGGGCGCGACGTGGTGCCGCTGGTTGATGCCGACCCGGAAATTTTAAAGGCGGTCGAGACCGAGCACAAGGCAACGATTGATTACATGCGCGAAGGCGTGGGCACGAGTGAGTCCGCGATTAACAGCTTTTTTGCCCTGGTGGCGGATGACCCCTCGATCCAGATCGTGACCAATGCCCAGAAATGGTATTTGAAAAAGATTTTGGCCGGGACCGAATATGACGGCCTGCCGATCCTTTCGGCCGGGGCGCCGTTTAAGGCCGGTGGGCGCGGCGGGCCGGATTATTATACCGATATTCCGGCAGGCAAAATCGCCCTTAAAAACGTGGCGGACCTGTATATTTACCCCAATACCGTGCGCGCCGTGCTGTTGACCGGCAATCAGGTACGCGAATGGCTGGAAATGTCGGCCGGGCAATTTAACCAGATTGATCCCAACAGTGATCAGGAACAGATGCTGATCAATCAGGATTTTCCGACCTATAATTTCGATGTCATCGATGGTGTGACTTATGAAATCGATGTGACGCAACCGGCCCGCTATAACAAGGATGGGGCGGTTGTGAACCCGGATGCGCATCGCATCGTCAATTTGCAGTTTGACGGTAAACCAATTGACGGCGACCAGAAATTTGTCGTGGCAACCAACAATTACCGGGCCAGTGGCGGCGGGCATTTCCCGGGGCTGGATGGTTCGACGATTATTGTCGATGCGCCCGATGAAAACCGCACCGTGCTGGCAAATTACATCATGGAAGAAAAAATTATCGACCCCAAAGCCGATGGCAACTGGCACCTCGCCCCGATGGACAATGCCAGCAAGGTAACATTTGTCACCAGCCCGAAGGCCTCGAATGCGGTAAATGCGCCGACCAATATCAGCTATGTGGGTGAAACCCCCGAAGGTTTTGCCCAATATGTGCTGACAACGTTGAAATAAATGCGACTGTTTTCTGATTGTCGTCGTTTTGGCAAACCCCGCTATGGCGGGGTTTTGTCGTTTCGGCAAGGCTGATCGCACGAAAAAAGCCGCCCCGAAGGACGGCCTCTCCGATTTTTTTAGCAGGGGCGCACGATCAGCGTTTGTTGTTCGGGCCGCCGTGATTGGGGTTGCGCGGATTGTCTTCACGCGGGCTTTTGCCATTCAGGTAGGCCGCAGCGCAATGTTCATCGCAATAGGGTTTGCCAGGGATGATTTTTTTGCCGCAGAAATGGAAATCATCATCTCCGGGATCGCCAAACGGCCAGCGGCACATGCCCGGTCCAAGGTCATAAATGCTGATGCCTTTCGACAGAACCTTGGGCGCCGGGGCCTTTTTGGTTTCTGTTTCTTCAGCACGACGCTGGATCGGCGACGGACGTTTGGGCAGACCCAGGCGGTGTGCCTTGCCAACAACGGCATTTTTTCCCACACCCAGCTCTTCACCGATGCGTGCCGTGGTCCAACCCTGATTCCAGAGCGAAGTCAGCAATTCAATCTTTTCCGGTGTCCAGCTCATGTCGAGTATATTCCGTGTTCCGATGTTTGGGATAAACCCAGCTTTATTGCGTAAAATCAATTAGGGATAAAGAGGTATCCGCTAAAGTCGCGCGGCGCAAGGGGCGAAGCCGACAGGCTGGCCATTCAGGGTGCGCGAAACGTGGAGGGCAATTTGCATGTTGCGCCGTCAAAGTAAAGAGGTGATCGCATTTTGACGTGGTTTTTCATTTCCATTGTTGCATTTTTGGCAGGTCATATCCTGCCGGGCATGTTCCGCCGTCAACTGGTCGCGGCCTTGGGAACCTCTCTTTATCTGTTCGCTTTTTCGGCAATTTCAATAGGCCTGCTGGTTTGGGTGATCGGGGCGGAACTGAACGCCGATTATATTGCCCTTTGGCCCTATGACCCGCGCAGTCATTGGGTTCCGCTGGTGGCAATGCTGCCGGTCTGCTGGCTGTGGGTGGCCGCCGTGCGCCAGCCCTGCCCACTGTCGATTGGCCGGGCAAAGGGCTATGACCCCGATCATCCCGGCATTAACCGCTTTACCCGTCATCCCCTGTTGCTGGGGGTTGTGATTTGGGGCAGTGCGCATTTGTTTCCCAATGGACATTTGGCGGCCGCAATATTTTTTGGCGGCAGTGCGCTTTTTGGGGTGTTGGGCATGGCGCGAATGGAAAAAATGCGTCTTCGCCAGCTTGGTGCCGCGGAATTTGATCGTCTGTCAGCAGGGACTCGGCGGTTTTACCTGCCGGGACTGTTCAAAGGGGCGCTGGACTGGCGCGATATATTGGGCGGCCTCATTTTATATGGCGCGATCCTGGCTTTGCATCCGCTGGTATTGGGGCGCGACCCGCTGGCATTTTGAATATTTCCATTTTTTAATGTGCCTTGGTTTGCGATGCTTGCTCTTTGGTGGGCAGGATGTGATAGGATGTGTCTTTCCAATCGCAACCAGACTGTTATGGACGGGTTGCGAGTTTACCGGCGGCTCCTCTGCCGGGTTATTTTGCGAGGTGCCATGACCTCTAGTGAACTTGCCTCCATGTTGTCGCGCTTTGCTGAAATAGAAGGCCGACATCCCCGCATTCTGGTCGCTGCGGCCTCCAGCGCTGAAGAAAAACAGCTTAAAGCCGTGGCAACCCTGTTTGCCGATGGCGGATTTGATGTTGATATTGCCCCGCCCCAATCGACCGAGGTGTCGATTGCCCGCCAGGTTGTGGATTGTGATGCCGATATTCTGGCCCTGATCCGCCTGCAGGCGGAAAGCGATGACCGGGTGCGTGTGGCAGACCTTATTTCATCGCTGGATGCGCAAGGGGCGCAATATGTGCAGTTTGGCATTGTCGGCCATCCGGATGATCCCGCGCGGGACAATGTCGATTTCGTGTTTGATATTGACCATTTTGCCACCGGTGACATCGGGGCGCTGATGCAGTTTTTGCTGCTGGTGGAAGAAAGCCGGATGTCGCCCGTCGCGACAAATCCGCGTTAGACCGTTTTATATTGGCACGACCATAAAGGTCCGTGATTTTTTGCCGCCATTGCGGCATGATATTGATCCGGGAAGCGCAAGAGCGTGCGCAATCCGCCCTGTTTTGTCGGGGCCAGACCCCCGGTTGTCGTCAGGTAGATGTGCGAAGGGAAGTTTAATGGGTATGCTTAAAGAAACGCTTTTGCGCGTTTTTGTTGGCAAAAGCGGGCGCGAGGCTCTCCGCGCCTATCAGGATGCACAGGCCTTGCCGGTGGACCCGCTTGATGCACGCCCGTCTGCAACCGGTTCGCCAAATGCCACCAACCGCGCGGCGGCCAGTGCGGCTTATGGCGGTGGTACCGGCACGGCGGCACGGGTGCAAACGCCGGCCCAGCAGGCCGATCAGGCCCGTCAGGCGCGGCGCATTGCCGACCGGGCCATTGCCCATGAAGCCACCGGCATGAGCACCGAAGAAGCCCGTGCCCTGGCATTGGCCGAAACCCTGACCGAGGCGCAAAATCCGTCTTCGGCTGTGCTGGGCGCATTGAAGGAGGCTGATGACAAACTGGGGCAGGAAAAAGGCCGCCAGGCCAAGGCCGGATCGGCCCCGGGGCGTGAAAAGCTGATTTTGGAGGCCTTAAGCACCATGCGCCAGAAACAGGCTGATCTCGATGCCCTGGACCCGGATGCGCGCATGAAACTGACCCTGATGGCCTTAAGCGCCTTTGGCATGGATGGCAAGGACAAGGCCGGGCATTAAGTTTGGCGACTGAGGCGCAGCCTGCGGGCGGTTGGGTAAAAGGCCTTAGCGAATAATGTCGCGATGCAGGCCGATGGTCAGGTCGGCATAATCGGGTTCGTTATCGGGTGTGATCATGCCGTGGCGGATCAGAAAATCGATAATTACCAGCGCACAATTGAATTTGAAATCAAATCCGTTCCGCACGATCCCGGCAACCTCGGCGATGGGCAGAAGTTCAAAATGGCTGACTTCGCCATCAACCGGCCGGGGGACAAAATCCTGCGGTAGCTCCAGGTCATAATTCACCATCACATCGGGTTTGATGCCCTTTTCGGTCTGGTGAACATAGGACACCGTGCCGACCGCTTTCATATCCGCCGTCAGGTTTTCGGGGATATTGGCTTCCTCGGCGCATTCCTTGATCATGTTTTCGCGAAAGCCATAGCCGGTGGGCTGGCCGCCCGCGACCATATTGTCAAGCTGGCCGGGATAGGTCGGTTTGGTTTTGGAGCGGTGCGCAATCCACATATGAATGCCGTCCTGCTTGCGCACATAGCCGTTCAAATGTACGCCCCAGGAGCGAAACCCGAAATAGGACATCGCCGAACGGTCCATGACACATAACGGGGCATCGGTCAGGTTGGGGCGCACATCGAATTTCTCGCCATGCAGGCTTTTGATCACGCCATCACGGTGCAAATCGCCCACCAGTTCGGCAAAGGCGTTTGATCGCGCAGCATGGCTGGCAATTTCGGGGGCAAGATGAAGGGCACCTGTATCGGGGTGCCGGGTGATCATGCCCGCCGGATGGGCCAGCAGGGCATTGGCAAAGGCCGGGCGAGTGCCACCAATGATACGCCCATCCATGCAAAACGGGGTGTAATCCTCTGGTTTGGCCGTATTGCAGGCATGGATATGGTCGATAAAAGCCATCAGGCGACTCCGCAACAGGGGCAAACCGGAATGTGACAGGCATAAATCCTGCTACATTATCAGCCCATAGTTAGCGCATATGCGCTGCCCTGTGCAATATCACCGTCGCACGATCATTTGTGCAAAATCGGCTGTGGCTGGCGGGTTGTACGGCCAGCCACAAAATACGTCACGCCGGGCCGCTCAGGCACCGATGGCAGAATTGGAATAGCCCTTTTCCGATGTCAGCACGGTTTGCACATTGGCGATCTGGCGCAGGCAGCGCGCGATATGGTCGGCGATGCGGGTTTCGAGCTGCTGAATCTGGATGTCGATTTGCAGTTCTTCATTGCCATTGCGGTCATGCGTAACAATGGAATGCCAACTGGCCGGGATCAGGTTGCGCTTGGCAAACAGTTCCAGCACGCGCGGCATCACATCGGGTTCGGCAACCGCGTGAACAGCAAAGCAATAAACGGAACGAGGGGAGCGGGCAGGGACATCCTGCGCCAAAAGGGCATGATTGGTCATGACGATTCACACATCAAAGATTATTCAGATAAAACGAGAAATGTCCCGGGGTCCTTAGACCACCGGGCGAATAATTCGCGTAATCTGAATGGCAGTGACGTGGTGTTGGGTCATGCTTGTCTGAAAATATGCGGCACCTTCCAGTGCCGCCTGTCACGGAAAAACCGGGGATCCTTCCCCAGGATGATGAACCGTTCGTTTCTTAGAGAACGAGAAGCGACGCGATGAGGGCAACGATGGTTCCGGCAAACAGAATTTCCATCGAGCGGGCGATTTGCTGTTCGCGGGCAATGGCGATAGCAACAGCTTTGCGTTTGTTCATCATCTTTCTCCGTCTAAGTGACAGGCACATGCACGGCTCGGTGCACCATTGAAATATAGGCAGGCATTGGCGCCGGTTACAAGTGCTGTGCAGTCAAAAACGTCAAAAAACCTTCAACCTGATGGAATAGATAAGGTTTTCTGCGGGTTTGCGGGGCACAAATTAACAGTTCCAACCCTGATAAAACGACCCGCTGACAATTTGGTTCCATCCAGAGATGGGATTCGCGGGTTTTTGAGCAACCCTTGGGCATGTTTGGCCTGCCGATTCAGGGGCGATATTTCAACTGACAAGATACAAACGCACCCCGCATTTGTGACGATGGCAAGAGAAAGGTGCGGGACATGTGCCTGACAAGACAGGTTGGTGCAATCGGCAAGGAACGTGCCGGGCGTTTGCCAGGCATTTTCCAAAATTCAGGACAACAGGGAGATCAGGGAATGTGAAGCTCTGTTGTGCCGATTTCAACCGGCGCCTTGCCATCACGCGAAAAAAGCACGCGGCCCTGATAGGTGCCGCTGCGCCACTGGTCGCCGGGGCGATCCGCGTTGACATAAAACCACTTGGCGCGCGGGCCATTATCGTTGGGCAGTTTGATGGTGAAATCACGGCTGCCGTTAAAACCACGCGGGCCAGCAACATTAAGGGTGATCACGTCGCCATCATTCACGCCAATCAGATAGCCCCAAAAATACAGCGACGGGCTGGTGGCAGGCAGGGTGTCCCCCCGGTCATAGCCACGCTTGATGTCCGTCGCGTTGGGGCGGCCCGATGAAAAGCCCAGCGCATAAAGATGCACGGGACGATAGGTCATCTGGGCGGCGGCATCGGGCGTCCAGAGAACGGTCTGGTCGGTGCTGCAATTATCGGTGCCCGGGTCGGCCATGTCGGTGCCGCTAAACGGGTCGATCAAATTATCATTCTGACGCAGGTTGAAATGCAAATGCGGAAAAGTGGCCTGGCCGGACATGCCGATCAGGCCGATGGTTTGCCCCCGGCTGACATGGTCGCCCTTGCGCACGGCAATCGACCCGCGTCGCATATGGCAATACTGGCTTTGCCAGCCATCGTCATGGTCAATCAAAATGCCGTTGCCGCATTCAATGCCGGTTAAGGCATCCTTGTTCAGGCGTCCGGCATCAATATCCTCCACCCCGTCGCGGGTGGCGCTGACAATGCCGTCGGCCACGGCCAGCACGGCAACACCGCTGATCATGGCTTCCTCGTCGGGAATGGCAAAATCGGTGCCGCGATGGCCGTCATAGGTGCTGGTGCCACAGGCAAAATCGCGAATGCCAGGTCCGGCATCATGATCGACATAATGGACGATATTGCATTCGCCATAAGGGCAATCAACCGGCAGGTCAAAGGGCGGGCCGTCGGCGCGTGCCGGTGCCGCATGCAGCGCCCCCGCCAGAATGCCTGCGGCACACATTGCGGAAAACACCATTTTGTGACCCATCAAGGTCTCCTTGCTGATTGCCTTGTTGCGGGGAACCCATATTGTGGGTGTCATGCCCCATAGACAGCCCAAGGGTATCGTATTTTAAAATGCGCCCGATACCCCAAATAAAGCGTCACGCACCTGACAGCGTTAACCGCCATATTTATACGGACGGTCAAGACAGTTCAAATCCATTTTACACAGGAATTTCATTACAGTCATGGATCATACGGTGCTTTTTCGTCTGGCGGTTTTTGCCATCCTGCTGGTTGTCATGGGCCTGTGGGAGGTGCTGGTACCTTACCGGCGGGGCGATGACCAAAAACGTGCCGGGCGCTGGGCAACCAACTTCGCCCTGATGATTTGCGGGGCCGCGCTCAGCCGTTTTACCATCGGGGCGGCCATGGTCTTTGCGGCCTCCTATGCCCAGGGGCAGGGATGGGGCATGCTGCCCTGGCTTGGTTTACCGGCCCCGGTGGCGGTTTTGCTGGCGATTGTCGGGCTGGATTGCGCGGTATACTGGCAGCATCGTTTTACCCACATGTTTCCTGTGCTGTGGCGGTTTCACCGGGTGCATCATGTTGATCCCGGCTTTGACGTTTCAACGGCGGTGCGGTTTCATCCGCTCGAAATTGCTGTGTCGGCGGTGTATAAATCCTGCTTTGTCCTGATCCTTGGGGCCGATGCCTGGGCTGTGGTGATTTATGAAACCCTGCTCAGCAGCTTTGCGCTGTTTAATCATGGCAATGTGCGCCTGCCCAATATGCTCGATCAGGCCCTGCGCGGGCTTTTTGTGACACCCGATATGCACCGCATTCATCATTCGGCGGTCATGGATGAAACCAACAGCAATTACGGCAATATCCTGTCGGTGTGGGACCGCATCTTTGCCAGCTACCGGGAAAAAGCGGGCGAAGATGACCGCGAAATGAGGATTGGTCTTGCCGAATTCCGCGACCGGGAAAGCCAGTCGCTGGTCGGCAGCCTGTTGCTGCCGTTTCGGCGTACCCCGTCGGTTCAGCAGCCCCGGCAAACCCCGCATCCTCGCCATGCTGACAAGGATGCGTGATGGATGAAAGGCAAAGATATCAGGCGGCGTGAATGCCCCGCACGGCTAGGGCAGAGGCCACAAGCGAGCGTTTGCCATCCATGTCGCCGGCAATATAGGCGCGGCGTACGGTGGATTGCAGGTGGTGGGCCTGTTCGCCATCCAGGGATGTGAAAAATTCGCGAATCAGGCTGTGACTGCCCAGAAGCGACTGCCAGTAATCGTTAAAATCCAGAAAATCCATGCGGATTGACAGGGTTGCGGTGCCAATTTCGCTCAGCCCGGCATCGGCCCATAAATCCAGCAGGGCGTCTTCGTCATGATAGGGCACCTTGAAAATGCGGGCACGCAACGCCTCGCCTTCGCCGTCAAACAGGATGGCGGCGGCATCCAGGAAAAGCCGTAAAAAAGCGAGCCCGCCCGCGCGGTCCCAAACCGTGGCGGCAATGATGCCACCGGGTCGCGTAACGCGCTGCATTTCATGCAGGGCCTGTTGCGGGTTGGCCAGGTCATTTAACACCAGTTGCGAAAAGGTGGCGTCAAAACTGGCGGTTTCATAGGGCAGGTGGCCCGCATCGCCGGTGTCAAACCTGACATTGGGCGCGGCATTTAACAGGGCTTCGCCCAGATAATCGGGCATCAAATCGATGCCGGTAATGTCCGCCGATGGGTACCGGGTGGCGGCTGCCAGTGTGAGGCTGCCGGTACCACACCCGACATCAAGCAGCGTGCCGCAGGCCGGGGCATCGACAAAGGCCAGAAAGGCGCGGGCAAGACGGCGGCTCCAGCGGCCCATTGCGATTTCATAAATGTCGGCGGCAGAGGATCTCATGGCTGGATTCCGTAAACTGGCACTTCGGTGATACAGGTCATGTCACCCTCGCGGGAAAATCGCAGGGGTGCCAAAAGCCTGATTGTTGCCCTTAATATTGATTGCCGCGATGAACAAAGCAATGGACATTCATGTAGCAAAGCCAGGACCATAGATGGTCTGCCAGTCAAAATGATGGGCCTATCGTCGTATTGTGCGTTGCATCGAAAACCGGGCAAAATAATGTGACAGTTCGTTTGTTTTTGCAAAATGGCATTGCGAAATGCCCGTTTGATGATGATACTTTGCTTATATTGCGTTGCACAAAGATGGTAATAGAGGAGCGACAGGATGACCAAGCGTGACGGCCTGGAAGGGTATTATCTCGAGGATCTCGAAGTTGGCATGGAAGGCAGCTATGCCAAAACCGTAACCGAAACCGACATTATCCTGTTTGCCGGTGTGTCGGGCGATAGCAACCCGGTGCATCTGAACGACGAGTTTGCCAAAACCACTATGTTTGAGGGTCGCATTGCACATGGCATGCTTTCGGCCGGGTTTATTTCAACCGTTCTTGGTACCCGTTTGCCCGGGCCGGGCACGATTTACCTGTCGCAGAATCTGCAATTTCGCGCTCCGGTGCGCATTGGCGATACCGTGACGGCAAAGGTGACAGTGCGGGAAATTATTGCGGCGAAAAAACGCATTGTGCTTGATACCACCTGCACCGTTGGCGACCGTGTGGTGATTTCGGGTGAAGCCACCGTTATGGTGCCCGCACGCGGCACGGCAAGCTGATTTGTCGAACTTTCGCAGGCCAGCCGATCACGGCTGGCCTGGTTTCCTGCCGGTAAATAAAGTGCCAGCATGGCTGTTTTGTCCTGTTATAAGCAGGAAAAGGCTTTACGGTGCGGCCCTGGCCGATTTATAGCTGCCTGCCGGGCCTTGTTATGAAACACCCGGTATCGGAACCATTGTGCGAGCAAAACAGAGAGAACGGCATTGATGCGCGTTTTTCGATCCTTTGAAAATTTGCCCATCGATGCGCGTGGCGCTGTTGTTGCAATTGGCAATTTTGACGGCCTGCATCTGGGGCACCAGACCATTCTGGCCCAGGCGCGCCGCATTGCCGAGCGTCTTGGCGTTCCCCTGGCGATCCTGAGTTTCGAGCCCCATCCCCGCACCATTTTTCGCGCTGGCGAGCCGCCCTTTCGCCTGACTTCGGCACAGGACCGCCTGGCCGCGGCAGCGGAACTTGGTATTGATATTTTCTACGAGGTTGCCTTCACCCCCGAATTTGCCACCCTGAGCGCGGAGGAATTCGTGCGCAAGGTGCTGGTTGATGGGCTGGGCGCGCGGCATATTGTGGTGGGCTGGGATTTCTGTTTTGGCAAGGGCCGGGCCGGAAATGTCGATACCCTGAAAACGATGGGCGACGTTGCCGGGTTTGGTGTGACGGCGGTGGAACCCGTCACCCATGATAATGGCATCATTTATTCCTCGACCGCGATCCGCCAGGCCCTGCGCGAAGGAAGACCGGAGGATGCCCGTACCCTTTTGGGCCGGCCGTGGGAAATTGGCGGGATCGTCATTCATGGGGATGCACGGGGCCGGACCATTGGTTTTCCTACGGCAAATGTGGCGCTGGGCCTGCATTTGCGGCCCAAATTTGGCGTTTATGCCATCCGTCTGGGGCTGGTCAAACAGGATGACCCGCATTCTGTCGAATGCTGGATTGACGGAGTCGCCAATATTGGCATCCGCCCCAGCTTTGGCGGTGATGAAGAAGCCGGGCTGGAAGCCCACCTGTTTGACTTTGACCGTGATATATATGATCGCGCCGTTCGGGTCCGCCTGATCGGCTTTATACGTGGCGAACAGAAGTTCGACGGGCTTGAGGCCCTGAAGGCCCAGATTGGCCGTGATGTGCAAACGGCCCGTGAAATTCTGGCGGCGAACCCGCCGGTCAATCCCGGGATTTGAAATTGGTTGCGAACCCGCTATGATCCGCGCGCCCCGAAAGGGTTTCGCCCGGGCCCGGGTTTGCCTGTGAATTAAAAAGTGCAAGACGACAGGACTGTCACGATGAGCGTCGAATACAAAAAGACCGTTATCCTGCCCCAGACCGATTTCCCGATGCGGGCGGGGTTGCCGAAAATGGAACCGACATTGCTGGAGCAATGGCAGAAGGACGATCTTTACGGCACCATTCGGGGCATTTCCAAGGGGCGCGAACAGTTCGTGCTGCATGATGGCCCGCCTTATGCCAATGGTCATTTGCATATTGGCCATGCCCTGAACAAGATTTTGAAAGACGTGATCACCCGTTCCCAGCAGATGACGGGCAAGGATGCGGTCTATGTGCCGGGCTGGGACTGTCACGGCCTGCCGATCGAATGGAAGATCGAAGAACAGTATCGCGCCAAGGGCAAAAACAAGGACGAGGTTCCGGTTGCCGAATTTCGCAAGGAATGCCGGGAATTTGCCCAGAAATGGCTTGATATCCAGCGCGAGGAATTCAAACGCCTGGGCGTGATGGGGGACTGGGATAATCCCTATGTGACGATGGATTACCGGGCCGAGGCCGCGATTGCCCGCGAATTGGGCAAGTTCCTGATGAACGGGTCTTTGTATCGCGGGTCCAAGCCGGTGATGTGGTCGGTTGTTGAAAAGACCGCCCTGGCTGAAGCCGAGATCGAATATCACGACCATACCAGCAAAACCATTCATGTGCGCTTCCCGGTGGTTAAATCATCGGTCGAGGCCCTGAAGGATGCCAGTATCGTTATCTGGACCACCACGCCCTGGACCATTCCGGGCAACCGCGCGATTTCCTATGGTGACGACATTGATTATGTCGTGATCGAAGTCACCGAAACCGCCGAGGAATGCTGGGCCAAGGTTGGCGAGAAGCTGGCGGTTTGTGCCGATCTGGTTGAAGACATGTGTAAAAATGGCCGTATCCTGGGCCATAAGGTTGTTGGCACCTTCAAGGGTCGCGACCTTGAGGGCACGATGAGTGCCCATCCGTTCCGCGGGCAGGGCTATGATTATGATGTGCCGCTGCTGCCCGCGGACTATGTCACGACAGATACCGGTACCGGCTTTGTTCATACCGCCCCCACGCATGGCCCGGATGACTATGTCACCGGCCTGAAATACGGGCTGGAAGTGCCGGAAATGATTGATGCCGAAGGCAAATATTACGATCATGTGCCGCTATTTGCCGGTCGCTGTATCTATGATGCCAATGGCAAGGAAGGCGATGCCAACGAAACCGTGATTGCCAAGCTGGTTGAGGATGGCGCATTGCTCTCGCGTGGTCGCCTTAAACACAGCTATCCGCATTCCTGGCGTTCCAAGGCACCGATCATTTATCGCACCACGCCGCAATGGTTTATTTCCATGTCGGAAACCGGCCTGCGTGAAACCGCTCTTGAGGCGATTGACAATACCCGTTTCGTGCCGGAAGCCGGGCGCGCGCGCCTGCATTCCATGATTGCCAACCGCCCGGACTGGTGCGTATCGCGCCAGCGCGCCTGGGGTGTTCCGATTACGGTTTTCGTCAACAAGAAAACCCGCGAACCCCTGCGCGACCAGGCCGTTCTCGACCGCGTTTATGCCGCCTTCTGCGAAGAAGGGGCCGATGCCTGGTTTACCTGGGATGCGCAGCGTTTCCTGGGCAATGATTACAATTCCGATGATTACGAACAGGTCATGGATGTGCTCGATGTATGGTTCGATTCCGGATCATCGCACAGCTATGTTCTCGAGGAACGCCCGGACCTGAAATGGCCTGCCGACCTGTATCTGGAAGGGTCGGACCAGCATCGGGGCTGGTTCCATTCGTCGCTTCTGGAATCATGCGGGACGCGCGGCCGTGCGCCCTATGATGCGGTTTTGACACACGGCTTCGTTCTGGATGGCAAGGGCTATAAAATGTCCAAGTCGCTCAATAACGTGGTTGCGCCGCAGGATGTGATCAAGAAATTTGGTGCCGATATTCTGCGCCTGTGGGTTGTCAGCTCGGATTACCATGATGACCTGCGTATTTCCGATGAAATCATCCAGCGTCATTCCGACATTTATCGTCGTTTGCGCAATACGCTGCGCTTCCTGCTGGGCAACCTTGCCGGCTTTAGCGACGAAGAAAAAGTCGCCGATAGCGACTTGCCGGAACTCGAACGCTGGGTCTTGCACCGCCTTAGCATGCTTGATGACACCGTTAAGGAAACCACGGCGGCGTTTGACTTCCACCAGTTGTTCATCGAACTGCACAATTTCTGTGCCCAGGATCTGTCGGCCTTCTTCCTTGATATTCGCAAGGATGCGCTTTATTGCGATGCGCCCTCAAGCCTGCGCCGCCGGGCGGCCCGCACGGTGATGGACCGCGTGTTTGATTGCCTGGTGCGCTGGCTGGCCCCGGTTCTGTGCTTTACCGCCGATGAAGCCTGGCGGGCACGCTACGGCACTGAAAGCTCGGTCCATGCGCAAACCTATAACAGCGTTTCCGATGGCTGGAAAAACGACGAACTGGCAGTGAAGTGGGAAAAAATCCGCAAACTTCGCCGTGTCGTTACCGGCGCGCTGGAAGTGGAACGGGCGGAAAAACGCATCGGCGGCAGCCTTGATGCCGCGCCAAAGGTCTATGCCGATGAAACCTATATCACCGCGCTTGAGGGCCTTAATTTGGCGGAGATTGCCATTACATCGGATATCGAACTGATTGCAGGCGAAGGGCCCGATACGGCCTATCGTCTGGAGGATGTTGCCGGTGTGGCGGTGGTGCCAGCCCTGGCCGAAGGCGAAAAATGCGAACGTTGCTGGCAGATCCTGCCCGAAGTCGGATCGCACCCGAACCACAAGACCGTTTGTAACCGTTGCGCCGACGCCGTTGATGAAATGGGCGTTGACGCACAATAAGCGGTCAGCACGAAAATCGGGCCGGGCAGCAATGTCCGGCCCTGTCATATGGGCAGACGGAAAGAAAATTGATGAAACATCGTGCCTTTGCCTTGGGCCTGCCGGTGCTGGCGGTCGTGTTTATTCTCGACCAATGGACAAAACAGATCGCGATTGACGCACTGTCCGACCCGGCGCGCTATATCAAGGTCACGCCGTTTATGAATTTCGTGCTGGCATGGAATCCCGGTGTCTCCTTTGGCCTGTTTCAGGGCCAGGCACCGTGGGTGATGATTATTGGCACGGCGGCCATCACGATTGGTTTTTTGGTCTGGATGTGGCGCACCCGGGATCGCGTGCTGGGAATCGCCCTGGCAATGGTGGTTGGTGGTGCGGTTGGCAACCTGGTGGACCGGCTGCGCCATGGTGCTGTGACGGATTTTATCGATTTGCATGTTGCAGGCTATCACTGGCCGGTATTTAATGTCGCCGATACGGGAATTACGATTGGGGCAGCGTTGCTGTTGATCGATTCCCTGTTTGGCGGTAAAAAAACTTCGCGATAATTTTGGTCGGGCCAAATGGGGCCCCGATGACAGACTTGCAAGAGGCGTGTATGACCCGGAAATCTCATCTGATCAGGATTGCGGCACTAACCGGGTTGGCGCTTGCCGTGACCGGTTGTGAATCAACCAAGGAAACCTTTGGGCTGAATAAACAGTCACCCGACGAGTTTCAGGTTGTTTCGCGCGCCCCCCTGAGCATGCCGCCCGAATTTAACCTGCGTGCCCCGGACCCGGGCGCACCCCGCCCGCAGACCGGCACCATGACCGACCAGGCCCGCAGCCTTCTGACTGGCGAATCACCAACGCCGGTGGCGCATGATTTGACAGACAAAGATCGCAGCAGCGGCGAAGTGGCTTTGCTTGAAAAAAGCGGTGCGCAATATGCCGATCCCAATATTCGCTCCGAAGTGGACCGCGAAACTTCGATCCTGATCAAGGAAAACGAAAGCGTGATTGACCGCCTGGTTTTCTGGCAGGAAAAACCGGCCTTTGGCAGCGAGGTTGACCCGGCAAAAGAAGCCAAGCGCATTCGCGATCAGCAGGCATTGGGCAATCCGGTAACGGAAGGCGAAACGCCGACCATTGAACGCCGCAAAAAAGGCATTCTGGAAGATATTTTCTAGGAATATCAATCCGGCGTAGCCCTTATGGGCTGCTCGCCAAATTGTGATGCAAAAAGCAGGGGCGCGGATCTTCCGCGCCCTTGTTCTGTCATAATCGCTTCTTAAGCAGGATAGCCTGCCAAATTGTGTGACAAGTGGCAGGTTATAAAAAGAATTCGCTAAATTCCCGGACAGATCCCCAAGGAAGACAGCATGAAATTTTCGTCCCAACGTGTTTGGCATCGCTTTCCGGTCGTGCTTCCGGTTTTGCTGCTGGTGCTGGTAACGCTTGCCCCGCTGGCGCAGGCCGGGGTTTTTAACCCCAAAACAACAACTTTATCGAATGGCATGCAGGTGGTGCTGGTGGAAAACCACCGTGCCCCGGTTGTCACCCAAATGGTGTGGTACAAGGTCGGTGCCGCCGATGAAGTGCCCGGTACCTCGGGTATTGCCCATTTTCTGGAACATCTGATGTTCAAGGGCACCAAAAAGATTGCCCCGGGTGAATTTTCCAAAATCGTGGCGCGCAATGGCGGCCAGGACAATGCCTTTACCGCCTGGGATTATACCGCCTATTTCCAGAATATCGCCCGGGACCGCCTGGGTATGGTGATGGAAATGGAAGCCGACCGTATGCAGAACCTGCAATTGAGCGACAAGGTGGTCCTGCCCGAACGCGACGTGATTATTGAAGAACGCCGCATGCGGATCGACAATAACCCCAGTGCGCTTCTGGGCGAGCAAATGCGCAATGCCCTTTTCATGCAGCATCCCTATGGGCGGCCAATTATTGGCTGGCTGCATGAAATGAAGCAACTGACCACCGAAGATGCCATGAATTGGTACAAGAAATGGTATGCGCCCAATAATGCCATTCTGGTGGTGGCCGGTGACATCACGATGGACGAGCTCAAGCCGATGGCCGAAAAATATTACGGCAGCATTCCGGCCCGTGAGGTTCCCAAACGCGTGCGTGTGACGGAACCGACCCAGCACGCTCCGCGCAAGGTGACATTGACCGACGCCCGTGTCGGCCAGCCGTCCATGTCGCGCTATTATCTGGCTCCGTCCTATAATACCGAACATTCTGACGAAGCCGCCCCGCTGGAAATATTTAGCGAAATTCTCGGCTCCGGCACCACCAGCCGTCTTTATAAATCGCTGGTGGTGGACCAGAAGCTCGCCACATCGGCAGGCAGTTTTTATGACCCGGTGGCAATGGACCTTTCGACTTTCGGGTTTTATGCAGTGCCGCGTGACGGGGTTGAAATGGCGGATCTTGAAGCGGCCCTGGATGCTGAAATTGCCAAAACCCTGAAAGACGGCATTACCCAGAAGGAACTGGATGACGCCCGTCAGCGCCTGCTTGATAGTGCGGTTTTTGCCCGCGATTCGCTTTCGGCCGGGGCACGGACACTGGGCGAGGCCCTGGCTGTTGGCCTGACGGTGGACCAGGTGGAAAGCTGGCCGGACCGTATCAAGGCTGTCACGCTCGATCAGGTTAATGCGGCAGCGCGCAATGTGCTGGATGACAAACGGTCTGTCACGGGCTGGCTGTTGCGGCCCAAGGGGGCCAAAGGCCCCGGTATGCCCACGGCCCCCGTAACCGGTACGATGGAGACGCATTGATATGGCCTTTTCATTGAAAAACACATCGCGCCAGTTTGCCTTTGGTCTGGTCGCACTGGTGGCACTGACCGGGTTTGATATGGCCCCGGCCAAGGCAGTTGAGGTGCAGGAAGTGGTCAGCAAGGGCGGGATCAAGGCCTGGCTGATCGAGGATCATTTAAACCCGCTGCTGACCATTGATTTCGCCTTCAAGGGGGCCGGTGCCGCGACCGACCCCGATGGCAAGCTGGGCCGGGCCAACATGGTTTCGGGCCTGCTTGATGAAGGGGCGGGCGATATGGACAGTCAGACCTTTCGGGGCTTGATGGAAAACAAATCGATCAGCCTGTCCTATGATGCCGGGCGCGATGACTTTACCGGATCGGTGGTGACATTAACCCGCGAACGCCCGACCGCGATTAACCTGTTGAAACTGTCGCTGACATCGCCGCGTTTTGATGACGAGGCGGTGGAACGCATTCGTTCCCAGATCGTGGCGGGTCTGAAGCAGCAGGAAACCGACCCCGGCTCGATGGCCCAGCGCGCCTTTTTCAAAAGCGTGTTTGGCACCCATCCCTATGCCCGCCCGGTAGAAGGCACCTTTGAAACGGTCAATGACCTGAAGGTTGCCGACCTGCGCGATTTCGTCAAACAGTCGCTGGCGCGCGACAATCTGGTGATTGGGGTTGCGGGCGATATTACCGCCAGGGAACTTGGCCCGCTTCTGGACGAGGCCTTTGGTGGCCTGCCGGAACACAGCAAAGTCCCGGAAATTCCGGCGGTAACGCCTAAGTTTGGCGGGGACGTGCAGGTGATTGCGCAGGATAACCCGCAAAGCCAGGCGATTTGGGGCCAAAAGGGCATTGATCGCAAGGACAAGGATTTTTACGCCGCCTATGTGATGAATTACATTCTGGGCGGGGGCGGTTTTTCATCGCGCCTGACCGAGGAAGTGCGCGAAAAACGCGGCCTTGCCTATGGCGTTTACAGCTATCTTGCCAATCTGGACGAAGCCAATTTCATGATGGGCGGTGTTGCCACCCGTAATGATGCGATTGGCAAAAGCCTGTCGGTCATTCGCGATGAATGGCAGAAAATGAAGGATAAGGGCATTAGCCAAACCGAACTGGACAATGCCAAATCCTATCTGACCGGGGCCTTCCCGCTGCGCTTTACCAGCCTGGGCAATCTTTCGGGCATGCTGGTCGGCATGCAGGCCGAAGATTTGGGGATCGATTTCCTCGATAAGCGCAATGATTACGTCAATGCGGTGACGCTTGATGATGTCAACCGGGTGGCAAAGCAGTTGCTCGACCCGGATCATGTGACCGCCATTGTGGTGGGCAAGCCGGAAGGCAAGCTGAGTTTTTAGCAAACGACATGCGTTTGGAACTTCCAGGACAGGGCCTGTATCAAACCGATGCAGGCCCTGTTTTTTGCCCGATTGTCAGGAGGGCTGGGCAGATGCCGTGAAATTCCGCCGAATAAACGGGCGGGCAAATGTCAGTGCGATGACAAGGCCAAAGGCCAGGCAAATCAGATAGACCGACATGAAATTTTGATAGGATAAAAACGGGGCCACTTTGCGCGCCACCCCGAAAAGCGAGGCAAACAGCCATGAAACAGAGCTGATGGCACCAGCGACACTGCAAATCAGAATTTGAAAGTTGGTGATTTTGCTTTGGCCCCCGGCAAAAAGCGGGAAGGCGTAAAAATGCAGGAACAGGCCGTTGAGGGTCAGGATCGCCACCACGGTGACTTTCGCAAAAACCTTGCCGTTTGCCATAATCGCAGCCAGGTCAAATCCAATCCCCATGCCAATCAGCGCCACGCCGGAAATCCACAGCATCGCCAGCCAAAAGGCGGTGTTTCGCGCATCTTTGGCAAGGTCGCGTCGACCCGCATGATACGCGCCGCTTAACATTGCCAAATCCGCCCTGGCAACCAGCACAATGGCAAACGCAAAGGAAAACAGGTGGGCAATCAGCACCGCCTGATAAATAAGCGCCTTAAGAAAATCGGGGCTAGCAAGTGTCATATTATGCAACCTTGGTAAAGTTTTGTCCGCTCCTGGCAAAACCTACTGACAGTCTCATTCAATAAAAATTCTATTGTTTTGCTAATCATGTTCAAATAATTTGAAGATATGGCAGAAATCACCCTCGATCAGCTCAAGGTTTTTGTGTGTATCGCGGAACTGGGAAGTTTTGCGGCAGCGGCGCGTCATTTGAACAGAACGCAGTCGGCGATTACCTATGCCGTGCAAAAGCTGGAATCCCAGACAGGACTGGTCTTGTTTGATCGCGACATGTATCGCCCCACATTGACCCGGGCCGGGCATTTGTTGCTGCCTTATGCGCAAAAGGTGCAAAGTGACGTCTCGGAATATTGGCGCAAGGCGGCGGGTATTTCGCGGGGGCTTGAGGCCTCGGTCACGATTTCTGTTAGCCAGTTTGTTTCGCCCGATCCGGTGATTGATACCCTTATCGATTTTCAGGAGCAGTTTCCGACGGTCCGGGTGGAATTGATGACGCAGACGATTCAGCGCGCCGAAATTCTGGATGATGGTCTTGCGGATATCGCCATCATGCCGGAATTTTTGCCAATGGGCGGCGGCTATATCCGTTATTCCTGTGGTACGGAACGGATGGTTGCCGTTGCGGCACCGGACCATCCGCTCGCCGCCCGGCAAACGGCGTTATATCCGACGGACATGCAGCAGCATTTGCAAATCATGGTTTCGGGCCGGATCGAGGGGCGCGACAAACGAAATTATGCCCTTCAGGCCCCGGATTTTTGGAAAACCGATGATTTGAACATGAAAAAAAGCATGATTCTGCGCGGGGCCGGGTGGGGCGCGCTGCCTGAATATATGGTCTGTGCTGATATTACAGCCGGTCGTCTGGTGGAACTCTCGCCAGTGGAATGGGACGGGCTGGATCAATTGCCCGAACTCAGGATCGTGGTGGCTTATCGCCGGGACAAGGTGTTGGGCCCGGCAGGGTTATGGTTTGCCAGGGCCCTGTCGCAACAATGGCAGCCGGAATAGCCTGCTTTCAGGCATGAAAAGACGATAGATGCCTATGATCCGCCCGCATTGGCGGGAACCGGATTGTGAGGGCTCATCCATTTTTGCCGCCCCTGTTGCTTTTGGGGCCTGTGCCCTTCTATATAGGGGAACGAACAACACAGGCTTTTGTTTATGTCGCTGCGCATTCTGCCCCAGAACCTGATCAATCAGATTGCCGCCGGTGAGGTGGTGGAGCGCCCGGCTGCGGCGCTGAAGGAACTGGTGGAAAATGCCCTGGATGCCGGGGCAAAAAAGGTCGATGTCGCCCTGCGCGAAGGCGGTCGGACCCTGCTTTCTGTCACCGATGATGGAAGGGGCATGACGCCAGATGAACTGATGATGGCGGTTGAGCGCCATGCGACATCGAAATTGCCCGATGATGACCTGTTTAACATTGCCTTCATGGGGTTTCGCGGCGAGGCATTGCCCTCTATCGGCTCTGTCTCGCGGATGCGCCTGACCAGCCGCACCAAGGGGGCGGATAGCGCCTGGACCCTGAGTGTCGAGGGCGGTTTAAAGGGCGAGCCGGAACCTGCCGCCCATCCGTTTGGCACACGGGTGGAAGTGCGCGATTTGTTTTATGCGACGCCGGCGCGGTTGAAATTTCTTAAAACCGCCCGGACCGAGCAAATGTATGCCCGCGAGATCATGGAACGCCTGGCAATGGCGCGACCGGATGTCAGCTTCAGTTTAAGCGGGGATAACAACAAATCGATCCTGAATTATCCGGCCTGTGCGGGGGATTTGTTTGATGCGCGGTTAAAACGGCTGGGGGCCGTCATGGGCCGCGAATTTCAGGATAATGCCCTGCAGATCGAGGCGGAACGCGAAGGTATTCGCCTGACCGGCTATGCCGGGGTGCCGACCCTTAACCGGGGTAATGCGCAAATGCAGTTTCTGTTTGTCAATGGCCGCCCGGTCAAGGACCGGCTGTTGCAAGGCGCAGTGCGCGGTGCCTATCAGGATTTTCTGGCCCGTGACCGGCATCCGTTACTTGCCCTGTTTCTGGATTTGGAACCACGCGATGTGGATGTGAATGTGCATCCCGGCAAAACCGAAGTGCGCTTTCGCGACCCGGGGCTGGTGCGCGGCCTGATTGTGGGGGCGTTGAAACATGCCCTGGCCGGGGCCGGGCACCGGGCCTCCACCACGGTGGCCGATATGGCAATGGGGGCGGTACGCCGCGAGGGTGAATTGCCCGGCGGTACGGCAGGCTATGGTGCGGCGCGACCTGGGATCAGTGGCTATGGCGGTTATGGCAGTGCATCCTCCTATCCCGGCCATCAGGCGATTGAACGCAATTATGCTGCCCAGGCCCCGCTTGATAACGGGCGTGGCCCGGCGATTGGCGGGCTGTTTGACCGCCCGCGTGATTTTGGCGGGCATCCGGCGGGGGCAGATGGCACGGCACATACCGGGAATGACGGCTTTGCTGGCGCGGCGGCAGCGGCCCTTGCCGGGGGTTATGCCAGCGCATCGCCATCGGCGCGCATTGACGCCACCGATGATGCCCGGTTTGTCGATCACCCCCTGGGGGCGGCACGCGGGCAGGTGCATGCCAATTACATCATCGCGCAAACCCGCGACGGGCTGGTGATTGTTGATCAGCACGCCGCCCATGAACGCATTGTCTATGAACGCATGAAGGCGGACCTTGCCGAAACCGGGGTGAAGCGCCAGGGGCTGTTATTGCCCGAAGTGGTGGAGCTTGATGAATCCGGGGCCGAGCGTGTGGCCGACCGGGCCGAAGAATTTGCCCAACTCGGGCTGGTGATTGAGCCCTTTGGTCCCGGTGCGCTGGTGGTGCGCGAAGTGCCCGCGATGCTGGGCAAGGTTGATGTCGCGGCTTTGGTCCGTGATTTGGCCGACGAACTGGCCGAACTGGGGCAGGGCATGGCACTCAAGGACCGTTTGATGCACGTTTGTGCGACAATGGCCTGTCATGGCTCCGTTCGCTCGGGCCGCAAGCTGAATGCCGACGAAATGAATGCGCTTTTGCGCCAGATGGAAGCCACCCCGCATTCCGGCCAGTGCAATCATGGTCGCCCGACCTATGTGGAACTGAAATTAAACGACATTGAAAAGATGTTTGGCCGTCGTTAGGCGGGATTTTCTAGACCGTTTTAAGCTTCATGTCGCGGGGCAGGCGGGTATTGGCATTGATGCGTGCCCGCTGGATCTGTTCGGAAAACAGGCCCTTGGCCGATGACAGGTCGGCATCGCGCAGGTCGGTTTGCGAGAGGTTACAGCCACTGAAATCGCATTGCGGCAGTTTGGCCCCGCGCAGATTGGCATTGGCCAGATCCGCCCCCAAAAACACCGTTCCAGCCATTTGGGCATCTTTGAAATTGGCACCGCTGAGGCGGCTGGCGGCCAGAATGGCGTTTTTCAGGTTGGCCCCGGTGAAATTCGCCATCGTCAAATCGCAGCGCCGCAAAACAGCCCCTTCGCAATTGGCATTGTGCAAGGATGCCTGTGGCAAAACACAGCGTGTTAAATCAATGCCTTCCAGATCCTCGTTGCGCAAATCGGCATGGTCGAAAGACACCATTTGCCCTTCTTTGCCCCCGGTATCGACCCAGGTTTTGTGGGTCAAAAGGGCGGTTTTGATGTCAATCTCGATCAGGTTCTGATCATCGCCGCTTGCGTGCTCATCGTCGTCTTTGTCCTCGTCCTTCGCTTCAGTTGCGGGAGGGGCCTTGGCGTCGGGTACTGGTGCGGTCTCAAGCGGCAGGGGGGATTTGGCCGCATCCTGGTTGGAGCGCACAAGGTCACTGGCATCCAGTGTTGTGGGCTGGGGTCGTTCACCCGCCGGTGCAGCCAGATCTTCGTCTGACAGGGCCGGACCTGACCCGCTTGTCCCGCGTCCCTTGCGAAGTGGCAGGCGCGAAACGCTTGCTGTTTTGCGGGTCGGGCGCAGAATAACCCCGGCATTGGATTGCCGTGCGCTGCGCAAAGCCGGCAAATCCGTGTTGCTCTGGTCGTCGGGGTCGCTGCCCGTCATCCCCGCATCGTTCGGGGCGGCGTCGGGGGTATCGTTCGCGCCGCGTTCCGCAACGGGCGGGGTGGTTTCGGCTGTTTTTTGCGGGGAGGGGCCAAAATAATCCCCGTCGAGCACAAAGCGGCGCGGCGTTGCGACAACCGTATTGACGATGCGGTTCAAGCGGTCAGGATTGACAGGCTGGCGAAAAACACCCTCGATGCCCACGGCAACCGCACGGCGCATGGCATCGCGGCTCAGCGATTTTGCGCCCAGCAGGACCGGCACCTGGTTGAAATAGGGGTCGTTATTGCGCGACAGCGCGCGCAGATAGCCGATGGTTTTTATGCCCTGATAACCATCGAGTTGCAGGCTGACCATCACCAGGTTTGGACGATAGCGATGGGCCATTGCCAGGGTTTCTTCCTGGGTTTCACTGGTATAAAAGGCGCTGATATTCAGCGGCTGCAACGCTTTGCGCACAAGGCTGGCGGCCTTGGGGCTGTAATCGGCATAGAGGATGGATAACTCCGGTATCGACGACATTTGACTGCAGCATATCCTGAGAGAAAACTATACCATTGAATATGGTGATATATACCGATTTGTGCAGAGGCAAGCACAATCTATTTTTCATGCCCGGATTTTCAGGTCGCTCTACAATCAGGGCCGTGCGCGGCGGATAAACCCTGTACCGGGACGGTTGCTCTGTTCTTCCACTGCCGGGGCGGTACTTTGTTCCGCATCGCCGGAGGGGGCGTTTGTCGCCGGCGCATTTTTGCTGGCAGCGGGATCTTCCAGAATGATGGTCAGTTCCACCCGGCGGTTTTTCGCACGGCCTTCGGGCGTGTCGTTATCGGCAATCGGGCGGCTGTCGCCAAATCCCTGCAGGATCAGGCGTTTGGGGTCCATATGGTCCTTGTCGATCATCCAGTGCAGCACCGATGTCGCGCGCGAGGCGGAAAGATCCCAGTTGGACTGAAAAAATGACGAGGATGACAGCGGAATATTGTCGGTATGACCGGCAACGATCACAGTCCCCTCGGTTTGTTTGATCACCGGTAAAACCCGGTCCAGAATGGCCCCGAAATTTTCCGTCATTTTCGAGGAACCGGATGGAAAGGCGATTTCGTCGGGAAAGCGCATTACAACTTCGTCGCCCTTTCGCTCGATCCCGATCTGGTCGTTCAATCCCATCTTTTTCAGAACGGTGCCCAGGGTATCTTGGAGTTTTTCTGCCTGTTCCTGCCCGGTATCGGTTTTTTCGATTTCGACTTTGGGTGTTTGAACCGGCGGCAATTCGGTCACAACGCGCGGCGTATCGGGCGAGGGGTTTTTAATCGCCTTGCCCAGCAGCGACCCGTCCATTTCAATCACCCCGGCCAACTGGTCATCCTTGGCAAAGCCAAAGGCGGATTTGACCGATCCGGCAATGGCCTTGTATTTCACCACATCCATTTCGGCAAATGTCAGCAGCAATACAAACAGCACCAGCAACAGCGACATCAGGTCGGCAAATGTCGCCATCCATGCGGGTGCGCCTGCTGCGGGTTTATTGGCCATGAGACAAGATTATCCGGGTTATGTGAAAACAGAAATGGCGGGCCGGGGCGGGCTGTTCGCCGTTACGCGATCAGGCGCCTTCGGCAGCTTCGGTATCCGCCGGAATGCCACCGGGCAAATAGGGACCAAGAATTTCTTTCATCACCATCGGGCTTTGGCTGGCCTGTATTTGAACGACCGATTCAACAATAAGTTCCTTGGTGTTGCGTAATTGTTCAACTTTCAGGGCCAGTTTGTCGGCAATGGGAATGGCGATCAGATTTGCCAGCACGGCCCCGTAAAAGGTGGTGAGCATGGCAATCGCCATTGCCGGGCCAATGGCGGCCGGGTCCGACAGGTTTGCCAGCATTTGCACCAGACCAACCAGGGTGCCGATCATGCCAAAGGCCGGGGCGGTTTCGCCAATGCCGCGAAACATCAGTTCGCCCAGCTCGTCGCGCTGGATCGATTTGGCAACCTCGGCGGAAACGGAGCTTCTGACCACCTCGCCACTATGCCCGTCCACACACATGCGGATGCCGCGCTTCATCACCTCGTTTTCAATCTCGACACTTTCCAGACCCAAAAGGCCGTTTTTGCGCACGAGTGCCGACAGCTCCATTGCCTTGTCGTAAATGGATTGCGGGTCTTCCTTGGGGTTCTTAAAGGCAATAGCAATGCCGGTTTTCATCGATTTGATAACATCGCGCATCGGAAACTTGATCAGCGTTGCCGCCGCCGTGCCGCCGAAAACCACCATAATGGACGGCACATCGATAAAGGCACCAAGGCTGCCACCCATGAAAATGGCACCGACAATGACGGCCATTCCGGCAATAATTCCAATGAGTGTTGCAATATCCATTCTGTATGACTGCTATCTGTTGTGGTTTACCAGATCAAACGGGGCGGTTTTGTGCCAATATACAAGTAATTGGTGATGTGCCAGTCGATTTCCATAGTCAAACCGATTTTATTCCCCACCTGCAAAATGCCCTGCCACGCGATCTGTCGCTATCCTCATTTGAGGATACGATATCATGGATACGCTCATTTTAGATTGTGTGATCCGCTTTTCAATTGCAAGTAATGAGGGCGGCATGTGTTAGCCCAGTTCAAAACTGGTGATGCCAAAAATACGGTCAAGATCCAGTTTTGGATCGGGCCCGCGATACATCCGTGCCGTTTCAAACACTGCCGTCATCCCGTAATGTGCCGCAAGCCCGGCGGCAGCTGTGTTCGGTTCGGGAATATCCAGGTAAACCGGGCGGTCCTGGCTGTTTTCACGCCGTGCCAACAGCGCCTGAAACAGGCAATGGGCGTCGGCTTCATTTTCAGCAAAAAGCGGGCCGATTTTATGACCATCCAGACAGGGGCGGATCACGCCATACCCGCGAAGGCCCATCGGGCCATACAGGGCAAGGGCGGTGTGTTTTTCACTGCCGATCCAGCCTTTGAGGAACGATAGCCGCGATTCGCCAAACAGGTGCAGGCTTTGCTCATAGGCATCCACAACGGCAATATCGCCGATCTGCAGTTCATATAAATCGTCGGGCGGGGTGACATCGGATGGAGTGACATCGGACGGGGTGGGCAGAATGCCCGCCATGCGGATATTGCGATGGGCCAGCACAAAACCCGATTTGGCATAATTTTCCTGCTGGTCCACCACGCCATCCAGGCCAATGGTCTGGGCAACCGCATCTTCCAGCACGCTGTTCCACAGGCGCAGACCCAGCCCCTGACCGCGCCGGTCCGGGCGGCAGATATAAAACCCGATGAAGGCAAAATCGGCACTGTAGGTGACAAGTGACAGGGTTGCGACAAGGCCCTTTTTGTCAAACAGGCCCCAAAATCCTTCCGGGTCGGTGGTCGAAAAAATTGTGCCGTCGGCATGGCCGGGGTTCCAGCCCTCTGTTGCGGCCCATTGCTGCATGGTCGCGAGGTCATGGGGGCGGAGGCGGCGGATTTTTTCGGCAGGGGTCATCATATGTCCATCAAATCGTGTGGAGAATGCTATGGAATAACGCATTTCCCCGGCCAGAAAAAAGAATATCGACATTATTCGCCACAAAAATTTGCGAATGATTTTCATTTGTAATAAAAAGAGGTTTTCTGATTCCAACAGGCGGATAGCGTTATGACTTCGACCGAGCTTCATGCAACGACACAGGTCCGTGTACCCGACCCTGCGGCGGCGATGGATCTGTTATGTGATTTTTATCGCGAGCATGATTGTGATGTGCAGCAGAATGGCGAGATCACGGTGATTGCCGCCGGGCCAGGCACGTTTCGGCTGGGGACTGGTGATCAAAAACTCGGCATTACCGTGGCAGCGCCGACCGATACCGGTGTCAGCCAGCTTCAGACCAATATCATCACCCTGATTGACCGGATGGTGCCGGGGGCTGATGTCAATTGCCGCTGGCAGGGGGCGGGGCGGGGGCGTGCAGCAAATGGCAAGCTGCCCAATTTCCGGGAACTGACCGTGGGAAATGTGACCGACCTTGGTCCGGATATGCGCCGTTTGCGCCTGCATGGCGATGACCTTTCCCCGTATCGGGCGGGAAGTGGTATTCATGTGCGCCTGCTTGTTCCGCCCCAGGGCGAGACCATGCCGCAATGGCCTGGCCTGGGCGAAAATGGCATGCTGGTGTGGCCGACAGGTGAAAACCGGGTGGAACAGCGGACTTATACCATCCGGCGGATCAATGTGGATGAAGGCTGGATGGACATTGATTTTGTCCTTCATGGGGATAACGGCCCGGCATCGCGCTTTGCCGGTCATGCCGCGCCAGGGCAGCTTGTTGGTGTGACCGGCCCGATTGGCAATGACTTGCCCGATGCCGACTGGTATCTGTTTGCCGCAGATGAAACCGGCATTCCGGCTGTTTGCCATTATCTGGAGGCATTGCCGACCGATAAAACCGGCCAGGTGATTTTCGAGGTTTCAGGTCCCGGAGCAAAAATCGACATTCCTGCCCATCCCGGCTTTGAAACTGTCTGGGTGTTTCGCGATGGCACCTCTGCCGGAGGCAGTGCCGGACACGGGCAGTCTGGCCGTGCCAATCGGGCGGATTTTGCCACGGCGGTGTGCGATGTGGCGTTGCCGGATGACGGGCGCCGTATCTTTTGCTGGACCGCCAGCGAACAGGCGGTACACCGCCAGTTGCAACAGCATTTCCGCAAGGAATGCGGCCTGGGCCGCGATCAGTGCCTGGTCATGACATTCTGGCGGGCGGAAGGGCAGGACGGGTGAGTGTTTGATCACACTGCAAAAAGTTAGCCCATGCTAAATTGATTTTTGCTTTTGAAATTGATATGACAAAACAGTCGTTCAAAAGCGGGAGACGGGAATGGCCGGTGGGGCCGTGCTTCCAACCAAGGAAAATCATGCCGAAACCTTCGCCAGACTGCGCGATGCCCATGCGCGTGAAGTCACCGAAGATTATGTGGAAATGATTGCCGATCTGATCGTCGAGGAAGGCGAGGCCCGTGCCGTATCCCTGGCAGAACGTTTTGGCGTGACCCCGGCCACGGTGAACAATACCATCAAACGGCTGGAACGCGACGGCTTTGTCTCCAGCCGTCCTTACCGCTCCATTTTCCTGACCGAGGCCGGCCAGGCGCTGGCCGACAAATGCCGCGAACGCCATCAGATCGTGTATGACTTCCTGATCGCACTCGGCCTGGATGCCAAAATTGCCGAGTTTGATGCCGAGGGGATCGAGCATCATGTCAGCGCGGAAACGCTTGAGGTTTTTCGTAAATTCACCGAGGCACGCAAGACGGGCGATTAAGATGCTGTTGGCGGTTTTGTGCGCCAAACGGATGTTTTTTGTCTTAATGAATAAATGTATTGCGGATAAAGCCAGCGGTTACACATTGGTTCTATCGCAGTAATTTGCTGCTTCCAGTCGAATTTGTGTGGCGTGCGGATGCGTGATCGTTTCGGGAAACGTGGTGTTTTCCAGATGTTGTGATTTTCTCGCGCGGCGATAAAAACTTTCAGCCCGTCCAAGTAGGTTTTGTTGTGCTTTTATCCAGTCACGGGTCATCGTTGTGTTTTTCAAAGCCTGTTCAGGGGACCGGAACTCGACATAGAGTGTACGCCGCCGTTGCATTTGGGTCAGATTGTCAGAACAGTGAACCAGCATGACGTCATGGGTAATGATGTCGCCGCGCCGGGCCGGGATACATTGTGAGTTAACGCAATCATTTGTAAGGGGTGCGATATTTGCCCGGGAATGCTGGGTTCCCGGGATGATGCGCAGGGCGCCGTCAAGATCTTTGGCGTCGTCCAGATACAGGCCCACAGTATAAACCGGTCCTTGCCGGTCATGCACCATATCCTGATGCCAGTTGATTGTATTGCGTTCACCCAGGGTGCGAAATTGGGCCGATAAATAAATTGGCACGGCATTCTCGCCGCATAATTTCTTGCCCAGGCTGATCACCGCGGGATGGCCCAGAAAATACAGGGCCAGTATCGGGTCATGTGCCAGCAATTGGTTGATGCGAAATGCGGCGGGCTGCGGTTTTTGGTTGCCTGTACATATCGGAATGATACAGCAATCGGTAATTTGATGGCCTTGCTGGTGATCGGATATCAGCTTGTCGGTGAGTTGATCCAGCCGGTGAGATAGGAAATCGATGTCCTGACGATCTGCTGCCCCCGGGAGGTGGCAGTATCCGGTCGTTTTTATCCGGTTATGATTCGTGACGTGATTCATGATGACAGCTTTGTTCTGAAAAATCGGGCATTTGGCGCAACCACATGCGCATTTTGGGGAAAAGGATTATTTCATCTTGCGATACCCCGCTTGCCGGGGTGGGCATGCTGGCATCTGTCATGTCGAAAAATACCAGTAGCGGGACGCCAATGTTGCCGACATTCTGGAAATGCTCAGACAACCAGGGGCCTTCACCTTTGTAGCCGGATTCGTGGAATACAATATCTGCATCAAGGCCGATTTCACAGGCTGGCAGCATAAGACCAGGCCAGGGCCGCCATTTCCTCGCCGCCGTTCGTGCCGATATTCACATGTGCCCTGTTCCGGCTCTCTGGTGACATGACGGCAAGATGTCCTGCCTCATGCAGAATATCACCAGGATAAAGCAGCTTTCCATAATCTATCCGAAGCGTGCCGTGATCAATCAGGACGTCCGGCGGAAAACTTTCCTCAATGTTTCCTTCCAGTATGACAAGGCCGCAGTCAGCCATAAATTTAAAAATGGAAACAACTAAAGCGTGTGTTATTGTCATGATTAATTCCTGAGAAAATTTCATATTCAAAAATTATCGTTTTTATTGAGTATTTTGATGAGTTCTATTATATGCATATATACAACTTTTTGTTGAATTAGTTTTGTTTCTCAACTTTTCAATGGATGACTGCAAGATGCTGAATGGATTAAAAAACCTGCCGGGCGGAATTGCTGTTCGACCTGCGCGTAAAAGCGATTCTCCGTTTCTGCGCAAAATAAGTGATGACAAGTTTTCCGCGCTTAAAGAGCACCCGAAGCTGTCTCGCGATCAGGTCGAGCATTTGATGGAAATGCAGTTGCTGGCGCAAAGTGGTGCATATGGTGAAATGTTTCCCAATGCGGCCTATTTCATTGTTGAAAAAAATGGACAGTCGATTGGCAAGCTCAGTCTGGAATGGGATGGTGAAAGTGCGCGGCTGGTTGACCTTGGTTTTGTTCAAAAGGCACAGGGCAAAGGATTTGGCAAAATCATCATCAGGGCGCTTGTGGCTGCCTGTGACCAGGGGAAGTGTCCTTTAATCGTAACGTGTCCTGTTACAAAACCCGCGCTGATGGCTTTTCTGCAAAGTTATGACTTTATCCCTGTTTCCGATCCGGCAGGAGCCGCCCATATTTTAATGAAACGTGATATTTCCCAAATGCCGGTATCCGCACCCCGACAATAACACCACGAAAAAAGGAAGGGGTGGGATGATATTCCCAGCCCTTCCTTTTCCATAATCAGTTTCTTGACGGATATAGCCCTTGTAGTGCAATGCACCAGTTTACGCCCAGAGAAGGCTGCATATTATTGAAGGCGATTCCGTCTCCGCTCGTACCTACGGTAACTGTTCCAGTAGCACCACCTGCGGCGGAAACACCGCCAAGTTCCACCAGAGAGGAGGTATCCGGGTCTTCGACAAATACCGGATTTCCTCCAAACGGGCTATTTGAGCCAATAAAGTATCCATCTGCAGCTTGAGGCTTGGTTGCTGGCGACATAGATACCTGGACGCTGGCAACGAACCCGCCTGATGTCGGTGTAAATGTCGCGGTATGACTATGTGGTGGCATATTTGTTGTGTTCAGTGTGGTTGTTTCTGTTCCAAGTATCTGGCCCATCTGTCTGGGATATAAACCAATACCGGTGCCGTAGCCCATGGCAACCCGTCCGCGTAAATCAGGATATTGGAAAGTGCTTCTGCCATCGCCGCCAAATTGCGTGCCGAGTAGGGAGTAAAGTGCCGTGTTGCTGCTAATGGTTTCAAACTGACCGGCGCACCACGCCCAGTTACGTGGGGGGAAATTAAATCCGAAGCATGCCAGCATTCCGATAAAAGGATTATCCATTATCTTTTCCTGTCTTTGATGTTGTCATATTGAGCTGTTCGACGCGATGGGCGATTTTGCCTAGGCTCAGGACTCATTAATTGAGGTAAAA
>NZ_JPWH01000012.1 GCF_003326755.1 Thalassospira profundimaris | reverse complement strand
GCTACTGGATTTGAATGAGTCTGGACCCTAAATCGTTTCCCCTATCCGCACTTTATGGATATGTCCAAACCGGACACCCCAAAGCGCAATCGGACTTTTAATCAAACAATTTGTCGATATCGTCCTGGCTGATCCCCTCGCCTTCCATTTGCGGACCATTCAGAAGATCCGAATCCTCGGCCTTGGCAACTTCTTCTTCCTCTTCTGACATCGGCAAGTCGGCGAACGCATCCTCACCCCAGATCAGGATCATGTTGTGCACGCGTTTTTCAACAAATTCGAGGGTTTTGACCACCTTGTTGATGCGCTGGCCGGTAATGTCCTGGAAGTTACAGGATTCAAAAATCTTGGTGACGATAAAGGCGATCTGTTCGACATGATCGGCGACAAAATCGCTGGTGGCAGAGTTTTTCAATGTCATTGCCAGATCATCGATCTGTTCGGCCGATTCCAGAATGGTGTGGGTCGCCATTTCGGTATCCTTGACGATGGCGTCAAGCTCGCTCGCTGCTGTTACCAGCCGGTCATCGGTCGCCTTGGGATGGCGCAGGGCTGCAATCTGGATTTTGGCCTTGTGAATATGTTCGTTCATTTCCTCGATCTGACCACGGATCAGTTCAAGGTCATCGCGGTCCGGCTCGCTGGCACCGGGACGATTGGAATGCGAAGGCCGGCTTGAAACAGGTTCTGGCAAAACATCAACCGGTTCCGGACTTGCCGGTTCCGCCAGGGCCGAGGGCATATCGTCACGCGCAGGGTTCTGCCCGCCATCGCCCGTAACAACGGCACCATTTGCTATGGCGTTGCGCAATTGGGCCATCTCGGCGCGCATGGCACGAATTTCTTCAAGTATTTCCTGATTGCCACCGCCCCCCTGGGCCGGCAGCGCAACACTTGCCGGGGCAGAAGACACGGTTCCCCCGCCTGCCCCCATGCCAGTTTCAAGCGACGGATCAAAAAAGGAATCCGACCAGTCTTCAACAACAGCCCCCTGACGTTCGCGCAAACGTCGTTCGGCTGTAAAAACTTTCTGCACGGGACGCGTCATAACAGTCATATACCTCCACCGCGGACAAAATGTCCTGGTCTCCCACTCTCGCATTCAGGCGTTCGGTCTCCCCAACTGGACCGACCAATACAAACGCACACGGATTATAAGGGGCCAGATTGCGACGAGTCCAACGGGTTTCAAGATCAAGCCCTTGAAAAAGAACACCCCGGGCTTTCGACCGGGGTGTAAAAAGTCGCGCTGCCGCATTGCGGATCAAGCGTTTGACGGGCTCCAGCGCAAAATCGGTTTGCGCGCTGCTGCCGTTTCATCAAGACGGCGGCGCGGGGTCAGATAGGGGGCGTTTTTGAAGAATTCCGAATCACCCGCCTCTGCCTTGGCAACCAGTGACAGTACCGCGTCGCAGAACTGGTCAATCGATTCCCTGGTTTCGGTTTCGGTCGGCTCGATCAAAAGCGCCCCATGCACCACCAGCGGGAAATACATGGTCATCGGATGGAAGCCTTCATCAATGATGGCCTTGGCAAGATCCAGCGTCGAAACACCGGTCCCTTTCAGGAAATCATCATCAAACAGGGCCTCGTGCATGCAATAGCCCGGAAACGCGACGCTGAGTTTGGTTTTAAGACGTGCCAGCAAATAGTTGGCATTCAAAACCGCATCGCCCGATGCCTGGCGCAACCCGTCGGCCCCGTGGCTTTTCATGTAAGACAGGGCGCGCACAAACATGCCCATTTGCCCATGAAAGCCCTTAAGCCGGCCAAACGGCTTTTTACCGTCTTTTTCCTCGGCAGTTTCCACCAGATGGAAACCGTCTTCGGTTTTGACCACATAGGGAATCGGTGCAAACGGTGCCAGCGCATCCGAAAACACCACCGGCCCGGAACCCGGCCCACCGCCACCATGCGGGGTGGAAAAGGTTTTGTGCAGGTTGATGTGCATGGCATCAATGCCAAGGTCAGCCGGGCGGACACGGCCAACAATGGCATTAAAGTTCGCCCCATCGCAGTAAAAATAGCCACCAGCGGCATGAACCAGATCGGCGATCTTGCGAACGTCGCGTTCAAACAGACCACAGGTATTGGGGTTGGTCAGCATGATGCCAGCCACATCATCACCCAGCTTGGCTTCAAAGGCGGCCAGATCAACCCGGCCATCTTCGGTTGCGGGGATCGAGTCCACCGTAAAGCCACAGGCAGCAGCCGTTGCCGGATTGGTCCCGTGGGCCGATTCCGGCACCAGGACACGACGACGGTTTTCACCACGGGCATCCAGGGCGGCACGAATGGCCATCATCCCGCACAATTCCCCCTGGGCACCTGCCGCCGGCGACATGGCAATGGCGGGCATCCCGGTCAGAACAAGCAGCCAGTGCGCGCACTGGTCGATCAGTTCCAGCGCGCCCTGAACGGTGCTTTCGGGCTGCATCGGATGCAGATCGGCAATGCCGGGCAACCGGGCGACCTTTTCATTTAAACGCGGATTGTGCTTCATGGTGCACGAACCCAGCGGGAAGAAACCGGAATCGATCCCGAAATTCTTCTGGCTCAGGCGGGTGAAGTGACGCACTACCTGCGGTTCGGACAGCCCAGGAAGGCCGATTTCGCTATTTTCATCGCGGGCAAGACCACCGAGGCGGCTTTTGACCGGTGCCGGATCCGGCAGGTCAACGCCGCTGCGGCCCGGTTCGCCCATCTCGAAAATCAGTTTTTCTTCAATAACAAGGCCACGATTGCCGGTATGGGTCTGAAACGTCATGCCAGCACCTCCTTTAAGGCGGCGGCAAGGGCCGCAATATCGTCATCGGTGTTGGTTTCGGTTGCAGCAACCAGCATATACTGCCCCAGATCGTCGCGGTTCGGATACAGGCGCGACAATGGCACACCGGCCAGAATGCCACGTGCGACCAGGGCTTCGACCACTTCGGCTGCCGGTTTTGCCAGCTTCACGGTAAATTCGTTAAAGAAGCTGTCATTAACCACCTCAACCCCGTCAACCGCATCCAGCGCATCGGCGGTGGTCACGGCGCGTTCATGGTTAATGGCGGCCAGCTTGCGATAACCATCTTCGCCCAGAAGGCTCATATGCACGGTGAAGGCCAGCGAACAGAGCCCTGAATTGGTGCAAATGTTCGATGTCGCCTTTTCACGGCGAATATGCTGTTCACGGGTCGAAAGGGTCAGCACAAAACCACGCTTGCCATCCTGATCGACGGTTTCGCCACACAGGCGACCGGGCATCTGACGGACAAGTTTGCTGGTGGTGGCAAACAGACCAACATACGGCCCGCCATAACCCAGCGCGTTACCAATGGACTGGCCTTCGCCGCAAACGATGTCGGCCCCAAAGCTGCCCGGCGATTTGATCGCGCCAAAGGCAACGGCTTCGGTAAAGACAACAACCAAAAGCGCGCCCTTGGCATGGCAGGCTTCGGCCAGTTTGGTGTGGTCTGAAAGGCGGCCGAAAACATCCGGGTACTGCACGACAACACAGGCGGTCTGATCATCGATCAGATCGTCAAGTTCATCGGCGGTGGCCTGGTGTTCGGGGTGACCATCGCGACCGGCAACCTGGGTATCGCTGTACTGGCAATAGGTTTCGGTCACTTCGCGATAATGCGGATGCAAACCGCCCGACAAAACCGCCTTTTTCCGACGGGTCGCCCGGCAGGCCATCAGTACGGCTTCGGCACAGGATGTTGCCCCATCCCACATCGAGGCATTGGCAACATCCATATCGGTGATGGAGGCCACCTGGGTCTGGAATTCAAACAGATATTGCAGGGTACCCTGGGCAATTTCCGGCTGATAGGGGGTGTAGGCGGTCAGGAATTCGCCACGCTGAATGATGTAATCCACCGTGGCGGGAATGTGGTGGCGATAGGCCCCTGCGCCAAGGAAACTGGGGGCGGATGCCGTCCCCATGTTTTTGGCAGCAAGTTTCGCCATATCGCGTTCGACCTGCATTTCACCCTGATGGTGCGGCAGATCGACCGGCTCCTTGAGCAACGCGCCTTCGGGCACATCGCAATAAAGTTCATCGACCGAGCCCGCCCCGATGGTTTCCAGCATCGAGGCGCGGTCAGCCTGGGTCAACGGAAGGTAACGCATCAGTCCTCCAGACCTTCGACAAATGCCTTATAGGCAGCTTCGTCCATCAGATCATCAAGCTGGGACGCATCGGACAATTTGATCTTGAAGAACCAGCCATCATTTTCCGGCGATTCGTTGACCAGTGCCGGGTTGGCATCCAATTCTTCGTTGGCTTCGACAACTTCGCCATCCACCGGTGCGTAAACGTCGCTGGCGGCCTTGACCGATTCAACAACAGCGGCATCGCCATCCTTGGCAAGCTTTTTGCCGATTTCCGGCAGTTCGACATAAACGATGTCGCCAAGGGCCTGCTGGGCATGGTCGGTAATGCCGACGGTTGCCACATCGCCGTCGATTTCCAGCCATTCATGTTCTTTGGAGAATTTCTTAGCCATTTTGATTTGTCCCTGCAAATTTGGTTGTCTGTGTAAATCCTGGTGCGGGTGGGCAGCCAAAGCTGCCTTAGCCGCGGAAATAGCGATGCGGGGCAAAAGGCAGCGCGACGATTTCCGCCGGGCGGGCCTTGCCACGGACCATCAGGTCCACCTTGGTGCCGGGCTTGGCAAATTCGATTGCGACATAGCCCATGGCAATCGGCGCATCCACGGTGGGGCCAAAGCCGCCACTGGTGATTTCACCAATTTCGTTTCCTTCCTGGTCCAGCACAGCGGTATGTTCGCGCGCTGGCGCCTTGCCTTCGGGTTTAATCCCGACGCGTTTACGATCCGCCCCGTTGGCAAGCTGATCAAGAATAATGTCAGCCCCCAGAAAACCACCCTCTTCGCGGCGGCGTTTATTGATGATCCAGTTCAGATCACCTTCCACCGGGGTGGTGGTGGTATCAATGTCATTGCCATACAGACACAGACCGGCCTCAAGGCGCAGGGAATCGCGGGCGCCAAGACCAATCGCCTCCACCTCGTCTTCGGCCAGCAGCAGGCGGGCCAGTTTATCGGCATCCGAATCCGGCACGGAAATTTCATATCCGTCTTCGCCCGTATAACCCGAACGGGTGACAAAGCAGGGAATCCCGGCAATATCGATTTCGCCAAAGGACATGAATTTCATGGTCGCAACGTCGGGCGCAAACCGGGCCAGCACATTGGCGGCTTCCGGCCCCTGCAGGGCCATCAGGGCACGATCGGTCAGTTCAACCAGTTCCACCCCGTTATCAAGGTTGGCGCGCATGTGGACAATATCGTCATCCTTGCAGGCCGCATTGATGACCAGAAACAGGCTGTCGCCCGCATTGGTGATCATAAGGTCGTCAAGGATGGTGCCATCGTCATTGGTAAAGGCGGAATAACGGGTGCGGCCCGGTTTCAGAAGGGCAATATCACCAGGCACAAGCTTTTCGAGCTCCGCCACGCGGTGTTCCCCGGTCAGGCGCACCTGCCCCATATGCGAGACATCAAACAAACCGGCCTTGGCACGGGTATGCAGATGTTCGCCCTTTACACCCAGCGGATATTGCACCGGCATGGCATAGCCCGCGAAGGGCACCATTTTGGCACCCAGTTCCACATGCAGATCATAAAGGGCTGTTTTCAGCAGGTTTTCAGCGTTTGGGTCCGCCATCAGGCTCTCCGTGACAGTCGTTGAGAAATATAGCCGACCAGTGGCCAACCACATCCCCCTCTGTCTTGGAGCCTGAAAGAATCACCCTGCGAGGTGGCAAAATGCCACCGGCAATAGCTTACATCTTCGGCGAGGCATACATGACACATCATGCCGCCTGCTTTCCAGAGTCCCATCTCCCTGCGGTCCATGATGCCTGAGAGTTTCCGGGGTGGTTGCTCCTTCGGCGTCCGCGCACCATTGTTAAATGATCGCGGAACTCTCCCACGGGGATCACTTGGGTATGGCCCCTTATACGGATAACAGGACGATTGCACCAGTCAAAACATTAGAAATGCGTCACCGGTTTAAAAAAATTCCAAACGCCCTGTTCCCGATCAGGATACCCTCAACCGCCAGTTACTTTTCAAAACGGCGATTGTAATCCAGTTGCGCACGGGTCAACTGGAAGCCCATGTAAATTTCGTAATTCGGCCCGGAATTCACATCGGACAGCGGCACATGAAGGGCCACCTGCTCGTCCGTATAGCGCACCCGATTGGCATCTTTCGGGAAGGTCAGATTGACATCAAAAACCGATTTCTGAACAAATTCGCCCGCCGGATTTTTAAGCGCGACAAAATATTGCAGTTGCTGGGTCCGGTCCTTTGCCGCCGGCCCCATCTGGGCGGTAAATTGCGGGCTGATCAGAATATCAAGCTGCTTGTCTTCAAGGTCATAGCTGCATTCGCCTTTATAACCTTCCATTTCCGCACCAAAAACCACATCGGTCAGATCCCGCCCCTGGGCACTGAATTCGGTCAACTGGGCGGTATCACTAGGCAAAAAGGCACGCGGGCAGGCCGGAACCGGTGTTTCGTCAAACGGATCCGAACCACAGGCTGCCAGACCGGCAGCCGCCATCAGAACCACACCAAGCGCACTTGCGCGCCGCAGATTGCATGCAATCGTCATCAAAGCCTCATTGATCAGACACGCCGAAGTCAGCACCCGGCACCGGTAGTTTGCCGCAGTCTATGCTGTTGATCTTTCCGGCACAACCCGTTGCAGCAACAATGTGGAGGCAATTTCCGCCCCCAATATTCCCCGCAGGAGGGCACCTGGCCCCCGGCCTGCCCACACCATTGCCGCGCCGCCCTTCGTTTTTCCCGGCCCGGGGCATTACAACTGGCAAAATTGCCCGGGTTCCAAGCGCAATTACCCCCAATTACCGCCAATATTAAAACGTCCCATCATTGCACCTTTGGCACAGGCGCGTTATGTAACGCAAAACAGCTTTCAACAGGATGCCGGTATATTCGGCATTCCGATCATTCGAGGCGGACCCATGCCCGACAAACCAGACCTGGATATTCTTCTGGCCAACCCGCGCGGCTTTTGCGCCGGGGTAGACCGCGCCATCGAAATTGTCGAAAAGGCGTTGCACAAATATGGTGCGCCGGTTTATGTCCGCCACGAAATTGTGCACAACAAATTCGTCGTGGATCGCCTACGCGATATGGGCGCTGTGTTTGTTGACGAGCTGGATGCCGTGCCCGATGGCGTGCCCGTCATTTTTTCCGCCCACGGTGTGCCCAAATCGGTGCCGGAAAATGCCGAAAAACGTGCCCTGCATTACCTGGATGCCACCTGCCCGCTGGTATCAAAGGTCCATCGCGAGGCCGAACGCCATCACAATGAAGGCAAGCACATTTTGCTGATTGGTCATGCCGGGCACCCCGAAGTCGTCGGGACAATGGGACAGTTGCCCGAGGGCAGCATGACCCTGATTGAAACCGAAGATGATGCCCGCAAGGTTGCGGTCGGCGACCCGGAAAATATCGCCTTTGTCACCCAAACGACCCTGTCGCTGGATGACACCGCCAAAATGATTGCCATTTTGCAGGAACGCTTCCCGGCCATTTCGGTGCCGAAAAAGGAAGATATCTGTTATGCCACCACCAACCGCCAGCACGCGGTCAAAATGATTGCCGAACGCGCCGACGCAATTTTGGTGTTGGGTGCGCCCAATTCATCGAATTCCAACCGCCTGGTTGAAGTGGCCCGGCGCGAAGGCTGTGCGGTTTCGGTTTTGGTGGAACGGGCACGCGACATTGACTGGTCAAAACTGGAAAATATCAAAACCCTGGGCATTACCGCCGGGGCATCGGCCCCCGAAGTGCTGGTCGAGGAAGTGATTGAAGCCTGCCGTGAACGGTTCAATGTAACTGTTGAAACCATTACTCTGACCGACGAAAACGTGACCTTCAAACTGCCCCGCGAACTTGCCAGCTAAGGAATTGCCCGCCGATGGCCGTCTATACCGATGTATCCGATGAAGATATCGCCCGTTTCGTTGCGGAATATGACATCGGCAAAGTGGTTTCCTTCAAAGGCATTGCCGAGGGTGTTGAAAACACCAACTTCCTTTTGCATACCGATCAGGCACCCTTCATCCTGACCCTGTATGAAAAACGCGTAAATCCCGACGACCTGCCGTTTTTTCTGGGCTTGATGGACCATTTGTCATCAAAGGGCCTGAACTGCCCGACCCCGATTCATGGCACCGACGGTGTTGCGCTCCGCCGCCTGTGTGGTCGCCCGGCGGCCATTACATCGTTTTTGCAGGGCATGTCGCCCCGCCGCGTTTTGCCCCATCACTGTGCGGGACTGGGCGATGCGCTGGCGCAATTTCATCTGGCCGGGCAGGATTTTGACAATTACCGCGCCAATGCCCTGTCGGTCAAATCCTGGCGACCATTATTTGAAAGTTGCGGCAACGGGGCCGACGACATCATGCCCGGCCTTTCCGCCATGATTGCTGCGGAACTGGATTATCTGGAAACCAACTGGCCGGCAAAGCTGCCTGCCGGGGTCATCCATGCCGACCTTTTTACCGATAACGTCTTTTTCTTTCCGGGGCAGGAAGAGGTTTCGGGGCTGATCGATTTCTATTTTGCCTGCAATGATTTACTGGCCTATGACATCGCGATCTGCATGAATGCCTGGTGCTTTGAACCCGACAACAGCTTTAACGTAACCAAGGCTCAAAACCTGCTGGCCCATTACACCCGCACCCGCCCACTTGGGGCGGATGAAATTGCCGCCCTGCCGGTTCTGGCGCGCGGATCGGCTTTGCGGTTTTTGCTGACCCGGCTGTATGACTGGATCAACACGCCCGAAGGTGCGCTGGTAACACCCAAAGACCCGCGTGAATATATCAGCAAGTTGCGCTTTCACCAAAAGGTGACATCGCCCGCCGCCTATGGCATCGGCGATTTGTAAGCCATGAGCAATGATAACACCAACATTGTCACAATCTTTACCGACGGCGCCTGCAGCGGCAATCCCGGCCCCGGCGGCTGGGGTGCTATTTTGCGCTATAAGGGTGTTGAAAAGGAAATGTCGGGCGGTGAAACCGAAACCACCAATAACCGCATGGAACTGATGGCCGCGATTTCCGCCCTGGAAGCCATCAAACGCCCCTGCCAGGTCGAAATCTATACCGACAGTTCCTATGTGCGTGACGGTATTACCAAATGGATTTTTGGCTGGCAAAAACGCGGCTGGAAAACCGCCGACAAAAAGCCGGTCAAAAATGTCGAACTCTGGCAGCGCCTGCTGGACGCAGCCCGCCCGCACAAAATTGAATGGCACTGGGTCAAGGGCCATGCCGGTCATCCGGAAAACGAAAGATGCGACGAACTGGCCCGTCTGGCGGTTCCAAAATAGAATTTCAGCTTGTCCAAAACCACCGATAAGTTGAAAAATTTATGCAAATGCAAATAGCTATGATGAAGTGAGGAAGTTTTTTATTCGTAAGATTGAAATATATGTCTAAAATCGGTCTTGTGTTTCACTAGCAAACAGGATTGAGATAGAACAATCTACGGATGTGTAGTTATATACATCCAAATCGGGGGGACGACTGACCAGAAGGTCAGGCAGGAGGGACAATTGCCGCACGGGTCGCATGGCTTTTTGCAGCGTAAATCGCTGAGTAGCAGGTTGCTGTTTATCGCCCTGCCGCTCGCGACCCTGTGCTGTTTGATCCTGTTTGTCATTTTCGGGTATGCCAGCTATATCGTGCTGCGCGACGATCTGAATGAAAAGATCGAACAAACGGCCGATATCAATGCCCGCGTGCTGGCAACACCGTTCTGGTATCTGGATGTCGACAATATCGAATCCGCCCTGAACGCCATGAGCCGTGACCGCGACATTGTTGCCGTGCGTGCGCTGGGTGCTGATGGCACCGAATTTGCCCGGACCGGGGCCTCGCAGGCCGAACTTGGCGATACCTTGCGCCTGTCGCGCCGGGTTTATTTTGAACGCAATAATGTGCGTCACGATGTTGGCGAACTGGTCATCTATTTTACCGAAGCCCGTGTGCGCGAATTGCTGTGGCGGCGCATCGTCATTGACCTGATCCTGTTTGGCCTGCTGATTGCCGTGGTCGCGGCCAGCCTGCTGATTGCCAATCAACGTTCGATCAAGGAACCACTTTCAAGGCTGTTGCATTCCATCCGCATGACCAAACATGGCCGCCTGCGACGCCCGGTGGAATGGAACAGTGACGATGAACTGGGTCTGCTGATTCGCGAATATAACGAAATGGTGACGCTTCAGGGCCAGGCCCAGGAAGAAGCCCAACGCAAACAGGCCCTGCTCGAAGCGACCCTTCACAATATCGGCCAGGGAATATGCCTGTTTGACCAGGATCTGAACCTGATGGTGTGGAACGAACGCTATATCGAGCTTTTGAATCTGCCGCGCGATCTGGTGAAGGAAGGAACGCCGCTTTCCGATATTTTGCGCTTTAATGGCGAACGCGGCGAATATGGCGAGGTAAGCATTCCCGCCCTGATTTCCGACCGGGTTGCCATTGCCCGACGGCGCGAACCCTATCGGATGGAGCGCACCCGCCCCAATGGCCGCGTGGTGCAGGTGGACCACAATCCCATGCCCGGCGGCGGTTATGTTGCCACCTATACCGACATCACCGAACGCAAACAGACCGAAGCCCGCATGCGCCACCTGGCCGTGCATGACGTGCTGACCAGCCTGCCCAACCGCACCCTGTTTCTGGACCGGTTGCGCCAGGCGCTGTTGTCCGCGCGGCGGTTTCAGCGGGGTGTGACGGTTCTGTTTGTTGACCTGGACCGGTTCAAGGACATCAACGACCATTTCGGTCATGATGTTGGCGATTTGATGATTCAGGAAATGGGGCAGCGCCTGTCGCGCATTATTCGCGATTCCGATACCGCCGCGCGCCTTGGCGGAGACGAATTCGCCATCATCCAGACCGATGTACAAAACATCGAAGACACCATCGTTCTGGCCCAGCGCATTATTGATGAACTGGCCCATCCCTTTGACTGCCGGGGCATTCGCCTGCATTCAACCGCCAGCATCGGCATTACCCTGTTTCCCGAAGACGGCGACAACCCCGAACAACTGGTTAAAAACGCCGACATGGCGATGTATGCCGCCAAGGCCGAAGGGCGCAATAATTACCGGTTTTTCCTGCCGTCCATGCACGAACGGGTCAAGGAACGCAAAACAATCGAAGAAGATTTGCGCAATGCGCTGGAGCATGACCAGCTTGAACTGTTTTACCAGCCCAAGGTCGATTGTCTGTCGGAGAAAGTGGTGGGTGCCGAGGCGCTGGTACGCTGGAACCACCCGGAACGCGGCCTGATTTTACCGGGCGACTTTATTTCCGTTGCCGAAGAATGCGGCCTGATCAACAAACTCGGGGCGTGGGTTCTGCGCGAGGCCTGCAAACAAACCCAGATCTGGCGGGAAAACGGCATGCCGGAACTGCGCATGGCGGTAAATCTGTCCCCCGCACAGTTCCAGGATGCCGATTTGCTGCGCACCGTAACCCGGACAATTGAAACAACAAAGCTGCCGCACGGGACGCTGGAACTGGAAATTACCGAATCGATCCTGATGAACAATCCGGAGAAAGCCGTTTCCACCCTGAAGGAACTTAAAAAACTCGGCGTTGGCATCGCCATTGACGATTTTGGGACCGGTTATTCGTCGCTGAATTACCTTAAACGTTTTCCTGTCACATCGATTAAAATTGACCGTTCTTTTGTCAATGACATCAATGTCGATCAGGATGACAAGGCAATTGTCGATGCCGTTATCGGCCTTGGTCACAGCCTGCATCTTGCTGTCGTGGCCGAAGGGGTCGAACAGGTCGAACAACTGCAATATCTGCAAAACAAGGGCTGTGATTTCATCCAGGGCTTTTTGTTTTCACGACCCTTACCCGTGCGCGATTTTGAAGAATGGGTCCGGGATCGTCGCGAAAACCACGCCGCCCCGCCCCTATCTACCAGCATACCAAACGATCACGACTGAACATTTGCTGCGTTCTTAGTAAATCGCGACATTTTCGGTGGGTTTGGCGCTGGCATCATCGATATTGTGGCCGGCATATTGCGTCACCCTACCATCAACCAGGCCCACCATATCGGCCATAATCCCGGCAAGCTGGTAATCCTTGGGGGTATAAACCGCCGCAACCCCCATTTGACGCAACACCAGCATGTCCGATTCGGGGATAATACCGCCAACAACAACGGGAATATGCCCGGCCCCGGCATCGCGCAGGCCCCGCACCACATCACGCACCAATGCCACATGCGAGCCCGACAATATCGACAGGCCGACAATATGCGCCTTGCGTTTCAGGGCATTTTGCACCAGATCGTCAGGCGTCCAGCGAATACCATCATATAACACGTCAATGCCCGCCTCGGTCGCCTTCACGGCAATCTGTTCCGCCCCGTTTGAATGGCCGTCCAGCCCGGGTTTGCCGACCAGCATTTTCATGCGTGTGCCCAGCTTTTGCGACACGGCATCCACCTTGCCACGCAGATCGGTCATTTTTTCATCCGCACCATCATCTTCGCCCAATATCAGCGATGTAACCCCGGTAGGTGCCCGATATTCGCCAAAAACATCGCGCAAAACCTGTGACCATTCCCCCGTCGTTACCCCGGCATGGGCACAGGCAATGGACGGTTCCATGATGTTTTCGCCCTGCCGTGCGGCGCGGGCAAGATGTTCGAGGCTTTGCTGAACCGCGGCATCGTCCCGTGTCGCACGCCATTGTTCCAGTTTGGCGATCTGGTCCTGCTCGGCCATGTCATCGACCGTCATGATCGACTGAATGCCTTCTGCGGTTAACGGCGAGGGTTCGGTTTCAACAAAGGCATTCACACCCACAATGCGGGTCACGCCATTTTCAATGTCGAACAGGCGTTTGGCATTGGCCCGTACCAGTTCGCCTTTCATATAACCGCTATCCACCGCGGCAATCGCCCCGCCCATCGCATCGATCTTGCCAAGTTCGGCCCGTGCGCCCTCTTTCAGGGTGGCAACCTTGCGCTCAATCGCCGGGTTGCCATCAAACAGATCCTCATATTCCAGAAGGTCGGTTTCGTAAGCCATAATCTGTTGCAGGCGCAGTGACCATTGCTGGTCCCACGGGCGTGGCAGGCCCAAGGCCTCGTTCCAGGCGGGAAGCTGCACGGCACGCGCCCGGGCATTTTTTGACAATACCACCGCCAGCATTTCGATCAGGATGCGATACACATTGTTTTCTGGTTGCTGTTCGGTCAGCCCCAGCGAATTGACCTGCACGCCATAACGAAACCGGCGGTATTTTTCATCGGCAATGCCGTACCGGTCGCGGGTGATTTCATCCCACAATTCGCAAAAGGCCCGCATCTTGCAAATTTCGGTGACAAACCGGATGCCCGCATTCACAAAAAACGAAATCCGCCCCACCACCTTGGCAAAGTCATCTTCCGGCACCTGGCCCGATTCGCGCACGGCATCCAGAACGGCAATTGCCGTTGCCAGGGCAAAGGCCAGTTCCTGTTCCGGCGTCGCGCCGGCTTCCTGCAAATGATAGGAACACACATTCATCGGGTTCCATTTGGGAATTTCGCGATAGGTAAAGGCGGCCACATCGGTAATCAGCTTCAGGCTGGGCGCGGGCGGAAAAATATAGGTCCCGCGCGACAGATATTCCTTGATGATGTCGTTCTGGGTGGTGCCCTGCAAATCAGCCCGCTTCACCCCCTGCCGTTCCGCCACGGCAATATATAATGCCAGCAACCAGGCCGCCGGGGCATTGATGGTCATGGACGTGTTCATTTTATCAAGCGGGATGCCCGCAAACAGGGTTTCCATATCGCCCAGATGCGATACCGGCACCCCGACCTTGCCCACCTCGCCACGTGCCAGCACATGGTCCGAATCATAGCCCGTCTGTGTGGGCAGGTCGAACGCCACCGAAAGCCCGGTTTGCCCCTTTGCCAGGTTTTGCCGGTAAAGCGCATTGGACGCGCTGGCCGAGCTGTGCCCGGCATAAGTGCGAATCAGCCAGGGGCGGTCGCGTTCCGGCGATGTTGCAGTGCGTGTGCGATCAGATGACATGGCGGCCTCGCGTACATTTGTTACCAGAATGCTTTCCGAAAATTTCACGAAAACGTTCTTAAATTACCCACTAGACATTTACTGGGTAATTATATAACAATTTGTGCATCGCGATAAAAGAGAAATTACGCAAGACAGAAAAACCAACGCGTTAGGCACCATCGCCATCGAAGACTCGCCGGTGTGTCACTAGCGCCCAAACCGCCAAGCCGCCATCCCGTGCCCTACGCGGCCCGAAAAAGGAGTGAAGGCCATGAATACAGCCGCTGAAGTCATTTCATACCCGGGTGGACCGGACGTCAAAGACCTCTATGAGATCGGCGAAATTCCGCCGCTGGGCCATGTTCCCAAACAGATGTATGCCTGGGCGATCCGGCGCGAACGCCACGGCGAGCCTGATACCGCAATGCAGTGCGAAGTGGTGGATGTCCCCACCCTGGATTCGCACGAGGTCCTGGTGCTGGTGATGGCCGCAGGGGTGAATTACAATGGTGTTTGGGCCGCCCTTGGCAAACCGATTTCGGTTTTTGATGTCCATAACGAACCGTTCCACATTGCCGGTTCCGATGCGTCGGGCATTGTCTGGGCGGTTGGGTCGAAGGTGACACGCTGGAAGGTTGGCGACGAAGTTGTCATTCATTGCAACCAGGATGATGGCGACGACGAGGAATGTAACGGTGGCGACCCGATGTTATCGCCCACCCAGCGTATTTGGGGCTATGAAACGCCCGATGGATCGTTTGCGCAATTTACCAATGTGCAATCCCAACAGTTGATGCCGCGCCCCAAACATCTGACCTGGGAAGAAAGTGCGTGCTACACCCTGACCCTGGCAACCGCCTATCGCATGCTGTTTGGTCATCGCCCGCATATTTTGCGCCCGGGCCACAATGTGCTGGTTTGGGGGGCGTCCGGCGGGCTGGGGTCAATGGCGATCCAGTTGATCACCACGGCCGGGGCCAATGCCATTGGCGTCATTTCCGATGAAAGCAAACGCGATTTCGTGCTTGGCCTGGGGGCCAAGGCCGTGATCAACCGCAAGGATTTTGACTGCTGGGGACAGCTTCCCACCGTTAATGGCCCGGAATTTGGCGCCTATATGAAAGAGGTGCGCAAATTTGGCAAGGCGATCTGGGAGATTACCGGCAAGGGGGAGGATGTTGACATTGTATTTGAACATCCCGGCGAACAAACCTTCCCGGTATCGTGCAACGTGGTCAAACGGGGCGGCATGGTGGTGTTTTGTGCCGGCACCACCGGCTTTAACCTGACATTCGATGCCCGTTTTGTCTGGATGCGGCAAAAACGCATTCAGGGCAGCCACTTTGCCAATCTCAAACAGGCTGCACAGGCCAACAAACTGGTGATCGAACGCCGCATTGATCCCAGCATGTCGGAAGTCTTTTCGTGGGACGACATTCCGCGCGCCCATATGCAAATGATGCGTAACCAGCATAAACCGGGCAACATGGCCGTTCTGGTCCAGGCCAAACGACCGGGCATGCGTACCCTTGAAGACGCGGTCGAAGGATAATCCCACAGGCGGGGATGGCGGCTTTCCCATTGGCCCTATCCTGATGCCCCTTCGATTGTGACAGGCGTGATCCTGCCGGAAATTCGCCCATTTCGGGCAGGATCACCCGCCTGGTCAAACCGGTATATCGCCCGACCCGCTTTAAAACGATCGTGTGATCAGCCAGAATATCGCCCGTTTCAACAAGCCCCGAACCCGCATCCAGATTGCGTGCCAGACAGGATAAAGCCATGAATGCCATGACAGACAATGCCCTGATCCCCGATTTGAAAGATCTTTGCGCCGGGGCGCTTGGCGCACTGGAACCGCTTTACGAGGTAACACGCGACGCGGTGAAAAAGACCGTATGTGAAAACGGCAAAATTGATGCCGGGCGCATGGAAGATCACCAGTTTGCCGCCCACGGCTTTGCCTGGTTTGCCACCTATACCAATGCGCTTCGGCAAATGAATGCCTGGGCCAACCGGCTTGCGGAACAGGGACGCCTGGGACGGCTGGAACAATTGATCACCCAGGCGGCATTTGGCGAATATCTGGCGCAAATTTGTGGTGGCATTGCCATGTCGCAGGGTGAAATCATCCGCCTTGGTGCCCTGGGAACACCCGAAGATGCCCTGGAAAATTTTGCCAAGAATGGCGCAGTCAAAACCCTGATCGCCCAGGGCAACAGCGATGCCACCCGCCGCGCCATTGCCGAAGAAATCAATGACAGCCTGGCAAGCGGCCGATTTGGCGATAGCGGCATGGAAGACGAAACCCTGGATATGGTGCGTGATCAGTTCCGCCGTTTTGTTGATGAAAAAGTCACCCCGCACGCCCATGGCTGGCACGAACGCGACGAACTGATCCCGATTGAAATCGTCAATGAAATGGCGGAACTGGGTGTATTTGGCCTGACCATCCCCGAAGAATTTGGCGGGCTGGGCATGGGCAAAACCGCCATGTGCGTTGTGACCGAAGAACTCTCGCGCGGATATATCGGTGTGGGGTCGCTTGGCACCCGTTCCGAAATTGCCGCAGAGCTTATTCGCCTGGGTGGCACGGATGCACAAAAGGAACATTACCTGCCCAAGCTGGCATCGGGCGAAATTTTACCCACCGCCGTTTTTACCGAACCCAATAACGGATCCGACCTTGCCAATCTGCGTACCCGCGCCCTTCGCGATGGCGACAGCTACAAGGTGACGGGCAATAAAACCTGGATCACGCACGCCGCACGGTCCGATTTGATGACACTTCTGGCGCGCACCAACCCCGATGCAGCCGGTTATCGCGGCCTTTCGATGTTACTGGCGGAAAAACCGCGCGGCACTGATGAAACCCCCTTCCCGGCGGAGGGCATGAGCGGTGGCGAGATCGAGGTTTTGGGCTATCGCGGCATGAAGGAATACGAGCTTAGTTTTGATGGCTTTACCGTTCCGGCGGAAAATCTGTTGGGCGGGGTGGAAGGCCAGGGCTTTAAACAATTGATGGCCACCTTTGAATCCGCCCGTATCCAAACCGCCGCCCGTGCCGTGGGTGTGGCGCAAAATGCGCTGGAAATTGGCATGCGTTATGCCCAGGAACGGGTGCAGTTTGGCAAACCGCTTTATGCCTTCCCGCGGGTTTACGGCAAAATCGCCTGGATGGTGGTGGAAACCATGATCGCCCGCCAATTGACCTATTTTTCCGCCGTCGAAAAAGACCAGGATATTCGCTGCGATATCGAAGCCGGGATGGCAAAACTGTTGGGCGCGCGCGTCGCCTGGTCCAATGCCGATAATGCCCTGCAAATTCATGGCGGCAATGGCTATGCCACCGAATATCAGATCAGCCGGGTTTTGTGCGATGCCCGTATCCTCAATATCTTTGAAGGGGCGGCCGAAATTCAGGCACAGGTTATCACACGCGGACTTTTGGGCCGCTAACCTTACATTCATCGAACCGGGGCCAACTGGCCCAGACTTGCGGGTGCCGGGTTTTGGCATCCGTTTTTTTTGCATAGCCTAAAGTACAAAATGACTTTGGCCCCCATAAAGGGCTAGGCTGCATGACAAGAAAATGAATTACCGGGCGAAACCGGTAAATCAACAGGAGACGTTCCTCATGGATATTCGTCAGGCATCCCCCGGTGCTACTTCACAATCGCATGCGCTTGCCGCGTTTGACATTGTCGCGCCGCATTTAAACCAGATCGCACAGGAATTTTGCCAAGTCCTTGCCAATGCCGGCACATCCCCCGCGCCGGACCTGGGGGCATTAATGGCGGAATACTGGCAAAGCCTGCTGAGTGCCAGTGGACCGGAAACCATTGCCCGCGATTTGTCCAAAAATCCACTCGCAAACCTGTCCCCCTTACCATCGGCCACAACAATTATTGCCGCCTATGACGGCATTATTGCCAGTGCCTTGCGGCTGGTGGCCTCTCGCCTGCGTGCCAGCAAGGCACAAGCCTGCTGTGATGCCCTGCGCGGCATTTTTTGTACCGATATGGGGCACCTGCTGGCCCGTATCACAGCCCCCGCTTCTGGCGCCAATACCGGTGCGCACAGCGAAATACAGGCGATTTCGGAAATCATTGAACGCGAAACCGACAATATCATTTCCGAAGTCGGCTTTCAGGCCGGTCGCATGAAAGACGTTTCCCTGACGATGGAAACCGATTCGCGCGAATTATCCCAACTGGTGGAACGCATTACCGAAACCACCGGCATTGCCACGGGCAATATCGCAACCGTGGCCTCGGCGACCGACCAGTTACAATCCTCCAGCCAGGAAATCGCCCAGCGCATCCATCAAACCAGCGATATTTCCAGCCAGGCGGTGTCACGCGTGCAGGAAACAACCAGCACAATGGCAAGCCTGTCAGATACCGCCGAGGAAATTGGCAAGGTGGTTGATATCGTCAAACGTATTTCCGACCAGACCAAAATGCTGGCCCTGAATGCCACCATCGAGGCCGCCCGGGCCGGAGAAGCCGGAAAAGGCTTTGCCGTGGTCGCCAACGAGGTCAAAAATCTGGCGACACAAACTGAAAAGGCCATTTCCGATATTAACGACCAAATCAGGGCCATCCAGCAGGCAACATCAGGGGCCGTTGGCGCGATCGAGGGGATTGGCGGATCGATTGACGAGGTCAGCCGACTGTCGCAAGACATTTCCGATGCCATCCAACATCAAACCAGTGCGATAGAGGACATTTCAGCCAGCGCCAAGGAAGTTTCCAGCCACATGCAGGGTATTACCGACGATATTGGCACGGCCCATATCAAGGCCCGCAATGCCCGTGATACATCGGAAAACCTGCGCGGCCTTGCATCCACCATCCGCCAGGATGTAACGGAAATGGACGAACGTTTTCGGGCGGTTCTGCGCACCACCAACGCAACGGAACACGGCAAAGGCACGGCGGAATCCGTAACACACCGGCGCGTACCGATTGCGGTTGATATTGAACTGGACTTTGGCAAGGGCGACCGGCGCACGGGCGTTACGGCCGATATGTCAACGGCCGGTCTGCTCGCCCGAATTGACGCCAGTGAAAAAGATGCCGGAAAACCGGTTTCAATCACGCTTGAAAAGGACACCCGCCTGCATGGCAGGATCAAGGCCGTTTCAGGCCTGGGTGCCCATATCCAGTTTGACCAGCTCACACCAGAGGCCCACAGGGTGATTGACGACATGCTGGTCAAAACCCGCGCCCATGATGAAAAAATTGCCGAACTGGGCAAACCGCTGGCACAGCAACTGGGTAAATTGTTTGACGAGGCCGTGCGCAAGGGCGAACTGAAACTTGAAGATTTGATGCGCCCGAAATACCAGTTGATTGAGGGCACCGACCCCAAACAATTCACCACCCCCTTCCTGAATTTCACCGATGCCCATTTTGCCCCGTTGCAGGAAGCCGCCCTGGGCAAGGACTCGCATGTCGTGTTTGTCGCCGCAGTGGACCAGAATGGCTATCTTCCCACCCACAACAAGGCCTTCAGCCAGCCACAGCGCCCCAATGACCCGGTATGGAATATGGGCAATGCGCGTAACCGCCGCATTTTTGACGACCGCGCCGGGCTGATGGCCGCACGCAATACCAAGCCGGTTTTGCTGCAAACCTATTTTCGCGATATGGGCGACCGCGTGGTTTTCATGAAGGAATGCGACGTGCCGATCATGGTTAACGGCAAACACTGGGGCAATTTGCGAATCGGTTATCGCGCCTGATATCCAGCCACTTCCCCCCTGAATAATCAAACCGGTCGCAAAGCGGGAATGCTTTGCAACCGGTTTTTTATGTAATCAGCCGGTTTTAGCGGAACTCGAAAAGCTCCTGATGAAACCGCCTGGATGGCAGGCCATTGCCCGTCAAATCACGATAAAGGGCATTGCCAAACTGACGCGGCCCGCAAAACCAGAAACTGGCACTTTTCCAGTCCGCCACATCGCGACGCAATCTTGCGCCGGTCAATAAATCATCCCGTCCGTCAACGATGATATGCAATGTCACACCAGCCTGCCGGGCCAGCATTTTAAGACGGGCCGAAAGTGTTTCATCCTCAACCGGAATGGCATGATAAAGGTCGATATTCTGGCGTTGTTCGGCGGGCAGTTCGGCCAGTTCCTTCAGGCGAGCAAGAAACGGGGTGATGCCAATGCCACCGCCAATCCAGACCTGGCGGTTTCCCCGTGCATCAAAAGTAAAGGCACCATAGGGGCCTTCGATTCGGGCACGGGTCCCGGCCTGCAAATGGTCGGGCAAGGCACCCGTATAATCGCCCAGGGCCTTGATCAATATGGTAAGACGACGGTCCCCGGCATTCCAGGGTGTTGCAATGGTAAAGGGATGTGCGCCTTCCTGCCGATCAAAGGTGACAAAGGCGAACTGCCCTGCCCGGTGCCCCTGCCAGCCCTGATCCACCTTCAGGGTTACTTCCAGCGATTTGATGGCCGGGAAATATTCGGTTTTTTCAAGTGTCGCAATGGCCGTGGATTTACGCCCGACACGGCCGGTTAGCACCAAAACGGCACTATAGGCCCCTGCTGCCAAAAACACGGCCAGCAACACGCCACCTGCCCCGGCCCAATCGTCAAAGTTAAACAGAACCACCGCATGGAACACCAGGGCCAGATAGGCAAACGCAATAAATTTATGGGTTTTGGCAAACCAGCGATATGGTACCAGTTTGACCAGTGCGATCACCATCAAGGCAACGGCAATATAAAAGCTCCATTCGCCAATCCCCTCGGCCAAATGACGCTGCGATGCCAGGAATTCCTGTAACAGGCTCCAGCCCTCCTGCGAGGGACGCGGCGGACGCCTGAAATCCAACAGTCCGAGTCCCTTCAACCATTTGGGCGCCTCTTTCCACAGCCAGTGAATGACCGCCAAACTCAGTGCGGCAATACCCAGCCATTTATGCAAGCGATATGTTTTATCGAGCCCGCCCACATAGGGTTCAAGCCATTTGGGCCGGGTCGCAAGGATCATGATCAGGCTCATGACCGAAATCGCCATCACCCCGCTCAGCTGCAAAAACTGATTGCGCAGCAAAATGACATTTTCCTGCTGCCAGAAATACAGATGTTCGGCGACCCACAGGCCACCAATACCGACCAGAAAAAACCAGAAAATCCATTTTATCGCACGCATGATTGTGTCCTTTGCCCCTGAATGGCCCCGCCTGAAACAGGCCGTTGCCCATAGGCCGGTTAAACCACATCACGGTCGCAGAATTATGCCTGATTAAGGAAAATTTGTAATAAAATGTATCAGTCAAGTATCTGATATTGCGAATGTTTTTAAGAAACATTCCAGCCTTGATGCAAAGCTGTTGCACCGCACCCGTTTCAGGCGATTTCGCCAATATCAACCCGGTCAACATCGCGCTTGAGAATGCGTTTATAGGCGATTAAGTGTGATCGGGCCATAACCGGGATACTCAAGCCCGCAATGCTGCGATACTCGGCACTGGTATAATCAATTTCCAGCGGACACCATTCGCCGCTGGCACCATTTTGAATAAGCGGGCGATCATCGCTGCCAACTTCGATTTTGATGCCATCATAAACAAACTGCACATAGGTCAGATCCCACCCTGCTTCGCGCTGGCGCATGGCGGGTTTGCGAATATGGTCGCGCAATTCGTCCACCAGCGGTGCGAAATTGGCCGCCGGGATAAAAAGGTCAATATCATTTAACGGACGCGTCCCGCCATAGGCCTGCACGGCCAGCCCACCGCAATAAAGCCGCAGGCTCCCGGCATGGCAGAGTCTGTCTTCGATCCATTCCAGTGCTTTCATCAGGTCCTGCGGCCTTTTGCATGTGTATTGCGGTGATGGGGCCTAGCTGTGCGAGGCCAGAATACGCTGGGCGATTTCTACTTCCAGATCAGCCGGATAATCCCAGAAGCCGGGTTTGAACGATGCCGCCCCGCCCGATGCCAGCCAGTCAATGCCGCGCAACAAAATGGCCGAAAACGGGTCAAACAAATCCTTGCCCGAACCACCCATGCCCGGTGCAAGGTTCAGCAGGCTGCCGCGATTTAACAGGTAAACCTGTTTGTTTTCATCAAGGTCAAACCGTTCGATGTGGCGGCGCATACGGGTGCGCGGCAGGGTATCAAGCCAGGCCACATCAATTTCGGTATTGGAATGACCAACATTGACCAAAACCGCCCCGCGCCGCACCTGTGAAAGCTGCGCCTTGCCCAAAATCCCCGAAAGTCCGGTCGCCGTTACGATAATGGCATTGTTTTTAAGGCCGGTTTCAAGATCCACCACCGCACAACCATGATGCTGGGCCTCCAGCGCACGCACCGGGTCGCGTTCAGCCACCGATACAACCGCACCCAAATTGCGCGCCCGTTCGGCCACGCCGCGCCCGACCGGGCCAAAACCAATCACCAGCACCGTGCGGCCATACAGGGCAAGACCCGTAACATTGGAAAAGACCGGCCACATTTCCTGGGCAACATGGTGGCGGTTATGCAGGCGATCCTTAATCGCAATATCGTTCCAGTTAAACACCGGAAAATTCAGCGCCAGCTTTTCAACCCGGTGCACACCGGTTGTGGTGGCTTCCAGCGCGCCTTCCACCTTGTGGCCTTTTTTCACGAACGCTTCGATCAACTCGCCGCCCATATCGGCGATAATATCGGCGGGCTCATCGCTTAAAATATCAATGCTTTTGGCATATTCGTCGGGTGTCATGCCGGAAAAGGCATGCACCTCCACCCCGTTTGCCGCCAGATAGGCCGCTGCCGCATCATCGGTGCTATCGGGGTTGCAGGCGCCAACCTTTACCCTTGCGCCTGCCTGCACAAAAGGCAGCAGGGTGGGAATGGTATCTTCCAGCACATGCTGGAAACTGACGATGGTTTTGCCCCGCAGGTCCCGCTTGGCAACATAGCGGCCATAAGCCGCGGTAACCGGGCAAATCACCTCGCGCCAGGCAAGGGTTTCGGGGGTAATATTGGCTGCCAGGGCAGCATCCTTAATGCGGCTGGTCATGGTGTGGGGCCCATATAAAATTGATCCTGCCGCCTTGGTAATCGCTTCGTTCCGGAATGAAAAGCATCCAGATCATACCAGGCCGAAAATCAGCCGGTCCTCAAACGCAATTTTGGCAAATCCCATCGCACAGGGGCATGTCGCCCTTTGCCAAGCTGCCCCGCTATTTACATCATCAGAATTGCGACAGCCAAAAACACACCAGGACAGGCCCGTTTTGCGAGACGATTGGCAATGACCCGCTGCCCGGCCGGATCATTGCCCAGGCAACCCTATCCCCGGTTGACGCTGAAAATATTGGTGAGCGCCCGACTGGACAGGCCATAAGTCTGGCGAATTTCCTCGCGGTTCATCCCCTTGGAATAATCGCCCATAATCATGGCGCGACGAATGGATTCCGACACCCCCCACGGTGACGGAATTTCAACATAGCCACTGCTGCTGGAAAAATGCAAAATCCGGTCATGCAACCTATGCGAGATATTCAAATCCATTTTCCGGGCCAGATCGGCCCGGTCATTTTTCAGATATATCTTGCGCCCTCCATGCTGGTAAATAAACTCCAGCGCCACACGAAATCCAAAATCCTCGATCAGTTCCGCCACAAGCCACGGCATTGAAGCCATTATCAATGAACGGTTTTCGTTAAATAACTGCTCCAGCTTCGCAAATGCCACCTGATCGTAAATCGGAAAACCCTTGAATATATAACGGTCCATTTCACTGCCCCTGGTTATGGTTTCCACCTCCGACACATTAGAAGTATTTAGAGACTAACCTCAGTGGAACTATTCCCGTTATACGCGCAATTCGTTAACGCTATTTCTTTCTGCGAGCAAAATGCTCAGACAATAAATTTTTCAGGAGCACATCATGGATTTCACCCTCACCCTCAATATCGATCCCAAGGACCTCGACACCATCAATGGGGCGCAGCAGAAAGTCGCACTGGCAAAACCGGTTAGCAATTCTTCGGCAAATGTGATCTGGGTGGCCTTCGATCCGTTCGAGAGCAATACCATTCAGTGGTCGGAAGAATACTGGATCTATGCCTCGACGGCATCGGCGGGCAAAAATGGCGAAAAAATCACCAAACTGTCCGAAGTCCAGCCTGGCCCGGCCATGACGGGGTCGGTCTATACCTTCGGTCAGACCGCAACCTTTAGCGAGCCGGTGAAGAATCCCGCGATCGGGTCCGGGACGTTTGCCGCCCAGAACGACATGCCCTATGACAAATATCCCGCTCTGACCTTTGGCCTGTCCCAGACCGCCCAGGTCAACCAGCAGATCCAGGACCGCAAACCGATTTCCGCCACGTCGGTTCTGGCCACCCAGCAGATCCAGGCAACCCCTTACACCTATGTCTATATCTGGCTGGAAGGCCATTTTGAAAGCTCGACCATCGTCACCGATGTGACCGGCAAACAGTCGGTCGCAAAATTTGGCGGCGGCACAAACCAGATCGAAATGTCCTATGACGGCAAAAGCGGCCTGTTTCATCAATAATTAGCGGCAGATTTTTTCAACGAATAAACCGGGGCCGTCCCCTGCCCCGGTTTTATCTGCTCGCAACAATCATGGTTGCAAAACACGGGCAAACAAACCTGAAGCCAGCGATCCCCCACGCTGGCTTCTTTTTCGTGTCCGGCTTTAATTTCGGCAGTGTCACCGACCTTATTAAAGGTGAAAATTTCAATGACCCAAGCCGTTAATGCAGGAATTTTTATCTTTCCGTGACAGCAAACCTTGCCCTGCCCGACAGATTGACGCAGCATACCCGACCGGCCCCTGCCAAATGGATGGCGCAGGCACCATATTCCTGCACCATCCCGACACCGGGCCAGGCACCTTGCTGAAATACCGCGCCAGATTACATATCAGGCAGGTCTTAACGGAGATGAGAGATGGCAGCGTTTTTGCAAATCGGTGTTTTGCTGGCGATGGCGGCTGTCGGCATCATTCTGGTGCTGGGTATTGTCACAATGGCCCGGGGCAAAAGTGCACGCACCTCCAACAAGCTGATGCAATGGCGCATCATCGCCCAGGCTGGTGCCATCGTCCTTCTGCTCATCCTTTCAGTCCTCGCCATTGGGCATCACTAGGGCAGAATGCTTTGCTTCTGCCGGTAACGGGTTCATCGACAAACCAACGGAAAACATTCCCACAACATGGTTCAGCTTACACGCATTTACACCAAATCAGGTGACAAGGGCAAAACCGCCCTGGGCAACGGAAAACGGGTTGCCAAAAACCATATTCGCGTTGACGCCTACGGCACGGTGGATGAAACCAATGCCGTTATCGGGGTCGCCCGCCTGCACAGCGCCGAACATGGCGATCACGAAAACATTGATGCCATGCTTGCCCGTATTCAGAATGACCTGTTTGATCTGGGGGCGGATCTGTGCACGCCCGGCGACGGTACGGATGACAGCCCCGATCAACCGGCCCTGCGCATTACCGCCCGCCAGACCGAACGGCTGGAGCAGGAAATTGATGCCATCAATGCCGGGCTTGCGCCGTTAAAGTCCTTTGTCCTGCCCGGCGGCAGTGCCCTTGCCGCACAATTGCATGTCGCGCGGACTGTCTCGCGCCGGGCCGAACGCCTGATTGTCGAACTGTCCGAAATGGAAACCATCAATCCCGAGGCCGTCAGATACATCAACCGTTTGTCAGACCACATGTTTGTCCTCTCGCGCTACGCCAATAATGGTGGCAAAGGCGATGTTTTGTGGCAACCGGGTCTGACACGATAATGAAAAGATGGACAAAACCTCTATTCATGGCTGATTTTGTCCCTTATCAAGATGGACAAGCATCAGATATGTTTAGTAAAGAAGTTATCGTTAACGTTAACCTCTTTACGTAAATTGACAATCCTGTAGATGGCAATTATTGTGCATCGCAGGGAAAACAGTAACACCGGGCATATCGGGCTTTTCGGGCTGATATGCTCATTGGTTAGACAACAAAAACGAACAGGTCTGTCATGAAGGTTCTTGTCGCCGTTAAGCGCGTTGTGGATTACAACGTCAAGATCCGTGTCAAACAGGACCAGTCAGGCGTTGAACTCAACAACGTCAAGATGTCCATGAACCCGTTTGACGAAATTGCCGTTGAAGAAGCCGTCCGCCTGAAAGAAGCCGGTACTGCCAGTGAAGTGGTCGCCGTCTCCCTGGGTGTGAAGCAGTCCCAGGAAACGCTGCGCACCGCCCTGGCAATGGGTGCGGACCGCGCCATTCTGGTTGAAAGCGACGACGAATTGCAGCCGCTGGCCGTTGCCAAGCTGTTAAAGGAAGTTGTGGCCAAGGAAAGCCCGGATCTGGTGATCCTGGGCAAACAGGCCATTGACGATGATGCCAACCAGACCGGCCAGATGCTGGCCGCATTGCTGGGGTGGCCGCAGGGCACCTTTGCCTCCAAGGTTGCCATTGCCGATGGCAAAATGGATGTCACCCGTGAAGTTGACGGCGGCCTGGAAACGGTGAAGCTGGACCTTCCGGCCATTGTCACCACCGACCTTCGCCTTAACGAACCGCGCTATGCCTCGCTTCCGAACATCATGAAAGCGAAAAAAAAGCCGCTTGAAACCATGACACCGGCCGATCTTGGCGTTGAGACGGCACCGCGCCTCAAAACGCTGAAGGTAACGGAACCGCCTGTCCGCGAAGCGGGCATCAAGGTGGGCGATGTTGCCGAACTGGTCGACAAGCTTCGTAACGAAGCCAAAGTAATTTAAGCGGGGGCAGGTCCAATGAGCATTCTTGTTATTGCCGAACACGACAATACCGAATTGAAGGGCGCGACCCTTTCCACCATCGCCGCGGCCAAAAAAATCGGCGGCGACATTACGGTTCTGGTTGCCGGTGAAAACTGCGCTGCGATTGCCGATGCCGCCGCAAAGGCCGAAGGCGTTTCCAAGGTTCTGCTGGCTGACAATGCCGCCTATGGTCATGCCCTGGCTGAAAACCTGGCGGGTCTGGTTACGGAACTGGCCGGTGATTACAGCCATATTCTGGCTGCATCATCGACCACCGGTAAAAACTTCATGCCGCGTGTTGCCGCCCTTAAGGACGTTGCGCAGATTTCCGACATCATCGATGTTGAAAGTGCCGATACCTTTGTCCGTCCGATTTATGCGGGCAACGCCCTTGCCACCGTGCAGTCATCCGACAGCCTGAAACTGATTACCGTGCGGACCACGGGCTTTGATCCGGTGGCAGGCGAAGGCGGTTCGGCCAGCGTTGAAAACGTCTCGATTGCATCCGATTTTGGCAAGTCCAGCTTTGTCGGTCAGGAACTGACCGAGTCGGAACGCCCGGAACTGGCCGCAGCCGCGGTTGTGATCTCCGGGGGCCGTGGCATGGGGTCTGCTGAAAACTTCCATCTGATCGAGCCGATTGCCGACAAACTGGGTGCGGCCATTGGCGCATCACGCGCTGCGGTTGATGCCGGCTATGCCCCGAACGACTGGCAGGTGGGACAAACCGGCAAAGTTGTTGCACCGCAGCTATACATTGCGGTAGGCATTTCAGGTGCTATTCAGCATCTTGCCGGCATGAAGGACAGTAAGGTCATTGTCGCGATCAACAAGGACGAAGATGCGCCGATTTTCTCGGTTGCCGATTACGGACTTGTTGCGGACCTGTTCGAGGCCCTTCCCGCACTGGCGAGTGAACTCGACAAATAGTCATATCCTTTTTGGATAAGGATGAGTGGGGAACTATGGCTTCATTGGAAGATATCAAAACAATCGGCGTGATCGGGGCCGGTCAGATGGGCAACGGGATTGCCCATGTGGTCGCTCTGGCTGGTTATGACGTCCGCCTTCTTGACGTATCTGAAGAGGCGCTTGAAAAGGCGCTGGGTCAGATCGGCAAGAATATGGACCGTCAAGTCAGAAAAGAGATGATTTCGCAAGCAGACAAGGATGCGGCCCTGTCCCGGATTACCACCGGGGTGGAATATGCCTTCCTGTCGGATTGTGATCTCGTGATCGAAGCCGCGACCGAAAACGAAGAGATCAAAAAGCAGATCTTCAAGTCGCTGTGCCCGGTCCTGGGGCCGGATGCGATTATTGCGACCAACACCTCGTCCATTTCGGTCACGCGTCTCGCATCCTATACCGACCGGCCGGCAAAATTCATGGGCATGCACTTCATGAATCCGGTGCCGCTGATGAAGCTGGTTGAACTGATCCGTGGTATCGCCACCGATGAGGCAACCTACCGCACCATTCATGAACTGACGAAAAAACTGGGCAAAGACACGGCAAGTGCCGAAGACTTCCCGGCCTTTATCGTCAACCGCATCCTGCTGCCGATGATCAACGAGGCCGTCTATACCCTTTACGAGGGTGTAGGCAATGTGCAGTCGATCGATACCGCGTTGCGCCTTGGCGCAAACCACCCGATGGGGCCGCTGCAACTGGCGGACTTCATTGGTCTCGATACCTGTCTTTCGATCATGCACGTTCTGCATGATGGCCTGGCCGATACCAAATATCGTCCCTGCCCGCTTCTGGTCAAATATGTCGAGGCTGGCTGGCTTGGTCGCAAGGTGGGCCGTGGCTTCTATGACTATTCCGGCGACGAACCGGTCCCGACCCGCTAATCCGGGATCGAAAAAACATCAAAGGCCATCGTTTTCGGGACGATGGCCTTTTTTGTTGTGCCCGTCATTGGCACCATTGCCGAACTTTCACAATCAAAGAGGTTGATATTACGGGCTGAAGTTGTACTCCTGTAAACAATAAAACCAGTGGGAGGCAGACCTCATGTTCATGGGAATCGATGTTGGGACATCAGCCGTCAAGGCGCTGCTGATGGATGACGCATCCGCAATTGTTGCCGAGGCCGATATTGCCCTGCCGATTAGCAATCCGCACCCCTACTGGAGCGAGCAGAACCCCGCCGACTGGTGGGAAGCCACCCTGAACGCCATTGACCTGATTATGAAGGACAATGCGGGGGCGCTGGCAAAAGTCCGCGCCATTGGTCTTTCCGGGCAAATGCACGGTGCCGTGGTTTTGGGGGCCGATGATACGCCGCTGCGCCCCGCCATTTTATGGAATGATGGCCGCGCCAAAACCGAATGTGACGAACTGGAAACCGCCCTGCCTGGCCTGCCTTTGCGTGCAGGCGTGGTTGCCATGTCGGGCATGACCGCCCCCAAAATCATGTGGCTGCGCAAACACGAACCCGATGTATTTGACGCGATTCGCACCGTAATGCTGCCCAAGGATTATATCCGCCTGTGCCTGTGCGGGGAAAAGGCCACCGAAATGTCCGACGCGGCAGGCACCCTGTGGCTGGACGAGGAAAACCGCACCTGGAATGACGATGCCATTGCCGCAACCGGCCTTGACCGTGATCAGATCCCGGCCCTGTTTGAAGGCAGCGACCCCACCGGCACACTTCGTACTGACCTTGCCGAACGCTGGGGCATGGCAAAAAATGTGGTGATTGCCGGGGGTGGGGGCGATGCGGCAACCGGCGGTATGGGGGCCGGGGCTGTCACCCACGGATCGGGCTTTATTTCGCTGGGCACCTCGTCACAGCTTTTTGTCGCCTCCGACCGCTATCGCCCGAAACCGGAATTGCTGCTGCACAGCTTTGCCCATGCCATCCCGGATCGCTGGTTTCAGATGGCGGTGCTGTTAAACGGGGCCAGTTGCCTGGCCTGGATTGCAAAAATTCTGGGCGAAACCAATATCGGCGACCTTTTGAACCGCATTGAAGCCCAACACAAAAAACCGTCCGAACTGATGTTTTTGCCCTATCTCAGTGGTGAACGCACCCCGCATAATGACCCCTATGCCCGCGGGGTTTTCTTTGGACTTGGCACCGATACCGCACGCGAACATATGGCACAGGCGGTGCTGGAAGGTGTTGCCTTTGCCCTGGCCGATGCCCAATCCTGCCTGCATGCGGCGGGCACCTATTGCGAATTGCCCGGCGTAATTGGCGGCGGCGCGCGCAGCCTGTACTGGACGCAGATGATTGCCGATATTATGGGAACACCCCTTGCCCGCTATCAGGGCGGAACAAAAGGCCCGGCCTTTGGCGCGGCCCGCCTCGCCCGGCTGGCGCTGCGCGAGGGCACAATCGCGGAAATTTGTACCCCGCCCGCCATCGAAGACATTTTAACACCCAACCAAAACCGCCACGCCCAATACCAGCCCCGGCTGGCAAAGTTCCGCCGCCTTTATAATGCCCTGCGTGAGGAATATCAGGACACTGCCGGTTAACCTGGGCGGCGTCACATTTCGGTCAGCCGGGTGAAATAATCGATCACCGCCGGGTCCGTCCAGGGGGCAATGCCTTCAATATAACCGATAATATTGCCATCCCGCCCGATCAGAATGCTGGTTGGCAAACCGCGCACTTTAAAGGAACGTGCCATCACGCCTTTGGGATCAAGCGCCGTGTCTAGATTATGGATGTCGTTTTCTTTGTAAAACGCCTGCACATCCTGTGCCCCGCCCCGGTCCTGGCTGATGGCAAGCACCCGAAACGGTTTGTCGGCCATTTTATCGGCCAGTTCGTTCAAATCGGGCATTTCTTTCACGCAAGGGGCACACCAGGTCGCCCATAAATTGACCAAAAGCACGGTTCCCTGAAAATCTTTCAGGTCGTGAATATTGCCGTTTTCATCGCTAAACGCCGTTTTATCGGGTAGCGGGCCTGCATGTGTTGTGCTGTCAAGTTTGGAAAGTTCGTCAGGGACATCCACATTGGCAAAGGCAGGGCTTGCATAAATGGCAGATATGGCGACAATCACGCCAAGTTTCATATATTGAAGCAGTGGCTTCACAACAAACACCTTTCAGACCAAAGCGAAAACAACATGACCGACCAGACCTCTGCCGACCAGAAAAACGCCAACGCCCTGTGGGGCGGTCGCTTTGAAGCAGGCCCTTCCGCCATCATGGAAGAAATCAATGCTTCGATCGGGTTTGACAAACGCCTGTATGCCCAGGACATTCAGGGGTCCAAAGCCCATTGCGCCATGCTGGTCAAACAAAACATCATTTCGGCTGAGGATGGCGAGAAAATCATCGAAGGTCTAGAGCGCATTCTTCAAGAAATCGAGAGCGGCCATTTCGTGTTTTCCGCCGCCCTTGAAGATATTCACATGAATGTCGAAAGCCGCCTGCGCGACCTGATCGGTCCGGCGGCAGGCCGCCTTCATACTGGCCGGTCACGCAACGACCAGGTTGCCACCGATTTCAAACTGTGGGTACGCGACGTTGCCCTGAACGATCTTGAAGCTGGCCTTGCCGGTTTGCAGGAAGCCCTGATCGGCCAGGCGGAAAAACATGTTGATACCGTGATGCCGGGCTTTACCCACCTGCAGGCTGCCCAGCCGGTTACATTCGGCCATCATATGCTGGCCTATGTTGAAATGTTTGGCCGGGACCGTTCGCGCGTGGCGGACTGCAAGGCACGCATGAACGAAAACCCGCTGGGCTCCGCTGCCCTGGCCGGAACACCCTACCCGATTGACCGCCACCTAACGGCTGAAGCCCTGGGCTTTGACCGTCCGACAGCCAATTCGCTGGATGCCGTATCGGACCGGGACTTTGCCCTGGAATATCTCAATGCGGCCTCGATTACCGCCATGCACCTGTCGCGCCTGGCCGAGGAAATGGTGATCTGGTGTTCGGCCCAGTTCAAATTTATCGGCATGTCCGACAAATTCTCCACCGGGTCGTCGATCATGCCGCAAAAACGCAACCCCGATGCTGCAGAGCTGATCCGCTCCAAAATTGGCCGGATTGTCGGGTGTTATAACTCGCTGATGTTATCGATGAAGGGCCTGCCGCTGGCCTATTCCAAGGACATGCAGGAAGACAAGGAACCGGTTTTCTTTGCCCATGACCATTTGGGGCTGTGTGTTGCCGCCATGACCGGCATGGTCGCCGATATGAAGGTTTTTGCCGATAACATGCGCAAGGCTGCCGGGGCCGGTTACATCACCGCAACCGACCTTGCCGACTGGCTGGTAACAGAACTGGGCATGCCGTTCCGCGATGCACACCATGTGGTAGGGTCCACCGTAAAGCTGGCCGAAACGCTGGGCTGTGATTTGGACCAGATCCCGCTTGAAGAACTCCAGAAGATCGAGCCAAAAATTACCGCCGCCGTTTTTGACGTCTTGACCGTGGAAGCATCGGTTGCGGCGCGCAAAAGTTTTGGCGGCACCGCCCCGGAACGGGTGCGCGAGGCGGTTGCTACGGCAAAGGAAAGGTTTTTGAAATGAAAGATCTGAAAATGACCCGCCCGGGCACGCGCGCGCTGATTTTGGCGCTGGCAGTGACCATGGGACTGGCCGTTGCCGCATGTGGCAAAAAAGGCCCGCCTGAACCGCCAACGGATGCTGGCAAAGATTACCCCCGGAGCTATCCCAGCCAATGAACCATTTTGAATATGTTGATGGTGTTCTGAGCGCCGAAGGCGTTTCGATCCCTGACCTTGCACAGCAGGTCGGCACCCCGTTTTATTGCTATTCCACTGCAACGCTGGAACGCCATTACAAGGTTTATGCCAGCGCGTTTGACGGGCTGGATGCCACGGTGTGTTATGCCCTGAAGGCCAATTCAAACCAGGCCGTGATCAAGACCCTTGCCAAACTGGGGGCCGGGGCCGATGTGGTTTCGGTTGGTGAAATGCGCCGGGCCTTGCGTGCCGGTATTGCGCCGTCCAAGGTGATTTTTTCGGGCGTCGGCAAGGCCGATGCCGAAATGCGCGAAGCCCTGGAGGCCGACATTGCCCAGATCAATGTCGAATCGATCCCCGAATTGATCGAGCTAAACCGCGTGGCCCTGGATATGGGCAAAAAGGCCCGCATCGCGCTGCGCATCAACCCGCATGTCGATGCCAAAACCCATGAAAAAATCGCCACAGGCAAGGCCGAAAACAAATTTGGCATCGACTGGACCCGCGCGATTGAAGTCTATCGCGATGCAGCGGCTATGGACGGCATCGACGTTACCGGCATTGCCATGCACATTGGATCGCAGCTTACCGATCTGACCCCGTTCCGCGAGGCCTTTACCCGCCTGGCAGGCATGGTCGAGGAACTGCGCACCCACGGGATCGAGATTAAAAACCTGGATCTGGGTGGCGGGCTTGGCATTGCCTATCAGGGTGAAACACCGCCCCTGCCCGATGCCTATGGCCAGATGGTGCGTGAAACGGTGGGGCATCTTGGCTGCCATATCACCCTGGAGCCGGGCCGCCTGATTGTCGGTAATGCCGGGATTTTGGTATCGCGCGTCATGTATATCAAAGATGGCGAAGCCAAACGCTTTGTCATTCTTGATGCCGCAATGAACGATTTGATCCGCCCGACCCTGTATAACGCCTATCACGAAATCATCGCCGTAAACGAAGCAGGTGATGGGGATAAAATGGCAACGGTTGATGTGGTGGGTCCGGTTTGCGAAACCGGTGATACATTCGGCAAGGACCGCAAACTGCCCGACACCCTGCAACCGGGGGATCTGGTGGCAATCTGTTCGGCCGGGGCCTATGGCGCGGTGATGTCATCGACCTATAACACCCGTGCCTTGACGCCGGAAGTTCTGGTCAGCGGGGATAAATTTGCCGTGATCCGCGAACGCCAGTCCATCGACGAGTTGATCGGTCTTGATAAAATCCCGGGCTGGCTGGATTAAAGGCAACCAGCCCGACCCTCGCCAACAACATGAAGATGACAAAGGACCGTGAAGTGCGCGGTCCTTTTTCCATCTGCTCACGCTCTCTTTGCTTGACCTTGCGTATGAGGCGTCCAAACTGGGATGATTGGATCCACGACAGGACCGTTTGCGTGAATATGTTGGTCACTTCCGCCCGGCTGGAACGCCACCTTGCGATTACACGTCATATTCTGACGTGGGAAAAGGTGTGGCCGCGCCTGATCCCCGTGCTGGCGATTATGGCGTCTCTTCTCGGCCTGGCGCTGACCGGTCTTTTCGCTTTTCTCCCTCCGATCATTCATATCGCCCTTCTGGCCGTGGCCGTGATTGGCATTCTTGTCGGTTGCGTCTTTGTCTGGCGGGCCTGGCAGCCTCCCACCGCCTTCGAGGTGATGGCGCGCCTTGAGGCCGCCAATCATTTGCCCCACACCCCGATCCAGACCCAGCGTGATGCCATCCTGCCTTCCGACGATGCGCTGACATCCTATTTATGGCAGCGGCAATTGCGCGTGAACGCGGCACGCACCCGAAAACTGCATCTGCCGCGCCCGCGTGCCGTGCTGGCAAAAATGGACCCGTTCGGGTTAAGCGTTATTCCGGTTTTGCTGTTATTTGTTGGTATCCTGAGTGCCAATGGCAAATATGGCGACCGCCTTGCCTCCGCCTTTGACCCGATCGGGCGCCTTGGCACCGCCCAGTTCAACGCCAGCCTGTGGGTCACGCCACCGGCCTATACCGGCAAAGTCCCGCGCACCATTAATCCGGCTACCGAAAACAACATCACCTATGTCACCGCCAATGAAACCGGTTTTGCCGCATCCGGCACGCACGGGAACACGGCCACGCCATCAGGCGCAGTGTCCGGGGAAAGGCGGGTATCCCCGTCTGACGAAATTGATTACGGCTTTGGTACCTTCCGCAACACCGGCAACACCAGCCCCCAACCGGACAATGACAGCACCGCACAAAAAAATACAAACAACCACCATGTGCATTTGCGCGTTCCTGCCGGAACCGTGCTGTCGGGTAATATTGTCAGCGCCTGGAAACCTACCCTGATTTCGCCCGACGGACACGAACATACCCTGGGGGACGAAAGCGGCAATAACACCTATAGCGTGGCAACACCGCTTGATCAGCCTGGCGACTGGAATATCACGGTTTGGGGCACCAGCCGCCTGACCCTGAGCGTGGACATCATCCCCGATATGCCGCCGGTGCTGGCATTTGTCGCCCCGCCCACGGCAACCAAACGCGACCATGTGCATCTTGATTACATCGCCAATGATGATTACGGGCTGCGCAAACTTGCGCTTGTCGTGCGTCCACGGCTTGAGACAACGCCACCCGCCCTGTATGGCCGGACCGATGCCATGACCATCGACCTGACCGGGCCACATGCCAGCGATGACGTCAACGATCGGCCCGCATCGGGCAATAACGGGGCCGCAAACAATGCGGCCACGACAACGACACCCGGGCAACCTTCTGGAAGTGCTGAATATTTGCCGTCCGTCAACAATTTGCACGGACCCTATTTTTTAAATATGATCGCCCATCCCTGGGCTGGTTTACCGGTTAATTTGCAACTGGTCGCAACCGACAATGCCGGGCAAACGGCCCAAAGCAATATTCAGTCCATCGTTCTGCCGGAACGGGAATTTACCCATCCCGTTGCCCGCAAGCTGATTGATATTCGCAAACGTCTGCTGCGCTACCCTGAACGGGCCCGCGAATGGCGCGACAGCCTTTATCCGGTTTTGAACGCCCCGCAGGCTTACGGGGGCGATATTGGCATTTTCCTGGGGCTGTCGGTGGCAACAGCCCGGTTGTCCGCACATCTCGATGACATTGCCTATCAGCACAATGTGGGCGACCTTTTATGGCACATTGCCGAACAAATTGAACGCGGCCAATATGGCCAGGCCGAACGCAACCTGATCGAGGCCGAGGAAAACCTGCTCAAGGCCCTGTCCAACCCCGATATCAGCGAACAGCAAATTTCCGACCTGATCGAACAATATCGCCAGGCCCTGAATGACTATATGTCCGCGCTGGCCCAACAGGACCAGCCGCAAAAATCGAAAAATGCCCCGCTTGGCAAAATGATCGAACAACAGGACCTGTCGCGCGTTATTGACCAGATCGGCGATCTGATGAGGTCGGGCGCGCGCAACGAGGCCCGAAACCTGATCGAACAATTGCGCCAACTGGTTGAAAACATGCAGATCAGCCCCGAAGGCCAGGGGTCCGACATGGCCCGCCCGCTGCGCCAGATGCTCGATGGCATGCGCGACCTGGCACGCCGCCAGCAGGACCTGATGGACCAGGGCGACCAACGCAGCAATGATGCCCCCAGCAGCCAAAACCGCGCCCGCAGCCAGCAACAGCTTTCAGATGATGCCAATGCCCTGACACAAAATGAAAGTTTTGACCGCTTTGGGCAAAGCAGCGGCCTGCAAAGTGCCATTGACGCCATGAAACGTGCCACGGAGGCACTGGAACACGGTCGCCAGCACGAGGCCCTGCAACAGCAGCAACAGGCCCTGCAAAGCCTGCGTGATGGCATCGGTTCGCTTGGCCAGGCGCTTGAAGGTCTTAGCAGGATGATGCCGTTGCTTGATGAAATGGGCAGATCGGGCCAGCGCGACCCGCTAGGACGCCCGGTTGATGGTGGCAGTGGTGTTCGCATCCCCGATGCCGACACCCTGAACCAAACCTGGCGCATCCTTCAGGAATTGCGCCGCCGCTCCGGTGATCCGCAACGCCCGAAAATCGAACATGACTATATCGACCGGCTACTCAAGCGGTTTTAAAGCGATGTGTCTTTAACGGCAAAAACCCCGAAGCATTGTCCCGGCAAGACGCTTCCCTGATAAACAAGACAAGGCAAAACAAAACAGGCGACCCTGATAAAAGGCCGCCTGCCGATAATCCAACCGAATAAAAATCTTATTGGTCAACCGCCTCGCGCGGGTCAAGGAAGGTAACTTGCAGGCGCGTTGCCGTCGGGTTCGGTTTGCGAATTTTGGTTTCCACATTCAGGCTTTTGCCAACCGGCAAAATCTGTTCCTGAATCGGGGCACTGGGGTCACTCTGAACCGCACTTTCGTCATAAATCAGGGCGACCTTTTTACGCTGCACCACACGATCCAGCGGATCAAGCAGCTCGATCAGCAAATAGGGCAAAGGCCGGTCCACACTGCTGACATTGACGATTTCCGCCCGTACCACCAGCACATCAACGCCGTCTTCCTCTTCACGGGTTGGCGGCATTTCCTTGATATCAAGGCCTTCGCCGACATGAGGCACATTCAGCCCCACCATCGAATAAACCTTGGCAATCGGCGGCCAAAGATTGATCAGCGTATCCTTGGCAAAAAAGGCCCCGGCCCCCACACCAACCAAAACCAGAATCAGAATGATCCAGCCGATAATGCCTTTTTTCGATTTCGGCGCAGCAGTTTCCTGTTCGGACAATTGACGCGGAAAGGGCGGCGGATCGGGAATGCGGTCCGCCCCTTCAAAGCCCGGATCGACATCACCATTATACGGTGCGCCCCCCGCATCACCGGTTTGCGACATCGCATCCTCAAAGGAGGATGGCGCGCTTTCCTGTGCCGGTGATGGCGCGGGTGCTGCCGGTGCCGCCGGTTTTGCACCGGGCGGGTCCTGATGCCAGCTATTGCCGCAATTCTTGCAGCGTACAGTTCTGCCTTTCGGGCCAATTGACTCGGCCTTTACAGAGTATTTTTTAGAACATTCTGGGCAAGTTATGATCATTGCAAACCTGGCATAAAGCTGTCAGCAGCTGGAATTCGGACGCAAGGGATACAGTAAAAACAGCCGACGAACACCCCCCGCTTTTCGTCGTCCTATACTATATGTAAATAGCGCCGATTTAACAGACTGTTAAGTAAAGATAACAGAAGCTCGCCCCGGCGGGGAATAAACTGCGCTTTAAATCACCTCACAGAAGGGAAAAACACGCCTTCGGGCACCAATTTTTTATGTTAAAACAGAGCCATGCCGTCTTTTGCAAGGTCCGGCCTGGCAAATCCACGCATTTTTAAGGCATTTTCGGATATAAGGCTGTTTGTGCCATCATTGCGGGTCGCCCGGTCCCGAACACCACCGGGATGATCCCATTCGCAGTCAGGAGGACGCAGGTGAACGAAGTTGTCAGTTTTCGCAATGTCGGGGTCCGGTATGAATCGGGACCGGAAGTTCTGCGTGAACTGAATTTTTCCCTGACACGCGGCAGCTTTCATTTTTTAACCGGGGCATCGGGTGCGGGTAAATCGACCCTGATGCGCCTGCTTTATCTGGCGCTGCGCCAGACCCGTGGCGAAATCACCATTTTTGGCCGTGACAATATCCGCATCCCGCGCGACGAATTACCCGCCATCCGCCGCAAAATCGGCGTGGTATTTCAGGATTTCCGCCTGATCAATCATCTCACCACCTTTGAAAATGTCGCTCTGCCGCTGCGTGTGGCCGGGGTGGAAGATTTGCAAATCCGCAAAAACGTGACCGAGCTTCTGGAATGGGTAGGTCTTGGCGACCAGATCAACGCGGTGCCGTCGCGCCTGTCGGGCGGGCAGCAGCAGCGCGTTGCCATTGCACGCGCCGTGATCAGCCGCCCGGCCCTGCTGTTGGCCGACGAACCCACCGGCAATGTCGATGACCGCATCGCCATGCGTTTGTTATACCTGTTCGAGGAACTCAACAAGCTGGGTACCACGGTTCTGATCGCCACCCATAACCGCAACCTGATACGTCGTTTCGGGCACAAGCACTGGCTGCTGGAAGGTGGCACCATCCACGACCTTGACCATCGCCCGCAGACATAAACCAACACAACGCCCGCCCGCAGGCGCAAACCGATAAAGACCCAAAACAGGATATAACCAGGCATTATGGCATTCCGTTCACGCCCTTCGCATTTGCCCCTTGAGAACGATTCCTCAAGCCGGTTTTTGCCCAGTATCGTTGCACTGATGGTGGCATTGCTGACATTTTCCATTGTCGGCCTTGCCGTGCTGCACGATACCGTGGGGCGCTGGGCCAGCCAGATTGATGGCAGCCTGACCATTCAGGTCCCGCCAACCGGGCTGACACAACTTGATCCCAAGGACCGTGAAGCAGCCCTGGAAAAACGGGTGCAATCCATTATTGATACCGTATCGGGCCAACCGGGCATTGCCCGCATTGCCGAGCTTAGCCCCGATAAAATGGCAGAATTGCTCGAACCGTGGCTGGGTCCCAATGAAATGATCAGCGACCTGCCAATTCCCCGCATTATCGAAATCACCCCCAAAAGCGGCTTTGATTTTAGCGTGCTGGAAGCAACCGTTTCACGCACCGCGCCTGAGGCCGTGCTGGATGATCATCGCATATGGCTAGAACGCATCAGCGATGTGGCCGTCTCGGTGGAAATGGCGCTGGTCGCGCTCATTGGCGTTTTGTTTGCCGCAACCGTCCTGTCGGTGTTTTTTGCCACCCGCTCCGGTCTTTCCATTCATCGCTCCATCATCGAGCTTTTGCATCTGATTGGTGCGGCGGACAGCTATATCGCCAAACAATTTGCCCGCCATTCCATGCGGCTGGCGTTTCTGGGCAGCCTGATTGGCATTGCCATCGCCCTGCCGGTTTCGATCCTGATTGGCTATCTGGGCTTGCGCGCCGGATGGCAAATTCCAGACAATCTTCATTTGCCGCTGTTTTTTGTTCTGGTTCTGATGGTGCCGGTGGCAATTTCGGCTGTGGCCTGGTTAACAGCAAAACGCACCGTGCTTCGGGTATTGCGAAAAATGTTATAAGCACAGCATTGATTTAAGGGTATTTTACCCTCTAAACTTTGCCAGAAAACCTGCCTGGTCCTGCCAGACAACCCCACCCAGAATATGCGTAAATACGCATCCGCGCTTTAGCGACACTGATGTGTCCTGCAAATAATTACGGGAGACCCAAGATGCGGCTGCGTCCCGGCGCCGATAAAGGCACACCGGAATGAAAAAGAAACGGACTGCCCCCCGATCGATCCAGAATCGTCGTCGGTCACGCCGCGTGCGTTTCCTGTTTTCGACGCTGATCATGCTGGCTGTTATCTGGTCATTCGGCTTTTTCTGGTTTGTCTCGCAAATTCCCGACCGGGTTGCCAATCCGTTTCAAAAGACCGATGCCATTGTCGTGCTGACCGGGGGCAGCGAACGGTTAAGTGAAGGCCGCCGCCTGCTGGCTCGACACCTGGCCAAAAAGCTTTTTATTTCAGGTGTCTATCGCGGGGTGGAGGTTGACGAGCTTTTGAATGCCGGCAATGCGGACCTCGATTTGGTGGCCTGCTGCATCGTTTTGGGTCATATCGCCGAAAATACCCGTGGCAATGCCATTGAAACCGCAACCTGGGTTTACAAACAGGGTTATCGCAGCCTGCGCATCGTCACGGCCAATTACCATATGCCGCGTTCCTTGCTGGAATTTCATAACCTGATGCCCGATGTCGAGATTGTGGCCCACCCGGTTTTCCCGGAAAATGTCAAAATCGATGACTGGTGGCGCTGGCCTGGCAGTGCCGCGCTGATTGCCAGTGAATATAACAAATATCTGTTTGCGGCCTTGCGAAACAAAATTCTTCAGTGGTTTCCCGCAACACGGCGTAGTATGCCGCCCGCACCCGACATGCCGGTAGACGACAGCCAGTTATCGGCGGGCACCCCGATGACACCGGCAAATGCCCCGGCTGGCCTGCCTGATCGCTCCGCGGCACCCGACGCAAATGCCGCGCCCCTGCAGCCCTTAAATGCGGCGGGCCGGGGATAATCGGCCACGGCCCTTGGCGGCTTCGCCGATATGAAGCATTTGTTTCACATTACCGGCAAAACCCCCTAAAAGACCAAGACGCAATGTATCTGGCTTAAAGGACGTAAAGATGAGCACATTTCGTGCCCTGATTTTCAACATCCTGTTTTTTGGCGGCACCGCAGTTGAATGCCTGGTGTTATGGCCTTTCCTGTTTTTTGGCCCCAAAATCGGCCAGAAAACCGGGCGTTTCTGGTGCAAATGGGTTCAGTGGCTGCTGAAAATTACAGTCAAACTTGAACCGCGCGTGCTCGGCGAACAGCACCTGCCCGAGGGGCCGTGCATTCTGGTTTCCAAACACCAGTCCGCCTGGGAAACCCTGACATTTCATACCCTGCTGCATGACCCGGCCTATATCCTGAAAAAGGAACTGATCAGCATTCCTGTCTTTGGGCTTTTTCTGAAATATTCCGGCCAGATCCCGGTCGACCGTTCCGCCGGGGGATCGGCCCTGAAGGACATGATCAAGGGCGTGGAAGGTGCGCTGAAACGCGATGCAAGGATCGTGATTTTTCCCGAGGGCACACGCACGCCGCCGGGTTCGGACCGCCCTTATCATCCGGGGGTTTATGCCCTTTACAAGGCATTCCCCAATGTTCCGATGATTCCGGTTGCCCTGAATTCCGGCATGTTCTGGGGGCGGGCAAAATTTATGAAATATAGCGGCAAGGTGACACTGGAATATCTGCCGCCGATGGAACCGGGCCTGGATCGCAAAACATTCATGCGTGAAATCAAACGCCGGATTGACGAACGCACCCGCGAGCTGGAAAAACTGGCGCAAACCGAATTCAACCTGCCTGCCCCACCGCCCACACCGGGCATTGATGAGGGTGCCGGGCCAAACACCGGCAAAGACGCCCGCGATCACAGCACGGCATAAAACATCCCGAACCAGATGCCGCAAAGGCCGGTCAGCCCCCCTGACCGGCCTTTTTATCATTTTATTTCCGACCAGAACGCCAAGCAACGGCCATGCAAACGCCAGCTATTTTGCCGGTGCAGGTACCGCAACCCGCCGGGTGGCGCGCCAAATACCTACCGCGATCAGGGCAATGCCGCCCAGATGATACAGGTGCAATTCCTCGCCCAGGAAAATAACGGCCAAAACACTGGCAAAGGCGGGCATCAGATACAAAAACACCCCGGCATTGGCCGCGCCCACCATGCCAACCCCGCGATTCCAGAACAAATACCCCAAAAAGGCAGGCCCCGCGCCAATATAGGCAATTTTCACCATGTCCGGCCAGGCCGGGTTCTGCCAGGTAAAATAGGGGTCGCCATTAATCAGAATGCTCCAAAGATAAATCGGGGTCAGATAGAGCATCCCCACCATGATAGAGCCGAAAATAAGACTGAATGGATGAATGCCGCGCGGGGCATATTTCAGCAACATGGAATAGGCCGCCCAGATCATGGCCGAAATCAGGGCGAATAAATCCCCCGACACAAAATTCATTTGCAACAAGACGTTAATATCGCCCTTGGCAATAATCACCGCCGTGCCCAAGCCCGCGACAAGAACGCCAACCCATTGCTGCAAACGCGGTTTATCGGCCGTTAACAGGGCGGCAAACAACAATACCCAAATCGGGGTGGTGGCATTCAAAAGGCCGGTATTGACCGCCGTGGTGTTATAGGCCGCCAGATAAATGGCAATGGTAAACAGGAAAGTCCCGGTCGTGCCGATCAGAAAAATGATTTTCCAGTTTTGCCACAACACGGCCCAATCCCGGCGTAAATGATGCAGGCAAACCGGCGTTAACAACAGCAAGGCCACCATCCAGCGCCAAAAAGCCAGGGCTGGCAAAGGTACGCTGGCATTGACCCCACGTGCCACCACATGGTTTGACCCCCACATCAAGGCACAGGCAATAAGCAGGATATAGGCAATAACGGGAACGCCCCCGGCCTTGCCCGTTGCTGTCGTAACGTGTGACATTCCGTCCCCCAATTTTCCCGGAAACTATATTTTCGGGTGTCTCCCCGTCAGTCCGGGTTTGTTTATTGTGCCGCTGCTGTCCCGCCATCCGGGACCGATCAGATACCGGCCCCCATATTCAGTTCGCCATATTCACGGCGCACCAGATCCATCAGGTCATGCAGGGGCGGGTCAACAATGCCCATCATGTCCAGATGATGAACCGTATTTTCCAGATATTCCAGATTTGGGCCAACACTGCCATGCGCGGCAACGATAATTTCCACCGCCTCGCGCACCGGCAGGTTTCCCGCATATTGCTGATGGGTGGGATCGGCGACATAGGTATGCGCAATCACATGGCGGCCATCGGCCAGTTCCACCTCGACATCGGCGGGGATATAGGTGTTTGTCACCAATTCGCGTTCATCCAGATAGGCTTTGACCTCGGGCCATTTTTCCGGTGCGATGCGAAAGGCATTGCCCACACATTCGCCCCCGGCATTCAGGCCCAGGACCAGCCCCGGATTTTCCGGCGTGCCACGATAATGATGCGAATAAATACAAAAAGACCGGTGATACCCCCGCAGCAGGGCACGCGCACGTTCGACAAAATCAAAGCCCGGCCGCCATAACAGCGAGCCATAGCCAAAAACCCATTTTTCCTGATTTTGTATCTGTGTTTCGTCTGCCAACTGGTTTTCCCCGCTGCTGGTCTGGCCGCGTTTGAAAGGTTCCAAAAAATGTTTGATACCTGCAACCTAACGCTTTGCCATTACCAATGCCACCCCCAGTGCCGCCACGGCAAAACCGGCCAGCCCCATAAAGCCGATATGTTCATCAAACAGCAACCACGCCAGCGAGGCCGCCGTTGGCGGCACCAGATAAAACATGCTGGCAACGCGGGTGGCTTCGCCCTGTTTGATCAAGACCATCAACAGCATGATCGCGCCAATCGACAAAACCAGCACCAGCCAGGCCATGACCAGCACAAATTCCATCGTCCAGTCGATATGGAAACTTTCCCCCGACAACAGCGCAAAGAGACCGACGGTCATGCTCGCGGCACAATATTGAATAACGGTTCCGGTCCGCAAATCCATGCCGGTGCAAAACCGTTTTTGATACAGTGTGCCCGCCGTCATGCCCAACAGCGCCCCGACCGCCAGCAAAATACCCAGCGGCGTTATGCCCGACCCACCGCCAATTTTGGGGCCCAGCACCAGCCCGACACCGACCAGCCCCAAAGCCAGCCCCATCCATTGCCGACGGGTCACATGTTCCCCCAAAAGCGCCCCAACGACCGAGGCCGTTAAAACCGGCTGCATCCCCACAATAAGAGCAGACAAACCGGCTGGCAGCCCCTGGGCAATGGCGGCAAAGACCCCACCCAGATAAATGCCATGCACCAGCATCCCGGCAACAGCGATATGCAGGACGTCACGCAGGCGTGCGGGCCATTTTGCCCCCATCACCCATACCACCGGCACCATGACGACAATAACAATCAGAAACCGCGTGAACAAAAAGACAAACGGTTCCGCATAAGGCAGACCAAATTTCGCACCGATGAATCCCGTGCTCCAGAGGAACACAAAGACAAATGGCATGAAGCGGGCAAAAGCCGGATGACTGGAAACGTTTTTGGCAAATGCCATAACACAATCCTGCTGGAATATCTCGCCAGGGCCAAAACCGGGCAGAAGACTTCCCCCGGTTCCGGACTACATATCAGACGACGTTTTTAAAAAGTGAGGTGCACAAACCTGGCCCGCGAACCACCCCGTAGAAATACCGGCAAGCAACGCGCCGCCAGTGCCTCATCCTATTGACTGGAAACAGGAGCGGGCTTTGCGCCTGCATCGCCCGTTTTTTTGCTACCCGTCTGATCCGCCTGGCGGTCTTCACCCTCGGCCGAGAAATTGGTGAAATACTGCCCGGCATCAACAATGCCGCGGCGAATTTCGCGGGTGCGCGAAAACAGATCAAACAGCTTGTCGCCCTCGCCCCAGCGAATGGCCCGCTGAAGCGCCATCAAATCTTCCTGAAAACGCCCCAGAACTTCCAGCACCGCTTCGCGATTGTTTAAAAACACGTCGCGCCACATGGTCGGGTCGGACGCGGCGATACGGGTGAAATCGCGAAAACCCGATGCGGAAAACTTGATCACTTCCTGACGCATCGCATCTTCAAGGTCGGTTGCCGTGCCAACAATGGTATAAGCAATCAGGTGCGGCAAATGCGAGGTAATGCCCAAAATACGGTCGTGATGATCGGCATCCATACATTCAACGCGCATCCCGCAGGCTTCCCACAGGGCCTGAACTTTGGCATTGGCCGCATCTGGTACACCGGGGATGGGGGTTAAGATACACCAGCGGCCTTCAAACAATTCAGGAAAGCCCGCATCGGGGCCGGAATGCTCCGTCCCGGCCAGCGGATGGCCGGGCACGAAATGCACCCCTTCACCCAGATGCGGGGCAATATCGCGAATAACCGCCTGCTTGACCGAACCCACATCCGAAACGATGCAGCCCGGTTTCAAGTGGCCTGCCAATTGTGCGCCGACGGTTTCATTCACCCCGACCGGCACACACAGCATGACAAGGTCCGCGTCTTCGACAGCTGAAGCAATGTCGCAATAGGCATAATTGGCAATGCCAAGTTCCAGAACCCGGTCACGGGTGGCTTCGGAACGCACGGCACAGCTAATGGAGCCTGCAAGGCCGTCGCGGATCATGCGGCGCGCCAGAGAGGAACCAATAAGGCCCATGCCAATGAATGCAACTTTGTCAAACAGCGGGGTCGTCGATACGGAACTGGTCATTTTAATTCGCTATAAAATCTTTAATTGTCTGCAGACAGATCTGCATTTCTTCCTGGGTGCCGATGGAAATACGCAACATTTGCGGCAGGCCATAAGCCCCGATTTTGCGCGGGATCACCCCACGCGCCATCATGAATTCATTCGCGGCATCGGCGTTTTTGCCGTCAACCTGCGAGAATTCAACCAGCACGAAGTTGCCATAGGACGGATGCGCCTTAAGGTCCGAAAGTTTGTTGATTTCCTCGCGGAACCATTCGCGGGTTTCCGCATTGTGGCGCACGCAGGCATCAACAAAATCATCGTCCTCAAGGGCGGCAACACCGGCTTCCTGCGAGGGCAAACCGACATTGAACGGGTTGCGCAAACGCTGCAGCACATCGGCAATGGCAGGCGGCGCATAACACCAGCCCAGACGGATCCCGCCCAGACCATAAATCTTGGAGAAGGTGCGCGTCATGACGGTATTGTTACCCGCCGCCACCAGTTCGGCCCCGGCGGTATAATCTTCCTGGCCGGTCATGAATTCGGCATAGGCGGCATCCACCACCAGCACGATGTCTTCGCGCAGGCCCTCGCGCAGGCGTGCAACCTCGGACGAGGTAATATAGGTACCCGTCGGGTTGTTGGGGTTGGCGACGAACACGATTTTGGTTTTTTCGGTCACGGCGGCCAGGATGGCATCGACACTGGTGGTCATGTTGGTTTCGGCCGCCGTTACCGGCACCGCCCCCACACCCTTGGCCGCGATGGGATACATCAAAAAGCCATGCTGCGAATAAAGCACCTCGTCGCCCGGCCCGGCATAGGCGCGGATCAAAAGCGTGATCAGTTCGTCAGAACCCGCACCACACACGATCTGGTCAAATTCCAGATCATATTTTTCGGCCAGTTTGGCACGCAACAGGTCGCACCCGCCATCGGGATATCGATGCAGTTTGGCCGCCGATTTCTGCAATGCCTCAACAGCCTTGGGGCTGGGGCCAAGCGCGCCTTCGTTTGACGAAAGCTTGATCACGCGGGCCGCACCCGCAGAGCTGGATTTACCGCCAACATAAGGGGCAATATCAAGAATACCGGGACGGGGGGTGGGCGCAGTCATAACTGGAAACTCCCTGGGGAAAGTGTCGTATGGTCGTTACATTTCGTCGGCAGGAATGGGTACGCCATAGGCCCCCAATACCCGCACATCACCACATTTCAAACCGTAATCCAAAAGGGTGCGTTTAAAATTTTCGCCCTGATTACAAAGGAATCCCGGCACATCAACAAGAACAAAAGCGTGACTTTCGCCCTCGGGCGCAAAAACGCCAAGGATTGCCGAACCGGGGCTGGCTTTGGCAAAATTTTTGCGCAAGCTGGCTTCATCACCGTGCTGTTCCACCTTTACGACAAACAGAGTGCGGTCATCACCACTTTCTTCAAGCTCGATCGCGGCCAGAACAAAGCCTTCGGTATCCTCACCACGCCCGACCGGGCGGCCGCCAAAGGGCAGCTTGGACACCACCCGCACCGCACTATCGGGCGCAATTAACGGCCACCAGGAATGTCCTTCGCCCGGCACCGGCGCGGGAAACACTCCGACAGCCGCATGTCCCTCTTCCAGGGCGTGAATGGCCTCAAGCTGGGTATCAAATTCGATAATTTCATTCAGGCAGCCAAAATTAAGGCGGGCGAGTTCCCAGCAATCCTGCCCGTCGGCATCGCGGCACAGGGCGACGGTATAGGGCGCTTCCAGGCGGGTGCCTGCGGCAATCAGTTCACGCCAGATCTGGATCAACGCGGTTTTTGGAAAGGCGCCTTCATGGCTGCGCACCAGATTGCGCATAATGCGCGCCTCGCGCGCCGGGCGATAGGGCACACGCACTTTGCTGCCCTGGGCAATTTGCCGGTCCTTGAACGCACCCACCGCCTGCACCACACGGGTACGGCGAATGATCAGGTCGTGCATGGCGCGGTCGATCTCGTCGATTTCCGCCCGCAACCCGTTCAGGTCAAGATTTGCCAATTTTTCGTCGATTTGCGCCATGATCCACTCTTTTGCCAAACGGCGCTCAGTTTTAGGGAACTGCCCGGCATTTGCAAAGAAAAGATTGACTAAAAGCATGCCTGTTCCTAACTGGAACAGTCAAAAAAACAGGCGAAGCCGCAATTTGGAACTTCACCGTTGCCCTACAAAGGAATACAGCGTCCATGTCCAACCCTGCCCCACATTCTCGCCGCGCCCTGCCTGGCCATCAGATTGTGCTGGGGGACCATGACAAATTGCGCCTTGATAGCGGCATTGAATTTGGCCCCTTTACCCTGGCCTACCAAACCTATGGCAAACTGAATGCCGATAAATCAAACGCCATTCTGGTCTGTCATGCGCTAACCGGCGACCAGTATGTGGCCGATGATGTGCACCCGATTACCGGCAAGGAAGGCTGGTGGCGTGCCATTGTTGGCCCCGGCAAGATCATCGATACCGAAAAATATTTCATCATCTGCACCAATGTGATTGGTGGCTGCCTGGGCAGCACCGGGCCCAAGGAAACCAACCCGGAAACCGGCAAGCCCTGGGGGCTTGATTTTCCCGTCATCACCATTGGTGACATGGTACGTGCGCAAACCATGCTGATTGACCATTTTGGCATCGACAGCCTGTTTGCCGTTATTGGCGGGTCAATGGGCGGCATGCAGGTTCTGGAATGGTGCAAAAGCTATCCGGCGCGCGTTTTTGCCGCCGCCCCGATTGCCACTTCCTATCGCCATTCGGCGCAAAATATCGCCTTTCACGAAGTTGGCCGCCAGGCCGTGATGGCCGACCCGGACTGGTGCGGCGGCAATTACCTGCTGGAAGGCAAAAAGCCCGCCCGTGGTTTGGCCGTGGCCCGTATGACGGCGCATATCACCTATCTGTCGGAACCGGCCCTGCATCGCAAATTTGGCCGCAAGCTGCAAAATCGCGGCGGCATTACCTACAGCTTCGATCACGACTTTCAGGTCGAAAGCTATTTGCGCCATCAGGGTAAATCCTTTGTCGATCGGTTTGATGCCAACAGTTACCTCTATATCACCCGCGCGATGGATTATTTTGACCTGTCCGTCGAATTTGACGGCCGCCTGGCCGAAGCCTTTCGTGGGTCCAACACCCGGTTTTGCGTCATTTCGTTTTCATCGGACTGGTGCTTTACCACCGCCGAAAGCCGCCGTTTGGCCCATGCACTGAATGCGGCATCGTGCAATGTCAGCTGTGTTGAAATTGAAAGTGACAAGGGCCACGATGCCTTTTTGCTCGACGAACCCGATTTCCACATGGTCCTGAGCGGCTTTATCGAGGGGGCCGCCGAAGCGCGCGGGCTGAAATAATATCATGACACAGACACCCACCCAAACCGCCGCCACAACACCTTCTGCCGCAACACCGTCAGATCGTATCCGCGTTGATTTGCAATTGATTGCCGACATGGTCGAACCGGGTACGCGTGTGCTCGACATTGGCTGTGGCGATGGGGAATTGCTGGCCTACCTTAAACGCACCAAAAATGTCGATGGTCGCGGGCTTGAACTTTCCAACGAAGGGGTCCGCAATTGCGTGGCCCAGGGCCTGCCCGTGATGCAGGGCGATGCGGATCGCGATTTGCTGGATTATCCCAACGGGGCATTTGATTACGCAATCCTTAGTCAGACCCTGCAGGCTACCAACCGCCCGCGCGAGGTATTGGGCGAATTACTGCGCATTGGCCGCAAGGCGATTGTCTCCTTCCCCAATTTCGGCCATTGGCGGGCACGGTTTGATTTGATGTTTCATGGCCGCATGCCGCAAAACCCCAACCTGCCGATCATGTGGTATGAAACCCCCAATATCCATTTCTGCACCGTGCGCGACTTTGTGGCCCTGTGCAAAGACATGGATCTGGTGATCGAACGCTCAATGGTCCTGAATGAAAGCGGATCGAAGGTCAGCCTGGGCAGCCATTCCGCCCTTGCCAATTTCTTTGGCAATCAGGCATTGTTTATGCTGAGCAAAAAGGGATAAGGCCCTTTCGCATCACAAATTTCCCCGCACCCCGTCAGCAAGGCAATGACTGCAAACCGGGGAGATCAGGGTGCAATACACCATCATCAAAAAATGCGGCCAGCGTGGCATGATGCTGCTGATGCTGGGTCTGCTGGCGGCCTGTGCGCAAAAGGCGGATGCACTTAAACTTTCCGCCCATCAATTCAGCCTTGCTGCCGACAAGGCAATTACCTCGCTTGATGACATGCGCACGGCCGAGTTTGCCGCACCTGTGCAAAGCAAGGACGTACAGGAAGCAGAATTTATCGCCAACCTAAACAATTTTACCGGCACATTAACGGCCAGTAACATCCCCGTCCTGATAAATCCCGATGCCATCACCATTGACCCGGATGTGAATGCCAAATGGCAACAGGATATGGCGAACCTGCGCCATCAATATCAGCAATTTGACGCCATCTTTACCGATATTGGCGAAGACGACCTGTTTGGTATTGGTGCCATCCACAAGGCCGGGCCCATTTTGCAAAAACTGCGCCGCCAGCTCGCCAAGCTGGGCCAGACATTGGGCACAACCCCGCCGGTTTTTATGGTGCGGCGTGACGCGCTGGTGGCGGCTATCAACAAAATCCACGAGGATAAATCCACCCCTGCCGATACCCGCACCGGCCAGATCAAGGCCTGGTGGCAGCAATGGCAGCAATTACAGGCCGATGAACAGCAAAGCTATCAAACCGCCTTGCAGGATTTTGTCATTGCCGGGCAACTGGGCGCTCAACTGCAAAACCAGATCGCCAATTACAGCAAAATCAGCACGCAATCGGTACTCAAAGACATTGAAGATGGCCTGACCTTTGTTGCCGAAAATCAGGGACTTGGCATGAAGCAGTTAAAACACAAGGCCGACAGCGTGATTTTGCAAACCCTTGCCGGTCAAAGCGATATGGGCCCTGCCACAACGGCCAAATAGCCCGCCCTCATTGACCTTTTTATCTGACAAACGGAGCCCCCCATGTCTGATCTGACAAAGCTGATCGCGGCGGCCATTACCGCCTTTCAGGCGATTGACGCAAAATATTACCAGGCCGACATAAACACCAAAGCTGCATTGAAACGTGACCGCATCAAGGCCGCCAATGCCGTGCTGAAACTGCGGGACAAACAGATCGAACTCGATACCGCCATCAATGCCGCCGACATTACGGAAATGAACAAGTTGGCCACAGAGGTAAAAGACGGGGCTGTCCTGCAAGTCGACTTCACAAAACTTATCGGAATTTTGGCAAAATACGTCCCGATTTAGCGGAGCCACACGGGCAAAGCATTACCAGCGATCCAAATCAGCCTCGTCGCTTTGCTTGGCGGCAACCCATTTTTCGCCGCTATCTGTTTCTTCGCGTTTCCAGAACGGCGCGCGGCTTTTGAGAAAATCCATGATGAAATCGCAGGCTTCAAACGCGGCCCGGCGATGCGCCGACAGGGTAATAACCAGCACAATGCGTTCCCCTGCCAGCAAGCGGCCATAACGGTGAATGATTCGTATATCATCGAGCGGCCAGCGTTCGGCGGCATCCTTGGCAATTTTTTCAAGCTGGCGTTCGGTCATGCCGGGATAATGTTCCAGCGTCATCGCGCTGACGGCTTCCCCCCCGGCGATATCGCGCACCAGCCCGACAAAACTGACGGCCGCACCAATATCGGTCCGGCCATCGGTCAGGGCGGCAAGCTCCGCACCCGGATCAAAATCATTTTGTTGAACTGAGATACGCGCCATATACGCCCCCGAAGATGGATCAGTCGAGATGCTTAAGCCCTGTCCGCAGATAAATATACCCCGTCTGCACCGTCACAATACCGGCGATCCAGAGCAAAACATCCCCAATCAGAATCGACGGGATGATATCAGGCGAGGCATCGCCAACCAGCAAAAAGCCGATGGCGAGAATCTGGGCCGTGGTTTTCCATTTCGCAAGCACCGTCACAGGCAACGGCACCTTCAGTTCGGCCAGATGTTCGCGCAGGCCCGACACCATGATTTCGCGACACATAATGACCACGGCCGGCAACACCGCCAGACCGGAAATGCGCCCAAACGCCACCATCATCATCAGGGCGGCAGCGACCAGAAGTTTATCGGCAATCGGATCCAAAAAACGCCCCAGCGGAGAAACCACATTCATGCTGCGCGCCAGATAGCCGTCAAAAAAATCCGTAATCCCCGCAAAGGCAAACAGGGCAAAACCGAGCCAGTTCCCCACCGGTCCGTCGATGTAAAATGACAGCACCAATGCCGGGATCACGATGATGCGCGACAAAGTCAGCAGATTTGGAATCTGGTTTTTCATTAACGGGCCTGTATACGGGTATTTGGGGCGTTTAATTGGGTGATCATCGTCAATCCACAGGGCCAGACGACCCCAAGACGCCCAATTAGTAAAGGCTTGCGCGGGCAACCACAAGGGCCGTGTTCATTTGCCATAAAACGAAAACACGGCCCATGTTGTGACAGATAAATTCAGTCGTTTTCTGCGGCCTGTGCAGCAGCACGATCCGACTTGCCACGCCCGATGCTCAGCACCTGATAGAGAATAATCGCCGCAAGGGTTGCGGTCCCGATTCCACCAATGGCAAAGCCGCCCACCTTGACGGTGAAATCGCCAGCCCCGAAAATCAGGGTGATGCCCACGGTGAACAGGTTACGCGGATCGGAAAAATCAACCCGGTTGTCCACCCACAAACGCACCATTGCCGCCGCAATCAGGCCGAACACCGCCACACCAAGACCGCCAAGAACGGGGGCGGGAATGGTATGCAGCAACGCACCAAATTTGGGCGAGAACCCCAGCAGGATGGCAATCACCGCAGCAATCACAAAGATCAGGGTTGAAAAGACGCGGGTAACAGCCATGACGCCCATATTTTCCACATAGGTCGTCACCCCCGTACCCCCGCCAGATCCTGCAAGCATCGTTGCCAGACCATCGCCAACAAAACCACGGCCGATATAACGGTCCATATTCTGTTTGGTCATGCCGCCAATGGCCTTGATATGGCCCAGATTTTCCGCCACCAGAATAAACGCCACCGGCGCAATCATCACCATGGCCGCGCTTTCAAAACGCGGCGCAACAAAATTGGGTATCCCCAACCAGGCGGCCTGCGACAATGCGCTAAAATCAATGGCGGGCATCAGGCCCAAACCGTTACCCAGGATCAACACCAGCACATAGCCCAGAAGAATCCCTGCCAGAATCGAAACCCGGCGCAGCGCAATTGGGGCATAGACGGAGACCAACGCCACCGACAGCAGGGTTAACAGGGACACCAGCATATGAATGCCATCGCCGGAAATGCCGCTGATCCCCACCGGTGCCAGATTAAGACCAATCGCCGCCCCGACAGCCCCGGTGACAGCAGGCGGCATCAGTTTTTCCACCCAGCCGGTTCCCGTTGCCATCACAATTGCGCCAATCAGCACATAAAGCGCACCTGCGGCAATAATCCCGCCCAGCGCCCCACCAATATCGGGATTGGGACCAGACCCGGCATAGCCGGTGGCGGCAATGACCACGGCAATAAAGGCAAAGGACGAGCCCAGATAGCTTGGCACGCGCCCGGCGGTGCAGATAAAGAAAATCAGCGTGCCGATACCGGAAAACAAAATGGCCAGATTGGGATCAAACCCCATCAGCAGCGGACCCAAAATGGTAGAACCCGACATCGCCACAAGATGTTGCAGCCCCATCGGAAACATGGTTCCCCACGGCAGGCGTTCGTCAGGCAGCACGGTTGAAGACCGGGTCAAGGACCAGGAAGGAAAATAGCGCATCTTTGATCAGCCGATATTTTATGGACGTTTCGCGCGAAGATGCCCTGCCACGGCAGCAGAACGCACCGGGTATCGCGCCCCTGACCGGAAAAAGCAAGGTGATATAGGATGATACCCGGCAATGCAGAGGGTATTTTTGACATCCCCCGCGCCGCGCAACGATATGCCCCCGATGTTTTGCTCAAAATGGGCCATTTGGGCAGGCAGCAACATGACGGGCCTAAACCGGAAAAATAAAAACCGAATGCGGAGTGCTTTTGCAATCTGTCTGATCGTTCTGTTTTAAGAACGCACAGTTGTCACATTGCCGGCTATGCCCTTCCCGCCCCAATCGGTAGGTTAAGAACATAAGCAAGCCAATCTCACGCAACACAGGAGGCTGCCCTTGAAAAAACTCCGGAACGCAATGTGATAAAGGTCTGGCGGTATGTGCCCATGTGCCGCCCAGGTCAATTTCCCCACATTGCCGCTTCCCTTAACGTTTTCTCTTTCCCTTTTGTCGTGGTCAAATTCCCCTCCCCCGACCCCGCGACCACGGCAGATTCAAACGGTCCCCTTCCCCGGGGGGCCGTTTTTCTTTTTTGGGGTCCTATCCTCATAATCGTCCCGCCCCCGGCAGATCAGGGTTTAGGCACCGTCAATGATCACCATGAAAATGATCATAAATTTTTCTGGCGATTGCGGCACTGATGCCATCGACGGCTTCCAGGTCGGCAAGGCCCGCATCAGCAACGCCACGGGCGGAGCCGAAATGATGCAGCAATGCCTTTTTGCGTGCCCCGCCAATACCCGGTACGGCATCAAGCACACTTTTGCCAATCTGTTTGGACCGTTTGGCACGGTGTGTACCAATCGCCCAGCGATGGGCCTCGTCGCGCAGGCGCTGGATGAAATACAGCACCGGGTCCTTCTGATCCAGGCGCACGGGCTCCTTGCCGGGGATATGCAGCACTTCCTTGCCGGCATTACGATCCACCCCCTTGGCAACACCGACCAGCATCACATCGTCAATGCCCAGATCTTCCAGCACCTGGCGCGCAACACCCAATTGCCCCAGCCCACCATCGATCAGGCACAGATCGGGCCAGGTGCCATTTTCGCGGTCCGGGTCTTCTTTTTGTGCCCGGGCGAAACGGCGGGTCAGCACCTCGCGCATCATGGCAAAGTCATCGCCCGGCGCGATATCGCCCTTGATGTTGAACTTGCGATAGGCGTTTTTCATAAAGCCTTCCGGCCCGGCCACAATCATGCCGCCCACCATATTCGTGCCCTGGATATGGCTGTTATCGTAAACTTCAATGCGTTCGGGCGGACTATCAAGGTCCAGCTTATCAGCCAGACCATCCAGCAACTTGCGCTGGGAGGCACTTTCGGCCATGCGGCGGCCCAATGCCTCGCGTGCGTTGGTCAGGGCATGATCCACCAGCTTGCGCTTGCCGCCGCGCTGAGGCACCAGTAATTCCACCTTGTGGCCGTTATTAATCGCCAGGGCTTCCTCGACCAGTTTCTGGCCTTCGATTTCGTGGCTTAGCAGCACCTGCCTCGGGGCAGGCTTGTTGGCATAAAACTGCCCGACAAAGGCCGAGAGAATTTCGGGAATTTCGGCGGATTGCTCGTGCCTTGGAAAATAGGACCGGTTGCCATAGTTCGAGCCACTGCGGAAAAAGAATACCTGCACACAGCTTTGCCCGCCTTCATGATGCAGGGCAATGACGTCGGCTTCTTCCAGCCCTTCAAGATTAATGTCCTGGTGCGACTGGATTTGCGACAGGGCGCGAATACGGTCGCGATACATGGCGGCCTTTTCAAATTCCATCTGTTCTGAAGCCTCAAGCATGCTGGCTTCAAGCTGCTTGAGGATGGCCTTGCTGCGCCCGGACAGAAAATCGCGGCAAATATCCACCAGTCCGTCATATTCGGGTTTGGAAATGCGGTCCACACACGGGCCGGAGCACCGCTTGATTTGATAGAGCAGACACGGACGCGACCGGTTGGCAAAAACCGCATCGGTACAGGAGCGCAGCAAAAAGGCGCGCTGCAAATGATTGATCGTGTTGTTCACCGCCCAGGCCGAGGCAAACGGCCCAAAACAACTGCCATCCTTGGCCCGTGCCCCGCGATGTTTGACAATGCGGGGATAGCCGTGATCCTCGGTGATCAGGATATAGGGAAAACTTTTATCGTCACGCAGCAGGATGTTGTAGCGCGGCTTGAGCTTCTTGATCAGGTTGGATTCCAAAAGCAGGGCTTCGGCTTCGGTATGGGTGGTGATGATTTCCATCCGCACCGTTTGCGCCACCATCCGCGCAATCCGGATCGGCAGGCGGGTAATGTGAGTGTAGCTTGTTACCCGCTTTTTCAGATTCTTGGCCTTGCCGACATAAAGGACCCGGTCCTTTTCATCGATCATGCGATACACACCGGGCGAACCGGGCATGGTTTTCAGCGCATGTTTGATCGCCGTAACACCACGTCCCGCTTTTCCGTCATGAAGATCATCCAGCGACAGATCAATATCGCGCGGTGTGGAAGAGGGCGTTGCCGGGGAAGTCATCAAAGCATCCTGGATTGTTCAAAAACCGACCAGATAGGGTCTTGGTCTGGTATTTCTATACGATAGCCTAAGCGAATCTTATTAAAAAACTTGCGGGTCCCGAGGGAATCGCCCCCGGGAAAAGTTTCCACCAAGCCTGTGGATAAGTATGTGGGTAATAGGGGGGCTGAACTCTAGACCCCTTGAGAGTCTTAACGTTCTGTGAATTGCCCATATTTTAAGCATAAATACTAAGTTATTGATTTTATTTGGTAAAAATACTGTCAACCTGAAAACAATCCGTAACCTTAACGTAAAATATCTTTTTTCCTCTTTGTTTTTGTCGCCAGGAATGCTTGTGCATAAACGATCCAAACGATTCGCCCCTTAGGAATCACAGATTCGCCATAAGAATGGGCCTCTTATCAAAATTTATTCACTTCCAAACGACGGTATCACCGCGCGAGATTAAAGCGTTCGATTTCGACCCCGACCGCACCGACATCTTCAAAAACATCGAGCTTCTCGACCCGCACACACACCTTACGGACCCGTCGATCGGTCAAACACATGGCTGCTATGTTTTCACTGAGTGTCTCGACAAGGTTTACGTGGCCATCTGCACAAATTGCGCGCACCCCGTTAACCAGTTCCTCGTAACACAGCACACTATCAAGGTCGTCATTCTTGGGGCCCTCGCCCTCGACCACCGAAAGATCAAGATTGATGCGCACCCGTTGCGGGGCTTCTTTTTCAAAATCGTAAACCCCGATCGAGGTATTGATCACCATGTCGCGCACAAAAACGCGCCGCAAGCTGCCGGCCTGATCGGCATAAGGCAGGGTGGTAATATTATCGTCCTGTTTCAGACCTGCGGTCATTATGGGTATCCTTCGTGCTGCGCGGGAGGGGAAAACTGGCATCAACCACCAGTCGCCGGTGGTCGGTTACTCGACAGGCAAATCATCGCTGTCGGCGGGGGCCCAATTCATATGTTGTCCACCATCAAGGGCTAACATTTGCCCGGTGACGGCCGGTGCTGCAAGAAAAAACCGTATCGCGTCGCAAATCTGCTGCGGGGATGTCCCAATTCCCAAGGGCGTTTTACGGCACTGGGCATCGAAATCTTCCTGGCTTTGCCGCACACTGGGCAATACCGGCCCCGGGCCAATGGCATTGACCCGAATACGCGGTGCCAGGCCCATCGACAGGGTCTGTGTCAGGGTCCATAAACCGGCCTTGGACAGGGTGTAGGTGGTGAAATGCGGTGTCAGGTTCCAGACACGCTGGTCAATAATATTCACAATCAGCCCGGACTGATCTTCGGGCAACAAGCGGGCAAATTCCTGCGAGAGCACAAACGGTGCACGCAGATTGACCTCCATATGAAAGTCCCAGCTTTCACGGGTTGCCGATTTAATATCGTCATACTCAAAGGTCGAGGCATTGTTGACCAACAGCCCTATCGGCCCCAGGGTATCGGTTGCCTCGGCCAGGATGTCTGCCGTGGCGGTTTCGCTGGCAAGATCGGCGCATACCACATGGCACTGGCGCCCCATTTCGCGAATGTCACCTGCCAGTTCTTCGGCTGCCTCGCGCGAACGATTGCAATGCAAAACAATGTCATGGCCCCGTGCGGCCAAATCAAGCGCAATAACCCGGCCAATCCGTTTGGCCGCCCCGGTGATCAGGGCCGTTGGGGGCGTTTTATCCGTCATACTATAACCATCCGTTTCCTGCCAAAGCCCGCGAGACTCATGCAAAATGCCATGATCGCACGGTGATTTGTCTGTTTATATGTTTAACCGGCAAACAGCATACCGATATAAACGGCATACACTGCCATGAAAACAGCCCCGGCAAGGCGTCCGATACGCCGCGCAAAATAGGCCACAAACAATAGAGCCACGGTCACGCCCAGCATGACCCACATGTCAGACTTGGCAATTTGATCCGGTACGACAATGGGCGAAATAACCGAAACACCACCGATAATGGCCAACAGGTTCAAAAAGTTTGACCCCAACACATTTCCCAGTGCCACGTCGGCATGTCCGCGAAAGGCGGCCACCATCGAGGCGGCCAGTTCGGGCAATGACGTGCCAACGGCCACCAGTGTCAGGCCGATGACGGCTTCTGAAACGCCAAATTCACGCGCCACGGTTACACCACCATCCACCAGCAAATCGGCACCAAAAGTCAGCGCAACAATGCCGACGATGGTGGCGATAACGGGTTTTAGCCAGCCACCGGGAACATCGCCAACTTCATCAACTTCGTTTTCATGCAGCGCACTTGCGGCATCGGGGCTGTTTTTATCGTGTTTACAGGTCAGATACCATACTATCGCCAAAACCGCGAGCATCAGCACCCCGGCCCAGCGTTCAATCACACCAAACAGGCACAGCCCGATAAAAAGAACCGTCCCCAACAACATCGCCCCGCCATCGCGGATCGTGGTGGTACGGCTGGCCGCCACCGGCTTGAGCACGGCCACAGCCCCCAAAATAAGCAGGATATTGGCAATATTGGAGCCCACCACATTGCCCATCGCAATATCGCCCGACCCGGCAAGGGCCGCATTGAGCGATACAACAAATTCGGGGGCGGATGTACCGGCAGCGACAATTGTCAATCCGACGATCGCCTTGGAAATCCCCATTAACAGGGCCAGGCCCACCGCGCCGCGCACCATGAATTCGCCCCCGGCCGTCAAAAGAACGAGTCCGCCAACAATTTGCAAATAGGGTATAAACTGTTCCAAAATCGGTTCGCCATTTATGATTAAAAAAGACGCCCTGCTTTTTCGTCGGGCACTGCCGCGAAAGATGGCAGCGCGCCAACTTAAACGCAAGCGATCTCGCGCCAGATAATGCAGCCAAAGCCGTCTGGCAAAGGGCCATAATTGCCCGATGTTATCCAGGACACAGCCGGAAAATGCAGGATATGCCACTACGTACCGCAAATATGCCTGGGTGAAACGGCAAATAACGGTTTCACCCGGTATCATCCTGTCACAAACTAATCTGCCAGCGCCTCAACCACATCACCCCAAAACCCTGCAAAAACATTTACCCGACATGTATGAAGACAAACCGTTTCCCGGCTGCATGATCACGCCCCGATCCCGTTTTACATCGTTTTACACCCGATTGCGCTATGGTCGCGACAACCGGCAACGTGTATGACTGAGCCTGAAGTTAACGCCCCTGGATGAATATCGATGCCCCATAGCACTGTGCTGTTCGAGCTGTTCCTGATCCTGAGTGCTGCCGTCATTGCGGTGCCAATTGCGCAACGCCTAAAGGCCAATTCGATTATCGGCTTTCTGATTGGTGGTCTGGTGATCGGACCTTTCGGGCTGGGGTTTATTCCCGATAATCGCGATATTTCCACCGTGGCCGAACTGGGTGTGGTTTTCCTGCTGTTCATGATCGGGCTGGAACTCTCGCGCGAACGGTTGCGCGTGATCGGTGGCAAATTTGCCGCCCTGGGGGTGTTGCAAATCACCGTCACCCTGGGCCTTGGCTTTGTTGCCCTGATCGCAATCGACCTGCCCTTGCCCAGTGCATTGGTCATTGCCGGGGCCCTTGCCCTGTCTTCCACCGCCATTATCCTCAAGCAGCTTTCCGACGAACGCCAGCTTCACACCCGGTTTGGCCGGGCGGCGCTGGCGGTTTTGCTGCTTCAGGATGTGGCCGTGGGCCCCTTTCTGATCATGGTGCAGGCGGCAGGCAATACCACCAGCACCACAAGCCCCTGGGTCAGCATTCTGGCCGGTGTGGGGGCGGTTGCCGTGTTGTTGCTGGCCGGGCGCTTTTTACTTCGCCCCATGTTTCGCGCCATTGCCGCCCTGCATAACCCCGAACTGTTTGCCATTGGCACCCTGTTTGCCGTGCTGGCGGCCAGTACCTTAACCGAAATGGCCGGTCTTTCGATGGCGTTAGGGGCGTTTATTGCCGGGGTGATGCTGGCTGAAACCGAATTTCGCCATCAGATCGAAGCCGACATTGCGCCATTTCGCGGCGTGTTTTTGTCGCTGTTTTTCATGTCGGTGGGCATGTCGGTCGATGTCGGGGTGGTTTATCATCATGCCCTGACCGTTATTTTGGGGGTTCTGGCCCTGTTGCTGATCAAGGGGGCGATTTTGTTTTTGCTGTCCCTGGCAACACGGTTTGATCGGGCGGTATCGATGCGCATTGCCCTGGGGCTGGCCGGTGGCGGCGAATTTGCCTTTGTCATGTTTTCGCTGGCCGCGCAAAATGGCGCCATCACGCCGCAACTTGCGGCCATTCTGGTGCCGATTGTCGCCATATCAATGGCCCTGACCCCCAGCATGATCGCCCTTGGCAAAAAGCTGGAGGATATTTTTCATCCCCGCGAGACCGACCAGCTTGGCGAAATTGAAGCACAGACCGATGGTGTTGAACACCATGTGCTGATTATCGGTTGCGGGCGCGTGGGCCGGGTGCTGGCCCGTTTGTTAAAAACCCGCAACATTCCCTTTATCGTTCTCGATTCCGATGCCCAGCAGGTCGCCCGCGGCCGGGCCGAGGGCCTGCCGGTTTATTTCGCCGACGGGTCGCGACCGGAAAGTTTCCGGGCCGCCCACACCGATCAGGCGCATGTTGCCGCCGTTGCGATGGGATCGCCGCATGAAACCGAGAAAACGGTCGCCCTGCTGCGCCAGCATTACCCGCATTTAAAGATTTTTGCCCGCGCCCAGGATATTTCCCATATCGGCGCGCTATCGCGCAGCGGCGCCAATGCCGCCATCCCCGAAGTGCTGGAAACCGGTTTGCGCCTGTCGGACCATGTGCTTTCCGCCTGTGATGTACCGCAGGATGAAATAGATACCGAAATTGCCAAATTCCGCCGGGCCGACATGCTGCTGATGAACGAACTGGCCCCGCGTTCACCCGGGCATTCATCCGCCTCCGCAACGAAACCGGCTTTGGCAAACAACAAACCGGAAAACAAGGCATAAAGGGCCTTGGCAATGCCAGCCTTCCCCACCGCATGCAACAAGGCCCTGCCATTATGACAGGGCCTTGTATTTTCAGTGTAAATTGCGAATTTCTGTCACAATTTACCGAAATAAAAAAACCGTTTAGGCCGCCGCATCATCATCAAGCGCATAACCGGCCGCACGCACAGTGCGGATCACATCCTTGGTGCCTTTGACGTCATTCAGGGCCTTGCGCAAACGGCGAATATGCACATCCACCGTGCGGGTTTCGACATAGATATTCGGCCCCCAAACAGCGTTAAGCAACTGTTCGCGCGAAAAAACCCGGCCCGGATGCTCCAGGAAATAACGCAGCAGACGAAATTCCGTCGGCCCCAGATGAATGGGTTTGCCACTGCGATTGACACGATGGGCCGCCAGATCCATTTCGATATCGGAATAGATCAACTGCCCCTGTGGTTGCGCCGGGCCGGACCGGCGCAAAAGCGCACGGATACGGGCCAGCAATTCGCCAATGGCAAAGGGCTTGGTCACATAATCGTCGGCCCCTGTATCCAGGCCACGAATACGGTCGCCCTCTTCACCGCGCGCTGTCACCATAATCACCGGCAAATCGCGGCTTTCGGGTTTACGGCGGATCTGGCGGCACACCTCGATCCCGGACATCACCGGCAGCATCCAGTCCAGCAAAACCAGATCAACATGGGTTTCCGCCATGATTTTCAGGGCTTCGTCCCCGTCACCGGCTTCAACAACATTCATGCCTTCCCGTTCAAGGTTGTAGCGCAGCATCGTGACGATGGCGGCTTCATCCTCGACAATCAGAACCGTAGGATCCATCCTGTTAATCCTCTGCCTCGTTGGGTTCAATCACGGCAAAATTGGCAGCATCATTTTTGGGACGGCCATCCACCGGCAGATCTTCACCCTTGATGCGGTAATAGATCGTTTCGGCAATATTGGTGGCATGGTCGCCGATGCGTTCAATATTTTTGGCAATGAACAAAAGATGGGTCGATGCGGTAATATTGCGCGGGTCTTCCATCATGTAGGTCAGCAATTCGCGGAACAGCGAATTGTACATATCGTCCACTTCCTGGTCGCGGGCCCAAACGCGCTGGGCTTTTTCCGCGTCATTTTCAATATAGGCGTCCAGCACATCCTTGATGATTTCCTGGGCCAGGCGCGCCATATTCGGAATAACCTGAACCGGGCGGATCGGCGGGATCTGGTTAAGCACCTGGGCACGCTTGGCAATATTTTTGGCAAGGTCGCCAATGCGTTCCAGATCGTTCGACAATTTCAGCGCGGTAACAACCTGGCGCAAATCATCGGCCATCGGCTGGCGCAGGGCCAGAACACGCACCGCGAAATCCTGAACTTCCTGTTCGAGCTTGTCGATGCGCAGGTCAGATACAATTACCTGTTCTGCCAGTTCCGAATCCCGCTTGGAAATCGCACGGATGGCCGAAATCAACTGGCTTTCGGCCAGGCCGCCCATCTGGGATATGATATTGTTCAACCGGGTCAGTTCTTCGTCGAAGGAACTGACAATATGGGTTTCTTCTTTTCTCATCGAATTACCTCCTGCCCGGCTTAGCCGAAGCGGCCAGTGATATAACCCTTGGTCCGTTCGTCTCGCGGGTTGGTAAAGATTTGGTCCGTTTCGCCGACTTCCACAAGTTTACCCAAGTGGAAAAAAGCCGTGCGCTGCGACACACGCGCGGCCTGCTGCATGGAGTGAGTGACGATGACAATGGTGTAGTTCGAGCGCAGCTCGTCGATCAGTTCCTCGACCTTGGCGGTCGCGATCGGATCCAGCGCGGAACAGGGTTCATCCATCAAAATAACTTCGGGGCTGACAGCAACCGCACGCGCAATGCACAGGCGCTGCTGCTGACCACCGGAAAGACCGGTTGCCGGGGCAGAAAGGCGGTCTTTGACTTCTTTCAGAAGGCCGGCCTTTTCCAGCGAAGTCATGACGATTTCGTCAAGTTCGTCGCGGGAATTAACCAGACCATGAATGCGCGGGCCATAGGCCACATTATCAAAAATCGATTTCGGGAACGGGTTCGGCTTCTGGAACACCATGCCGATGCGCGCGCGCAACTGCACCACGTCAATCGATTTATCATAAATATCGCGGTCATCCAGCGTAACCTTGCCATTGATGGTTACGCCATCGATGGTGTCGTTCATGCGGTTCAGGCAACGCAAAAAAGTAGATTTACCACAGCCCGACGGGCCAATCAGCGCGGTGACTTCGCGTTCGACAACATCCAGATTAACGTCATAAAGGGCCTGATTGTCACTATAAAACAGGTTCAGGTCGCGGGCCGCCATCTTGGATTTACCGCGCGTTTGCGAAGCGTTTGTCATTGCGTCAGCAGTTACAACAGCCATTTTACCACTTCCGTTCAAATTTCTTGCGCAGGAACACAGCCAGCCCGTTCATCAGGATCAGGAAGGCCAGCAACACCATGATCGCCGCAGAGGTTTTTTCAACAAAGGCACGCTCGGGGCTGTCCGCCCACAGATAGATCTGCACCGGCAAAACCGTTGCCGCATCCATCGCACTGCCGGGAATATCAACAATAAAGGCCACCATACCAATCATCAGAAGCGGTGCCGTTTCGCCCAGGGCCTGGGCCATGCCAATGATGGTCCCGGTCAGAATGCCCGGCATCGCCAGGGGCAACACATGGTGGCTGACCGTTTGCACCGGCGATGCCCCCAGGCCCAAAGCCGCCTGGCGAATGGAGGGCGGTACCGCCTTGATCGCGGCACGCGCGGCAATGATGATGGTTGGCAGCGTCATCAGGGCCAGGGTCAACCCACCGACAACCGGGGCGGAGCGCGGCAGGTGCATGACATTGAGGTAAAGTTCAAGGCCGAGCAAACCAAACACGATGGACGGTACTGCTGCCAGATTGTTGATATTGACTTCAATAATCTGGGTCAGGCGGTTTTTCGGGGCAAATTCCTCAAGGTAAATGGCCGCCGCCACACCAATGGGAAAGGACAGGATCAGCGTCACAGCCAGCGTATAGAAAGACCCGACAGCCGCCCCCCAGATCCCGGCCAGTTCCGGTTCGCGGGAATCCCCGTTGGTGAAAAAGCGCGTATGGAAGCGTTTTTCAATCGCCCCGCTATCGGTCAATGACTGGAACCAGGAAATCTGGTCGTCATCAAGGCGACGGCTCGATTCTTTGGTATCAGCACTGATATAGCCCTTGTTGAGCATATCAAAATCATCCCCGGCAATCAGCCAGACCTTGCGGGTCTGCCCGATCAGGGACGGATTTTCCATCACCCGTTCACGCAGGTCATAGGCCGCACCGCTGGAAACGATGTCATAAAGCTTGCGTTTTTCCGACCGCGACGTAACGTCCGGGAACCGCTTGCGCAGGGCTTCCTTGATCAGGGCGTCAAAATTGGCCCGTCCAATCACCGCCGGGTCACGGGTTCCATCCGGGTCAATGGTGGCCGGATCAAAGGTAACTTCAAGCTGTACATAGGTCTGGACAAAGGCGCTGTAGCCCTTGGAGACAATCGAATAGCCCAGCATGAGCAATGCTGCCAGCGCCAGCAGAATGGCCGCCAGGCCATAGGCCTTGAAACGGCGCTCTGCGGCATAGCGTTTTTTGACATTGCGGGCAATGTCGGCACTATCCCAGTCAACCGGCTTGCGCATATTGGCAGCATCGGAACCAGCGGCGCGATCTTCCATAAGAGATGCCATATCAGTCATATTTCTCACGATACTTCTGCACAACCTTGAGGGCGAAAACATTCAGCCCCAGGGTGACAAGGAAAAGAACCAGACCAAGGGCAAAGGCCGACAGGGTTTTGGCACTGTCAAATTCCTGGTCGCCCACCAGCAGAGTTACAATTTGCACGGTAACGGTGGTCACAGCATTAAGCGGGTTTGCCGTCAGATTTGCGGCAAGACCTGCGGCCATCACCACAATCATGGTTTCACCAATCGCACGGGAAACCGCCAGCAAAATGGCCCCGACAATACCGGGCAAGGCCGCCGGGAAAATCACCAGACGAATGGTTTCCGACTTGGTTGCCCCCAAACCGTAAGACCCGTCACGCAGGGCCTGGGGCACCTGGGACATCACGTCATCGGACAGCGAGGAAACAAATGGAATGATCATGATGCCCATGACCAGCCCTGCCGCCAGCGCACTTTCGGAACTGACACTGAGCCCGAGAACGGCACCGCTATCGCGCAGGAAAGGCGCGACGGTCAGCGCAGCGAAAAAGCCATAAACCACGGTTGGCACACCGGCGAGAATTTCCAGGGCCGGTTTGGCCCAGGCCCTGAAGGTCGATGACGCATATTCCCCCATATAAATGGCGGAAAACAAACCGACCGGCACGGCCACCAGCATGGCGATAAAGGTAATCAGCAGCGTCCCGGCAAAAAGCGGGATCATGCCAAAGGCCCCTTCGGAAGCCACCTGGTCGGCACGGATCGCGGTTTGCGGGCTCCATTCCAGACCAAACAGGAAGTCAACCGGGCTGATTTTGCTAAAGAAATGCAGGGCTTCAAACAGCAGCGAAAACACAATGCCAAGCGTTGAAAGAATGGCAATCGCCGAACAGCCGATCATGAGATAACGCACAATCCGTTCGACATTGTTGCGCGCCCGCATATCGGCAAAAATACGCCGATAGGAAAGAGCCAGCCCCAGCAATGCCACCGACAGCAACACCACAATCAGGGCAATATTGGAAATGGTGTGCAGGGTTGCCAGCCGCTGTCCGGCTTCGACAACTTCGGGGGCAACATCCAGATGGGCGGCATTGTCTGCCGCGATCAGGGAAATGGCATTTAACGCCAAAGACAACTTGCCCGGGTCAGACGTGATGTCGGCGGGCAAATCACTGATGATCAGCGCCTGCACCACAGAGCCCTGCAGCGCATACCACACAAACAGCAGGGCAAGGGCCGGCAGGCCACACCACAACGCGGTATAGGTGCCGTAATGCACAGGCAGCGAATGCAGGTTGCTATAGCGTCCGCCGGAAAGGGCAATGGCTCTCTGTCGTCCAAAGACAAAAGAGAGCGCGGAGAGCAGCGCAATCCCCAGCAACAAGAAAGTCAAAGACATTTATGTAATTCCGTTTGCCTGATGGAAACCGTCCCGGAATGGGCTTTCCCAGTGCGTGTGGGCAAAATAGTCAAAAAATACGGTTTTTAAACAAAGAAACCGGTGGCAGCCCCAAAACACGGGCTGCCACCGGCACCATATCAAATTACATGCTGAGCGGGGTCAGGTTTTTCGCAGCTTCGCGAACCTGTTCGCGCTCGGCCTTGTCCATCGGGATCAGGCCACGATCTGCAAGGTAGCCTTCATCGCCCCAGGCTTTATCCGAGGTGAACTGGGCAAGATATTCTTCAATGCCCGGAATGGTGCCAACATGGGCATTCTTGACATAGAAATACAGCGAACGTGAAACCGGGTAAGACCCGTCGGCGATGGCTTCAAAGGTCGGCGAAACGCCGCCAATTTTCGAGCCATGCAGCTTGTCGCCATTCTGGTCGAGGAACGAGAAACCAAAGATGCCCAGAGCAACCGGATTGGCTTCAAGTTTCTGAACGATCAGGTTGTCGTTTTCGCCAGCTTCGATGTAGCCACCATCTTCACGCACACCGCCGCAAACGGCTTTGTGCTTGTCTTTGTCAGCTTTTTTCAGCTCGGCAATAACCGGAAATTCGTCACAGGCTTCTTCAAGTACCAGTTCGGTGAAGGCATCACGGGTACCGGAGGTCGGCGGCGGGCCGAGGACTTCGATCTTTTCATCCGGCAGGGACGGATCGATTTCTTTCCAGTTGTTATACGGATTTTCGATCAGTTCCTTGCCATCCTTGGACGGAACGATTTTGGCCAGCGCCAGGAAGATCTGTTCCTTGCTCAGTTCAAACTGCGGGGCAGCCTTGGAATTGGCAAGAACGATACCGTCATAACCGATTTTGACTTCGGTAATGGCTTCAACGCCGTTTTTGGCGCAGGTTTCAACTTCGGACTTTTTAATGCGGCGCGAAGCATTGGTGATGTCGGGGGTCTGTTCCCCAACGCCAGCACAAAACAGCTTCAAGCCACCGCCGGAACCGGTCGATTCAATAACCGGCGTTTTGAAAGAAGTGGTCTTGCCGAATTCTTCCGCGACAGCGGTTGCGAACGGAAACACGGTGGACGAGCCAACGATACGAATCTGATCGCGCGCATGTGCGGCGCCGGTCAAGGCAACGCTCGCGAGTGCTGCAATAGCGAGTGTCTTCTTCATGTAAATCCCCATTTGTGTCGTTCCCGCATCGGGAACTGTGCAACGATCTGCGAGGCGGACTTTACAGTTATGCTCTTACCGTATTGCGTCAGTTTTGTTAAGGTTATGTGACAGTGATTCAGAACCGCAAAAAATTCTGATTTCAGGCGTAAAATCAATCCCTTAATTGCCAACCAACGCGGCAGAAAAACCCTGCCAGACCCAAAATTCCGCGCATACAAACGGTTGAATGACACAAAATGTGACAGGGCAGCGCATCAACCAAAAGACCATACCATCGTGTGAGTCGCCCGCCTTTTGGTTAAAAACGCCCGTTCCCCGCCCAATCGCCGCCAACTCCCCGAAGGGGCAATTTTCAGGTAAAAGACCCAAAAAATTTTATCGCAATTGTTGTATTGGGGTATATTGCCCGACAGGGACAGTCCGACAAAAAAAACAGGGCAACAAAGGAGGCCGCCCAACGCGGCCTTTCAGGACAGGGAGAAAACCGTGCAAAAACAGCTTGAGGCGCTGAAGGCCAGCGTCGATAAATTGTCAGATGAGATGGGCGAAATATCACACGTGGCGGCCCGGCATTTCGATGAATTGCATGATGCCGTCAATAATGTCGCCAGTCACACCCTGGCAATGGAAGCCATCATTTCGGCGATGCTCGCCAGGATCGAGGTTGATCCTCAGGTGGTGAGTAACTGGATACGCACCAAAACCGCCGAATTCTCGGCCGCCGAACAGGGCGAATCCCTCGCAGAAGCCATTGCCCGCGACCTTCTTGATAACAGCACGGTACAAGCGCGCAGCCGAAACATGCCATAAGCAGCCAGAGCCCCGCCCTGTGTGAGCGCGCTATCCTGGCTGGTCTTATTATTGTGCCAGCTTTTGCGGGCACGGACCGCCTGTTGCCCAATCAAGAAGCTGAACGGTATGAATGACTTTCAGGCCATCGGTTTCAAGCTGGATCATGCAGCCGATATTGCCGGTCGCCACGATGTCGGGTTTGATCGTGCGGATATTGGCCTGTTTGCGGTCGCGCAACCGGGCCGAAATTTCGGGCTGCAGCAGATTATACACCCCGGCCGAACCACAACATAAATGCCCCTCTGCGATTTCAAGCACCTCGAAACCGGCCTTGCGCAACAGGTCGCGCGGCGGATGAACGATTTTTTGCCCGTGTTGCATCGAACAGGCGGAATGATAGGCAACCCGCCATTTTCGCGATACGACAGGAGCAGACGCAGCCGTCGTCTTTCCGCCGGAAGGCGATGCAACACCGCGAACCGCCCCCTCCAGGACCGAGACGGGCGCTGGCGATGGTGCGGTTTTCGGCATTGATGCCTGTTCGTTTGCCAAATGATGATCAACGCCAACCGCATCGGTCGTGTGGACCGGCGAGATCAAATCAGCCGGAAGATCGATTCGGGCAAGATATTCAGTAATATCGCAGGCAAGAGCGGCAATTTTGGCCGCCTTTGCGGCCCATTGGCTATCCTGGGCCAGCATGGTGCCATAATCCTTGACCGTGGTGCCACAGCCCGAGGCGGTGATGATTATCGCATCCAGCCCCTCGCCGCCCGCTTCGGCCAGTTCACCATGCCAGGCGGCAATATTGGCCATCGCCTGGGCGTGGGATTGCGCCTCGCGGCCCATATGATGCACCAGCGACCCACAACACCCGGCCCCTTTGGCGACCACAATTTCAACACCCAACCGGGTGAGCAGCCGAACCGTGGCCTCGTTAATTTCGGTTTCCAAAACCTGCTGGGCACAACCGGTTAAAATGGCAACACGGCCCTTGCGCGGCCCCTGTGCGGGAATAACCTGTGGCCTATCCACCCAGCTTGGAGGCGGTAACGGGCGTGCGCCCATTTTCACCATGCCGCGCAAACGCTCCGGCATCAGGCCCGCAAAGGGGGCTGCCAGTTTCGCGCCCAGCAGCGACACACGAAACAGCGACGGGCGCGGCACCACCCAGGCCAGAAGTTTGCGTAACCAGCGATCACCGAACGGACGCCGATAGGTTTTTTCAATATGGGCGCGGGCATGGTCAATCAGGTGCATGTAATCCACCCCCGAGGGGCAGGTCGTCATGCAGGACAGGCAGGAAAGACAGCGATCCAGATGCCGCACAACACGGTCATTGGCCGGTTTGTCATTTTCCAGCATGTCCTTGATCAGATAAATACGGCCCCGCGGGCTGTCGAGCTCGTCCCCCAGCGTAACAAAGGTGGGGCATGTGGCGGTACAAAAGCCGCAATGCACACATTTGCGCAAAATCTGTTCGGATTGCGCAATGGCCGGATCCGCAAGCTGTTGGGCGGTAAAATTCGTTTGCATTTATGCCCCCTCGCCCTGATGTGCCGGTATCATGCGCCCGGGATTAAGAATGCCGACCGGATCAAAATTTTCGGAAATTTTTTGGTTAATACGCATAATTTCAGGCGAAAGCGGCTGAAATGCCGGAATTTCCCGGCGAATGTTGGATGGGGCACGCACCAGCGTGGCATTGCCGTGCGCCTTTTGCACAATCTCGCGAATATGCACTGCCATTGACGCATCGCATTGTGCACATTGCGCCCAAACCAGTCCCCCGGCCCAATCAAGCATCACATCCAATTGCCCCAAACCGGCCGGCGCCCGAATGGCCCCAACCACCGCCGCCCCCGACGCGGGCGGGACGGATATACGCCATAAAATGCCATCGCGGCCCTGAAACGGCGTTACATCGGCAATCGCCTGCCACAGGGTCAGGCTATCGGCCACCGGCACAATGGCATGGTCCCCGATCGTGCCCAATAACCGCGAAAGGGCATCTGCCCGCCAACTCACTGACTGCTCCGGTCCTTCCAGCCGCAAGGCAAGGCAGTTTTGCGCCGATGTGGCGATTTCCAGGGCTGCCGCATCCTTGCAACACCCGGCAATCAGCGATGCAGGCACCCAGGCCGCGCCTGAAACTTCGTTTTCGCTGCCCATTGCCGCCGTCATTGCCTGCCCGGCAGATGAAACATCATCACAGGCAATAATGACCGTGCGGGTTGTTTCGGGCTGCGGCATTGCCTTTAACGTTATGGTGTGCATGACTGCCAGTGTGCCAAACGACCCCGCCATCAATTTGGACAGGTCAAAGCCGGTCACGTTCTTCATCACCCGCCCGCCGGATTTAAAATCTTCTCCCCGGCCGCTGATGGCACCAAAGCCCAAAACATGATCGCGTGCCGCCCCAACCTTTAACCGGCGTGGCCCGGAAAGGTTACAGGCAACCAGTCCACCCAGTGTCCCGGACCGGGAAGCAACTCCATCGCCCAGCAACGAAGGAAAATCGCCCGGTTCAAAGTGGAATTGCTGGTTATTTTCGGCCAACACAGCGGCAATTTCGGCAAGCGGCGTTCCGGCATGGGCGGAAATCACCAGTTCTTCGGGCTGGTAAAACAAAATGCCGGTCAGTTTTGACATGTCCAGCACATGGGAAGCCGAAACGTCATGACCATAAGCACGCTTGCTGCCCTGCCCGATAATTTCCAGCGGTACTTTGTCCGCAACGGCCCAGGCAATGGCCTCGCGTAACTGCGCCGGGCTGGTCGGGCTGATTGTTTCGGTCATGACGGTTTTCTCTCCTGGTACGCAATGCGCGGCTTTGCGGGAACCAGGCACGGCGTTTTTGACAGTTTTTATATGTCTTTCCGGCTTTTTGCCGGTTAAAAGCGCGGAATATCGGGAAATTTCGCTGCAACAGCACGGGCATGCAGGGTTTTAAGCTCTCCACAGCCATGCAGAACCGGGAAAACCTTGCCGGGATTAAGCAACTGGTCCTCGTCAAAGGCCAGTTTCAAGCGTTCCTGATGTTTCAAATCATCCTCGGTGAACATTTCCGGCATCAGGTCACGTTTTTCAATGCCAATGCCATGTTCACCCGACAGGCAGCCACCGACCTCGACACACAATTTCAAAATATCGGCACCAAAGGCTTCGGCGCGTTCCAACTCGCCGGGCTGGTTGGCATCAAACATGATCAGCGGGTGCAAATTGCCATCACCGGCATGAAATACATTTGCCACCCGCAAACCATGCCGTTGCGAAAACACCTGCATCCCGGCCAGAACATCCGAAAGGCGACCACGCGGAATAGTGCCGTCCATACAAATATAGTCCGGCGAAATACGGCCAATCGCAGGAAAGGCATTTTTGCGGCCGGACCAGAACAGGGCGCGTTCTTCCTCGCTTTCGGAAATGCGCGAATAAACCGCCCCGCATGTTTGGGCAATATCGCCTACCCGGTTAATCAGATGATCCACCTCGATCGCCGGTCCATCCAGTTCGACCAGCAGCAGCGATTCCACATCCAGCGGATAACCGGCATGGACAAAATCCTCGGTCGCGCGGATGGCGGGCGCGTCCATCATTTCAAGGCCACCGGGGATAATGCCATTGGCAATGATTTTTGCCACGCAATCCCCGCCGGACTGGTTATCGGGGAACCCCAGCAGCATGGCGCGCGCGGTTTCGGGTTTGCGCAAAATGCGCACGGTAATTTCGGTAACAATCCCCAAAAGCCCCTCCGACCCGGTGATGATCCCCATCAGGTCATATCCCGGTGTATCAAGGCCCTTGCCGCCGAGGCGCAAAATGTCCCCTTCGATCGTCACCATTTCAAGGCCCAGCACATTATTGGTGGTCAGCCCGTATTTCAGGCTATGCACCCCGCCGGAATTTTCGGCAATGTTGCCGCCAATGGAACAGGCGATCTGGCTTGATGGGTCCGGGGCGTAATAAAAACCACGATGTTCGACGGCGCGGGTAATGCCCAGATTGGTCACACCAGGCTGAACGACACAGGCACGATTGTCCCAGTCAATATCCAGCACCCGGTTGAATTTCATCATACTGATGGTGATGGCATCGGCCATTGGCAGGGCACCGCCCGAAAGGCCGGTGCCCGCCCCGCGCGGTACCACGCGAATTTTGTTTTCATGGCAATATTTCAAAATTGCCGCGACCTGCCCGGTCGTGCCGGGCAGCACCACAATCATCGGCAATTGGCGATAGGCCATCAGCCCATCGCATTCATAAGGCCTGAGCGCATCTTCCTCGGCAATGACCGCACCGGATGCGGGCACAATGGCCCGCATCGCTGCGATGATTTCCTTGCGCCGGGCAAGAACGGACGAGTCCGGCTCAGGCATTTTCAGCATCGGTTACTCCGTCAGTTCAACCAGCAAGTCCTTGCTATCAACCTGCGTGCCCGCCGGGGCGTGGATTTTCGCCACCGTCCCGTCTTTTTCGGCATGCACGGCCGTTTCCATTTTCATCGCTTCCAGCGCGCAAATCACATCGCCCGCCTTGACCTTCTGGCCCTCTGTGACCGAAACCTCAACCACCAGGCCCGGCATCGGGGCGGCCACATGCAGGCCGTTGCCATCTTCGGCCTTGGGCCGTGATTTGCCCGAAACCGCCAGCTTTTTGTCCGCCACCTTCACGGTACGCGGCTGGCCGTTCAACTCGAAAAATACGGTGCGCTGGCCTTCATCATCGCCAAATTCCGACGTTGCCAGATAACGGATAACAAGGGTTTTGCCCTTTTCGATATCCACCGAAATTTCCTCGCCCTGGCTCATGCCATAGAAGAAAACCGGGGTCGGCAAAATCGACACATCGGCATTGTGGCTGCGATGTTCGGCATATTCCAAAAACACCTTGGGATACATCACATAGGATGCGACCTCGGCATCGCTGATATTGCGATGGGTTTTCTTTTCGATCTCCGCCTTGGTGGCGGCAAAATCAACCGGTTTCATATGCTTGCCCGGACGATCCGTCAGGGCTTCACCACCCTTTAACACCTTGCGCTGCAAGGCGGGCGGAAAACCGCCTACCGGCTGGCCAATTTCACCGCGGAAAAATGAAATCACGCTATCGGGGAAGGCAATGTCCTTTTTCGGGTCCAGCACGTCTTCTTCACTTAAGCCCGATGTCACCATCATCAGGGCCATATCACCGACCACCTTGGAACTTGGCGTGACCTTGACGATATCGCCAAACATCTTGTTGACCTTGGCATAGGCCTTGGACACTTCGGGCCAGCGTTCCTCAAGGCCGAGCGCACGTGCCTGATGGCGCAGATTGGTATATTGGCCGCCTGGCATTTCATGTACATACACATCGGACGTACCGCTGCGAATGTCGCTTTCAAAGCCGGTATAATAACGGCGCACCTGTTCCCAATAGGTTGAAACCTCGCGCAGGGCCTCGTAATTCAGGCCCGGATCGCGCTCCATACCGCGATAAGCCTGGGCGATAGACCCCAGATTGGGCTGCGATGTCAGCCCCGACATGGAATCAAGCGCACCATCCACCGCATCAACCCCGGCATCAATCGCCGCCATCACGGTAGATGCCGAAATGCCGCTGGTATCATGGGTGTGGAAATGGATCGGAATATTGACCGTATCCTTTAGCGCCTTAAACAGTGTGGTTGCCGCCGCCGGGCGCATCAAACCGGCCATATCCTTGATGCCCAGAATATGCGCGCCCGATGCCTCAAGCTCGCGGGCCATTTCAAGGTAATAATCCAGGTTATATTTTGACCGGTCCTTGTCAAAAATATCGCCGGTATAACAAATCGCCCCTTCACACAGCTTACCGGTACGCAGGACGGACTCCATCGCCACCTTCATGTTTTCAACCCAGTTCAGGGAATCAAACACGCGGAACAGGTCCATGCCATGTTCGGCGGACTGCTTGACGAAATAATCCACCGCATTATCGGGATAATTGGTATAGCCCACCGCGTTCGACGCCCGCAGCAGCATTTGCGTCAGGATATTGGGGACCTTTTCACGCAACTTGACCAAACGGTCCCAAGGGTCTTCCTTCAAAAACCGCATGGCAACGTCAAAGGTGGCCCCACCCCAGCATTCAATCGAAAACAGGTCCGACAGGCCATGCGCATAATAAGGCGCGATCTGCAACATATCAAAGGTGCGCATGCGGGTTGCAATCAGCGACTGATGGGCATCGCGCATGGTGGTGTCGGTCATCAAAACGCGCTTTTGGTCCTTCATCCAGCGCGCAAAACCTTCCGGCCCCAACTGATCGAGCTTCTGTTTGGTACCGGGTCGGATTTCCTTAAGGTCGATGGATTTGGGCATTACCGGCGGGTTGAAATTGGCCGGTTCGGCGCGGCCTTCAACCTCGGGATTGCCATTGACGCTGACTTCGCCAATGAAACGCAACAGGCGCGTGGCCCGGTCGCGACGACGGGCGAATTTAAACAGTTCCGGCGTTTCATCAATAAAGCGGGTGGTATATTCACCAGCACGGAATTTGGGGTGATTGATCAGGTTTTCAAGAAAGGCCAGGTTGGTGGTCACACCGCGAATACGAAATTCGCGCAGTGCCCGGTCCATACGGTCCACCGCCTCGCGCGGGGTGCTGCCCCAGGCAGTGACTTTTTCCAGCATCGAATCATAAAACGGCGTAATCACCGCACCGGAATAGGCCGTGCCGCCGTCCAGACGAATGCCAAACCCGTTCGCCCCGCGATAAACCTTGATCCGCCCGTAATCGGGGACAAAGCTGTTTTCCGGGTCTTCGGTGGTAATACGGCATTGCAGGGCATGGTCGCGCAGCTTGATTTTTTCCTGCCACGGAATACCGGTTTCGGACGGAAAACCGATACGCCCGCCCTGCGCAATCAGGATTTGCGCCTTTACCAGGTCAAGACCGGTGACACATTCCGTCACGGTGTGTTCGACCTGAATGCGGGGATTGACTTCGATGAAATAGAATTTGGATGTATCCACATCCATCAGGAATTCGACGGTGCCAGCATTCACATAATTTGCCGCCTTGCCCAGGCGCATTGCGGCATCACACAGTTCGGCGCGCTGGTCATCGTCAAGATAGGGGGCCGGGGCACGTTCAACCACTTTCTGATTGCGGCGCTGTACGGAGCAGTCACGTTCAAACAGATGCACCAATGTGCCGTGGGTATCGCCCAGCATCTGCACTTCAACATGGCGGGCCCGGCGAATCAGCTTTTCAAAGTAAATTTCGCCATTGCCAAAGGCGGCCTCGGCCTCGCGCCGTGCGGCCAGCACCTGCTTTGACAGGTCCCTGTCATTTTCAATAACCCGCATCCCGCGGCCACCGCCGCCCCAGCTTGCCTTGAGCATGATCGGATAACCGACCTGCTTGGCGATTTTGGCGACTTCATCCATATCCTCGGGCAAGGCAGCGGATGCGGGCATCACCGGCACCCCGGCCTTTTCGGCCAGGTTACGCGCCGCGACCTTGTTGCCCAGGGTGCGCATCACTTCGGAATCCGGGCCGATAAAGGTAATGCCGGCATCGGCACAGGCATCGGCAAAATCGGGGTTTTCCGACAGGAACCCATAGCCCGGATGAATGGCATCGACCCCGGCATCGCGGGCAACGCGCAAAATATCCTCGATATCGAGATAGGCACGGATGGGTTTATTCCCCTTGCCCACCCCATAGGATTCATCGGCCTTGAACCGATGCAGGGCAAAACGGTCTTCATCAGAAAAAATCGCAACGGTGCGAATGCCAAGTTCGTTGGCGGCGCGTAAAACGCGAATCGCAATTTCACCGCGATTGGCAACCAGAAGTTTACGGATTTTCTTGGGTGCTGGACGTGACATTTACGACCGGACTCCTACCAGATATGAATGGCAAAAGCGGCCCTGAACGCCCCTGCCGAAAGCCAAGAGAAACGCCACGATACGGTCCTGTAGCGTGTTGCGGCGCGGAAAACCGGCAACACCGTATCCTGAGTGGCGAACGCAGATATGAACGGACGTTAAACGCACATTCGATACCCGAAGTTCCTGGCGCCTGGTGGGCAGGCGACGCTTTTGATATATGCCCATTGCCCGGCCTCTGTCAAAACAGTAATTTCAATTGGTATTACCAATTATCGATTTTCAATGCCACAAGCTTTCCACGATGTGAAAACCGCCTTGGTGCATAAACCACAAAATACGACCGTTTTATGACGTTTTTGCATTCTCGAACGCAGACATGGCCTGCTTTTATGATATTGTCTCGCCGCTTTGAGGGAGCCCTTCCATTATTCTTTAGTAGAAAACCGCCCGACCATGCCCAAACTGAATTTGCGCCTGAAATTTCTGTTGCTGTCAATTTTGCCATTGCTGCTGGCGGCAAGTGCAATATCGGGGCTGGTCTTTGCCCAGGCGGAACGATTGGCCAAGGCCGAAACCCGCACCTTTGAACGCAACATTGTCGAAGCGCGCAAAGAAGAAATCAAAAGCTACATGCAATTGGCGATGGCCTCGATCAACCACATTTATTCCGTGGCAAGCCCGCTTGATGCCGTGTCAAAGGAGCGGGTCAAAACCATCATCGGCGACCTTTCCTATGGCAAAGACGGCTATTTCTTTATCTATGACAGTGACGGTACCGCGCTCGTCGACCCGCCGGAACCCTGGCATGTCGGAAAAACCTATTGGAACCTGCGCGATATTAACAGCACGCTGGTCATTCAGGAATTGCTGCAAAACGCCCAAAACGGTGGTGGTTTTCTGCGTTTTATCTGGGACAAACCCTCGACGGGAAAACCGGCTGAAAAGCTGGGCTATTCCCTGATGCTTGATAAATGGGGCTGGGTGGTTGGCACCGGAATTTATATTGATGATATTTCCCAGCAGGTGACTGAAATTGAAACCGAGGTCGCCGCCCATATTCGTGAAACCACCATTTCCATTATCGGCATTACGGTGCTGGCGGTCTTGCTGGTCGGCATTTCGGGCACGGTTGTGACCCTGTCCGAACGTAAACTGGCCGATGCGAAGCTCAAGGAACTGGCCCATCGTGTGGTGGATGTACAGGAAGAGGAACGCCTGCGCGTTTCGCGCGAATTGCACGATGGCATCAGCCAAATTCTGGTGTCGGTGAAATATTCCATCGAACTTGCCAGCGACCGCATGCGCCAAAACAAATCCGATGCGGCGATTCCCATTGAAAAGGCTGCCAAACGCCTGCAGGACGCCATTCAGGAAGTCCGCCGCATTTCGCGCGATTTGCGGCCCGCCGTGCTTGATGATCTGGGCCTGAAACCGGCAATTGAAAGCATGTGCAACGACCTTCAGGACAGGTCGGGCATTCAGATCATGGTGAAATGCGATCCGATTGAAAATGCCCTGACCCCGGCCAAAAAAACAACGCTGTACCGTGTATTGCAGGAAAGCCTGACCAATATTGAACGCCATGCCGATGCCACCCATGTCAATGTGCGCATTCGCCGGGATAATGGCAGCGTGGTGATGACCGTTGCCGACAATGGCATTGGCTTTGAAACCAAAAGTTTCATCCGCAATCGCGACCCGCGCGCGGGCATCGGGCTTCGCAATATGCGCGAACGCATGGAATTTCATGGTGGCGGCCTGAGCGTGACATCCGAACGCGACGATGGCACCACCGTCACCGCCTATGTTCCCGTAACCCCGGGCACACCACCTTTACCGCCCGCATTAAGGGCATAAGAAGTACTTTTTTGGCATTTTGCTGCTGCACCGCTGGCGATTTTATGCCTAATTTAGTCTTCCCCGGTAATTTCCGAACGGAAAATGCACCAACCATACCGACAGGGACCGAAACCCAAAATGGCACACGACACGATCACTTTTTCTCCGGAACGCCCGATCCGCATTCTGCTCTGCGACGACCATGCCCTTGTGATGGACGGCATTCGGTCGCGACTGGAATGTTATGATCATATCTCGGTGATCGGTGAAGCCGCCAACGGGCAACAGGCACTGGAAATAGCGCACAAGCAAAACCCCGATATCGTCCTGATGGATATTTCCATGCCGGTCATGAACGGGCTGGAAGCCGCCGAAAGATTTCGCGAGACCCTGCCCAGCGTCAAGGTCATCATGCTCAGCATGCACGAAAATCCGGAATATTTGCGCACGGCAAAACAGGCCGGCGTGCTGGGTTTTATCCTCAAGGATGTTTCGTCAAACGATATGGTTCATGCGCTCGAAACCATTGCCAATGGCGGCGAAGCCTTTAGCCCGTCTTTTGACAAAATCGACATCGCCGAAGAGATCAGCGAGGATGGAACACCGTTAACCACCCGCGAACGCACGGTGCTGCGCCTGCTGGCGCGCGGTGCCAGCAACAAACATGTCGCCCGCGAACTTGACATCAGTGTGCGCACGGTTGAAACCCATCGCCGCAACATCAAACGCAAACTCGACATCGACAGCTCCGCCGGTCTTGTCCGATACGCTATTGAAAAAGGGCTTGTCACCCTTGATAACGCCAGCGGATGAGCCCGATACAGGGTTGATCCGGCGTTTCCCGAACTGTTTTTTAAAACGGCTGATTGAATCTGATTTAACTAATGCTAAATAGTACAGCAGGTTAAAGTGATGTGGTCAGTCTACCTGACGAGGGCTGATCCAGGCCCGAAAGGGGGGTATTCGTGTCCCAGACCGGTTTTCCCAAACCCAAACCCGACATGCTGCGTTGCAAAAGCTGTGGTGTACGCCAGCTCGCCCTGTTTACCGACCTGACCGACGAGGATTTCAAACTGGTTCACCAGCCGGTTGATGAAGTGCGGGTTGCCAGCGGCAATGTTCTTTATCATGCGGATGACCGGGCTGACTGCCTGTTTACCCTGCGATCCGGCCTGATCAAAATTACCCATTATCTTGTCGATGGTTCCCAGCGGGTGGTCCGTCTTGTGCGGCCCGGCGGTACGCTTGGCCTGGAAGCACTGGTGGCGGGCAGGTTTGCGCAAAATGCCGAAGCCCTGCAGGACAGTATTTTATGCCGCATCCCGGTGTCGGTTGTTGAAAAGCTTGATCGCGAAAGTCCACGCCTGCACAAACAGGTTCTGGCACGATGGCATCAGACCGTTATGGATTCCGATCAATGGCTAACACGGATGTGTACCGGCTCGGCGCGGGAACGTGTCGCACGCCTGTGTCTGTTTCTGGCCGAGGATGTCAATGGCGACCCCAGCACCTGCCATTTGCCCGGGCGCGAGGATATTGGTGCCATGCTGGGCATTACGACAGAAACCGCCAGCCGCGTAATTGCCGATTTTCGCCGTCAGGGTTTGTTAACCACACATTCCCGCCGGGAATTTTCGGTCAATATCGACAGTATGCGCGACCTTGCCGGGGTTGAGGACTGGGCAGCATAATTTTTAGCCGCCCAAATATATATGCCGGGACCTAACGGCGCATCGCGGCGGGCAATGTCGTCTGAAACGCCGAATTGGGACCGCAGGCATGGGACAGCCGGGCATATTCCTTTGCCGTATCAATTTTGGCATGGTCACGCTGGCGCCTGGCATCGATTTTTGCCAGTAATGCCTTGAATTCAAGTCCATATTTCGACAAAAGGCTGCGAATACGCGAGGGGGCAACCCGGGCCGACATGGGGGGCATCCGGGCAAAATCATCTGTCACCTGATCTAAAAAATCCGGCAGCGCCTTGCGAATATCCAGTTCCATATGCTGGTTAATCGCAACGTGCTGGCCCTCATGGGCATAGACCACATCATATTCACAACTGCCTTTTTCCAACTCGCTGGCAATATAAACCAGATGTTCGGTCACACTCACGGTCGGGTGAATCAGGGCGGGTTGCAGGCAATAACGGCCATCGCCCAGGGCAACCGGTTCGATCCGCATTTCAAATCGTGCCTGCATGGCATAGCTCGTCAACCCGGTCACAAACCAGTTGGCATTATGGGCATGCTGGTTATTTAACCAGCGCACCGAACGATGACGGTCCAGTTGCGGGGACTTTGGCTCAAAATCAAACGCGATTTTGGGCGCTGTTACGGCCGGGCAGGTCGCCGCATGAGCCACCTTCCCTACCACGCCCTGCATCATCACCATTATCAACAGGGCAAAACCGCACAACAATCGATAAAACAATGCACTCCCCCGGTTAAAAACCCTTCATGGCAGATAAGAACCGGAAAGCCTTAAAACCGGCTTATCCCCAACCTGCCCGTGACACCCCTGCTAGTGATGCCCCCGCCAGTGATGCTCCCACCCGAGACACCCCTGGTCACACACCACCTGTCGACCCAGTGCAACATCACGATCAAAAACATAAAGATGGGAATGATCCCGGATATAACAATGCAGCCCACACCGAAAGGGGCGCACAGCCGGGCAAAAAGCGGCCCAAATACAGTGAAATCAGGATTGTTCGTTCAGCCAGCGCCGTAATACCGCAACAACACGGTCAGGGTCGGCATCGACCAGGTCATTGGCACGTTTCACCAGATTTTGCGCTATCCTGCCTTCAATGCCATCCAGGGCAACTGTCACGGCCGTGTCACCATCCGGCACGGAACCGGACGGCACCCCCGGCTGACCCTGTCTCGCAACGGGCGATAAAACCGGCCGACACCCTGGCAATTCGCGCGGCAGGGGCGGTGCGGGTTTGGTAGCCAGCGGCATGACCGGCCTGTCGTCATCATCGCGGTTCATGAAACGAGTGTTGCGCCGATCCCCGGACGAAACAAGTGAATTATCGCACAGTCATCGCACGGCGAAACCGCTTCCCCCGACAGAGAGCCAGCCGTCATTACGCCCGGGCACCACGCCTTGCGCACAGACGTAACAACAGGCCGACAAATCCCTTAATGCACGGTGTGGCGACGTTTTTTGCCCGACACACAATCCCCACAGGCGGCAACCAGTTTTTCCATTGCCGCATCGGCCTCGTCATCGTCTAGGTGATGCGCTTTCATGTTTTTCTGGATCTTGCAGCACAGCGACGGGCCCTCGGGGAAGGTTTCATCGGTCCAGAAACATTTGGCCGGATCAAAATAGCCAATCTCGTCAAGAAACGACACGCCGTAATAATAGGCCGCCCCGACCGAGTTATAAAAACTGGTATCATCGATAAAGCCACCATCGGCCGTCATCGAAACATTCAGGCACCAGTCCAGAAGCTCGCCAATATCGGTACGGGCCTGCTGGTGGGCGCTCGCATCAACACTGGACCATCCCTGGGCAAAAATTTTGGCAACATCATAGTTATTATGATTGTTGAAATCGCCGTTATGCTTCCAGCCATAAGGATATGTACCATCGCGCAGGGCCAGGGTCGTGGCAAAAATCTGCGGCCAGAATGCAACCTTGCCATGCTGATAGGAAATATTGTGGAAGGTCAGGCTAAGATCGGTGCTTTTGACCAGTGGCCCGTCGGCCTGTTCAAACCAGGCCCCCCAATAGCCTGTTTCACGATCCTGCCAGTCATCAAGCCAGGCCTTGTAAGCGGCGATATAGGCATCGCTCAGATCAAAGCCCTTTACGTACTGGCGAAAATAATCACGAATTTCACTTTTAAAGCACATCTCGGACAGGGCCGCCGTGACGGCCCCCAACGCATCGCGCCGATCCAGGCCATCGGCATAAATCTTCGAGGTGCGTTGATCATTCAGCCAGTTTAGCAGGCCGTCGATGGTGGCAATAGGGGCCATAAAATCAAACGGATATTCAGGTGCTACATCTTCGTCGGCCATTTCATTGACCGCATCGATCATGGCATCGACCTTCAAAAACCATTCCGTGTAACAGGGCCCCCATGATCCATCGACAGAAGACTGCGCCTCCGCCCAGCTCTGATCGGTATTTTTAAGCGACTCGGAAAGTTCCTCAATGGCGGTTTCCAGCCGCTTCCATTCTGCCGTGTACTGCAACAGCCATTTACACTCTATCATCCTTTGGTCTGATGCCGCCATGCTGTTGCCCCGCGCCTGAAGATCGGAGAGCTTTTTTTCCAGTGGCGACAGCCGGGCTGCATATTTTTTTTGTTCTGAAATATAACTTTGATTAAAAGCACAAAACTGCTTATTAATCATGTCGTTGCAATCGATCATCTCAATTCACCCTTAAATGGTGCAGCCTAGTAAACACCCGGATCGTGTCATCTCCAGACACACTTTCCTACAAGAACATTCCACTGACTTTTTCACGACCCTACCCGGTTGCGTAACATCAAAACTTTACCCCGGGGCACTTTTTTTGTATTCACCACCTATGGATAGCGGATACGATACCTATCAGCCTTTTCGATACAAAAGAATAAATTAGTGGAGCCATATGTGCCTCGGATAATGTTCCAGACCTGCATCATCATTATGGCACTGGCACTCGTATTTGGTGTTGGCGCGACAAGCAGCTATGCCGCCAAATTTGGACAGGCTCCCGAGTTTGACATCCAGGTCAAAAATCATCAACTTCCCCCGGTTGAAAGCCGCCTGCCCCGCATCCCGATGATTGTCTCTCCGGCGGACAGCCTCGGCAAATATGGTGGCACATGGCATATGGCCCAATTGCCGGAACGCGACTATGCCCTTTTGATCCGCACAATCGGGTATGAACCTCTGCTGCGCTGGACACCACAATGGACCGGTATCACGCCAAATGTTGCGCTTTCCTATGAAACAAACAGCACGGCGACCGATTTCACGTTCCGGTTACGCCCCGGCATGCGCTGGTCGGACGGCAGCCCGTTTAACGCCGACGATATTCTGTTCTGGTATCAGGATATTCTGCTAAATCCGCAGTTGACCCCTACGATCCCAGACTGGCTTATCTGCAACGGGCAGCCGGTTAAAGTGGAAAAAATTGATGACTATACGATCAAGTTTCATTTTGCCGCGCCATATGGCCTGTTTCCGACTTTCCTTGCACAACCGGAAGGTGTGGAACCTGTCTCCTATCCGGCACACTATCTAAAAGAATACCTTCCTCACTATAACCCCACTGCCGCCTCGGAAGCGTCCAGGCTTGGATATAACAACTGGCAGGACCGTTTTTTCGCCGTATTTGGTCATCCCGGCAGTATTGACGACCCGTCCCGCTGGACGAATCCCGATCTCCCGACGCTGAATGCCTGGATGCTGACCGGCACATATGGCAAGCAGGATCCGCTGGTCGCGGTGCGTAATCCCTATTACTGGAAAATTGATCCCGCCGGACGCCAGCTCCCCTATATCGACAGGGTTTCTTTCAAACTGGTCAACAGCAAATCTGACGCTGTCAAACTGGCGATGGAAGGAAAAATCAACATGCAGGAGCGCCATATCAGCAATAGCACCGATGAAATTCTGGCTGTTCGCAAAGATATGTCATCCTTCACCCTGATTGAAAGCGACATGAACAAACTGACCCTGTCGCTGAACCTTAATCATCGCAATACGATGTTACGGCCACTGTTCCAGGATAAGAACTTCCGCATCGGTCTTTCCCATGCCTTTGACCGGGATGCCATTATCGATCAGTTTATGCCCCAGGCCATCCCCCACCAGGCTGCACCACGCCCTGAAAGCCCGCTTTTTCATGCGGTGCTGGCACGACAATATATTACCTATGACCCCGACCTTGCGCTGGAATATTTTGCCCGGGCGGGGCTTGTCAACCGCGACAAACAGGGGTTCCTGCTCACATCCGAGGGGCAAAGGGTCACATTCAACATCGATACCGTCGGATCGACACGCTATGACATATTGCAAGCTGTGGTTGCTTATTGGCGCGATCTAGGCATTGATGCAAAGGCACGCGACATGCCCCGCGACGATTTTTATCAACTGCGCAAAAACAACAATTTTGATGCCACCGCCTGGGGCGGAGATGGCGGGCTTGATGCGATGCTGTTTCCGGTGAATTATCTGCCGATTTCAAAGGATTCCTGGTTCGCACCGGCATGGGCGGCATGGTATGGTAATCATGACGGAAAAGACGCAGCTTTGCCGCCACCAATTGTGCAAAAACAGATGTCGCTTTATGATCGGCTGAAATCAACCGCAGATACGGAACAGCAGAAAAACCTGATGCGGGCGATACTCGACATCAGCGCAGATCAGTTTTATGTTATCGGTGTTGCGCTGCCGCCAAATCGCAAAGGAATTGTTGCGAATAATTTTAAAAACGTACCCAAAGTAATGCCTGCTGCCTGGAGTTTTGCAACACCGGCACCGACGAACCCGTCACAGTATTACATTGAGGAAAAGTGAACAAAACGGCCGGGGGACGACCGGATCAGGGCGTAGAGGGTAGGGGTAGCTTGAAAAAACTGTTCGACCGGCTATTTGGCAGCCTGGCGTTCAAAATCGGTTTCGCGATTGTGATTGTCGAAACCATTTTTCTCGGTCTGTTTGGTGGATATTACATCCAGTATTTCGGGGCAGAAATTGATCGCCGTACAGCAGAGCAAATCAGTGCCCCTGGACGATTGATCCAGGAAGAGCAGCTCAAGATTTCCATTATCAGTGACAAGGCCCAGTTGCACCGTTTGCTGGGACCGCATGTCATTGACGCAATGGCCATCGGCTTTGACGGCACCATTTACCATGCCATGGACACAAGCCTGATTGGCAACAATATTTCCAATCTCAAAAATTTCCCGGCCCGCTGGTTTGGCCCTGATATTGTCGAACCGGAACTTTTTACCGTCAATGATGCCGGTGGGCGGGAAATGGTCAGCATCACACCGCTATTCAGCCTGAATGCGACCCAGCCTTTCATGTTTGTCTATTTCAAGGTTTCCACCGTCGGCCTTGAAGAAAGCCAGCAGCGCATGCAATCGGTCCTGCTGATCGGCTCTGTCATGTGCCTGATTTTGACATCGGGACTGATTTTTTTGCTGATGCGGCAAACCGTGTTGCGCCGTATGAGCGCAATGGCCCAATTTGTCAGCGACATACAATTTGGCAAAATCGGCGCACGGTTGCGCCCGGCCAGCCGCGATGAGGTTGGCGCGCTGGAATGCGGCCTTAATTCAATGGCCGAAAGCCTGGAACGCCGCACTGCCCAGCATCAAACGGCACAGGATGCCCTGCGCGACAGCGAGGAACGGTTTCGTGATTTCACCCTGTCCTCGGCCGACTGGTACTGGGAAATGGGTCCGGACCTGCGCATTACCTTTGCCTCTTACAAATTTTACCAGTTGATAGAGGAGCTGCATGGCTCCCCCCAGGGGCAGCGTTTTGACACATTGGGTCTTACCGCGCGCGACCATGAAAGCTGGGGCGTTTTGATGAGCCGCCTTGAAAGCCACCTTGCCTTTCAGAACTTTGAATTTTCCTGGCAGGGCAAGGATCGCGAAACCCATTTCGGCCGCATAAACGGCGTGCCGGTCTTTGATATTGATGGTGGATTTAAGGGGTATCGCGGCACCGGAAGCGATGTTACTGCCCAACACAAGGCAACCGAGGAACAACACGCCCTGCAACGCCAGTTGGCAACGTCACAAAAACTCGAGGCTGTCGGCCAGATGGCCGGTGGTGTCGCCCACGAATTCAACAATTGCCTGGCAGGGATTCTCAGCTTTGCAGAGGTTGCCCGCGCACGTATCGACGATTCCGAACGTGTTGCCGAATATATCAGCCACATTATTTCACTGGGTGAACGGGCCACCAGCGTTGCCGACCAGCTTTTGATGTTTTCGCGCCGCAAGGTGGAACAGCCCACCGTGGTGCAGGTCAATGAAGCCGTCCTGGAGATGGAAAAACTTCTGACCACCCTGCTCGAACACCGCATCGAACTTGACATCTGGACCAGCGAAACACCGCTTTATACCCGTGTTGACCCGACCCAGCTTTCGGCCTGTATCCTCAATCTTGCGATTAATGCCCGCGATGCCATGCCGCATGGCGGGAACCTTCAAATCAGTTGTTCTTACGATACGGTGCCGCCACTCGACCAGCGCGACCCGATGGACGAAATCACCTATCCCGATTGCAAACCGGGCGATTATGTCGTTGTCACCGTGCAGGATACGGGAACGGGTATTCCCGACGAGGTCCTTGATCACATCTTCGAGCCCTTTTATTCCACCAAGGAACCGGGCAAGGGCACCGGACTGGGACTGTCCATCGTGCACAACTGGGTCGAAGAATCCAATGGCTGCATCGATGTGGAAACCGTCGAGGGTGAAGGCACGACTTTTTCCATTTACCTGCCCCGTTGTGAACCCGGCACCGCCGCAACAGTACCCGCGAACAGCATCAGCTATCATCCCGGCAATGGCGAACGGGTTCTGATTGTCGATGACGAACCATCCCTGCGAACCACGGCAAAAATCATTCTGGAAGATGCCGGTTTTAACGCCGTCAGCGCCGAAAATGCCGAGGCAGCCTTAAAAATACTTGCTGCGCAAAAGGATGGCGAAAAAATTGACGTCATTCTAAGTGATGTTGTCATGAGTGGCCTGAGCGGCCCCCAACTCGCCATAGAAGCCTTGCGGCTTTATCCGCATCTGAGCATCGTTTTCATGTCCGGTTATCCCGCCCGCACCCGGCAGGAAATGGAAAAAATGCTGGGCGAGTATATTTTTGTCAAAAAACCGTTCCGGCCTGCCCAGTTGCAAAAGGCAATTCACGAGGCCCTGGTGCAAAAGGCGGAACAGCGCCGCAATTCGCAAACAAGCTGATCACGCCGGGCAAATCGGCCATTTTTCAAACAGCGCGACCATCGGGCCAAACACACTATGTTGCGGCCAGGTGGTTGCTCTTTCCTGCAAGCCGGCAATCCCCGATCTGAAAATCATCCCCTGCGGCTTTTATACTTTTCTTATACTTTTGTGATCGCCGTCACTTAAAAATGGTTAAGAAAAGCTTATATGTAATGTAACGCACGTAACGCGCCGCAGATCGACAGAAGCCGGTTCGCGGCGACAAACGAACGAGGATGTACACGCAATGGTTGCTTCAATCGGTTCAGGTTTGAGTTCTGCACAACAGGCCATGTCTGACAGAATTACCCCGCAACGCGCCGAAGGCGCGCCATTAAGCTCGGCTGGCGCATCGATGAAAAAGGCCGAAGGGCTTATGGAAAGCATTGCCTCGATTGTAACGGATTACCAGCCGCTTGAAACCAGCGGCCCTCGCGGAACACGCGTCAATATCGTGACGTAACAAACCATTTTCATTGCCTCCCTCCCCGTTGACTTCTCCTGGGACAGCGTTAAATGCTGTCCCTTTTCTTTTATCCTTCGGGTTGCTGTGCTGCCCATCACCATAAAGCGATTTGTCTTTAAGGCATGATGAAGCGCATTGGCCTGCAAACTGAATGGTTCAGATTTTAATCAAAATCCCCTAGAATAAGGCAATGGCAACAAGGGAATGACAATGGCGTTACCTCCGCTTGGCAGTTCACGCACCAGTACCGGCGACATCACCGAAGCCCCGAACCGTTCCGGTGCGGGACGCTCAGCCACGCCCGGTGCCCGGCGCGCCAGTACGGACCGCCCGTCAACCGAGCTTGACATTCTCAGCCAGCTTGCCCGGTTGCGTAACCTGATTGCCGCTGATCAGATCGACCATTCCGCCCGGCGGGGCACTTATCTGGATTTGCTGCTCTAACAGCCTTCAAAGTCCCCGTATCACACAGCGCCGCCGCCTCCCGGCAACGCTTCTCAAAAAAGATACCCCGCACCGAGATGCGGGGTAAGTTGGTTTGTCCGGGTGTTTGGACAAGGGAGCTTACGCAAGCTGCGTGATCGTAATCACGCAGTTGCCTGGTCTTCGCTCTCGGAGCGAATGGGGTGTTCCAGCTTGTCGACGATTTCTTTTGGCACGACCTGCCAAAAATGCCCGCGCTCGCGGTCCCAGTTATCAAGGATGTTACGGGCAAAACCACTGTCGGTTTCAGCAACATGTTCCTCGATCAGGCTGCGGCACAGATCGTCCCAATGCTGGGTTTCAATACGTTGATACAAAACCGATCCATCATTGACGACATCGCCAAAGCTGTTTTCACGGTCATAAATGAAGGCCATACCGCCGGTCATCCCGGCACCAAAGTTTTCGCCAACAGCGCCAAGGATCACGGCGGTACCCCCGGTCATATATTCACAACCGTTGGAACCACAGCCTTCGACCACCACGGTTGCACCGGAGTTGCGAACACAGAAGCGTTCACCCGCCTGACCGGCGGCAAACAGCTTGCCCGCCGTGGCCCCGTACAGGACGGTGTTACCAATGATGGTGTTTTCGTTGGTCTTAAGCGAGCTTGACGGACGCGGACGCAGAACGATGGTGCCGCCCGAAAGGCCCTTGGCAACATAGTCGTTGGCATCGCCATGCACTTCGATCTTGAGACCCTGGACCGAAAATGCGCCCAGTGACTGACCGGCCGAGCCGCGCAGACGCACATGCAAATGACCCGGTTTCAAGCCAAACATGCCGTATTTCTGCGTGATCAGGCTGGAAATACGGGTACCGATGGCACGTTGCGTATTCTGGATATTATACTGCAACTGCATCTTTTCGCCGTCTTCAAGCAACGGACGGGCGTCCTTGATCATTTGCGCATCAAGGGTATCGGGTACTTCATTCCGGCCTTCGGTAATGCAGTAACGCGGGTGCCCTGCCGCATCGGCCTGGGCCAGAAGCGGGTTCAGGTCAAGGTCAACAAGGTCTTTCGCACCACGATGCACCTGCTGAAGCAGGTCGGACCGGCCAATCACGTCCTGCAGGTTGTCATAACCCAGTTCTGCCAGCACATCCTTGACCTCTTCGGCCATGAAGGTGAACAGATTGACCAGCTTGTCTGCGGTGCCGTTAAATTTGGCGCGCAATGCCGGGTCCTGGGTACAAACGCCCACCGGGCAGGTGTTGGAATGGCACTGACGCACCATGATACAACCCAGCGCGATCAGCGATGCCGTCCCGATACCGAATTCTTCGGCGCCCAGCATGGCGCCAATCACAACGTCACGGCCGGTTTTGAAACCGCCATCAACACGCAGCTTCACGCGGTGACGCAGGTTGTTAAGCGTCAGAACCTGGTTGACTTCCGACAGGCCCATTTCCCACGGAATACCGGCATATTTGATCGAGGTTTGCGGGCTTGCCCCCGTACCGCCATCATAACCGGAAATCAGGATCACGTCGGCCTTGGCCTTGGCAACACCCGCGGCAATCGTGCCCACGCCCGACCGCGACACCAGCTTCACACAGACCCGGCAACGCGGGTTGATCTGCTTGAGGTCGTAAATCAGCTGGGCCAGGTCTTCGATGGAATAAATATCGTGGTGCGGCGGCGGCGAAATCAGGGTCACACCCGGCGTCGCATGACGCAGCTTTGCAATTTCAACCGTGACCTTAAAGCCCGGCAACTGCCCGCCTTCACCCGGTTTTGCCCCCTGGGCGACCTTGATCTGAATTTCTTCGCAGTTATTCAGATATTCAGCCGTCACCCCAAAGCGACCCGATGCCACCTGTTTGATTGACGAACGGGCGTTATCCCCGTTGGAGCGCGGACGGAAACGTTCGCGCGATTCCCCGCCTTCACCGGAGTTCGATTTCGCACCGATACGGTTCATGGCAATGGCAAGGGCTTCGTGGGCTTCGGTCGAAAGCGCACCATGCGACATGCCGGGCGTCACAAACCGCTTGCGGATTTCGGTAATGCTTTCGACTTCTTCCTGACGCACCGGCTTGCGGTCAGAACGGAAGTCCAGCAGATCCCGCAGATGCAGCGGTTCGCGCTGACGCAGACCTTCGCTGAATTTACGGAAAGTATTGTAGCTGCCAGTGGTGACAGAAGACTGCAGCGTATGGATCAGCGGACCGGTCCAGACATGGCGTTCACCACTGCGGCGGTATTTATACAAACCACCGACCGGCAGGCTGACAACATTACCGGCAAAGGCATCCTTGTGCTGGGCAATCGTGCGGCGCTGAATACCCTGAAGGCCGATCCCCGAAATACGCGAAGGCATCCCCGGGAAGAATTCAGCCACCAGCGAGCGCGAAAGCCCGATGCTTTCAAAGTTATAGCCACCGCGATAGGAGCTGATGATCGAAATGCCCATTTTGGACATGATCTTGAGCAGGCCCTGGTCAATCGCGGTTTTGAAACGCTGCATGACTTCGGCCGTGCTGTGGATGTTGGGGAACAGGCCACGGGCATAGCGGTCCAACAGACCTTCCTGGGCCAGATAGGCGTTCACCGTGGTCGCACCCACACCGATCAGAACGGCAAAATAATGCACATCCATACATTCGGCCGACCGCACATTCAGCGAAATATAGGTGCGCAGCGAGTTTTTAACCAGGAAGCTGTGAACGCCGCCAACCGCCAGCACCATCGGAATGGCGGCATGGTTTTCGTCAATGCGCTCGTCGGTCAGAATAACGTGCAGGGCACCGCCGCGAACAGCCTCTTCGGCTTCTTTCTGGATGCGGGTAATCGCATCGCGCAGGGCCGACGGCCCGCCATGAATGTCAAACGTGGTGTCAATTTCAACCGCACTATCGCCCATATAACCGCGCATGGCCTGATATTCGCCGGTGGTCAGAACCGGGCTGTCAAGCTGCAACAGGTCGCACTGGTTTTCGTCTTCTTCCAGAATATTGCCCAGGTTGCCAAGGCGCGTTTTCAGGCTCATAACGCGGGCTTCGCGCAAGCTGTCAATCGGCGGGTTTGTCACCTGCGAGAAGTTCTGGCGGAAGAAATGATGCAAACCGCGATACCGGTCCGACAGGATCGCAAGCGGGGTATCATCCCCCATCGAGCCAATGGCTTCCTTGGCGTCTTCGGCCATCGGATGCAGGATCAGTTCCAGGTCTTCATGCGAAAGCCCCATCGCCTTTTGCATACGCAAAAGCTGTTCTTTGCTGAAATTGGCCGGTTCGGATTTTTCTGGCGAAACCAGATCATCCAGAACCTTGGTCCGCCCCACCCATTTTGACCAGTCACGACGATGCGCAAGCTTATCCTTAAGCTCGGTATCGTGATACAGCTTGCCTTCTTCAAGATTGACCGCAATCATCTGACCCGGCCCGAGGCGGCCTTTTTCAAGGCAGCTTTCTTCGTCGATATGCACCATGCCGGTTTCCGAACCCGCAATCAGCAGGCCATTGCCCGTCACCGCATAACGCAGCGGACGCAAACCATTACGGTCCGTCCCGCCCAAAAGCCATTTGCCACCATAGGCTGCCAGTGCCGCCGGGCCGTCCCACGGTTCCATCACCGCGTTACAATAGGCATACAGGTTTTTATAGCTGTCCGGCGTGCTGGCCTTTTTCGACCAGGCTTCGGGCACCATCATGGTTTTAACCATCGGCAGGTCGCGACCGGCACGCACCATCAGTTCAAACACGGCATCAAGTGCTGCCGAGTCCGATGAACCGGGCTGAATAACCGGTTTGACATCTTCGATGGTGCTGGAGAAAACCTCGTGCCCCATGCGGGCCTCGTGGCTTTTCATCCAGTTGACGTTCCCGCGCAGGGTGTTGATTTCGCCGTTATGGGCCAGCACGCGGAATGGCTGTGCCAGCGGCCAACTGGGGAAGGTATTGGTGGAATAACGCTGGTGATACACACAGAAGTTGGAAATGAAACGTTCGTCACGCAGGTCGGGATAGAAAATATCAACCTGTTCGGCCAGGAACATGCCCTTGTAAATGATCGACCGGCAGGACAGCGAGCAGATATAAAAATCCTTGATCGATTCCGACATCACCGCCTTTTCGATGCGGCGGCGAATGACATAAAGATCAACTTCAAACTGTTCTTCATCAATGGTGGCAAGGCCACCAACCAGAACCTGTTCAATTTCCGGGCGGGTCGCGTTTGCCTTTTCACCGATTACCGACACATTGACCGGCACCTGACGCCAGCCCAAAATCGAATAACCCATTTTCAGGATTTCGGTTTCAACAATGGCGCGGCAGCGTTCCTGGGCGGCCATGTCGATACGCGGCAGGAAAACCTGGCCCACGGCAATCATGGAATCCGGGGCTTCCTGATTGATCAGTTTCAGGTGCGCTTTAAAAAAGTCCTGCGGGACCTGCAGGTGGATCCCGGCACCATCGCCTGTTTTACCATCGGCATCGACAGCGCCGCGATGCCAGATCGCCTTAAGCGCCTCGATACCGGCCTCCACAACTTCGCGGCGCGGCTTGCCATCGATGGCGCCAATCAGGCCCACACCACAACTGCTATGTTCATCTTCAACATCATACAGGCCGGTTGCCGACAGGTGTTCGGCGTTCCGCTCGAACCGGGCGATTTCTTCGGCACCGTGATCTTTGATCATTTCGTTCATGGTTTTATTCTCCAAAATGCGGCAGCGGGCTTAGGCGGCAGCTTCTTTCCGCGCCAGCAAATATTCGTCAATGCGATCGGCAGCATCACGACCATCACGGATCGCCCAAACCACCAGCGACGCACCCCGTGCGATGTCGCCTGCGGCAAAAACGCCATCCAGGTTGGTCATCATCGAACGGAAATCGATCTTCACGGTCCCCCAGCGTGAAACACCCAGTTCCGGGGCTTCAAACAGGGTCGGCAGGTCTTCGGGTTCAAAACCAAGCGCCAGGATCGCCATGTCGGCTTCCATCGTATAGCTAGACCCTTCGATGACTTCGGGGCTTTGACGGCCACCGGCGTCCGGGGCACCCAGGCGCATTTTAACAGCACGCACACCGGTGATTTTGGTGTCATCGCCAACAAAGGCTTCCGGGTTGGTCAGCCAGACAAATTCAACGCCTTCTTCCTCGGCATTGGCCACTTCGCGCTGCGAGCCGGGCATATTGGCACGGTCACGGCGATACAGGCACTTCACCGATTTTGCCCCCTGGCGAATGGCGGTCCGCACGCAATCCATCGCGGTATCGCCACCGCCAATAACAACAACATGTTTGTCCTTGGCATTCAGCGTACCGTCATCATAAGCCGGGACACTGTCGCCCAGCCCCTGACGGTTCGACGTGGTCAGATATTCCAGCGCCGGATAAATGTTTTGAAGGCCGATACCCGGAACTTTCAGGTCACGCGCCTTGTAAACGCCGGTAGCGATCAAAACGCTATCATGCTTGCGGCGCAGATCCTCGAGCGAGGCATCGCGGCCCACTTCAAAGTTGGTGTGCATGACAATACCGGCTTCCTCAAGAAGCCTGATCCGGCGTTCGACGATGTGTTTTTCCAGCTTGAAGCCCGGAATACCATAGACCAAAAGCCCACCCATGCGGTCATAGCGGTCATAGATATGGACTTCATAGCCTTTGAGGCGCAGCTGTTCGGCTGCAGCCATCCCGGCAGGACCACCACCGATAATACCCACCGACATGCCGTTTTCCTTGCCCGGAACCGGGGCCTTGACCCAGCCCTTTTCAAAGGCGGTATCGGTAATGTATTTTTCAACCGACCCAATCGTAACGGCACCATGCGTCGATTGCTCGATCACGCAATTGCCTTCGCACAGGCGGTCCTGCGGGCAGATGCGACCGGTAATTTCCGGCAGGTTATTGGTGGCCGATGAAATGGCATAAGCCTCTTCCATCCGGCCTTCGGTGGTCAGACGCAGCCAGTCGGGAATATTATTATAAAGCGGGCAGTGCGCCTGGCAGAACGGAACACCGCATTGCGAGCAGCGCGCAGCCTGATCGGCGGCAGCCTCGGGCTCGAAACCGGTATAAATTTCGTCAAAATCCGTCCGGCGTTCAGCAGCTTCGCGCTTCTGAGGATATTTTTGTTCAAGATGGACAAATTTGAGCATCTTTTCTGTCATTGGGGTCCCCAAAAAAGCTGTTTTGTTGCGGGAGTGGCCTTTTATATACCTGCCGGTGAAAAGAGAATCCAGCATAAAATTTACTATAGGTCAACATTATTGACCAATTTAACAAAAAAGCCCGACAAATACTGGGGTTTTGTCGGCTTTTCCGGCGGTCTTAAAAGTTTAATTAGTACCAAAATGGTACTAATTCCGTTATTCGCCTAGAGAAAACAAGCTGCTATAAGCAAATTCCCTTTCAAAAATCAGCACCGAGGCAGGTGTGACTCTTCAGCACATAATCCTTCTTGCAGTCGTTCAGGGTATTACTGAATTCCTGCCCATCAGTTCATCTGGCCATCTTGTTCTGACCCCCGCCATTACCGGCGCTGCCGATCAGGGCCTTTTGCTGGATGTTTCAGTCCATGTCGGAACGTTGCTTGCGGTTCTGATCTATTTCTGGCGCGATGTTCTGGCCATGATCATTGGCTTTTTCCGTCTGTTCACCGGTCGCATGACACCGGGTGCCCGCATGGCACTGCATATTGTCGTTGCGACCATTCCAGTGGTGGCCGTTGGTTTTTATCTCAAGGAATCAGGCATTGAAGAACAAATGCGCTCGGTCGAGATCATTGCCTGGACCACGCTTGTCTTTGGCGTCATCCTTTGGGTCGCCGACAAGGTTGGCATGACCATCAACCGGATCGAACATATGGGTTGGGCTGGCGCCATCTTTATTGGCCTGGCACAGGTCATTGCGCTTGTTCCGGGCGTCAGCCGTTCAGGCATCACCATGACGGCCGCCCGGCTCATGAGCTATGAACGCTCCGACGCCGCGCAGTTTTCCATGCTGATGTCGATTCCCGTTATTCTGGGGGCTGGTCTTCTGGCCGGTCTGGACCTGCACAAGGCGGGCAATATGGAACTGAACCGTGAAGTCATGATGGCGATCGGCTTTTCCTTCATTACCGCGCTCATCACGATTGCGGTCCTGATGTCTTGGTTGAAACGTGCCAGCTTCACGCCCTTTGCCATTTACCGCATCATTCTGGGCGTGGCCCTGCTGGTATGGGTTTATGGCTATGGCACAGCCCCGCTGGAAACGCTGTTTTAGACAAAACCGCACACCCGTTCGCGGGCAATGGACGATACAGGCGCGAATCCCCCCGGATTCGCGCCTTTTTTCATGGGTTTTTAAAAGGCAAAAAAAACAGCATCGTAAATTGCTTGCATAAACACATAAGTGTGTGCTTATGTGTTTGCATGATGGAAAATCACATATTCAAGGCCCTCGCCGATCCAACCCGGCGCACCATTTTTGAAAAACTTGCCAGTGCCGATGGCATGAATGCCAGCGCGCTTCGCGACGGCATGACCATCAGCCAGCCTGCCATGTCACAACATCTGGCGGTATTGCGCGACGCCAAACTTGTACAGGAAGAACGGCAGGGAAGATTTGTTCAGTACCGGATCAATCCCGAAGGGCTGGACATGATTGTTCAGTGGGTCGCCCGATACAGCATCTTCTGGCCGGAACGCGTGAATGCCCTGCGCCAAACCCTAAAGGAGATGGACCAGTGACCGACCACAAAAACAGCCCGCGCAAAACCGGAAAAACCGCCCCGTCGCGCCGCCTTGAACTGGAATACAGCCTTGATGCACCCTGCGAAAAAGTCTGGCGGGCGATCAGCATCGCCGAAATCCGCGAAAGCTGGCTGCCAGGGGCAAATTTGCGCCACGCCAAACCGGTCCAGCACATCGCAGGCGAGGAAATTACCTACCAGATGCGCGACACTGCCCCGCCCTATCTGGAAAGTACTGTCACCTTCCGCCTGATCCCAACAGGGGACAACAGCACGCAGCTTCGCATCATTCACGACCTGACCGATGCACGATGCGCCCCCGCCCCCAAAGCCGCCAACAGCAATACACCCGAAATGATGCGTGCCGCCTGATCCCGCTCAGACCAGCCCTGCCCAGTTCAGCCCTGGCACGACCACAAACCCGGAGCCAAACCATGCGCGACATGATGCAGTTAATCCCGATGGTGGTTGAACAAACCAGCGCGGGCGAACGATCCTTTGACATTTATTCCCGCCTGTTGCGCGAACGGATCATTTTTCTCAATGGCGAAGTGAATGACACGATTTCGTCGCTGATCTGTGCACAGCTTTTGTTTTTGGAAGCGGAAAATTCCAAAAAGCCGATCCATCTTTACATCAATTCCCCGGGCGGGGTCATCACCAGCGGCATGGCGATGTATGACACCATGCGCTACATCAAGTCGCCGGTTCACACCCTGTGTATGGGCACCGCACGGTCAATGGGATCGTTCCTGTTAATGGCCGGTGAACCGGGCCATCGGGCCGCCCTGCCCAATGCCAGCCTGCATGTGCATCAACCCCTGGGCGGGTTTCAGGGCCAGGCATCGGACGTTTTGATCCATGCCGAAGAAATGCGCCTGACCAAACAACGCGTGATCGCCCTTTACGCCAGACATTGCGGCCGCAGCCACGACGAAGTTGAACGCACGCTTGACCGCGACCGCTTTATGACCGCCGAACAGGCGCTGGAATGGGGCCTGATTGACCAGATCCTGGAACATCGCGGTGCCAATGATGATACGCAATAAAACAGGGCAATCAGGCATCAAAAGCAAAAAGCTGCTGCCTAACCGGCGTGCGACAGAATATTAAGCAAACGACCAAACGGGTCGCGGACAAAAAACCGGCGCACGCCCCAGCTTTCATTCACCGGCCCGTATTCCGGCACAATACCGGCAGCACGCACCCGGTTTTCGGCCTCCGCAATGTCATCAACCTCGATGGACAGGTCGGGAACCGGTGTGCCAGCACCCCCTTCGCTTGCGATGCTAAGCTGCACCGTCATACGGGCCTGATTGCCAAATGTCACAATCCAGCCGTGATCCATCAAAATATCCAGCCCCAGAATATCACGATAAAAGGCCGCAGCCTTTTCCAAGTCCGGTGAGGCAATATTGGCAACGATGCGACGTACCTGCATGGCGGTCCCCATTCTGGCTCTTGGCGCGATGGCCGCAAAACAAAGCAGGCTTAATCCTGCCAGATCGGACCGCCCGATAATACCATATGTGCCTGTGCGGGCATTTCCGGGCGGCAGTCAATGGCATCAACCAGGCGCATTAAAAACGGTTCGTGCGATAGCAAAAATTCTAGCACGCCGCGCTGCACATCGCGGTTGCCAATCCCGGCGCGCAGATCATTCAAATCCATACCGGTCTGCATCAACAGGCCCTGCAACAATTCTTCATCACCCGCAACAAAGGCAATGGCCTGAATGGCAAGGGTTTCGGCTGCATCATTATTCATTATTTTCGCCTATTTTAACCAGTTCGCCTTTGCCAGCGCCCGCCAGATCACCAGCCCGGCCACCAGAATAATCCCGGCGGCAACCAAACTCAAACGGGTTCCCGCCAGCAGGACCAGCCCCCAAAACCCGATGGTGCCAAATCCGATCGCAAGACTTAGAAAGGCGGCCTTGGCAAGGCTGTCCTGACTTTTCTGGGCGGCCTCGGCCCGTTTGATTTCGTCAACAACTTCATACCATGCCAGTTGTTGCCAGCGGGTATATTTCAGCCCGCTTTTAGGGCCTTTGCGCAAAAAATCGTCAAGCTGGCGCACGATATTGGTCGCGCGTTCTTCGGGCGCAACATATTTGCCAAACCGTTCTTTTTTACGCAACTGATCGTCGTCATTTTCCGCCATTGTCGTGTCGGCACCCTTATTATCTTCCCCTTTGCCCGGCACAGTGACGGGCAACGCCTTTACATCCGGTAAATCTGCCACACTTGCCCTGCCCGGCAATTGCAACTTTTCGCATCGCGGCATATCTGTTAATTTGCAACAAGCAGGATAAACCCGGTTTCCAACCTGCAAGGGACCCAACCGGTGCTTGCATCATATGGTTTGGAAAATACTGTGTTCCAGGGGCAAGCCCCCGCCACCTTTGCCTGTCACAGGCGGGGCGTACATGATCCCGCCATCATAAAACCGCCCTTCCGGTTGGGGCACAATAATATCGGCAGGCAATTTTAGGGAAGAAACCATCGCGTTGACGTTTCGATAAAACCGTCAGGCGCGAAATTTGTGTGTCTTGTTCAGGGCAACAAACGGTTTTGGCACCGCTTGCGCACATGTTACGCGTCAGCCGGGGTCATCCAAAACGCGAATCGGCCGCGGGGCCGAAAACGTTTTAAATACAGGAGAAGGATAAAACCAGCGACGGGACGAAAAAAAGAATGGTGCGGGCGGCCGGACTTGAACCGGCAAGGTCTGTTAGGACCGGCGGATTTTAAGTCCGCTGCGTATACCAATTTCGCCACGCCCGCAAGAACTTGGCAGAAAAGCCACGGGGCAAAACGCCCCAAAGACAGGTCAGGTTTCTAGCGCGCCTTTGCGCCAGACGCAACATTCTATTGCAGGGATTTATCATTCGGTAACTCCCCTGGGCTATCACCAAAATGATAGCAGTTAGCAAAACGGGGCAAAGACCCCGGACAATTTGAAGAATTTCGCTGCCAAAACCAGGTGGCAGCACCATATACGGGCGGCATATTGCCGATAAAAGCGAGCCGAGACACAACAGACAATGAAACTGCGCTGGAGCATCATAGCCATCGGCACAGCCTGCGTTGCCGTTTCAACCCTGCCATCCGACAGGGGCGTTCCGCCGTGGATCAATCGCGCCTTCGCCGCCCAGGACAAAACACTGCGCACCATCGAATCGCCAATTCTGCGTACCGAAACCATGACACGGACAAAAAACCGGCTCGGCCATCTGGATCGCCTGTCCGACCGGCTGGATGGCAATTTTGTCAACAATACCCTGCAACCATTGTTTTTGGATAACAGCAAACCCGCCAGCGAACAGCCGCCCGATGCCCTGGCAATGGGCACGGATGTGGCATCCCAGATCGAAAGCTATAGCGGCCGCGATGCCCTGGGCTCCCTTGCCGAACGGATTGACTTTGACAGCGCCAATGGCTCCTTCCCGACACAGGAGCGCGCAACCGACCGCGCCATGAGCATTTGGGTCCACGGAACCCGCCAAAGCATTGACAATCGCGTTGCCCAAGACGGTTTTAACCCCGGCTTAAACGGCGATGTGATTGCCGTGGATACCGGTGTGGATTACCGGGTTGATACATCCACCATCATTGGCCTTGCGCTGGGCTGGGGCAGCACGGCAAGCGACATTGCCGCCCGCCAGACGCTGTATCGGGAAAACAACGTCACCTTTTCCCCCTACTTCCTCACCCGCATGACGGACTGGCTCAAGCTCAATGGCAGCCTGGGCATTGGCAGCAGCGACATCACCCGCACCGGCCTTGCCAGTACCTATGAAAATACCAGCTCCAGCATGACCTATTCCGGTTCGCTGGGCTTTGATGCCGAACAGAATTTGGGCCAAACGCCGCTGAGCCTGCGCCTGAAGGGCAATTTGATCAGCGCGCGCGAATCCTATGGCAAACATTTCACACCCAACGGTGAAATCGTCTCGGGCCATATCGCAACTTCCACCCTGTTTGATTCCGAGGCCGAAGCCCGCTATCGCATCGAAATGGGCGAACATCTTTTCACCCCCTTCTTTGGCGAAAACCAGACCATGTCGGTTCTCAATGAAGGGTTTGGCAGCGATCAGACCCGGCGCTATTTTACCGGCACCGACTATGCCTATAGCCCGTTTTCCCTGAATGCGTCCTTGCAGGCCTTTCGCGAATTCAACCCGGGCACCGATCCTTATGAAGGGATCAAGGGGGAATTGCGCTTCTCCACCATTCTGCCGCGCGACTACGGCACGATCCAGCCCTTCGTGAACACCGAACGTGATAATGATGCGGTCAAGCTGGGTGGCGGATTTGACCATTACTGGACAGAGTTTTCCGGCCATGTCGGACTTGAGATCAATCAGACGCTGACCTTTGATCAAACTGACAAAGACCCGCTATCGGGCCTTGTCACCCTCAGTTTTGATATGTAAGGCAGGGAAACTGATTTTTATGCCCTTTCCGGTAGCCCCTGTGTGAATTCGGCACGCTGCCAGCGATAAATCCAAACTCACGGCTTCTCAGAACGGGCAAAAGCCCCTAGGGTGCGACAAGACACGATTTATCCTGTAGGTATCGCATGACCGAAACCGACCGCGCCAAAACCCCGGATGATCCGACCCGTGAAGCATCCGCCAGCCCAAAGGGCAGCGAGACGCTAACACCACCGGTCTTTGACCAGTCCTTTCAGCAGCAATTCATCGATTTGCTGTTATGGCGGCGCGATGTGCGGCGCTTTCGCACCGACCCGATCCCCGAGGCCGACATTGACGGCCTGATTGCCGAAGCCTGCCTGGCGCCATCGGTTGGCAATTGTCAGCCCTGGCGGTTTGTTAAGGTCAATGCCCCGGAACGCCGCCGCGCCATTCGCGACAGCTTTGAACGCGCCAACCAGCAGGCACTCAATGATTATGAAGGCGAACGGGCAAAGCTTTATGCCTCGCTGAAACTTCAGGGCATGGACCAGGCCCCGGTGCAGCTTGCCGTTTTCGCCGACGAGGAAACCGAGGCCGGCATGGGCCTGGGCCGCAAAACCATGCCGGAAATGCTGGATTATTCCGCCGTTGCGGCCGTGCAGCTTTTGTGGCTTGCCGCAAGGGTCAAGGGCATTGGCATGGGCTGGGTCAGTATTCTCGAACCCAATGTGGTGCAACAGGTGCTTGATGTGCCCGAACACTGGCGGCTGATTGCCTATTTGTGCATCGGCTACCCGGAAGAGGACAATGTGGTGCCCGAACTGGTGCGCCACGGCTGGCAGGACCGCATCGACCCGCACGACGTGACGCTGGACAGATAACAGCCAACGCTGATTGGCACATTTAAAACATCAGGGAATACAAAAATGACAGGCGAACCGGCCGGACAAAACCCCGAAACCCGGGACAAAAAACTGCCAAACGGCCATTATTTCAAAATCATGGGCTATCTGCTCACCGCCTGCTGGGTGGGGTATATCGTCATGATCACCCAGGGCGACACCAGCCACCCGATGTTTGATTATATCTTTTCCGTACCGCTGGTCTGCTGGATTGTCGGCATGGTGATTGCCCATTTTATCCGCAAAAAGGCCGGTGGCGACCGTCCTTAATTACAGAAACAGTCCTCCACTACGGCACTCAAACATTAAAATTTACGAAACCTTACGCTCTCGTAAATTTTAGGACAAACGTGTCGACATCTTTAAAAATATCATCAAGGCATGAAGCAACAAGTTCCCGTTTATCTTCCAATTTCGAGTCAGTCCAAGAAGCAGAAAGCTCTTTATTGGATATAAATTGCTGACGCTCTGATTTTTCTCCATATCGAAAATTTACATCAACAACACACTTAAAATCACGTGGGCTAAGCGCAGATACAATTGCGACGAAGAGGATACTATCGGCAACTCGAGCCTTCCGCAGAAGGTTTGCCTTAATCACGGTTATTTCAAGACGCGGACCACCTTCGCCACCAACAGCCAGATAACGGTTTTTCAGCCTACCATAAAACAATTTGTTAAAATGCGGCTTCATATAATCACCAGGCATGACATGATAGCTATTTGACCACATGCCATCATATATTCCGGCGTCATCTTCTGACGTAAAATCATCAACTGATACGCTTGAGACTTCTATTTTTTCTTTATTCAGCACCTCACTGGAGAATTCGGGAGGAGGCGTCGCACAACCCGATAAAAAAACAACAAAGCCTACTAATAACCTCTTCATTTTTCCTCCCAACCTTAGTGATGAAGCATATTATAATTGCAGGAGAAAATTTGAAATTATTTTTGGTACATTTAACTTTGCAATTTATGTGTCGTGACTATCATCCTTGCGGTTATAGCGACGTTCATCGTCATAATCGTCATTGTCGGAAAAACCGCCCAGCATCATCACCCCGGCCCCCATGCTGATGCCGCCAAAGGTAATGAACACGCCAAAAAACAGCAAAAAGATAAAAATCGCCGTATCCCGCGAGGCCGAAGCCAGCGTCCAGATGCCACCAATGTCAAAATAAAGCACCAGCACGCCAAAAACGATCGCCCCCACGCCGCCATACATCATGTGGGTCAGCATGAATTTGACGATCTTCCATTCGTCGCCGGGTTTTTGTGTCCCGCCCCCGGAACCGGGTTTATCCTGTCTCATGCTGGACCCTCGCTGATCACGGGTGAGAGATCAGACACCAGAGCGGTTATGAGGCACTGTCATCGTCGATAACGTCGCGGCCAAAACCGATAATCGCGCTGGTAATCCGGGCAATCGCGGCATCGACATCAGCCTGCTCTTCGCCTCGCACCACCAATGTGGTCCCTAATTTCCCCTCCCGCAAGAAGGGATAGGACCCTATATCAGTATTTTTGAATTCATCCTGGATTTTGCCCAGGGCCTCGGCAATGGTGCCCTCGGGAATATAACCCGCAACCGAGCGCGAAATCATCGGGCGTCCGCCCACAAGCTGGTGTTTGATGCCCTGAAACATCGCCTGCATGATCATGGGCACACCGGCCATGACATAAACATTTTCCATGCGATAGCCCGGTGCCTTGCTGACCGGGTTTTCAACCAGTTCCGCCCCGCGCGGAATGCGCGCCATGCGCAGGCGCGCTTCATTCAGGTCCACATCCGGGTTGGCATAATTGCTGCGCAGCAATTTGACCGCTTCGTCATTCAAATCCAGCGGCACGCCAAAGGCTTCGGCAATGCAGTCCGATGTAATGTCATCATGGGTCGGGCCGATGCCCCCCGTGGTAAAAACATAATCAAACTTGGCCCGGCATTCATTCACTGTATCGATAATGGTTTGGGCAATATCGGGAATAACACGGGCCTCGGCCAGACGGATGCCAAGTTCATTAAGCTGTTCGGCCAGATAGGGCAGGTTTTTGTCATGGGTGCGGCCCGAGAGGATCTCATTGCCAATAATCAGCAAACAGGCACGAACGGTTTTGGACATAACACCCTCATTCTTTAATAATCACCCTGCCAGGACCGGCACAGCATAAAGACAAACCCTATAAAAAATCGCGCAGCATCGCCACCAGGGGCACATCGGCCGGTGGCATCGGATAATCGCCCAGGCGTACCGGGCGCACCCATTTTACCTGCTGGCCTTCCATCGGGCGAACTTCCCCTTTCCAGACGCGGCACAGATACAGCGGCATCATCAGATGAAAATCGTCATAGGTGAAAGATGCAAAAGTAAACGGGGCCAGGCAGCTTTCGGTAATGTCGATATTAAGCTCTTCTTTCAGCTCGCGCACCAGGGCCATTTCGGGGGTTTCACCGGGTTCCACCTTGCCGCCGGGAAATTCCCACAGCCCGGCCATCGATTTACCTTCCGGGCGCTGGGCAATCAGCACACGATGATCAATATCAACCAGTGCCACGGCACTGACAAAGACGGTGCGTTCAGGCACACGGCCCTGACGCAAATCGACTGACATGCAGCCGCTATCTGGTTTTTGAACTGTCATGACACGGTTTTATCGCGCCGACGATGCCCCGCCAAGAGGGGATGCAATCCTTTTGATGATTTTTTGCGTATATAAAACAAATCCATAACCACGAAGTCTGCCATGCCCCGTCCCCGTCTGCTTGTTCTTGCCTCCAACGCCCTTTTGGCAACCCTGCTGCTTGCCGGGTGTGACCGCCTTGGCGCCTTTAACAGTTTACAGGCCGGTGACATCAAACCGGCCATAACCGATCTGTCCTATGGGCCGGATGCCCGGCAAAAAATGGATATTTACCTGCCCGCCAAACTGCAACGTCCGGCCCCGCTCATTATCTGGTTTTACGGCGGATCATGGGATTCGGGCAACAAGGCCAAATATGCCTTTGTCGCCAAACGATTTACCGACATGGGCTATGCGGTTGCCATCCCCGATTACCGCTTGGTGCCCAAGGTACATTATCCGGCCTTCGTACAGGATGGGGCGCAGGCCATCAAAACCGCCAGGGCATTTGCCCAGGAGCACCCTGCCGACATTACCGCACAAAAACTGATATTGGCCGGGCATAGTGCCGGCGCCTATAACGCAATGCAGGTTGTTGCCCGGCAGTCGTTCCTGCAAAAGGTCGGTTTAACCCGTAATGATATTGCCGGTATCATCGGCCTTTCCGGCCCGTATGATTTTTATCCCTATGATGTTGATGCCACCCGCAACGCCTTTGGCGACACCCCCGGAGCCGAAAGCCAGCCGGTCAATCAGGACCTCGCGACCATGCCGCCCCTATTGCTGATCACCGGGGAAGCCGACCACACGGTGTTCCCGCGCAATTCCATCCGCCTGGCGAAATTGGCCCCGAAGGCAACACTGGTTAAAATCCCCGATATGAACCATGTTGGCACGGTGGTCGCCCTGGGGACCTTTTTAACCGGCGATGCCCGTGTCACAAAACCGATTGCCCAGTTCCTGGCACAGAATGCCCCGATAACACTCGCGAAATAATCTGGTGGACACCAATCAGCCCAGAAAAAACGCGCGGCCCGAAAAGCAGCGCGTTTTTTCTTTTGAAATCATGGCACAGACAACGTCTTACGACACCTGACCGTGGCAATGTTTGTATTTTTTACCCGACCCGCACGGGCACGGTGCATTGCGTGAAACGCGGCCCCAGGTTGCAGGGTTATTTGGGTCCACCGTGCCACCGGACTGACGGGACTGCACGGTTTCCTGCATCCGTTCTTCGGCGGCGGTTGCGGCCGTCGGGTCGCTTTCCGGCGACGGATGGTTTTCGTGCATTTCCTGCTGCTGGCGCGGCTCCAAATCCTCGGGGCGCGGGGTGGACTGCAATTCAACATGCGACATCATCTGTGTCACACGTTCGCGCAGCATGCCCAGCATCTCTTCAAACAGGTTAAAGGCTTCGCGCTTGAATTCGTTGAGCGGGTCCCGCTGACCATAAGCCCGCAGGCCAATGCCCTGGCGCAGATGATCAAGCGCCAGAAGATGTTCCTTCCAGGACTGATCGAGCAATTGCAACAGCAGGCTCTTTTCAACCTGGCGGATGATGTCGGCCCCGTAATTGGCAACCTTGGCCGCCATTTTGGACTCAACAGCCTTGGAAATGCGTTCCTGCACAATCGACGGGTCAATGCCTTCTTCCTTGATCCAGTCTTCAACCGGCAGGCTCAGGCCAAACAGGCGCAGGCATTCTTCATGCAGGGATTTGGCTTCCCACTGTTCCGGATAAACCTTTTCCGGGCAATGACGTTCCACCAGCCCCTCGATCACCTCGGCGCGCATTTCGGCAACGTCCTCGGCCACATCCTTGGCCTGCATCAAATCGCGGCGCTGGTCATAAATAACCTTACGCTGGTCATTCATTACATCGTCAAATTTCAAAAGGTTTTTACGAATGTCAAAGTTGCGGCCTTCAACCTTTTGCTGGGCTTTCTCCAGCGCCCTGTTGATCCAGGGATGGTAAATGGCTTCGCCTTTTTCCAGCCCCAGCTTCTGCAACATACTGTCCATGCGCTCGGACCCGAAAATGCGCATCAAATCATCTTCCAGCGACAGGAAGAATTTCGATGCCCCCGGGTCCCCCTGACGACCGGAACGACCGCGCAACTGGTTGTCAATACGCCGCGATTCGTGGCGTTCGGTCCCAATCACGAACAGCCCGCCAGCCTCGTGAACCTTTTTCTGGTCGGCGGCGACCTCTTCGCGAATGCGGGCAATGCCGGCTTCGCGTTTGGAATCGTCAACATCGGCCAGTTCCAGTTCGGCCCGCATTTCAACGTTACCACCCAGTTTAATGTCGGTCCCGCGACCGGCCATGTTGGTGGCAATCGTAATCGCGCCCGGCGCACCGGCCTGGGCCACGATATAGGCTTCGCGTTCGTGCTGCTTGGCGTTCAAAATCTCATGCGGGATTTTGCGTTTTTTCAGAAGCGCGCTAAGCATTTCCGACTTTTCAATCGACACCGTGCCCACCAGGGCAGGCTGACCGCGACCGTGGCATTCCACCAGAAGATCGGCAATCGCTTCCCATTTTTCGGCGGCGGTACGGTAAATCTCGTCGTCATAATCCTTTCGCGCAATCGGACGATGGGTCGGAATTTCCACAACCTTCAGGCCGTAAATTTCCTCAAATTCCTCGGCCTCGGTCATGGCGGTACCGGTCATGCCCGCCAGCTTCGGATACAGACGGAAATAGTTCTGGAAGGTGATCGAGGCCAGGGTCTGGTTTTCGTTCTGAACCTCAACCCGTTCCTTGGCTTCCAGCGCCTGATGCAGACCATCGGAATAACGGCGGCCTTCCATCATGCGGCCGGTAAATTCGTCAATGATGACAACCTTGTTGTCCTTGACGATATAGTCAGTATCGCGCTGAAACAGCTTGTGCGCCCGCAAGGCCTGGTTGGTATGGTGCACCAGATGAATGTTATTGAGATCATAAAGGGTTCCTTCAGTCAGGATTCCCATTTCCTTCAATAACTGTTCGGCATGCTCGGTCCCCTCTTCGGTCAGGGTCACGGCGCGGGCTTTTTCGTCTTTTTCGTAATCTTCATCAACCAGCTTGGGAATAAGCTGATCCACCGCCTGATACATGGCGGAACTGTCTTCGGCAGGGCCGGAAATGATCAGCGGGGTCCGGGCTTCGTCGACCAGAATCGAGTCAACTTCGTCGACGATGGCATAATTGAATTCGCGCTGGACCATGTCTTCCAGACGGAACTTCATGTTGTCGCGCAAATAGTCAAAGCCAAGTTCGTTATTGGTGGCATAGGTGATGTCACACCGATAGGCCGCACGGCGCTGATCGTCGGTCATGCCGTGCATGATCACACCGACCGACATGCCAAGGAAGCCGTAAACCTGCCCCATCCATTCCGCATCACGACGGGCCAGATAATCGTTGACCGTCACCACATGCACGCCCTTGCCTTCAAGCGCGTTGAGATAAACCGGCAGGGTCGAAACCAGCGTTTTACCTTCACCGGTTTTCATTTCGGCGATTTTGCCATCATTGAGAACGATACCGCCCGTCATCTGCACATCATAATGACGTTCACCGCGCACACGCTTTGCCGCTTCGCGGACCGTGGCATAGGCATCGGGCAGAACCTGGGCCAGAGTCTCGCCCTTTTGGAGACGATCGCGCAGCCAGTCGGTGCGGGCGCGCAGATCCTCGTCAGACAGTTTCTCGACCTCGGGTTCCAAGGCGTTGATTTGCTCGACCGTGGCCCGAAGGGCTTTGATTTCACGATCGTTAGCTGAACCGAAAATTTTCCGGGCAATGACGCCGAGCATTAAAACGTTCCTGGATAAAATGAAAATAACAAACAGACGGGCTCCGGGATAATACCGGGCCCGATCACAGATAGAACCCTGACTTTGATCTGTCAACGGAACGAACGCCTAACATGCAACTGTAATGTACATATTCATGTCATTCGGTATCCAACATCGCTGTTTTTGCCTCTTGAGGCACGCGCAAAAACGCTTTATGATGAAACCATAGGGTGTCACCCTTGCATTTTTAATATTCGGGCAAGTAGCCCAAGCTTGTCGTATGGTCGGAAAACGGCCCAAAACCGGCGACAGCGTGCCTCAGGAGGAGGATAATATGGCGGACATATCCGCGTTTGGCCCGCTTCGCGCGGCCTCAACCCCGACAACCGACCCCCGCTTTGCCAAGGGGCACGGCGCCGAATCCGGTGCAGGATCACAGCTTGGTCGCCCGGCACAGCAATCGTCAGACAATGTTTCATTGTCGCCGCGCGCCCTGGATGCCATGCAGGAAAGCGACAAGGCGGGCAAACCCGATACCGGCAAACAGGTTGCCGCCAGCGGGCTGGGCAACGATGCCCTTTCAATGGCGCTGGAAAAAATACGCGACAATGTGACCGAAATGTTTGCGCTAACGGGCATGACCGAAGAAGCCGCCAAATTGGCGACCGAAAGCCTGTTTGCAAACATTCAGGATCAGGCGGCAAAATCGGCCAGCTTTGATTTTTCATTCAAGCAGGCGATTGCATCCCATTCCCAGACCGCAGTTGCCTATAGCGACGGCAATTCCGCCGCGACAGGCTACAGCACCTCGGATGTCTATGCCGCTCATTCGCTTGATATCAGCATCGATAAAAACTCGGGCGATTTTTCATTCAGCTACAGTTCCAAAAAACTGGAAGTTTCGCGCATGGCCGTTGTTGCCACGGGCAATAGCGGGGCATCCATGATGAATGCGTTTAACACCGCGCTGGATGCGCTGGGTGGCGACAACCTTGTCAATAGCCTGGGCCAACAGGCCGGAGCAGACCAGGGCGGCCTGCTGTTTGACATGAATGACAGCGGCGTTGCCGATTTCATCAAGGATCTTTTGGAAAAAACCACCGGCGATTCCAGTGCCGCCACCAAGGCTGCCAACAAGGATAAAAACCCGGACGGCTCCACAAATACCGAGGCAGCAAGCCAGCCTGCATCCGAAGGCCTCAGTGCTGCCGATCTGGCCCTTAAACAGGCCAACGACCTGCATGAACAAATCATGAAGCAGGCTGCCGTCATCGTCCGCAATGTTCAGGAAATGATGCAGCCCGATGCCAACGGCGAGGATCGTCCGGTGCTAAATATGAGCATCGATCTGTTAATGCCGCTGGGACGTGCCGGTAATGATGGCATTTCGCCAACCTTCCAGATGCCTGACGGCAACACGGTGAAAGTTGCACCGGATGCCAAAACATCCGACGTAACAGCCTGAACCGCCTTTTCCAGTAACGCTGTCACAACGGAGACAGCCAATGGTATCACTTGGCATCCATAGCGCGGCACAAAGCCGCGCAAGCGCCCTGCTTGTCTCTCAACAGGGGGCAAAAAAGGGCATCGAACAGCTTACCGGCAGCGCCACCGCAACACGCGAAAATCTTGCTTCCCGCGGCCAGACAGCCCGCCAGCAACAAACCTCTGGTAGCTCCGGCAGCAATCCTGCCAGCCATCCCGGCCTGCGCGAACGCGAAGCCTCGGTCCGTGCTGAAATCGCATCGTCCGTATCGCAGATACGTCCCATGTCGGTCAGCGGCAGTGATGTGATCGATGATGCCTCGCGCCGCATGAATCGCGACGCGTTGATTGTGTTTACCCTGTTGGGCTTCCCGCCGGAAAAGGCCCGCAACATGGCAGAAGATCTTTCAGATACCGCCAGCAACATCGCACCCCCGGACGGGCTCAACACCGCGTTGCGTAATTTCAGTCGGCAAAGCGGCAATCTGTCGCTGGTTGCCAGCAGCATCGAACTCAATTTCAGCCAAACCAACCTGCAAATGGCCAGCCAAAATGGCACCATAACCGGCGTTTCCGTGACCGAATTCCAACTGCGCATTGAACAGATTCGTATGGAAATCAGCAATGTCACCCAGCAGGACCCGCTGATTTTAGACCTGGATGGCAACGGCATTGATATTACCAGCCTGCGCGACGGGGCGATTTTTGACCTGGATGGCGATGGCCGCAATGACCGGGTTGCCTGGATTACCGGCAAGGATGCCCTGCTGGCGCTTGATAAAAACAAAAACGGCAAAATCGATGATGGCAAAGAACTGTTTGGCGACCAGAATGGTGCCAAAGATGGCTTTGCCGAACTTGCCACCTATGATGATAATGGCGATGGTACCATTGATGCGCAGGACAGGGTTTTTTCGTCGCTGATCCTGCTGCATGCCGATGGCACACAATCAAGCCTGGCCGACGAAGGCATTACCAGCCTTCGTGTTTCCGCCATTACCCCGTTATCGGAACGCCTGATTGGCGGCACCCTGGCCGCAAAGGGGGAATTTGTCCGCGATGATGGCAGTGTGGGTACAACCGGTGAAGTCCTGCTTGATATGCAGGCCTGAAACGGCCAAAACGGTTCAAAACGCACCCTATTGGCACGCAACCTCCCTTAAATTGCCGCATTATGCCAATAGGAAGGGGGAAATAGCTGTCGCATTATCACGTTTCTGTCAGCCTGCCGGAAAAATCCGAAACATCAGCGGGCTGCCTCTTGTGCCGTGGTAAAGGATATGATTTATCCGTAGGATATCAGGAACAGGGTCCACTGGACCCGAATAAATAAATCTGGAGAAACCATGCTGCGTAAAACCCTTCTTGCTGCCTCACTGGCCTCGGTCCTTCTTGCATCACCGGCCTTGGCGCAGGATTCCGCTCCCGCTCAAGACAAGGTTCTGGCAACCGTCAACGGCGAAAAAATCATGGAATCCGAAGTCCGTGCAACGCAGCAGGGTCTTCCGGCACAATACCGCCAGTATCCGTTTGAAGCCCTGAAGCCGATGCTGCTGGACCGCGAAATCAGCCAGCGCCTGTTGACAATGGCGGGTGAAAAGGCCGGTCTGAATGACGACAAAGAGGTCAAGGAACGGGTTGCCGCCATGAAGCGCCGCATCGTTGCCGAAACCTATCTGGACCGTCAGATCGACAAGATCGTGACCGAAGATGCGCTGAAAAAACGCTATGAAGAGTTCGTCAAAACCAACGAACCGGAAAACGAGGTTCATGCCCGTCACATCCTGCTGAAAACCGAAGATGACGCAAAAGCCGTGATCAAGGAACTCGATGACGGTGCCGATTTTGCCGAACTGGCAAAAGAAAAATCCACCGGTCCGTCCGGCCCCAATGGCGGCGACCTGGGCTTTTTCACCCACGAACAGATGGTGCCGGAATTTGCCGATGCCGCTTTCAAAATGGAACCGGGCACCTACAGCAAGGAACCGGTCAAAACCCAGTTTGGCTGGCACGTGATCAAGGTGGAAGAAACCAAAAAAGGCGAACAGCCGACCTTTGAAGAAAAGCGTCAGGAGCTGGCCGCCGAAATGACCCAGGAAGCCTATAAAAAAATCATTGCCGATCTTCGTGCCGATGCGAAAATCGACAACACCCTGGACACCCCGGAAGCAAAAGAAAGCAAATAAGCAAGAAAGCATGCCCACAAGGCATGTTATCAGCTTCATTGCAGACAATGAAACGGGGTTGGCCCAGCAGGGGCCGGCCCCGTTTTTTATAGACGACAGCCTTTGGGTTGCTAAAACAGACGGGCACCCCATTTCGTATTTCCGGTAATCACCGGCCAGACAAGGGACATGACACACATGGCTGCACATTCCGTTTCACCGCTTGCCCCGGCTTCTTTTCCCGACCTGCCCGAAATTGACGGCGTGAAACTGCACACCGCCACCCTTGGCATCCGCTATAAGGGCCGCCCGGATGTTTTGCTGGCCGAACTGGCCGAAGGCACAAGTGTGGCTGCCGTTTTCACCACCTCCACCACGGCATCGGCCGCCGTGCGCTGGGGCCGTGAGGCCCTGCGCGGCGGCAAGGCCCGGGCGTTTCTGGTCAATGCGGGCAATTCAATTGCCTTTACCGGCAAGGCTGGTGAACAGTTTGTCGCCGATGAAGTTGCCGCCACCAGCGCCCTTCTGTCTTGCGAAAAGAACGAGGTTTTCACCGCCTCCACCGGGGTGATTGGCGAACCGGCCACGGCAAACCGCATCACCGATGCCCTGCCCGCCATGCTGGAAGAAACCGCCACCTGGGGCGATGCCGCCCGGGCCATCATGACCACCGACACCTTTGCCAAAGGTGCAACCGCCAGCGCCGAGATTGGCGGCAAGGTGGTCAAAATCGCCGGTATTGCCAAGGGTTCAGGCATGATCGAACCCAATATGGCCACCATGCTGGCCTTTGTCTTTACCGATGCCAAAATTCCCCACGCCACCCTTCAGGCGATGCTGGCAGACTGCAATGGCCGCAGCTTCAATGCCATCACGGTCGATAGCGACACCTCCACATCCGATACGCTGCTATGTGCGGCGACCGGTGCGGCAGGCAACCCGGAATTTGATGATGCCGACGGTGCGGACCTTGCCGGTTTCAAAACCGCACTGGAAGCCGTGCTGGTGGACCTTGCCCATCAGATCGTGCGCGACGGTGAAGGGGCCAGCAAATTTATCACCGTCAATGTCACCTCGGCGCTTAATGATGCCGAAGCCAAAACTGCCGCCAAGGCCATTGCCAATTCTCCGCTGGTGAAAACCGCCATTGCCGGTGAAGACGCCAACTGGGGCCGTATCGTGATGGCGGTCGGTAAATGCGGTGTGATGGCCGACCCTTATAAACTGACCGTCTCCATCGGTGGCATTCCGCTGGCCCATAAGGGCGAACGCGTTGCCGATTTTGATGAAGCCCCCGTTACCGCCCACATCAAAGGGCAGTATGTCGATATTGACGTTGATCTTGGTTTTGGCAATGGCAGCGCCACCGTCTGGACCTGCGATCTGACGCATGGCTACATCTCGATCAATGCTGATTACCGCAGCTAATAGTGCCCCTGTCGGTCTTCAGGGTTTTCAGTGATTTTCGCTGTCGCAAAGACGCCTTCGGGCGTCTTTGTTGTTTTCAGACCAAACCCGGTACGGCCGGGCTTTGCCCCGGTCTTTTCCTTGCACTTTGTTCAAAGTCAACCCAGAATTAAGAAAAGGTACAACTGAACTACCAAAAGAAATAAAAACCGGCATAAACTGCAATAACAGTATTTCCATTGCCGTTCCTTTTTTTCAGCGTCGCGAAACCCCAAATACAAAAAACGGAATGCAGTGTTTGGCAGGGCCGACAAATGGACAAAGTGCTCTTCGTCGATGATGACGAAAACATACTGAACGGATTACGCCGGCGGCTGCACGCCCGGTGCCCGGCATGGCAAACCCATTTCGCCACCAGCGGCAAAATGGCGCTGGAACTGTGTGATCGCACCGATATGGATGTTGTCGTTAGCGATATGCGCATGCCCAATATGGACGGGTCAACGCTGCTGGAGAAAATCCGTATTGCCCACCCCGCCACAACACGCATCATTCTTTCGGGTTTTGCCGAAGACGAAGCAATTTTACGCACGGTTGGCCCGGCCCATCAATATCTGGCCAAGCCCTGTGACGAGGAATTGCTCGTCAGTACAATCGAACATGCCCTTGACCTGAAGGACATGCTGCAAAGACCGGCCCTGCGCGCCCTGATGTCAGGCATTGATGCGATTGCCTCCCCGCCCGATACCTATATGCGGCTGGTCGAAGTCCTGGAAGACCCGATGGCAGGCAATGACAAAATTACCGCCATCGTCTCGGCCGATATTGCGCTGACAGCCGAAGTCTTAAAGCTAACCAACTCAGCCTATTTTGCCATCACACAAAAAATTGGCTCGGTTTCCCATGCCATTCGCATGATCGGCATGGATACCCTGAAATCCCTGGCGCTGTTTATTGGCCTGTTTCAAAGTTTTACGGGGCCGTCCCATGTCACCGCGCGCCTGAAACGTCTTTGCCATCGCAGCCAGCAAATCGGCGTTACCGCCGCCCTAATTGCCGAAGCCGAAGGACTGGATAAACAGATCACAATGATGGTGCCATCCGCCGGAATGTTAAGCCATATCGGCAGCCTGGTCCTGATGATGAACAAACCCGATGAGATGCAGGACGTTATGGCCAGGGTGGAAAGCGAAAACATATCGATCATTGATGCCGAAGCCGAGCAGTTTGGCGCAGCACACCCTGAAATCGGCGCTTATCTTTTGGGATTATGGGGGTTTCCCGGCCCCGTCGTGCAATCAGTTGCCTTTCATCATACGCCTTCACGGGTGCCCGAACGCACCATGACACCCCTTGCCGCCATTTATGTCGCCCAGCTTTTGTGCCGCGACATCAACAATGAAAAACGGGCCAAACCCTTCGCCGAGCAGATTGATATGGCCTATCTCGCCGAAATTGGCAAAGCCGACAGGCTGGAAACGTGGCGGCAGATCGCCACCACGGTAAACGAACAATACAAAACCCTGACCAAATAACCGAAAAAAGGAGGGTGCGATGGAAACGGACAAGGTTCTTTTTGTTGATGATGATGAAAACCTGCTGCGGGGTGTTCGTCGCACCATGCGCGGCAAGTTCAATCTGTCGGTTGCCGTTGGCGGCGCACAGGCCCTTGAAATTCTGGCCGGGGAAGGGCCCTTTGCCGTCTGTATTGCCGATATGCGCATGCCGGGCATGACCGGGGTGGAACTGCTTGAAACCATTTCCAAAAAATATCCGGAAACGGTGGGCATCATGCTGACCGGCAATGCCGATCAGGGTACGGCGATCGAGGCCATCAATCGCGGCAGTATTTTTCGGTTTTTCAACAAACCCTGTGACGATGCCCTGCTTGAAAACGGCATTCGCGCCGCCCTGCGCCAGTATCAGTTGATCACGGCGGAACGCAACCTGATCGAACAGTCCCTGGCAGGCAGCATCAAGGTTCTGACCGATGTTCTGGCCCAGCTTAACCCAACCATTTTTGGCCGTGCCATGCGGGTCAAACGGTGGTGTGACCAGATCGCTGCGCCAATTGACTATCCGCAACCCTGGGAACTGGGCCTGGCCGCCCTGCTCTGTCCGATTGGTATGGTTTCACTCCCGCCCGACCTTCTCAGCCGCATGTCGGGCGACAAACCCCTGCAACCGCTTGAACGCGACATTGTCAAACGCACCCCCGAGGTTGCCGCCAGACTGATTGCCAATATCCCCCGCCTCGAAAATGTGGCGGAAATTGTTGGTATGCAAAACCGCAATTTCGATGGCACCGGCTTTCCCGATACCGGCCCGGTCGGAACCGGTATTCCGCTGGGGGCGCGGGTTTTACGCATTCTGAACTCCCTTGCCGAACGGACGGGCAGCGATACCCTGATGACACAGGATTTTGACGAACTGCTCTATCAGAAACACCGCTATGACCTGGACCTGCTATCCCGGTTGCGCACGCTGCTTGCGACTGTTGATTCAGTTTATGACGAAACCATCTACCCGGACGGCCAGGAACTGACCATCACGATCAAGGAATTGCGGGTGGGAGATTACCTGCTGACCGACCTTGAAACCGCCGAAAATCGCGTTTTGCTGACCCACGGAAACTTCATTTCCGAGGTTCAGTTGCAACGCCTGCGCATCTTTGAACGGCTGCACAAATTCCGTGAACCAATTGATGTGCGCCGGGGTGGGCGCGGCTTTAAATCCGGCACTGACAAAGGCCCCGGCGCGGGGCAGGCACCCAAGGCCGCAGCATCATCCCCTGCACAAGAATCAAAAGGCTGACACACCATGACTGCATCTGCCGCCATCCCCGAAACCGCCCTTGAGATACCAGTGGAACCAAAGGAACTCCTGTCTTCCAATGACAAGGCCGATTTTGACCTGATCGCGGCCGTGCGCGAACTGGGCCTGCCCGACGATATTGCAACCCGGGTGGAACTGCTGATCGAAGCGCAGAAAAAACGCGAACACGAATCCGCCCAGCGCCTGCAAACCATCCTTGATAGTGTGGTAGAGGGCATTCTGATTGTCGATGGTGTGGGACGCATCCAGGATTGCAACAAATCGGCCTGTGTTTTACTGCGCACCGAACATGACCATCTGGTCAATTCCGGTGCCGATGAAATGTTCATCGATCGCAAAAATACCGTGCGCCACAAATTGCTCAATCGCTGCATCAATATCAGCAGCGGCATTTTGCGCTATGACTATACCGAAACAATGGGCCAGCGCCGCGATGGCGATAGCTTTCCGATGGAAATCATTGTCAGCCCGGCGCATTTCATGGGGGAAAACAGCTTTCTTTATATTTTCCGTGATATTACCCGGCGCAAACAGGCCGAAGAATCGCAAAAAAAGCTCGAAGGCGAATTGCGCGAGGCCCTTAAGCTGGAGGCCATCGGCCATCTCGCGGGCGGTATTGCGCATGAAATCAACACGCCCAGCCAATATATTCGCGATAACCTGAAATTCCTCAATGACGGCTATGGATCTTTATCCCGCCTGTTGGGGTCGGCGTTAAACACCCTTTGGAAACATCGCGATGCCCTGCCCGAAGGCACATTTCGCGAATTTTCCAAACAGATGCGCGATGCCGACCTTGAATTCCTGCTAGATGAAATTCCCCATGCCACCCAGCAATCGCTTGATGGCATCAACCAGGTCGCACGGATCGTGCTGTCGATGAAGGAATTTTCCCATCCCGGCAGCAGCGAAAAAACCGCTACCGACATTAACCGTATTCTGTCCAACGTGATTGTCATTTCACGCAATGAATGGAAACACAGTGCAAATCTGACCGAGGAACTGGACCCGGAACTGCCGCATATTCCGTGTTTTATTAATGAGATCAACCAGGTGTTCCTGAACCTGATCGTCAATGCCGCCCAGGCGATTGAAATGGCAGGCAGAAGCGTTGAAGAAGGGCATATTCACGTTAAAACCACCGCCATTGACGACCAAATCTTGGTCAGCGTCACCGACAATGGCACCGGCATTGCCAAGGAAAACCGCTCCAAAATCTTCAACCCGTTTTTCACCACCAAGGAAGTCGGCAAAGGCACGGGTCAGGGCCTGGCGATTACCCACGATATTGTACAAATCAAACATGGCGGGCGGATCTGGTTTGAAACCCAAATGGGCAAAGGCACCACTTTTCACGTGCTGCTTCCAGGCGAAGACCGCAGCGGAACCAAGGCCGGATCGCCCCCTAAAAAACAGGCCTGATCGTTTGCAAACAGGGTGTGCCACCCTGCCTATTGCCTATCGCGGGGCGAATAAAATGATCATTGCCCCAAAAAGGCACAGGCTGGCCCCGGCAAGGTCCCAGCGATCAGGGCGCATGCCTTCGATCAGCCATAGCCAGCCTAACGACGCGGCAATGTAAACCCCGCCATAGGCGGCATAGGCCCGTCCGGCAAAGGCGCTATCGACCCGTGTCAGCAACACGGCAAATACCACCAGCGACACAATACCAGGCAACAGCCACATCGCCGATTTTCCCGCCCGCAACCACGACCAGAAGGCAAAACAGCCGGCAATTTCGGCAAGGGCGGCCAAAATATAAACCAATATCGACATTCCCCTCCCCCTGCTTGCAAAAAGGACCCTTGACGTGCTGTTGGCGCAATCAAAGGCCCTTTCCATCATGTCATTGCGACGGTTCGATAAACGTTAAAAGGCCGGGCGCATATCTCCGGCATATTTACCGGCCCAGTTGGTCAGAACCGGGGTCAAAGAATCCTTCAGGGTTTCGGCCCGGGCATCGTCTATCACGCCATGACGGCGCAACAAGGCACCCATCGCCACTTCAGCCCCGCGCTGCGCCCCATCATCGATCTTCAGGGCAACACCCAGCCCGTGGCGCGGAAATGCTGCGCAATAAACGCCTTCCGCCCCAACCTTGACCAGGGCATCTTCGCCGCACACTTCCATCACCTTGGTGCAAAAACGGCCAGTACCCGCCACCATAAACGGATCCGCTGCACAGCCCTTGCGAATGCGTTCAACCGCCTTTTTACGGGTTTCCGACAGCCCGGACGGGTCCGCCATGCGGGCCATTGCCAGGCCCAGATCGCGCAGGCGCATCCCGATCACCGGAATGCCACAGCCATCAATACCGCGCGGCGTATCGGACAAATCGCAATCACCCATTTCTTCCAGCACGCGAATAAGTCGCTGCTGCACCGGATGGGCTTCTTCAATATAGCCCGCCGGGTCTTCACCCAGATGCACCGCTGTTGTCAAAAAGCCCGAATGCTTGCCCGAACAGTTATTGTGCGCCTTGGTCAGTTGCACATGGTCCACCGCCTGTTCAATCGCCGAGGCCAGGCGCAACGAATAATGCGGCGCACATTCCAGCGTATCAACCGACAGGCCCAGTTTTTCAAGCCATGCCGCCACGGTATGGGCATGGCGTTCCTCGCCATTATGCGACGAACAGGCCAGGGCAATATGCTGGTCTTGCAAATCAAAGGCATCGGCAGCGCCGCTTTCGATCAGCGGAATGGCCAATAACGGCTTGATGGCGGAGCGCGGATACATCAGCGCATCAATATCGCCGCCCTGCTCGATCACCGTGCCATCGGCCTTCATCACCACATAGCGGCCCCGATGAAAACTTTCCACCATCGTGCCCCGGGTCGCTTCGGCAAGAATGGGATTGGCAATATTGGACATAAAAAGCTCCGCAAATATCGGGAGGACGCAAAAACAGCAAAACTGCCCTCTCCTATGCCTGAAATGCCCTGCAAAAGGCAAGAACCGTTACAAACCGCAGCGCAGCAAAAGTGCAGCTTTTTACGCGTTCATTCCCGCCTCACGCCAACAAGGGAACGATTCCCATATCGCCGCCAGCAAAGAACGCAAAAATGGAAATTCAATTCCAAACAAATCAACCTTAACAGGAAATCAGCGATGAAACGCACAGTTTTTGCCATTTGCGCAATCACCATAATGCAGGTTTTTGCCCTGCCCGCCTATGCCGAGGACAAATGGATTAATCCCCAAGACGCCATCGCACAGCTCTGGTCTGCCCGTGCGCCAGCCGGACAGGGAAAGGACTGGCCGGTTGACCAGTGCAATAATTGGAATGCCTTGCCTGCCAACATTCAGGCCGCGTCGACCAGAACAAATTCCGGGCTGGTCATTCCCACCATCGACATTGACCGCGCAGTATTAACCAATGGCCTGAAACAAATGGCACAATCGCTGCTGGCCTATGACCTGGACGAAACAGAAGCTGGCCATTTCTATCCAACTTCTGACATCGATGGCCCGTTAAATATGGATGCCACATTTTGGCAGGATGCCGCCCGTTCCCCGCATGGCAACGCGCTGGATCACTTGCCCGTTCTTGATATATCAGGGTTTCACAACGAACTGCATATGACAGAAGTCCTGAAAGACAAAAACCGGGCCGAGGTCATGGATACCCTCAATAACACCGGTAACATGTTCAACAGTCAGCGATGGAACTATTACGCCGCGCGGTTTTCCAAGGTAGGCCAGGACACCATTCCGCTCACGGGTTATGTCGAATTTACGCAAAATGAAATCTTGCAGGATAACCAGTATGCGTTTGCCCAAGCCGATGGACGCATCGTCTATGACTATGTCAATAAAATCGTCTATTACACCCCCGCCCATTACAAACTTTGGAAAAAGGCGGATTTCGCACCAGACAATTCACCGGCATATGACTGCAATCCGGCTGGAACCTGCTGCGATGCGTTCTTTAAAATAGCCGATACAAAATAACATATTTGCCATGTTAGACCGGACAGCAATCATAACGCCCTGTCCGGTCAACACCTGCCTGTGAAACGCCACGCAGTTCGGACCGCTACGAAATCACCGGAATCGCCGTTTCGTTTTTATATTCCTTCAATACCAGGCTGGATTGCACATCGCGCACATTGGGCATGGACAGCAGCTTGTGAGTGACAAAATCCCCGAAACTTTCAATATCGCGCGCCAGGGCCATCAACAAAAAATCCTGCCGCCCCGTCATCGCCCAGCAGGACAAAACTTCCGGCAGGTCATTCATGGCACGGGCAAAATCCTCGGTCCCGACCTCGGTATGGCGTTGCAGACGGACCTGCACGGTTGCCAGCACCCCCAGGCCCATCTTTTTTCGGTCCAGCAGTGCCACGGTTTTGCGAATCAGCCCTGCCGCTTCAAGCTGTTTGACCCGGCGCAAGCACGGTGATGGCGACATGCCTACCATTTCTGCCAGTGCCACATTGCTGATCCCGGCATCCTTTTGCAGAATGTTCAGGATTTTCACATCGGTGGCAGACAATGTTATTTCGGTCATTTTCACCCCAATATTTCAAAAATCGCGTCATATTATGACACATAAGCCGCAAAACAGCACCCACTTCGCCGGGAAATGACGCCAATTTTGATGTAAAATTGAAAGCCTGAAAACGGAAAACCGGCCAAAGAATGCCGGGCATAAATTGTCAGTGAGGACGTCATGAACAAGTTTCAGGCCGAAAAACCATCCGCCCCGAGCGAGGATCCTGCCTTTAGCAAGGCAGCTTCCGCAGCCGACCACACGACACATCAACCGCCCGCGCCAAATTTGCGCGGTGATTACAGCCATGTACATGACGATTACACCGTCGATCAGGATTGGGAGAAATATACCGACGCCGAACATGCCCTGTGGCGCGAGCTTTATCAGCGTCAAAGTACCATTTTGCCCGGCAAGGCGGCGGATGACTATATTGCCAATCTGGCGCGCATGGATGCCGCAAATGCGATTCCCCGCTTTGATAAAATCAGCGAACAGCTTTTTGCCGCCACCGGCTGGCGGCTGGTCGCGGTACCCGGCCTGGTGCCCGACGATGCGTTTTTTGACCATCTTGCCAACCGGCGTTTTCCCGTCACGGTGTGGCTGCGCAAACCCGAAGAAATCGACTATCTGGTGGAACCCGACATTTTCCACGATTTTTTCGGCCATGTGCCCATGCTGTTTGACCCGGTCTTTGCCGATTATCTTGCCGCCTATGGCGCCAAGGGGCCAGAGGCCATCCGCCAGGGTGCGCTCAAGCAGCTTGCCCGGCTTTACTGGTACATGGTCGAATTTGGCCTGATCAAGACCAAGGAGGGTCTGCGCGCCTATGGTGCGGGCATGTTATCGTCAAAAAGCGAGACTTTATATTGCCTTAACGACCCCAAACCCAATCGCATCGGATTTGCACTGGAACGTGTGATGCGAACGGATTACAAGATCGACGATTTTCAAAAAACCTACTTTGTCCTTGAAAGCTATGATGAGCTTTTCGAGGCCACTTTGCAGGATTTTGGAAATCTCTATGCGCGGCTGGCCGCCCTGCCGGTGATTCCACCTTCCGGGGTACTGGCATCAGACCGCGTGTATCACTTCGGTAACGAAGGATACGCCTTCGATGGCACCAATTAAAACCAGGTGCCTGGACAAGGGAGCTTGCCCGCCGGTTGCAAAATTGTGACCGGCGGGTTTTATTTTGCCCGGCATAACCGGCACAAAAGAAGCATCATAAAGGCGATTAGTGGCTCATCACGTTTTCCAGAACACGATTAAGCTGTGCCACCACAACCATCGGGCTGGAATCCTTACTGATAAAATCAGCCGCCCCCAGGGCTTCGGCCTGGGCACGGGTATCGGCATCAAAATGGGCCGAGAAAAACAGAACCGGCACGTCACGTGCGCAGGGGAAGCGGCGGCGAATTTCGCAAAAGGCTTCAAAGCCGCTCATGCCCGGCATTTCCAGATCCAGAATAATGGCGCGCGGGGCCAGGCCATCCAGGGAATCGATCAGATCATCGGCGCAATCAAATCCCGCAACCGCGTAACCGGCACGGCGCAAAACCGTCTCAAGGGCGGCTTTGGCACTCGGGCTATCATCTGCAAAGGCCACCAGACCCGACAGGCTGGGATAGGGCGGCACGGCGCTTAGCGCGTTCATGAATGGCTTCTCTCCGAATTTCAGGACATCCCGACCATAGACACTGAAAATGTCGAATTGGTTAAATGTCGAAATTTTGCCGCAATTAAACGGCTCGTTCGCTCCAGCCTGCGACAAACATCAGCAAATCTGCGGTTTCAAACCACCGGCCAATAACCATAAAAACCGTCCGGAAACGCCCTGCATGCCCATAGCCGCGCTTTAATGCCCCCATTTTGACGAGAAATTATTAATCCAAATTCCATCTCACACAGATGCACACGGATGCGTTCCTCGCCGAAAAATGCCCAGCCAAAAGCGCGACATCCCACCAAAGTCTGAGATCAGCGCTTCTGTTGGGCTTTGCCCGCAGCGATCACCCGTTTGGCACAACACCCTGTTGAAGCTTGAGATAAAACGATTTTCCTGCTCCCTTGCGGCAACTTTGTCACCCCCTGTCCGGATAAATAGGTATTTCCATGCCTATTTACTGAATTAAGAGAGGATGCTATAAACAGGACCGTCGCAGCAAGGCGACATGAAACCTTTTCCGGGAATTCGGTGCGGCATCCGCCAAAGCCGAAACTGCCCCCGCAACTGTTGGTTCCGTAACGTCAGACCACAAACAGGGTCTTTCATCGCGATGGAACAAGTCAGATTACCGGGAATGTTTCGCTCTCTAGCTGGCCGGGCGGGGTGTACCGGGCGACGGGGACCCACAGCACCGCATATGACCATGCCGGTGTTTCCTATCGACCGCGACCGGGAGCAACCATGACCGATCAGAGCTTGAAACTGGCATCTGAATTTCCGCCTGCCGATTATGCGGCGTGGCGCAAACTGGCCGAAGCCGCCCTGAATGGCGCGCCGTTTGACAAAAAACTGGTCACGCATCTGCGTGACGGTTTTGACATTCAGCCCATTTATACAGCCGACGATCTGGATGGTGACACGGCACAGATTCATGACGGCCTGGTTGCCACAAGCAAACAATTGCCCGCAGGTGATGATGCCGCCGCAACCGGCTGGGACATTCGCCAGCTTCATGCCCACCCGGACCTCAAAGCCGTTAACACCGCCATTCTTGAAGATCTGGAAAATGGTGTGACATCGGTGTTGCTGCGCCTGGATCATGCCGCCCGGTTTGGCAATGGCCCTGATGGCGATGATGCCGGGCTGGGCGGAGTGATGATTTATAACCTTGATGATCTGAACAGCGCGCTTGAGGGTGTTTACACCAATCTGGCCCCCATCGCCCTAGATGGCGGGGCGGCGGCCATTCCCTTGGCCGCCGTGTTAACCGCGCGCATTGCCCGGGACGATAGCAGCAAAGATGCCGCCCCGGCATTTAACCTGGACCCGATTGGCACACTTGCGCGCGAGGGTTACTGTCCCACCAATATCGAGGATGCGCTGGAACAGGCGGCATCCTTTGCGCAAAACATTTCCGCAACATTCCCCCATGCCACGGCAATCAATGTCAACAGCACCGGCTGGTATAATGCCGGGGCGACCGACAGCATGGAACTTGCCATTGCGCTCGCAACCGGGCTTGCCTATTTCCGTGCGCTGGTCAAAGGCGGCATGGACGGAGCCAGGGCCGCCGCCAGCATCACCTTCACCACCGCCATTGGCAGCGACTTTTTTGCCGGTATCGCCAAGCTGCGTGCCCTGCGTTTGATGTGGCGGCGTATTTTGCAGGCATCGGACGTCAAAGATGGCGCGGTTTCGATAAGCGCGATGTCGGCCGAACAAATCATCACCAAGGTGGACCCGTGGGTGAACATGCTGCGCACCACAGTCACCAGCTTTGCCGCCGGGCTGGGCGGGGCCGATAGTGTGGTGTGCCTGCCCTATGACCATGCCATTGGCCTGCCCGACAGCTTTTCGCGCCGCATTGCCCGCAACACGCAACTGATTTTGCAGGAAGAAAGCAATGTTCATCGCGTCATCGACCCGGCCGGTGGTTCGTGGTTTATTGAAAATCTCACCCGTGATCTTGCCCTGAATGCCTGGCAGAAATTCCAGGATATTGAAGGCAATGGCGGCATTGTCAGCGCGGTTGAAAATGGCAGCCTGGCCCGCGAAATTGCCGATCTGTGGCAAAAACGCGAATCGCGCCTTGCCACCCGGCGCGAGCCGTTAACCGGTGTATCCGAGTTCCCCAATATTGACGAGGCCGCCGTCACCTGCGAGCAACCCGATATCGCCGCCCTTCGCGCCGCTGCCGCATCCCGCCCCGGCAGTGCCGATGATAAAATCGGCCATGACTTTGCCGATCTGGTCAAGGCCGCAAAAAACGGGGCCAGCATCGCGCAGCTTTTCACCGCCCTTTATGGCGGCGCAACGCCCACCCGCATTACCCCACTTCCCCGGCATCGCCTCTCCGAAGCCTTCGAGGGCAATCGCAGGCGGGCATCGGCCCACAAGCAGGAAACCGGCACGGCACCACAAATTTTCCTGTGTAATATTGGCCGCGTTGCCGAACATACGGCGCGTGCCTCCTTTTCCCGCAATTTCTTTGGCGCGGGTGGGATAGAGGCAATTTCCAATAATGGCTTTGCCAACGCCCATGATGCCGCCACTGCCTTTGGCGATAGCGGGGCCAAGGTCGCCATCATTTGCGGATCAGACACACAATATGCAGAACATGCCGCCGAAATGGCAAAGGCCTTAAAGGCAGCCGGGGCGAGCAGAATTTACCTTGCCGGGCATCCCGGCGATAACCGCGCTGCCTTTGAGGCAGCAGGCATTGATGATTTCATTTTTATGGGGTCGGATGTGATTGCCACAACCACCACCACCCTTGACCATCTGGGAGTGAAATAACCATGACCCGGATCCCCGATTTTTCCGACCTGCCCCTGTTCGACAGCACCGGTGATGCACCTTCTGCCCCGGCATCAGCCGTGCCGTGGCACACCCCGGAGGGCATTGATGTAAAGCCGGTTTATGGCCGCGATGACCTGAACGGGCTGGACCATTTGCACACCATGCCGGGCATACCGCCCTTTTTGCGCGGCCCCTATCCCACCATGTATGTGCAGCGCCCCTGGACGATCCGCCAATATGCCGGTTTTTCCACCGCCGAGGAATCCAACGCCTTTTACCGCCGCAACCTTGCCGCCGGGCAAAAAGGCCTTTCCATCGCCTTTGACCTTGCCACCCATCGCGGCTATGACAGCGACCATCCCCGTGTCGCGGGCGATGTTGGCATGGCCGGTGTGGCGATTGACAGCATCTATGACATGCGCACCCTTTTTGATGGCATCCCGCTCGATCAAATGTCGGTGTCCATGACGATGAATGGCGCGGTCTTGCCGGTAATGGCGCTTTATATCGCCGCGGCCGAGGAACAGGGCGTTAAACATGCCCAGCTTTCCGGCACCATCCAGAACGACATTCTCAAAGAATTCATGGTGCGCAACACCTATATCTATCCGCCCAAACCATCCATGCGGATCATTTCGGATATTTTTGCCTTCACATCGCAAAACATGCCGAAATTCAATTCCATTTCGATTTCCGGCTATCACATGCAGGAAGCCGGGGCGACGGCAGACCTTGAACTGGCCTATACCCTGGCCGATGGCGTGGAATATGCCCGTGCGGGCATGGCTGCCGGGCTGGATATTGATAAATTTGCCCCGCGTCTGTCGTTTTTCTGGGCGATTGGCATGAATTTCTTTATGGAAATTGCCAAAATGCGCGCCGCCCGCATGATCTGGGCCAAGCTAATCAAACAGTTTGACCCGCAAAGCAACAAGTCGCTTTCGCTGCGCACCCACAGCCAGACATCGGGCTGGTCGCTGACCGCGCAGGATGTGTTTAACAATGTCATCCGCACCTGTGTCGAGGCCATGGCCTCCACCCAGGGCCATACCCAGTCGCTTCATACCAATGCACTGGACGAAGCCCTGGCCCTGCCGACCGATTTTTCCGCCCGCATTGCCCGCAATACCCAGCTGTTTTTGCAGCAGGAAAGTGGCACCACCAACGTGATCGACCCGTGGGGCGGCAGTTATTATGTCGAACGTCTCACCCGCGATCTGGCCGAAAAGGCCTGGAGCCATATTGCCGAGGTCGAAGAACAGGGCGGCATGGCAAAGGCGATTGAAGCCGGCATTCCCAAAATGCGCATCGAGGAAGCCGCCGCCCGCACCCAGGCCCGCATCGATAGTGGCCGCCAGTCACTGGTTGGGGTGAACAAATACCGCGTCACCGACGACCGCCCGGTGGATGTTTTGCAGGTTGATAATGCCGAAGTCCGCCGTCAGCAGATTGCCAAGCTGGAACGTTTGCGGGCCGAACGCGACGATGCAAGCGTTGAAAGTGCCCTGACCGCCCTGACAAATGCGGCGGGCGAAAAATCGGGCAATTTGCTGGAACTGGCCGTGCAGGCCGCCCGGGCGAAATGCACCGTGGGCGAAATTTCCGATGCACTGGAAAAGGTGTATGGCCGCCATCAGGCCGTCATCCGCTCCATTGCCGGGGTTTATAAAACCGAGGTCGGGGCGAATAACGCCGCACTCGAAAAGGTGTCCAAGCTGATTGATGCCTTTAACGAGGCCGAAGGCCGCCGCCCGCGTATCCTGATTGCCAAAATGGGCCAGGACGGGCATGACCGCGGGCAAAAGGTGATTGCAACAGCCTTCGCCGATTTGGGCTTTGATGTGGATATTGGTCCACTGTTCCAAACCCCGGAAGAGGCCGCCCGCCAGGCGGTTGAAAACGATGTGCATATTGTTGGTGCAAGCTCGCTTGCCGCAGGCCACTTGACGCTGGTGCCACAATTGCGGGCCGAATTGGATAAACTGGGCCGCGAGGACATCATGATTGTCGCCGGTGGCGTGATCCCGCCACAGGATTTCGACAAACTGTTTGCCGCCGGGGCCGAAGCCATTTTCCCGCCCGGCACCGTAATTGCGGAGGCCGCCAGCGAGTTGCTTGAAAAGTTGCTGGATGGCGAAACATCTGACGCGGCATAACGCATGACACAAGGCCAAGCCCGGTGAAAAAAGCATAGAACCACCGGGCTTGCCGACATAATCCATGCCGCCTTATGATGCGACACGACGAAATTGCGCGACAAAAAGGATTACCGGTGAAGGAAACCCTGCGAACCATTCCCGGCACCAGCACCACCACAAGCCCGCGCCCCCGGGCCAAGCGGCGCGTTCTAAGCACCGATGAAATTGTGAAGGGCGTCCTTGCGGGCAACCGCACCATCCTGTCGCGTGCCATTACCCTGGTTGAAAGCCGCAAGGCCGAGCATTTTGTGCAGGCACAACAGGTGCTTGAACAACTCATGCCCCATACCGGCGGCTCGCGGCGCATCGGCATTACCGGTGTTCCCGGTGTTGGCAAATCCACCTTTATCGAGGCCTTTGGCACCAAGCTGACCCGCGAAGGGCACAAGGTCGCCGTGCTGGCGGTTGACCCGACAAGTGCACGATCTGGCGGGTCCATTCTGGGTGATAAAACCCGGATGAACGAACTTTCGATTGACCCGAATGCCTATATTCGCCCGTCACCCAGCAGCGGCTATTTGGGCGGGGTAAACCGCATGACCCGCGAAACCATTTTGCTATGCGAGGCCGCAGGTTTTGACGTGGTACTGGTCGAAACCGTGGGGGCCGGGCAAAGCGAAACAATGGTTTCGCAAATGACCGATTTCTTTTTGGTGCTGATGCTGCCCGGGGCGGGCGATGAATTGCAGGGCATCAAAAAGGGTGTTCTGGAAATTGCCGATTTAATCGCGGTCAACAAATCCGACGCCGACCCGGCCAAGGCCCGCGAAGCCAAACGCGAATATTCATCGGCCCTGCGCATTTTACAGCCTTCCAGCCACCACTGGCGTCCGCAATCCATGATGGTTTCCTCACTAACGCGCGAGGGGCTCGATGACGTCTGGGACCTGATCAAACAGCACCGCCAGATCATGGAAAGCGAAGGAGAATTTACCGCCAAACGCGCCCGCCAGCAACATGACTGGATGTGGACCATGCTGCGCGACCGCCTGCTGGAAACCTTCACCCGGCGCGAGGATGTCAAATCACGCCTGAAAACACTGGAAAATGGCGTACTCGAGGGCACAACCCACCCTACTGCAGCTGTCGAGGAATTGCTTGGCCTGATCCATTCGTCGAACCAGGGTCGCTAATTTCTCCGTGCTTTCCTCATCCCGATCACGTTAGAACTCTCATATCGCCTTAAGGTCAGGACAAACCTGTTAATTTGGTTTGAATGGGAGCCAGCGGCACATGAAAAAGAAGATCTATGTGTTGGGTGCCTACGGACTGATTGGATCAGCCTGTGTGCGCCACCTTCTTCACGCCGGTTTTGATGTAACCGGTGTGGGACGATCCCTTAAAAAAGGCCTGCAAAGCAACAGCCGGATAGAGTGGTGTATAACTGATATTGCCAGGGCTTCGGTATCTGACTGGTCGGAAGTGCTCAAAGAGGCCGACATCGTGGTAAATGCCGCCGGTGCGCTTCAGGACGGGGGCCGGGACAACCTTGAGGCCATTCATGTCACGCTGATCGAAAACATCACCCGCGCCCTTGAGGGGCGAGATGTGCAGTTCATTCAAATATCCGCTGCCGGTGCAACCGAACAGGCCTCCACCTCCTTCATGCAAAGCAAGGCGCGTGGTGATCGGATATTGATCAATAGCCAAATCCCCTGGCAGATTTTTCGCCCATCCCTTGTCATTAGCCGGGATGCCTATGGTGGCACGGCCCTATTGCGGGCTGCCGCAGCCTTTCCGTTGATCAATTTTCAGATATTTCCGGAAACCCCGATACAAACCGTCTCGATTGATGACGTGACCTATGCAGTTGTCAAGGCAGCAAACGGTGCCATCCGAAGCGGGACCATTGCCGACCTTACCGAACCGAATTCACATCGCTTTGACGACCTCAAAACGGCCTTTCGCCAATGGCTTGGCTTGCCTGCATGGACGATAAACGTGAAAATCCCCGACGCCATAACGCGCCTGCTGGGGAAATGTGCCGACCTTGCCGGTTTGCTGGGATGGCGCGCACCTTTGCGCACAAACGCCCTGAAATCCCTGCAGGATGGCATCACCGCCGATGCAGATAGCTGGCAAAAAACCGGCAACCCGCCCTGCCGGTCGCTCGACGATACGTTATCAGCCATGCCTGCAACCGTGCAGGAACGCTGGTTTGCCAGGCTCTATCTGATGCTGCCCCTGGCAATCGGCATTCTGTCTTTGTTCTGGATTGCAAGTGGCACCATCGGTTTTTACGCCCTGAATGATGCCCGGCACATTCTGGTTGATCGTGGCATGTCACCAGAAGCAGGCATGTTTCTTGTTATCATTGGTGCGGTTGCCGATATTGTGCTTGGCACAGCAGTGCTGGTGCGCAGGTTCAGCAAATATGCCTGCCTTGGCATGATTGCCGTGTCTGCCGGATACCTCGTCAGCAGCCTGGCAACAGCACCCGACCTCTGGCTTGACCCGCTGGGGCCTTTGGTGAAGGTCGTGCCTTCCATCATCCTGACATTGTTCACCCTTGGCATTCTGGATGACAGATGACATATCATATACTGCTTTATGCCCATATCATCGGCGCATGCGTATTGCTGGGAACCGGCGCTGGTATCGCGTTCTTTTTCGTTGTTTCAAATTACTGGGGTACGCCCGAAATGATCGGGCATGTGGGGCGGATCGTTGTTCTGGCCGATACCATATTCACCGCAACCGCGGCTGTGTTTCAGCCCATTACCGGCTACTTTCTTGCCCACGAGGCAGGCTGGTCGCTTGGCGAACCCTGGATCATGCTCTCGCTGGGGCTTTATGTCATTGTCGGGATATTCTGGCTGCCGGTCGTCTGGATTCAAATACGCCTTCGCAACATGGCGCTTGAAGCCGCACGGCTGGGAACAGGCCTGAATGAAAGCTATCGGAAGCTTTATCGTATTTGGGTGATCTTTGGCTTTCCGGCCTTCATCGCCGTCATGCTGATCGTCTGGCTGATGATTTCAAAACCATATATCTGATGCGTGCAGGCCTGTTACATCAACGCCTGCACGCATCAAAAAGTCGCCAGGGCTTACTTGCTATCGGATTCTTTAAGCTTTTCCTTAAGCGTCTTCAATTTGTCGACGGCTTCCTGAATTTCGCGATCAACATGGGAATAGCTTTCCCGTTTGTCACGCGGCATGGCTTCAAGTTCATCCAATGCTTTTTCCACGATATACAACATCGCTGGGGTCCTCCAAATTTTGATTTAGACAATCTTTTATAATCAAACCAATTCCAGCCACCTGCAAAAACGACCGCAGGCCAGCCAGGTTCTATCCTATCCGCCTATCAGGTAAATAGGGTTTCGCAGTAAAAATAACCAGTCTTGATCACTTCGTTTTGACCACCAAAAGGGTAGCTATCCATTTTTCCCAATACCAAACCAGATAGGGTATATAGACCAACGACTTTACCATACCGGAACGTGCAAAATGATGCTGGGCAATGCCATACCAGATTATAACGCTTTTTGCACTGTACCAGTTGCTGCCCATTTGTTCTTTTTTACCCAAACTCCGCTTGACGATCCTGCGCGACACCGGCAAAACACGCATTGATACCGACGCATGGCGGGACAGAGAAAAAACGGCCATTATGATGGCCATTGGGCCTGTTGATACGCCGGTTAAACGGTTCGGGCACAACCTGATCGCGACACGACATCCGCTTAAGGGACACAAAAAATGACGCAATTGGTGCTGGCACCAATGGAAGGGCTTGTGGACTGGCGCGTTCGGCAATTGCTGAGTGCGGTGGGCGGCTTTGACCAATGCGTGACCGAATTTATCCGGGTGTCCCAAACCCTGTTCCCGGCACATGTCTTTTACCGGTATTGTCCCGAACTGCACCAGGGCGGCACAACCGCCAGCGGGCAACCGGTTCTGGTCCAGCTTATGGGCCATGATCCGCAGCTTTTGGGCGAAAATGCCGCCTTTGCCGTTGAACTGGGCGCACCGGGCATTGACATCAATTTTGGCTGTCCGTCCAAAACCGTGAATAAACGCGAAGCCGGTGCATCACTGTTAAAATGCCCGGAAAACCTGTTTAACATTATACGCGCGGTTCGCGCCGCCGTACCCGCGCATATCCCCGTCAGCGGTAAAATCCGCCTGGGTTATGCCGATAAAACCCTGTTTCTGGAAAATGCCCGTGCCGTCGAAGAAGGCGGTGCACAGCATTTAACCGTCCATGCACGCACCAAACTGGAAGGCTACAAGCCTCCCGCACACTGGGAATATCTGGCCCGCATCCGCGAAGTCCTTTCCATCCCCATGACCGCCAATGGCGAAATTTGGACCCTCGAGGATTATATCCGCTGTCGTAATATTTCCGGCTGCACCTCCTTTATGCTGGGGCGCGGGGCGATTGCCTGCCCGGACCTTGCCGCCCGCATCAAGGCCTTTGAAACCGGCGAAGCGCCGGTCAAACAAAGCTGGGCCGATGTTTTGGGCATTCTGCTGGCCTATATCGACCTTCTGGCCGCAGACGGCGCCACCGAAAACCACCAGGCCGGACGCATCAAACAATGGGTTTCGATGATGCGCAAAGGTCACAGCGCCGCCGCGACCTGCTTTGACGAAATCAAACGCATTCGCGATATTCATGACCTTCGCGCCAAACTGACCGAAGACCGTGACAAACCCGAAAACAGGCATCATGACAAGCTGATCGCAGCTTAACATCGCCGATAATTGAGCCACCATGTCTTTGCCAGCTCTCACCATCCGCCCCTATGAACCGCAGGATTGCGAACAGTTGCTCGAAATCTGGCTGGCCGCATCACGTCTGGGTCATGCTTTTTTGGGCGAAAGCACGTTGTTGGACCAATGCGCCATTGTACGTGATGTCTATTTGCCACAGGCGGAAAACCATGTGGCCCTATCGGGCCAAACCCCGGTTGGCTTCATCGGATTACTAGACTGTTTTATCGGCGGTCTTTTTGTCGATCCGGCCTTTCATGGCAAAAATATTGGCCGGTCACTGGTCGAACATGTCAGCCCGCTTAAACCGTGGCTGGAACTTGAAGTATACGCCGCCAATCCGCTGGCCGCGCCCTTTTATCGCAAGCTGGGATTTCGCGAAATATCGCGCCGCGCCAACGATGATGAAGGCCGCCCGTTTGAACTGATCCGGATGCGGCGGGACCACCCCCGAGAGACTTAACGCCACAGACTTAAGCCCAAAACAGGAAAATCCCCGCCAGTGTGACGGGGATTTTCGCTCGATAAACGGGTCAAACCCGGCAAATCCGGGCCTGGCCTGGCTTAGCTTGCCTTGGCCAGCATCCCGTGCGGGTCAAGCACGAATTTCTTGGCTGCCCCCTGATCAAAGCTTTCATAACCCTGTGCCGCATCTTCCAGCGAAATAATCTGGGCATTAACGATGTCGGCAATGTTCAGACGATCATGCAAAATCGCCTGCATCAGTTGACGGTTATATTTGATCACCGGGGTTTGCCCGGTATGGAAGGACTGCGCCTTTGCCCAGCCCAGACCAAAACGCAGCGACAGGCTGCCCTGCTTGGCCGCATCATCCACCGCACCGGGATCTTCCGTCACATACAGGCCGGGAATACCGATGGAACCCGCCGCACGGGTGATTTCCATCATCTGGTTTAGCACAATCGCGGGCTGTTCGCCGCCGCTATGACCCCGGGCTTCAAAACCAACGGCGTCAATGGCGCTGTCCACTTCGGGGCTGCCGGTGATTTCGGCAATCATTTCGCCCAAACGGTCGCTTTTCGACAGGTCAACCGCCTCAAAGCCCATATTGGACGCATGGGCCAGACGGTCCTTGTTAAAGTCGCCAACCATGACAACCGCCGCACCCAAAATACGGGCCGATGCCGCCGCCGCCAGGCCCACCGGGCCAGCACCGGCAACATAGACAATGGATCCAACGCCAACACCGGCCTGCACCGCACCATGAAAACCGGTCGGCAAAATGTCGGACAGCATGGTCAAATCACGGATTTTCGCCATCGCCTGATCCCGGTCGGGGAATTTCAGCAGGTTGAAATCGGCATAGGGCACCATCACATAGCGGGCCTGCCCGCCGATCCAGCCGCCCATATCGACATACCCGTAGGCCCCACCGGCACGCGCCGGATTCACCGTCAGGCACACACCGGTATCCTGCGATTTGCAGCACCGGCAGCGCCCGCACGCCACATTGAACGGCACGGAAACAATATCGCCAATTTCAAGCTGTTCGACGTCACTGCCTTTTTCAATGACCTCGCCGGTAATTTCGTGGCCCAGAACAAGTCCCGGTTCGGCCGTGGTACGCCCGCGCACCATGTGCTGGTCCGACCCGCAAATATTGGTGGAAATCACTTTCAGGATAACAGCATGGTCCAGCTTGCGCCCGTCCGGGGCGGCCATCACCGGGTCGTCAATGTTGCGGACCTCGACCTTGCCGGGTCCAACATAGACCACACCTCTGTTATTGCTCATCTGTTTCCTCCTCCGACTGAAATGCCCCTGATTTTCGGGGCTTTGGATTATTGAGTGTTCTGGCACTTTCACAGGCACGGCACGCAATTGACAAATCAGGTTTTCAGGCAGCTTGAAAAATACGGGGTCATCGACAATGAAAGATGCCTGAAAACCTGACGGGTCGACCACCAAAAGTCCATTTGGCAACTTGCCGTCAAACCTGGCTTGTGACTGCGCCGAAAGAAACCGGCCTTCCTCAAAGCCGGGCCAGAACGCCGTGGTCAATTTTTAAAACCGTATCAGAACGCACATGGGAAAAACCGGAACTTTGCGACATTTGCTTTGTAAATTTGCGCAAAAGGGCGATTATTTTTTCCGCAACACCATTTTGCGTTGCAGCAAATATTGACCGCATTCACGGGCCAGACTGGCCCGGTCAAACTGCATCACAGGCAAGGCAAAACGAAACCCGCAGATGCCAAACATCTGCGGGTTTCGTGTTTCAGGCCTGACGGTAAACCGCGCTAGCCGTGGAAATTGAAATCATCCGCTTTCAGGGTGTGATCCACGCCCATCAACGTGATCGAGGCATCGTGGCCCAGATCAATCACCAAATTCTGGCCGCTGGCATCAAGGTGCATGTCGGCTTCGATCTCGCTGAAACTGCTATAGTTCCATTCACTCAGATCAATAATGTCCTCGCCTTCGGTAAAATCGGTAATCACGTCATGGCCGGTCACATCACCTGCCACAAACTGGTCCCAGCCACTACCGCCACTTAGCGTATCATCGCCAAGGCCGCCATAGAGCGTATCATTCCCAGCACCACCGCTTAACACATCATCACCGGCATTGGACCAGATCACGTCATTGCCATTGCCACCATTGATCGTTACATCGCCATAACTTTCGTTCTGGCTGGTCAGATCAACAATGTCGTCGCCATCACCGGCATCAATCACCTCGATCCCGGAAATGCGCGGCGAAATACCCGGGTCACTTGTTGTATCGTCAAGGAACAGGACATCGTTACCATCGGTCATTTGCAGGGTATCGTGCCCGCTGCCACCTTCAAAGATGTCATTGGACTGGTTGTACCCTTCAAGATTGATTTTGTCGCCAGTGCCGCTGTCGCCCCCATTATCCTGATCGAAGAAATGGCTCCACCAGCCGCCATCGTGACTGTGGTCGTCATCGCCCGGCGCCCCGTCATTATGGGCATACCACCGGCTGTTCCACTGACCATCGGCATTATATTGCAACACATCATCGCCAGCGCCACCGTCAAGCAAATCCTGCCCGGCCCCACCCGAAAGCTGGTCATTGCCACTGCCGCCATGCAGGGTATCATTGCCTTCCCCGCCAATCAGCACGTCATTACCGGCATTGGACCACAAAATGTCATCGCCCGTGCCACCATCAATGGTGACATCGCCATAACTGTTGGTCGCACTGGTCAGATCAACAATGTCGTTGCCATTCCCGGCATTGATTACCTCGATGCCGGAAATACGCGGCGATGTTCCCGGTGCCGACATGTCATCATGCAGGATCAGCGCATCATTGCCCGACGACATCACCAGCGTGTCGTGGCCTTCACCGCCCTCGAAAATATCGTTGGACTGATGATAGCCCGCCAGATTGACCTGGTGGTTGCTGCCCGCTGCATTGGGGTCGCCCATGTCACGCACGACTTTGCCGTGACTCCAAACCGCATCATCATGATATTGCAGCACGTCATCACCGGCACCCGCATCAAGCTGGTCCTGGCCGCTGCCGCCCCACAAGGTGTCGCGGCCATCACCACCAAACAGATGGTCATCGCCCGACCCACCCCACAGGGTATCATTCCCGGCACCGCCCAGAAGGTCATCATTGCCGCCAGCGCCCGACAGCAAATCATCGCCATTCAGGCCCGAAAGCAGGTTCGCCCCGTCATCGCCAAACAGCGCGTCAGAGAAATTGGACCCGATCAGATCTTCGATCGAGCTCAGGAAGTCCTGACCAGCGCCGCCATTGGCCGTGTGAACCGACAAATCTGCCGCAACGGCAGCACTGGAATTGGCATAGCTTGCCGTATCCCGGCCCCATCCGCCATCAAGACGGTCATCTCCGGCCCCGCCCGTCAGGGTATCGTCGCCATTGCCGCCCCACAGGCGGTCATTGCCATCGCCACCATCAAGGACGTCGTTGCCATTATCGCCCATCAGGCTGTCATCACCGGCCCGACCATAAAGGGTATCATCGCCATCTTCACCCCAGAGGCGGTCATTATTGTCGCCACCATCCAGCAGGTCATGACCGGTACCGCCCTTGATGGAATCATCACCGGAACCGCCCAGGATGGTGTCGTTACCATCCTCGCCAAACAGGCGATCCTGGCCCTGGCCGCCTTCAAGGGTGTCATCCCCGGTGCCGCCCAACAGGCTGTCATCACCGTCATTGCCCAGCATCACGTCGTTACCATCGCCGCCATACAGGCGGTCCTGGCCGCTGCCTCCTTCAAGGTGATCATTGCCCTGATCGCCATACAGGCGGTCATCGCCGTCATCACCATAGAGCAGGTCATTGCCATCCATACCGCGCAGGGTATCCTGCCCGCCCAGGCCATAAACGGTATCGTCGCCGGCCAGGGCGGCAATGGAATCATTGTTGCTGGTGCCATACAGCACATCGCGATATTCGGTCGGTCCGGTGCTGCCGGTTACACCGTCAAAGTCGTCGGCTGACAGGTCGCCAAGGTTCAGCCCCTGAAGGGTTAAGGTGCCCTCGCCATTCAGGTCGATCACCACGTCATTGCCCACCTGCGACATATGACCGGCAAGATCATGCCATTCGGTAATGCCCATCGCCGCCAGCGAGATTTTATCCGCGCCAATGGTAAAGTCGGTCACAACCTTGTTGCCCGCATTATCACTGACAATAAAGGTATCGTTGCCCGCCCCGCCGGTCAGGGTATCATTGCCGGCACCACCATCGAGCGTATCATTGCCTTCATTGCCCAGCAGGGTGTCATTTCCGGCATCCCCCGACAGCGTATCATTGCCGTCACCGCCAGAAACAATGTCATCTCCGGTTCCGCCAGCAAGGGTGTCGTTGCCATTATCCCCCGACAGGGTATCGTTACCGGCCCCGCCAAAGATCACATCGTCATTGTCACCGCCCGCGGCCACATCGTCGCCATCGCCTGCCTCGACCCGGTCATTGCCGCCCGAGCCCAGAATGGTGTCATTCGCGGCCCCGCCAATCAGATGATCATCACCATCCTTGCCGTCGATATAATCCTGGCCACCTTCACCATCGATAATATCGTCCCCGGCACCACCAAACAGCGTGTCATTGCCATCACCGCCGGAAATAACATCTTCGCCATCTTCACCGTCGATCCAGTCATCACCCGAACCGCCATCAAGCACGTCGTCCTGATTGCCACCATAAATGGTGTCATCGCCCGAACCGCCGGAAATCTGGTCATTGCCGTCATTGCCAATCAGGGTGTCATCACCGGCACCGCCTTCGACAACGTCATTCCCGGCCAGCGCATCAATATAATCGCCCGCCGAGGTCCCGGACAGAACGTCATCATACGGTGTTGCACTGATAAAGCCGTCAACATCGGCGAAGGTATCCGCCGTTACATCGCGCAGCTGCACACCGCGCAGGGTCAGGGACCCGTTTTCACCCAGATCAATAACCAGATCACCATTTACCTCGGACAGGCGCGATGCCAGGTCCGACCATTCGGTAATGCCCACACCGACCAGCGAAACGCTGTCTTCACTGGTATTGAAATCGGTCACAACCTTGTGGCCGTCGGTACTGGTGACAACAACCTGGTCAGCCCCGGATCCGGTATTAAAGGTGTCATCACCCGCACCACCATCCAGGACGTCCTTGCCCGATCCTCCATTCAAAATATCGCGGCCATCGCCCCCAAACAGGGTGTCATTGCCATTTTCACCGTACAAAACATCGTCGCCAGCTCCGCCATAAACGGTATCGTCCCCGGCACCGACCCAAATGGTGTCATTGCCATTGCCGCCATCAATGGTATCGGCACTGACATCGGCTTCGATATTGTCGAAAACGTCATTGCCATCGCCCAGATCAACCACATTATCCTGGCTGTTGCCATAAATGTAATCATCATGGGCCGAGGCAATAACCCGTTCAATTCCCGACAGAATATCGCCAGCGGCATCACCACTCATGCCCTGGTTTTCCGCCCACGGATTTTGGGCATTGCCATCGGTTTCACCCAGATAAACCTCAACCCCCTGGGCCGACTGGCTGTAATCGACGGTATCAATACCATCACCACCCGTCAGGGTATCGGCCCCTTCACTGCCAATCAGCGTGTCGTTTCCGGCCCCGCCATCAACAATGTCATTCCCGGCACCACCGCTCAGGGTATCGGCACCGTCGCCGCCAGCAAGCCGGTCATTACCATCGCCACCGTCCAGGACATCATTGCCGTCCCCGCCCGACAGGGTATCGTCGCCAGTGCCACCGGAAAGCCGGTCATCACCTGCGCCGCCATCCAGCATGTCGTTGCCGGCATCGCCGGAAAGGACGTCATTATCCGCCCCACCCGAAAGACTGTCGGCACCGTCTCCGCCCCACAGCGTATCATTGCCTGCATCCCCCGAAAGGATGTCGGCCCCGTTATCGCCCTTGAGCGTATCATTTCCCGCACCACCGATCAGGGTATCGGCACCGTCCCCGCCAGTCAGCTGGTCGTTTCCGGCACCACCATCAATGCGGTTGTCCCCGGCATTGCCGGTCAGAATGTCGTTTTTCGACGAGCCAACAAGATCCTCGATCGAAACAAGCCGGTCGCTCTCGGACCCGATCTGTGCGTTGCCCGTGGCAAGGTTGGCAACCACACTGCCGGTTGATCCGCTGTAATCGGCGGTATCGCGGCCATCGCCACCGATCAGGGTGTCATTGCCTGCCCCGCCCGCAAGGGTATCGTTCCCGGCCCCGCCATCAAGGATGTTGGCCGATGCGTTCCCCGTTATCGTATCGTCAAAATCCGATCCGATAACATTTTCAACATATTGCAGGACGTCATTGCCCGCCCCGCCGGTGGCCGTATTGGCCGACAGATCCACATTCACGCCGGAAACGGCATCGTCATACAAAACGGTGTCGGTATCGCCGCCGCCATAGATGGTATCATCGCCCAGGCCGCCGCGCATGGTATCGGCACCGACACCGCCAATCAGGTAATCATTGCCCGATGCCCCGTCGAGCATATCCTTGCCCGACCCGCCATCAAGCGTATCATCCCCGGCACCGCCATAAAGGTTGTCATTGCCATTACCGCCCAAAAGCTTGTCATTCCCGGCATTGGCCCACAGGGTATCGTTGCCATTGCCCCCATCAATCATGACATCGCCATAAGAAAGATGGTCGCTGGTCAGATCGACCACATCATTGCCATCCCCGGCATAGATATTTTCGATCCCGTCAAGTTGCGCGCCCGCCGGGGTTTCGGTCAGGGCATCAAAACTGATGGAACGCACGAAATAATCGCTGCTGTCGCTGCCCTGGCTGCCATCGGCATAGGGTTCGGCGGCAAAGGAAAGGTAACGGAAGGCAATGGGATGACCACTGCCATCCAGCACCGAGATTTCCGCCGTACCCACATCGCCACTGGTGTAAGTGACGGTATCGCCATTCAAATCACCACTGGCAACAAGGTTGCCATCGGCATCAAAGGCCTGCCAGCTACCGGTTTCGCCGCCATGTTCCGACCGCATCATGTTGGAAACCTGCACGGTGGCACGAACGGAATCGACCCCCAGGTCAACAACGATGCTTTCGCTTTGTCCGCTCTGTCCATCATGATTGATCTGGCTGCCAGCCGGGCTTCCGCCGCTATTGCCAATGCCGTTTCCATCATAGGTAACGGTATCGGTCCCGGCGGCCAGGTTCAGCTTGCCGTTTTCATCCGTGACCGACACGCCAAAATCATAGGCATAAAGCCCCGCACCGGACCACGCCGTCTGCACCGCACTGGCACTGGCAGAACCCGTCAGGCCAAAGCTGCGGGTTTCGGTGGAACCATCGCCACCAAGGCCAAGTTTGGCCCCATCTAACACCAGCGCATCATTCCCGCCCGAAAGCTGCAGGGTATCGTTACCCTCTCCGCCGACAAAGCTGTCAGCCGTAATCGCGTGGTTGCCAATATCGGCCAGATCACCCGTGCCAGCGACACCCGGGCTGCCCTGGTTTTCGGTCGTCGTGCCCGATGCAGCCTGGTCATCGCCATTAAACTGCAAAACGTCATCGCCCGCACCGCCATCAACATGGTCGGTACCGGCCCCGCCACCCAGGGTATCGTTGCCATCGCCCCCGCTTACGGTATCGTCACCGCTGCCGCCCGCCAGGCTGTCATCACCGGCCCCACCGGCAAGGGTATCATCTCCGGCATCACCCGACAGGCTGTCATTGCCGTCACCGCCATCAAGCGTGTCATCCCCGGCCCCGCCCGAAAGCGTATCATTCCCGGCATCACCAGACAGCGTATCATCGCCGCCACCGCCCGAAAGGGTGTCGTTACCGTTCAGTCCGTCAATTTCATCATCACCCTCGCCACCGACAAGGGTATCGTCATAGTCCGTTGCCCCATCCGCGATATTGACAAAATCATCCGCCCCCAGGCTGCCAAGCGCAACACCCTGCAACAGGATGGTGCCACCCGCAGGCAGGTTGATGATGGTATTGCCATGCCCGTCATCGGCCATCTGTTCGCGCAATTGCGTCCAACTGACATAGCCACTGTCAGGCAGGGAAATGGTATCTTCGCCCGGCGTGAAGTCGGTAACAACGTCATGATCGGTGCCATCGGCAAAGCGGAAGGTATCGTTTCCGTCCCCACCGGTCAGGGTATCATTGCCCAATCCGCCATCGAGCAGGTCATCTCCCGCACCGCCAAACAGGGAATTGGCACCGGCACCGCCCAGAAGCGTATCATTCCCGGCACCACCAACCACATTTTCAAAGCCCGAAACCGTATCATTCCCGGTCGATCCGCTGCTGGCCTTGCCCGCGGCAAGGTCCACACTGACCGGGCCGATGGCGCGGCTCATATCCAGGGTATCGGTTCCGGCATCGCCATTGAGAATATCGTCACCGGCACCGGCATAAACCCAGTCATCCCCGGTTCCGGCATCAATGCTGTCATTGCCCGCCGCACCATCAAGCACGTCACTGCCGCTGCCGCCGATCAAATGGTCAGCCCCGGCCCCGCCGGTAATCACGTCATGTCCGGCCCCGCCATCCAGGCGGTTGCCATCATTATTCCCGGTCAGGAAGTCACGCCCGGCCCCGCCGGTAACATTCTCAATCCCGCTTAGGGTATCATTACCGGTCTCGTTCGAGGACGCAGTCCCATCGGCAAGGTTGACCACGGCGCCAGACTGCGCCTGGGACATATCCAGGGTATCAAACCCGCCATCACCCGACAGCACATCATCCCCGGCACCGGCGACCAGCGTGTCATTGCCAGCACCACCCGAAACAACGTCGTTGCCCGCGCCATCGGCAATAATATCAAGGCCATCGCCACCCGACAGGCTGTCATTGCCAGCCCCGCCTTCCAGGGTGTCATCGCCCGCACCGCCGATCAGAATGTCGTTGCCGTCACCACCGGCAAGGCTGTCATTGCCAAGGCCGCCATCAACGTTATCGTCGCCTGCACCACCCGCAAGGCGGTCATTCCCGGCCCCGCCGAAAACGGTATCGTTCCCGGCCCCGGCATGTACCGCATCATTGCCATCACCGCCGTCAATGGTATCGTTGCCCTGGTTGGTCCAAAGGGTATCGTTGCCCGTGCCGCCATCAACCGTGACATCGCCATAGCCAAATTTGGTTGACGTCAAATCCACAACGTCGTCACCCGCACCGGTATTGATAACTTCAACATCAACTATGCCCGGGGTACCCGTGCTGCCTGTGCTGTGATCATTATCAAGGATAATGGCATCCTTGCCCGATGTGCCCATCAGGGTATCAATGCCCGCGCCACCGTCAAAAACATCGTCGCTCAGGCCCGCATCCTTCAGGCTGGCAACCTCGCCGGTTCCGGCAACACCGGGGCTGCCAACATTGTTGGTGCTGTCCGCAGTTGTGCCGGTGTGATCATGCTCGAATTTCAGAACATCATCGCCATCACCGCCCGCAATGGTATCGCGGCCATCACCACCGCCCAGCGTGTCGTTACCATCACCACCCGCAACCGTGTCATCGCCACTGCCGCCATCAAGGGTGTCATCACCAGACCCACCGTCCAGTGTATCGGAACCATCGCCACCATCCAGGCTGTCATCTCCGGCACCGCCATCAAGGGTATCGTCACCGGCATCCCCGCCCAGGGTATCATTGCCGTCACCCCCGCTCAGGGTATCGTCGCCCGAACCGGCATCAATGGTGTCATCGCCGCTGCCACCGCCAAGGGTGTCATCCCCCTCGGTCGCGGTGTTTTCCACCCCGTCAAAGGCATCGGCATTCAAATCCGCCAAAGCCACACCGGTCAGCGTCACCGTCCCGCCCTGCGGCAGGGTGATCACGGCATCGCCATCGGCATTTTCACCCAGATAGGGCTGTAAACTCGTCCAGCTTGAAACATTCAGGTCCGGCAGGGAAATAACGTCTTCCCCAACGCTAAAGCCATTAACCACGTCATGGTCGGTGCCATCGGTAAAGACCAGCTTGTCGGCCCCGGCGCCACCATCAATCACATCATTGCCAGCCCCGGCCTCGATCACGTCATTACCGGCACCGCCCAGCAGGCTGTCATCCCCGGCCCCACCGGTCAGCGTATCGGCACCGTCTCCGCCCGAAAGCAGGTCATTGCCAACGCCACCGTCAAGCACGTCATCGCCAGCACCGCCATTCAGCGTATCGGCACCGTCTCCGCCCGAAAGCACATCATGACCTGCGCCACCGTCGAGCACATCATTTCCAGCACCACCCGAAAGCGTATCGTCACCGGCATCGCCGTTCAGGCTGTCATTGCCATCCCCGCCATCAAGCATATCATTGCCGTCACCACCTGATAGCGTATCATCCCCGGCCCCTCCCAACAGGGAATCATTGCCGTCGCCGCCATCCAGGCTGTCATTGCCAGTGCCGCCCTCAAGCGTGTCATCGCCCGCAGCCCCCAGCAGGGTATCGTTGCCTGCACCGCCCAGAACATGGTCATTGCCGTCGGCTGCATCAATGATGTTATCGCCATCCGATCCGGCAATGGAATCATCCCCGGACGCGCCAATGACATTTTCAAAACCGGAAATCGCATCGCTGCCGGTATGATCGCCAATGGCAATACCGGCCCCCAGATTAACACTGGCCTGCCCGGCCCCGGACATATCAAGGGTATCGCTGCCCTCACCACCGGCCAGCGTGTCATCGCCCGCACCCGCCATAACGGTATCGTTGCCGCTGCCAGCATCAATCACGTCATTACCGGCACCGCCGTCAATAACGTCATCGCCCGCCAGCCCGGCAAGGCTGTTGGTACCGGCATCCCCCGTAAGGGTGTCGTTCCCGTCCGAACCGGAAACATTTTCAATACCGGAAATCTGGTCCGTCCCGGTCGCAGCCGAGGACGCACTGCCCGACGCCAGATCCACCGTCGCACCATTGGCTGCGGCCATATCAAGGGTATCTGTCCCGGCCCCGCCCGCAAGCGTATCGTTGCCCGCACTGGCAACAAGGGTATCATTCCCTTCATCGCCATCGACAACATCATTCCCGGCCCCGCCATTTAGCGCATCATCACCCGTGCCCCCCAGCAGCGTATCATTCCCGGCATTGCCCCACAGGGTGTCATTGCCAGCGCCGCCATCAAGGGTGACATCGCCATAGGCATATTGGCCGCTGGTCAAATCAACCACGTCATTGCCATCGCCCGCGTCAATCACCTCGACATCGCGGATCGACGGGTCCGCCGTGCCATTGGCATGGTCCTGATCAAGAATAATCGCATCATCGCCCGATGTGCCCAAAAGGGTATCGTGACCGGCACCGCCATCCAGGCTGTCATCGCTCAGGCCCTTGCCCTCAAGGTCGGCAACGGCACCAGTTCCGGGCTGGCCGGGGCTGCCGGCATGGTCGGTCTGATCACCGGCCTGGCCAACATGGTCCGCGCCAAATTGCAACACGTCATCGCCATTCCCGCCCGAAAGCGTATCCGTCCCCGCGCCACCGCTCAGGGTGTCGGCATCATCGCCGCCATCAAGCACGTCATCACCCGTGCCACCATCCAGCGTATCATCCCCGGCCCCCCCGGCAACGGTGTCGTTTCCGCCACCGGCCGCAACCGTGTCATTACCACCAAGCGTGTCAAAATCATCGTCGCCATCGGTTCCGGTCAGGGTGTCGTCGCCCGGCGTACCGCTATTTTGCACACCCTCGAACTGGTCAGGGCCAAGCTGATCCAGGGGCACGCCCTGCAAGGTCACTGTCCCGCCCTGCGGCAGGGTAATCACCGCATCACCCGCATCATTACTGCCCAAAAGCGGCTGCAATTCCGTCCAGGTTGTAATGTTGCTATCGGGCAGGGAAATCACGTCTTCGCCCGGCGTAAAGTCGGTCACGATGTCATGATCGGTGCCATCGCCAAAAACAAATGTGTCCTTCCCGGCCCCGCCGGTAAGCACGTCATTCCCGGCCTCGCCGTCAAGAACGTCATTGCCATCGCCGCCCAACAGGCGGTCATCCCCGGCCCCGGCGGACAGGATGTCGTCGCCCGCACCACCATCAAGGGTGTTAACCCCGGCATCACCCGAAATCTGATCGGCACCGGCGGATCCGGTAACGTTTTCAAACCCGCTGATCTGATCCGACCCGGTCTGATCGCCATTTGCCGTCCCGGCGGCAAGGTCAACCGTTACGCCGCCCTGCGCATTGGAAAGGTCCAATGTGTCAATGCCATCGCCGCCTTCAAGGGTATCGTCACCGGCATCAATCGCCACCACGTCATCGCCGCTGCCAGCCATGACATGGTCATCACCCGCCCCGGCAGAAATGGTGTCATTGCCTGCCCCGGCATCAATGCTATTGGCATCATCACTGCCAGTAATGGTGTCATCCCCATCGGTGGCAATAACGTCTTCAAAGCCATCAATGCTGTCTGTCCCCGTGGCATCGGACGATGCCGTACCGGCGGCAAGGTCAATCTGTGCGCCGTGGGCATCGCCCATATCCAGGGTATCGCGGCCCTCACCACCCGAAAGCACATCATCTCCGGCACCAGCCCTGATCACGTCATTCCCGGCACCGCCGTCAATCACATCATTGCCGTTTCCGCCATCAAGCTGGTCATTGCCCTCGCCCCCCAAAAGGGTATCGGCATCCGCCCCGCCAAACAGGCTGTCATCACCAGCACCGCCGATCAGGGTATCGGCACCATCACCGCCCAGCAGCACGTCATTCCCGTCGCCACCCTCAAGCTGGTCATTGCCGCCATCGCCTGAAAGCGTATCAGCATCGGCACCACCCGAAAGGCTGTCATCGCCCGCCCCGCCAGACAGGGTATCAATGCCGTCACCACCGCGCAGCAGGTCGTCGCCATCGCCCCCGTCAAGCATGTCATTGCCATCATCCCCCGAAAGGGTATCGGCACCGGCACCGCCCGAAAGGCTGTCATCCCCCGCCCCGCCATGCAGCGTGTCATTTCCGGCATCACCGGCAAGCGTATCATTGCCTTCGCCGCCATCAATGCTGTCATCCCCGGCACCGCCGCGAATGGTATCATTGCCGGTCCCGCCCGAAATAACATCATCGCCATCATTGGCCCACAGCACGTCATCGCCTGCGCCGCCATCGATGGTGACATCGCCATAGCTGAATTTTTCACTGGTCAGGTCAACAACGTCATTGCCATCACCGGCCTGGATATTTTCAATATCGACAATCGATGGCTGATCCGCCCCGCCATTGGCATGGTCGCGATCCAGGATAATGGCATCGTCACCATCCCCCGCCACCAGGGTGTCGTTACCTTCCCCGCCAATAAAGCTGTCAGCCGACAGGTTTTTGCCGGAAATATCGGCAATTTCGCCCGTGCCCGCATGGGTCGGGCTGCCAACATTGTCTGTGCTGTCGCCCGCATCGGCAACGCTGTCACCTTCAAATTTCAGGACGTCATCACCCGCCCCGGCATCAATCAGGTCCGCCCCCAGGCCACCGGCCAGGGTATCGGCACCATCACGGCCAAACAGGCTGTCATCGCCCGCCCCACCGGTCAGCACGTTATCACCATTCGACCCGGCAAGGGTGTCATCCCCGGCACCACCGGTCAGACCTTCAATATCCGTCAGGGTATCATTGCCGTCTGCCGTATTGGCCGTGCCATCGGCCAGGTCGGCGACAACCGGCGTGCTATGGTCGCTATAATCGGCAATATCAAGGCCATCGCCACCCGTCAGCGTATCATCACCGCTACCGGCCTGAAGGGTGTCGTTTCCGGCACCGCCCAAAATGGTGTCGTTGCCTGCACCGCCCGAAAGCGTGTCATCCCCGGCACCACCGGAAATAACGTTATCCTGATCATTGCCGGTGATGGTGTCGTCAAAATCGGAGCCTTCGACATTTTCAAACCCGGAAAGGGTATCATTGCCCGCCGCACCACCAGCCGTCCCGGCCGCCAGATCGACTGTCACACCACCATTGGCATCCTCATAGGACACGGTATCATTGCCCAGGCCGCCAATCAGTGTATCGTCGCCGCCCGCACCCAGCACCGTATCATCCCCGGCACCGCCATCCAGAATATTGACGTTTTCATCGCCAACCAGAATGTCATTGCCCGCCCCACCGGTGGCATTTTCGATACTATCCAGAACGTCATTACCCGCCGCACCGCTTGCGGTGCCTGCCCCCAGGTCAACCGTAACCGGGTCTTTTTCGGCACTGTAATCGGCGGTATCGTTGCCTTCGCCACCGCGCAGGGTATCGTCGCCCGCGCCGCCGATCAGGGTATCATCGCCCGCACCGGCATTAATGACATCATCGCCATTTTTGCCATCGATAATGTCATCGCCAGCCAGCGCGTTGATTTCGTCATCAAGCTGGCTGCCATTCAGAACATCGTCAAATTCCGTCCCCTCGATGGTGACATAGCCGTAGAAATTGCCCGGCCCAAGGTCGTTAATATCAACGCCTTCAAGGGTCAGGGTTTCATCAGGGGAAAGGGAAATAACAACATTGCCCGACGCATCGGTAAACATGCGCTCCGACAAGTCTTCATAGGTTTCAATGCCATAGGCAGAAAGGTCGATTTTGTCATGTTCGGGGTCAAAATCGACAACATTGTCGCTGCCGCCACCAGGCTTAACGACAACCATATCATTGCCATCACCGGTAATGATCACATCATCGGATGCCCCGCCGATCAGGGTATCATCACCCGACCCGCCATCGAGCGTGGTCACACCATCGCTGCCAATCAGGGTATCGGCATAGTCGGTGCCGATCACATGTTCGATATTGCGAACAATGTCATTGCCCCCGGCACCGGTGGCATACTGGTTTTTCAGGTCAACAACAACCGGGCCATCCAGTTCGGAATAATCGGCCGTATCGTGGTCGCCTTCGCCACCATCAAGAATGTCGTCCCCGGCATCGCCGTAAATCCAGTCCTGCCCGTCATTGCCCTGCAGAACGTCATCACCGTCGCCACCGCGCAGGGTATCATTGCCCGCCCCGGCATTGATCGCATCGTCACCCGCACCACCCGCAATGGTGTCGTTACCGTCCCCGGCATTAATGTCATCCGCACCCGATCCGGCATCAATCACGTCATTGCCATCGCCGGTCGTAATGGCATCATTACCGCCCCCGGCCATGATGGTGTTATCCGCCGAGGAGCCCACAATCACATCATTGAAATCCGAACCAATAACATTTTCGATGCTGCCCAGCGTATCGCTGCCCTGGCCGGTCGCCGTACCTGCATTCAGGTCGGCATGTACACCCTGGCTGGCAGCCGAAAAATCGACCGTATCGCTGCCATCACCGCCCAAAAGGGTATCGTTGCCTTCGCCGCCTTCCAGCACATCATCGCCCGAAAGACCGCTTAAGACGTTATCGCCCGCATCGCCTTGCAGACTGTCGTCAAACACGGTGCCGGTAATGTTTTCAATGCCCTTCAGGGTGTCATTGCCGTCCCCGCCGGTAACGGTATTGTCTTGCAGGCTGGCCGAAATGCCCTTGCTTTCATTGGCATAATCGGCCGTGTCAATGCCGTCGCCCCCTTGCAGGTCGTCATCACCCGCACCACCGGCCAGGGTATCATTTCCCGCCCCGCCATCCAGGGTGTCATTGCCGCCGCCGCCAATAACGCGGTCATCGCCCTGGCCTGCCGAAACAGTATCATCCCCGTCGAGCGCATTGATCACATCGCTGCCATCGGTGCCGGTCAGGGTATCGACCTCATCGGTGCCAAGCTGAACGTCAACACCCTTGAAATTATCCACGCTCAGGCTGTCGGGATTGACATTCAAAAGCGTGATGCTGTCACGGCCATTCAGGCTGATGGTCAAATTCCCGTTGGCATCGGTGCCAAACATCGATTTAAGGGCATCAAACCCACCAATGTTAAAGGCCGTCAGGTCGATCACATCGCCGCCAACCTGGAAATCGGTGATCGTGTCGTTGCCATCACCCGGGTTAAAGACAACCGTGTCATTGCCCGCGCCAAGGGTCAGGCGGTCATCGCCGGTACCGGCGTCAAACCAGTCATCGCCCGCCCCGCCGATAAAGGTATCGCTGCCCGAACTGCCCAGGAAGCTGTCGGCATTATCCGTGCCTTCAACAATTTCGATATTGTCAAGCCGGTCCAGCCCGGCATCGCCGCCACTGACCGTCCCGGCGGACATATCCACCGTGACCGAGCCACCAACATTGCGATAGGACGCGGTATCAATCCCGGCCCCGCCATCAATCGTGTCATCACCGGCCCCGGCCATAATGACGTTGGCACCGGCATCACCGGTGATAATGTCGTTGCCATCCCCGGTGGTGATGTTTTCAATATTGGTGATGCTGTCGGTTTCACCGCCAATGGTCACGGTGCCTGCCGTCAGATCAACAACCTGATCCCCGCCCTGGGCCGATGTATCAAGCGTATCCACGCCTGATCCGCCATCCAGGGTATCAGTGCCCGCACCACCCGACAGGGTGTCATTCCCGGCACCGCCCAGCAGCACGTCGTTCCCGGCACCGCCTGACAATATATCATTGCCTGCCCCACCGCTCAGGACGTTATTGCCGCTATCACCGCTCAGTTCGTCGTCAAAGGCCGAACCATCGATATTTTCAACATTGATCAGACGGTCGGTATCGCCGCCACTGACCTGCCCGGTGGACAGGTCGGCTTTTACCCCTGCGGTTGCGGTGTCGTAACTGACCGTATCAATGCCATCGCCACCATCAAGGGTGTCGGCCCCGGCCCCGCCGCGCAAAAAGTCATCGCCCGCATCGCCAAACAGAACGTCATTCCCCGCCCCGCCCGAAAGGGTATCATTCCCGGCCCCAGCATGCAGGGTGTCGGCATTGGCGCTGCCGGTAAAGGTATCGGCATGGTCGGAACCAATAACTTCCTCGATCCCGCTAAAATGGTCCTGGCCGATATCGCCGCCGCTGGCCGTTGATGTATCCAGGTTGATATCCAGCCCGCCAGTGGCATCGCTGTAATCCAGCACATCGTGGCCCTGGCCACCGATATAGGAATCATCACCCGCTTCGCCCAGGAAGCGGTCATCCCCCGCCCCGCCATCCAGGATGTCATTGCCCGCACCACCGGTCAGCGTATCATTGCCGTCCCCGCCCGAAAGCAGGTTATTGGCGGCATTACCGGCCAAAACATCATCAAAACCAGAGCCGGTGACATTTTCAAAACCGGAAACAACGTCATTACCATCGGCACCGCTGGCGGTTCCTGCGGCCAGATCAACATTTACCGCACCATTGGCTGCACCGTAATCCAGGGTGTCGGTGCCGGCACCCCCTTCAAGAATATCGTCGCCAGCACCGCCCGATACGATATCATTCCCCGCCCCGGCATCGATGATATCGTTGCCTTCACCACCGAAAACGGTATCGTTCCCGCCCAGAGCATTAATGGTGTCATTCCCGGCACCACCCCGCATGATATTGGCCGCACTGGTACCCGAAAGCTGGTCATCAAAGGCGCTGCCAGTCACATTTTCAATGCTATCAAGGGTCTGGTTGCCAAAATCACCAGTGGCCGTGCCACCCGCCAGATCAACATTCACCCCGGAACCGACATTGCCATAATCAACCGTGTCATCGCCCGCGCCGCCCTGCAATACGTCATCGCCAGCACTGCCCAGCAGGGTGTCATTCCCCGCCCCGCCCGACAGGGTATTGGTGGCATCATTACCGCCCAGAATGTCATTCCCGGCAGATCCGACCAGGTTTTCAATATTGCTCAGGCTGTCGGTACCACTTGCCGTTACCCCCGTGCCCCGGGCAAGATCGGCAACAACACCATTACCCTGTTCGCCAGCATAGCTGACGGTATCAATGCCATCGCCACCATCAATCACGTCCGAACCGGCACCACCATCAAGCATGTCATTGCCGGCACCGCCCAGCAGGGTATCATTCCCCGCCCCGCCCGAAAGGGTATCATTGCCCTCAAGACCGCTTAGGATATTGGCCTGGTTGTCGCCCGTGATGGTATCGTTAAACCGGGATCCGCTGGCATTTTCAATCGACTCAAGGCTGTCGGTGCCCATGCCGGTCGCCGTGCCCTGCGCCAGGTTAATGGTCATCGCCCCGCTGGCATTGCCATAAGCAACCGTGTCGGTTCCCGACCCGCCCCGCAAGGTATCGTTGCCTTCGCTGCCAATGATGGTGTCATCACCATTATTGGCGGAAATCACGTTATCCACCGTGCTGCCAGCCAGAATATCGTTAAACTGGCTGCCGGAAATATCCTCGATATTCACCAGCGTGTCGTTGCCATCGGCCCCGGTTGCGGTCATGTTTTGCAGATCGACATTTACCGACCCGCCTGCCGCGCGGTAATCGGCCATATCCTTGCCGCTCCCGCCAAACAGGGTATCGTCGCCGCCTGCACCAGCCAGCGTATCGTCCCCGGCACCACCATCGAGAATATTGCTACCGCCATCGCCGCGCAAAATGTCGTTGCCATCCCCGGCAACCACATTTTCAATGCCGGTCAGGGTGTCGCTCCCTTCGGCACCGCTCGCCGTTCCCTGCGCCAGATCGACAGTTACATTCCCGTTGGCATCATCATAATGGGCGGTATCAATCCCGGCCCCCCCATCGATGAAATCGGTCCCGGCCCCGCCGGTCAGCTGGTCATTACCATCCCCGCCCAGCATGAAATCATCGCCATCAAGGCCGATCAGGGTGTCATTGCCTTCCAGGCCCGACATGGTGTCATTGCCAGACGTTCCAATCAGGATGTCATCACCCGATGTGCCGGAAATATCGTGAATGCCAACAAAATTGGTCGCCGAAATATCATCTAGCCCCACACCCTGCAGGGTCATGCTGGTGCCGTCACCCAGGTCAATCACCAGGTTGCCGTCACCATCGACGGTCATGTTTTCGCGCAGGCGGCCATAGGTATCGATATCCAGTTCACCCACATCGATACGGTCGGTTGCAACATTGAAATCGGTCACAACGTCGTGCCCGTCATTCGCCGCAACCTTATACAGGTCCGCCCCGGCCCCACCGGAAAGAGTGTCGTCCCCGGCACCACCGCGCAGGGTATCATCCCCGGCACCTGCCGAAATCACATTCATCCCGTCATCGCCGGTCAAAACGTCGCTTCCGTCCGACCCGGTAATATTCTCGATGCCGCTTAGGGTATCATTGCCATCGGCACCACTGGCCGTTCCGGCGGCAAGATCAACCGTAACCCCGTCATTGCCGGCATTTTCATAGCTGACGGTATCATTCCCCGCGCCACCCGAAATCGTATCATCGCCCTGTCCGCCCGACAGGGTATCGTCCCCTGCCCGGCCCTCAAGCACGTCATTCCCGGCACCACCCGACAGGATATTATTCTGGTCATCCCCGGCCAGCACATCGTCAAAATCCGACCCGGTCAGATTTTCGATATTACTGAGGTGATCGGTGCCATCACTCCCGGTGGCCTGGCCTGACACCAGGTCGGCATTTACACCACCCGTGGCATCATCAAACGTCACGGTATCATTGCCAGCACCACCATCGATGCTGTCATTGCCAGCACCACCACGCAGCAGGTCATCGCCCGCCCCGCCCGACAGGCTGTCATCCCCCGCCCCGCCCGACAGGGTGTCATTTCCGGCACCGCCTTCAAGCGTGTCGTTGCCCGTACCGCCATCCAGGCGGTCTGCACCGTCTCCCCCCGCAAGCATGTCATTACCGGCACCACCGGAAAGACTGTCATTCCCGGCATTGCCAAGCAGGGTATTGTCGGCATCATTGCCGATGATCGTATCAGCCAAAGACGACCCGTTCACATCCTCGATCGAGGTCAGCGTATCGGTTTCGCCCCCCTGCTGGGTCGCCGTACCGTCAGCCAGATTAACCGTAACACCGCGCCCGGACGCATAATCGACCATATCCTGTCCGGCACCACCATCCAGGCTGTCATTGCCTGCACCGCCCTCAAGCGTATCGTTGCCTGCACCCCCCAGAATAACGTCATCTCCACCACCACCGGAAATCACGTCATCCCCGGCCAGGCCATCAATCATTTCGGCAAAATCGGTACCGGTAAGGGCATCGGCATTTTCGGTAGCCCCCAGCGAGGCAATATCGTTGAAGTTTGCCGCACTTAGCGCATCGGGCGACACACCGGTCAGGGTCAGTTCCTGCCCATTCAGGCGAATAACCGCATCTCCGGCCTCGTTACTGCCAATCGCCAGACGCAAGGCTTCCCAGTTCGGCAGCGCAAAGCCCGACAGATCAATCATGTCCTCTGCCGGGTTAAAGTCGGTAATCGTGTCGTTGCCTTCATCCGGGCCGAACACAAACTGGTCGGCACCGCTGCCGCCGGTCAAAACGTCATTGCCCACCCCGCCTGCCAGCGTATCGGCCCCGGCACCACCCGTCAGGGTATCTGCCCCTTCAGCGCCCGACAGCGTATCATTCCCGGCCCCGCCTGACAGGATATTGGCCTGGTCATTCCCCTGCAAAATATCGTCGCCATTACCGGCGGTGACATTCTCAATGCCGCTGATGGTGTCATTGCCCGCGGCACCGGTGGCCGTTCCGGCCGCAAGGTCCACATTCACCGCACCATCCGCATCGCTGTAATCGGCGGTGTCACTGCCCGTGCCGCCGCGCAGCACGTCATCACCGGCCCCGCCATGCAGGGTATCATTGCCGGAATCGCCCGTCAGGGTATTGTCCCCGGCATCGCCCGACAGAATGTCATCAAACCTGGACCCTTCCAGGTTTTCGATGTTACTCAGGCTGTCATTGCCGTCGGCACCAGTGGCGGTACCATCTGCAAGGCTGGCATTTACGCCACCTGCCGCGTTACGATATGTCGCCGTGTCAGTACCATCGCCACCATCAATAATATCGTCTCCGGCACCACCGGAAATAACGTCATCGCCATCCCCCGCAGCAATGGTATCGGCACCATCATCCCCCGACAGGGAATCATTGCCCGCCCCACCATTGATGATGTCATTACCTTCGCCACCCGAAACATTATCGTTGCCGTCGCCAGCCGAAATCGTGTCATTTCCAGCATCGCCGCTGATCCGGTCAGTACCGGCACCACCGTCAATCACATCATTGCCGTCACCGCCGCTGATCGTGTCATTGCCATCGCCACCGATCAGGCTGTCATTCCCGGCAAAACCGTTAATCGTGTCGTCAGACGCCAGACCATCAATCACGTCGCTGCGATCGGTGCCGTTCAGAATATCGGCATCCGGTGTGCCTTCAAGCGAGCGGATACCGGCAAAATTCCGGTAAGTCAGGTCATCCGGGCTCACATTTTCCAGCGTAATAACACTATCACCGACGGTAATGGTGGCAAATCCATCGGCATTTTCGCCAATCATCGGCGCAACGTCGGAAAACAGCTCCAGCCCGTCCACCCCCTGAAGGTCCAGCACATCCTGGCTCGGGTCAAAATCGGTGATCCGGTCATTGCCGCTTTCAGCCGATACAACAAACGTATCGGATCCGGCCCCGCCCGAAAGCACGTCATCACCGGCACCGCCATCAAGGGTGTCATTGCCCGCCCCGGCGCGGATGGTGTCGCTGCCATCGCCGCCCGTCAGGGTATCAGCCCCGGCCGAGCCCTCATATTCTTCAAAACCCGAAAAACGGGTAACACTGTCCCCGACAGTCGCCGTGCCATCGCCAATATTCAGGCTCACGCCATCAACATCGTCAAAGGACAGGGTATCGCGTCCGCTGCCGCCTTCCAGCACATCCGAACCGGCACTGCCAAAAACCGTGTCATTTCCGGCACCGGCATCGATAGTGTTGGCCCCGCCATCGCCATGAATGATGTCATCGCCACTTCCGGCAATCACATTTTCAATGCCCGAAAGGGTATCATTCCCCTCGCCGGTGGCGGTTCCATTGGCAAGATTGATCGCCAAATCCGCAGTACTGGCCGAATAATCAACCGTATCCGTACCGGTTCCGCCCCGCAGGGTGTCGTCGCCACCCGCGCCGATCAGGGTGTCGTTACCAGCCCCGCCCGTAAGGACATTATCGCCCTCATTCCCGGCAATAATGTCATCGCCATTCGAGCCGGTCACATTTTCAATATTGGAAAGTGTCTGGTGGCCTGAAGCCAAATCAGCCTGACCTGCCGCCAGATCAACATTGACCGCTCCGTCGCCAGCATAGCTTACGGTGTCAAGACCCTCGCCACCATCCAGCACATCATTGCCGCCACCGCCCGAGAGCACATCATCGCCAGCCCCGGTCTGAATAACGTTATCCGCACCATCCCCGGCAACAATATCATTGCCGTTGCCTGTAATAATGTTTTCAATGCCGCTCAGGCGGTCCACCTCGCCCGTGCCACTATCTGTGGCTGTGCCGTTCTTCAAATCAACATTCTGGGCCGCGTCACGGGCGCTTAAATCCAGCGTATCCCTCCCGCTGCCACCCATATAGGTGTCGTTACCGGACTCACCAAAAAAGGTGTCATTCCCGGCACCACCATCGAGCACATCATCGCCGCCAGCCCCGGTGATTACATCATCACCAGCACCACCCTGAAGCTGGTTAACACCATCATCCCCAGAAAGGGTGTCATCAAAATCCGAGCCGATGACGTTTTCAATGCGGTCCAGCACATCATTGCCCGCCGCACCGGTTGCAGTACCTGCGGCCAGGTCAACCTGAACACTGCCCGACGCATCGGAATAATCAACCGTATCCGTGCCTTCTTCGCCGCGCAGGGTATCGTCACCCACGCCGCCACTTAAGGTATCGTCACCATCTCCGCCCGACAGCACGTCATTGCCTTCGCCGCCATGCAGGGTATCATCGCCTTCAAAACCGTAAATGGCATCATCACCGCCGGTCCCCGCGACCGTATCATCGGCTTCATCGGCAAAAATACGACCAAAGCCACGGAAACTGTCCTGGTTCAGGCTGGATGACTCAACATTTTGCAGCGTCAGCGTGCCGTCATCGCCAAAATCGATCACGGTATTGCCATTGCCATCATCCTGCATCATGCCTTGCAGGGTGGCAAAATCCGGCACCGCCAGGCGCGACAGGTCAATAATATCGGCACCGACTTCAAAATCCGTCACCGTATCATTGCCAAACCCTTCGGTCAGTTGAATGTCATCCACCCCGGCCCCACCGGTCAGGGTGTCATCCCCGGCCCCACCGGTCAGGGTATCAATGCCCTCCCCGCCCGACAGCACGTTATTGCCATCATCGCCGGTCAAATGGTCATCAAAGGCGGAACCCTGAACATTTTCCACCATCTGGACAATGTCATTGCCCGCCCCGCCAATCGCGGTTTCATGGGCCAGGTCCACGCGCACACCGGAAACCGCGTCGCTGTAATCAGCCGTATCCGTCCCTTCACCGCCCTGAAGCTGGTCATCGCCCAGGCCGCCACGCAAATAGTCATCACCTGCGCCGCCCTGAACAACATCATTGCCAGTACCGCCAATCAGGCTGTCATTGCCAGCCCCGCCCTGAACGATGTCATTGCCCGCACCACCATCAAGCGAATCATCGCCATTGCCGCCCTGCAACACATCGTCGCCGCTTCCGCCAGCGGCCGTATCATTTCCGTCCCCACCCTGGAGAATGTCGTTGCCATCCCCCCCATCGAGAACATCGTCCCCATCGCCACCCTGGAGGGTATCATCCCCGCCTGCCCCGGCAAGAGTATCCGCCCCGGTGCTGCCATGCACAACATCGCGCCCGCTGGTCGGCTCATTATCGCTTTTTGTCGAACCATCTGGGCCATCGGAACCCTCTTCTGACGGCGTATCTCCGCCAGTGTCCTGCCCGGTCCCGGCATCGCCTGACTCAGTGTCAGACGTTTCATCACCGCCACTGCCCGACGTGTCCCCCGAGCCATCCGTACTGCCGCTATCCGAACCGGCACCTTTATTGTCGGAACCACTATTGTCGCTGCTGCCAGAGCCGGTGTCGCTACCGCCAGCATCGCCCGAAGCATCATCGCCGGAACCGGTTTCACCCCCGCTCGTGCCGGCCCCCGTGGTATCTTCCCCCGAAGACCCACTGGTCGCGTCACTGCCGGACTTACCCGATGCCGTACCCTCACCGTCGCCAGACGACGCATCACCGCCACTGCCAGACGTGTAACCCGATCCATCCGTGCTGCCGCTATCCGAACCGGCACTGTTATTATCTGAACTGCTATTGTCGCTGCTGCCAGAACCGGTTTCAGTACCGCCAGTATCTCCCGAAGCATCATCACCGGAACCGGCTTCATCGCCACTCGTGCCAGCCCCCGTGGTGTCTTCCCCCGAAGACCCACTGGTCGCGTCACTACCGGACTCACCCGATGCCGCCCCGTCACCATCGCCAGACGACGCATCACCGC
>NZ_JPWH01000011.1 GCF_003326755.1 Thalassospira profundimaris | reverse complement strand
ATTCAATATGTTGCGGGATTTTTTCGTGTCAGAAAACGACATTTTCGTCCGGTTTTTCGTCAGATTTCGGCAAAAATAACGCAATTTTAAACGGCAAAAACCGGCAATTTTCATGCCGGTTTTCAACAAGACAGAATGCCAAATGCCGTTACTTGACCCCGGTCATCTCCGAAAGCACATCCGCCACCTTTGGCCCTGCCACCAGAATAGGAGCGCCGTCTTCCAGCACATTGGGGGCATCGAGAAAGCCATTGCACCAGCCCCCCGCTTCGCGCATCAAAACAATGCCCGCCATGCAGTCCCACGGGTTGATATGTGGTTCAAAATAGCCAATCAACCGGCCCGATGCCGCATAGGCCATCATCAGCGCACAGGAACCATTGCGAATAAACATCCCCTCGCGGTCCAGAAGATCGGTAAGAAAGGGCACAAGTGCGCCACTTTCCGTCCGGTGTGACATGCCAACGCCCATCACGCCCGCATTGACATTATCCACCTGGCTGGCGGCAATCGGCTTGCCATTGACCGTCGCCCCCTGGCCGATACAGGCGGCAAACAGCTCGTCGCCATTGGGTTCGTAAATCAGGCCAATAACCGCCCCGTTCCCCACCATCAGGGCCACCGAAATCACCCAGGTCGGCATTTTATTGACAAAACACGCCGTGCCATCAATCGGGTCAATCACCCACAGGCAGTCATTTTTGCCGCGATCAATGCCCATTTCCTCGCCGAGATACCCATCATCGGGAAATTTCGCCGCAATCTCGCGACGGATAACCGCTTCAACCTCTTTATCGGCAATGCTGACCACATCAAGCGGATTGGCCTTGCTTTCAACAACCAGTTCATCCACCCGACGATAATAATCCATCGCCACCCGGCCCGCTTCGCGCACCACCGTAATGGCATGTTCAAAACGCGCCGCAATGTCACCATCGCCCATCACCGCCGTTACCGCATCTGCCGCTTCTGCCATGTTTTTTTCCTTTTCTATTACAGGTCACTGACCCGAGACAAGCGCAAGACCCCGTGCCGCAAAGCCGATCCCAACTTCGCTGCCCGCCCGGATCGGCGCATCGATCCGTCCGTCAATCACAAACAGTTCGCCCACTTCACACTGCACGGTGTAATGCATGGCGCTACCAAGATATGTCGCATGCGTCACGTTACCCTTTAGCGACATTTGCGCCCCTTCCGCGCCATCGCTCAGGCGCACCGCATCGGGCCGAACGGCAACTTCAACACTGCCAAGGCCATGTCCACGCTGGCGCAGCGTCACCCGCTCCCCGCCAATATCCACATCGGCCATCTCCCCGTTCAGGGCAAAAACCTCGCCCGTCACAAGGTTCGCATCGCCAATAAAATCGGCAATAAAGGCCGATGCCGGTTCTTCATAAAGCTGGCGCGGGGTGCCCTGCTGGGCAATCACGGACCGGTTCATGACGATAATCCGGTCCGAAACCGCCAGGGCCTCTTCCTGGTCATGGGTCACATAAACCGCGGTTAAGCCCAGCTTTTGCTGCAAATCACGAATTTCGGTGCGCACATGGCGGCGCAGTTTTGCATCCAGGTTTGAAAGCGGCTCATCAAGCAACAAAACCTCTGGCTCCAGCACCAATGCGCGCGCCACCGCCACACGCTGCTGCTGCCCCCCCGAAAGCTCGGATGGCAACCGGTCGCCATAATCCGCCAGTCCCACAAGGCCCAGCCCCTCGCGCGCCCGGTCATGGGCTTCGGCCTTTTTCTGCCCGCTCACCGTCAGGCCATAGGCCACGTTTTCCACCACGCTCATATGGGGAAACAGCGCATAGGACTGAAACACCATGCTCACATCGCGGTCCGTCGCGGGCAGATGCGTCACATCCTTGCCCCCAATCATGATCCGCCCGGTCGTCGGGTGTTCCAGCCCGGCAATCATGCGCAATGTCGTTGTCTTGCCACATCCGCTTGGCCCCAACAGGGTCACAAGCTCGCCAGGGTGAATATCAAACGACACATCATCAATCGCCGTAACCGCGCCCTTGCCATAGGTCTTGGTCACATTTTCAAATACGACCGACCCGGCCCGTGTTTTCAGTGTCATGAATGTTTCTCCCGTAAGCCATTCAGGGCAGTTTTCCCGCCTGTTGTCGTTGTATCGCTGGCAACCCGGTCTTCGCGGCGCAGCTTGCGTTTGCCAATCAACCCCTGCACCACGACAATCACCGTCAGCATCACCAGGATCAGCACGCTGCAATAAGCAATCGCCACGCCATAACGCCCGTTTTCCACCAGCCCGATAATGTAGGATGTCGCCATGTTATGGTCCGCACTGACCAGAAAGATCACGGCACTGACCGACGTAATCGCACGCACAAAGCTGTAAACAAGTGCGGCAACAATGGCCGGGCGCAACAGCGGCAATATCACCTTGCGAAAGGTCGTAAAGCTGTTCGCCCCCAATGTGAGGGAGGCTTCATCCAGGCTTTTGTCAAGCTGGCTCATCGCTGCAATCCCGCCACGTACCCCGACGGGCATATTGCGAAACACAAAGCAGATCACGAGGATCACACCCGTGCCGGTCAATTCCAGCGGCGGCACGTTAAAGGCCAGAATATAACTCACCCCAATCACCGTGCCGGGGATGGCAAAGCTCAGCATCGTGCCAAATTCAAAGGCATTTTTGCCCCTGAAATTTTGCCGCACCAGCAAATAGGCCGTCGTCAAACCAACTGCCGCCGTCAAGGGGGCCGCCAGGATCGAAATATTCAACGTCGTCCAGAATGAATCCCACGCCGCCCCGGCCCAAACGATGCCGTGGTCGCTCCAGCCAATGCCAAAGGCCTCAACATAGTTATCCAGCGTCAGGCTGTTATCAAAACCCCAGCGTTTGACAAAGGCACCAAAGAAAATCATGCCGTAAATGACAATGGTAAACAGCGCCCAGGGAATGGCCGTGCCATAACATACCCGGCGCAAACCGGTGCTTAGCCCCACATGCGCGCCATTATCGGCCTTGCCCGAAACCGTGGCGTAGGATTTTTTACCCAGCCAGAAACGCTGTGCGGCAAAGGCCGAAAGTGTAAAGACCAGCAGAATAATCGCCAGCACTGCCGCCCGGCCCTGGTCATTTTGTGCACCGACAATGGCAAAGAAAATATCGGTCGATAAAACCTCGTAATTGCCGCCCAAAACCATCGGATTGCCGAAATCGGCCATGCTTTCGATAAAGGCCAGCAAAAACGCATTGGCAAGGCCCGGCCGCATCAAGGGCAGCGACACATTGACAAATGTCTGCCACCGATCCGCCCGCAGGGTTTGCGATGCTTCCTCCATCGACGGGCTGACACCCTCGACAACGCCTATCAAAACCAGAAAAGAAATCGGGGTGAAGGACAAGGTCTGGGCAAGCCATATTCCAGGGAGGCCATATAACCACCGACCTGCCTCCACCCCGAGGAGATCAGCAATAAACTGCGTTACAGTTCCCGATCTGCCAAAAAGAAGGATAAGGGCCAAACCAATCACGAAAGGCGGGGTAATAATCGGCAGCACCGTTAAAACGCGCAGCGATTTTTTCCAGCGAAACCCTGTTCGTGTCACCACCAGCGCAAAGGCCAGCCCCAATAACGTTGTCGAACTTGCCGTCAATATCGCCAGAATGGCCGTATTCCACGCCACCCCGCAAACACCCCCGGCAAAACATCCCAGTCCCCACACCGTGGGCGAGACAAAATTGCGCATAAAGGCCGCACCCGAAAGCGCACCGTCCATATCGACAAAGGCGCTCATCAAAATGCGTGAAACCGGGAAAAACACAAATGTCGCCACCAGCACAATGATGGTGCCAATCGCGGTTGTCACAAACACATCCCCGCGCATGGTGCCGCGCGCCGCCAGCCCGGCACAAAACAGCACCACAAAACTGGCCGCACAAAACAGCGCGCCATATCCCAGGCCATATTGGCGAACATCCATTTCGCCAAACAGGCTGGTCAGCCAGGCGTAATTGAACCCGAAAACACCAATGGCAAATCCCTGTGCCAGCATATAGCCAAGGCCAAGTGCGCCCGATGCAATCAGCACCCTGCCAAAAACCGGGTCCTGGCGCGGTCGGCCAATCACGGCCAGCGGGGCAATCAAACATATTGCAACCGGCAACAGCCACGGCCTGTCATACACAAAACCCTGCAAAATCGCCGGGGCATAGTCGCCATAAAACGGATAGCCATCCGTCAGCCATTCCAGCGTCCAGAAACCATATTCCTGCTGGTACCACGGCAATATGACAAATCCGATCCAGCCGATCGACAGCCAGAACCACAACAGTCGGCGCACGGGGCAGTCTCCTGTTTAAAAATCATATCTCGGGAAAATAATCAGGCAGCAGGAAAGGCAGGCAAACCCGCCCTTCCACACCCAAAACAGAAGCAACAACGCACTTATTGCGGCGCTGTTTTCACTTCTTCATCCCAGCGCGACAACAGGTGACGGCGGGTCTTCTCCGAACCATATTTGGCAAAATCGTAATCGATCAGCTTGATGTCCGTCAGGCGCGGGGCATTTTCCGGCACCGTGGCATCTTTGTTGGACGGCACCTGATAGGATCCGGCCTTTTCCGCCATCGATTGTGCTTCGGCACTTAACGCAAATTCATACCAGATCTTGGCATTCTCAAGGTTGCGTGCCCCCTTGATGATGCTCATCGATCCCACTTCATAGCCCGTCCCCTCGCAGGGCGAAACGATTTCAATCGGCGCACCCTGTTCTTTTTGCGTCACCATGTCGTGCATAAAAGTAATGGCAATGGTGGTTTCGCCAATCGCGGCCGCCTTGATCGGGGCAGAACCGGACTTGGTATACTGGTTCACATTCCTGTGCATGTCCTTGAGGAATTTAAACGCCTCTTCCTCGCCAAACAGCTGCACCAGGGTTGCCAGCGCGGTATAGGACGTCCCCGATGAATTGGGGTTTGCCACCTGGATTTCGCCCTTATAGGCCGGGTTCGCCAAATCCTTCCAGCATTTCGGGGCGGGCAGGCCCTTGCTTTTTAAAAGGTCGGTATTATAGCCAATGCCAAGTGCGCCGGCATAAACGCCCACAGTGCGGAAATTGGCATTCTCGGCCTGGCGTTTCGCCCAATCCTGCAAATTATCCAGCAAGGGCGATTTGTATTCCGTCGTCAGGCCTTCGGCCGCAGCCTGCAAATGCGGGTCGCCCGTGCCCGCCCACCAGATATCAAGCTTCGGGTTGCGGGCTTCGGCACGCACCTGGGCATAGGCCTCGCCAGAGCTTTTGCGCACCATCGATACATCAATATCGTATTTTTTCTCGAACTCGGCTTCCATCAGTTCGCACCAGGCATTATCGGCCGAACATACAACATTCAAACGGCCCGCCGCCTCGGCGGACAGGCTAAAAGTCAGGGCACCGGCCGCAAAGGCGCTCCCCAGCAGAATTGTCTTCAGTTTCATTGGAATCCTCCCGATTCAGTCGCATTTCGTTGAATGCACACGTGTGCGCTACTCGTTTGCGCTTCCACATTGGAATAAATAACCCAATTTCGTTATCGATTGACAGATAAATTCCATTTCTCTGTCATAAAAATGTAACAAAAATTGTAAATATCTGTTTTATATACTGTTTTCTTATCGGGATTTAACAGCCAAATGCTCCAGGGACCACTCAAACTATCCGGTTTCAGGCCATCCTCAAATGCACACGTGTGCGCATCTACATTCAAAGACGCCAAATATCAACGAGTCACAGTAATTCAGCCCATTTCTTAAACGGTGCTATATTGCACCGCCTGCCCGTCAGGCACTTGTCCGGCGGATCAGCTCAACAGGTAAAACCGCACGTTTCATCCCCCTGCCGTCAGGCCCCGTCATAAACCGGGCCAGCCGCGAAACGGTTAATTCGGCCAAATCTTGCGCACTTTGCCGGATGGTTGTTAAGTCGTAGGCCCGCTGGCTGCTCGCGGTAATATCGTCAAACCCCACCACCGCCAGATCCTGGGGAACTTTCAATCCCAGTTCAAAACGCGCCGCATCCATCAGGCCCAGCGCGATATGGTCCTTGCCGCAAAAAATGCCATCTGGTGCATCCGGGCGGCCCAAAATCTCCAGCCCGGCCTGAAATCCGCCGTCATAATCCGCACTCCTGCAGCCCAGCGGCGTAAAACGGACCTCGCCACTGGCAAGGCGCGGCGCAATGGCGGCAACAAAGGCCTCCCCGCGGGCATTACCGCTATAGGTACCGCCGCTCATATTCAAAAAACCCAAATGGTGTTTGCCTGCCGCCAGCAGGGCTTCGGCGGCCAGGCGACCACCGGCTTCATTATCGCAATTCACCACATCCGCCCCTTCCAGCAACCCGGCCCGGTTCACCAGCACCACGGGCACATTGCGGCGAATAAAATGCTGCCCAATCTCCGGCGACGGGCTTCCCGATGTCACCACAACCCCGGCCACCTGATATTGCAATAAATGCAGCATGGACCGCGACATATGCTCGGGCTCGGACACATCAATCACCAGGGGCCGATAGCCAATTTTCTGGATCGCACTGATCAAATGGTGCAAAAACTGCACCCGAAACGGGTCTTGCAGCCCCGATGTCACCAGCCCGACCAGGTCGCTTTTGCGCCGGTTCATCGACCGCGCAATCTGGTTAATCTGGTATCCCAGCCGCTCGGCCGTTTCCAAAACCCGCTGGCGGGTTTCCTCGGAAATCCGCCCGTCGCCCGACAGGCACCGCGACACCGTTGATCGTGCAACGCCCGCCTCCCGCGCCACATCGGCCGATGTGACGCCCCGATGATCCGGGCTGGTATTTATTTTATCTGGCCTTTGCTGCTCATCACCCACGCCAAAAACTCCCGCGCTTGATCATCCGCCAACCACCCGGCATATGAACCATTCATGTGGGCTCGTCCTTTCCGGCCAGCCCCATGCCGGTCCCATGCCAGTCCCGTGCCAGCCCAATTTGTATGACTTTATTGTTTTGCGCACAAGCGCACACGTGTGCGCGCATTGCGCCAGAAAACCACATCCACAGGATGCAGGGCACATCGTCAGTTTTCTTTGACCACAGCCGGTTAAAAAATCTATGCTTGTTTCCTCATATTCTTTGCCCCACCGGCGCGCAGTTTGACCTGCCCGACAATAAAGAAATCAGGAGACAACAAAATGGGTAACGCCACCCCTTCCAAAACCTGGACCTGGCATCAGGGTACCTGGCACGAAGGCAACCCGGCCATTATCGGCCCGGCAACACATGGCATGTGGATGTCTTCCACCGTGTTTGACGGTGCGCGCCGCATCAATGGCAAAACGCCGGACCTCCGCCCCCATTGCGCCCGCGTCCTTCAATCCGCGCGCCTTATGGGGCTCGAACCGACCATCACAGTCGATGAAATCCTCGCGCTGGTTGCCGAGGGGCTGACCAAATTTAATCCCGATGTTGCGCTTTACATCAAACCGATCATTTACGGCGAAACCGGCTTTTTGGCACCGGATGCCGACAGCGCCCAGTTTGTGCTCTGCATTAACGAAAGCGCCCTGCCCGATGCGATTAAAACCGGCTTTAGCGCGCGAAAATCCAGTTTCCGCCGCCCTTCCCCCGAAACCGCCCCGACAGAGGCCAAGGCTTCCTGCCTCTATCCCAATGTCGGCCGTGCAGTCAACGAAGCCAAACAAAGCGGTTTTGATACCGGCGTCATGCTCGACCCGATGGGCCACGTTGCCGAATTTTCCTATGCCAACCTGTTTTTCGCCAAGGATGGCACCGTTTACACCCCGGCCATTAACGGCACCTTCCTTAATGGCCTGACCCGCCAGCGCGTGATCCAGTTGCTTACGGATGATGGCATCACCGTTGTCGAAAAAGCCGTGAAATACAGCGAACTAGAAAATGCCGACGAAATCTTTGGCACCGGCAATTTCTACAAGGTCGCCCCCTGTGTGAAACTCGACGACCGCAACCTCCAGCCCGGCCCGCTCACCAAACGCGCCCAGGAACTTTATTGGGCTTTTAGCGAAGCCAGCTAACCCGGCCCCAACACCCTTTCATATTCCACGCGCAAAAGCCGACACCATCCCGTCGGCTTTTGCCTTTTGGAGATATGCCACCACCCCGTCACACCACGTCACGCCATACTATGCGGATCATTCATGCCTGAAACCTTCCTTAATGACGCAACCCCGCGCTGGCTTTTGGGGCAGATCGCCAGTTTCATCGCTCTCGGCCTGTTCATTGCCGGTTTCGCCAGCAAGGATGACCGCAAACTGTTGCTTATTCTAATGGCGGCAAATACCGCTGTGGTGGCACAATTTGCCCTGCTGGGAAGCTGGGTTGCCAGTGCCATGACCGGGATTGTCATTTTGCGCATCCTGCTGGCACGCCATTATCACGGCAATTACCCGGTCATGATCAGCCTGCTTTTGCTGACCATCATCGCCGCCTGTTTCACCTGGCAGGGATGGAGCGACGCCCCTGCCCTGATCGCCGGGCTGCTGGGCACCATTGCCATGTTCCTTTTTCATGGCATTGTGCTGCGCTGGTGGCTGTTTACAGCGGCCTTTTTCTGGGTGCTCAGCAACCTTGTCGCCGGGGCCATTGGCGGCATAATCGCCGAAGCCCTGGTGATGATCATGAATCTGGTCACGATCTGGCGGTTAAGGAAAGATGCCCAACAGCACCCTTCCCTTTAAGTTGATGGCCGTTACATTACGGCCCGCACGCCGCATTTCCGAGCTTCAAAATATGATCCCTGATACAGGGGTCGGCATCCTTCAGCGAAAACTGGAGCAACCCGTCATCTCGGCCGCTGACTTTGACATAAAGCTTCTCGCCATTCGTGCGGATCAATTCATAAATCTGATCCCCCACATTATAAACGAGCTTGACCTTTTTAAATGTCCCCTCAAGCAAAGGCTGTTTCACACGGGTCAGGAACACCCAGTTTCCGTCGGACACACGCTTTACGGCAATGAAATCATTATCATGTTTGCCGCCCCGCGTTGATTGCGCCAATATATAGTCTGATGCTCCGCCCGGGATCACCTCGGCACCGTTTTCATCAAAAAAAGTCGTTATATTCCCGCGTTGCGCCTTATAATATCCCCAGTCCTCCAAATAAAATATTTCATCATAACCGGGTTCGATAAAAACCTTTCCGGCATCAAGGTCAAACAAACCAACCTTGCGATCATTCTTGATCCGGACAAAATCCCTTTGCGTCATATTTTGCCCGTTATACCAAAACCCCACGTCGTCATAGATGGGTGGAATAAGCAGCTTCATATGCGCATCATACATTTCGGTTTTAAGCTTTTCGCCCTTGCGCCGTGTCACAATAACACGCCCGTCATCGTCGAAATAAATACCGTCTGACGGCTTTAGCGACAAAAGCACCTCGCCCGTGTCGGACGCAACAACGGTTTCCTTTGAATCGGCCGTAATCAACGTATCGCCCAGCAGCCGCAGCCCGTGCCCATTGGAATCGATCTCGTAATAGGACCCCACGCGCGACGAACCATGCTTTGCAACGAACGCATCAAAAATATTCTGCACTGACGACATATCGGACTGATCAATCAGCGTCGCAATCGCCATGCAATAGCTCGGGCTTTTCGAGACGCCCGATATGTTCAGATATACATCCTTGCCCTGATACGGTTTTTGAGCCTTGAGCAGATAACTGACAACGCAGCTATTCTCGAAACGATCCTCTGATCCAATGGAATACTCGAAAATTTCAAACCGCCCGTTCTTCCTGGAAACACTGGCATCGGAATAGTCTCTCCAGTCCCGGTCAATAGCAGCCCACGTTTCGCGCAGCCGTTTTTCATCAAGAATCTCGACATAACCCTGCAATTCTGGCGCATTTTCGTCCCCCGGATCAAACCGCCAGTCCTCCCCGAACTGTGTTAAAAAGCCATTCGGCTGCAAAACATTCTGCACGTGATTCAGCAGCATTTCCTCAAAACCGGATTGTGCATCCGGATACATATCCGGAATGGGCGAGGTCAAATAATCCTCCACCACAATGTCCGTTACCTTATCACCCGATACAGCCGATTTTATAATGGCAACAAAATCCTTGGCCTCGGCCAGATCAACCGCATTTCCCGAAATGAAATATCGTTCCTGATCATCCTTTAGCGTTTTGATAATCCGATAACCGCCATCGGCCTTGCGACCGACCAGAATGCCATCGCCCACATCCCGGAAATTTTTGTATTTCCTGTAAAATTTGGCATAAATGTCGTCTTCATACGACAACCGGATTAGATAAAATTCAATTTGCCCCAAGGGCCTGTCTTCCGGTGACGTCGCCCGCAAAACATCATCGGACGCAAAATATGTCATCGGCACATTAATCGAAAAACGGTTATAGAAAACGCCTTTTCGCCACCCGCCCGTCAGGGGTTTTACGGCTTCCAGTTCGGCAAAGTCCTGTTCCGCAGCCCGGTTCTCGGTGCGCCATTTTTCAATCACCGGGGCGTAAAATCCGGAATCCTTTGAAATCACATACGTTTTAGGGGCATACATCCCCGTTTCACCCCCTGAAGCGCGGGACGAAAAATGAAACTGCTTTTGCTTCTGCCTGTGGGGAAGCAACACAAAGGCGCCATCCTGCACCGTGTAGAACGCACCGGAAAGACGTGTGGAAAACGGATAAAGATATTGCAGGAACGGGACATCGAGATAATAAACCGGGCCGCCGCCATTTTCCCAATGCAACACCAGGATCGGAAGATATGAATAAGCCTCAATCCAGTCCTGCTTTTCATCGTCCGGGGCAAAGTCTTGCTCAAAATAATATCCCGGCGCAATACCGCGAAAGACAATAATAACCAGAAAAAGACATAGCAAAACAGCCATGCCGATCAGGCCAGCCCGCAGGTTACGCTTCATTATCTCAACCATCATTTGTTTTTAATTTTATAGAACACTAACTTACCGACCACCCTGCACCGGCTCAACCGGAAATTTTCTTTCCAACAGCCCCAAAAAATAAAGCCAGTCTCATCGACTGGCTTCCAAAAGTTTCAGGTGCAAATAAGCAATGCCATGCCCGCAGGGCGGGCTTATTGCCCCGTGTCGGCAGGCACCATCGGCGCGCTTTGCCCGGCCATATAGGGGTAATTGGCAAAAATCGCGGCAATTGCCTCGTTAATAGCGGAATCCGGGTAAGAATCCCCGTCCGTTCCCAGCCAGTTGCCGGTCTTGCCTTCCCACACGGTTTTGTTGGTTTCCCTGTCAATCAGGTCAATCACCACCTCGCCGCGCACATAGGTTTCTACCCGGCCGGTATCACCAAACAAGGGCACGCCAACACCAATACCGCTTCGCCCGCCAGACCCGTAATAGCCGCCATAGGACGGCCCCGGTCGCACCACCTGCTGGTCACGCGTATCAATATGGTAATCCACCAGCAGATCCGGATGATGAATATCAAGCTTGTAGCCATGTGCCTGCATCTGGGCGGCGATCCGGTCTTCCATGCGCTGCCCGGTCAGGGTGGTATATTGTCCATCCCTGTCCTTGCCTGCCGATTCCACAAAGGCATAGCTGTGATAGGCGCCAAAATCGGTCGCCGGGTTCTGGTCAACATCAACACGCGGCCCGGTTGCACAGCCCGCCATCATCAAACCGGCAACAACAACCAGCCATTTAGGGCGTTTAAATGCCATCTCGTTACTTTCCGTTTTGTTTACCTGGGTCAAAACTGCCAGTACCGGCGGACATAATCATGAAACTACGGCATTTTTTTGCCGGTCTGATTTTATGGACAATTTTGAATCAAAAAGACCCGCCATGTTCCGGCGGGCCTTCGTCATATCGCGCGGTCTTTGGGAAAATCAGGTGCCTTACGCGCCCAAATCTTCGCCTGCCAACGCGCGGTCGATCAAAGCAACGCTTTCGTCAATGCCATACAGCGCGATGAAGGATCCCATGCGCGGGCCCTGTTCCTGGCCCAGCAGAATTTCATAAAGCGCCTTGAACCAGGCCCGCAGATCGGCAAAGCATTCGTGCTTCTTGCCAATTTCATAAACTGCATTCTGGATCTCGCTGCCGCTGGTGGCTTTATCCAGCCCCACCAGCACATCGCGCAGTTCCACAAGGGCGGCGCGTTCTGCCTCGCTGGCTTCGCGGTATTTTTTCGTCGGTTTAACGAAATCGCGGTAATAATTCACCGCATAGCCCACCAGCTTATCCAGGTAAGGCGCATTTTCCGGCGTTGCCCCATCGGCATAGCGCGAAATAAAGCCCCACAGGACATCCTTGTCGTCGGTATTACAAACCGAGACCAGGTTGAGCAAAATACCAAACGAAATCGGAATATCGCGGTTCGGGGCCGTACCGGCATGAATATGCCAGGCCGGGTTCTGAAGCAGCTTCACCGGGTCGGTTTCGGTTTTCAGCTTCTCGGCAAATGTCAGATATTCATCCACCGTTTTCGGGATGACATCAAAATACAACCGCTTTGCCGCCTTCGGCTTCTGAAACATGAACAGCGACAGGCTGTCTTCCGGCGCATAGGTCAGCCATTCCTCCACCGACAGGCCATTGCCCTTGGATTTGGAAATCTTCTGGCCATTTTCATCCAGAAACAGTTCGTAGTTAAAGCCTTCCGGCGGGGTGCCGCCCATTGCCTTGACAATCTTGTTGCCAAGCTCGACCGACGGGATCAAATCCTTGCCCGCCATTTCATAATCCACACCCAGCGCATACCAGCGCATCGCCCAGTCCGGCTTCCACTGCAATTTGCAGTTCCCGCCCGTTACCGGGGTCTCCACAAGCTTGCCGGTTTCCGGGTGTTCATAAACAATGGTGCCTTCGGCGGCCTTGATTTCCACAATCTTGGCCATCAGCACTTTCTGGGTATCCTGCTCGACCGGCATGAACGGGCTATAGGTCGCCCGGCGTTCTTCGCCCAAGGTCGGCAGCATGATTTTCTGGATCCTGTCGTAAACTTCCAGAACCCGCAGCAAGGCGGCATCAAACATGCCCGAACGATAGCAATCGGTCGATGACTTGAATTCATATTCAAAGCCAAAACCGTCAAGAAACTCGCGCAGGCGGGCATTATTGTGATGCGCAAAGCTCTCGTATTTGCCAAACGGGTCCGGCACGCTGGTCAGGGCCTTGCCCAGATGCTCTGCCACCATCTCCCGGTTGGGAATGTTATCGGGCACCTTGCGCAGGCCGTCCATGTCGTCGGAAAAGCAAAACAGCTTGGTCGGAATATCGGACATGGTTTCAAAGGCGCGGCGGACATAGGTTGTGCGCGCCACTTCGCCAAAGGTGCCGATATGCGGCAGGCCCGACGGGCCATAACCGGTTTCAAACAGGACATAGCCTTTTTCCGGTTTCTTGTCTTTGTAACGCTGCACCAGCTTTTGGGCTTCGGCAAAAGCCCAGACATTGCTGTTTAACGCGGCATCACGAAGATCGGCTGTCATTTTTGAAACCTTGAACAAGTGTTTTACAGAAAAAGCGGATTTTGCGCCGAACAGTTTATCATGATTCGGCGCCGCCAGAAGCTAGCCCCGCTTGCGCACAAGATCAAGCATAGAGCGCACATAGCCCCATGCTCGCCCAAACATGGCTGAAATTCCCGCGCAAACCGGTAAAAACACTTACGATGCCTGGCGAATTTCGCGCAAAAAACCATTCACCGCATCGCCCAGGCTGGCCGCCTCGCGCAGCAGCCCTTCGGCAATGTGCAACACATCGCCCACATCCTGGCGCACGGTTGCGGCGGCCTCCGACAGCACCTGCACATCTTCATTGGCCCGCTGCGTGCCCACCGCAACTTCCTGGGAACGATCCACAATCGATTGCGTCAGGCGCGCCTGTTCGCCCACTGCGGCGGCAATTGCCGATGAATTGCCCTGGATTTTCTGCACCCCGTCGGTCATCAGGGCCACCACCGATGCCGTCTCGCGCGAGGCATCCTGTGTCGCGGCAATCTGGCGCGAAATATCGCCCGTCGAGCGCGCGGTCTCCCCGGCCAGATGTTTCACCTCGTTGGCGACCACGGCAAAACCCTTGCCCGCGTCCCCCGCCCGGCTGGCCTCGATATGGGCATTCAGGGCCAACAGGTTGGTCTGCCCGGCCAACCCCTCGATCAGGCCCACCACGGTGCCAATTTCCGTGGTTGCCTGGGCCAGCCCGGCAATGGTGGTTTTCACCTGTTCGGCCCCGGCGGCGGTATCGCCAATCACCTTGGCGGTTTCACCGGTGCGCTGGTTGATATGCGAAATCGATGTCGAAATTTCGCTGGCTGCCGAAGCCACCTGCTGAATACCCGCCGCCATTTGCGTTGAAACTTCCAGCGCGGCATTGGCCCGCACACTGACCTGATCGGCAATATTGTTCAGGGCCCGGGCACGTTCCGTCATTGTCTGTGCCGCGCCGACCAGCGCCTGCACAATGCTCAACACATCGCGTTCAAACTGTTCGGCAACGGCAATCCGGCCCAGCTTGCGCTGTTCGGATGCCTCACGGCGTGAAATTTCCATCTGTTCGCGGGCCTCATCCATTGCCCGTGCATTGCCAATAAACACCTCCAGCGCCGTGACCATTTCGCTGATTTCATCACTGCCATCATTGCGCAGGGCCACCTGGCGGTCGCCATCTGCCGCCCGACGCATCGCCAGGGCCAGGGTTTCCAGCCGTTTAACAATTCGCCGTCCCACATACAGCCACACCACCAGAATGGAAAACACCACACCAGCCACCGCCAGCGAGATTTGCAAAACATTGGTCTGGTCCAGGGCTGCCTGGGTTTCCCCGGCCCCGGCCGCGGCGGACTGTTCTGCCGCCGTCACAATCGTTGCCACATCATCGGCCAGTTGCGTTGCCGCCTTGCGGTTTTCGCGCATCAGCGCATCATTGGCCGCCAGGGTTTCAAGCTCCTGTCCGCGCAGGGCCAAAATACCGTTATCGCCAAATCCGGTTGCCAGCAATTTGTCAATCAGCCCGGAAATGGTTTTGTCATCCGCATCAAGCTGCGCTGCTTCCGTGCCAATCTGTCTGGCAACCTGTTGCAGGCTCTGGCGCAATTGATCCAGTTGCCCGGCACTGGTGGCGTTGCCCGCTTCGGCCAAACGCCCGACCAGCAAATTGACATCCGCCAGCAACGTGCTCAGGCGGATATAGCTTTCCTGTGCATCAGGCACCTGTACCCCGGCCAGTTGCTGTGTCTGCTCGGCAATCTGCTGGCCCGCCCCGGCAATATGGGTGCGGAAATTCAGCATCATGGGCAGCAAAAAGTTGCTAATATCGCCATCCAGGGCCACGATTTCGTCAACATACTGCGCCAGTTTGTCTGCCAGTTCCGCCTGCTTTTGCGATCCCGGCTCGGCGCGAAGCTGGTTAATGCGCAGCATGTAAATATTTTTGTCATCCCCGCCAAAGGCCGCCAGCTTGTCAATCGCGCCCAGCACCATTTTGGCCGCCGGGTCCTTGGCAAGCGGGCGCAAGGCCCCCTGAATATTGGCAAGGGCTGAATCAAAATCGGTGGATCGCGACATCACCTTGGATGGTTCGGTTTCATAAGCCCCCAGCAATAGCGACTTCGTCAATGCCGCCGTTGCCCCGCGCAACTGGAACATCGGCACAATACGCTGGGACAAATCATCACTGATCGAACTCGATGCTGTTGTGGTTGCCGCCGTCAGGCCCTCAATACTGCTATCCAACGCCTTTTGCGATTTTTCCATCGCCGGTTTCAACTGTGCCAGCAAGGCATCGTGCTGCTTTTCCAGTTCACCAAGCCGGGCCACACGCTGTGCCTTTTGTGCCAGTCGCGTGCCTGTCGCCTCCACCAGCCGGTTGAGGCTGGCATTCAGCGCGGCCACCTTTTGCACCATGTCCTGCGCGGTCACATCATCAAGATGATTTTGCGACAGCCGGTCCACCGCCTGTGTCATCTGTTGCTGTTCGGTGGCACTTTCCTTTTGCAACCGCGCCAGTTCCGCCGCGTCACTGGCGGCATCAATCCGCGGTCCCAGCGCCAGGATACCCGCCGCCGTCGTTGCCAGCCCGTGTGCGGTTTCCAGCAACGGCACCTGGGACTGGGTAATATCGGTCACATGGTCGCGCACCGCCCGGTAGGAAAGCCAGCCGATTGACGCCGCAATACAGGGGACCAGCGCGATTACCCCGAATGCCAGCAACATCTTGGCCTTGATCCCCGTTTTCCCCTTGCCCGGTTTGGCGCCCATTTTAACCTGTCCTTGTGCAGTGCATCACCGGCACGAAACTAGTCCCGGACCGGCAAAAACGCAGCAACGCTTCAGTTAAGTTTTGATGACCCAAAATATATTTATAAATCAAATACTTGAGCCGAAATTTTCCGGCGAAAAATTTGTCTTTACCCCAAACACAAACCATCGGATAGGTCGGCAAAATGTGAATATTGTCACAGGTGGAGTCATCCGGAACGCGCCGCACCTCGCGCAAAAACACCCAAAACAAGAATTTCCTTGCAGAGCATAACCCAAGGTTGACAAAATTGGCTCTCACAGAAAAAATACGACTTGGAAATGTCTCGTTGAACCAGTGATATTGATTTAAAAATCAATCACTCACGACGTTTTTTGTGATAACTATACAAAAGTGGAGCCTTCAAAAAGCAACCTGGAAGGCCGACTTACATAGCAATGCCGGATAGCGGCAGTTTTTATCCACAAAAGTTTGAAGATCGGGGGATTTCATGACTGACGCGGACCAAACCACCCCACCTCCGTCTTTACCGGCCTTCGTCCCGGAAAAGGAGGAGAATGAGGAAAATGACCGGTTTGGCCGTGTTGTCGAACACGCCCCCAATGCCATGATCCTGACCGATCCGCACGGCACCATCACGATGGTCAATGCCGAAACCGAAAAGGTTTTTGGCTATCTGCGCGAAGAACTGCTGGGACAGGCCATTGAAATGCTGGTGCCCCAACGGTTTCGCCATCATCATTCCGGCCTGCGCGACAGTTTTGTCCAAAATCCCGGGCCACGCCCAATGGGGCCGGGCCGCGATTTATATGCCCTGCGCAAAGACGGCAGCGAATTCGCCGTTGAAATCGGCCTTAATCCCATTCCGATGGGCGATCAGATGCACATTCTGGCCGCCATTGTCGATATTTCCGACCGTAAAACACGCCAGGAACATCTTGAACGCTCCCTGCGCGAAAAGGAACTTCTGCTCGCCGAAGTTCATCACCGCGTCAAAAACAACCTGCAAATCGTCTATAGCCTGCTTGATATGCAAAGCGCACAAATCGACGATCCGGGCATTCGCGAGATGCTGCGCGACAGTTGCAACCGTGTCCGCTCGATGGCGCAGATTCACCAGACCCTGTATCAAAGCGAAGATGTCTCCCGGGTCGATCTTGGTGATTTCTTTGACGATCTTCTGAAATCGCTCCATACGTCCTATGTTATTGATTCCGAACGCATCACCATCCATACCGACATATCCCAGGTCTTTCTGCCCATTGGCGTTGCCGTGCCGTGCGGGCTGATTGCCAACGAGTTGCTGTCAAACGCCCTCAAACACGCCTTTCCCGACGGGCGCGAAGGCAAAATCGATATTCATGTCGGTAAAACCGGCGCAAATACCGTGAAAATCACTGTCAGTGACGATGGCGTCGGCCTGCCCGACAATCTCGATATTGAAAATTCGGTCAGTCTGGGTTTGCAACTGGTCTATATGCTGGTGGACCAACTGCACGGCAAACTCGACATCAACCGCATGAACCCGACCTCCCTCTCGATCGAATTTCCGCTGACGGAGGCATCATGAGTGACACCCCCCTCAAAACCACCACTTCGCCCGCATCCTCTGCAAATGCTGGCACGCACATCATGATTGTCGAGGATGAACGCATTGTTGCCCTGCATTTGCGACAACAACTAACCCGCCTGGGCTATGGCCGCATCACGGTCTATAGCTCGGGAGAATCCGCCCTGGCCGCCATTATGGTCGATACCCCCGATCTGATCCTGATGGACATTCACATCGATGGCGATATTGACGGCATCGAAACCGCCGCAGGTGTGCCGGGCTATCTGCATGTTCCCGTCATTTACCTGTCCGCCTATTCCGAAGACCAAACCCTGGAGCGGGCAAAACGCACCCATCCCTATGGCTATCTGATCAAACCCTTTGCCGAACGCGAACTTCACGCTGCCATCCAGATGGCGTTGCAACGCCGCAAGGTTGAACTCGCCCTCAAACACAGTGAAGAACGCCTCTATCTGGCGATGAAAGCGGCCAATATGAGCTGCTGGGAAATTGACCTGAACACCCGCAAAATCGAAACCACCGGTCCCACAGGCATTCTGTATCCCGACGGCAACAGCAGCGGCGTTGCCATTAATCTGGACACATTTCTCGAACGTGTTGTTCCCGAAGACTATAGCTCCGTCAAAAATGCCTTCGAGGATGCGATTGGCAATGGCAATTTTTTTGATGTCGTCTTTCGGGCAAAGGATAGCAAACAGTCTGTTTTCTGGTACCGGGCTCAAGGCAAAACATTCGAGAGAACAACGCAAAATCCGCGCCGTATCATTGGCGTGGTTCAGGATGCCACCGAACAGCAAGTCGCCAGCGCCCGGTTGCGCCAGGCATCAACAGTTTATGAAACCTCGCAGGATGGCATTCTCATCCTTGATTCCAACTTGCGAATTACCAGCGCCAATCGCAGCTATGCCAGTATTACCGGCATCTCCATCAACGCGGCACTGGGCCAACGTCCGCACATTCTGGCCCGCAAAACATTTCCGCTGTCTTTTTACCGCGACATGTTCAAATCCCTGGAAAGCCGAAAACACTGGCAACGCGAAATCAGCACCCAAAATGCCGATGGCGACCCTATCATCCTGATGGTCCAGGTCATCGCGGTGATTGATGATAATAACGGCGACATTTCCCATTATGTTGCCATCATTTCCGACCGTACCGCCATTCGCCGGGCCGAGGAAGAACTGCAATATCTTGCCCATTATGACGGATTGACAGGGTTGCCCAACCGTATGCTCGCCTCCGACCGGCTGGAACGCGCCCTGGAACGCGCCAGTGCCCGGGGCACCCACCTTGCCTGCATGTTTATTGACATCGACAATTTCAAAACCATCAACGATACAATGGGCCATAATGCAGGCGACCAGTTGCTTATTGTGGTGGCGCGACGGCTGAAATCCCTTGTCACTTCCACCGATACAATCGCCAGGCTGGGGGGTGACGAATTTTTGCTGACCGCCGAAGACATCAAAGACCGCCACGCCGCCGCCGACCTTGCCAACCGCCTGCTTCGGGGATTGCGGGTTCCTGTTACGATCGCCGATCGCGAAATCAGCATTTCCGCAAGTATCGGCATCAGCCTGTTCTCCGAGAGGGCCAACAATGCCCAGGATCTGGTCCGCCAGGCCGATACCGCCATGTATGCCGCAAAAAACAGTGGCCGGAACGGGTTTACCTTTTACCAGTCCGCCATGACCGAAGACGCCACCCATTTCATGACCCGCAATCAGCAATTGCAGCGCGGGTTGGAAAATGGCGAACTGGTCCTGTTTTATCAGCCTCAATATTCCCGCAACACCGGGAAAATTTCGGGTGTGGAAGCCCTGATTCGCTGGAATCATCCCACCGAAGGTCTATTGGGGCCGGGCGAAATCATCCCGGTGGCCGAACAAAGCGGCCTGATCAACGAAATCGGTCAATGGGTTGTCGAAGAAGCCTGCGCACAGGCCATGCGCTGGCGCGACGAGGGGCATCCGGCGCTGAAAATCGCGGTCAATGTCTCGGTCCGGCAATTGCGATCCGATGATTTCGTCGCAATCGTCCGGCACGCCCTGGAGATGACAAAAATTTCACCCCGCCAGTTGGAAATTGAAATTACCGAAAGCACCATTCAAAACGACACCCGCATCATCTCGCGACTGCATGAGCTGCGCCGGCTTGGCATATCCCTTGCCATCGACGATTTCGGCACCGGCTTTTCCTGCCTGGGATCCATCAAAAGCCTGCCAATCGAACGCATCAAAATTGACCAGTCCTTTGTCCGTGGCATCCCCAACGACCAGGACAATACCGCCCTGACCGAAGCAATCACGGCACTGGCCGCAAAGCTGGGTCTCGCCGTTACCGTCGAGGGCATCGAGGAAAAACCGCAGCTCGATTTCATCAACAACCTCGAATGCACCGATTTTCAGGGATTTTATTTCTCCCGCCCCATTCCCGCTGCACAAGTCTTCGAGCTACCGGAAATCGCATTTCATACATCATAAATTGCATATTGATATTGCAATATTGCCAGAGCAGTACAATACTAAAGTTTAGGATATTTACCGACGAGAACCTAAACACACATACCTATGAACGAAACCGCCTTCCGCGCGGCACAGGAAAACCGTTCAAAAGTATAGTAACCTTATCAGGAAGACTATAATGCGTTTTTCCAATATGTCTCTTGGCACCAAGCTGACCTGCGTCAGCGCCCTGGCAATTGCCTTCTGCCTGATTGTGGGAATTTTCCTTCAGACAGCGCAAACAAATGCCACGACTGAAAAACTGACCCTTGGCGAAGCCGAAGCTGTTGCTCAATATCAGGCCTCGCAGGCCGGGCGTTTTCTCAATACCGGGATGCTGATTGCCAAAAACCTGGCCGGGACCTTTCGCGCCGCGCGCGAACAGGGTGTTGTCGAACGCAAGGCCTATAATGAAATTCTCAATCGCACCCTGATGGAAAATCCCCAGCTTGCCGGAACCTGGGCAGGGTTCGAGGCAAACGCACTGGATGGCCAGGATGCCGCCTATAAAAATGAAGGCGAACCGTTCGGGGATGGCAGCGGTAAATATGTCACCTATTATTACAATTTCGGCAACGGCATTACCCCCTATCATTTAACCGGCCTCGATAACCCCGAGGTGAACGAATATTACACTGAACCGAAACGCACCAACAAACCCTATGTCACCGATGCCATAACCTATGACATCCAGGGGCGTAACGTTGTTCTCACATCCTTTGTCGTTCCGGTACAGGACGCGAATGGCAAGTTCCTTGGCGTTCTTGGTGCCGATCTTGAACTCAATGCCCTCTCGGAGCGTTTTGCCAAACTTGCGCCTTTTGGCACCGGCACGGTTGATCTGGTCTCAGCCCAGGGCACCTGGGTTGCGCATAAGGACCCCGAAATACGCGGCACCAAACTGGACCCGTCCAATAAAACCCAGGCCGCCATTCTTGCCGCGATGAAATCGGACAAACCAACCCGCCTGGATGACGACAGCTTTATGCGCATCGTTGTCCCCGTCGTCATTCAGGGCTATCCCAACCAGTGGGGCGTTGTCGTCAATGTACCGCTGGCAACCGTTTTTGAACCGGCCAATGCCCTGCGCAATGCCACACTGATTGGCGGCGTGGTTTTGCTGCTGGTGGTGATCGGGGTTATTCTGCTTTCAACCAGCCGGCTGGTCACGCGCCCCATGACCCGGGTGGCCGATGTGATTTCCCATTTGCAACAGGGCAATTTCAACGTCACCATTCCCTATCTGAAGCGGGCTGACGAAATCGGCGCCATTGCCAAGGCGCTGGAAGCCTTCAAGGAAGCCTCCGAGGGGATGCAAAAGGCCGAACGCGAAAAACGCGAAGCCGAACAGCGCGCCAGCGAAACCCGCAATCGCACCCGCATGCAAATGGCCGATCATTTCGAGAAATCGGTCGGCTCCATCGTGGTCCATGTGACGGGTAGTGCAGAAAACATGGAAAAAGTCTCGCACCGGATGCGCAATGCGGCCGATGAAAGCTCCCGCCAGGCCGCCGTTGTTGCCGCCGCCGCAACCGAGGCCAGCACCAATGTACAAACCGTTGCCTCTGCCAGCGAGGAACTCTCCGCCTCGATCCAGGAAATCAGCGAACAGGTCGCACGCTCCGCACAAATTGCCGGGAATGCGGTGGACGAAGCCTCGCGGGCCAATACAATGGTCACCGGCCTTGCCGAAGCTGCCGAACGGATTGGCGAAGTTGTCAGCCTGATCAATGACATCGCGGCACAGACCAACCTTTTGGCGCTGAATGCCACCATTGAGGCCGCCCGCGCGGGTGAAGCAGGCAAAGGCTTTGCCGTTGTCGCCCAGGAGGTTAAAAACCTGGCCAACCAGACAGCCAAGGCCACCGACGAAATCGCCCAGCAAATCGGCTCCATCCAGTCGGAAACCCACAATACCGTGGGCGCGATTGAAAAGGTGACACAAACCATCACCGGCATTAACGAAATCACCTCGGCCATTGCTGCCGCTGTCGAGGAACAGGGCGCGGCAACCGCCGAAATTTCGGGTAATGTCCAGCAGGCTGCGGCAGGCACCAACGAGGTATCCGCCTCCATCGGTATCGTGCGCAATACGGCCGGTGAAACCGGCGACGCCGCCTCAAACGTCCAGAACGATGCAACCGAACTGGCCAAACAGGCCCGCAATCTCGATCAGGAAGTCAAAAACTTCCTCAATCAGTTGCGCAATATCTAGGGCCAGGATCTACCGTCTCGTTCAAACGGGCATATCAACGGCGATGAAACCTTCATCGCCGTTTTTGCCGTGCGATAGCTATTTGCGAAACGCCGTTTTCGCTCTACTCTCGGGGCCATAATCATTCTGGCATTCAGGAGAAACGCCACATGCTTTATATTCCGGCAACCGCATTTCTGACCGGCATTTTCACCCTGATGCTGGTCATTCTCAGCCTGAATGTCTCTTTTCGGCGGCGCGACCTCAAACTGGCCTTCGGTGATGGCGATGACAGCATATTGCGCCGCCGGATGCGCGCGCATGGCAATTTCGTCGAATATGCCCCGATGATGGTGCTGCTGTGCGCCGCACTGGAAATTACCGGCTATGCCAGTACCCGCGTGATCTGGGGGCTTGTGGCCGCCTTTATCATTGCCCGCCTGTTACACGCCCTGGGTATCTTGCGCCTGCCGGGCGGTTCCCAAGCCATCGGCATGGTTCTGCAACATATCGCCATGCTGGTTGGTGCCATCATGTTGCTTGTCGGGCTGGCATAAACTTAAAGACACAACCGGCATCACACGCAAGGCGCCAAACCCTTCACACGAACGATCCAGTGTAGCGTCACACAGTCCGGTCTGCTGCATTCTCCAGCGATGTGCGCAATTTGACCAGCTTGTGGTTAAGGTCAGCCACCTCGTCAAGGTCCAGCCCGCAGGCTTCAAACACGCAGCGGGGCACGTCTTGTGCGTCCTGCTGCAATTTGCGGCCCTTTTGCGTTAACACCACCCGAACCTGGCGTTCGTCTTCCCGGTCACGGTTTCGGCTCACAAACCCGGCACTTTCCAGGCGCTTGATCAGCGGTGTCAGGGTGTTGCTTTCCAAAAACAGCTTTTTACCAATGCTGCGCACCGTTTGCCCGTCTTCCTGCCACAGGACCACCATCACCAGATATTGCGGATATGTCAGCCCAATCCTGTCAAACAATGGTTTGTAGATACGGTTAAAGGCATGGCCTGTCGAATAAATCGAAAAACACAATAACTGATCGAGTGTCAGCGACGATGCACCCGTCATTTTCATCTCCGCTTTTCCCAAACCTCAAAATTTAAATCGCGCACGATTAAATATCAAGCGACTTTATCGCATGACAGAAATCCCAAAAATTAAATCGCGCACGATTTAATCGTGCGATATAACGATTGCAACAAATGGACTTTGGAACGTCACGCGGTGCCAGACGTTACCGATATGCCAACAGAAATCGGTCGGCACGCACCACCGACAAACCCCAACAGGGTTGCAGCAACGGGGTTGCACCCTATCTGATGTGCCCCAGTGCGCATCGCTTTTGAAACAAAGGAAGATGAACATGTCTGTAAAAGTCGTCTATAGCACTTCCGGCTCTGCAACGGGTGGCCGTGATGGCAATGCCAAAACCGAAGATGGCTCGCTTGAAGTCAAACTCGCAACACCGAAAGAAATGGGCGGTGCCGGGGGCGATGGCAACAATCCCGAACAGCTTTTTGCAATGGGCTATTCCGCCTGTTTCATCGGCGCGATGAAGGCCGCATCCTCCCAGGGGGCACCCAAAACCCCGAAGGATGCCTCGGTCAAGGCAACCGTGGGCATTGGCCCGCGCGATGAAGGCGGCTTTGGCCTTGATGTGGACCTGCACATTTCCCTGCCGGGGCTGGATCAGGCCGATGCCGAAAAACTGATCGAACAGGCCGATAAAATCTGCCCCTATTCCAACGCGCTGCGTGGCAATGTCGATGTTCGTCTTCACATCGCCTGAAGTAAAACGTCATCTTTATGGCGGGTCACTCCCCCAGAACTGATCCGCCCATTTCCCGCCCGGCACATCTCCCGTGTGCCGGGCTTTTTTTGGGGGGCACCAGGCAAAACCAACTGTGCTAAAATAAACAGCCTTAACAAAACCGGCCCAAGCTGCTTTCATTCCCCCTCTGCATGATGCCACCTTTGGCGGAAAAAGCCGCAATGACACCCAGCCTGGTCTCCCTGCTCGCCCAACTCGATAACGCCAAATCCCGGCTTGATGCCAAATTGCCACTGCCGCGCTACACGGCATCCTCGCTGCGCGAAAAACTCAATTTGGACTGGATCTATCATTCCAACGCCCTGGCCGGAAACAGCCACACCCTGCGCGAAACCAAGGTTGTTCTCGAAGGCATTGCCGTGGGGGGTAAAAAAATCGCCGAACCTCTGGATATCCTCTGCCACCGCAATGCCATTCATTACATTGAAAACCGGGTCGCCCAAAATATCCCGCTGACCGCACAAACCCTTGAGGACCTGCATCACATTCTGCAAACTTTTGATCATAAAACCCGCACCAAGACACCCGCCGCCGAAAAAATCCGTGATCTGCTCGCGCAACGCGATACCCTCTGCGATACCCTGCCGGTCGTGCATCCTCTTATTCGGGCGGCACACTGGCATGCGCTTTTTATCCGTCAATCCCCGTTTCCCGGCGACAATGGCCGCCTTGCCCGGCTGCTGCTCAATTACGACCTTTTGCTGGCCGGGTATCCTGCGGCCATCATTTTTTGCACGGAAAAACCGCAATACATTGCCGCCCTCAAACAGGCCGCAACATCATGCGATGCGCTTGCCATTTTGATTGCCAATGCCACCCTGCGCACCCTGCATACAATGCTGGCCCTGCTCGGCCCTTCTGACCCGGCACTTTCATCATCTTCATCTTCACAATCCGCCAAACCATAATTCGGGCAACACCTTTCAAACATTGCCATAGACCCGGCATGAAACACGGGGTATCTCCCTTTTCATGTTGTCATCCATCCTGGTTTATGGCGGGCTTTTTCTGTCTGCCTTCACGTCGGCCACCCTGCTGCCCGGTTCGTCCGAGGCGGTGCTTGCCGCCCTGATTGCGACGGGCGACCATACCACATGGCTGCTTGTGCTGGTTGCCACCCTGGGCAATGTTGCGGGGTCGCTGGTCAACTGGGTGCTGGGCCTGGCGATTGAACACTTTCGCAATGCCCGCTGGTTCCCGGTATCGGACCGCGATTATCAACGCGCCTGCACATGGTTTTCCCGCTTTGGCCTGTGGGCGCTGCTATTTTCCTGGCTTCCCGTCATTGGCGACCCGATCACGCTGGTGGCCGGGGCAATGCGCGTGCGTTTTGTGCCCTTCATTCTTCTTGTCACGCTGGGCAAAGCGGGACGCTATGCCCTTGTTGCCGCCGCGGCCAGCGGGGTCATCCATTTTTTCAGCACAGCATCCTGAATTTTTCGATGAAAACGGCCTCCCGGACAATTTTCTTCAATAATTTGCGTTCGCAATCAGCTTAGCTGCCACAAACAAAAACCATCGCGACACAGGAAACGCTATGTCTGGCAGTCTCAGTCTTTATCTTTCAATGGCAACCTTTGCCCTGGTGTCCTCCATCACGCCGGGGCCGGTCACAATTCTGGTTCTCGGGTCATCGGTAAAATACGGCTTTCAGCCCGCCCTGCGCCCGGTTTTCGGGGCAACGGCGGGGTTTTGCCTGCTGTTACTTATTGTCGGCTTTGGCCTGCATCAACTGATCATCCAGGTACCCGAAATCACCCTGTTCATCAAATGGGCCGGGGTGGCGTTTCTGGGCTGGCTGTCCTGGAAACTCGCCACCGATAACGGCAAAATAAACACCGAACGGGCCAGGAAATCGCCCTCCGTGCTGGCGGGGGCCGCGGTGCAATGGCTGAACCCCAAGGCCTGGATGGCATCTGTCGCCGGGACGGGGGTGTTCATTGCCGATGGCGACCGCGTTCTGCTCTGGCAGTTTGTTATTCTGTATTTTGTTGTCTGCTTTTCATCAGTCGCCCTTTGGGCCGTCGCCGGGTCGTTTTTGCGGCACTATCTTCACAATGACGCTCTGGTGCGCATTTTCAACCGCTGCATGGCTGCCCTGTTGCTTGCCTGCGCCATTTATCTGCTTTTGCACTGATAGCGGCCAAATCGCATCGGCCTCCCCCCGGCAATTCCCCGGCTTCAGGCGCACAAAACCTGCGCATATTGCCGGGGGGTTGCCGTCATCTGGCGTTTGAAAACCCGTTGAAAATGCGCCTGATCGGCAAACCCGCATTCCAGCGCCACATCGACAATCCGTTCCCCGCGCTTCAGGGCATGGCGGGCGCGCTGGATGCGGCAATTGGTCAAATAGGCGTGCGGTGTAATGCCATATTGCTGACCAAAGGCCCGCACCAGGGCCGATGGTGTCATATCCGCCTGCCCGCAAATATCGGCCAGCCTTAACGGTTCGTCACAATGGGCACGAATAAAATCCGCCACCCGGGCCAGTTTGCGGCGCTCTGTCTGCCCCGCAACAGCCCCGCGCCCGTCCTGCTGGCTTGGGCTTGGGCTTTGCCCGCGATGTCGCCCGTGCCCCGCCCGTGAGGATAGCAGGCTGAAAAACCCGGTCGCCGCCGTTTCCTTGCCCAAAACCGGCACATCCGGGTCCGCCAGCACCCTGCCCAACCGGGCCAGCCCGGCAAAAATCAGCGGGTCCTGGCTCAATACCGGGTCAAAGGCGGCAAATTTGCCCCCGTCATCGGCATCATTTTGCGCCTGCACATCACGCAACCAGGCCGTATCAACATATAACATCTGAAACGCCCAGCCGCGTTCCACCAGCGGGTGGCAATCATGCACATCTTCCGGGTTGATAAAAATAACTGTCCCGGTACTCAGCTCATGTTTGCCCCGGCGCATTTTGCACGCACTCGCCCCGCCCAAAATCGCGCCAATGGAAAAGGTATCATGCGTATGCCGGTCCGAGCGAATGCCCCGCCCCTCGCGCACAAAACGCGCCTCGATAAACGGCAAATCCGTATCGTGCCAAAAGAACTGGTTATGGCCAGCCCCCTGCGGTTTCGCCATCATCTGATCCCGTCCATATCCTGTCGAAACAGCCAAATCCAAGCCTCTGTAACAACCATATCAAGGCCCGCCCTGCCGCGCAATCACACACCCGTAAACCACGATCACGCTGCCCTCCCGGCAGGCGGTATTCTCTCAGGTCAATTTGCCAGGTAAATCATCCCTGTCAATCATCCCTGTCAATCATCCCGGCCTTTAAACCCGGCCAAAGCCCCCAACCGCCGACAATGATGCAGCACAACCAAAAGGGTTAACAACAGCAACAACATATCTGCCACAGGCCGGGCCAGCCAAATGCCACCTTGCCCCAACCACAGGGGCAGCAAAAATGTTGCGGGCAAAGCGAACAAATATGGTTTTGCCAGCCCCAGCAATGCCGCTAACGCCGCATCGCCAATTGCCTGAAAAAATGTTGCCACCATCATCATCGGGCCAACGGTAAAAAATGCCATCATCACAATGGGTAAAATGCGCGCCACTTCGCCCTGCACCTGCACATCAGGCACAAAGGCCCGCCCCAGCACCCCGGCAAATCCCCCCCAATGCCAGCTCCATCAAGGCGCAATATGCCAAGGCCACCAGCATCGCCAGTTTCAGGCTGCCAAGCATACGGCGCATGTGCCCGGCTCCATAATTATGCCCCGCAATCGATTGCAACGCCTGTGCCAAGCCCAAAATCGGCAAAAACACAAAACTTGTAACCCGCGTAACAATACCAAAGGCACCAATGGTCACGGCATAGTGCGTTTCAGCCATTCCCGTCAGTTGCAAGGCGGCAATCACCGCCCCGGCGCCTAGCGCAATGCCAAGTATGCCCAGGCATTGCGGCACACCCAGCACCACAATTTCCCGCCAGGCACAGCCAAAATCGCGCAGCATTTTTTGCTCAAACCGCAAGGTTGCCCGGGGGCCTCGACGATAGGCCACAACCATCAAAAGGGCGGCTATCTGTGCCACCACCGTCGCCAGTGCCGACCCTGTCACCCCCAACCCCATTTGCGCGATCAGAATATAATTCAGGCCCATATTCCCGATGCTGACCAACAGGCTCAACCCCGCCATCAGGCCCGCACGCCCTTCATTACGCAGCGCATCGCCATTCACGGCAAGCAAAAACATCACCGGCACCCCCGCCACCAGCACCGCCAGATACCGATACCCAAGCCCCGCCAGCATGGCATTCCCATCTGCCAACAACATCGTCAAAGTGGGCCCCAGCAGAGCAAATATCCCCATCAAACCCACCGCCATCATCAGGGAAAATCCATGTGCCCCGGCAAAAACCGCACGGGCCTGCACCATATTCCTGGCCCCCAAATGGCGTGCCAATACACTCGACATACCACTTCCCACCAGCGCCGCCAGGGCATTCATCACCATGAAAAAAGGAAATATCAGGGTCACGGCCGCCACCGCATCGGCCCCGGCATACATCCCCAAAAACACGGCATCAATAATCGCCAGCGAGCCATTCATGCCCATCACAAAAATGATGGGCAGCGCCGTTTTGGCAAATACCTTGCCAAGCGGCGCGTTTACAAAGGAACTTTGGGAAACATCCTGTATCGACATCCCGTTCTCCTGCCTTTCGGCATCCCGCCTGGGCCTGGCACATTTCCCAATCGGGCAAAATGTGACGGGTAAAATGGATGCTCGCATTGCCACCTGCGCGGAATGCAGGGTGAAAACAGTATGAAAACAGGGTCCGTTTCAGGAAATCACCCGGGCTTTACCATTGACCTGTTGACAGGATCACAAGGTCATGCGAACGGCAGGTGCCGGGAACCGATGCTTTATATACCCATACGCCGGTTGATGGTCAATTGGCACATCAACATACAGCTTCACCCGCGATCCCAACCACAAAGGTCCCTGTTAAAACCGGCCCCGCCAAGGTGTCTGACAGCAATTTTCAAAACACCGACAAAAACCTGTTTTCGACAGTAGCGTCCCCGCACGGGAATCCCTATAGTCCCCAAAATGTTCGATGATCGTTCCGATACACGGCCCCGTTTTTTGCCCCCCAACGCACCGGTCATGGTGGCCGGTTTGCGTCATGCCGTCTTTTTGACGCCCGATGGCGAAATCGATGAAATGCCCTTGGCCGCCGCCGCGCGGCGCGCGCGCGATGAACGGCCCATCGTCGTGCATATGCCCGCCACGGCCAAACGCCTGCGGCTGGATGGTTTTCATGCCCACGACCTTTTGGAACTGTTTGCCTTTGTTCGCCCGGCGCAATTTTGTGTGCCCACCCCGCGCGGCATTGCCCTTGCCACCGGCCAGCGTGCGGCTGATGATCTGATCGGTCAGGCAGAGGCCCTGGCCGAATCCATGAAACGCCTGCTTCAGGAACTTGCCGTTCTGCCCGCCGAAAAACGCGCCCGTGCGCTTTCCATCGCCTGGCCGATGGCACGCGGCCAATGGCCGTGGGGTGTACCGGTTTTGGCGGCCCTGGGGGCGGATGGCGACGGGCCGCACCGCTTTGCCGTTTATGAAGGGCTTAAAATCTGGAAAAAGCTGGGCGAATGGTCCGAACATGCGCCGCCACCACCACCCGGCAACAACCCGGTTGAACCGACCGAAGCCCGCGAACGCCTGATCAAACTTTTGGGCGAAGGGGCGGAAGAACGCCCGCAACAGGCCGATTATTCATCGGCGGTATGTTCCGCCTTTGCCCCGCGCACAGCGGACGGCACCCCCAATATCGTATTGGCCGAGGCCGGGACCGGCACGGGCAAAACATTGGGTTATGTCGCCCCGGCATCCCTTTGGGCGGAAAAAAACGAAGGTGCTGTCTGGATTTCCACCTATACCCGTAACCTGCAACGCCAAATCGACAGCGAGCTTAACCGCCTGTACCCCGAAGAACGCGACAAACGCCGCAAGGCCGTGGTGCGCAAGGGCCGGGAAAATTACCTGTGTCTTCTGAATTTTGAAGAAGCCCAACGCCCTCTGGCCCAGCAACCGCGCCAGGCGATTCCGCTGGGGTTAATGGCACGCTGGGCGGCGGCCACCCGCGATGGCGATATGGTCGGCGGCGATTTTCCCGCCTGGCTGACGGAACTGATCGGCACGCGCTTTACCTCCGCCCTGGCCGATCAGCGCGGCGAATGTATTTATGCCGCCTGCCCGCATTATTCGCGCTGCTTTGTTGAAAAAACCGTGCGTCGCGCCCGCTCCGCCGAAATCGTGGTTGCCAACCATGCCCTTGTCATGGTGCAGGCCGCCCTTGGCGGGCTGGATGATACCCTCATGCCCACGCGTTATGTCTTTGACGAGGGGCACCACCTTTTTGATGCCGCCGACAAGGCCTTTTCCGCCCACCTCACCGGGCAGGAAGGGGCCGAACTGCGCCGCTGGCTTTTGGGGGCGGAAAACAAGGGAAGCTCGCGCGCACGTGGCTTAAAACAGCGCCTTGAAAGCCTGATCCACGACCGCGAAGAACTGCGCGATGCAGTCAATGCCGTGATTATCGCCGCCCAGTGCCTGCCCGATCAGGGCTGGCTGATGCGATTGCAGGATGGTGTGGAACATGCCAGCGGCCCGGCGGAAATTTTCCTGGCGCACGTCAAGGCGCAGGTCATGGCGCGGGCAGCGGAAAAGGACCGGGGCTATTCGATCGAGACCGACTGCAAACCCGCACTCAACGAAGTTCTTGCCAGTGCTGCCGACCTTGACCGTGCGCTGGCCGCACTGGAAAAACCGGCCAAGGCGCTGATCAAAATCATCGCCCATATGCTTGATGAAAAAGCCGACGAACTGGATTCCGCCGAACGCCAGCGCCTTGATGCCGCCATTCGATCATTGGAGCGGCGCGCCATCATGCAGGTGGCCGCCTGGCGCGGCATGCTGGAATCATTGGTCGATGCCACCCCGGCCGAATTTGTCGACTGGTTTGCCATCGAACGCCAGTTCGGCCGCGATTTTGATATTGGCATGCACCGCCATTATATTGACCCGACCCTGCCGCTTACCGCCGCCCTTGCCCCCACCACACATGGCATGGTGGTGACATCGGCCACCTTGCGCGATGGCACCGGGGACGACATGTTTGACTGGGCCGTGGCCGAAGACCGCACCGGGGCCTCCCACATGCCGATGCCTGCCGTGCGCGCAGCAATGAAAAGCCCCTATAACTACCGCGAACAAACCCGCGTTTTCATCGTCAATGACATCGCACGCGACAATGCCGACCAAATTGCAGCCGCCTATCGCGAACTGTTTTTGGCCTCCAACGGCGGCGCATTGGGCCTGTTTACCGCCATTACCCGCCTGCGTGCGGTGTACGAGCGCCTGACCGGCCCGCTGGACGAAGCCGGCTTGCAGCTTCTTGCCCAGCATATTGATGGCATGGATGTTTCCACCCTGATCGATATTTTCCGGGTGGAACGTGATGCCTGCCTTTTGGGCACCGATGCCATTCGCGACGGGGTCGATGTACCCGGCGACAGCCTGCGCCTGATCGTGTTTGACCGTGTGCCCTGGCCCCGGCCCGATATTTTGCACCGCGCGCGCAAGGCCGCCTTTCATGGTGCAAGGTATGACGACATGATCACGCGCCTGCGCATGAAACAGGCCTTTGGCCGCCTTGTCCGCCGTGCGGAAGATCGCGGGGTTTTCGTCTTGCTTGATAACCGCATGCCCTCGCGCCTGCTTGGTGCCTTTCCCGAGGACGTGACCGTTCAGCGGGTTGGTCTAAAAGAAGCCATCGAACAAACCCGCCTGTTCCTGAATCCGGATCGTGCAGGCACAACCGGCGAAGCGGACGGATTTGACGACGAATTGCCGTTTTAAAGTCTCCGTCTTGATCAGGCCTGCCGTCGCAGCGACACCATCTCAACCCCAAATAGATTTCAGTCAAATTTTCGCCATATTGCTCACAAAGGTTGGGCCCTTGTCCCCACGAGCAAACAAAATATGGAGGAACAACCATGAAATCTGCATCGCGCCGGAACCTGACGCGCTGCGCCCTGTCGCTCCCCTTTATTCTCGCGGCAACGGTTTCCGCCCGTGCGGAAGAAGATCCCTGCCCGCCGCTGATTCCGCCGGTCGATATGCAGAAAATCATGACCGACCCGGACCTGACAGATATGGAGCGGCTGAAATTACTGCAAAATTCCGGGCGCGACATTCGGGAACCCGCCACGTGGTCGGGCTGCCATACGGTTCTCGATAAAACCGATATTTATGCGCCCATTACAATCGAACCGGGCACCACGCTTAAATTCAAGGAAAATGCCGGGCTGGACATACACTCAGGTGGTTCCCTGAATGCGTCGGGCACAGCAGACAAACCGGTCACTTTCACCGCCGATGACGAGATGCCGGGGTACTGGTACGGGCTGTATTTTGATTCAAACAGCAGTAAAAACCGCCTTGTTCACAGCACCATTACCTATGCTGGTGGCAACCAGAAAGGCAGCGGCTCGCCCATGAAACGCGCAACAGGGGATTCCAACCCCGCCACCCGGGCCGTCATGGTCCATGAAGGGGCATCCCTGCGCCTTGAAAACACGCATATCAGCCACGCCAAGGGATATGGCATCGAAGTGCTCGGCGCGCTTCAGGATTTTAAAAACAATAAAATTGACCATACCGATGTTCCCGCCCGTCTGATCCCCGATACTGTTGGCACGATCGACGAAAACAGCACCTTTACCGACAATGAAAAAAACCGGATCGACCTTGTCGCCCTTGGCACGTTAAAGCAGGATGCAAGCTGGGTTGATCCCGGTATTCCCTATATCTGGAACCACATCACCACCATTGCCGCCAATCTGGAACTTCAGCCCGGTGTTGAAATCCGGATGGGGACCGAATCGCGCATGAGCATCAGTGAAACAGGCTCGCTCAAGGCGATTGGCACCGCCGAAAAACCGATTGTCATTCACGGTGTCAGCTCGGTTCCCGGGTCGTGGGAAGGCATTTATATCAAAAGCAATAGCGACAAAAATGTCTGGAAATATGTCCGCGTTGCCGATGGCGGGGATGGGGGCAGTTTCAAAACCAGTGTCTATGTTGGCGGCTATCTTGATATCAGCGACAGCTGGATTGAAAACAGCCGCAATATCGGCCTGCTGGTCAATAAAAGCAGCGGCATTGATGCCACCATCAAAAAATCCGGCATTCAGTACAAAGACAACAAGATCGACTACCAGGAAAAAGACTAGTTCCTGACCCTTGAATGGCAATAAAAGCAGGTGTTTCCGACATCAGGCTCGCGGAACACCTGCGATTGACAACGCGGCAAAACAGGCATTTCGGGATTATGAAGCCCGTTTCTCAAAACAGCATCCCGCAGGTTTGACAGTCTCCAAAAAACATTATATTGCACTCATATAGTGTCGTGGATCTGGATATTTGCCGTGCGCACCAAACGGGGTTTGTCAGCAGGAAATTTGCGCGAAACCATCGCATCGATGGTGGCCTGCATTCTGTTGGTCAATACCGTTCTGTTTGGTTTCATGCACGCCCCGCTGGCCGCACAGGCCCGGGCCGATGGCAACAACTATATCCCGATTCTGATTTGCACCTCGCAGGGGATCAAGGCGATCCGCGTGCCCGGCAATGCCCTGGATGACAAGGCAGCGCCAAAAACATCGGGTCAATATGACAGTTACGAAGCCTATCAATGTGCCCTGTGTGGCATTGGGCTTCATGCCGTCACCCCCGGCGTCGCGCCCGAAATTCCCGAAATTCACCGCATCCTGCTGTCAAATGCGGTAACAGCCCTTCACATCACCGCTCACACACCGGATTTTTATCCCCGCGCGGGCTCTCCGCGCGCCCCGCCCCTGTCCCCCGCGGCATAACTGCGCCATCATAACCAACAGGGTCCCACGCCTTGCATGTCACCCGGCCCGGAAACGGGCCAGACAGCACGCACCTTAATGGAATATATCCGGCGTTCCCTTTGGTTAAAAATCGTTGCTTATCGGTGTTTTTACCCGGCTTTTTCAAGGCCGGGGACAGCCCGACACATATGTGAAATCGTGCTCTTTTGCGCTGTTTTCATAATGGGTTGAGGCCTGCCTTGCCATCACACCGGTCTTACTTCCCGCAACGCGCGCCTCTATGCCGCTCTGCCTGCTTCGTCCTGCAACGCCGCCATTTAACGGGCAGGCCGCCTGCCAACAGGTCCGGCCCCGTTGCAGGGTCACACATGACTGGAATTTACCTGGCACAGGGGACAATCATGCCAACCTCTTCTTATACCGCCCCCCACCGCAGCGACGGGCACAATGGGCACAACGGGGCAAATGACGCATCGGGCGCATCGGGCGCAAAAGGCGCAAACGGGTTTTATCGCGCGGTATGGCGCTGGCATTTTTATGCCGGGCTGTTTGTACTGCCTTTTATTGTCCTGATGGCGCTCACCGGCGGGGCCTTTCTGTTTCATCACGAAATTGACAATTACGTCTATTCCGACCTTAAACAGGTCAACCCATCATCCGCGGCCCCGCTGCCCTACAGCACGCAAATCAGCAATGCCCTGGCCCATCAGCATGGCAAAGCCGTCAAGCTGACAACACCTTCTTCGCCAACCGGCAGCACCGAAGTCACCATTGCCGATGCCAGCGGTGCCCGCCATGCGGTTTATGTTAACCCCTATAATGGTCAGGTTTTGGGCGAACTGATGGATCGCGGCACCATCATGTGGACGGTCCGCCACCTGCATAGCCTGGCCGAATTTGGTACCTTTCCCAACGCCCTGATCGAAATTGTCGGTGGCTGGACCATTCTTCTGGTGCTCACCGGCATTTACCTGTGGTGGCCCAAACCAAAGGACGGATCATCCCGCCTGGCCATTCGCGGCAAACCGGCCAACCGCCGCTGGTGGCGTGACAGCCACGCCGTGATTGGGCTGTTTGCCGGTTTTTTCATTCTGTTTCTGGCAACAACGGGCATGCCGTGGTCGGTGTTTTGGGGCAAATATGCCAACCAGTTTGCCAATGGCACGCCAACGGGCTATCCGTCCGGGGTGCGGGTGAATGTACCGCTGTCCACCATTCCCATGATCGATGCGTTTGGCCATACCGGCTGGACCACCGAAAATGCCCCCCTGCCGCAATCGGTCGATACCGCGCCCCGTGCCATTGGCATTGATAAAGCCACCAACATTTTCAATGATCTGGGCATGACACCGGGTTATGCCGTTAGTCTGCCCATCGGCGATCGTGGGGTATACAGCGCCTCGATCTATCCCAACGACCTTTCGCTTCAGCGCGTCATTCACCTGGACCAATATTCAGGCAAACCGCTGATCGACATGTCCTATGCCGATTATGGTCCGCTGGGCCGGGGGCTGGAATGGGCGATCAATGTGCATATGGGGCAGGAATATGGCCTGGCAAACCAGCTTTTCATGCTGGTTGTTTGCGCCGCGCTGGTCTTCATGGCGGTATCCGCCGGGATAATGTGGTGGAAACGCCGCCCGTCCGGTCAATTGGGTGTCCCGCCTTTGCCGCGTGACATGCGCAAGGTTTATGGTGTCACCGCCATTCTGGCGATTGGCGGCATCATCTTCCCGCTGGTCGGTTTGTCCATGATCCTTATTCTTGTGCTTGATCTGCTTTTGGTTGTCCGCCCCCGATTGCAGCTTCGCAACGCCTGATCCCCGCCTGTTCGGATGCACGGCCCTTTATGGGGCCGTGCGCCTTTCCCGCAAGCAAAAAGGTCCGGTCATGAACACAGATGAAGCCCTGCACCAGATCCTTCCCCATGCCGAGGATAAAAACCACCTCGTCCCTGCCGGTGATATTCTGGAAACAGCACACGGCAGCCTGAACCATGTCTGGCTGCTGACAGACGGGTTGGTGATTCAGGGATTTTACAACAGCAATGGCGCACGCGAAATCTGCCGTGTTTATCGCACGGGCGACATTATCGGCCTTGAGGCGGTTGAACCCGTTGAAAACGCCACCCTCCCGGGCAATCCGCCGCTAACCACCGAAACCATTACAAACAGCCGGTTTACCCGCATTCCCCTGCACCGCCTGCGCCAGGAACAGGCCGTCAACCTGGCTGTGGCCCGCAGCATTTCGCATTTGCTGTGTCGCGAGGTCGTTGCCAGCCATTACTGGAAAATCAATATCGGCACCGGCACGGCCATCCGCCGCATTTGCCGGTTCCTGCTCTGGGCGTCGCCCCGCGATCATTGCATTGTGCCGCCCCGCGAAAAACTGGGCAGCATTGTTTCGGTCACAACCGAAACCGCCAGCCGCATCATCGCCAGCCTGCGCCGTCAGGGGTGCCTGACCCCCGATGAAACATCCCGCGGGATCGAAATGCGCATGAACCGCCAGGAATTGCTCCATCACGCGGGCGAATTCTGGGACAACCGTGCGGCCTGAAACAGACTGCACCCGGTTTTCACCTCAATATCAGAGGCAATATCGGACTTGTGCCAACCGGTCCTATGCCGCCGCTGTATTAACGTGAATGGCATAAACGCTGGTCGTGGCCGTAATCAGCAATTCATTGCCGCGCGGCCCGCCAAATGTCAGGTTCGAGACGGTTTCAGGCACCAGAATTTTGCCCAGCAACACCCCATTGGCGTCAAAGCAATGCACGCCATCGGCGGCCGAAGTCCAGACATTGTCATGGCAATCCACCCGGAAGCCATCCGGCAGCCCCGGATTAATGGTCGCAAAATCGCGGCCATTTTCCAGTCTATTGCCCGAAACCACATCATAAACACGAATAACCGACGGCACACTGTCATCATGGCTGCACCCGGATTCCGCAACATAAAGCCGTGTTTCATCGCGCGAAAAGGCCAGCCCGTTGGGCTGGGCGAAATCATGCGCCACACTGGCAAGTTCCCCCGTGGCCGGGTCGATGCGAAACACATTGTGATGGCGTTGTTCCGGCTCGGATTTATAGCCTTCATAATCCGACATGATGCCATATGTCGGGTCGGTAAACCACACGGAGCCATCGGACTTCACCACCACATCATTGGGCGAATTCAGGCGTTTGCCTTCAAACTGGTCGGCCAGCACGGTAATCGTGCCATCATGTTCCGTGCGGGTAACAGAGCGCGTGCCATGCTGGCAACTGACCAGCCGGCCCTGTGCATCGCGGGTATTGCCATTGGCAAAATTGGAATTTTCCCGAAACACATTGACCGTGCCATCACACATCCAGCGGAAAATTTTCTGGTTGGGAATATCGGAAAACAACAGGCACTGATGAGCGGGAAACCACACCGGGCCTTCGGTCCATAAATGCCCGCCCGAGAGTTTGCGCAAACTGACATTCAACAACACCAGGTCGCGAAACCGGCTGTCATAAATTTCATAGGGGCCGTTCATACCCTGCCTCCTTTTTTACTGGCCAGCACCACCACCGACACAATGATCAGCCCGGTCAAAATCAGGCGCACACCAGCACCCAAGCCATAGGAATTCAACATCGATACCAGCAAAAACATGAACAAAGCTGCCGCCCAGATGCCAGGCACATTTGAATTGCCCCCGGCAATAGAGGACCCGCCAATCACAACCACCGCAATCGACATCAGCATATATTCGGTACCCATATTCAGGTTTGCCCCGCCCGAAAAACTCGCCAGCAAAAATCCGGTAAACCCGGCCAGCACCGCACAGCCAACATAAACGCCAAAATGCACCGCCGTCACCGGCACACCGCCCAGGCGGGCGGCCCGTTTGTTCTGCCCGCTTGCCAAAATCCAGCGGCCCATAATTGCACGTTCCAGAACAACCCATGCCAGCACCGATACACCCAGTGCGACCAGCGCCACATTGGGAATACCCAGCGTCCCGCCAGTGGCAAAATCAGCCAGGCCTTCGGGCGGTTTAATGCGCAAGCCCCGGTTGGACCAGATCGCCACCGACTGAAACAAAAAGGACGACGCCAAAGTGGCAATGATCGGCGGAATACGCATCAGCAAAATCAGGCCGAAATTAAACAACCCGCAGCCTAGGCCCACACCAATGGCAATCAACAACCCCGGCACCACCAGTGATCCGTCGCTTGCCATAAATTTCAGGGCCACCGTGCCGGCCAGTGTCATGGTCGCGGGTATCGAAAGGTCCACATTGCCCGGCCCCAATGTCACAACAAACATCTGACCAATGCCGACAATCACGGTAAAGGCGGCAAAGGTAAAGGCCGCATATAACAGCGACCCGGCCTCGGCCCCGCCGCCGGACCCGGCCATCATCGCGGCAATAAATGTCGCCCCGGCGGCCAGCCAGGCCCATATCCACGCCTTGCGCGATACCAGGCCCAAAAGCGCCGTCACACCGCGCGGGGCAGTATTTTGCACATTATTTTCAACACTCATGCCAAGGCCTCCCGACGGGTAAAGACAAGGCGCACCGCCAGAACCAAAATCAGGATCGCCCCCTGTGCGCCAATCTGCCAGTCCGATGACAAATGCAAAAAGGACAGGAAACTGGCCGCCAGCGTCAGGGTCATCGCCCCGATCACCGCCCCGATGGGCGATACCCGCCCGCCGGTAAATTCACCACCGCCCAAAATCACCCCGGCAATCGATAACAGGGTGTAACGCAGGGCAATATTGGCATCGGCCGAGGTGGTTAACCCCACCAGCGCCATGCCCGACAAAACCCCGAACAGCCCGGCAATGCCATAGGCCGTCGCCTTCAGGCCCAAAACGGACCATCCTGCCCGGTCAATGGCCTGGCTGTTACCGCCAACACCGCGCAACAACACCCCCAGCGAGGACCGTTTGATGAAATAATGCATGATCAGCCCAATCACGATGGGCGCAATAATCGCCACCGGCACCAGGGGCGGCTTGGCCTTCATCATCGCATTCAACCATGCCGGGGCCGACCCGCCGGGCGACGGCAAAATCAAAATCGCCATACCCGACCAGAAAAACGACATGCCCAATGTGACGACAATGGCAGGCAGCCCACGGGCATGGATAATCGCCCCCATCGCCGCATAAACCGCAATTGCCCCCAGCAGCATGGCATAGCCCGTTACCGGATCACTTTGCACAAAGGTGGCGGTCACACAGGCACAAAAACTAACGAAGGTGCCAATCGACAAATCAATGTCATTGACCATCAAAATCATCATCTGGGCGATGGTTGCCAGCGCCACCGGCACCGCCAGGTTAAACAGCAGGTTAAGCCCGAAATAGCTCATGGCGCGGGGTTGCAGGTAAAACACCGCTGCCAGCAACAAACCCAGCGACAAAACCGGCAGCAAAATACGCAAATGATCACGGTTCATGATGCGGCCTCCTCCATCTCGAACGATGCACGCAGCATGTTTTCTTCGGTAATGGCATCCCCGGTCAGTTCGGCGGCAATTTCACCGTCACGAAACACAAAAACCCGGTCACATTCCAAAATTTCGTCGGTTTCCGTCGAATACCACAGGAAAGTCCGGCCCTTTTCGGCCTCCTCGCGCACCATGCGGTACACTTCCTTTTTCGTGCCCACATCCACACCGCGCATCGGGTCGTCCATCACCACAATCGGGGCAGAGGATGCCAGCGCACGGGAAAACAGCACCTTTTGCTGATTACCGCCCGACAGCGACAAAATCGAGCTATCAAGGTCATCGGTCTTGATTTTGATTTTCCGGTGCCAATCCTGCGCCAGCTTTTTCTCGGCTGCACGGTCCACCAAAAAGGACCGGCTGAATTCTACCAGGGTTTGCAAACTCAAATTGCGCAGGATCGACCATAACGGCATCACGCCATCGCGCGCCCGGTCCCCGGCGACAAACACCACCGCAGGCGCCCGGTTTGCCCGCCAGTCCGATGACCGTTCCAGATAACACTGTGCCAGCGCCTCGGCCTGGCCGTGCCCGGCAAGGCCCGCCAAACCGACAATTTCGCCCTTGCGCGCCGACAGGCCATTTTTCATGCGCAAAACGTCTTCGCCCAGTTCGCGCTGTTTGCGCCCTTCGCCATTTTCGGCCCCATCGGGCACCACATGGCCCATCGCATCCACCAGGCTGTCACGGGTAAAGTTTTTCGCATCATCATTGGCAATAATGCGCCCGTCTTTCATCACCACCATGCGGGTGGCAACGTCAAAAATCTCGCCCAGCATATGGGAAATGAAAATCACCGATCCGCCATCAGCACAGAACTTTTTGATATAAGCCAGCAACTGGTCGGCAATCGCGCCATCCAGCGATGATGTCGGTTCATCCAAAATCACCAGTCGTGCATCAATGTCACGCCTTGAAAAGGCAATGGCAATTTCCACCATCTGCCGTTCGGCAATCGACAGGTCGCCGACCACACAATAGGGATCAATACCGTGACCGGGAAAAACCGCATCCAGGGCCATCCGCACCGCACTGGCCGCATTCCCGCGCCAATTGCGCCACGGCATATTGCGATAGGGAATGCGCATATTTTCCAGCACGGTCAAATTCGGACATAGTGACAGTTCCTGAAACACACTGCGAATGCCCGCCTGGCGTGCCCGCTGCCCGTTGCGAAAATCGGCCCTGCTTTCCGCCCCGTCATAACGGGCATCGCCCGCTGTTGGCGACAAACGACCATTAATCACATTCACCAGCGTGGACTTGCCCGCCCCGTTATGGCCGACCACCCCCACACATTCGCCCGGCAGAATATCCAGGGCCACATCGCTTAACGCCCGAACCGGCCCAAAAGACACACCAATACCGGCCAGGGAAATGATCGGCACCTCCCCGGTGCCGATCCCGCCCTTCTCCTTGCGGTTTACCGCCATAATCCTGTCACCTTACTTCGCTGACTTGATCAGGTTCTGTGCGTCTTCAAGGGAATATTCAACATTGGCAACCGACCCTTCCGGGGTCTTTGCCAGCATCTCTTCAAGGTTATCCTGATCCACCCGCAGGAACGGCACGGTCAGGTCCTTGGGCACTTCCTTGCCATCCAGCACCTGCTGGGCGACCCAGAATGCCAGGGTGCTTACCCCCGGTGCAATCGACAGCGAGGTGGTTTCATAGCCGTTTTTGGCATGCTGTTCGGACCACCATTTCAGTTCGTCCTGGCGGTTGCCCATAATAATGGTTGGCATCGGCCGGTTGGCGGCAGCAAAGGCCCGCGCCGCGCCATAACCATCGCCACCCTGGGTCACAACGGCGGTAATGTCGGGCAGGCTTGGCAAAATACCGGCAACCGCCTTTTGCGCCACATCCTGGGCCCAGTCGCCATGCACGGAACCGACAATTTTAAATTTGGTATCCTTAACCGCTTCATGGATGCCCGCGCTGATTTCATCGTCGACGAAAACCCCGGCCAAACCGCGAATTTCCAAAAGGTTGCCGCCATCGGGATAACGTTTTTCCAGATATTTGATCTGTTCACGGCCCATCTGGCGGAAATCCACCGCAATGCGCCAAGCGCAGGGTTCGGTGACAATCCCGTCAAAGGACACCACGGTAATCCCGGCATCACAGGCTTCACGCACAGCACCGTTAATCGCGGTTGGCGATGCGGCATCCACCACAATCGCGTCATAGCCCTGCAAAATCATGTTCTGAATTTGCGCCGCCTGTTCCGTTGCCTGGTTTTCCGATGTGGTAAAGGCATCCGCTGCGGCCACAACGCCGGTTTTTACCGCTTCACCCGTGACCTTGTCCCAGCTTTGCAGCATGGCCTGGCGCCAGGAATTACCGGCATAGTTGTTTGAAAAGGCAATCCGTTTATCGGCTGTATCGGCCATTGCATGGCCAGATGCCAAAATTGTCGTTCCGGCAATCATGCCCAGAAGCATCATCTTGAATTTCATTTTTCCTCCCTGACGTGACAGCGCACGTCTTGGTCAATACCGGTTATATCACCTTGTCCGCACCTGTTCGGGCACGGCAGTATCTTGTTTTTATTTTCAGGATGATGATTTACCGTTATGGCAACAAAATCGTAAAGAGCGCACACCGCACCCGCTTTGCGGGTTCCCGCAACACCCTTGCGTAAACCCGCAAGACAATTTCTTCCCGCCCGCCTATGATCGGCGCAGGAGGAAACACAACATGTCGGAGCTTGCCCACTATCTGCGCATTTCCAATTTGCTGGCTGGCAATCTCGATATTAATTCCGCCTTGCAGTCGGTCAAATCGGAAATCGAAAAGATCATCGAATTCGATCATCTGGATGTCTGCCTGATCGACGAGGGCAAAACCTGGAACACTTCCTATGAAATCGGTCTGCAAACAAGCTGGAGCACCTCGCGTTCTGCCGTCAGGCTCTCGCCGGTGCGCGATATTCTTTATGGCAAAACCGACCATCTTCTGACCGGCAATGCGCTGAAGGATCCGCGCTATATTTTTCCCGATGCCGTCAGTGCCCCCATCCTGCATCACGAATTTCGCAGCCGGGTGAATGTGGCGATGAAGGTTCTGGGCGAAGTCATTGGCTCGCTCAACTGTTCATCGACAAAAGAAAATTTCTATGACCACAGCCATGTCGAACAGATGCGCATTCTTGCCGATATTCTGGCCCCCTATTTTTACGCCTTGCGCGCCAGTGAAAAGGCCAACAAGGAAGCCATCTTTCGCGCCGAAATTCTGGCCCGCGAGGAAGGTTTGCGCCTGGGCGCACTTAGCCTGACCGATGCGCTCGAGGCCGAACGCCAGCGCATTGGCATGGATCTGCACGATCAGACCCTGGCCGACCTGACGCGCATTGCCCGCGACATTCATCCGGGCCTGACCATTGACCAGCATCATCATTTACAACAGCAAATCCAGAACATGATCCAGGATTTGCGCGGGATTATTGATACCTCCATCCCCTCCATCCTTGAACTGTTCGGGTTTCATCACGCAATTGCCACCCATCTTGAACGCGCCATCAGCCCGGAAAGCCCCCTGCGATTCAGTGTCGATGACCATACCAGTGGCGCGGTCGATGCCCTGCCCGAAACCATCCGCATTGCCATTTTCCGCATCTGCCAGGAGGCGATCAACAATGCCGTCCTGCATTCGGGCGCACACCATATTGCCGTTTGCGTGCGCGCCGATGCCAGCCATTGCCTGGAAATCACCATTGCGGATGATGGCACATTCAATACCGCCAATACCGCCCGCCGCAAGCCCGGCGGCGGCCTGGCGCACATCAAAACCCGCGCCCGGCTCATCGGCGCGGACTATCACATCCGCACCGAAAACGGCACGCAAATCACCCTCAGGCTGCCCGGCGCGGGCCAGAACACCACAAGGTCAGGCGATGAAAATACTGCTGGTTGAAGACGATAAAATGCACGCCGATTTCCTGCACGAAATTGTCGAAAATGCCCTGCCGGAATGTAACGAAATCCTGCTGGCCCGCGACGGGCGAGAAGGCGAGGAACTGGCACGTGCGCATAAAATCACGGCGATTGTGATGGATTTGCGCATGAAAGAGCAAAACGGCATCGAAGCAGCACGCCTTATCTGGGCGCGCTGCCCGGAAACCCGCATTCTGTTCTGGTCAAACTATTCCGACGAGGCCTATTTGCGGGGCATTGCCAATATTGTACCGGGCGAGGCCACCTATGGCTATGTCCTTAAAACCGCAACCGAGGAAAGGCTGCGCCTGGCCCTGCGCGCCGTCTTGATCGAAGCCCAGATTGTCGTGGACCGCGAGGTCCATCAAATCCAGAACCGGCAAATGCGATCGCGCAGTGCGCTGACCGAATTTGAATATACCATCCTGCTTGATATTGCCTTGGGCCTGCCCGACAAGGCCATTGCCACCCGGCGCAAATTATCGCTCCGCACCGTGCAAAACCGTCTTTTGTCGCTGTATGACAAGCTTGATGTCGGGGCGCTGGATCAAAATGAAATGGGGATTGTGCTCAATAAACGCGCCCGCGCTGTTTCCAACGCCATCGCGCGCAAAATCATCAATCGCGAGGGACTTTCTTCCGCCGAAAAAGAGCTTCAGGCCTGGTTGAGCCGACGCAGCGCCAAAAACGCGCTGCCGCCAAATCCCTAATGGACCAGGCCCGGTGTGCTGGCACGCTTGCGCTGTGCTTCTAGCAGTTTTTCCATCTCTGCTGCGGGCAGCGGTTTGCTGAAATAAAATCCCTGCAATTCATCCACCCCCTCGGCACAAATCCGCTCCAGTTGCTTTTTGGTTTCAATCCCCTCGGCATTGATTGTCATGCCAAAGGACCGCGCCATAAACACCACGGCCCGCACAATCGCCGAATTGCCGTCTTCCTGGTCCAGATCAATCACAAAGGAGCGGTCAATTTTCAGTTTATCGACGGGAAACCGTTTCAAATAGGCCAGCGACGAATAACCGGTACCAAAATCATCAATGGCAATGCGAATACCCTGATTGCGCAACATGCCCAGCGTAATCGCCGCCTCGCGCGGGTTATCCATCATCGCCCCTTCCGTCACCTCAAGCTGCAACTGGCGCGGATCAAGCCCGGTTTTTTCCAGAACATGCCCCACACTTTCGAGCAAATCTTCGTGTCGGGCCAGTTCTATGGGCGAAAGATTTACCGAAATCAAAAGCGTGCCCAACCCTGCCTCCCGCCATTTGCGGGTTTGCAAACAGGCGGTATTCAAAACCCATTTACCGACCTCGGCAATGATGCCCATGCGTTCGGCCACCGAAATAAACTCAACCGGGCTCACCATCCCCCGGGTGGGATGGAACCAGCGCACCAGGGCTTCCATGCCCACAATCCGATGGTCCGCCGCATCGACAATCGGTTGATAAAACACCTCGAATTCGCCATTGGCAATCGCACAGGACAGGTCACGTTCCAGCGCCTTGCGTTCCTGCACATCAAGCTGCATGCGTTCCCTGAAAAACTGATAGCGGTTCCGCCCCTCCGCCTTGGAACAGTAAAGTGCAAGATCCGCATTGCGCAAAAGGTCTTTCTCGTCCTTGCCGTCACGGGGATACAGGCAAATCCCGACCGAGGTCGAAACCGTAACCTCATTGCCTTCCAGCACAAACCGTTCGCCAATCCGCTCGATCAACTGCTGCGCAACGTTGGCAATGTCACAGGACGAACCCGGGTCATACATCAAAACGGCAAATTCATCGCCGCCCAGGCGGGCGACAACATCGTCGCTGCGCAAACACACGCGCATCCTTTCGCCAACACCCTGCAACAGCAAATCGCCAATCGGATGGCCCAGCGTATCGTTAATGTCCTTGAAATTGTCCAGATCAAACAGCATCAGGGCAAAATCACAATTTTCCCGTTTGCACCGTGCGACCGCATCGCTCATCCGTTCCTGAAACAGGGTCCGGTTGGGAAGCCCCGTCAACCCGTCATGATGGGCCAGGAACTGAATGCGTGCTTCGGATCTTTTACGCTCGGTAATATCGGTAATCGATCCCTCGATCAAAACCGGCACCCCGTGCTCGTCACGCACCAGCCGGGCATTTTCCTCGATCCAGATAATCCGGCCATCCTTGCGGCGCAGTTCGGCCTCGAACCCCTGAACCGCCCCGTCGCGCAGCAACCGCCCGGTAAAACGCAACCGCATGCCTGCCTGCAAATAAAACCCGTCACGGATCATTTTTTCATCCGCAACCAGGTCTTCTTCATTGCGATAACCCAAAATGGCCACAAAGGCCGGATTGGCCGACAAAAGCTGCCCCAGGGGCTTTGCCTGATAAAGTCCCTCGGCCGAATTTTCAAAAATGCCGCGATATTTTTCTTCCGCCAGCCGCAAGGCGCGTTCGACCGCGTTTTTCTCGGTCACATCCTGGCCGATGCAAATCACGCCGGCGACATTGCCGTTTTCGGCAAAATGGGCGCGCGCATTCCACTGCAACAGCCGGATCTCACCATCCTTGCGACAAATCGAAATCACTTCATCCTTGATGATTTCGCCCGCAATCATGCGTTTGATCCGCAGGGCAACGGCCTGCCTTTCCCGTTCCACCACCAGCAAATCAAAAAAGTTGCGGCCTGCCGCCTCCATCCACGAATAGCCAAATGTCCATTCGCTTTCGCGGTTATATTCCAGAATGCGGCCTTCAGTATCCAGAAACATGATCACGCTGCCCGCCGTTTGCACCAGCGCCCGATACCGTTCCTGACGGCGACGCAGGTCATGTTCGGCCTGGCGGCTTTTTGTCACGTCTATCAACGTAACGCTATAGCCCAGCAGAATGCCACCTTCACCATAAATGACGGTGGCGTTCATCCGGATCCAGATCTGGCTGCCATCCTGACGGCGCATTTCAACTTCGCGACCGGTAAACGGCCTCCCGCGTGCCAGTTGCCGCAACAGGTCGGCCATGTCATCTTCACGGGCATAAAACCGTTCGGGATTAACAAGATAGGCGCGCTTGACCTCGATCGTACTGTCATAACCAAACAGGGGGGCGACGGCCTCGCTGACCGATGTCAACCGTCCGTCCGGCGACAGATCGACAATTCCCTGCACGGAATGTTCCAGTGCCCGGCGATAGCTTTCTTCCCGGGTACAGTCGCGGCCAAACAGCGCAATCCCGCTATTATCCAGCAGTTCCGTCCGCCGCCATTGAAAAATCCGCTGTCCATAATGCACGGAACGCAAATATTCACCGGGCTCGGACTGCCCGGTCAGGGGGCGCTGGTCCTTGGGCTTTGCCAGGGCGGCCACATTGGGCAGGCCCACTTCCAGGGCAACCAGTTCGGCAGCCGCATTGCCGTGGTAAAATTCCCCATCCGGGGTTAACAGCAAAACCGGCAGGGGCGAAATCATCAGCCCCGATGAAACCAGCCGGTCCTGCTGCCCCAGCACCATGACACGGATCAGGTTTCCGCCCTCTGCGGGCAACCACCAGCCAATAAAATACGCGCGTTGCGGATCCTCAATCGGCAACACAAAGATATCACCCTGTGGCTCCAGTCGATCCTTGCACGCCAACGCCCTGTCAATGATCGCGGCAACATGCGCAGTGTTACCGGTATCGTGCCAAACGCCACTTTCCTCAATACAGCCGTCAAACCTTTCCCTCCATGCTGCATTTGCCTGCATTTCATGGCGGTCTGGCGCAATAACAGCTGCCGGTACTTTGTCACAGGCAATCAGGGCGGCAACATTTGCGGCCACATCAAGTGAAATTATGGCTCCCATAAACCCGGCTATTTTCATCTGTTTTTGTTATAGCTGCGCGACCATAGCTTTTCGCAAACCTGCTGCAAAGGCTTTTTATACCCGGCCGATCCGCATCGCGCTGTTTGGTCGCCAGACCTGTTATTATTGGTTCCGTTCCGCAACAAGACATCCGTCATTACCGGGGAAGATGGCCGGTCTCGCCAACAGGGCGACAATCGATACCATCCAGCCCGCTTTCGCCCCGTCGCGGCACACAGACATTGGTCATCAAACCGTAAAAAACCCGTTATTTACAAAAATTTCGCTTTCCTATCCCCTTAAACAGTTGCGGGCGACGGGCTTGCGCTCTACCCTTTGGGGGCAATCGGGCATCAGGCTGTGTTGCTGGCACGCCCTGTCACACCCGCCATGAACCCCTGAGGATCAAGGAGAATATCGGTGATTTCCCATCAGGACGCTTTGATCTATACGATGGTTATGGTTTCGGCCGCTGATAACAACATCACCGACGCCGAACTTTCCGCAATGGGGCGACGTGTGCGTTATCTTCCGATTTTCGCCGGTTTCGACAGTGAACGTCTGACCGAAGTCACGCGCGATTGCGCGGCAAGGCTGGCCGAGGAGGACGGCCTTGATAACACCCTTATTCTCATCCGCGATGCGCTTCCCAAAAAATTGCGCGAAACGGCCTATGTCTGTGCCTGTGAAATTGTGCTCTCCGATGGCGAAATCAGCCAGGAGGAATTGCGCATTCTCGAACTGATCCGTCACCGTCTTGATATTGACCGGCTGGTTGGCGCCGCCATTGAACGGGCGATGGCCGCCCGTTATCTGCGCCCCGCCGATGTGTGACCATCATTCATCATTGCCGCAGGAAACCACCGATCTCGACGCTGATTTGCCATATTAAACCGTAATCTGGCACCACATACATCCCGTCGCTGTTGCCGGGTCCGGTCACGGATCCGGTTTCCGTGCGCCGGGCCTTCACGATTTTCACGTGTCGTATCTGCACGGCACACCGTCATTGCTAACGCTTGCACGACAAAGGGAACCGACCGTCATGACCGCACTGGCAGGTGAGAACATAGCCTTTATCGGACTGGGGCTGATGGGGCGCCCGATGGCGCTTAATCTGGAAAAGGCGGGTGCCAAGCTGACTGTCACCACCCGCAACCCCGAAACCCTGAACATGTTCGAGGATCTCGGCATTGAAACCGCCCCCACCCCGGCCGATGCCGCCGCAAATGCCGACATCGTCATCATTTGTGTGGCCGATACCGAAGCGGTTGAAAACGTGCTGATGGGCGAAGATGGCGTGCTTGATGGCCTGGAAGAGGACACCATTGTCATTGATATGGGCACCACCGCCGTCGATGCCACCCGCCGCTTTGCCGATGCCATCGAGGATGCGGGTGGCGAATGGCTTGATGCCCCGGTTTCCGGCGGCACCACCGGGGCCAAAAACGGCACCCTGTCGATCATGGTGGGCGGTGAAGCCGATATTTTCCAGCGTGTCGAACGCATTTTCAAGGTGATGGGCAACCATGTCACCCATGTCGGACAGGCCGGGGCCGGGCAAATCGCCAAGGCCGCCAATCAGATGATTGTCGGCATCACCATTTCGGCGGTGGCTGAATCCTTCTCGATGGCCGAAGAAGCCGGGGTTGATATTGTCAAACTGCGCGAGGCCCTGACCGGGGGCTTTGCCGATTCCACCATTTTGCAGCAGCATGGCAAACGCATGATCGAGCGCAATTTTGAACCGGGTGGCAAGGCGAAAACCCAGCGCAAGGACCTCTACCAGGCGCTGGAATTTTCCGAAACCGATCTGGGCCTTGAACTGCCCATGACCCGCCTGACAATGGAACTGTTTGACGAACTGATCGATATGGGCGGGGGTGAACTGGATCATTCCGCCCTGATCAAGGTCTATGAAGAAGACTGAAAATCATCTATTCACCCGCCTGCAACGCCCCCGGTCCGGACCGGGGGTTTGCTTTTGCCCCGGTCCCGCGTTGCAAACGGACAAACGGGCAAAGCGGTAAACCGGCTTTCCTTTCGCCCTATCTGCCCCTTCATCAGGATGACGCAAACCATGTCACAATCGGACCTCGAAGCCCGCATCATCGAACTTGAAACCCGCATTTCCCATCTTGATATGGCAATGAATGACATGTCGATGATGATCAAACGGCAATGGGACCGGATTGATGTTCTCGAACGGCGTAATCATCTGTTAAGCGAGGACATGAAACGGATGAATTCCTATATGAATACCGCGCCCGAAGATGACGTTCCGCCGCCCCATTACTAAGCCGGGCCAAACGGACGGTACCTTGTTTTGTTTTCGCTGATACGAGCAAACCGTGCCCAATTCATATCTTGCCATCCCCACCTTTCACGATTTTGCCCGTATTCTGGACCCGGCAAGCTATCACGCCCTGCCCGATGACTGGTATGTCGGGGTGGCCGATATTGTCGCCTCGACCGAGGCCATTGCCAAAGGCCGCTACAAGGATGTGAATATGGCCGGGGCCGCCGTGATTGCCGCGATCAGCAACATATTGGGGCATTCGGCCTATCCGTTCATGTTTGGCGGCGACGGCGCGGGTTTTGCCTGCGCGCCCGACCATATTGACGATATTCGCGAGGCGTTGGCTGCAACCCGGCGCTGGGTGGCCGATGATCTGGGCCTGGAACTGCGTGTCGCCCTGTTTGACATTGGTGAAATCCGTGCCGCCGGGCGTGATGTGCGGGTTGCGCGTTATGCGGTGTCCGATGCCATCAGCTATGCCATGTTTAACGGCCAGGGCCTGCAATGGGCCGAAATGCAAATGAAAAGCCGCAACGACCATCACATTGCCGCCGCCCCGCCCGGCACACGGCCCGACCTTACCGGTTTGTCCTGCCGCTGGTCGCCGATTGCGGCATCGCAAAATGGTTCCATCATCTCGCTTATTGTGCATCCTGCCGGTGATCGGGCGAATTTTGATGCTGTTGTCGGAAAAATCCTCGCACTGCTTGACCAAACCCCCAACAGCGCCCATCCGGTCAGTGCCACCGGGCCGCTTTTTCGCTTTCCCCCGGCGGGCCTCACTCTTGAGGCAAAGGCCAACCGGCCGGTCAATGGCGCGCTTCTGGCGGCAAAAACCAAAGTCTTTCTGACCGCTGCCCTCGCCTTCATCCTCGATAAAACCGGCTGGAAACTTGGCAATTTCGACCCGGCCCACTATCGCCGCTATACAGCCCTGAATACCGACTATCGCAAATTTGGCGATGCGCTTTTCATGACGGTCAATTGCAGTGCCGAACAGCTTGAACACCTGCAAAAAATCCTGACCGAGGGCGAAAACGCCGGTCATATCGGCTTTGGCCTGCACCGGCAAAATACCGCCATCATGACCTGCATTGTCCCCTCTGTTGTGCAGAATGACCATTTTCATTTTCTCGATGGGGGCGAGGGCGGCTATAGCGCGGCAGCCGCCGCCTACAAGGCCAAGCAACCGGCAATGGCCGATCCGGGTGTGCTTCGCTGAAAATACCCGGATCTTCATTACCAAAATTAATCATATTGCAAAAACTGATCACTTCACGGCATCCTGAAACCGTCACCGCCAGTTTGATGCGGAACGGAGGACGTGATGGACACCCGCGAATTACAAACCCTGATTGCCGTTGCCGAGGAAAAATCCTTTCACGGCGCAGCCAGTCGCCTGGGGCTGACCCAGCCTGCCGTTACCCGCCGCATTCAGCGCCTTGAAACCCGCACCGGCTGCGCGCTTTTTGACCGCACAGTCAAACCCCTGCGCCCCACCCCGGCCGGGCAACGCGCCCTGGCCGAGGCCCGCGACCTGTTGCGCCGTCTGGCCGGTTTCACTGAAATGATCAAAACCGGCATTTCCCCGCAAGCACCACTTAAAATTGGCGTATCCTATGGCGTGGCCCCGCTGGTAACAGCCGAAACGCTGCACGGCCTGCACCAGAATTTTCCCGATAGCCAACTGGGCATGCGCACGGGTTGGTCTGGTGAATTATTGCCGCTGTTGCGCCGGGGTGAAATTGATGCCCTTCTGACAATGGACGACCCCCTGACAGGAATCGGCGGGGTTGCCAGCACTGATTTCCCCAAATCCATCCGCATTGACGACCTGTTTGACGACCGGATCCGGCCCATTGGCCCGGCCAGCGCGCCCAATCCGCCGCACAGCATCAAGGATCTGGCCGACCGGCCAATGGTGCTGCTGCCAGAAGGATGCTGCTTTCGGGCGCTGGGCAATCTGCTGGCCCACCGGCACGGGCTGGTTTTCAACTCCATCCTCGAAGTATCGGCCCTGGATATGCAAATTGATATGATTGCTGCCGGTGTTGGCTATGGCATCACCGCCGAACGCTATGCCCGTCTCAGCCGTAATGCAGCCAATCTGACAATCCTGGACATCCCCGATGCCTGCTGGTCCATGCGGGTTGTGCTGCTGCGCCGGGCCGTCAGCCCCACCATCAACCGGGTTCTGGATGGCCTGATTGACACGATCTGCCAGGTCGCCAGCCTCGAAAATGCACAAAATTTATTAAATTCATGAATGCAATGAATTGGACGCATTAAAAATCGCCCGGCATAGTACCAGCCATATCCTGCTCATTTCCGTTTGCGAGGCACCATGTCCCCTTCCCTCAAAACCGCCAAATGGTTTCCGTGGCTTGTTCTGGCAAGCGGCGGGCTGGTTCTGGCCGTCAATCTTGGTATTCGGCCATCGCTGGGGCTTTTCATCCCCGATATGCTGACCGCAACCGGCTGGAGCGCCTCGGTCTTTGGCCTCGCCTTTGCCATTCAAAACCTGCTTTGGGGTCTTTCCGCCCCACTTGCCGGGGCCCTGGCAGACCGTTTTGGCACCACCCGAACCCTGATCGGCGCATCGCTTTTTTATGCGCTTGGTCTGTATCTGATGGGGCAATCCACCTCGCCTGGCGCGCTTTATGCCAGTGCGGGTCTTGTCATCGGCATTGGTGTCGGGGCGTCCAGTTTTCCGGTGGTCCTGGCCGCCATCAGCCGGGTGTTCCCGCCCCATCGCCGCAGTTTTGTGCTGGGCCTTGCCAGTGCAGGCGGCTCCATCGGCCAGTTCATTATGGCCCCCACCACCCAGGCGCTTAATTCCGGCCTGGGTTATGTCAACGCGCTGACCATGATCGCGCTGATCAGCCTGGTCATCGTGCCTGCCGCCTTCGCCCTGTCCGGCCGCGCCGACCACAGTCCCGGCGGCGCGACTGCCGCCCTTGACCTGGGTCCGGCCAGCCTGGTGGATGCCTTTCACGAGGCCCGCAAGCATCGCGGCTTTTTGTTGCTCAATGCCGGGTTCTTTGTGTGTGGTTTTCACATTGCGGTTATCGCCACCCATCTGCCCACCTTCACGCAATTATGCGGCCTTCCGGCCTCCGTTGCATCGGGCGGGCTTGCGCTGATTGGCCTGTTTAACATTGTTGGCACGTTAACGGCGGGCTGGTTTGGCGGGCGCTGGCGCAAAAAATGGGGCCTGTCGCTGATTTACGGCACCCGGGCGCTGGTGATTTTCGTCTTTCTGATCTCGCCCAAAACCGCCGAAACCATCTGGCTGTTTTCCGCCCTGATGGGGGCACTCTGGCTCTCGACGGTGCCGCTCACCAGTGGCATCGTGGCCCAGGTTTTTGGCCCGCGCTATATGGCGACCCTGTTTGGCATCGTTATGCTCAGCCACCAAATCGGGGCGTTTTTCGGCGCCTGGCTGGGTGGGGTGCTCTATGACATGACCGGCAGTTTCGATGCCATCTGGATGCTTTCCATCGCCCTGGGTATTTTCGCCGCCCTGGTTCACATGCCCATTGATGATACCGCCCTTCGCCGTGAACAGGCATCAACAGGCAAGGCCTAAAACAGGCACGCCTGCCAAAAGCGGTTTTTAATGCGAAAACCGCTTTTGTTTTACCCCGTAGGGGCCGTACCGATTCCCGTTACACACGGGTTAAATAACAAAAAAAAGTCCTCGAATATGCGACACAAAAATAAAAACCAAGACCTGTCACAAAATTAAATCAGGAAACATAATGACATGATATAAAACAGAAAATGTGAAAAATTAATCTGAAATAAATCCCTTTAATCCTGTCAAATATAAAAGAACCATACCCGTGCGGATAAACCAGTTTCAATCAGCACGGAGTATTAATAATGCCCAGCAAGGGAATGGACCTTTATGGTTTTACACCTGAAAACGACCTTCCGGTTTCTTTTGACATAAAACAGCCCGGTTCCTCACATACCACAACAATTAACGACACAACGCCCGGGACAATTTTCACCCGGCATATCGAAGTCAATACCGACCTGCCCTTTCACGTCAGCGGTGATTATGCAATGTCTGCGGCAGGGGTAAATCGCAGTTGCGAGGTCAATGGCTTTACCGGCAATATTTCCAATTCCAACATGAACAACATGCTGGGAAACCAGCAGGCCCAGATCAGCAGCAATGCCGTTGTCAGCTATGGCTTTTATGACGCCGGGTCGGGTTATGGCGATGTCAGCTATACCAGCCACCACCAGAATTACGCCTGCATTGGTGATGCCAACCGGCCCGACTGGATGGCAAAAATGGTGGCAAACAATAAAAATGCCGGCACCAAACCCTTCAGTGCTTTTGTCCTGCCCGGGGCCCATGATGCCGGTATGAATACCAGCCAGAACATTTCCGAACTGGTCAGCAACGTCAAAAATTTCAGCGTCATCGCCTCCGTCCTGTTCGGGTCTCTGGCCCTGATGCTGGGCGTTGCTGTCGGGGCGATCATTGCCGTGCTCAGTGTCGCGACAAACTCACTGATTGAACGGGTGATCATCAACCTTTCGATCACGCAAAAAGACACCATCACCAACATGCTCAATCTCGGCACCCGCTATTTTGATTTCCGGCCCGGTTACAATGCCAAAATCGAGGGGATTTCCGTTGCCTCCGGCGATGGTCTTTATCACCAGCACAATATGATCCCCGGCATGGCCTTTAACGATTTCCTCCATGAAACGGTCGCCTGGCTCAAGGCCCATCCCGGTGAAATCGTTGTGGTCAGCCTGGGTTTTTCCGGCTTCTATAATGATGCGATGAAACCCACAGCCGATACCCTCAAACAGGCCATCAATGCCGCCCTTTCCGGATCAGGCATCACCTATGGCGGCCCGTCCGATACGTCCACCAGCTATAACGACCTGATCAAGGCCAATAAACGCCTGTTATTCCTCAATAACGGTGTGGGCTTCAATGATGCGTCAAAATACGATTCCTATAGCGACGGTGCTTATGCAACCCTCACGCCCGATCCCATCCTCAATCAGCTTAAAAACATGCAGCACAAGCCGCAAAACGGTGCTGCTTATACCGTGCTGCAAATGCAGGGCACGGCCAGCGCGGTCAGCGCACTGTGGCCCAAACTTGCCACCTGCACCAGCGATGCCACCTCGCCGCTGCTGATGACCAAGGCCTATTTTGACTGCACAACCTATCCCTGGGCCGAGCAAAATCTGGCCTCGTTCGACAGCAAGTATCCGGTTGTCATCCTGAACGATTTTGTCGATCCGCACATGTCGCATATCGCCGAAGATGCAACCCTGCTTCGCGCGGGCCAACTCTAAAACGATTTGTCTTTCAGGGCCGCTTTCGCTTTTGAAAGCGGCCCTGTCCTATCCGCAAATCCCTCTTTTCGATGCTAAAACTTTGCGTTAAAAACCGGGCATGGACAAACCGATATACATCACCCCCGAAGGCTTGGATGCCCTGCGCAATGAGTTGGACCACCTTTGGAAAAAGGAACGGCCCGAAACCGTTTCAATTGTGTCATGGGCGGCAGGCAATGGCGATCGCAGTGAAAATGGCGATTACATTTACGGCAAAAAGCGCCTGCGCGAAATTGACCGCCGGGTACGCTATTTGCGCAAACGGATCGAGGATGCCGTTGTTGTCCGCTCCGAAGACCAGCCCGACCATTCCCGCGTGTTTTTTGGCGCCGAAGTCACCTATGTAAATGCGCGTGACGAGGAAAAAACCATCCGCATCGTTGGCGAGGACGAGGCCGAAAGCCTGAATGGCAAAATAAGCTGGGTCTCGCCCGTCGCACGCGGTTTGATGAAATGCCAGGTCGGCGATGTCATCACCCTGAAAACCCCGGCAGGCGAGGACGAGCTGGAAGTGCTGGCGATCCGCTATCCCTAATCCGCTTTGCACCAAGCCCTGCTTCCGAGGACGTCGTGAGCGTGCCGTTATGTTCCCAGGTCGCGCCGATCCGGCCCGGTAATGGCAATTTCATAGCCATCCGGGTCCCGCACAAAAAACTGCCCCATCCCGTCCTCAAGCATCATGATCGGTTCCGGCGCATATCCCTGCCCGGCCAGCGCATCATAAAGTGCACCCACATCTTCACATTCCAAAAACCACACCATCCCGCTAAAAGACGGGCGCATTTTCCGTTCCTCATGCGACACCCCGCCATGCGCAGCAAGCATCAGGCGCACCGGCTCCCGCTGCACCCCCTCCGCCGCGCCCGCATCCGTCGGAACACTCTCCAACATCGCCCAAACCGGCTCATCGCGAACATCATCAATCGTCTGCGCCACCACCTCAAAGCCAAGGCAGCGATAAAACGCCATGCCGCGTTTCACATTGGCAACATTTAACAACGGGGTTGCAGCACGGAGCATCTATCGGTCAGACCTGTTTATGAAAACCAATTTTCATGCTGCCAGAAAATTCACGGCAAAACCATGACCATCAAACCACCGTCCCCACCAGCCGTCCGATCGCGGCGGTTGCCACCATCGCCACACCCCCCCAAAAAACCACGCGTACAATCGCCCGTATTTTAGGGGCACCGCCAATATGCGCGCCAAAACCGCCCAAAATTGCCAATGCTAGCAAGGCCGCCCCGCCCACTGCCGGAATCATCGCCGCAACCGGCGCCCATAACACCGCCACAAGCGGCAGGGCCGCGCCCAGGGCAAACATCAGGGCCGATGTCGCCGCCGCCTGCAAGGGGCGGGCAATATTCACCGGCGAAAGACCCAATTCATCACGGGCATGGGCGGCAATGCCATCGCCATCCATCATTTGCCGGGCCACCGTCAGTGCCAGTTTGGCATCCAGCCCCCGGCTTTGATAAATACCCGCCAGTTCGATCAGTTCGCCTTCCGGGTCAATTTCATGTTCGTGGCGTTCGCGGGCCAGATCGGCCTTTTCAGTATCGGACTGCGAACTGACCGAAACATATTCTCCCGCCGCCATCGACATGGCACCGGCCATCAACCCGGCAATGCCCGCCAGCAACACATCGCCCCGCACCGGGTTGGCCGCCGCCACACCAACAATCAAACTGGCAATCGAGACAATGCCGTCATTGGCCCCCATAATCGCCGCCCGCAACCAGCCCACCCGCTCTACCAGATGTTTTTCTTTTACACGCTGCTGCGTCATCACGCCCTGCCAAAGCTGTTATCGGAGATATGCCCGTCAACCATCCCTGCCTGACAGCCAGCTTAACCCATCTTTGCCCGCCGACATCTGCGGAAGGTCAATCCATGTTCAATTATGAGGAGTCAATGACATCAAGTCATTTTTTCGCCTCCCGGCCCTAAAAGCAAACCATCATGATACGTGGATTATACACAAAAAGTTGTAGACTATACTTCTCGCTACCAGCAATAATTCCTCCCCTTCACCTGCGATCAACGTCAAAATATCAACCAAAGAAAATATAATGTCGTCAGCCAATTCAATTGAATCCCTGCTATCGCTTTTTAGCAAAGAACGTCGCGCCAAAGGTGGCTGGTGGGCACTGGCTGGCTTTTCTTTTCAATCGTCAATCTATCTGACAAACTTTTTTCATGGTCTTGCCAAGGGCCGTCAATCTCCCGAAGAACTTGCAAAAACTGAACTGCTTTCGGATATCTTTCTGCCAAATCGGCAAAAATATACTCTTATTCAGGTCAAACGCACGCTGGACCGACCCAAAATGCGCGCAGCCCTTCGAGAGGCGTATGAAATCGCAACATTGTGCGACCCCGGATTTCTGAAAAAACTTGATTTCAAGATCGCCTGTGTGAAACGGGCGACAACCGCCCATCCACGTGATTTTAGCGTGGAAGAAATTGGCGGAAAAAATACAAATATTACGGTATGGCAACACCTACTGACATGCTTTGAAAAAGATGATTCGATTCTCGAACAACCGGACCCGCTGGATCATCTCCGCGATTTTCTTTGGCATTCAGGCATTAACGATCCCGCCAGTTTTATCGACGACTGCCTCGGACTACTTTTGAGGCTTTTTGAGAATCCTGACGAAAAAAAAATCAACGAAATTGCCTATGAACTTAATAAAAAATACCAGAAATCTTGTGAATCGGGGTTGAAATCGCGACCCCGCACAGGAATGCTTATTCGACAGTCCGATCTTGAAATAGATCAGGATGCCGACTCGGATACCGGCGTTTTATTCGACCGTCGACCACAATTAAAAGATCTCCGGCTGAAAAGAATACGAAAACGACCTGCTCTATTTTCCGAACTGGTTGAAAACTTCAAAAGCTGGTGGCAGGAAGTTAGTCTCACAGATGAAATAAACAACATCCCATCTTTCTGGATTGACGGACGCTCTGGCGAGGGTAAATCCGTTTTGCTGATACAGTTGATGGAATATATCGTCAATAATCCGCAAGCCCCCGTCATTCATTTCCTCAATTCAGCGGAAGAATTACCAGACTGGCTGGAAAACCAGCGCGAACTGCAACAAGGTGGCGAGGACGCAAACTTCCTGCCCTCTATTGCCGTCATCGACGACCTGCATTTCCTTAAAGACCCCGATGAATGGGATGAAAAGGTAAAAAACGCGACATCTCTCTTACCACCCAAAGTAGTAATTCTCACATGTGGCCCCTCAACAGAAAGAGAAACCTTTCAATCAAGACATGCGGCATTGTTCAATATCCAGACATTTTCTGTGCCCAACCTTGATCAGCAGGAAATGCAGGATTTTGCCACGTGGTACAAAGAACGAACCGGTAAGGAGGTAAGACCTGCTCAGGACAACACAGAAAACCGCCTCTTGGTTGTCTGGATGTTTGAACTCCTGCAAGGGCAGTCTTTAAATTCGTTTGCCGCCAACTTTAAACGCCGACTGAAACATCTCGAAATTTTTGAACTTGCCCGTTCCATACTGGCCATTAACGCTCTGGAATTAAACGCCCCCGCCAGCCTGATTGATAACCTGCCAGACAGCCAACGCGATGCCTTCATGGCTTTATGTGAAGAGTCACAATTACATTTTGAAAAATTCAGCTCTGGGGCACGCAGCAACGAAACAGGATATCGCCTTTCACATCCACAGATCAACTGGCAGCTCTATTGTGCCTGGGCAGAGCGACCAGCAACACTGGCGCAAAATCTCGGGCGCCATCTTGCACCGTCGCTGATTGAATATGCAAAAAATCAAGACTGGTCGCCTTGTAGCGATATAATTCTCAACCTGGCGAAAACCAACAAACTGGATAATCAAGCAACATTGTCTCACAACGGACGGGTAGGGACAATCAATCAGGCACTTGCTGAATTATACCTTAAACAATATAACGCAAATTCCCAAAATGACAGCCTGCCCTTACTTTCCCGTTGGCTGGAGATCTGGTTTCGAGGTATGGCACGGGACTTAACCCCCGATCCTGTAAAACAGGCCCTTATTGCCGCAAGTAAATCCCCCATTCCCGTGGGTCTTTCTGCTCCAGTCGGCAGTTGGCTCTGGCGCATCAGCGAAATTCTGGACAATCTGAAATTGGCTGACGATCTCCGCGACGCTTCACGGACAATTATTTTCAGCGTACCCAACGCGGGAAGTTCAGTTGCCACAATTATCAGCAGAGCTGAAAATACGAATGCTGCACTGGATTTGGCGAATGAATGGATAAACCAGAATCCGTACGAGCCAAGCGCATATTTTGCTCTGGCCTCATTAATTGCGCGATATCCGGATAACAATGCACTCAGCGAATTGGCTCTACGATGGCTTGAAAAAAACTATCAACACCCTCAAGCACACCAGCTATTATCGCCCCTTGTAGCTGCACAACCAAACAACGGTGAAATCCATCTGAAAGCCCGAAAATGGCTTGAAGAACATCCCGATCATCCGCAAGCCCAGCAGCTTTTTGCTCCCCTGGTAACAGCACGCCCCGAGGATCAAGAAATAGCCGAGGCTGCTCTAAAATGGCTTGAGGAAAACCCACATCACCCGCAAGCGCAGCAACTTTTTGCTCCCCTCGTAACGGCACGCCCCAATGACAAAAAAACCATCGATACTACCAAGAACTGGCTAAAGCAGAATTCTAACCATCCGCAAGCTCAGCAACTTTTTGCCCCCCTTCTCAAGGCCCTTCCCGATGACGATTCAGTCTGGAAAGATGCTTTGAAATGGCTCGAAGAAAACACCGAAAACCCTCGAGCACACGAATTACTCAAAGCTCTTATCGCCGCAAAGCCGGAAGAAGATCAGGTTCTTGACGTATCCATAGAGTGGCTACAAAACAATCTTGATCATTCAAATATACATGAAGTATTCAAAACGCTCATTGCTAACAGGCCTGATAATCAAGATGTTATAGATTCTGTTCGCCTATGGATGAGCTATAATCCCACGAATAAAAACCTGTATACTATACTTGTGCCGTTGATCAAACGTAGCGACGGAGAAAAAAAATGGATCGACCTTGGCGAACAAATTTTTGACAAACAATCGCAACATCCAAACCTAAATTTGTTGGCAGCCCTTCTTTCTGGCAGCAAAGGGGATCAACGTTACATCAATGTCGCACTAGAAATAATCGAAGGAGAGAGTAAAAAAGGAAACAGAGTTTTCATACTCAAAGAAATCGGACGCTGTCTTGCAAACAATCCTCAAAATGCCATTCGTTTCCTTCAAAACGACTGCACGAGCGAACATCTAAACATCGTCACAATCCAAATTAAATGGGCTTTGGGAAATTTCACTTATCGTGCTGAAGATTTTTTATCCTTAATTGACGAAATCCCTGTGACATGTGTCACTTACATTTTGACCGGTTGCATTCAATCAAATGTGTCAGATGATATTCTCGCTCCCGTTCTGATATCATGGTTTAAAGAAAACTATAAAAGAACCGGATACAGAGTAATTTTAAAAACATTGAAATATCATCCAAATCGATGGTCTGCTATTATGGAACTTGGCGGTCTGAGAAACGAAATTTATGCGGATTACGAGAACATCCAGTAACAAACCGGGTAGCAAGCGCCATCTGCCAAACAATCACCATCTTCCATAAAACCGCTATATCTCAGTTTCCCGACCGTTTCACCCGCCTTGTCGGTTCGGCCTGCAGGGGGTCGTCGGGCCAGTAATGTTTGGGGTAGCGGCCCTTCATCTCCGCCTTTACCTGCGCGTACGACCCCTGCCAGAACCCGATCAGGTCAGACGTTACCTGCAAGGGACACTGGGCAGGGGAAAGCAGATGCAGCGTGACGGCCACTTTGCCATTGGCGATTTTCGGGGTTTCGGTTGCGCCAAACATTTCCTGCAAGCGCACGGGCAGGGCCGGGCCTTCGGGCCGGTAATCAATACGAATGTGTGATCCGGTCGGCACCGTCCAGTGGCTGGGGGCCAGTTTGGCAATTTGCTGTTGCTGGTTCCAGTCAATCGTGGAAACCAGGGCCTCGCTTAAATTCACCTGCCGCAACTGGGCTTTGCGCACAATACCGGAAAGATAGGGCATCAGCCAGTCTTCCAGCGTATCGAGCAACCCCGCATCGCTCATATCCGGCCAGTTTTCCGGCTCCAGCCCGTGCAAAAAGGCAAGGCGGGCGCGTAGATGTTCGCTTTCCTTCTCCCAGGGCAGGCAGGACAGGCCCATTTTGCGGACACCATCCGTCATCGCCTGGGCCAGTTTGTCGGGGGCGACGGCATCATGCACCGGCTTTTCTTCCAGCACCAGGGCCCCAATCCGCCGTTGGAAGCGTGCCACCACCATATCGTTCTGGGTGTCCCAGAAAACCTCGGTCCCGGTGGTGATCTGGCTGGCGAAAAATTCCTCCAGCGTGGCCTGTGACAGGGGGGCTGCCAGATAAATCTTTGCCTCGCGCGATTGTCCGTCCAGCTCTGCCACCGCAAGCCATTGTTCATTTGCCAGCCGGTCTTCACGCGGTAAAACACCACCGCGCCCGCCTGACAGGCGATAGCGGGCTTCACCGCCACGTCGGCGTTCGCCAATGCGGTCCGGGTAGGCAAAGGCGACCAGCAAACCCGCCTGATCGGCAAAATCCGGCTGTTTGCAGCTTTCATTGCCACCTTTCCCAAGGGACAATTCCTTTGCCGCCTGTGCCGAACGGCGGGAAAGCTGGCGTTTGGCCTCCATCATCATGCCCGGTGCCCGGCCGCGCACCATTGCCTCCAACCGCTGGCGCAGATCCGCCCCGGCATTGCGCATAAAATCCCGGTCCGATAACAGGGCCGCCAGCGCACAGGCGGCATCGGCCAAACCCAATTCCTGCCCGCGCACCATCATATGTGCCAAACGCGGATGCACCGGCAGGCTTGCCATCGCCTGCCCCATCACCGTGATGCGCCCGGCATCATCCAGGGCCTCCAACCGGCGCAACACATCACGCGCCTGATCCATTTTGGCTGCATCGGGCACATCAAGCCAGGGCAGGCTGGTGACATCGCCAACACCCCAGCGCGCCAGTTCCAGCGTTAGCGGGGCCAAATCCGCCTCGGCAATTTCGGGTGCGCTAAATTGCGGTCGGGCGCGGTGTTCGGCCTCGCCCCACAGGCGGTAACATATTCCCGGTTCCAGTCGCCCGGCGCGACCGCGCCGCTGTTCGGCGCTGGCCTGGGATGATTTTACCGTGACCAGCCGCGTCATGCCAGAAGCCGGGTCAAACCTTGGCAGGCGTTGCAGGCCGCAATCCACCACCACGCGAATGCCATCAATCGTCAGGCTGGTTTCGGCAATCGCGGTTGCCAGCACCACCTTGCGAAAACCATCGGGGGCCGGTTGAATGGCAAGGTCCTGGGCCTTGGCATCCATCGCACCATAAAGCGGGGCAATAATGACGCGGTCCTCTGCCGGTATTGCGGCTTTTAATAGCCCCTCGACCCGCGTAATTTCGCCCTGCCCCGGCAAAAAGGCCAGGATTGATCCGTTCTGATTTGCCAGCGCATCGCGAATCGCGGCCGCCATTGCCGGTTCAATCCGTTCCTGCGGTTTGGGGGGCATATAGATGGTTTCAACCGGGTAGGCACGGCCTTCGCTGGTAATGACCGGGCAATCGCCCATCAGCCCGGCGATTGGTTCGCCATCCAGCGTTGCCGACATCACCAGAAGGCGCAAATCATCGCGCAAGGCCGCCTGGCTTTCCAGTGCCAGGGCCAGACCCAAATCGGCATCCAGGGATCGTTCGTGAAATTCGTCAAATATCAGGGCCGCAATGCCGGTGAGTTCCGGGTCATCCTGAATCTGGCGGACCAGAATGCCTTCTGTCACCACCTCGATCCGGGTTTGGGCGGAGACACGGTTTTCAAACCGCACGCGATAGCCCACGGTTTCGCCCACCTTTTCGCCCAGCAATTGCGCCATGCGCCGGGCACTGGCGCGCGCGGCAAGGCGGCGGGGTTCGAGCATCACAATCTTGCGGCCTGCCAGCCAGTTTTCATCCAGCAGGGCCAGGGGCACCATCGTTGTTTTACCTGCACCGGGCGGGGCCTGCAAAACCGCATTGGTGCCGCTGTTAAGCGCAGCCTTCACATCGGCCAAAACCGCATTGATCGGCAAACTGGGAAAATCGGAACGCATAAAACCCCGTGACATACCGGTAAATCAGGCTGCGTGCGTTATTGTTTATTCAACGCCGCATGACAAGCCCGTAGACATATCATATCAGCTTATATCAGGACCGGGGATCAAGCCGAAAGCCACGTTCCCCACTGATCCGTTGCAGGGTTTTAAGGCCACGTGTCAGGCCATAAAGCCGTTCCATATCCCCGCTTTGCCGGGCGATACGCGCCGCAGTGCGGGTGGCATGATAAAGCGCGATAAAATCTTCCTGCGGCACATCACGCAGCAGGGCTTCCTTTTGGGCTCTCTCCGGATCGGGATGACCAAAACTCAGCACGTCCAAATCCACAATCACATCCTTTCCGCATCAGGGGGCGCATCAGCAAGCATCATCGAAAAGGCCCACACCATCCATGCCTGTGTCCAGCGCATAAAAACCCGCCTGTCCTGTCCAATGCGCCCGATACCGGCATAAAAAACACCGCGCTTTGCATCAAACAAATCCCGCATGGCAAATCGCGCCACATGCGCCGCCCCGGCCCTATCGCCAAAACGACGCAGTGTCGCCATAGCCTGTGCCACCGCATGGCTATCCAGATAGCCCGTTTTACCGGCAAAACTGCGCGGGATGCCATCATCATCAAAGCAGGATCGCCGGTAAAACCGCCAGCCCCGATCCAGCGCCAATGTCACGTCAACCGGGCTTGTGCCAGTTCCTTTAAACCGATGCAGCAAATCCAGGATATAGCCGGTATGAAAGCCATCGACAAAGCGGTGATGGGAACGCGTACCATAGGCCCAGGAACCATCTTCCTGCTGCCGATCCAAAACACGCTGTAATGCGACCGGACTTAAGGCATTGCCCGGACACAACATTTGCAAAATCCAGGCACCCCACAGGCTGACATTGTGAATTTCCGCATCACTATGCGCGATATAGGCAAAATAGCCCCCATCCGTTGCCCCGCCCTGTTCTCGCCAAAGCTCCCGCCGTAAAAACGTTGCGGCGGCCTGCAAGGCCGGATGATCAGGTGGCAATTTGCCACCCTGCACCAAACCATCGACAACAAAGCAGGTGACAATGGCGTTGGATTGCCCCCGCCCCGCATAAAAGGCACGCGCCTGCCAGGCAAAGGGGTACCCCCAGCCGCCATCTTCATTTCGCAGGGTCAAAAGCTGCCGGGTGAAATCCCGCGTCAGCACATCGCCATCAAACCCGGCAAATTCCGTTTGCCAGTTCCCCACCGGCACGCCTGAACCCGCACCCAACAACAGGGCCAGCGTTTTGGGGGTAAGCAGCGGCGCAATGCCCGCCCGGTTGCGCACCATTTGCGGCGCATGTTTCATCGCCTGCAACCAGACCAGCCTTGCCAAACGCGAGGATACAAACGGACTTTGGGCAAAAAACCGGCTTTCCAGCCCGTCAAACGGGTCCGCCCCGGCATAATCCTGTTGTGCCATCTGCTGCCATACCCGGTCGCGCATGTCCCGCAAGGCACGATATTCCGCCGGGCTGAACATCACGGGCTCAGGCATGATCCAACGCCTTCATTTCCGCAGTCCGGCGGCTCCAGGCCACCCCGGCGGCAACACCGCTTGCCAGCAAATAATGCCCGTAAGAAAGGGTATTATCCGTGACCATCGTTACCATCACCGCCAGCAATATCCCCACCGCCAGCGCAGAAGACCGCACCAGCCAGATCATCACGCCCCACCCCGCACCCCATATCCCGGCACCAAGCAACCCGGTTTCATAAAGCATATGAAAATGGTCATTATGCAACGCGCCAAAGGATGACGCCGATTGCAGTTTTTGAAGCTGCCCTTCAATTGCACCGACGCCAAACCCCAGCCAGCGCTGGCTGGCACTGCCCTCCTGCCATTGCTGCCAGAACATCTGCCAGTAAGCCAGTCTGCCGCTGGCGTGGGTATAAAGGATGCGCGGCAGATAATCCGCCACACCCCACAGTCCCGCCCCGACCAGTGGCAGGCCCCACAGCCATGTTCGGGCATGATGCAAACGAACACGGCCAACCAAAACAATCGCCATCGCCAAAATGGCGATGCGCGTCTGGCTGGCAAACACGCCAATAATCGCAATCCCCGCCAGGCAACCCGGCCACACGCCAGCTGCCGACAGTGCCGGTTTGCCACTGTCCCGGGCTGCCAGTGCCAACACGAATAACGCCAAAAACAAAAAAGGGTTATTTAACCGCCATCCCTCGCTGGTCAGCATAAAATGACTGTCCAGCAACACATATATCAGCAAGGGCACCATCACAGGTGCCAAAACCACTCGCCCCCGCATGTGCCCCAGCGCCAGCCCCAACGGCAAAATCGCCAAATTCCCCGCCAGCCGCCCGGCCGCATTTCCCCAATGCCCGGCCATCAGCACCCAAAATGTCAGCGCCCCCCACAGCAAAACCGCCAGTAACGCATCCATCAAAAGTCCGCTTCGGCCCAGCACCGGCACAATGCCCAAAACCGCCCATAAAACCAGCAACGCCTTGCTAAGCGTCCCGCCCAGCGGCAACGCCCACAGCGACACCGCCACAATCCCCATACCGGCAAGTTGGGCCAAAACCGGCAGCAACCCGCCACCATGCAAACCGTTCGGGCGCGGCATTCATATCCTTTTTAAAGTTCGTCACTGAAAAGCGGTGTCACCGGCCACACCGATGACCGTCGCACGGGACCGGGTTGATCACCCTTGCATCGCTTTCCACATCATGCCGGAAACCGCCATAAAATTTCCAGCATCATTTCTGGCGCAATGTCTTGGGCGTTATACCGAATTCGGCCCGAAAGGCACGACTGAAATGCGCCGCATCGTTAAAACCCCAGCGAAAGGCAATTTCGGTGATGGTATGGCGGCATTGCGGCCGGGAAATATCGGCATAGCAGCGTCGCAACCGCTCCCGCCGCATGAAATTGCAACAACTGTCGTTATTTTGTGCAAAAACCGAATGCAAATAGCGCAGCGAAACGCCATGCGCCGTCGCCACCTTTGCCGGATCCAGTTGGCTGTCTTCCAGATTATTTTGAATGAAGCGGCAAAAGGCAGCAAAATGCCTCTGATGAGCTGCCGAAAGGGGTGCCGGTTCGTACCGGGTGGTCAATGTGGCCATCAACAGGCTTAGAATCGGTTGCATCACCGCTTGGGCCTCGCCTGCGTCAATCCGGGTGAAGTCCCGCGCCAGCCGCCGCAGGGCCTCGGCCGAAATGCCACTGACGGCGTCTGAATTTTTCACCACCGTGCCTGCCAGCCTTTCAACATCCCATTCCAGATGCCGGGCGCGAAATTTGGGAATAAGCAGCGTCAACTTGTGCAAGGGGCTTGTAACGCGAAAATCCATTTCGCGTTCGCTGTCCCACAAAACAAAATCCCCCGCCGACAGGTGCGCTTCGCGGTCTCCCTGCCGGATCAGCTCGTGGCCGCTCAACTCAAAAAGCACGCCAAAATAGGCATCGTCACTGCGGCGCAGTTCGGGCTTGCGGCGTGATCCCTCGCACGGGTCACAATGGCATTCCACCACCCGAATACCATCAAGGACGCGTTCGCGAATATCGGCATGAAACCCGTCTTCCCCGGAACCTAGCAGATCCCAGTCCAGATGGGTGCTGCTTAGGGCATGACGCCAGGCCTCGAATTGCGCCGGGCCCAAATGACATTGCGTAGACCAGGTATTGGTTTCCATTTCCTGTTTCCTCCCCGATAGGTTCTGCGACGCAGGCTTGTGCACAGAAGATCAAATCCCGCTGCAGTGGCAGACAAGACCGAACCGCGCATTGGAAGGATTATAGCATATTCCGCCATCTCGCCCGCACATAGAGTTCGGGCGCGCGGGATAATTTGGCACATACCGGATAAGGGCACCCAAGACCCTGAAAAAACCCGTCATCATCGTAACGGAGGAAGCACAAAAATGCGCAAGGATATCGAATTTCAAACGGAAGATGGCGTTACACTGCGAGGCTGGCACTATATCCCCGATGGCGCAAGTGGCCCCGTGCCCACCATCGTCATGGCGCACGGTTTTTCGGCAGTAAAGGAAATGTATCTGGACCGTTTTGCCGAAGCCTTTGCCGCCGCCGGGATGGCGGGAATTGTGTTTGACAACCGCAATTTCGGGGCCAGTGACGGCGAACCGCGCTATGAAATTGATCCGTGGCAGCAGGTGCGTGATTATCGCGATGCCATCACCTGGGCCGAAACCCTGCCCGAAACCGATGCCGGGCGCATCGGTATTTGGGGGTCAAGTTACAGCGGCGGTCATGTGATGGTGGTGGGTGCGCTGGACCGGCGGGTAAAATGCGTGGTTGCCCAGGTGCCCCTTGCCAGCGGGCACCGCAATGCGCGCCGCCTTATCCGGGCGGATTATCTGGCCGGGGTCCAGGAAATGTTTAACGAGGATCGCCGTGCACGCATGAAAGGCGAAAAACCGGCCATGATCCCCGTGGTTGCCGAAGATCCGGCCTCCCCCTCCGCCCTGCCCACACCCGATAGCTGGACCTGGTTTACCGAAACCGGCAAATCCCGCGCGCCATCCTGGCACAACGAAGTGACATTACGCTCGGTGGAGATGTTCACCGAATATGAACCCATCAGCTATGCCAAATATGTCAGCCCGACACCGATGATGATTGTCGTGGCCCTGGGCGATGTGCTCACGGTTTCCGATCTGGCACTGGAAGCCTATGAAGAGGCGCTTGGTCCTAAACGGCTGGTCACATTGAATGGCGGCCATTTCGATGCCTATACCGCTGATTTCGAGGCTTCATCCGGTCCGGCCATCGCCTGGTTCCGCGACCATCTGGGCCTGTAATTCGCCTGATTGCCAACAAGATCGCCCCGGATGACAAAAACCGGGGCAGGAAAAAAAACGCCGCGCGGCCCTTGCACCGCGCGGCGAACCGAAATCATAAAAAATGACTGCCCTACAAAAAACGGTTTAAGTTCACGAAATATATTATCAGGGAGCACATCCCCTTATGCCTGCCAATATTGCCCGCCAGACCCTGATATTCGAGGTCTTTGCCGCCCCTTTGCTTTTGGGTGGCGCGCGTCCCTGGGCGCTGGCAATACTGGCCCTTCCCGTGGCAATTGCCCTGCTGTTTTATATCGTTGCGCAACAAAAAAAAGGGACCGTTAACCCCGCTGACACCGGAGGCATCCTGCGTACTTTTGGCCTGGCACTCGTCATTGCCTGGGGGTGGCTGGTTCTCCAAGCCCTGCCCGTCTGGCCGGAAATGCTCACATTCCCGTTTAACGGCCACAGCCTCGACCTGGCGCCGGCACATCTGCCCAATACGCTGCTTTATCTGTTATGGCTGGCGGGTATTCCCCTTTTATGTATCTGGCAAACCGACCCCGTCGCAGAAATTGCCCTTCTTTGCAAGGCGCTGGTAGCAAGTGCCGTGCTGCAAGCCATGATCGCCATCATTGCCCAACAGGCCGGTATGCCGACAACAATCTGGTTTATCAAAACCGCACATATCAACGATTTCACCGGTACCTTTGCCAATCGCAATGCCTTTTGCGGTTTTATGGCAAGCGGCTTTTTCGCCTGCCTTTATTTATGGCAACGTTCCCCCGGCACGATTGGCAAAAAAATCGATCGTCACGGTGGCTGGCTTGCCCTTGCGATTTTGCTGTTTGCCACCGCCCTTGGCAGCCATTCACGGGCGGGGATTGTCGCCCTGATGGCCGGAACATTCATGTTCGTGCTAACCGCATCCAGACAATCCGGTCACGAGCCCCCCTATCGCCGTTATCTGATGGCGGTTGGCACCCTGCTTCCCATGATGACCGCCCTGCTGCTCGCCCCCAGCATGCTAACCCGCTTTGCCGAACTGGCCCGGCCCGACTGGTTGCAACGCGATGATGTATGGCAAAGCGCGTTTGGCGCAATCCTGATGCGCCCCTTTACCGGTTACGGCCCCAATGGCATCGCTCCGGTCCTGCAATATGTTGCAACAGAGGGCATGAATGATACCGTGCGCTGGGTCAGCACGCATAATTTATGGCTTGATATGGCGCTGACGCTGGGGGTACCGGTATTTTTGTGTGTTATCTTTCTTCTGGGTATCGGTGTCATTGGCCTTTATCGCCGTGCATCATCAGGGGCCTCCAGGCCCAAACACGCCCTGTTTGCCGCCGTTCTAACCGCATTTCTGGTGCAATCCTGTTTTGATGGCTTAACCAGCCAACCAGCCCTTATGTTACCGTTGCTGATCATGGCGGGCTGTCTGGCAGCCCTTCCCGCGGTGGCACCTGACCGGCAAAAGTCGGCAAAGATCCCCCCGGCTGTGCGGCAGCGGCACTGATCATCTGTGCCAGCATCCTTTCGGCCCGGCGCAACAGCACCGGATTGTTCCCGGCACGGCTCATTACCTTGCGTATGTCACGGGTGATTGCGGCCCGTTTTTCAGCCGTCAGCCCGCCGATGCTCCGCAGCCGCATCATCCGGCCGTAAATCACCTGTAATTCGACAGAAACATCATTGGGATAAAGATGTTGCAACGTCTTCAACGCACGACTGGCCGTTACAAAATCCTGCCGTGCCAGCGCCTGATTAATCCTTTGCCGCAAGGTTTCCGGGACAATCCCGTCCCCCGCCTTCAGCGCGGCTTGCCGGTTTGGGGCATCCATAAAGGCCCGCGCATCCTGCCATAACCGATGCCCCGAAAGGCCCAACAGGACAAGCGTAAAACCTAAAAGGACGCAGCCCCCGGCGCGACGGCGCATTGGATGACGCCCACAAGCTGGCGTTTTGGCGGCTGCTGTTTTCCCGTCCCTCATGATGCTTTGCGCCGTTTTTTACTGCCATAATAGGCCCCGCGCCGCGACACGCCGCTAAAGACGATCCCGTCCGCCGCACATCCTGCCTGTGCCAGGCGGTTCGCGGCATCACTAATGTCTTCCCGGTGGCTTTTGCCTGCCCGCAATAGCAGCAATCTGTCGTCGGCCACGCGCATCAGCCAGATGGCATCGGCAACAGACAGAACCGGCGGCGCATCAATGACGATAAAATCATAGCGCGTTTTTAAATCGACGATCAACGGACCCAGTTTTTCCGCCATCAATTGCCCGGCCAGCGCCGATGCCACGGCATCTTCAGCGCCGAGAAAATCATATTCCGGTACCGGCTCACTGCCCGGCAAATCTCTGTCACGCAGCCTTAAAACCGCGTCCTCCACCCCGCAATCCCCCTGCAACACCCCTTGCAAGTTCCGCAATGAAGGGGGGATGCTCGCATGGGTAAAATCACCCTCATCCTGCGCCGGCTGTTTTGTCATCAAACTGGCAAACCCCTGGTCCATCAGGCGGGTCGGGCGACGTAAATCACCATCCAGTAATAAAACCCGATGCCTGTTGCGGGCAAACCGGGCGGCAATTTTTCGCGCAAGGCGGCTTTTGCCATCGCCGGGCATGGGCGATGTCACACATATCACCCGCCCGGTCGCGGCCGGGTCAGTTGGCACGGTTGGGGCCTGTTCCATACGCGGTGTACGGCGCTCATGCCGCAAACGAATGATGGTTTGCAAATGGCCGATGGCCTCGTTTTCCTCGTCGGCGGCACGGCCTTGCGGGTCACGTTTTGTCATGCGCGGCAAAACGGCAAATATCGGCAATCCGGTCAGGGTTTCGGCATCCTGGGCACGGTGCAGGGCACGGTCCAAATAATCGCGCAAAATGGCCGCCGCAAGCGCCAGCAAAATCGCCACGGCACCGCCCAGAACGGCCAGGTGACGGCGCGACGGAAAAACCGGTTTGCCCGGTATTTCCGGGGCCTGCAAAATCTCCACATCCGGGCGCAGGGCGGCCAGTTGCGATTGCATCAGGCGCGCCCGGTCCGACAGGATGGCGACCTCACGTCCGGCATCCTCCAGGGCACGTTGCAATTGCACAAACGCCAACCGGTCCCGGTTATTGGCCGCCATTTCCGCCATGATGCGGCGATATTCCGCCTCATAACTGGCAAGGCGGGTTGCTGCTTCCCCGGCATCCCGGTTAATCGCCGCGATTTGCGCACTGATTGCGGTTTGCAAATCATCCTCTGCCTGGACAATTTGCGCCTGGTTGGCCTGTACCAGCGGGTGGCGCGGGCCATATCGGCGCGCAAGGTCCGCCGCCATGCCCCGCAATTGAGCCAGACGCAAATTCAGCTCGCGCACGGCATCATTATTGGCAATTTCCGGCAGGCGCATCAGGGCGGCAACATCGCCATTGGCCCGTGCCACCGCCTGCTGGCGCGATTGCAGGGCTGCCAGGTCAATCCGGGCGGCTTCGCGTTGCTGGCGCAGGGTTTCAAGGCTGCCTGCCTTACTGTCATCCGCCCCGTTTTGCCCTGCCACACCCGCAAATCCCCCAAACGCAAGCGAATGGGCATCCTGCCAGTCCATCAGGGCCTGTTGCTGCTGTTGCTGGCGAATTATGGCCGCGTCGCGCTGGCGCAGGGTTTCGTCATATTGGTCGGCCAGTTTGCCGCGCAAATCATTTTGCCGTTTCCAGACATAACTGTTGATCACCGCATCAAGCATCTGGCGCGCCCGTGCCGGGTTACGGTCAAACAGGGAAACCTCGATCACGCGGGCATTATCAAGTTGCGCGGTTTTGATCTTGCCGCGCAAAATGGCAATGTCGCGGGCTTCGCGGACGGTTTCAATGCTTTCGCCAGGCGGAATAACCGGGGTTTTGGCCCTGTCCATACCCAGCCATTGGGCCAGTTTGGACGGTTCGGGGTCGAAATTCACCCCCTCGCCGCGCAAAACCGCACGGGCGGCCGATAATACCGCCGTACTGCGCAAAACTGCCATTTCGGTATCAATATCCGAAATCTGAAAAATCGCCGGGGGCGCGGCACCGTTATCACTGTGCGCCAGCGGGGCCGGAGTTGCCGGCAAAAAACCAATTTGCGCCCGCGCCTGATAATCTGGCTGCCATAACGGTACCAGGGCGGCCACCAGCCCCAAAAGCAGCGCCAAAACCAGCAATACCACGCCGCGTCGCCGCCAGATCACCGGCACCATATCCGCGAGCGTTACCGGCTGCCCGCCTGCCCTGTTCTGGGGGTCACGCTGCGTCATGGTATCCAATCAAAACTTAACATCATGCCGTCAAAAGATATTCCGGGAAGGCTGGAGACAGGTGGTCTTTAACGCGGGCTGGCATCGTCAGGCCACCAGCCCTCATTCCCGTTCGGATTTTGCACAACCGGCTTTTCCGGGTCAAAAGGGGCGGGCATGTCGCGGTCTCCCGGTTCCGGGGCGGCAAAAACCTGTGCCACCACACCGGGGCGGGCAAAAATGGCCGGTTCGGCAGGCCTGTTATTTTCCGGCACAACGGGCATAAGCGGCCTATAACGATCAAACCCGTCGCCCGCATTGCCAAATGCCGCCGCCGACAGGCCCGGCGCATAGTGATGGGCCAGCCGGGCCGGGTCCCCGCCCCCATCGCCATAGCGCAAAATGGCCACCAGCAAGGCATTGGCCAGCAGGCCCTGAATCCCGCCCATCAATGTTGCCGGTATGAATTGCTGCACCAGCAGGCTGGCAAAAACCTGCTCCAGCGTGGACAGGATGCGTACCAGAACAGGCGATGGCCCTGTTAGCGCATTTTGGGTATCTTCTGACGGACGGTCAAAAAAAGTCGCAAGAACGGATGTCAAAGTCGCCCCATCCATTGCCGGTAATAATCCGGGATGCGTGACATTCACCAGCCCTTCAAGAAAACCGGCCACCACGAGGGCAGCATCGGCCGTCAAATCCTGTTCATTTTGCGCGGGGACGGCGGTTTTATCGCTCTTGAGCGCGGCCAGAGCCCTGGCAAGGGACACCCCGTTACGATTTATCGCCTCCCGCCCGGCGGCAGGCATGGTTAAGCCGGTCGCGGAAGGGGCCTGGCGCGCCAGCCCCTGGCCCAGTGCCGTGCCCGCCCCCAACATGCCACTGATCAGCACAATCACGGTCAATATCCGCAGCAACCGCCCCTGCACCACCGGTCTTTTTGCCACAAGCTGCCTAGCCCACCAATGGCGCACCACCAGAAAACCAAACTGCCCCAACCCGCGCACATAGCGCCCGGTCATGCTGCGCGGGGCCTGTAATACCCGCCAAAACCATTCCAGCCCGGCCCTTTGCCAGCCCAAAGGCGCGCGTTTCACCGCCCCCGAAATCACATCAAATGCCCCGCCGACCCCAACCAGCAGGCAGGCACCACACGCATCGGCATAATCGGTGACAAAGCATTCCTTGCGCGGGCTGGGCAGGGCAACAAACACCACATCGGCCCCGCTTTGGCGCACCAGGGCGGCCATTTCGCCATCACTTTTACCATAGCCATCGCAAAATCCCGCAATGGTCAAACCGGGATAATCCCGGGTCAGATTGCGGGCCGTCTGCGCCACAATATCCGGCCGCGCACCCAGCAAAAAAACGGATGTGCCCTGCGCTGCCAGACCGGGCATCAGGTTGATCATCAAATCAATACCGGTCACGCGCCCGGCCAGGGAATAACCCAGCATTTTGGCCGCCCAGACAATGCCCATGCCATCGGCACTCAGGCAGTCGCACGATCGCAGTGCGCGGCCCAAAACCGGGTCTTTACGCCCCGCCACCAGCTTGATGGCGTTTAGCGAAATATGCCGCATCGAATTACCGGCCTTTAACCCGGCCAGAATATCGTCGCGCAACTGGTCCGACCCCCGCCGGTCCAGATGCAAATCAAAAAAGGTAGTTATCTTTGACAAGCAACCTGCCCCCAGTTCAGTTTGCTGTTAACCGCACATCAAGGATGGCATAACCTGTCAAAAAAACATCCTTATATTGAAAGATAAGCGTGAAAATTGCACTGATCAGCAATCTGATCCCGCCTTACCGGTATCATGCCCACCAGATACTTGCCTGGCGGGTAAAGGCCGATGGCGGTGCATTGCGCATTTTTCGCACCCATAAAAACGAACCCCAACGCAACTGGGCCGATCCATCAGGCCTGTTTTCGCAAGTCATCCTGCCGGGCATCCATGTGCCGCTTGGGGAAAACCGCAGCCTCGCCCTTACCGCATCGCCCGCGCCATCACTTGCGCAGTTTGAACCGGATATTGTGATCCTTGCCGGGTTTGGCAGTGCCATGTGGCAGGCCCATAAATGGTGCCGTAAATACAACATTCCCTATATCATCCGGTTTGACGGCTGGGCGGGCTCCGATGCGGTTTTTAAAAATCCGCTGCGCAATAAAATGCGCCGCGATATTCTGGCCCATGCCCATGCCGGTATGGCCGCCAGCATACCGGGGGCCAAATGGTTTGCCGCCAATGGCCTGAAGGCCGATCAAATTGCCATCATTCCAATTGCACCGTCCTTTACGCTGCCTGCAACAGACCTGCCCGTCTGGCAGCACCGCGCTTATGACCTGCTTTGGTGTGGCCGCCCGACAGCGGCAAAGGGGTTTGACCTGTTTCTAAAACTGGCCGCACAACTTGCGCAGAACCAAACTGTCACAACCATTGCCATCGCCGGAATCGCACCACAGGACCACGCCGCCGTGCAGGCCAAAATCACCCAGGCGGGAATTGCGGCCCTCTCAACGTTTATCCCCGTCGTCCCGCCCGGCGACCTGGCCCGCATCTATGGCAGCGCCAAACTGTTTGTACTGCCCTCATACAGCGATGCCTATGGCGTTGCCGTGATCGAGGCGATTGTGTGTGGCACAGTGGCAATGGCATCGGATCAAACCGGATGCGCCCATGATGTTTTGGTCAATGGCGAAACCATGCTGCCCCAACCAACATCCGCCGACCAACTTAATCGCTGGATCAACATATCAACACGCCTGCTGAAAAATCCGGCATTTCGCGCCCGTCATCTGGCACAACAGCAGGCCGCCATTGCCCGCAACACTGCCGACACCATTGCCGCGCAAACATTGCGTATCTGCCAGCAGGTCCTGGCGACGCAGCAATGAAATTTGCGTTCGGTTTGCTTTGCCACAACCCGGACTTGTCGGCTAAGGTTTGCAAATCGCAAGAAGCTGGAACCGGGGGGATCAGCATGCAATGGGGGCACCCGTTTAAGGTGGCATTTTGCCACCCGGGAAAGACGCCTGAATGACCGGCGATGTCTGGATGATTGGCCGGGTGGACCAGTTTGCCCTGCTGGCCGCCCATTTGGCCGGGCAGCGTCGCCTTGCCCGCTGGGACAGTTTTTGGCGGTATTCCTGCCCTTCTGAAAATCCGCGCCTCCTGCATGCCTGGCTTACCCGTCCATCTCGCCAGGTCGATGCCAGCCTTGCCGCCATTCCCGGCCGTCACCTCCTGCCGGACCTGTTGGGGAAATCCGCCCGATTACTGCGCCTGCCCGCCCACAACCTGGCATCCGACCTGCCTTTGTCCTGGCTTGCCGCACGCCACATGCCGCCCGGCGTACGCCTGTTGCACGGGCAGGGCAATTACAGCCTTCCCGCCCTGCAAAAGGCCCACCGGCACAAAATTCCAACCATCAGCGATGTAACAGGGCAGCTTGCACCAATCCGCGCCCGGCAATTGACCGGTGAATATCAGGCGCAAGGACAAAAATGGCGCGAGATTTCAGGCTTCCTCGCCCGCCGCCGCACTGCCGAGGCCCGATTTGCCAGCGCCGTTTTTGCCCCGTCCGTTACCGTGGCCGAAGGATTGCTTGAATGCGGTATTAAAGAAAACCGCATTCACATCATCCCGTTTGATGCCCCGCTGGCCCGCCAATGCCTGTTGCTGCAACGCCCCACCGCGCCAGAAAACCCAATACGCCTGCTTTATATCGGTGAATTATCGCTGGCAAAGGGCATTTCCGCCCTGTTGCAGGCGTTCAAAACACTGCGCGCCCAATATGGTGACGCCATCACCCTGACCCTGATTGGCAAGGCCCGAAGCTGTGCCGTCAGCTTAACCGCCAATCTGCCAAAAGGGGTGATTTGGCACGGGCCCATTCCCGCCAGCGACATTCCAGACGCCCTGAATGCAGCCGATATTTTTGTTTTTCCCAGCCTGTCAGAAGGGGCCAGCCTGGCCGTGCAGGAGGCAATGGCCGCATCTCTGCCCGTGATCTCCACCCATGATGCCGGAAGTGCGATTACAGATGGTCAAAACGGGCTGATCATTCCGCCGCGTGATCCGGGCGCGTTATGCGCCGCGATTACCCGGTTGATGCACGATACAGCCTTGCGCAATCGCCTTGGCACCGCCGCGAGTGCCACAATTGCCCGCCAACTCACGCAAGGCTATGGCAACCGGGTCTGTGCCGCCTATGATCGGGTGTTATCAGCGCATGGATAATGGCTTGGCCCGTGATAACCGACATGCCCCGCTGTGGCTGATTGCCAGCACCGTGCTCAACCGGGCGGGCGGATTGATCATTCTGCTTATTCTCGGCCACGGTTTTGCGCCCGATCTGCTGGCGCGCTATTTTGCCGCTCTGGTGGCGATTACTGTCGCCGTCAGCCTAACCCAGGCCGGATGCGGGCCATTATTGGTGCGGTTGGCGCAATATCGGCAATGGCAGTCCGTCGGTCTGATCGTAATGCTCCGACTCATCATTGCGGGCATTGCCATCGTGCTGATTGCGCCAAACCTTCCGCCCGTTGCCTGGCCGGTACTGATCATGCCGCTGGCCGCATCGCTGTCGCCAGACTGGTTCGTCACGGCCCGTTTGCAGTTTCACAAAATCCTGATCATCGGCGCATTGGGGCAGGCAGCGGGTATTGTGGTGGCACTTTATGCCACGACCTATGCCACAGCGCCCTTCTGGCTGTACGCCACTGCCCCGGCCATCAGTTTGACCAGCGGCATCGCATCCTTCTTTTTTGCCTTTGACAAACCAAGCCGCCCAGCGCCCCCGCCAACCAGCCACTTACCGGCCAGTATCTGGCCGCAACTGATTGGCTTTACCCTGCTGGTGGGCCTGCTGCCCAATATCGATATGGCCCTGCTGCCCGCCACATTGCCAACGACGGAACGCGATGCCCTGTTGCTGGTGCATCGGTTATTGCTGCTTGGTGCCGCGCTGATTAGCGCAATTTCCGGCGTGCTGTTTGCGCAAAACAGGCAGGATAAAATCCGCGACATTTGGTTGCTCCTGCCAGCACTGGGTATAAGTTTGGGCTTCATGCTGTTGCCGCACATCGCCTTAAACCTGCTCTTCGGGCATAGCGGGGAGGACGAAACCGCATTGTTACGCATGGCTGCCTTTTGGCCGCTGCTGCTTGCCCTTGTGTCGCGCCAGTTTCTGGTCTTGCAGGAACAATCCGGCCATTTTGTTACCGCCTGTTTTGCTGGCCTTGTCATTTTGGCCGGGGCGGCAGTGATCCCGCACTGCGAAAATGCGACGGCCATTATGCTGGCGATGAATATCAAGCTGGCGGTGCTGGCAATTACCCTTTATTGCGCCGGACGGGTTCACCCCGCCGCGACCGAGGCCGCCCCATGCCAGCATTAAGCGCAACAATCGAAAATAACCGCCTGATTGAAGGGCATTATGGCGCGATTACCTTTGGCCCGTGGGGGTTTGAGGCATCGGACCGGTACTCCTTTTTAACGCTTGATGATAACAGCCGCCACATCCGCCAAAGCGGGCAGGATTATCACTTTGCCAATGGGTGCTGGCGGCTGGATTACCAAACCCGCTTGGATGCGGCGGCAAAAACCATTCACATCCGCGCCTGTTTTACCGCGCAGACCAACAGCCCGCTTCAGGATACCGTGATCCGGCTGGTTTTTGATAAATCGGCGATTGATCACGGCATCATCGCCGGAAAGGCATTTACCCACAAAAACAGCGACAGATACCGCCTGCATCCGGTGCGCGAGGTCCAGTTAAAGGCCGGTGAAAACAACATCACGGTGACGCTGGATCACACCGACGGGGCCGGGCGTTTTGCCCCCTATATGTATCTGCGGGACCGTGATGATCACTGGATCATTCATGCCCGCCTGCTCCCCACCGCACCGATAGATGACATCTGGCTGCGCTGGGCCAACCGGTTTTTCACCCTGTCCTGCCCCCATGCCCTGGCCCGCGTGATTTGGCATATACCGGGCGGCAAGGCACTATTTTGGCGGTTGCGTGAAAAATGGGGACGTCATGCGCCGGAAATTCAGGCGGTGCCGCTTAATATCGTGCCAGCAGGCCAAAGCCTGATGCTGGAGGTGACATGTCATTTTCACTAGGGCGTTTTAACGCCATTGCCGCGAATGACAGCCACCCGTCGGCGCAAAGGCGGGCCCATCGGCTGGCCGTGCTGGTGGCGGATATTCTGGCACGCGATCAAACCACAACAGGCGATTTCCCCCGGCATGGGTTTTACGCCACCGCCTTTGCCCTTGCGCTTTGGCATAACCTTGACCCCGCCAAATATCACACCACCATCACCCGCGCGCTTGAGGCCCTGAAACAACAGGATGACGGGGCCAAATATCATCGTGAATTTATCGCATTTGCCCTGTCCCATACCCCGGCGCTAACAACCCGACAGCGCCGCACCATCCTGAAAGGCAAACCCTGGCAAAATGCGCGGGTTGGCAACTGGCTGATTTTGCGCATGTTGTGCCTGGAAAAGGGATCATTCCCCGCACGTTTTGCCGCCCGTTTGCTGTGGCGCATCATTGACCGGCACTTTCGCGATGGCCCGGCGTTTCTGGACCGGCGCGGATGTTTTTCCGCGCAGTATCATGCCTTTTGCGCCGCCCTGCTGGGTTTCAGCCTGCAACCGGCCTGCCAAAAGGCGGCCATCGCGGCAACGGACCTGATCGATCATATCACCCGACAAAGCGGCCATGCCAATATCGTCGGGCGCGGGGCCGGGCAAAGTTTTGGCATGGTCAGTGCCATTTACGCCCTGCTCAAGGCAGGCAAGGAAACCACAGCACAGATATTGCTCGACCGGATTGAACAAAGCCTGCTTTTGCACCAGACAATACCGCTTAATTTGCTGGCGGATCAGGACGGAAAAAACGCCCACACCAGCCCCGGCTGGTATAGCTATAACCGGTATTATGACTATCTGGCCTTTGCCGGTTTTTTCCTGCTATGTGCCGGTAAACTGCCGGAAAACAGGACTGTGCCAACACCTGACATACCCCAAAATGCGACGGCAACTTCCCGAATTTTCCGCCTCTATCACAGCCCGGCCTATTGTGCGCAAATGACCCTTGCGGGCCAAAGCCCCTATGACCTCACCCCGATGCCGGTCATTACATCGCCAAACGGCACCATCATCCTGCCGCCCTGTGGCGGCGAGCAGGATTTTATCAGTCCCTATAGCACCGCCAGCCTGCCCCTGCCCTGTTTGCCCGGCACCACGATATTTGCACAGCCCGATACCGCAACATATCAGGATGATACATATTTGCTGCCCTTTCTGCTTGGCCCGTGGCGCGGGCAGCGGGCAATTCATTTTACTGAACGCGCGATTTCCTGGACCGACCAGATTTTGCCGCCAGACCCGATTACAAAAAGCCGCGCCCCGGCATCGGCCCGCCTGTTTCGCCTGTTTATTCCACACGGTTTATGCGGGCACCAAATGGCAGAAAACCGGTTTTATTTTCCCGCCATCGGGCTGGAAATCACCGGCTCGGCCCCGCTGCATTTAACCCGCTCCAACCATTTTTCCGCCCTGGGCCGGGTGCACGTATTGTTTTGCCAAATGCCGCTTTCCCCGGAAACCGGATGCCGCGCAGAACTGACCCTGACCTGGCGGCAGGATCAGCCATGACACGATCCGGCAACGCATCATTGGCAGATGATGGCATCACAATCATCACCACCATCCATAACGGGCAGGTGCACTGGCCGGGTTATTTTGCCAATCTGGCGGAAATTTTGGCCCCCAATGATCATGCCGTAATCGTCGATGATGGCTCCGTCCCGGCAGTGTGTTTGCCGCAAACACTGGCGCATGATCCGCGCATTACCCTGTTAAGCCTGGGCAGAATGGGCCGGGGGGCCGCGTTAAACAGGGCGATTAAGGCAGCCCCCACCACAAATATCGCCATTCAGGATGTGGATGATCGCAGTCTGCCCGCACGACTATCGGCAATGCGTGATCTATTATCGCGCCATCCCGATCATCTGATATTTTGCGATGCCATGTCGCCATCGAATGGCAAAACCAGCAAGATGGGTAAAATCCGAATCCTCAAGGCAACACGGCTTTATCGCGGGAATCCCCTGCATCATTCCGCCCTGGCCTTTAACAAACGGCTCTGGCGCGATGCCGGGGGATATGACGAAACCCTTCCATGCTGCCTAGATCTTGATTTTTACCTGCGGGTGCTGGCGCAATCGGCGCATCAATCCCTTATTTTTTACGACCAACCCCTGATTGTGCGGCATAAGGGCGATGACCGGCACTATCAGGCCGTATCGGCACAAAACTATCATCGCACGGCGCTGATGGTGCGCAATCGTTACCGCGCCCGTCTGAAACCGCCGCTCTGGATGCGGGCCTATGATCTGCGCCATTACAGGCGGACATTGCAGGCATCGCGGGCACAAAACCGCGAAATACGCCAAACCGGCAAGCTACGCAAAAAACATATCCTCGCCCTGGTGCATTTGCCCCCACCCCTGCATGGCGCGGCCATCATGAACCAGCGGGCAATCAACGTGCTGGCACAGCATTACCGGGTTTCGGTGCATGAATTGCGCTTTTCGCACGACATTGCCACCATTGGCCGATCCTCTATCGCAAAATATGGACGGGCGATGTGGTATGGCGTGGTTCTGCTCTGGCGCATCCTGACCCAGCGGCCAGACCTTGTTTATGCCAGCTTCGCCCCCAATGGCCCGGCCTTTTGGCGCGACAGTTTTTATGCCCTGATGCTGCGCGCAATACGCCTGCCGATTGTGTTTCACCTGCATGGTCGCGGTCTTAAAACCCTGCGCGATACATCCTGGCTGGCCGGGTTTGTGCAAAAACGGGTTTTCAGGTACCAAACCGCGATCATCCTTGGCCCGGCTTTGATGCCCGAAATTGACGGGCTTGGCTGTCATCCTGCCGTGATTGCCAATTGTGCCGACACACCGGAAAAGTCCCGCAATCAGGTGCGCGAACACTCGCAACGCCCGTTACGCATCCTTTATCTTTCCAACCTGATCCGCAGCAAAGGCGTTGAAACGGTCATTAAAGCCGTTGGCATCGCCCGGCAAAGCCAGCCCGACTTGTATTTGGATATTGCCGGGGCCGAAGCGGACCTATCGGCAGCGGATGTAAATACCCTGCGCAAACAGGCCGGGCTTGAGACAAATAGCACCTATCACGGACCTGTGGGACACGATGAAAAGACAAGGCTGTTTGAGGCCTGTGACCTGTTTGTCTTTCCCAGCCGTTACGCCAACGAGGCGCAGCCGCTTGTGGTGCTGGAAGCACTGGCGCACGGGCTACCGGTTATTTGCAGCGATGCGGGCACGCTGGGCGATGTGATTACCGATGGTCAAAACGGCTATATTCTGCGCAATGCCAATGATGCAGACGAACTGGCCGGGTTGATTTTAAAACTGCATAACAACCCGGAGCTGCGGCTCAAAATGGCAAAGGCCGCCCACGAAACCTTCAGGGCGGCCTTTGATCCGGATATTTTTGAAAGCAGGTTAACCGCACTGTTTGAGCGGCTGCTATAAACGTGGATTACAAACGCCAAAGCTCTATGGCATCCGGGCGGTCATCACGCGGCAGCATGGCCCGCACATCGGCAACAAAGCCCTGACCACCGGCCAAAAGGCGCGTGACCAGATCCCATCCGCCCCTGACATATTCCTGATGCGAAACCGCCATCACAACCGCGTCCGCCGGTTTCAGATCGTCCATTGCCACAAGTTGCAGGCCATCAAATTCATGGGCGACTTCGGCAGCATCAGCCTTCGGGTCATGGACCTGCACGGTAATGCCCGCATCGCGCAATTCATCGATAATATCAATCACGCGGGTATTGCGAATATCGGGCACATTTTCCTTAAAGGTCAGGCCCAGTACGGTGACGGTCGGCTTGTTCATGCCGCCTTTGCGCATCAGGGCGCGAATCACCTTGTTGGCAACAACCTCGCCCATGCCATCATTAATACGGCGACCGGCCAGAATAACCTGCGGGTAATAGCCCAGTTCTTCGGCCTTGTGGGTCAGGTAATAGGGGTCCACCCCAATGCAGTGCCCGCCCACCAGACCGGGGGTAAAGCGCAGGAAGTTCCATTTGGTGCCTGCGGCGGCCAGAACATCGCTGGTATCAATACCGGCACGATCAAAAATCAGCGACAATTCATTCATCAGCGCAATGTTGAGGTCGCGCTGGGTGTTTTCAATCACCTTTGCCGCCTCGGCCGCCTTGATCGTCGGGGCCTTGTGGATACCGGCGGTCACGACACTGCCATAAACAGCGGCGACAATTTCAAGCGTTTCCGGCGTCTGGCCCGAAACAACCTTGGTAATGGTGGTAAAACGGTGTTCACGATCACCGGGATTGATGCGTTCGGGCGAATAGCCCACCGTAAAATCGGTACCCGCCTTCAGGCCCGATTGAGCTTCCAGGATCGGCACGCAAACATCTTCGGTCGCACCAGGGTAAACCGTGCTTTCATAAACCACGATATCACCCTTTTTCAGGATCGCCCCCACCGTTTTGGAGGCCGCACGCAAGGGCGACAAATCCGGCAGGTTGGCCTGGTCAATCGGGGTCGGTACCGTGACGATATGAAAATCGGCCCTGGCAAGGTCCTGGGCGTTATCGGTCAGCAACAGGTTGGCGGCCGCCAGTTCCGGTGCATCCACCTCGCCGGTGGCATCCTGCCCGGCACGCAATTGCGCAATACGGGCCTTGTTGATGTCAAACGCAATGGTTTCCCCATTGCTTGTCCCAAAGGCAACTGCAACGGGCAAACCGACATAGCCCAAACCGATAACCGAAACCTTGCGTCCGTGGCTCATGAAACTGACTTTCCGATATTCAAAAATGTGGCTGTACTTCTATCGACAGGAAAATACAGCGTCAATGCAGGACTGGCTTTGATCTGGCTCTTTTGCCTCAGTCGCGCCAGTAATCGGCGATGAACAGAACATAGACCGTCATCAGCTCCAACCGGCCCAGCAACATCGCCAGAATAAGGATCCATTTGGTGGGGTCGGAAAGCGCCTCGAAATTGCCGGACGGGCCGCCCAAAACGCCCAGCCCCGGCCCGGCATTTGCCATGCCCTGGGCTACAAGCGATATGGCCGACAGAAAATCCGGCCCGGTTGCCATAACCGCCAGCGAGAGGATGAGCAGCGTCATCATATAGATGAAAAAGAAATTGCGGACCCCCAGGATGGTCGGTTCATCCACCGCCCGCCCGGCATAACGGGTGAGTAAAATCTGATTGGGCCGCACCATCTGGCGCAACTGGCGCAACAGACCGGCACCCAGAATTTGCCAGCGGAAAACCTTGATACCCCCCGCGGTCGAGCCCGCACAGCCGCCAATCAGCATCAGCATAAACATCAAACCAATGGCAAAGCTGCCCCAGGCGCCAAAATCGCTGGTGGCAAAGCCGGTATCGGTCAGAACCGATGTGACGTTAAAGGCCGACACCCGCAAGGCATGCCAGACTGGCATGTGATTGTTGGTGACGTTCCAGGTTGTCATCAGTAAAATGGCGACCGTCAGGATACACAGAAAAACCAGAACCTGGCGTTCCTGAAAAAAGGCCCGGCTGCCCTTGGTAAATAAATGGGCATAAAAAATCAGCGGCAGGGCCCCGGCGGCCATAAAAACAATGCCGACCATTTCGATCCCGACGGAATTAAAATAACCAATCGAGGCATCCTTGGTCGAATAGCCGCCCGTGGCAATGGTTGCCATCGCATGATTGATGGCATCAAACGCCCCCATCCCGGCCAGATCATAACCAATGGCGCACAATACCGACAGCCCCACATAAACCGCCACCGTCAGGGCCGCCATTTGCACAACCCGCGCCACCGGCTTGCCGGAAATATCCGACGATTCGGTGCGGAAAAGCTGCATTCCGCCAACACGCAACATCGGCAGCAGCATCATCGCCATGACAACAATACCGACCCCGCCAATCCATTGCATCAGCGAGCGCCACAACAGCAACCCCGGTGCCATTGTATCAAGCCCGCTTAACACCGTGGAGCCCGTTGTGGTCAGGGCCGACATGGTTTCAAAATAGGCGTCGGTAAAACTGAGGCCCAAGGTGGAAAAATAAAGCGGCAGCGCGCCAAACAAACTGACCGAGACCCAGGCCGAAACCGTCAGCAAATATCCGGCCCGCGCATTCAGCCGGTCGGACAACCCCCGGCACGACAGGGCGAGCGACGCCCCAACAAAACAGCATGTGCCCGATGACCCGGCGAAGGCCCACCAATCGGAATTGGCAAGGCCAAGGTCCACCATCATCGGCACCACCATCGCACAGGCCAGAATGATGAGAAGCAATCCATTGACAAACAGGACAAAACGCACGGCACTGCCAGACGGTGTCATGAATTCTCCGGGGTTGCGATATGCGATACCGGCAGCCCCAGGGGCCAGCCTTTTTAAAATAGAGCCATCACATATCTAGAATAGCAACGGCCCGCCAGAACGGCCAGCCGGGGTATTTTGCACTGCAACAAGCCTAATAGGCCATATTACCGCAGATTAGAAGCAAATTAATTGAAAAACACAGGGCACCAGCCCCCGCAAACAAAAATGGCGCGTCCCGGAACCAACCGGCAAAACGCGCCATTTTCAAGATTCTGTGCCGGGCTTAGCCCTTCACCACGATATTGACCAGTTTCGGGGTCGGCTTGGCGACATAAATCAGCTTGACGATTTCCTTGCCGTCAATGTGGCGGGCCACATTTTCCTCGGCCTTGGCAAGGGCCTCGACCATCGCCTGGTCGGCATCGGCGGCCACCATGATCGTGCCACGCTTTTTGCCATTAACCTGAACCGGCACTTCAAATTCGTCATCCCTGGCCTTTTCCGCATCGAACACCGGCCAGTCAAACTTGATGACCGATTTGCGGCTGGCAAATTCATCCGGGGCCAGGGTGCTGGCCAGTTCCTCGCCCAGATGCGGGGCAAAGGGCGAAACCATCAGGTAAAGGGCGCGAATATGGTCTTCATGCACGGCCTTCTGCTTGCCCAGGGCATTGGTCAGTTCGATCAGGGCCGCCAGCGCGGTGTTAAGGCGCAGATTATCAATGTCACTGCCGACCTTTTCGATGGTCTTGTGCACCAGACTGTCGATTTTCGCATCCACCACATCGGTGCGTTCCGCCTGGGTTGCCAGTTTCCAGACATTGCCCAAAAAGCGCAACATGCCGACAATGGCATCGGACTGCCAGGGTTTGGAACTATCAAGCGGGCCCATATACATTTCATAGGCGCGGAAAGTATCGATCGTATATTGATCGCACACTTCCTCGGGCGGGATACCGTTTTTATAGCGCTTGCCCATCTTGCCCGGAACAGTGATCAGGGCTTCGCCCGTTTTGCTGTTAAAGGGCTGTTTTTTGCCATCCACATCGCGCATTTCGACATCGTGAATATCAACATATACACCGCGCGCGTCGGTATAGGCATCCGCCGTAATCATGCCCTGGTTAAACAGTTGCTGGAACGGTTCGGGCGTTTGCACGTGGCCCAGATCATACAGCACCTTGTGCCAGAAACGTGAATAGAGCAAATGCAGCACCGCATGTTCCGCCCCGCCGACATAAAGGTCCACCGCACCTGGCAACGGCTTGCCATTGTCATCCAGGGTTTTGGACCAGTAATCGGCGGCCTCGGGCGCGACAAAGGCATCGTCGTTATGGGCATCGAAATAGCGCAGGAAATACCAGCACGAGCCGGCCCAGTTGGGCATGGAATTGGCATCGCGCTTGAACGCACGCACCGGATATTCCACACCGTTATGAATAAAGGTCTCACCTGCCTGGGCATCCACCGGCAGAACCGACCCGTCATCAAGCACGATCCCGGCAACTTCCATCCATTCCGTGGCGCGGGCCAGCGGCGGCTGGGGTTCGGAATTCGGGTCCTCGTTCGATTGCGGGCGGAAATCGGTCATGTCGGGCAGCAAAACCGGCAGAGCGCTTTCGGCGACACCATGCACCTGGCCGGTCTCGATATCAAACAGCACCGGGAACGGCTCGCCCCAATAGCGCTGGCGCGAGAACAGCCAGTCACGCAGTTTGTATTGCGTGCGCCCCCGGCCAATACCGTTTTGTTCCAGCCATCCAATCATCCGGGTTTTGGCATCGGGCGTGGCAAGGCCGTTCAGCGAAACGCTGTCATTGGCGGAATTGATGGTTTCACCGGTTTCGGTATAGGCCGCAGCAAAGCTTTCGGGGGCTTCGACATATTTTGCCAGCAGCGCATCGCCTTCCAGACCGGCAAGTTCGGCCGGGGCGTTATCGTTTAGCCAGTTTTCGGTCGGGCGGGTGGTGGCCCTGATCGGCAGGTTGAATTTTTGGGCAAATTCAAAGTCGCGCTGGTCGCCCGAGGGCACCGCCATGATGGCGCCGGTGCCATAGCCCATCAGGACATAATCGGCAATCCAGACCGGGATTTTATCGCCCGTGACCGGGTTGGTGGCATAGGCTCCGATAAACACACCGGTTTTTTCGCGTTCGGCATCGTCCTTGGCTGAAACGGCCTTGACCTCGGCGGCCTGCTGGCGATAGGCGGCCACGGCGGCCTTGGCATCCTCAGCCACCAGGGCATCAACCAACGGATGTTCGGGGGCCAGCACCATATAGGTTGCGCCAAAAATAGTATCCGGGCGGGTGGTGTAAACGGCAATTTTGCTGTCCACGCCCGAAGATGTCTCCACCGGGAAATTAACCCGCGCGCCAACCGACCGGCCGATCCAGCTTTTTTGCATTTCAACAACGCCGTTCGGCCAGTTCAGACCTTCAAGGTCGGCCACCAGACGGTCGGCATAATCGGTAATGCGCAGCATCCACTGTTTAAGCGGGCGTTTGTAAACCGGGTAATCCCCACGTTCGGACTTGCCTTCGTTGGTGACTTCCTCGTTCGACAAAACCGTGCCGAGCATCGGGCACCAGTTAACCGGCACTTCATCGACATAGGCCAGACGGGCCCGGTCAATTGCCGCCCCGATGGCAGCCCCTTCGGCCTTGATACCATCGGCCAGGGTGCTGGCGGGCTGGGCAACGCCATCTTCATCCAGCAGCCATTCTCCGGCCTCGAGCAGCGGGCGCAGTTCGGCAATCGGGCGGGCACGACCAATGACAATATTGCCATCCGGGCCGGTCCATTCCATGAGCGGATCATAGAAACTGTTAAACAGCTGCAGGAAAATCCACTGCGTCCATTTATAATATTCCGGGTCGGTCGAGGCAAAACGGCGGTGCGGGTCGTGGCCCAGGCCGATCACCTCAAACTGGCGCAGCATGTTTTCAATATTGGCTTCGGTGGTGATGCGCGGATGCTGGCCGGTTTGAATGGCATATTGTTCGGCGGGCAGGCCAAAGGCATCAAAGCCCATCGAATGCAGCACGTTAAAGCCGCTCATGCGTTTGTAGCGCGCCTTGACATCGGTTGCGATATAGCCCAGCGGATGACCAATATGCAGCCCTACCCCGCTGGGGTAAGGGAACATATCCAGGATCACGCTTTTCTTTTTCGACGGGTCAAAATCCGCATCACCGGGATTGGGCGTGCGATAGGTATCGTTTTCCCGCCAGTATTCCTGCCAGCGTTTTTCAAACGACTGCGCGCTTTCCTGATAGTTTGCCACTGTAGGGTTTGCCACTGTCAAACTGCTCCTGCATCGGGTCAGGTCAAAGCGTGGAAAGTTTCGACACGTCCTGACCGGGTAAAATGGGTTAAACCCTGTTCAATAATCGGGCTTGGCCCAAGGTGCAATCCCCCATCGCATTTATAGGCATTAAATCCCGCTGATTCCGGCCACGTTCATTCTGCGGGCAGAGAAGCCCTGCGGGCCAAGCGCGGAATATCAACCTTTCGGCTAAGAACAAGCTGGATTTTTACCCAATAATATGCGATCTTACCAAGTTAAGATGTAGTGGAAATTCCCGCGCAAGATCGCAGGAGCTAGGGAAATGGACCTCCTTATTGGCGGCCAGACTGTTCAGGATAACCGGATATCAACACGTTCCGCCCAGGCCTATCTGCCGGGCGGCAATGCTGGTGCAAGCGGTAACGCAAGTTCGACGGGCGGAGACTCGGCGCGCAATGTGTTTGGCGATGCCACCAAAATTTCGCTATCGGGAAATTCGGTTCAGGCCTTAAGCACCGATCAGATCGTTGCGGCCATCAATGAAAATCTTTCTGGCTCCGGTCTGTCGATTCAGGGTGTCAACCCGGATGACTATACCCCCGAAGCTGTCGCTGACCGGATTTTAGGCCAGGTTTCCAACCTGATTACCGCCCGCGCCGATGATGGCGATGAAGCCCGGCAAATTCTGGCCGATGCCTCGCGCGGGATTGCCAAGGGCATTGATCAGGCCCGCGATATTCTGGAAGGCCTTGGCGCATTGAATGAAACGGTCAATGCCAGCATCAATGACACACAGCAGCGCCTGGATGATGGCCTGAAATCGCTTGATGCCCGCATAACCGAGCTTTTTGGCCCGCAAAAGGATGACGCCCGCGCTGCCGCCAACCCGCAGGGGGACGAGCAGGTGGTGCAAACACAGATTACCCAAACCGCACAGGCCAGCCAGTATTCGGCACAATCGGCCACCATGCAGGATCGGAACCGGCCGCAATTTGGCCTTCGCGCCGGTTGAAACCGGCATTCCTGCATACCCGTGCAGCAATCTGCCCCGGGGCCTTGCCCGCAGGTTGATTATTTTGCCACCGGGTTGCGATTTGGTTCTTGAAATACCGGCGATCACACCAATATCGCCCCTTAGGATAAGACCGAGCGAGCAGCAAGAAGAAAAACCGGCCTGGCATCCCCCGCCAGGCCGGTTTTCGCATCTATCCTGTCGCGTCCCGCATGTTGAACATATCAACGCCTGCACCGGGTGCATCGCCCCGCCGCCAGCCGCCAACCTCAAGCCTCAAGCCTCAAGCCTCAAGCCTCAAGCATCAAGCCTCAAGCCGCACGTCACACACCAGACATCCCCCGGTGACAAACCCAGTTAAAAGCCGGGATGGTAAAACCACTGCGGGAATACTGGAATATTTTAACAATTTTAATACAGCCGGGAACAAAGAGCGGGCCAACTTTGTTCAGTGAGGTAGCAATTCAACAAGGAGGACACCGATGCGAGCCATAATTGTGCCCCTGATCGCGCTGTTTGCCGGCGCTGTTTCGCTTGTTGCCTTTCCTGCCTTCGCCGAAACCGACGCCTCAGCCACCTTTAAAAATACCGACAGCAAGGAAATCGGCACCGCCGAGCTGACGGCGACGGATGGTGGTGTTGTGATCAAGGCGGAAATCGACCAACTGCCCCCAAACCACTGGGTAGCATTTCATATTCATGAAAATGGCACCTGCGAGGCCGCAAGCAACTTTAAATCCGCGGGCGGGCATTTCAACCCGACCGATAAAACCCACGGCTTTTTATCCAAAAACGGCCCCCATGCCGGGGACATGCCCAACCAGTATGTCAATGAACAGGGTGAACTGTTTACCCAGGTCATCAACACCAATGTCAAACTCGATGATGACACCATCGGGATTCGCGGCAAGGCCATCGTCATTCATGAAGGGGCCGATGATTATATGTCCCAGCCTTCCGGTGATGCCGGAAGCAGGATTGCCTGCGCAATCATCAAATAACGGGCTGCGGCCTTTTCAAGGTCGGCAATGATGCAGCCGTTAAAGACGGTCCGGTGAAACCGGTTTGTCTTTAAAGCCCGAACAGGACTCGCACAAAAGGCGGATGCCGCAGCATCCGCCTTTGTTGTTTTCAGCCTTTGATAACTTGCTCAGTCATCGTTGCTATAGTCATCTTCGCTCATATTCGTCATGCCTTCGGCAATCAGCCCGGCACTTTCACGAATGGCGCGTTCGATTTCCTGGGTCATTTCGGTGTTTTCGCGCAGGAAGTTTTTGGCATTTTCACGCCCCTGCCCGACACGGGTGGAATTATACGAGAACCACGAGCCCGATTTTTCAACAATTCCGGCCTTGACCCCAAGATCGAGGATTTCACCCATCTTGGAGACACCTTCGCCATACATGATGTCGAATTCAACCTGCTTGAAGGGCGGGGCCATTTTGTTTTTGACCACCTTGACCCGCGTCTGGTTGCCAACCACCTCGTCCCGGTCCTTGATCTGGCCGATACGGCGAATATCCAGACGGACCGACGCATAGAATTTCAGCGCGTTGCCCCCGGTTGTTGTTTCCGGGCTGCCAAACATCACGCCGATCTTCATGCGGATCTGGTTGATGAAAATCACCATGCAGTTGGAGCGCGAGACCGAACTGGTCAGCTTACGCAGCGCCTGGCTCATCAGACGGGCCTGAAGACCGACATGGGTATCGCCCATTTCGCCTTCCAGTTCGGCGCGCGGCACCAGGGCGGCAACCGAGTCCACGACCAGAACGTCAATCGCACCGGAACGTACCAGGGTATCGGCAATTTCCAGGGCCTGTTCACCGGCATCGGGCTGCGAGATCAAAAGATCGTCGATATTGACCCCCAGCTTGCGGGCATAGGACGGATCCAGCGCATGTTCGGCATCAACAAAGGCGCAGGTGCCCCCGGCCTTTTGTGCTTCGGCGATGGTATGCAGGGCAAGGGTGGTTTTACCCGAGCTTTCCGGACCATAAATTTCAACAATACGGCCCCGCGGCAGGCCACCAATGCCCAGTGCAATATCCAGCCCCAGCGAGCCGGTTGAAATTGCAGAAACATCAACGGCATTTTCGCGCTGGCCCAGCTTCATGATCGAACCTTTGCCAAATGCCCGTTCGATCTGTCCAAGGGCGGCTTCGAGTGCCTTTTGCTTGTCCATTGTATCCTTATCCACCAAATTCAGCGCGGTTTGAATCATTGCTCGAACTCTCTTATTCCACAGGGCCGGGTCAGATGCAACGCAGGCGGTTCCCCGGACCTAAATGCGGAACGCCACCGCTGGGTACCCTGTATGGAAGAAAGGGCGCAACCCTGGATCCTCGACACAGAGACATTGAGAACATAATGCGAACACTCTCACAGTTTCATGGATGTTGCAAGTTTGTTCTCATTTGCCGCTGATAATTTTGCAAATACCTTTTTTGCGCCACCGCGCCCCACAGAACCGTCAAAAGCGCGATCCATCCTGCCCGCCGGGAACGATGCTTGCGCCCGTTTTCAGGTGGTGATTTTCAAATGTTCGTGCCGGTGGGCATGGCCCTGCCCCTCGCCATGATGATGGCTTTCGACATGCAGTTCGCCCGGCACGGTATAAAGCTGCCCGTGGCGCACGCCGGGCTGGGCCAGAATCTGGTCGGCAAATTTGCGAATGTCGCTTAACTTGCCCTTCAGGGTAACGATTTCCAGGCAGGTATCGTGATCAATATGGAAATGCACGGTGGAAACCGTCAGGTCATGATGTTCATGCTGGGCCGACATCAGACGGCTGGCAAGCATGCGTTCTTCATGATCATACACATAATTGAGCACCGCAATACCGCTGCCACTGGGGTCCCTGGCAAGCTGTTCCTGCTGGAGCTTTTCGCGAATCAGGTCGCGAAATCCCTCGGACCGGTTGGTGTAGCCGCGCCCGTCCAGAAAATCGTCGAAAGCCGACATCAAATCATCTTCGATCGAGACGGTAACACGCGTCATCGCGGAGTCCTTTCACATTTCATACGGGGTCTGCCCCAATTTCACAGAAGCAGCACCGGGTTTCAATCAAACTTCCCGCAAAAACCCGGAAAAATCGCATCAAAACCGGACCAGTGCCGCCCCTGCCCCTGCCTTTGGTGCGGGTCGCGCCCCTGCCAATTCTGACAAATTCTAACATTTTCCAACCTTTAGATGACACTCGTTCGTATAGGCCTCATAATTTGCACGCCAAGCCGGGATGAAAGGTTCCGCTGTTCCGGTCCCGGATCTTGGCGTTTGCTCGTGTCCCGCAGATATTTTAATTAATATTCTGCATTTAACTAACAGCCATACTTCCCCGTATGGCTGTTCTTTTTTTGCCCGCAAAAAACAACCAAAAGTTAAAACAGAAACAACAGCGCCACACCGGCGAAGGCCATCAAAGTACCTATCACCGCCTGCAGACCGACCGGACGGCGCAGAACCACACCTTCATAGACAATCAGCAAAACCGGCGGGGTTGCCATCAGGGTGCTGGCAATACCGACATTGGCATTTTGCACCGCCAGCATCGACAGCCAAATGCCCATTGCCGGGCCAATGAAGGCACCCAGCATCAGCCAGCCGCGCACATCGGGGGCCAAACATGCCACAATTGTGCGACGTACCCGCCCCATCAGCGCGGCAATCGCCCAAATCAGCACCACGGCAATCAGCGTGCGGATCCAGGCTGCCGACAGGGCCGAATACCCGCCAACCAAAGCATATTTCGCCGTAATAAGATTGGCGACCTGCCCCACGGCCCCGCCCAGGCCACACAAGATGCCGATCAGATAATTCCGCCCTTCCAGATTGGCCGGGCGCCCCTTGCGCATCATGATCACCGTCAGGATACCACCAACCCCCAGGGCAACACCCGCGATTTGCACCGGTGTCAGTACCTCGTCAAACAGGAACCAGGCCAGCACCGTGCCCATAATCGGCACGGATGACATCATCAGCATGGAAAGCCGCGCGCCCAGAATAACAAAGGCCTGAAACAGCATGGCATCGCCAATCACCAGCCCCAGCACCGAGGAAAGGGCGAGCCAGCCGATTTGTTCGGGCGTGGTGCTGTGCGGCCAGGGCTGCCCTTCCAGGATCCAGTGAAGCAGTGTGAGAAAGGTAATCGACCATAAAAGTCGGCCTCGATTGACACTTTGCGCCCCGATCTTGCCGCCGATATTGGAGAAAATCATGCTGGAAGTGGCCCAGGTCAGGGCCGCTGTCATGGCGGCAGCTTCGCCGAAAAAAGGAATCATGAACGGGGCATCCAGGGGCCAGACGGGTGGCATTGATAAAATGACAGGAAAAACGGCACGTTTTTCAAGCACAGTTTGCGCATTTTGGCAACGTAAACAACAAAATGCCCGAACACGCGCCAGCCGGAATTTCTGCTTTTTCATCGCCAGTACGATCCATCTGGCAGCATTTTTCAAAACCGGCGCAGACGTCAGAACCTTCTATTTGTGACGTTAAAAAACTTCAAAATTCACCTTATAATTGAAATTGTTTTATTGCGACGCGTTTTGAACTGCTCAATACTTTCCGGGGTTGAAAAAAGCAGGGGAGAGTTCGACATGAAAGCGCATTCCGGCAACAGGGGCACCGCCACCAGGGCAGGCAAAACCGGCATCAAACGACGCGATTTTCTGGCAGGGATTGGCGCGGGCCTTGGCACCGGGGCGGCGATGATGGCCTTTCCCATGATTGCCAAATCCGCCATTGCCAGCACCGATATTCCAAAGGCCGCCCCGCGCGGGGCCAAAATTGCCCGGCTGGGCATTTATCCTGCCATTGGTATTTCGCGGGTCGGCGGCAGCCCGAAATGGTTTCTCGCCCCCGAGGTTCCCGGCCTGCCGCCCCGCCCCGAAGGCGGGTTCAAGGACGGCAAACAACTGATCAAAAAGCAGGTACAGCGGTTTCGCATCTATGCCTTTGACGACCAGAACCGCGTGATTGGCGAAATTACCGGCAATGATGCCACCATTAACTGGCAGGTCCATGTCGCCAATACCAAGGCGGCCTGGTACGGGTTTAACAACCCGCTGGATAATGGCGAACTGGCACCGGGGATGCCCGGCCAGTTACGAAACCAGTTTTTTGTTTCCGACAAAAAACGCGAAGACATGCTGGTGATTGACGGGGGCGCCACCACCATTACCGGCAAAAACACCAACAAGGATGGTGGTGCGAGCGACTATGCGATGCGCGGCCATTTTTATGGCGACAACCCGGTCGGCCTTGGCGAAATCCGCACCGATGACGCCGGGCGATTACTGGTGTTCCCGCCTGATGGCAAATCATCCAGCCCGATCAATGCCGGCATTACCAGCTTTGCCGATAATGATGGCTGGCATGATGACTGGTGCGATGGCCCGGTCACGGCCAAAGTCACCCTGGGCGATGGCACCGAAATGGTGGCCGATGGTGCGTGGGTCGCCTGTGTCGGCCCCAATTTTGCGCCGGAAATTCCGCCAGTTTCGACCCTTTATGACGTGATCGAGGATTTGAACGTCGCGCAGAAATGGTCCAGCGCGCCTGGCGGCAAAATATCGTTTCGCAAATATATCTACCCGACCTTCCGCCGCCTGGCATTAATGGAATGGCTGACCAATGCGGCAAATTTGCGCGAAGGCTGGCTGAAGGTGGGCGATTTTTCCGACCCCGCCTATATCGCCAAACTGGCGGACCCGTCACCCGATAACAAAACCTTTCGCATGGAGGTGTTTGACAAATTCCGTAACCCGGAAAATGTCGGACCGGATGCCTATAAGGAAGAACAGCTTAAAATGCCCTATATGCTGGGCGACGGGGTGAATTACGATGGCAGCCCGCTTCAGTGGTTCCAGTTTCCCAAGCTGCAATATTCCTACCTTAAGGCCTGGGCGGCGGGTGATTTCATCGATGATTTTGACGATGCCAGTGCCGATGCCATTACCGAACTCGATGACATGGATGTTGCCCTGCGCCCCCATGCCCTGACAGAAGCCGCGCTGGAGCCCTGCTCGGGCGGAGCGTTTCATCCGGGCGTGGAGTTGACCTATTATTTGCGTCTGGCCCCGATGTATGAACGGGCCCGCAATAAAACCGCCGAACCGTTCCGCATCGCACATGGCGACCGGCCCAGCCTGATCCAGAATATCGGACGGCTTTTGACCCCGGAAAAGGCCTTTAACGGCGGCAATGGGGCCCCGCCGCCGATTGGCCCGCAAATGCCCGGCGATTTGACCCGCTGGATGGGCCTGCCCTGGCAATGTGATGCCTTTAGCTGCCAGCAGGTTTTAATGCAGTCGGACTTCCCCACCGCCGTCTGGTGGCCGGCATTGCTGCCGATTGATGTGCTGCCGGAACGCTATTACGACGAAATGATGCGCACCGACCTGTCGGCGGATGAACGCGAAAAGTTTTTTGAAAACCGGGTGCCGTGGTCCCGCGGGGTGGCGGGCATTGGCTATCATGCCAATGCCAGTTACTGGGATGGCATTACCAATATGATTACGCTGTGGCAGCGCATGGGCTTTGTGGTGCGCAAACCCGGCCCGACCGACGCCGGCAAACCCAAAAACATTCCCGCCGAAATGTTTGTCGAGGTGGAACGCAGCGACATGGAAATGAATTATATCTGGACACCGCAAGACGGCGAATTGCCAAAATGAAACCTGCTGACATCGCCGTGATTGGCGGCGGCATTGCCGGGGCGGCATCCTGCGTTGCATTGGCGCAACGTGGGGTGCGTCCCGTTTGGGTGGCATCCCCGCCCGCCAAAGACCGCCCGCGCATTGGTGAAACATTATCGCCTGCCGCCAATACCATTTTGGCCAATCTGGGCCTGGCAGAGCTGATCACCCGGCCGATCCACCGCCCGGCCAATACCAGCTTTTCCGCCTGGGGCAGCGGGCAATTGCGCGAACGCAATGCCATTGTGCATCTGGAAGGACCGGGCATGGTGCTGGATCGTGCCGGGTTTGAGGCCGACCTGTTTGCAACAGCACTAAAAACCAGGGCCCGCCATATCGAAACGACCGTTCAAAATGCCCGGCTGGAAGGCAATAAATGGCATCTTGCCTTTGCCAATGGCGACGAAGGTGTTTTCCGCTTTGTGCTGGACTGCACCGGGCGGGCCAGCAGCCTTGCCGTGATACAGGGAACGCGCAAACGGGCCGACCAGCTTGTGGCAGCCCATTGCTTTTTAAAACAAACCGACCCCGACGTGGCCCCGACCCCGGCCACCCTGATTGAAACGGTGGAGGATGGCTGGTGGTATGCGGCCCTGCTGCCCGGCGGGGATATGGTGATCAGCTATTTTTCCGACCCGGACCTGTTGCCCAACGGGATCAGCCGTGATCATGGCGTATGGGCCGGACGCGTTGCCCAGACCGCGCATATTTCCCGCTGGATCGACAGTGCCGGGTTTTCGCTGGGCGATCAATTACCAATATTGGCAAGTGCAGGCACCACCTGGATGACCCCGGTTTCCGGCCCAAACTGGGCGGCCGTGGGCGATGCCGCAGCGGCGTTTGACCCGCTATCCTCGCACGGCATGACCACAGCCCTTTGGATGGCCCGCCAGGCCAGCGAGGCGCTATGCCAAGCCCATGCAGGGTATTCGGAAGCCCTTGATGCCTATAATGCAGCCGTTCAAAAAGGTGTACGAGAATTCCTGCTCCAGCGGCAAAAAATATACCGGCAGGAAACGCGCTTTGCCGATTCCATTTTCTGGCAGCGTCGCCAGCACAGCGAACCGGCAACGGGAAAACCGACTGATTCAGACTAGATTCAGCTTTTGCGGTCAAACTGCGCCTTCAACCGTAAATAAGGGGCAGGCCGGATCATGAAAATCAGCGCGGTTATTTTGGCAATTGTGGCCGGAACAGTGTTGTTGCCGCAGACCAGCCAGGCAAAGACAATAACGGTATGTACCCTGCTGGCCGATGCCAAAACCGGCGAAACCCTGATCTCGCAGGGCGATTGCCAGCACCGCGCCAGTGCGGCATCGACCTTTAAAATCGCCATCAGCCTGATGGGATATGATGCCGGGATATTACAAGATACCCGTCACCCGGTATGGTCGTTCAAACAGGGCTATCCTGACTGGCGCAAGGAATGGCAGCAAGATACCGACCCGGCACGCTGGATCAAATATTCCGTCGTCTGGTATTCGCAGCAGATTACGCAGCGATTGGGCAAGGATCGCTATGAAAATTATGTGCGCGCCTTTGAGTATGGCAATGGCGATGTTTCGGGGGATAAAGGCAAAAATAACGGCCTGACCCGCGCCTGGTTAAGTTCCAGCCTGCAAATATCACCTGCCGAGCAGGTAGCGTTTTTACAAAAACTGTTGCGCCATGAATTGCCGGTTTCAAAGGCAACCTATGACATGGCACCAAAGCTGTTTGACATTGGCGAACAAGCCAGCGGCTGGCATGTTTTTGGCAAAACCGGCGCGGCCCTTTCGCAAAGGCCCGATGGCAGCGTGATCAAGGGGCAGCCGGTAGGCTGGTTTGTTGGCTGGGCAGAAAAAGGCGAGCGCCAGGTGGTTTTTGCCCGCCTGACCCGCGATACCACCCGTCCGGCACAACCACCGGGCTTTACCGCACGCGATGCCATCCTGGCCGATCTGTTTGCCAAGGACGGGCAGTTTTAACAGCCGCGCTTTGCCGGATCAGCGCCACAAGCTGCCTGCTTGCGAAATATCATGCAGGCGGTATGTTGGGGCATCTGCCAGAACAGGATGATCCCCGATGAGCCAGAAAACCAGCGAGACCGCGCAAACCAAACCCTTCAAGGGGATTCGCCGCCATTTGCATGACGGTGAAGTCGTGATCATGGATTTGCCGTTATCGCCCACATCGGTTCTGGTGCCGGGCATTATCAAAATCATCTGGTTGGCAGTGCTGATTTATGCCGCCTATCACTATGCCGAGATTTACGATTTTCTGCGTCCCTATTTAAAATCCGCCGTGACCGGGCCCGATGCCTTTGCCGCCCTTAACCGGCTGTGGGACAATTACGAATTTGTATTTTCGATTGCCCTGTTTGGCCTGATCATTGCCGCGATTTCGATTATATGGCGCATTTTCCGCCGCGCCCTTGGCCTTTCAACGGCGGCGGCACGCGACAGCATTTTGCTGCCCATCACCGCCATTCGCGACCTGTTTTTCTTTGAACGTGTGATTACCAATAACCGCATTGTCACGCGCAGCGGTGTGTTTATCAAGGATCAGGATGATACCGGGTTTGAAGCCATCAAGGCGACGCAGATATACAAAAGCGTGATTGGCAATATCTTTGATTTTGGCGATTTGCGCATTACCGACCGGCTGGGCTACAGCTTTACCCTGCGCCAGGTCACATCGCCGGAAAAGGTGGCAAAGGAACTCTCCGATTTCTTTGGCAGGGTCACATCCCACCAGGCCAGCCAGCCGGTCAACATTACCGGGCGCTCGCGCGAAACCGTGATCGAGGCCCAGGACCAAAACCGCAACCTGCCGCCGGAAAGCGAGACATTTTAAGCCCCGTCCGCCTGATCGAGTGCCTGTTGAAGCCGGAGGATCCCCTGTTCGCTATTGGCAAAGACAGTAATGCCGTTTTGCTGAAGTAAGGCGACCGTTGCACCAACGCCATCATGGCGCGTACCGTTAAAGTGCCCATCATAAATAAAGCTGCTGCCACAAGACGGACTGCCATCGGTTAACAGGGCAAAGCGGCATTGACGGGCACGGGCAACATCAAGCGCGATATGTGCGCCCGATAAAAACGCATCGGTCACATCGCCGCCGGTATTTTCATAAATGCGGGCGGTGTTGTTGACGACATCGGCACCACCTTTTCCCGGTTCAATTTCGGCGGGCGGGCGTGGGATGGGCAAACCGGCGGCAACCTCCGGGCAGACGGGCACCAACCTTTCTTCCTGTTGCCAGCGATCCATCGCCGTATGAAACAGGGTTTTGGCCGAACCATCATAGCGCACCGGTGCACCAAGCAGACAGGAACTGACCAGTATACGGGCGCGCATCCTTACAACACTTCCTTGACCTTGGTTGCCAGTTCCTTGAGCGAGAAAGGCTTGGGCAGGAAATGCACGCCGTTTTCCTCGTCCAGTTCATCGCGATAGGTATCTTCGGCGTAACCGGAAATGAAAATGACCTTCAGGTCGGGCCGGGCCTCGCGCAACTGGCGGATCAGGGTCGGGCCATCCATGCCGGGCATGACGACATCGGAAATCACCAGATCAATCGTTTTGTCGGTTTTTTCCAGAACGTCCAGCGCGTTTTCACCATTGCTGGCTTCCAGCACGTCATAGCCCTTGCCGCGCAGGGCGCGGGCGCCAAAGGTGCGCACCGCATCTTCATCCTCGACCAGCAAAATGGCACCACTGCCCGTCAGATCACGCGACGGGGCTTCTTCGGAAACGGCCTGGCTGGCGGCCAGTTCCTCGGCACTGATTTCGTAGCGCGGCAGATAGATGGTAAAGGTGGTGCCAACGCCCATTTCACTATCGACCGAAATGAAACCGCCGGTCTGTTTGACGATGCCATAAACGGTGGACAGGCCCAGGCCCGTGCCCTCGCCGCGCTGCTTGGTCGAGAAGAAAGGTTCAAAAATGCGGGTTAAATTATCCTTGGGGATGCCAATGCCGGTATCGCGCACCTCGATCCGGACATAATCGCCTGCCGGAATGATTTCCGCGCCATCATGCCTGGATTCGTCAACAATCTCGTTGCCGGTCTTGATCGACAGAACACCGCCTTCGGCCGACATGGCATCGCGGGCATTGACCACCAGATTGATAATCACCTGGTCCAACTGGCCCGGATCGACCTTGACCAGGCCAATATCGCGGCCATGCGCCACCTTGAGGTCAATTTTCTCGCCAATCAGGCGGCGCAGCAGGTTGGACATTTCAGCCAGGGCATCGGTGATATTAATGACCTTGGGCTGCAATGTCTGGCGACGCGAAAAGGCCAGAAGCTGGCGCACCAGATTGGCCGCACGGTTGGCATTCTGCTTGATTTGCATGATGTCGGCAAAGCTGGGGTCGCCCGGCCCGTGGCGCGACAATAGCAGGTCACAAAAACCGATCATCGCGGTCAGAAGGTTGTTGAAATCATGGGCAACGCCGCCTGCAAGCTGGCCCACCGCCTGCATTTTTTGCGACTGGGCGAATTGTTCTTCGAGGTTTTTCTGTTCCGTCGTATCCAGGAAATTCAGCAAAAGCGCACCGCTTTCGCCCGAGCGCCCGGCCACACGTTGCAGGTAAATATGCACCGCCACCCCGCGTGATCCCTGCAGGCGGGCCTCGATCTGGCCGCCTTTGCCCAGGCCCGTCACCGCCTTGGACAGATACCGCGCCACATCATCGCGGTCTTCGGGCACAATCAGTTCCAGGATCGACCGGCCAATCACCCGTTCCCGCCGCTGCCCGGCGGTTTCGATAAAGGCACGGTTGGCATCGGTGACGGTGCCGCTAAGATCGGCCAGAACAATTGAAAGCGGGCTTTCATCAAAGAACCAGCGCACCCGGCGTTCGGTTTCGGCCAGGGCATGTTCCCATTCGTGGGCCGGCATCGGGTCGGGGAAAACAACGGCCTGGCTGCGAATCGGCCCGGTATTGGGCGCATTGATCGAATGGGTCATGAAGCATTTCATCGGCTCGCCGCCGCGCACCTTCAGGCGAACTTCCCCGTTCACACCATCCCCGCCGATCAGTTCGGCCAGTTCGACAGTCCCGTCGCGATAATCTTCGGGCTTGCCCCCCAGCCAGGTTGCCAGGCGCTGATTGACATAAAGAATGCGCCCCTCGCCATCCAGGCCAAATACCCCGACCGGCAGACGTTCGATCATTTGATCGGCATGTTCAAAACCCTGTGTGCCGCCCTGAAAATGCGAGGCAACACCACCAACCTGGTCATACATGTCGGGCGACAGGCTGGCGGCCATATTCCCGGCATCCTGAAGCGCAAGCTGGCGGCCCTGTTCGACAATCATCGCCGTCCGGCTGGCGGCATCAACGCCATCCACCGTCCAGAGCATTTTACCCCGCCTTGCATCGGCAGGAGTCACAGCAAGGCGGAGCGTGCGCCGGGGCTGTGCGCCCTGTCCTGATGCGGATGTTGTTGCCACTGCGCCCGCCCCGGTGGGGGCGGCATTATCCGGGATATCATCGCCCTGCCCGTTCTCCCGGGCAACAAGATAGGAGGCAACGGCGGGATCCTCGGCCTCCGGGTCAATCGCGGTATGGCCCTTTGGCGACAGATCGGAAGGGGCCGGGTCCATCGGTGGTGCCAGCGTGCCATCGGGGGCAAGATCAAGATAAATCTCGCCGGTTTCACCGCGCATGGCACGGGCCCGAAGGTCGGTCAGTTCGGATGTATCAAGATGAAGCGCGCTTAAGCGGCCTTCCAGCGCGGCGAGCATATCCTCGCCCGGCATAATGCCCAGTTTGCGGGAAAAGGACCGGTTGGCATATAGCGTGCGGCCATAGGCATCAATCAGGGCAACCCCGATGTCAGAAGCCGAAAAGCCCGACAGGAGCGGCGCCAGATCCTGTTCGCCGGTTTTACGTCGCGCCGTGATGGACAGGGCCCCGACCGCCAAAACGGCAACACCCGTAACCATTGCGCCAATGATCCACATCAAGCGCGCATCAATGCCGGCCTTTGCCATGATCTGCATCATGACATAGATGAAACCGACAAACGCCACACTTACTGCAAGGATTAACCCCCGTAACAGCACGTCACCGCCTTTGTTACCAACAGCTTATTACGACAGCCTATAGTTTTAGCTGCAATTGCGCCCACTGGCTACCAGCAAGTTTTATCACCAGTTCCCCAAGGCATCGCCATAGAAAAATGCAAACACGGCAAGGTGATGGCATCGGTGCAAAAAAATGTGCCTCTAACCGGGCCAAGCCAGGAACAGACACGGGCTTTCGCCACCGCCATAAACACGGAAAACGGGTTGATCAGCCGAATTTTTTGCCCCGCAGGCGAAAGACATAGGAAATGATTTCCGCCACCGCCTTGTAATGTTCGGGCGGAATTTCCTGATCGACCTCGACTGTGGCAAAAAGCGCGCGCGCCACCGGCGGGTTTTCCAGCACGGTCACATCATTTTCCCTGGCGACCTCGCGAATGCGCAGGGCCACATTGTCCTGCCCCTTTGCCACGCAGCGCGGGGCCTGCATCGAAGCCATGTCATATTTCAGGGCCACGGCATAGTGCGTCGGGTTGGTGATGACAACATCGGAACTGGGCACATTTTGCATCATGCGTTTTTGAGCGCGTTCCATGCGGATCTGGCGGACCTTGGCCTTGATTTCCGGGCTGCCTTCGGTCTGTTTGTATTCGTCCTTTATCTCCTGCTTGGACATCCGCATGGATTTGTTGAATTCATAGCGCTGATAGGCAAAGTCCGCCCCGGCAATCACCGCTGTCAAGGACACAGCGGCAATCAGCAAAATAATGATCAACTGATAAAGATGATCAAGAATTTCAGGCAGGGACATCAGCGGATAAATCCCGATATCGTCGATTTTGGGAATGATCACCACCGCCAGGATCGAGCCAACCAGCACGATTTTCAGGATATTCTTGACGAACTCGACCATTGTTTTCATCGAAAACAGGTTCTTGAGCCCCTTGAGCGGACTGAGCTTGGTAATATCGACCTTGATCCGCTCCGATGAAATGACAAGCCCGTTTTGCACCAGATGGCCCGCTGCGGCGAAAAACATCAACAGCAAAAACGGCACGCCCATGATCTTGAAAAAGCCGAGAATCATATCGAGCCACAGGGCGCGGACACCATCCTGATTAAAGCTGAAAGAATTTGGATGCGTGATAAATTGCAGGGAATAATCCCGCACACCATCGGCCATGCCCGGTGCCATCATCATGATGACCAAAGCCCCGCCAAACAGCAGCATGAAATTGCCGACTTCCTTGGAAACCGGGACCTGCCCCTTTTCGCGCGCGTCATCGAGCTTTTTTTGCGAAGGGTCTTCTGTTTTTTGGCTGTCGTCTTCGTCTTCGGCCATGCTCACATCCTGGCAGGTCTGACCCCGGCCGCATTACCGGCGAACCTTTTGAAGCAGAGGTTTCACCAAGGTCTCAAGGGGCGGTAAAGTTTTCAAGCCCGTTTTCAAAATACCCTGTAAACACCATCATCATGGCGGGCAAGGCAACAAGCAACAAGAAAAAAGCCACCGCAATCTGGACCGGCATGGCGACAAAGAACACCGGCAACTGCGGCATCAGCTTGTTTAACAGGCCAAGGGCTGCCTGCAACACCACCGAAACCACCAAAAACGGGGCGGAAATTTTCATCGCGATGGTGAAACTGTCATTAATCGCATGAGAGACAAAGGCGCTCATGTCGCCGACCGGCAATTTTCCGCCCGGCGGAAACAGGGTATAAGTTTCAAACATGGCCTGGATCAGCAAATGATCCATCCCGGTTGCAAACAAAAGCACCAGCCCCACCTGGGTGAGCAGACGGCCCGTCACCGCACTTTGCTGACCGGCGACCGGATCATTGATAAAGGCGTTCGCCATCGAGGACGAATAGGCAATGATCGTCCCTGCCGTTTGCAGCGCCCCCATCAGAATTTGCCCGAACATGCCAAAAAACAGACCAATGGTGATTTCAAAGGCCAGATAAAGAAACAGGGTTGGCGCATCACCTGGCTGTTGGGGGATAAGAGGCGATGTCAGTGGTGAAATCACCACCGCCACCCACAGGGCCAAAAGCAGGCGCACCCGTGTTGGTACCATGGACGAACCATAAACCGGCATAAAGGCAAACGCCGCCCCGACCCTGGCAAAGGTCATCAGGACCACATAAAGGTCAAGAACAAGAAGGTCCTGAAGGGACGACATGACACTGACCTGTCAGGCGCACAGCCGGGTTGGAGGTGGATCACACAGACCGGCAGCTATTTGCCAGGCTGAAAAGACACATGGCTACCTGCCAGCTAATTGGGCAGACCAATAAAATGATCGACCATGCGATTGGTAAATTCAATCATTTCCGTCATCATGAAGGGCAGCAAAACCAGCATCGCCAGAAACATCACCAGAATTTTTGGCACGAAAGTCAGCGTCATTTCCTGAATTTGCGTCAGCGCCTGAAACAGGGCAATGATCAGACCAACGCCGAGCGCGATCAGCATGAGCGGGCCGGAAACCTTGATCAGGGTCCAGACCGCGTCATAGGCCACATCCATGATTTCGGCCTGATTCATAAAAACGCGTCTCCGTCGCTGTTAGGCTGCCTTAAGCTGGCAAAGACAACCGGCATGCCTGTCGTCCCTATTGTCGCTTCTGTTTTCGCTTCTGTGTCTTCATACCGGATGGGATGCCCCGTCGCCACGATTTTTCCGGGCAGGGTCAGGCATCAAAGGAATATACCCAAAGAAAATGCCGCATTTTCCAGCCTGTCGCAAGAAAAGCGGCACCACAGGATGCAAATTTTGCCGACCACGCAACTGAAAGCCGGTCAGATCGGCATCCGCAAAATTTCCTGATAGGCCTGAAGGGCCTTGTCGCGCACCGACACCACCGTGCGCAATGTCACCTCGGCGGCAGAAACCGCCGTAACCACTTCATGAAGTTCGGCTTTGCCGACAATGGCCTTTTGGGTCATGGTTTCGCCATTCATCATGGTATCGCGGGCATCAATTGCCGCATCGCGCACCATGTCGGAAAAGCTCTGCCCCGGATCAACCGCCGTGCCGTTATTAACGCGATCCGCAACCGTGTCGGTTTTGCCATCAGCCGCATTGCGGTAGGCAGAAATTGCATTGGCAAAGCTGTTATTGATCATGGCGCGGGCTCCTTATCCTCAAGTCTTAACCTTAACGGATAATGTCCAGGGTTTGCAACAGCATGCTGCGCGATGACTGTATCACATTGAGATTGGCTTCATAACTGCGCTGGGCTTCGCGCAGATCCATCATTTCGATCATCGCCGAGACATTCGGAGTCTGTACATAGCCCTGGGCATTTGCTGCCGGGTGCGAAGGTTCGTATTTCATGCCAAAGGGCGATTTGTCGTCATAAACCTTGTTGACCTTGACCAGATCCACACCGGATTCACGGTCCATGACATTTTTAAAGGTCAGGATTTTACGGCGATAGGGCTCCTGCCCCGGAGCGGTTGGCAGACTGTCAGCGTTGGCCATATTTTCGGCGGCAACGCGCAACCGGGTGCCCTGTGCCTTCATGCCTGCAGCAGAAATCTGAAATGCGCGATAGAGTTCCATGTCAGTCAATTCCTAATCAATGCAAAAACTTACGAGCGACCAATGGCCGTTTTCATCATTTCGCTTTGCTTGGCATAAAGGCGGGTCATGGTCTGATAATCGACACGGTTTTCGTTCATCTTGACCAGTTGTTCTTCTAGGATCACGGCGTTTTTATCCGGCGACACTTCATAGTTTTTGCGAACTTCTTCGGCCTTGAAATCTTCCGGCTTGCGAAGCCCGGCACTATGGCCCGGTTCGGTTTTTGCCATTGCCAGAATGAACTGGCGGTCATTACCGATCCGCGAGGGGTTAAACGCCTTGAGATCTTCCGGGCGATAGCCAGGGGTATCGGAATTGGCGATGTTCTGGGCAATCACCTGCTGACGCTGGTTCAGCCAGTCCATCTTTTCCTTCATGTTGGCGAACATGCTCAGTTTGCCGATATCCATGATCTCTACCCTTTCTCGTTCCAGCCCAGTATCGGGGGAGGTGGTAAAGCCCGTGTTAACAGGGCCGTTTTCCGTGCCGTAATTGTAACGGTCAAAACCACATTTACCCGGCAAGCATTTCCTTGCATGTTCCGTGCCAATTTTCTAAAAGGCAGGGATTACGATATGTCCGAAGTCTGCTGGACCAACCCGGTGAAAATCGGCATAGTCATGCAGCGCGCACCAAACGGGCGACGGTACTGCCCCGGATGAAAAGAACCAGGACCAAACATGCTCTATCTGACCCGAAAAGTCGGCGACTCCGTTATCATTGATGACAATATTGAAGTCACCGTGGTCGAGGTGCGCGGGAAAACGGTGAAACTGGGTTTTACCTTTCCCGAAAACACCCAGGTTCTGCGCCGGGAACTCTATGACCGCATCCAGGATGAAAACCGTTCGGCAACGGCCAGTGTTGACCTGGCCCGCATTTTCAACAGCCGTGACGATGATGATGGCGCTGACGATGACCAAACAGCAGACGCCAGCAGCACAAAAGGGCGCAAACCCGACGTAAAACGCGGTGCTCGCACCAAAGACAGCGCAAAGAACAGCACCGAAGAACAATAAATCACCTTCTCGGCATGGGCGACATGTGCCCTGCTCCGCGCATTCGGTCTGGCGATCGGGCGCGGGCAAAGGCGCCCAACCGCCAGACACCTTGCGGCCTTCTACGGGCGATGCACGAAATTTGCCATTTCAGGGTGCTGGCAAGGATTTATTGACCAACAGGCCACTATGATCGACGCTGTTTGCAGGGGCACGGATAAGATTGCCGCGCACCACAGCAGAGAATGGGCGAAGATGACCGGCAAAAAAAGCAGCATTGACCTGCTGGCGGAACGCGATGGGCCAGACGGGGAAAAACTTGCCGCACCGGGGCGCAAGGACCAGGTGGCCGTTGCGTTGCGCTATCAGCAGGGCCGGGACAATGCCCCCATCCTGGCTGCCAAGGGCCAGGGCGGTGTCGCGGAACAGATTTTGCAGCTTGCCTTTGCCAAGGGCGTTCGCGTTCGCCAGGACAGCGATCTTGCCGAAATTCTGATGGCGGTGGATGTTGATAGCGAAATTCCGCTGGAAGCCTTTGCCGCCGTGGCCGAGATTCTGAACTATATCTATCGCATTAATCAGATTTACGGCACACAAAACCGGACGGCCACCACCGACAATGACACGATTTCGCGGATGAAGACCGACGAAAAAATGCAGGAACCACCGCATGACGCTTGAACAGTTCAAACAGGAATTACAGCGGGTTTTGTCCCTTGTTGCCACCAGCCAGCGTTTTCTCGAAGAGGGCAAGGTGGTCGAACTGGGATCGCTGGAAACACGCATTGCCGATTTATGCACCAATGCCAAAACCCTCTCGCCCGAAGACCGGGAAAAGGCTGCCCCGTTTTTGGTCGCGCTCAAAAGCGATCTTGACCAGCTTGAAGAGGGAATGCGCAGCGAACATGCCAGCCTGCAACGCCAGCTCAAGGGCCTGAATAATTCCAGCCAGGCGGTAAACGCCTATTCCCAGGCGGCACGCAACCGGTAAGCAGGTAGGGTCCCGGGCATGTTGCTGACTGGCCTGGTTTGACCGGGTCTGTTTTGTCCCGACCGGGCAAAGATGTAACCTGCCCCAATCGGGGTTGATGCTTGCACCCTTGCCATCTGTGGGATAATCCACAAGGATGACAGGTGCCGTCGTGCGGGACCGCCCGTTTCAAACACAGGGGACAATCAGCCAGCGATGGATATGGGGTCGTATTTCCGGTTTGTTGCCGCACTGGTCTTTGTACTGGGCATGATTGGCGTGATTGCGCTTTTGGCGCGCCGCCTGGTGCCCGGGGCCCGCACGGTCAATCGCGGCAAAAAACGCCGCCTCGCCCTGATCGAGGTATTGCCGCTGGATGCCAAAAGGCGGCTTGTGCTGGTCCGGCGCGATGATACCGAACATCTGATCGTGCTTTCGCCCAATGGCGATGTGGTGGTGGAACGCAATATCGGCACCACGTTCGAGCAGCTTCTGGGCGACAAGCCCACCGCTGAAAGCGCCGAAAACACGGCCGACAGCCTGGCCGAAAGCGCCCCCGATACCGAACCCCGGACGGCCCGCAATGACCGGAATGTGATGTCATGATGTTTTTTCGCCCCACCGCGCAACACAAAAACGCGCAAGCCCGGATCCCGCGCGCGCCCCAAACCGGCGATGCAGACCATGAGGACGAGACGCCAAAACGCGGCAAAAAAATGCGGGTTTTGAAAATTGCCGCACTCTGGTCGCTGCTGCCCCTGATGGCGGTGCTGGTGGGCGGCGATGTGGCCCATGCACAGTCCTTTAATCTGGACCTTGGCGATGGTCCCGGCGTGACCTCGACAGGCCGGATGATCCAGTTGATCGGGCTGATTACGGTCCTTAGTCTGGCACCTGCCATTCTGGTGATGGTGACATCCTTTACCCGCATCATTGTGGTTCTGGGCCTGTTGCGGACCGCCCTAGGCATTCAGCAATCCCCGCCCAACCAGGTCATGGTCAGCCTGGCACTGTTTTTGACCCTGTTCATCATGATGCCGACAATGGAACGGTCCTGGGATGAGGGGCTTCAACCCATGATCAATGGCGATATTGACGAATTTGAAGGCATGAACCGCGCCATCAAACCGGTACATGATTTCATGATGACCCAGGTTCGCGACCGCGACCTGGAACTTTTCGTCAATATGGCAAAAGTGACCGTCAGCAACCCGGATGATATCCCGCTGCGCGCCCTGATCCCGGCTTTCATGATCAGCGAATTGCGCCGCGCCTTTGAAATCGGCTTTTTGCTGTTCATTCCGTTCCTGATCATCGACATGGTGGTGGCGAGTATCCTGATGTCGATGGGCATGATGATGCTGCCCCCCGTCGTGATCTCGCTGCCCTTCAAACTGATCTTTTTCGTGCTGGTGGATGGCTGGTATCTTATTTCCGGGTCGCTGGTGCAAAGTTTTGGCGGCGGTTAGGGTCCGTGCTGTCAGGCCCGCGTTCAGAAAAACACGCAGGAGAAATAAGCCATCTCTGATATTTCGATCGAATTTTCAGACCGGTTTATGATGATGTGGGCGTTAACCGCGTTCCCGGGCATTGCCCTGGCGATTCCGGTTTTGATATTTGTCCTGGCGAATCTGCTGCTTCGCAAACCGCTTTGTCCGCCGAAGACCACAGCATTGATCGCCGTAATATTGGGTATCGTGGATTTTCACGCATTCCAAATCATGTTCTTTTCCCCCTCACTGGCGCAGTGGACCATTCCAGACAATGAAGATCGGCTATCAAGTGTTGTCTATATGCGCCTTGCTATCGAGGTGGTGTTATCGCTGCTACTCTATTATGGCGCGCATTTTCTTTATCGCCGGTCAAACAAACGCTCAGACGATGCGTCCTGAAACATCGCTCATCCCCGTTAAACGTCATGGCATGAACATGAAAATGCCCCTGCACGGCATTACCGGCAGAGGCACATAGATTGGATAGATTTTTCATAACGACAAAAATCAGCCGGGCTGCGAGCCACCATCAATTTATGGTGCGTAACCCAACCTGGGCGCGGCGCGGGACCGGATCTTTGGCAAAAAGCTGGTCGGCACGCTGGATTTCATCCTTGCTCATGCGGGCACGGACGGCCTCGAATTCGCGATAGGCATGGGTATTCACCGCCGGTGCCGCCATTTTTAGCCAGTAATAGGCCTGGATATTATCCTGATCCACGCCATTACCGATGGCATAAAGACGCCCCAACGCCGACTGACCATTGGCCGACCCCTTGCGGGCGGCACGTTCATACCAGCTTGCAGCGCGTTTCATATCAACAGGCACACCAAGGCCATGTTCATACATCACGCCGATCAGGTGATAACCGCCAGGATGGCTGAGCTCGGCCAAATCCATCGCCAGATCCAGCGCCTTGCTGTAATCGGGTTCGCGATGTTTGACGCCAAAAATAAGAATTTGCGTCATCTGATATTTGGCTGAAACATCACCCTGGTCACAGGCCATCTTGAGCATTTGCCAGCCACGGTTAAACAGTTTCAGTTCCGGGCTGTGGCAGAAATACATGGCAAGATTGGCCTGGGCGTAGGCATCACCCTCGCTGGCGGCAAGTTCAAACCAGCTGATCGAGGCATCAATATCACGTTCCGCGCCCAGGCCCACACCAAAGGCATAGCCAAGGGCGGATGCCGCCTCGACACTGCCAGCGCGCGCCGCACGCAAATTGAATTCAAAGGATTTGGCCGGGTCGCGCTTGACACCGCGCCCTTCAAGATAGAGATAGGCCAGAACACTGGCCGCCGCGACATCGTTTTTGTCACAGGCCGCCTGAAGAAGCTCGACAGCCTTGCTGTCATCCTGCTCCACACCCCAGCCATTCAAATAGCAGACACCAAGATTATAGGTCGCAACCGGAGAACCGCGATCAGCCGCATCACGGAACCAGTCAGCCGCCATATCGGGGTTTTCGGGCACACCAAGGCCCTTGGCATACAGATAGCCAAGATTGTTGGCCGATGTGCCTTCGCCGGTTTCAGCCTCTTCACGGAACCAGTAGGCCGCCTCGCGGTACCATTGCTGCCCTTCGCCGGAATCCCGGCTGACACCAATGCCCTTGCTGCGCATGAAACCATAACAGACAGCGGCAAATGCCCGGCTTTGGCGGTGGATCTGGTCAAGAATGCGGCGGGTGGCGGATTCATCACGCGGCATCCCGATGCCACGGAAATTTTTCAGGGCAAGATTCAACTGGGCAAAGATGTCATGTTCAACATCCTGCTCGTCGTAATAAACCATTTTAAGTGCGCGATCCATCTGCCCCTAGTCCTCACACACCAGAAGTTACCCGAAAAAAGAATAGACAAATATTTGCAAAGCGCAACTGACTATTCTTACGCATAATACGTCTGGGTAGCTTCGCGCTGAAAAAACACAACCCTTAGTATCAGGCCTGACGGCGATCCCGACCGAAACACGGCATTTTTACTGTGTATCACCCCGGAATCATTTATCCAACGAGACCTGTCATCATCGACCTTATACATGACAATCACGTTACCCGGCTGTGACGACCGACACAGCGAAGCATATTTTATCTGCCGCACAAGCCCCAAAAGCGTGTCTAATTGATGGCACTCAACTGGGTTTTTTCCAGTTGATCACGGTAATTGTCGAGGAATCCCTTGAAATCCTCCACTTCCTTGATCTCGTTACCGATGGAGCGATAATCGATCAGGCCCCGTGTGGGCGAAGAAGTGATCAGATCAAACCCCTTGGCATAAGGTCCCTGTGCCATCAGCCCGCCATAGCGGCGCTTGACCATATCAAGTTCACGTTCGCGCCCGGCCATTGCCAGGTTAATTGCCCAGTTCAACACATATTGCGCACGCTGATCGCTAAAGCCATCGACGATATTGGCCGGATCACTGCCAACCAGACGCTGGAAACTGTCCGCCATTGCGCCATAGTTTTTCTGTTTTCGGTAATATTCAATGCGCAAAAATTCGGCCTCTTTCGACATGTCATCGGCCAGAAGTTTCATCGCCTCCTCACCCTGATCCGTATCAAGCAGGGCGCGGGCGCGCAAATGCAGGCGCTGGCGGACCAGATCATCGCCAAGTTCCGGGCTGTCGCTGGAATCAAGAACCTCAAGGGCCTGTTTCGGTTTGTTATCCAGCAGATAAACCAGCGCCAGGCGCGCCGCCACCCGGGCCTTTTCGTGGCCGGTCAGGCGGAAATCAATCTGATGGCGCAACAGATCCTCCGCCCGGCCAAACAGTTCGACACTGACCATGCGATCGGCCAGACGACGGATCAACTCGTCGCCCTTTTCGCCCGCCGGGGTCAGTTCGCGAAATTCATCATAGAGCGCAACCGCCTTGATCGCCGAGATATTGTTGATCTCGTCACCGAGATACAAATCCTCGAACGTTTTGTGCATTTTCTCGGTTATGGCCGGTGTTACCGGACTGTCGGGGAAGAAAATGGCTGCCTGGCGCAGGGTTTTCAAACCGTCACGGTAATGTTTGGCCTCGATTTGCAAATTGCCCAACCGGCGCAACACCGCCAGTTCAAAATCATCGCCGCGCCAGGCAAAGCGCAGCTTGTCGAGCTGGTCAATCGCATCATCAATTGTCAGCCGCTTTAATTTCAACAGCAGTTCGGTGCGGTCAAAAATCGCGTGGGCACGCGCCTTGCGGTTATCGCCATTGGCGACTTTGTCCCAGGTGGCAATTGCTTCGTCAAACTGCCCGGCTTCCTGTTCAAACAGCCCTTTCAGATATTCCACATCCAGGATCTTGTTTGTCGGTGCTTCCGGCGTTTGCAGAATTTTTTGAATGACCTCCATCCCCGCCTTGGGATTGCGCACCAAAAGCGCCTGCTCGGCCGCGATCGGCCCCAAACGCATCAACAGTTCCGGCGGATATTTATCCAGCAGATGAATGGAATCCATCAAATCGCGTGCGCCTTCATTGGGGCGGCCGCGGGCGGCATTATTCACTGCCCGCCACAGTTTTACTTCCGTCAAATCACCAAAACGCGGGTCATTCAAAAGGCGGTCGGCTTCTTCATATTGCCCGTTCAGGAACTTGGCCGCCCCCTTTAAGGCACGAAATTCCGATTTCTGACCAATCAGCGGATCGTCATGTTCCATCATTTCGATCATGGCATTGGCCTCGGGCCCCAGGCCATTGGCGACATAATAGCGGGCCATATCAAGCCGGGCCTTGTTGCGATGTTCATCCCCACTATTGACCACTTCGCGCAACAGGGCGGGCAACGCCTGGTTATAACGATCCAGCCCGCCCCGGCGCCAGGTATCGAGGTCAAAAATACGGCCTGCATCGGCATCATCGCCGGTACGTGCGCGCACCCCGGTTGCCGATGCCAGCAACCTCGCCCCTTCAGGCGAAATATTCAGCCCGTCATCGGCCGTGACCACGACCGCTTCACTGCGCGTGGACGGGGCGGATGGATCATTGATTTGCCCGGTATTTTCCGCCCCGGTGCGGTGCGAAACCTTGACCCGGTTATTGACCGGGGCCACCACCACCCCCTGAAAAGACGGCAAAACATCAAATTCGGGGTAATGCAGGGCACTTTCAATGCCATAGCCTGGCTGGGTTGTCGGAACAACCCGCAGCATATCGCCGACTTCAGGGTCCTGAACCGTCATGGTGTCACGCACCCCGGTCAGTGGAACGGCCAGGCGCGCCTTGGTATCGTTATCAAGCTCGATGGTGGGGCCAAGCCGTTCGACCGGTTGCAACTGCCCGGCTTCCATCGTCACGACCCAGCCGCCCGTATCATCCTGGCGGGTTATCAAACCTACCCCGTCCGGAATGGTCATGCGCACCAGCGTACCTTGCGGGTTATCAAGCTGTTCGATCACGCCAATCACCTGGTTGGCTTCACGGCGCACCCGGCTTAGATCCAGTTCGGCGCGGGTATCAAAGGCCAGCCACAAAAACCCGGCCCGGTTCCAAATCGCCGCGCCGGTCGGTCGGCCAAAAGGAAAGGTCAATTCCAGCTTTGCCGCATCCTGCGTCACCCCGACCACAATTTTGCCGATACTTTCCACCGCAGGGGCCTGGCCTTCCTGATCACCATTGGCGGCCGAGGCCCCCTGTTGCGCGGTACGGCTTGCGGGCGGCCCCAGTTTTCGAGGGCCGCTTGTGGTACCATTTGTGGCATTTTCCGCCGGTTTTGCTGGTGTCGCACCAGATGATGCCCCGGCAGGCGGCGCGTTGGGCGGCGTAATGGGCTGCGAAACGGCATTATTCGCCGCAGATGATGCCTGGCGTGATGAAGACGGGCTTTCATCCCCCTGGGGAGAACCATTTACCCCCATGATATCAACCACGACTTTGGTGCCCGAGCGGAAATGCCGCAGGCTGCGTGCCGGGTCGGTGGCGATTTGCACCGAAAGCGGTGTTGTGCCGGTTTGACTCAGGGTCACACCCCGTGGCAGGCGGCGCGATGTTGCCACATCATCAATTTTTGCCGGGCTATCGAACACGATACTACTTTGCCCGTCCGGTCCCGACACCGTGTAATTGACGTTTTTCGGCCAGTCAAACACCAGGCGGTAAAAAGTCGGATGCCGCCCGACACGAATTTCCAGCGCCGGCACATTCTGCCCGCTGGCATCCGTTGTGGCGGCTCCCGTCGGGGTGGGCGTACCATTTGCCGGTGATGGTGCAGGTGATACCGGTTGAGAGGACGATTGTGACGGTTGCGCAGATGACGGTGCGGTTGAGGGTGCGCCATTCGGACGCGAAGGCGGCGTCGGTTGGGATGGTTTACTTGCCGGAGGTGGCAAATTGCCACCCGGTGTTCCCGCCCCACTACCCGATGGCGCCGCGCGCGGATTGGCACCCGGATTAGTCGGCGCATTATTTGCCCCTGTCGCTGATTGTTCGGACGGGGACGAAGACGGGGATGAAGACGGCGACGGGGACGGCGCAGGTTCGGCAGCGGGTTGCGGGGCCGGTTCCGGTTCCTTTTTGTCAAGAATGTCGAGCACCACATTATTGCCGACATTAAAAGACCGCACGTCAAAATCATCGCGCAAAACAAAGGCGACGGTGCGGCCATCAGGATCGAAAAAGGCGTCGGAGACATAATCGCTGATCGGATCAACAACACCGCTTAGCGAGGCCACAAAGGGCTGGTTAAACCGGACCACAAGCTGATTGCCGATGATTTCGGCGCTGTAGTCGGTTTTACGGTCCCACTGAATGACAATCCGCCCGTAACCATCATGATTGCCGGAACGGATAATCACCGGGCTGGCAGACTGGGCATAGGCAACCGGCACCGTTTGCGTTGCGACCACCATACCGGCAGTCGCGACGGCAACAGCCAGCAACAGTCGCTTAAACCCAAATCGCATCCCTATGAACCTCCGACACCACTCCCGCCGTGGGGTTCAATGACAATGTCTACACGACGCGCCATTTCATAGCGCCTGGTTTGATCATCGGTCCGCGGCAGGTCGTCGTATCTTGATGCCGCAAATCCGTAAATATTTATGTAATCCAGATAACCGGAACTTTTTAATTCATTTGCGACTTCGGCGGCACGGGCAAGGGACAGTTCCCAATTCGAGGGATAACGCCCCTCCCCGCTGACCGGGCGGGGGTCGGTATGGCCCTGAACCCCGACACGGTTGCCAATATTGGCCAATACACCGCCTAACAAAAACAGGGCCTGGCGGGCGGGTTGTGCCAGCTTTTCACTGCCCGGCACAAACATCACATCGCCCGGCAGGGAAATCACCAGCTTGTCGGCGGAATGTTTCAGGCGCGCATGTTGCAGGATCGGGTCCTTGCGAATGGCCCCTTCGATCACCGAGCTTAAATAATCAAGGTTCATCGCCGGTTTGCGATAGACCCGGGGAATATTCATTTGTGATGTCGGTTCGTCGGTCGGCTCGACCGGGTCGGGCCGAATGGATTGCGACAGGCTGTCCACCACCTCGTCCCAGCGGTCCACTTTCACACTCGACATCGCAAAGAGCATGACAAAAAAGGTCAGCAGCAGCGAGATCAGGTCGGCCAGGCTCAACATCCAGACCGGCGGCCCTTTCGGCTCTTCCTTTTTGGGTTCGTCCATCATCCGCCGGCACCTCCGGCTGTGGCCGGCGCAGATGCCGGGCTGCCGGACGCATCAGGCGCCACACCAGGCGAGGCCATTGGCAGGGGAATTGTCACAGACGCACCACCAACATTGTTTTTGGGCAAGGCAGGCAGCGGAACGGTCATTTGCATGGCGCGTTTGGCCTGTGCCGCACGTTCGGCAGCCGCCTTTGCCTCGGCGGTTTGATCCCAGAAAAACCGGAAAGTGACCACAAACGGATCGGCGCTGGGGTCAATGCCCACATCTATGGTGCGGGCAGGCGCACCAGCGGCAATCACGGCACGCGCAAACGCCCCGGCACGGGCAATTTCAAGGCTGCCCTCGACCGGCACGGTACCATGTTTGCCCAAATTGCTGCCCAGCATCATTTCCATTTCATATTGTGCCCCGCCGCGCGTATTGGCAAGGGCAGCCGCCAGATTGGCGATAAAACCGCGCTGGCGTTCGCGAAGGGTGTCTTTTCCCGGTTCAAAAAGCTGGTCGGTGTGCATCATCACCTCCAGCAGCTTGCCCGGCTGAAGCACTTCAACCCGCGCAATATTTAACGGAGACTTGAACAGTTCACCAAGTTTTTGCTGGGTTTCCTCGGCGGCAATGCGCGGGCCATCCACCGATGTCACCGTATCAAGGCTGGTGGTTGGCGGCAGAATGGAGGCAAAGGCGGAAGACAGACTTTGCTGCACCTTCCGGGCCTTGACCTCTTCATAAGTCGAGATGGTATTTAACAGGATGAAAAAAGCCAGCAGCAGAAGATACAGCGACAAAAACAACGATGTGGTACCACCGCTTGAGTCACTTGCGCGTTGTGGGGCATCATCTTCTGCTTCTGCCATACCCGTTCATCATTTCGCCCAAAGGGTCAATTAAACATCGCGTCGATATCGGCCTGCGACACACCCTTGCCTTCAAGCTGCGGACCATTGAGCAGGGCGTCATCGCCCTTGCGCTCGTCCTTGGCCTTGCGTGGATGGGCCTCGGCATAGCGGGCAATTTCCGCACCAAATGCGGTCACAAGCCCTTCGACCCGTTCTTCAATCGCCTTGAGCGCCTTGATCACCTTGGTTGTGCGCTGCCCGGTAATATCCTGGAAATTACAGGCTTCATACACCCGCATGGTGGCGTTCGTTACAACTTCAGCCTGCTCGGGTGGCAGGGAGGCGGCAAATTCCTCTAGCGAATCCATCGCATCGAGAATTTCATGGGTTGCCCCGGCGGTGGCATCGACAATGGCATCAAGCTCGTCGGTGGCATTGGGGATATATTCCGCCTTGATGTCATCGGGACGCAGCGAGGCAATTTCCGATTTCATCTTGCGGATGATGTTGGAAAGCTCGTCAAGCTCACCAAACAGGCGTTTTTCATCCTGGCTGGTGGTTTTAGCGTCAGCCGGAAGGTATTTCGCCAGGCTTTCAACAAGCCCGGAAACCTCCTCGATCTTGAGGTCGCCTTTTTCGAGACGCTTTTTGAGCTGCGTTAGCAGATCACGTAACTGTCTATCATCCACGGCGGTATCACGGGACAAAATGCCCCGTGCCCCTTTTCTGACTTAGAAATCACCAAGAACCGTGGTCAGCTTACCCTTGAGGGTTTCGGCGTTGAACGGTTTGACGATGTAATTCGATACACCGGCCTTTTTCGCCATGACAACGTTTTCGGTCTTGGCTTCGGCTGTGATCATGATGAAGGGAAGATCCTTCAGTTTTGCATCGGCGCGCACTTCCTTGAGCAACTGAAGACCGGTCATCGGCTCCATGTTCCAGTCCGAAATAACCAGACTGAACGGTTTCTCGCGCAGTTTACGCAGCGCCATGCTGCCGTCGGTTGCCTCTTCGATATTGGTGAAGTTCAACTGACGCAAAAGATTACGGATGATACGCAACATGGTTTTGTAATCATCGACAATCAGAATTGGCATATTGGGATCGACGGACATTTACCACTCCATGATGCTGTCAATCTGGAAAACCCAGCTTCGGTAAGGAACATTATATTTGTGATTTACCTATTTAATTAAGGTTAATCAAGGCTTTTCACTTTGTTAGATTGGGCGTTATCGTTCCTGGAATCAAGAACCTTCCCCCAAACAGGATGCCTGTTTTTCACTTTTTTCCTGTTTCCAAAGGGTAAAAAAGAAACAGACGGGTAAAAAGCGGACACCGGAACACGCAACACCATCTTACTGATTTGTCACAGGCAGGGTGCTCAAATCGCGTTTATAGGCCAGCTCGGTTGTCAGGGCGCGCGCGCGATCGGGCGACATTTCCGCCAGCACGGCCGCCGTGTTGGCTTCGCGCATTCCCTGGGCCACCTGGAGCAGAATATTCATATCCAGATCATTCCAGATCCGGGCCGCATCCTTCGGTTTCATTTTTTCATAAACCGAAATCAGCTTTTTAATCCGGTCTTCGTCTTTCTTGTCTTTCTTTTCCACCAGTTGCGAAATTGAATCCTGCAACCGCTTCATTTCGGCAATTTTACTGTCAATCCGGGCTTCGGCAGCGGTAATCAGGCTTTCGCGCTGATCCAGGCGCTGTTCGCGCCGGTCCAGTTCCGCCCGGCGCGCCGACAGATTTTGCAAAAGATCAATTTCTTCCTGGGTAAACAGGGTGGGATCACCGCCAAAACCGGGCGGGGCCTCCGGGGTTTCCGTGCCAGTCTCACCGGCAGGGGGTTCCTCGTTGCTGGCGGCTGCCGCATCCTCTTCACCGACCGGGGTATCAAGGCCCGGCTGGCCGGCATTTGCTGGCGCATCGCCAGAATTGTCCTGGGCACGCGCGGCCTGCACCATGCTGACAGCAGCTTCTTTCACATCCCCGCCATCACGCCAGATCGAAACCACATCCGCAACCTTGACGGACAACACGATCCCCGAGACCAAAATCAGCAAGGGCAAAATACGCAAAGAAGACATTCAATCACTCACCCGACAGTATTGCATGCACCACAACCACGACAAATGGCACGGTCCGACAACCACGTTTCCACACTGCCCGCAAAAAGACAGCCCCATCCCATTAGACATGGGTCACAACAGGCACCGGAACAAGCCCAAAGGACCAAACGAGCCCGGCAAATATGGTATGGCAGTATCCCAAGTCCCCACCCGGTTCCCCAAAACAACATCCGGCAAATGCCGGATCTGCCCGCATGGCCCCGTCTTATCGGACAGAGCGCAAGGCCGCGAGCAATTCACGCTCCGCTTCAGAACGGCCGGCATCTTCGTCGGCATCATCATCATCAAGAATATTGGCCCGGCGATCCTCGCGCGATGGCGGTGTCCCCCCGCGTTCATCACTGCCGGTATTGCGGCCATTTCCACTATCATAAGCATTGCGGCCGCTTTTCATTTCGGTATCGCGCACCAAGCGGGCGGCAAGTTCCTCAGCCCGGGTTTCAATACCGACGCGGTCATCACGGTCATCGGGCGCGGTCTTTGCGCCGGACGTTGACGCATTGCCACTATAACCGGCTTCCGGTGCGACCGATCCCTTGCGGGCGGCATTGGCACTGCTGGCCGCCTTTTCCAGGCGATTGGCAATGGCATCGCCCCGGTCCACCATAAAGGAAAGATCTTCATGCAGGCCACTGGCCCGCTCGATATCCTCGCGCAACGCATCCCCGCTTTGCGAGGCCATATCCTTCAAAGACTGAATCAGGATTTCGGCCCGTTCGGTCGCGGCATGAAATGCCGAGAGGAACTGCTCCATTTCTTCGCGATTGCGGCGAAAGGCAGCAAGCCTGCGATTAAGCATCAGCGCATAGATGATTGTCGCTACCAACAGAACAATCATCAGGAGATCGAGATAAAACTCGAAATCCATCAGCTGGTTTCCTCCTTGTTCTTGCGCGCCCGTTCACGTACCTGAATGGCGATACGGTCCCCTTTGCGCCCCATCAGGCCCCGAAACAGCGCCACATCGCCACACCGGACTTCCACCGGCGATGTCGGCCCGGTATTAAGCAACATCCGGTTGCCCACCTCCAGATTGATCACATCCCCCAATGACATGACCTGCTCGTCCAAAACGGCGAGCAAATTAACATGCGTCTGCCACAACTCGTTGGCAAGGTGGTTTTCCCAGATCGAGTCCCGACCAAATTTTTCCCCCATGAACATCTGGAGCAGCAATTCACGCACCGGCTCCAGGGTGGCATAGGGGATCAAAAGCTCCAGCCGCCCGCCGCGATCTTCCATATCAATGCGCAATTTGGCGACAATGGCGGCGTTGGCATGGCGGGCAATGGTGGCAAAGCGCGGGTTGGTTTCCAGGCGTTCAAAGCGGAAATTAACCGGGCTTAACGGGTCAAACGCGGCAGAAAGGTCGCCCAGAACCACATGGATCATGCGTTCAACCAGGTTGCGTTCAATTGTCGTATAGGGGCGGCCTTCAATCCGCATGGCCGCCGTGCCGCGACGCCCCCCCAGCAACACGTCCACGATCGAATAGATCAAGGCGGAATCAACGGTTAACAGGCCATAGTTATCCCATTCCTCGGCCTTGAAAACACCCAGCATGGCGGGCAAGGGAATGGAATTGAGATAATCGCCAAAACGCAGCGACAGGATATTATCAAGCGAGACTTCGACGTTGTCCGAGGTAAAGTTACGCAACGAGGTGGACATCATGCGCACGAGGCGGTCAAAGACCACTTCGAGCATCGGCAGACGTTCATAGGCCACCATCGAGGAATTGATGATCGCCTGAATACCGGACTGGTCGCCCGAGCCACTGCCATCGTCAAAACCCAGCAGGCTGTCGATTTCATCCTGGTTGAGCACGCGCGCCGAACCGGGGCCGACAAGGTCTTCTTCCTCGCCGCCATCGTCGCCAAGCATGGATTCCCATTCGGCGGCCATATCATCGCCGCCGTCTCCATCCTCGCCACCGCCTGCCATGGCTTCCCATTCGGCGGCAAGTGCATCATCATCGTCTTCATCGGCCATTGGCGCTTATCCCAGGCTCTCTTGGCACATCAACCGGTACGAAACCCTATTGTACCAGCATTTCCTTAAATAGGACGTCGTTAATTTTCGCGGGCTTTGCCGCCGCACTGACCCGGATCAGCAATTCTTCGCGCAGGCGGAACATGCCCTCGGACCCGGCAAGATCTTCCGGGCGCAATTCGCGCAGATAAACCTGAAAATTATCCACAATGCGCGGCATCATCTGTTCAACTTCCGGCACCATCTTCTGATCGGCCACTTCAAGGCTGACCCGAATTTTAAGGTAGCTCTGCTTGCCTGCCCCGGCATTCAGATTGACCAGAATTTCCGGCAAATCAACAAACCCGACATTTTCGGGCACGCCCGGTGCCTGTTCAATCGAATTGTCCGATGCCGTTTCTTCGGTGGTCTGGCTGCTGCCACCTGTTACCATATCAATCACCGGCTGCAAAAGACCGGTAAAATAGGCCGCCGCCGCCCCGCCAATTAACAGCAGAACCAGCAGGATGATCACAATCAGCAGCTTTTTACTGCCGCGCTTGCCACCACCTTCTTCGCCTTCAACTTCATCGACGTCGTCACCCATCAGCCCGTCCTGCCTGCATCACACAGCCCAACCCTGTCTGGCCGGTTTCGTCAAGAAAGCACCAGCCTGACAGAAATACCCCGGCAACCTTAAAATTCCGTTGCCTATCATAAAGGCTGCGTTGCCAATCGACAACACCTGCCCGACCCTTGTGATGCCAGCTTTTCCATACTGTTAAACATAGCGGCATCAAACGTCCCTTTAACATTTGGGATCAAAATGGCGCAATACCAGTAATTTACCTGCAAAGCGGCAAAAAGGTTGCCAAAACCGGGGCACACCCCGCCACCGCCCGGGCGTTTCTTGCCGCCCCAAAGCAAAGGAAAAGGCCCGGCATTTTTTACCACATCATATTTTTTGTTTAATTTTCAGATATTTATAATTTCTGGCACGGCATTCGCATTCAAACTGGCAGAAAATTTTGCCTGTAACCGGGATAAGAGCCAGATGGAAAATACATCCTATATTGCCCTGTCGCGCCAGCGTGTTCTGCGCAGCAAGATGGACACCATCACGCAGAACCTGGCGAATATGGATACCACGGGCTACAAACAGCAGAACATGATGTTCACTGACTGGATGGCCGCCAACAAGGATGCGCCGTTTCGCGGTGAACGGAAAATTGCGCTGGTCCAGGATATTGGCCAATATCGCGACACGACGGTGGGCAATATCGAGCGCACCGAACGGGATTTTGACGTCGCCCTGACCAAACCCGACATGTATTTTTCAATCGATACGCCAAATGGCGTGCGCTATACGCGCAATGGCAACTTTTCGCTGGATCCTGGCGGGCAGCTTGTCTCGTCCGAAGGATACCCGGTCTTGAGCGACGCCGGACAGCCGCTGTTTTTCGGCCAGGCCGATACAAGGGTGACAATTGCCGGGGATGGCACGGTGTCCACCGATGTCGGCCAGATCGGCAAGCTGGCGGTATCAACCTTTGACAATGCCCAACAGCTCAAACCCGAAGGATCATCGCTTTACAATACCGACCAGCAGCCCCAGGAAGTTGAAAATCCCGGTGTGATCCAGGGATCGCTTGAGAAATCCAACGTCAATCCCATCAAGGCGATGGTGGATATGATCGATGTTTTGCGCACCTATCAGTCCGTCACCCGCACCATTGAAAATGAAAACCAGCGTCAGCGCGACATGATCAATAAACTTGGCGATGTCCGCGCCTAACTGACCTGCCTGATTTGCCCTGTCTCAGGCAGGGTTATACGACTTAAAGACGGCGCATTTTGCGCGACATGAGGAGACAAAAATGCGGTCACTCGATATTGGAGCCCTGGGCATGATGGCACAATCCACCAACGTGGATGTGACATCGAACAACATCGCCAATATGACCACCACCGGCTATAAACGCCAGCGCGCCGAGTTTCAGGACCTGCTGTATCAGGATTTGCGCCGGGCCGGTTCGCCGTCATCAGATACCGGCACCATTGTGCCGGTGGGCGTACAGGTGGGCATGGGGGTTAAAACCGCTGCCATTGGCCGCTATATGGGCCAGGGCAGTGCGACCCTGACGGAAAACGAGCTTGATGTTGCCTTGCAGGGCCGGGGATTTTTCCAGGTGGATCTGCCCAGCGGCGAAACCGCCTATACCCGGGATGGTACGTTCAAACTTGATGGCAATGGACAGATCGTGACCAAGGACGGATATGCGATCCAGCCCGGTATTACCGTGCCCAACAATGCCAAATCGATTACCATTAACGGGTCGGGCGAGGTTTTTGCCGAAATTGACGGCCAGGTTGCCCCGCAAAATCTGGGACAAATCCAGCTTGCCACCTTCATCAACCCGGCGGGGATGAACGCGCTGGGCGATAACCTGTTTCTTGAAACCGATGCTTCGGGTACGCCCACCACGGGCACGGCGGGTTCCGTTGGCTTTGGCAAGCTTTTGCAGGGCTATCTGGAATCCTCGAACGTCAATGTGGTTCAGGAAATCACCAATCTGATCAAGGCCCAGCGCGCCTACGAGATGAATTCCAAATCCATTTCAACCACCGACGAAATGCTCGGCGCTGTCAGCAATCTCCGGTAATTCCAGTCTCTAGGATGCCATCATGCCACCCGCCAAAAACGGGCGTAGTTTGTGCAATCGTGCGATTTGATTTACCGGTCATTGGTGTTTTGGTGATAACATCGCAGGCATGATGACACGAAACATTCTTGCCGCCCTCATGATGGTTTTGTCGCTTCTGCTGCCGGGTTATGGCCAGGCACAGGATGCGGATATTTTTTTGCGCCCCCAGGCCCGTGTCGAGGGGGCCTATGTGACACTGGGCGATATTTTTAGCGGCCTGACACCCGAGCAGGAAAAAACTGCCGTGGCCCACGCCCCGCAACCGGGCCAGCAGGCCGTTTTGGATTATCGCTGGCTGGCAGGAATTGCCCAGCGATACAAGGTCAGTTGGCGCCCGCGCACCACGGCAGACCAGATCATCGTCACCCGCGACAGCCAGACCATCGGCATTGACGAAATTTCCAACAGCATTCATGCCGCCTTGGAAGATTACGGCATATCGGGGCATTTCTCGGTTGATCTGGGCGGGGATTCATTTCGTATTCATCTGCCCGTCGATGTGCCTGCCCAGCTTGAAGTGACCGGCCTGAATGTCAATCGTCGCACCGGGCGCTTTGTTGCCGATGTGACCACCGGGCGCGGCACCAGCGCCCAACGCACCTATCGCATGAATGGACGTTATTTTCACATCGAGGAAGTCCCCGTTCTGGTTGATGCCGTCCGGCGTGGCGACATCATCCGCGCCGACCAGGTGGAAATGCGCGAATTTCGCGCCGACCGCCTGCAAGCCAGCGTGGTGCGCGACCCGAGCGATGTGATTGGCAAGGAAGTCCGTCGCAGCATTGGCCCGGGCGACCCGCTGCTCAACCGCGATTTCACCGCACCAATTTTGGTCAAACGCGGGGCAATTGTCACGATCCGGCTGGAAACACCCAATATGTCGTTAACCGCGCGGGGCAAATCACTTGAAAACGGGTCGCTGGGCGATGTCATCCGGGTGGTAAATTTGCAAAGCAACAAAACCATCCAGGTGGAAGTCACGGCCGAAAATGATGTACGTGCCATCCCGGCCATGAGCCAGTAAAACACCAGTAAAACAATAGTGTCGCGCGCATAAAGGCGCTATCGCGCAGCGCGACAAATGACCCGGCCCGGCAAGCATTGCCGTGTCCTCCTTTCCATAACTGGCACGCCGGTTGCTAGTTATCAGGGTGCGGAACCCAGGAGGATAAAATGACCGACTTCATATCACAGCATACAGCGCCGCCGCGGCGCATTGGCCGCTTTTCAAAAATGGCGGTGACTGTTTCCCTTATTTGTGCGACAGCCCTGCTTTCGGGCTGCAATACCATGCGCCGCCTCTCGGAAGTGGGCGAGCCGCCGAAACTTTCGGGTATTAACAACCCCACGCAATCGCCCGGCTATCGCCCGGTCAGTATGCCCATGCCCGCCCCGCAAGTGGCGGAAAACAACCCCAATTCACTATGGCGCACCGGTGCCCGGTCCTTTTTCAAGGATCAGCGCGCCAGCCAGGTTGGCGATATTCTGACCGTCAGCATCGCGATTGATGACAAGGCCCAATTGGCCAATACCACCGCGCGCACCCGGAAAAACACCGAAGATATGGGGGTTCCCTCGTTATTGGGGCTGGAAAGCCAGATCACCAAGGTTCTGCCCGAAACGGTGAACCCGGCCAACCTTTTCAACATCAACAGCAACACATCGAATTCAGGCGGCGGCACACTGGACCGTACCGAAACCATCGACCTCAAGGTCGCCGCGATCATTGTGCAGATTTTGCCCAACGGCAACTATGTCATTCATGGCCGTCAGGAAATTCGCGTCAATTCGGAAGTGCGCGAGGTTCAGGTGGCCGGGGTGATCCGGGCTGCCGACATTACGTCCACCAACACGGTTTCCTATGACAAAATTGCCGAAGCCCGGATTTCCTATGGCGGGCGCGGCACGATTTCTGATGTCCAGCAACCCCGATATGGCAGCGAGATCATGGATATTCTTCTGCCGTTCTGATCCGTCTTTGTCAGACATCAACAGGCTTCGGGGTTCCGCACGGGCACTGTCGCCCGCCCCGAATACCGGCCGGTACCCTGGTACCGGCCGGTTTTTCTTTGGCGCAAAAAACTTTGGGAAAACCGGCATCCCGATGTCGGCACGGACCATGCGGCGCAATCAGGAACGTATAAAAAAGGGACCGGCCCATTTTGGGCCGATCCCGTTTTGGGGTATCCCCGTCAATGCGTTTCTCCCACAAGAAACATGTCTTATGCGGCCACGGTATTGGTTTTAAGTTCCCGTTTTTGCCGTATTCTTGACCACAAGACCTTAGTCGTCGCGGCGGGTTCGCTCCATCCGTTCATGACGTTCCTGGGCTTCAATGCTCAGGGTCGCAATCGGACGGGCTTCCAAACGTTTCAGGCTGATCGGTTCGTCAGTTTCTTCGCAGTAACCATAGGATCCGTCTTCAATACGGCGCAAAGCGGCGTCAATCTTGGAAATCAGCTTGCGCGCACGATCGCGCGTCCGCAATTCAAGTGCCCGCTCGGTCTCCGCAGAAGCGCGGTCAGTAAGATCGGGTTCTTGCAATCCTCCGTCCTGAAGATTTGCCAGTGTTTCTGAAGATTCGTGCAAAAGTTCTGCCCGCCAGGCCAACAGCTTCTGACGGAAATACTCCCGCTGACGCGGGTTCATAAACTCTTCGTCCTCGGCGGGACGATAGTCAGGTGGTAACGTGATAGTCATGTATGCCCTCTATACAGGACTCACCGATCGCGCGGGAATATAGAGGTAGCGGCCTATGGGTGCAAGCTGATTGAACAATTTCGCCAAATTAATCGGGAAAACCAGAAAAAATCAATGAAAGTCAGTTACATAAGCCGTTTTCCCACACCTAACGCAAACCGGCAACATCCAGCTTTGCCAATTCAACCCGGGCGCGCAGCTCAATCTCGTCAAGAACCTCGGACAGGGCCGGATCTTCAACGTCCTCGCGCTGTTTTCCCACCACATCAACCAGTTGCGCCAATTGCGAGGCCGGAAGCCCACCGCCCAGCAGGGCATTGCGCACGCGCTCAAGCTGATCAAGCAGGGTTTTGGCCCGGGCAACAGAACGTTTGCGCGGGGAATCCAGCGCATCACCGCTTTGTTGCAACGCCAGCAACGCATCAAGCGCACTTACAGAGGACGGGGCATGAAGCCCGCCAGCCCCGGCCGCGCGCTCCGCACCCTGCCCGCTGGCCCGCATGGCATTTGCAAATCCGTCACCAGAACCGCCGGTACCGGTGGTTTTGCGTGTCGTTGCCCCCGATGTGGTGCCTTTTGATCCGCTTACCTTCATGATGCTTACTGCCTTGCTATGCGTCCTGCGCCAATCCATATGCCAACAAGGGGTGCGGGCCCATGTTTGATGACATTCCCTATCTGGCGTCAAATCGGGAATTTGTCGAGTCTTCCCCAAACAGGCCGCCGGAGCAACCGGAAAAAAATGCCGGGTTCGCGTCAAGCCCGGCCTTCCCGGGCCATTTCACAGCGGTAAAGACCTGCTTTTGTTGGGAAAAGGCAAAAACATCATCGCGCAGCCGGGGCAAATGCTCGATTGGCACGATTTTCGCTTATTTTCTGACACGGACATCCGGTTGCGGATGCCCCCCGGTTAACCGGCGATTTTCATCGCCCCAGACACAGCGGAACACCAACCATGATCAAGCGTCTTGGCAAATGTGCATTTCAGGCAGCGATTATCGCGGCACTGGGCATTTTCGCCCTGGCCCCGCTTTCAGGCGCGCAAGCACAGTCTCGCATCAAGGACATTGCCGATTTTGAAGGCGTGCGTGACAACATGCTGGTGGGGTATGGTCTGGTTGTGGGTTTGAATGGCACGGGTGACGACCTGAAAGACGCGGAATTCACCCGCCAGAGCATGGTTGCCATGCTCGAACGCCTGGGCATTAACGTGCGCGACCAGCTTGAAAACATTGATAGCGACAATGTTGCCGCGGTGATGGTGACAAGCACCCTGCCGCCCTTTTCCCGGCAGGGCTCCAAGATTGACGTTAATATCAGCGCGATTGGTACCGCCGAAAGCCTTCAGGGCGGCACCCTTCTGGTGACCCCGCTGGTGGGTGCGGATGGCGAGGTTTATGCCGTGGCCCAGGGCCCGGTTGCCGTTGGCGGCTTTAGCGCCCAGGGCAACGCACAAACCGTGGTCAAGGGCGTACCGACCGCCGCGCGCATCGCCAATGGAGCGATTATCGAACGCGAAATCGATTTTAACCTGAATGCGATGAACAATATGTCGATCGTGCTGCGCAACCCGGATTTCACCACGGCACGCCGCATTTCCAACGCGATCAATGCCTATCTGGGCGAGGTTGCCGCCCGCCCCAGCGACCCGGGCACTGTCCGCCTGAGCGTGCCGGATCGCTACCAGAAAAATGTCGTGGCGCTTTTGACCGATATTGAACAGTTGCGTGTTGAACCCGACCAGATTGCCAAGGTGGTGATTGATGAATCCACCGGCACCATCGTGATGGGCGAGAATGTACGCATTAACCGCGTCGCCATTGCCCAGGGCAATCTGACAATCCGGGTGACGGAAACCCCGCAGGTCTCGCAACCCTCGCCCTTCTCTCAAGGCGGCACCACCACCACAGTTCCGCGTACCGATGTGCAGGTCGATGAAGGGGCCGACAAGAAGCTGGGCATTCTTGATACCGGTGTCACACTTCAGGAACTGGTCAGTGGCCTCAACAGCCTGGGCGTTGGCCCGCGTGACATGATTACCATTTTGCAGGCCATCAAGGCATCCGGTGCCCTGCAAGCCGAAATCGAGGTGATGTAATGATGATTGATGGTTCAAGCGCCCTGATGGCGCAGGCTCAGATCAGTGCCCAATCGGGCAGGGCATCCTCCATCGCCTCGGAAGTCAGCGCGCTTGGCGCGGGCAAAACCAAAACTGTCGAGGCCGCCCGCGAAGCCGGTAAAAAATTTGAAAGCATGTTTCTCTCGCAGATGCTGGGCCACATGTTTGCCGGCATTCAGACCGACCCCAACTTTGGCGGCGGTCACGGCGAGACAATGTTTCGCTCCATGATGGTGGACCAATACGCACAGAAAATGACCAGCGCCGGTGGCCTAGGAATTGCAGATGCTGTGACACGCGAAATCCTCAAGACGCAGGGAGCCTGATATCATGACAACCGAAGAAATGGTTATTGAGCTGAAAAGCGTCACTTACGACCTGATTTCGCTGCTCGAGCGCGAAACAGAAGGCATGCGCACCCTGGAAACGGCAGAATATGACCGGTTCGTATCGGAAAAATCTGCCCTGTCGATGCAGTATGAACAACTGACCCAGCAATTGCGCAGCCGGGCGGACGAGCTGAAAGCCCTGCCCGAGGCGGAAAAAGACGAATTGCGGGAATTGCAGGCATTGTTTCAAAACGCGGCCAAACGCAACATGCGCGCGCTGAAAGCCGCCGAACTGACCAACCAGCGCATGATCGACACCCTAGTCAAGGCTGTCAAAAGTCATGCGAACGAACAGGTCACGACCTATAACCGTGGCGGTTATGTCAACAGCCCGGCCGGGCGCGGCTATACGGCCGGGAAAGGCCGCGGCACCCTGTCGATCAGCCTGAACGAAACGTTTTAAGGCCCGGGGGAAAAACCATGTCACTGACACAGGCCCTTAATTCTGCCATCACCGGATTGAACACCGCGCAATCGCGGATCGCGATCACGTCATCGAACATCTCCAACGTCAACACCCCTGGCTATTCGCGCAAATATGCCGGCCAGGAGTCCCTGACCCTGAATGGTCAGGGGGCGGGGGTGACGGTTGGCGCCATTACCCGCAATGTAAATGCCGGTCTGCAAGCCGAACTGCGGGGCGAACTGGGCAAAGCCGGAAATGCCGAAGTACGTGACGAATTTTTTCAGCGCGTCCAGGTGCTGTTTGGCACGCCACAGTCAAACTCGGCCATCAGCCAGCGCATCGGCGACCTTTCGGACGCCTTTGAACAGATGAACAGCTCGCCAGAGCAGAACTCGCCCAAAGTGCAGGTGCTGGCCGCCGCAACGCAGCTTGTCGATTCCTTTGGCAAACTGTCCGACCAGATCCAGAATCTGCGCAGCAACGCCGATGACCGGATCACCCAGGAGGTCAACCAGGCCAACGAACTGTTAAGCCAGATCGCCAAGCTTAACACCGATATTGTGCGACTGGGCAATATTGACCAGCCCACCACCGAATTGCGTGACCAGCGTGACCAGAAGGTCAATGCGCTCTCCAAGATCATCAACACGTCGACCTATACCCGTGATGATGGCTCGATGGTGATCTTTACGGCCAACGGGTCGCGCCCGCTGCTGGACCGCAGCCCGGTAACACTGAATTTCTCCCCCACCGCCGGTTACGAACCGGGCTCCAGCGGGTCGGGCATTACGCTTGACGGTGTCAACATTACCGACGAAATCAAGACCGGCACCCTGCGGGGCCTGATCGACATGCGCGACCAGGATCTGCCGCAACTTGCCGACCAGATTAACGAGCTGGCGATCCAGTTGCGCGATGCCATCAATGAAGAACACAATAAAGGCACGGCCTTTCCGCCGCCGACCAACCTGACCGGATCGCGCCAGGTTGAGGGAACCGACCTTTTCTCGGGCACCGGCACCTTTCGGGTCGCAGCCCTTAATTCGGCGGGCGACATTGTCAGCTATGCAGATATCGACCTGTCCACCCTGCCCAGCCCGACCACGGTCAATGATCTGGTTTCGGCCATTAATTCATCGGGCGTTTCGGGTGATTTGCAGGCCCGCATTGCCGATGGCCGCCTGGTGGTTGAAGGCCAAAATGGCAACCGTGTTGCCATCAATGAACTCGATAGCTCCGTAAAACTCAGTGACGAGGACAGCCAGGGCCTGTCACATTATTTTGGCCTGAATGACCTGTTCACCACGGCAAAAAATTCCCGCACCATCACATCAGCACCTCAGTCCGATGCCACCAGCGCGCTGGGCGTTTCGGGCACGCTGACCTTTGCCGCAGGAACATCAAGCATCCTCTCGCCCTCGGTTTCCATCACCTATGGCAATTCCGACAACCTGACCACCATTCAGAACAAGCTGCGCGCACAACTGACCGGCAGCCTTGGCCTGACGGCCGATCAGGCCGAAAACATGGTCTATATCGCCACCGATGGTGATCGCTCCCGCCTGGTATTTGCCAATGACGCCAATATGCAGGTCACGGATAGCGGAAATCTGTCGAGCAAACTCGGCCTGACCGAAGATCAGCCGAATATGGCCGGCAGCCTGACGGTATCGCACGACATTCTCAACGATCCCGCACGTCTGTCGCGCGGAACGCTCAATGCCGATGTTTACGAATCAAAAACAGGTTCTGGCGGTGTTGTGATTGCCGATCCGGCCGCTGCGATCCCGGGGCTTGGCACCCCGGCAACCCCGCCCGCCCCGGCAGGCACAAATTATACCCTCAACATTGTGGGCAAATTTGGCACCGTGCCCATTTCCTATAATGGCAGCACCGATACGCTGAACTCGATTGCCGCACGCATCAATGCCGATTCGACCCTGACCGATAACAACATCAATGCCGAGGTTTATTTTGATGGCGCGGCGGGCACCTATAAACTGCGCGTACAGGATGCCGATGGCGACTCGATGTATATTACCGATAATTTTGCCTCCATGCCTGCCGCCGGGGCAACGCAGCAAAGCCTTGTCGACACGCTGGGCCTGGGGATACCTTATGGCATTCGCGAGGGGGATAATTCATCGGCGGCAAACCTTGCGGGATCGCTGGCGCGTGACGACATCCAGTTTGATGCGGCAGGCGGCCTGTCGCCGGAAAAAACCTCGCTGATCGACTATGCCGCAAGCATCATCAGCACCGCCTCGACAAAGGCGGCCACCGCCGCCGACCAAAACGAATTCCAGAATTCGGTCGCCACCGACCTTGATACCCGGATCCAGAATGAAGCCGGGGTCAACCTTGACGAGGAAATGTCGGACCTTATCATCTTTCAGCGGGCCTATTCGGCCTCGGCCAAAGTGATATCGACGGTCGATGAATTGTTTGATGCCTTGCTCAGGGCGGTATAAGATACCGCACGCAAAGGAGAGTTGAAATGGTAACACGGGTTGCTACCTACACCAGCCATAACCTGCTCACCAATCTGGCACAGCGCAATGCGGCAAAAGTTGCCGATCTGAGCAACCAGGCCTCAAGCGGTGTCAAATCGCGGACCTATTCCGGTATTGCCAGCGATACGCAGCAGCTTTTGAATCTGGAAGGCTCGCTGACACGCAATGGGCAGTATATAAACAATATCACCCAGGTGAAACTGCGCCTGCAAAACATGGAATCGGCAACCTCCTCGATGTCCGAAATTGCCACGCGCATGAAAACGCTGCTCTTGCAGGGGCTGAGCAACTCGCAGGCCGATGACCTCAATCTTGACGAGGAAGGTCGCCAGGCAATGGCGCAGGTGAATTCCCTGCTCAACTCAACACTGGATGGCCGATACCTGTTTGGCGGGGCGACAACCGATTCGCCCCCGGTCAATCTCGCGCAATCGCCCATTCCCGATACCTATTTTGCCAAGGTCGCAGGATCCGACACGGCAACACTGGGTTCGATAGGGGGCACGACTGCAGGCAGCCTGGACATTAACGGGCAAACGATAACATATGCGCCGACCGATACCCTTAAAGACCTTGCAGACCAGATCAATCAGCTTTCGCCGCCGCCAGCCGTTGCATCGGTGCGCGCCGACCCAGGCTCCAACAACTATCGCCTGGTGATCGAGGATTTCTCAGGCAACCCGATGTCGATTAGCGAAACCGGGGGCGGCAATCTGCTGGATGGCTTGTCACACAATCCCGCCCTGAGCGCCGAAACCGGCTATTATCAGGGCGATCAGAAACACCTCTCGGCACGTGTGGATGAAGATTATTCCGTCAATTACGGGGTCCGTGCCGATGATCCGGCCTTTGCCAGCCTGGTTGCCGGATTGCGCATCATCGGTTCGACCACTGACGAGGATTCGCTGCGGATGGCCTTGGGGCATATCGAATATGCCATTGAAAACCTGCCCAATGTCGGCTCTAAAATCGGTATTGATACAAAAAACGTGGAAGAGATCGAATCGCAACATCGGGATTTCGCCGTTTTTGCCAATAATGCCGTTTCCGATATTGAAAATGTCGATATTCCCCTAACACTCATTGAAGTTGAACAGCATAAAACCGCCCTGCAGGCCAGTCTGATGACCATCGCCAAGACCACAGACATCTCGCTGGTGAATTATTTGCGCTAGGGCTTGATTTAAAACATGGAAATAACAGCCGGTCTTGACGAAGCTGCCATATGACATCACATGTTTTAGGATTTCAGCCCAAGGGCGACATAGTTGGGGAAGACCAGAGGAAATGACCACGCAGCCAACCCAGGACGCCAATGTACCCAAATCGATCCTTGTTGAAACACGGTTTGGCGATATCGAATTTCTGTGGGACAAGGCGATTTACATGCCCGTCGGCCTGCTGGGCTTTACCGACCAGCATGTTTTCGGCCTTGCCAATATTCCGGGTAAAAGCCTGGACCAGTTCAAACTTTACCAAAGCCTGACGGATGCCGATCTGTCCTTTATCATCGCGCCGTATAACCCGGAAAGCGGGATTTACGATGCCGCCGATCTTGAACGAGCCGCCAAAAGCCTGGCGATCCCCGAGGAAGATATGGCGATCCTTCTGATTGTCACGGTGCGCCCCACCGGCAATGATCAGGGATATGCCATGTCGGTCAATCTCCAGGCACCGGTTATTGTCAATACAACCCGCCAGATTGCGTGGCAGCATATTATGCCGCATGACAAATATCCTGTTCAGCACGACATCTGAGCCCGATCTTTGAGGCAAAGCGGGACTCGTTTTCGCTTTGTTGACCCCGTTTTTCGCCAGCCCAAACCGCACGTTTCTGGCGGGAAAACCCCGAAACCCATGATTATCTTTGCATAATTCGGGATTTCAAATAACAGTAGACTCTATCTTCGCAGTTGGGTATATTTTGACTATCGAATCGGCAATCCCTGATCAAGAAGATCTCGGAGCCTTCCGGCAAAGATGCCGGGTTTGATTGGCAAGATCGCCAATTGCAAGTGATCCATGTAGGAGTATATCACTATGTCTTTGAACATTATTTCCAACTATGCTGCCAACGTTGCACACCGTAACCTCACAGCTTCTGACGAAGCAGCGACCCGTTCGCTCGCCAAGCTGTCTTCGGGTACCCGTGTTGTTTCGGCCCGTGACGACGCTGCCTCGATGGCCATTGGTGCCCGCCTGAATGCGGAAAGCCAGTCGCTCAAAACGGCAACCGTTAACGTTGGCCAGGCCAACTCGATGCTGCAGATCGCCGATGGCGGTATGGCAACCATCGACAACGTTCTGGTTCGTATGAAAAGCCTCGCCGTGCAGGCATCTTCGGGCAACCTGTCCGACACTGAACGCGGCTTCCTCAACGATGAATATGGCAATCTGGCCGAAGAAATTAACCGTATTGCCGCTACCACCAATTTCAACGGCGTCCAGTTGCTGGGTTCTGGTGGCGGCACCGAAGTTAAAGCGACGGCTATTGGTACGGACGTTACCACTGCCAGTGGTATTCAGGACCTCACTTTCTCGTCCAATTCGCCGATTCCTCCAGGCACGGATGCTGCAGGTAACAAAATTATCTTCAGTATGGAAGAAAATGCTGCTGGCAGTAAAATTTTAACATTGTCTGCCTTTGCGAATGACGGTACGACAGCTCTCTTGGATGGTAACGGCAATGCTATTACGCAATCGATCGACGTTACCCAATTTGGAACTGGCGGCTCACAAACAATTGGTGTAGGGCAGACGGCAGAACTGAACTTCGACAAACTCGGTATCAAGTTGAAGGTGAACGAAAACTTCGTGCACCCGGTAGATGATACAACAGCGGCGCAGATCAACGACTGGAGCAATGATTCTACAGCTAATACTACTGCTGCCGTAGATCGTACGATTGAACTTCGTCCGACCTCTAGTTCTGCAGCACTTGCTGACGTTGACTTCCAAATCGGTGCAAGTAGCAGCACCAATGACCGCTTCACTGTCTCCTTGTCGGCAGTTGATGCCGGTACGCTTGGTAAAGGGGCGACTGGCACAGGTACCGCCCTGCAGGACTCCGACCTGGACAACCAGACGAACGCACAGGCTGCGATTGACATCGTTGGTAACGCCATTAACGACCTGCAGAGTGCACGCGCGAATATTGGTGTGTATCAGAACCGCCTTGACTTCGCCGCTCAGAACCTGTCAACCACACAGGAAAATACTGAGGCTGCCCGTTCGACCCTGATGGATCTCGACGTTGCGTCGGAAATGACCAAGTTCAGCTCGAAACAGGTTCTGGTCCAGTCTGGCGTTGCCATGCTGGCACAGGCCAACCAGATGCCGCAGAACTTGCTGCGTCTGTTGCAGTAATCCGGATATTCGTGACGGAACGGGGGCTGGTCTCCCGTTCCTTCTACGGATTATCCTTTGTCGATTTTATCGGCATGGGAGGCTCACATGGAAATTACACAATCTGTATCGCCGCTTCATGGTTCCGGTTCTTCTTCAACCGGCTCTGCTGCGGCTTTAGGTGTTTCTTCTTCGAGTCAACCCTCTGCAAATTCGGTGGCTCCGGCCCCCGCACCGGTATCAAGATATCAGGCATCTGGGGATATTGCTCCGATTGATGCGACAGATCAGTTAAAACAGGCCTTTGCCGACCTTGACCTTCCGGATCGCTCGATTGACAATTATCGGGTTGAACTGAATTTCAACCGCGATACCGGACGCGTTATTGCCAAGGTAACAGATCGCTCAAACGGCGAGGTTCTTCGGGAAATTCCGTCAAAAGAACTTCAAAAGCTGTTTTCCCAAATCCGTGATTACCTCGGTACCTTTGTAAACGAAGAAGCCTGAAATCTGTTATCATAACGGAACAGGCATGGTATTTGCGTAACGATTAGCGCATCATCGTTTTCGGGCAAAATTTGCCCAACATTATGTTACCGGGAGACGCATCATGAGTGGCGTCAATATGAATAATCTCTATGTCGGCGACAATGGGCGAATTCAGTTTTCAGGGCTGAGTTCAAACATCGACTTTGTCAATGTTGTTGACCAGATGATGAAGGCCCGCCGTATCCCGGCAGACAATCTTGAAAAACGCATTGACGCAAATGACGAAAAAGTTGCCGCCCTGCGCGAGTTGCAGGATCTTGTCAAAACCTTACAGACCTCTATTGACAAACTTTATGGCAAAGCCAGCTTTGATAAATCCACAGATACGTTTGCCTCGAAACAGGCTTTCGTGTCATCTGCGGATGGTACGGCAGGTAATCTGATATCCGTTAGCGCAAATAACAATGCCGCAACGGGCAATTACAAATTTGAAATTTCGCAAATTGCCTCCAAACACAAGGTTGGTTCGGAAACCCTTGCCGCGAACCCCACAGACGCCCTGAGCACGGCGACAAATGGTGGCGGCACGGCCATTGGCACCGGAACTTTTTCGGTCGGGACGGCCAAGGGATCCGTCCAGATTGAAGTGACAGATACCGATACGCTGCGCGATGTGCGCGACAAAATTAACGCGACAACCGGCAAGTCCGGGGTTCAGGCCTCTGTCGTCAAGGTAGCTGACGGGCAGTCCACCCTTATCCTGACATCCACGGACGAAGGCTCGCCAAACCGCATGACCCTGTCCGATGACAGCGGCAATGTGCTTCAGAATATGGGCATCCTGAAGGATGACGGCTCTGGCACGATGATCATAAATAGTGACCAGGAAATTGATCCGGGCAATGATGCGCAATTCACGATGGATGGCGTATCGATTACACGCTCGTCAAACAATATTGACGATCTGGTGGATGGCCTGTCGATCAGCCTGTTCGACGCCAAACCCGGCACTACGATCAATGTTTCTATTGAACAAAATCTGAACACAGCCAAAACCGCAATCGTTGATTTCGTTGATGCCTATAACGCGGTCAAATCCTTCATCAACGAAAAAACCTATGTGGATCCGGCAAATAATAAGGCTGCAGAAGGCTCGGTTCTGCTTGGCGATTCCACGGCAAAATCGGTTGAAAGCACCCTTCAGGCGATCGCCGGTGGAACACCGTTCCGGACAACGTCAGAAGATTCTGACATATCAGTACTTGCACAAATCGGCATAACTTTTAAGTCAGTAGCGGACGCCCAAGCCGACAGCAGCGAAAATGGCAAATATACCGCTGGTACGCTTATTCTCGACGAGAGCAAGCTGAACGACACGCTGATCAACAATGCGGATGAAGTTTCCGAATTGTTTGGTTTCAAGTCGGTCACGGACAATCCATCTTTGATCATGACCAGCTTTACCGGCAACACCAGTGCCGCGTCGTACGAATTTTCTGTCACCAAGGATGCGGATGGCAATATTACCAGCGCAACCTATACGCAGGATGGCGGCGACCCGCAAAATGCCACCATCAACGGTGACACTTTGACGACAGCCGACGGTTTGAAGCTGTTTTATAATGGCGGCGATGGTAAAACCGAAACAGGCACCATCACGACATCGGTTGGTCTGGCATCAAGCATGCACTTTGCAATGAAAGGGATGCTCGACACTGAAAACGGCACCCTGCAACAAGGCATCGAAGCCTTTGAAAAAGAAAACAAAAGTTTTGAAAAGAAAATCGATGCCATTGACCTGCGCATTACCAACCAGCGTGAAGTGATGATGAACAAATTCATCAATATGGAGCAGTCTCTTGCCAAGTTTAAAAACATTCAGAACTCGCTTAGCGAGTTGATGGCGGCTGGCAAGAAAGATAATTAAGAAATCGACCCCGATTTTTCGATTTCCATGTTTAGACGATCAAGGAATATGGCATGAATACAAACGCAGCCCGCGCCTATGGCGACCAGCAGGTCAACACGGCATCGCCGGCCCAAATGGTTTACATGCTGTATAACAAGGCAATATCGGTATTGCAGGAAGCCATCAAGGCGATTGAAGAAAACGATATTCAAACCCGTTGCAATGCCAATTGCCGGGCGATGGAGATTATTGCCCACCTGCAAGGCACGCTCGACCTGGATCAGGGCGGTGAAATTGCCCGCAACCTGCAGGAAATTTACCGGTTTTCGCTGGTCCATCTGATGAAGGTTGACCGCCATAACGACGCGCAGGCCGCACAGGATGTTATTGGCCTGCTGACGCCGATGCGGGATTCCTGGGCCATTCTTGCACGACGCGGTGGCGACGAGTTACGCCAGGCCATGCAAAACGCCAAGGATGGCAACCCGGAACAGCAGGATTTGTCACCCGAAGCAACTCAAACCGATGGTGAAGCTGCTGGCAATAAACCGGCGGCATCCGAAAGCGAAGATCAAAAACCGCCACGTCCGTCGGGGATTTCAATTTCGGCCTGATCTGCTCTGGAAACCGCTAACGGTTTGACAGCACGAAAACCGCGCAGAATTTGCGCTCATATCCCCCGATCCACAGGACCGGGGGATTTTTTATGGTGCAGGTATAATTTTCTGTTCCGTTTTTTCCGTTTTCTCCCTTCCCTCCCCTGCGGTGCCCTTTCCCTTTGCTCTCTCGCTGTATTTTCTCGCTGCTCTTTTTGCCCTGTTTCGGGTTACAGGCATCGATGCCAACCGGCAAAAAGTGCCCGATCGCTTCCATGTCGAATTAAGGTATTGATTTAAAATCATATTTTATCGAACGCGAAACTGGCCCGATGTTTGCATTCTCAATTGCAGACTTACAAAAGGGACCGTGTCATGCACAGCTCTGCGATCGATAAAACTCATACGCCAACCCTATCGGTGCCTGCGCAGAACCAAACTGCCAGCAGCAGCGTGGCCTTTGCCGATGTCATGGACAAGGTCCAGGCGGAACGGTCCGACAACGCGGCCCGTACCCGGACCCAGCCGGCAAATACTGCCGCCACGGAAACCGCCTTGCGCGAAACGCGCAGCGACCGTGAGGAACGCGCGCCCATACACGAGAACACACGGGATGACCGCGACGTCGACGGACGTAAAAATGACCGGGCGGACGAACCGGCACAAAAAGCCGACCGCCCGGCCAAAGAGAATGTCGACCACACAGACAAGCCGAAATCGGCAGAACAGACAAAAGACACGAACAGCAAACACGCCGACGACAAACCTGCAAACGACGCGTCCAAACCGGAAAACAGCCAAACCGGCGAAACGGCCGAACAACAGGCGGACACGAGCAAAACTGCCAAAACCGGAACCGCGCAGGAAGACCGGGACGCAAACGGCGACCCGACCGTAAGCGAAGCCCTGGCGGCGGCAACCCAGCCCGTTATTGCCAGCCAAAGCAATATTGGCCTGCCAATGGGCGTTGGCACACCGGGCACAAATATGCCCGCTGGCGACGGATCATCGAAGGATGCGCTGCTGAATTCAACCGCGCTGTCACAATCGGCCTCGGCAAATAATGCCCTGCAAGGGGATGGCACAGCCGCCAAAACCATGCAGGCTGCCGCCAAATCCGGCACACCGGTAGAGGGTGACGCCACAGGCACGGATGCCAAAGCCGGATTTGAAGCCGCCTTGAAACAGCAAGGCGCAGGCAAGACCGATGCCAATGCAAATGCCAATACCGGTGCCAACAGCCAGAATGGCAACAGCAACGCCAGTGCGAATAGCAGCAATAATGCCAATGCCAGTCAGCAGGCCACCAACACCAATATGGCAAATCTTGCCGCCCTGCAAAATGCCGTAACGCAGCAGGGCGCAACACCGGCAACAGCCAAGGCCCAAAACCCGGCCAATGCCGGTGTCGGGGCGGTTGACGGGGCAAATGCCAACGGCACGGTTGCAGGCATGACCGGGCAGAATGCCAATGGTACGAATGCGGCAGCCACCGCCCAGGCGGCGTCACAGGCCGGTAAAGGGGCGGCCACCGCCCAAACCGTGCAGCAACAGGTCGCTGTGCATATTAAAAATGCCGCGGGCGACGGGGTGGACCGTATTTCGGTGCAACTCCGCCCCGAACATCTGGGCCGGGTCGATGTAAAACTGGAAATATCCCATGACGGGCGCGTCCAGACCGTGGTTCAGGCCGATAACCGCCAGACGCTGGATATGCTGCGCCAGGATGTCAAAGGCTTGCAGCAGGCCCTGCGCGATGCCGGGCTGAACGCGGATTCACAAAGCTTTACCTTTGAACACCGCCAGGACGGGGGACAGGGCCAGAACCCGCATCAGCAGGCAGGAAATTCCGGGCGCGGCACGTCATCGCGCCCCAATGACGGCGATATTATAAGCGGGGCCGAACTGGCACAGCATGTGGCTGTGGGGTACGGCATCAATTCCAATGGCCTTGTCGATATCCGCATTTAGACACCGGAGATAGCAGATGACCGTATCATCCATGACCAATATCGGTCTCCAGGGGACCAATGCAAATGCGGCCTCGTCTCGCGCGGCGCAATCGCTGTCGCAAAACTTTGACAGCTTTCTGACCCTGCTGACCACACAGTTGAAAAACCAGGATCCGACCTCGCCGATGGACAGCGACAAGTTCACCGACCAGCTCAGCCAGTTCGCCCAGGTGGAACAGGGGATCCAGACCAACAAAAACCTTGAAAACCTGCTGACCATGCAGGGCCAGCAACGCCAGCTTTCGGCCCTGTCCTATGTCGGTGCCCAGATCGAGGCGGTGGGCGATACCAACTGGTACACGCCAGGCGAACCTTTGAACTTCAAATACAGCATTTCACCACAAGTGCCTGCCGCGAAGATTTCGGTGGTCGATCAGAATGGCAAAACGGTTTATGCCGAAGAAGTAAAAAACATCGAAGGTGTTCAAAACTTCACCTGGAAGGGACAGAACAATTCCGGGGATGCCATAGAAGACGAAGCAGGTGCCTATACCCTGAAAGTCCAACCCCTCTCGACGTCCGGCGAACCGTTCAAAGACAAAAAAGGCAACCCGGCCCAAGTCTCGATCGGGGTCGTCGGCAAGGTCGACAGTGTCGATATTGGTGATACCGATATTTATCTGCGGATCGGCGATGTCTCGGTGCCCTTTGCGACCCTGACCAACGTCAAACTCGCCTCGAGTGCCACAGGCGACGAACCCGGCACAGGGGGCACGGACGGAACGGGTGGCACCGGCGGTACTGACGGAGCAGACGGCGAAACCGGTGGAACCGGCGATGATACTGCCGACAGCACGACCGGCAGCGATGACGACACCTCAGATAACAACAATACCTGATCGAATAATCAGTTAAACACCCTAACAGCCTGTAAGCGCAGGAGACAAAAATGAGCCTTTTCGGTGCAATGATTTCCGGTGTATCCGGCCTGAACGCCCAGAGCCAGAACCTTGGCGTTATTTCGGATAACATCTCGAACCTCAATACGGTGGGCTATAAAAGCACCGTGGGGCGTTTTTCAACCCTGGTGACACAGGCCCCAACGGGCACCAGCTATACACCAGGCGGCGTGCAGTTTCACCCGACAGCCCTGATCAGCAAGCAGGGCCTGCTGCAGGCAACGTCGTCCACAACGGCAGCGGCCATTTCGGGCGACGGGTTCTTTCTGGTGCGTGATACCGCAACCCCGGGCGAGGACAGCGAGATGTTCTTTAGCCGCGCGGGTGATTTCAAACCCGATGATAACGGCCTGCTTAAAAATACCGCTGGTTATTATGTCCAGGGTTGGGCAACAGACCGTAACGGCCAGCTTCTGGACCGTAACGGCAATGTCACTTCGTCGAACAGTTCGGCAGCAGGCGACTTGCAGGTTCTGGACATCAACTCCATCCTGACGGCGGCCGCCTCGACCACCCGTATCGAATTTGGCGCAAACTTCAATTCGGATGAAACCGCACTGAACGGCACGCCGACAACCTCGAGCACGGCTGGTATTGTTGCCGACACAACCGATCTGACGACCCTGCCCGGTGTCAATGCCGGCGATACATTCACGATTGCGGTTGGCACCGGTGCCCCCCAGACCGTTACCATTGCAGCGGGTGAAACCCTTAATAGCCTGGCGGCCAAAATTTCGGCCCTGACCGGCGTTACCGCCACGGTGGATACCACCAGCACCAACCATACCCTGTCGATCGCATCGACCGATCCGGAAGAAACCCTGACCCTGACCGATACCAACGGGGATCTCGGTGCGCTTGGCTTTGGTTCGCTGACCACGACTGCCGCCTTTACACCGGGTGCAGGTAATATGGCCTCGGGTGCGATTACGGCACATAACAGTCTGCCGATTACGGTTTATGATTCTCTCGGTACAGCCCACAAGCTGAACCTGCAAATCGTCAAACTGGGTCAGAACAAATGGGGCTATGAACTCACAGGCTCAACCGAGCCCGGTCAGCTCGACGCAACAACGCATCCGAATGGCCTGATCGCATCGGGCACCCTGACCTTTAACGGCGATGGTTCGCTTAAAACCTTTACCGATGAAGGTGGCCTGTCGCGCGTTGATCAACCCATCACCGGCATCACCTGGACCAACGGTTCAGAACCCAGTTCCTTTACCCTGGATGCCGGAACCATCGGCCAGACCGACGGCATCACCCAGTTTGCTGCGGGCACCGATGCCAACGGCAACCTGATCGACTATACCACGCACTATATTAACCAGGACGGTGCCCGGGCCGGGACGATGGTGAATTACGGCTTTACCGAAGATGGTTACTTGCAGGTCGAATTTGCCAACGGGGTGAAACGCCCGGTCTACAAGCTGGCGATTGCCACCGTTGAATCCCCCGATTCCCTTGAGCAACATACCGGCAACGTGTACCGCCAGACCCGTGAATCGGGCGATTATCTGTTGCGCGAACCAGGCCAGAACGGGGCAGGCAAAGTGGTGGCATCGGCCCTTGAAGCCTCGAACGTGGATCTGGCCGAAGAATTCACCAACATGATCGTGACCCAGCGTGCCTATTCGGCCAACACCAAAACCATCACCACCACGGACGAAATGCTTGACGAACTGATCCGGGTGAAACGGTAATTGCGGCTGGCGCGGGTTGACCCCCCGCGCCGCCGGTCTGGCACATTCTGCCACAGTTATGCTGTTAGGACCTTGCCCGGCTTTTTGGCCGGGCTTTTTTTTTCCTGTGTGAATACCTAAATGGTATAATATGGGTTCATGCACCCGAAAAACCCCGCAGAGGGGCACAAGTGGGCAAAATTTGCCGGTTGTTAACCTGTTCTTCAACTTGCCCCCCTATTCGTGTTAGGGGATGCTAGGCAATGACAGCTTGCCAGTTTGGGAATTGGGGCGACCGAGCGGGATAGGAGCAGCCTGAATGGGCGGCATTTTACAGACTCTCAAGAGCCTGGGGCCGACACGTCTGATGGCGTTGTCGGGCGTTGGCCTATTGCTGATTGTGTTTTTTGCGTTTCTCATTCTGCGTGTTTCCGCGCCGAATATGGAACTGCTCTATCGTGACTTGTCGCCTGCCGATGCCGGGCAGATCGTTGATCGCCTCGAAAGCCAGCAGATCGACTATCAGTTGCTTAAAGGCGGTACCGAAATCCTTGTTCCGGCGGACCAGGTTAACCGCATGCGCATTTCGATGGCCGAAGCAGGCCTGCCCTCCGGCGGGTCGGTCGGCTATGAAATTTTTGACAAACAGGACGGCATGGGTTCGACCAGTTTCGAGCAGAATATCAACCATGTCCGTGCCCTGGAAGGCGAACTGGCCCGCACCATCGCCTCGATACAGGCGGTCAAACAGGCGCGCGTCCATCTGGTATTGCCCAAACGCCAGATGTTTTCACGCGAAACCCAGGAACCCAGTGCCTCGATCGCCCTGCAATTGCAGGGCAAGGAACTGGATGCCGAACAGATTGCCGCCATCCAGCATCTGGTGGCGGCCGCCGTGCCGCAACTGGTTCCCAGCAAGGTTTCCATCATTGATGAACGCGGACATTTGCTGGCACGCGGCGATGGCGAACAACAAACTGCCACCTTCCTGACCCAGACCGCCAATGAAATGCGCGTGCGCAACGAAACGCGCCTGCGTAACACCATCGAAGACCTGCTCTCGCGCTCGCTGGGATATGACCAGGTACGCGCCGAAGTTTCGGTCGATATGAATTTCGACAAAATCACGACCAATAACGAACGCTTTAACCCCGACGAACGGGTGGTGCGTTCCAGCCAGACCGTGGATGAATCCTCGACCAATACCGAAACCGACGGCACCGACCCTGTCACCTTGCAAAATAACCTGCCCGACCCCAATCTGGGCAACAACAATGCGGGCAGCAACAGCCAGGAAACCCGGTCAGAAGAAACGGTCAATTACGAGATTTCCAAAACCACGACCCAGAGTGTCAAGGAAATTGGCGAAATTTCGCGCGTCACCGTTGCGGTGCTGGTAGACGGAACCTATAACACCAATGAAAATGGCGAGAAGGTCTATCAGGAACGCTCCCAACAGGATCTCGACAAAATTGCCGCCCTGGTGCGCAGCGCAATTGGCTATGATCCCAACCGGGGCGACCAGGTTGAAGTGATCAACATGAAATTTGCCGATACTTCGGACATGTTCAGCGATGCACCGGTCGAGACCTTCCTGGGACTTGATAAAAACGAAGTCTACCGCATCGCCGAGATGCTGGTGCTGGCGATTGTCGCCATTCTGGTCATCCTGCTGGTGGTTCGCCCGCTGCTGACCCGTGCCTTTGAAACCCTGCCCAGTGCCGCCGATATGGCGCAGCGCCAGCTTCTGTCCGAGGATGGCAGCATGATGGCCGAAGGCGGCCAGCCCGCCCTGGCGGGGCCGGCACCGGTGCCGGGTGCCGGTACGCATGACGAACATGAAGAGCTGATCAATATCTCGCAGGTTGAAGGCCGGGTGAAGGCATCGTCTGTCAAGAAGATTGGCGAAATTGTTGACAAACACCCGGAAGAGGCCCTGGCGATCATACGCAACTGGCTGTACCAGGAAAACTGACCCCCGATGGGGTGATGTTGCCTGTATAACATTCCTGATCCGGGGCTGCGGCCCCGGACTAACACCCGACAGATTGCCGAAATCATATGACTGCGATCGAAAAATTCAAATTTACCCTGAACTTTGACGACGCCGACACCGTCATCCGGCCGGCGGGCGCACAGGAAGAGCATTATTCGCTAAAGCGCAAGTCGAAAAAGAAGACAGAGGAAGAGGAGGCCCCGCCGCCCCCGCCCGCCATTTACACCGAAGAACAAATGCAAACCATGCTACGCGACACCGAAAGCCGCGTGCGTGAAGAAGCCTTTGCCCAGGGCCATGAACAGGGCCTGACCCAGGGGCGCGAAGAAATTCTGACATCGCTGGAAAAGGCGGTTTCCGACACGGCGGCACAAATTGCCGCCTGGATGGACCATATTGATGAATTGCAAAAGCGCGCCCATGCCAGCACCGCCGAGGATGCCATTCATGTCACCCGGGCGATTGTCAAAAAACTGCTGCCCGTCTGGGTCAGTGAAAATTCCACCACCGAGATAGAGCATATCATTCGCCAATCCCTGTCCAACCTGTTTGATGCGCCCAAGGTCCTGATCCAGGTTCATCCTGATATTGCCGATAGCTTGCAGAACCGCGTCGCCGAAATTGCGCGCAGCCGGGGGTTTTCCGGGCAGGCGGTGGTTGTGGGTGAAGCCAGCATTGACAAGGGGGATTGCCGGGTTTCCTGGGGTGATGGCACCGCAGTGCGCGACCAGGCCCGCACCTGGGGCGAGATCAATGCCATTGTGGAAAAGGCCATCGCCGCCCACCGCGATGCCCACGATCTGCCCGACGAAAACCCGATGGCCGACCCGGCCCTACAGGAAAGCCGCCTGCCCGACGCGGCGGCACATGGCGATGCGAACGGATCATCCGCAAAACAGGCTGAGGCTGAATCTTCTGACGCTGAACTGAAGGCTGATGCAAACACCGCCCCGACAGGGGACATCCCGGCCTCCGCGCCCGATCCCGAACGCGCTCCGTCGCCCCAAACCGCATCGCAGCCGGAATCGGACCAAGCCGACAGCGAAAACGAAAGTGACAGCACCAGAACGGATGGCGCATCGTCGCCATCTCCCTTGGCCGGAGCAGACAGCAATCCTTCGGCCAATGCCGGGACCGGATCGCAAAACAGTGAACCCCCGGCAGAAGAACCGCTGCCTGATCGCAATAGTTAAACAGCCTAAATCAATGACTTTGGCATAATAAAACAATAGATTGCATCACAGCGATGATGAAAGCGACAATACAGGTTCGCCAGACGCAATCCACCCTGATACAAGCAGGAGACCAAAATGGCAGATGATGACGATCTTGAACTGTCCGAACTCGATGATGACGAGATCGAGCTGGAAGGCGAAGGAACCGAATTGCTGGCCGGACTCGATACCAGTGGCGAGGGGATGAAAACCTCCAAGGACCTGGAAGCGGTGTATGATATTCCCGTCCAGGTCTCGGCCGTGCTGGGAAAAGCCACCATGCAGGTCAGCCAGTTGCTGAAATTGGGCCGTGGTGCCGTCGTGGAGCTTGACCGCAAGGTTGGGGAAGCTATTGATATATATGTCAACAACCGCCTGGTCGCCCGTGGCGAAGTGGTTGTGGTCGAGGACCGTCTGGGTGTCACCATGACGGAAATCATCAAATCGGAACGAAACTAGGCTGGTCAGAAGGATAGCTGGGAATGGCGGACGGGGGGACGAAGACGAAGTTCGACATCGCAACGGTGGTCGGGCTTATCGTCGGGTTTGCGCTGGTAATCGTGGCAATTGTTCTGGGCGGGTCGCCGGGCGCCTTTATTGACGTACCGTCAATCCTGATTGTTATTTTGGGAACGGCGTCGATTACGGCTGTCTGTTTTGCCCTTGGCGAATTTCTGGGCGTTGGCAAGGTTCTGGCACGGACGATTTTTCATCCGTCGCGCAATCCTTCCGATGCGGCATTGCAAATTTTGCAACTGGCCGAAATTGCCCGCAAGGGCGGTGTTTTGTCGTTGCAGGGCCACCTTGATAGCCTGCTTGGCGAGGAATATCTGTGGAAGGGTTTGTCGCTGGTCGTGGATGGCACCCCGCCCGAGGAAGTTGAAGGCATCATGCGCAAAGACATGAATGCCACGATTTCCCGCCACCACAAAGGGGCCAGCATCCTTAAAAAGGCTGGCGACATTGCCCCGGCAATGGGCCTGATCGGAACCCTGATCGGCCTGGTGCAGATGCTGGGCAACCTTGATGACCCCTCGTCGATTGGCCCGTCAATGGCGGTTGCCCTGCTGACAACATTTTATGGCGCGGTTCTTTCCAACATGTTTTTCATGCCGCTGGCCGCCAAACTGGAACGCAACTCGCAGGAAGAAGAACTGCTCAATTCGGTTTATATGGTGGGCGCGGTTTCCATTGGCCGGCAGGAAAACCCCCGTCGTCTGGAAATGTTGCTGAATTCCATTTTGCCGCCGGCAAAACGGGTCAGTTATTTTGATTGATCTTCTGTTGCCATTTTTTAGTGACAAATCAATGGTATTACAGCACAGACACACAAAAAGCGGATCAGAAAGAGATTAGGCAATGCAGGTATTGATCGTTGGTGGACTGGGCGGCCAGATCGGCGCAGCCAGCAAGATCGCGATGGCCCGGGGTGCCTCGGTACAATTGGCCGAAAGCGTCACCACGGCGTTAAACATCCTGCGTGCAGGCAAGCGGATTGATCTGGTGATGGCCGACATCGCACTTGATGTTGGTGCCCTGATCACCGCGCTGTCCGCCGAGCGCATCAGCGTGCCCGTGGTGGCCTGCGGTGTGGGCAATGACATTAACGGCGCGGTCAACGCCATCAAGGCCGGGGCACAGGAATATATCCCGCTGCCGCCCGAAGCCGCCCTGATTGCCGCCATCTTTGAAGCCGTCACCGAAGAAAGCCATGCCCTGATCCATCGGGACCCGCGCATGACCGAAACCCTGCGCCTGGCCGAGCAGGTGGCGCGCAGCAACGCATCGATCCTGATCACCGGGGAAAGCGGCACGGGCAAGGAAATTCTCAGCCGGTTTGTCCACCGCAAATCCAACCGGGCCGATAAACCCTTTGTTGCCGTAAACTGCGCGGCCATCCCGGATAATTTGCTGGAATCCGAACTGTTTGGTCATGAAAAAGGCGCGTTTACCGGGGCCCAGGCCCGGCGCATTGGCAAATTTGAAGAGGCCGATGGCGGCACCCTTTTGCTTGATGAAATCAGCGAAATGGATGTGCGTTTGCAGGCCAAGCTGCTGCGCGTCATTCAGGAACGCGAAATTGACCGGCTGGGGGGCAGCAAACCGGTCAAGGTCGATGTGCGTATTCTGGCCACCTCCAACCGCGATCTTGAATCCTATGTCCAGCAGGGCCATTTCCGCGAGGACCTTTATTTCCGGCTGAATGTCGTCAATCTTGATATTCCGTCATTGCGCGAACGGCCCGGTGACATTCCGGTCCTGGCGGAATTTTTCGTGCGCAAATATTCCGAAGCCAATGACATGCCGGTGCGCCCGATCAGCCCGCTTGCGATTGAAAGACTGATGGGGCACTACTGGCGCGGCAATGTGCGCGAACTGGAAAACACCATGCACCGTGCGGTTCTGATTGCCGGGCCCGATGAAATTGGCCCGGAGGCGATTTTTCTGACCGGCAGCACACCGTCAGGCACACCCGCTCCAACAGCACCAACACAGCAAACCCAACCCCCGGCATCCCCGCCCGCGCCCCCCGCAGAGCCCGCCCGCCAGGGCACTGATCCGCGTGATATTGCGCGCAGCAATGCCGCGGCGGCCGCCTATAATCCGGCTTATGTCAACCAGGCCTATCGTAATTCGGGCGCGGCCAGCGGGGCCTATAACCAGCCCGCCTCCCCCGGACCAAGCGATCAGAACGGAAATGCCGCCGCCTCGCCCGCGCCTGCCACCCCACCGCCCGGGGCAGAGGAAAACGCGGCGACCGACGCAATGGCAGATACGGCGCAAACAGGTGAAAACGCGGTTATTTCCGATAACGGATCCATTACGGCGGCCCTGGTCGGGCGCACGGTGGCCGATGTTGAACGGGAACTGATTATTGATACCCTGAAACATTGTTTTGGCAATCGCACCCATGCTGCCAATATATTGGGTATATCGATCCGGACTTTGCGCAACAAACTGCGCCAGTATACCGACGAGGGTGTTGATATTCCGCAGCCGGGAAATGGATAACCCAACAGGGCACAGCACACCTTGCAAGGCACAAGCAAAGCTGTGAAAAATCGTTGTCTTAAAACAATGACACAGCCGGAAACCGCCCCTAAAAGACAGGCAAAACGCCAGAAGGGCAACAGGCAGGAAACCGATTAACAGACATGGCAGATGGTCGCCAAATAACCCCTTCGGGGTCTGGAAATTCCGGCGGTTCGGGCGGCGGCGGCGATTTTATGGCCAATATGCAGGGCCGGTTCCGGGCCGCCATGCGGCGTGGCGACATTGCGATGGCACTGGGCTTCGTCCTGATCCTTGTGATCATGATGTTCCCGCTGCCAACCTGGCTGCTCGATATGTTTCTGGCCCTGTCGATCAGTTTTTCCATTCTGATCCTGATGACGGCGCTGTTTATTCAAAAGCCCCTGGAATTCAACTCTTTCCCAACCATTCTGCTGGTGGCAACCTCGCTCCGCCTCGCACTTAACATTGCCACCACACGGCTTATTCTGGGCCACGGCCATGAAGGCCCCCAGGCAGCAGGCCACGTGATCGAGGCCTTTGGTGCCTTTCTGGTCAGTGGCAATTTCGTGATCGGCATTATTGTGTTTGCCATCCTTGTCATCATCAACTTTGTTGTGATCACCAAGGGTTCGGGCCGTATCGCCGAAGTTGCCGCCCGTTTTACCCTCGATGCCATGCCCGGCAAACAAATGGCCGTCGATGCCGATTTGTCATCGGGGCTGATCAACGAGGAACAGGCCAAGGCCCGACGCAAGGAACTGGAAGAGGAAAGCGCCTTTTTCGGGGCGATGGATGGTGCCTCGAAATTCGTGCGCGGTGATGCGGTTGCCGGTATTCTGATTACCTTTATCAACGTGATTGGCGGTATCATTATTGGCACCGCGCAAATGGGCCTGTCATTAAACGAAGCCACCGAAACCTACACCATCCTCACGGTCGGTGACGGTTTGGTATCGCAAATTCCCGCCCTGATCGTTTCCACCGCTGCGGGCCTGCTTGTCACCAAGGGGGGCATGGAAGGCGCAACGGAAAAGGCTGTTTTCGGCCAGGTATCGAACTATCCCGCCGCCCTTGGCATTGGCGCGGCCATGATGGGGGGCATGTCGCTTTTGCCCGGCATCCCGATGATCTGGTTTATGGGGGCAGCCATTGGCATGGGCTATCTGGCGTGGTTTTTGGGCAAACGGCAAAAGGAAGCCGCCGAAACCGCCGCACGCCAGGAAACCAGTGCCGCCGCCGAGGCCGCCGCCCCGCCCGCCGAGGAACCCATCGCCAATGCCCTGCGCATGGATTATGTCCGCCTGGAGCTGGGCTATGGCCTGTTATCCCTGATCAGCACCGAACGCGGCCAGAAACTGACCGACCAGATCAAGGCGCTGCGCCGCCAGATGGCGGCCGATATGGGCTTTGTCATGCCCAGCGTGCGTATCCAGGATAACATGCAGCTTCCGGCCAATACCTATATCGTGCGCGTCAAGGAGATCGAGGCCGGACGGGGTGATTTGCGCCCCAACATGTTGCTGGTCATGGATCCGCGCGGCGAGGAAATTACACTCGCCGGTGAAAAAACCATCGAACCGACCTTTAACCTGCCCGCCATGTGGGTGGAACAGGGCATGAAGGAAGAAGCGATGTTCCGGGGCTATACGGTGGTGGACCCGCAAACCGTGATCACCACGCATTTGACCGAAGTGGTCAAGGACCATATGCCCGAACTGCTGTCCTATGCGGAAACGCAAAAGCTGCTGGACGAACTGGAAGACGACCAGAAAAAACTGGTCGAGGATATTGTACCCGGCCAGATTTCGGTGGGCGGGATCCAGCGCGTGTTGCAGGCCCTGCTGACCGAACGCATTTCCATTCGGGACCTGCCGACCATTCTGGAGGGTATTGGCGAGGCCACGGCCTTTACCCGCAACCCGACCTTCATGACCGAACATGTCCGGTCCCGGCTGGCACGGCAATTGTCGGATGCCAATTCAAATGCCGACGGGGTTATTCCGCTGGTAACGCTGTCGCCGGAATGGGAACAGATTTTCGCCGAAAGCCTGGTGGGCAATGGCGAGGAAAAACAGCTTTCCATGCCACCCAGCCAGCTTCAGGAATTTATCAACAAGGTTCGCAGTACCTTTGAACGGCTGGGCATGATGGGCGAATCCCCCGTGCTTTTGACCAGCCCGGGCATTCGGCCCTATGTCCGCTCGATTGTGGAACGTTTCCGCCCGGCAACGGTGGTGATGTCGCAAAACGAAATTCACCCCAAGGCGCAATTAAAAACAATGGGGCAGATATGATGACCAGGCACAAAGAGGCGTGCCATGCGTCTTAAAACCTTTACCGCCCCGACCATGAGTGCCGCAATGGCGCTGGTCAAGGAACATATGGGGCCAGATGCCATTATTGTTTCGACCCAGGATATACCGGGGTCGGGTGTGCGACTGACGGCTGCCAGCGACAGCGACACCGATTTTGACATCGGCCTGGGCCAGGGTAGCGACGCGGCAGCCGATATCCCCCATCTGGAAGACCTGATCGAGGAAGCAGATGCCGCCCTTATACGCCATTCCGTCCCGGAAAGGTTGCGCCTGCGCCTGTGTGATGCAATGGGCCGCGAACGCAACCCCGGCAATGCCCAGCAATTGCTGGCAAGTGCGCTTGACGAGATTTTTGAATTTACCCCCCTGCCCGAAAAAAGCAGCCCGCGCGCCATCGCCTTTGTCGGCCCGCCCGGGGCGGGGAAAACCCTGTGCGTTGCCAAGGCAGCGGCGCGTGCGGTGATGAAAAAGCGCCGTGTTGCCGTTTTGACCAGCGACACCAAACGGGCGGGCGGGGTCGAACAATTGCGGGCCTTTACCAATATTCTGAAAATTCCCCTGGGCCTCGTCAAATCGCCCGAGGAACTGCGCGACAAATTTGATGCCGCGCGGGAGGCTGACCTGGTTTTTGTCGATACCGCAAATTGCAACCCCTATCAGCCGGGCGAACTGAGCGCGATCGGGGAATTTTTACAATCGGTTCCCAGTGAACCGATCCTGGTTTGCCCCGCCGGGGTGGATGCCGAAGAAACCGGTGATATTGCCAATGCCTTTGCCGAATGTGGGGCAACCCGTATGCTGATAACGCGCCTTGATGTTGCATCACGACTGGGAGGGGCGTTATATGGTGCCAATAAGGGTAATCTTTCACTTTGCAATGTCAGCATGACCGCACAGGTTGCCGACGGATTAACCGCCCTTAGCCCGGTCGCATTGGCAAAATTGCTCATCCCGGCCCGCCACAACCACAAGAAAACGAGTTTCGCCGAGGTCATGAAATGACAGCCAGAACGGATGCCACCCCCAAACCGGCAGCACGCCCCAAGGGACGCAATGTCATTGCCGTTGCCTCGGGCAAGGGCGGTGTTGGCAAAACTTGGTTTGCCATTTCGCTGTGCCACGCCCTGGCCCTGCACGAATTAAAAACCCTGCTGTTTGACGGCGATCTGGGCCTTGCCAATATCGACATTCAATTGGGGCTGATGCCCCGGCATGACCTGGGCAGTGTCATTTCCGGCCGACTGGCGCTGCGCGATGCCATTACCGAATTTGAAGATGGCGGTTTTGATATTGTGGCGGGGCGCAGTGGCTCTGGCACACTTGCCAACCTGCCCACCGCCCGGTTGCAGGCCCTGTCCGATGATTTGCTGCAAACCGGCAAAGCCTATGACAAGGTGTTTATTGACCTGGGTGCCGGGGTGGACCAGGGCGTTCGGCAAATGACCAGCCTTGCCAATACCGTGATCGTGCTGACCAATGGCGACCCGACCGCATTGACCGATGCCTATGCCTTTATCAAGGTCACACATATGGCGCGGCCCAAAACCGATATTCGCATTGTGGTTAATCTGGCAAAGGATAAAAAGGAAGGTGAAGCCATTTATGGCAAGCTTTTAAAAGCCTGCGAAGGGTTCCTTAAAATCTCGCCGCCGCTTTTGGGGGTTATTCGCGCAGACAGCAAGGTTTCGGAATGTATCCGTAACCAGACCCCGCTTTTAACCCGGCACCCCAATTCCAATGCCGCCCAGGATATCGAGGCAATTGCAACAAGGCTGCTTGAAGGATAGCGCATTATGGCCGCAAACAGCCCAACCGTTCCGTCTGTTTCGGGTGCCAATGGTGTTGGTGCCGGAAATGTCGGCGCGGGCGGGGGCAGTGGTGCGGCCACCGTCATTGTGCAAAACCCGCCCGCTGCCCTGGCAAAGCTGCCGGTTGACAGCCTGATACAGGCCAGTTTGCAGGCCAAAAACGGCGCCGAAGTGACCCTGAAAACCGGGGCGGGTGATGTCACGGTCAAACTGCCCCGCGCCCTGCCGGGCAACCTCAATGACATGGTGTGGGTCCGCATCATGCCGCAAAGCGGGGCGGATGGCGCAAGTGGCCTGCGCCTGCAGGTGCTGCCACAAATCATCCCCGGTGCAGGTGGTGCAGGTAGCACTGGTGGCACGGCGGGGGGGGCGGGTGCGGGCGCAACGGCCGCCACACTTGCCAATCCATCAAGCATCATTCCGGGACAAAGTTTTACCGGCATCACCACCAGCGCCCTTTCCTTACCCGGTGGTGGCACCCTGCCCGCCGGAAGCCAGGTGCAAATGATGTTCGTCGGCCCCGGTGCCGCCGCCGCGCCCGCCAGGGCTGCCGGTTTGATGGCGGCCAGCCAGGGGGCGGGCATGACCGGGGCAACATCCCAGGCCAGCCTTGCCACAGGTGGCAATTTGCCACCCGGCATGATCGCGCAACAGGGGGCGGCAAATAATGCGGCGGGCAATGCCACAGGGGCGGGTCTTCTGGCGGCGGGGGGGGCCAAACCGGGTGCTACGCCCATGATGCTGACCGGCACAGTCCTGCCGCCCGGCAGCGCCGAGGCCCGCCTGCTACCCGACGGTTTTACCGCCCTTCGCACCAATGCCGGCATTATCGGTGTGCGCCTGCCCGTCCCTGCCCCTGTGGGGGCGACACTTTCATTTGCGATTGATGGCAATAACCTTGCCACGGCCCGCCAACCCCAGCCGATGATGACCGAAGGCGAATTGATGGCGCGTGGCCAGGCCGCCAGCTTAAGCCAGGATTGGGACAGCCTGCACCGCGCCCTTGCCACCCTGGTCCAGGCCGACCCGCAAGCCGCCCAGGCACTGCTAAACCAGATCCCGGCGGCAGGGCCGCGCCTGACCACCACCATGATGTTTTTCTTTACCGCCATTGTCGGCGCGGGGGGATCGGCCAAAAGCTGGCTGGGGGAGCGTACCATTGGCGCGCTGGACGGGCGTGATGGCAAGGATAACGGCCTTGGTAAAAAACTGGACCGGGATTTCAACACCCTGCGCGGCATGGCAAGCGAACCGCGCGCCGATGGCTGGCGCGTTATGGCAATGCCCTTTCACATGGGCGAGCGTATTGAACAGATGCAGCTTGCCTGGCGCCAGAGCCACGCAGAGGACGACGAAAACCGCGACAGCAAATCCAATGATCCCGGCACGCGCTTTTTGCTCGACCTGTCCTTTACCCGGCTGGGTCATACACAGCTTGATGGTCTGATCCGCAAGGAAAGCCAGAAATTTGACTTGATCGTGCGCACGGAAAACGCCCTTCATGGCCCGCAGCGCGACGATATTCGCGCCATTTTCAATCAGGCCCTGACCATTTCAAAACTGGGCGGCAGCATCAATTTTCAAAATGGCACCCGCTTTGTCGAGGTCAGCCAGGAACCGGCCAAACCCGGCCCGCACAAACGCGGGCTGGAGGCATAACAGGTTCCTTTCACCGGGCTGGCATTCACATCAAGGCGGCATTATGCTGTAAAATCAACTTCCCTACCGGAAACAGACCCATGCTGGAAATTTTTGAACGCCGCAACCTGATCGAAACCGAAGCCAACCCCGGCATCCAGTTTGATTATGTCGTGACATTGCAAAGCGAATTACGCGGCGCCCCGAATGTTTTTCCCGCCCGCCTAAGCCTGCGCTATGTGCCCGACAGATTGATCCTGAAACCCGGCTGCCTTGCGACCTATTTCCAGGAAATCGAAACGATTGATTTTGTGAACCTGGAGCAGGCCGCCGTGCTGTTGATGGAGGATTTCAACAACGAACTGGTGCCCCGCTGGATCAATATGCGGATTGATAAACACACAGCCGACAATGGCACCGTGCAGCACCACGAAGCCACACTGGAAGACCGCCAGCCGCGCTGGAACAATACCCGGCTGATTGAACGGCTGGAACGGTTTTAACCCGAAAAGCCCCCAAAAGTGCCAAACCCGTTTAACGGAACGGCTGGCCGTGAATCCAGATCGAGAGTGAAAACCGCGTGCCTGCCACCGTTGGGGCCACCCGGTGCAAAACGAAACTGGGAAACAGAATGGCGGTGCCGCGCGTCATCGGCGCGTCAATCACATGCCCGGCAGGGTTAAGCTGCAAAAGGCCGCCTTCGTAATCAGCCGGGTCTGAAAGCTGGATCACCATTGTCAACTTGCGGCGACGGGCCACATCGGATGCGCCAATATCGCTATGCCAGTCATAATGGCCGCGCTGGTCGCCTTCATAACGGGCGATCTGGGCATTTTCGGCAAAATCGGTCAGGCCGAAATCAAAACATTCCCGGTTGGCCGTTGCCACCAGATCAATGATCCGGCGCATGACAACAGGTTCCTGTTCCTCGTTAAACCAGCCAATCTGGCTGCGTCGAATATGGCTGGCGGACTGTCCCTGCACCAGACCACCCTCATCAAGGCGGTCATTAAAATTGGCAATCAGCCGGTCGCAGGTTGCCGCGTCCAGCGCATCGGGCACAATCAGGGACATTTCATCGGGAAACATATCGCCAATACTCCAAAACACGCCAGTCTGGCGCACGGCTGATCTATACCGCTTTTGACGTGCTGCCTAGCTGAAAATAACAACCATGCTGCGTTTTTATCCGCGCCAAAATTGTCCCTTTAAAATCAGTCAGACAGGACGTTTTTCAGACCGGTACGATCTTTGCCCGGGCCTTCATCTTAAGCCTGTTGCGCGCGATGATCCGTTAACGTGATCACTGGCCCGCCGGTTGCGTTGGCATCCTCCGGGTCGTGCGTGACCATCAGGGTCGGCAAATTTTGCTGACGGGCCTGCTCAAACACAAATTCGCGAAACTGGCTGCGCAATTTCGCATCCAGGCGCGAAAACGGCTCGTCTAACAACAGGGCGGAGGGAGCGGATAATAAAACCCGCATCACCGCCACCCGTGCCCGTTGCCCGCCGGATAATGTTGCCGGGTCGCGGTCGGCAAACCCGGCCAGCCCGGCAATTTCCAGGGCCTGGTCAATTTTATCACGCCGTTGGCCGCGCCCGCGAATATCAACCGGCAGGGCAAAGGCCAGATTGCCGCCAACCGATAAATACGGAAACAATAAATCATCCTGAAATAAAATACCCACATGCCGGTCCTGCGGCGGCAGGGTGCCAATTTCCCGGCCCTTTAACCACACCCGCCCCCGGCAGGTAAAACCGGGTGCCAGCGTGCCGCAAATATAGCCCAGCAGCGATGATTTCCCCGCCCCGCTTGGCCCCATCAGGGTAACGATTTCGCCCGGTGCCACCGTCAGATCCAGGTCACACAAAACCTGTCCTTTCAGGGTAATTTTCACACCAGCCAGGACAAGCCCGCTGGGGGATATGGCTGTTTCCGGGCTGCTCATATTTTCACATATCCTTTGGCGTTACAGACCATCGCGCATCCCCCGCCGCTGGCGAAAAACAATTGCGGGCACCAGCATTGCCACCGCAAAACCGGCAAACGGCAACAAAGCCTGCAACAGGCCATAAATGCCAATCATGCGCCGGTCATTGCCCGCCGCCAGAGCCACCGCATCGGTGGTAATGGTGGCAAAGCGCCCCGCGCCAATTAACAAAGTTGGCAAATATTGCCCGATGCTCACGGCAAACCCCACGGCAAGGGCGGCCAAAACCGGGCGGGCCAGCAACGGCAATACCACCTGCCAGAAAACCCGGTCAGGCCCGGCGCCCAGGCACAGCCCGGTATGACGATAGCGGTCATCCAGGCTGCGATAGGGATCGGCCAGCGATAAAAACATATAGGGCAGCACAAACACCAGATGCGCCAATACAACCGAAATAAAGCTCCGTTCCAGCCCCAGATAGCCAAAAAATACCTGCAACCCAAACATGAAGCTGATTTGCGGCATCAATAACGGCAGATAAATAAGCCACATCACCCCGCGACCGGGCCGGGCCGACTGGCGAGCTTCGCGTTCCAGACAGGCAATAACAAGGATGATGCCAATCATGATCGCCGCCCCGCCAATCAGCACGCTATTGATGAGTGCCCCGGCAAGGGCGGGAAGTTCGCGCAACCACAATTTCACGGTAAACTGGCCGGGCAACAGGTCGGGATAGCGCCAGAACCCGGCAATACTCCAAACCGCCAAGGCCGCAATACCCGCGAGGATCAGGCCCGCCGCAAGAATGGAAACCACCGCAACCGTCAGGCGCACCGCGCCATCCCGGCGATAGCGTCCACCGCCCTCGGCCCAGTAAAGCCCGCAGAAACCGGCAATTTTCTCGCCCGCCATCCAAAGGGCAATCAGCCCGGCGACCAGCATTAACTGCAGCAATGATGCCGCCGACGCCATAAAGCGCATCGACAGGTCCGGGTCAGACAGCCAGTGCAAAATACGCACCGCCAGCGGGGACGGTGTGGTGGGCCCCAAAATCATGGCGACATCAACAACCGAGGCCGAATAGGCCAGCACGGCAAATAAAGGCAGGCGAATTTGCGGGTAAATACGCGGCAACACGGTTTTAAGCCACCCCGCCACCCGGCCATATCCCAGACTAAGGGCAACCTGCTGGCTTTGCCCGGCATTGGCCTGTTGCAGGGCCCCTAACGTCATTAAAAACAGAAACGGTATTTCCTTGATCACCAGTCCCGCCACCAGCGCCAGCCCCCAGCCATCCTGCAGGGTGACAATATCGGGCGGTTGCTGCCACCCTGCCAGCGGTGCCACCAGCCGCACAATCCAGCCCGAAGGGGCGATTAAAAACGCCAGACCAAAGGCCGCCGCCGCATGGGGAATGGATAAAATCGGCGATAAAACCCGCTGAATGGCACCAAATACCCGCGTGCCCTGCCAGGCGGCACAAAACAGCATGACCACGGCAAAGGAAATCAGGGTCGCCAGTAGGCCGCTAACGGCAGACAGACGCAGCGAAATTTCCAATCCCGGCTGGGCTGCCAATTCACGCCAGGCCGAAAGCGACCATTCGCCCCCGCCAAGGGCGGGTAAATAGCCAAAGGCAGGCAATAACGTGCCCAATAGCCCGGCCAATACCGGCCCGACCATTAAAATAACGGTGAGAACAGGCGCAAAACGTAACAAATTCGGCGTGTTTCCCGGTTAAAATGGTGTGGTGACAGTTATTTCGCCACACCATAGCGTTTTTGCCATTCGCTTTCGACCAGCTCCATCCAGCTTGGATGCGGTTCGGGCAGGACATTGCCCATTTCGGCAGGCGACAGGGTGGCTACCCCCAAATCCAATGCGTCAAACGCCTTGCGGTCTGTGGCCGGAATTTTATCCATATCCAGCACGGTAAAACTGCCCCAGATTTCCGGGTTCTGTTTGCGCAATTGGGCATGAGGCGACATCAAAAAATCGGCCAGCACCACCGCCCCGGCCTTGGCCGACGCATTAAACGGGATGGCAACAAAGTTGGTATTGCCCAGCGTTCCGCCCTTAAAAACAAAGCTGCGCACCGTATCGGGCAGTTCAAAATTGGCAATCGCGGCCGAAACCTCCGCCGCACTGAAGGAAAAACCGGTATCAATTTCATTATCAGCCATCATTGCACGCAGTGCCGCGCCATTGGCCGGGTAGGCCTTGCCCTCGCGCCATAACACCGGTTGCAGTTTGGCAAGATAGGTCCAAAGCGGGGCCAGCACCTTTTGCGCATCGGCCTGATCTGCCGGTTTTTGCAACACGGCCGGGTCAGCCACCAGCTCGCTCAGTACCTGTTTTAAAAAGGATGACCCCATATAATCGGGCGGCTGCGGATAGGTAAACCGTCCCGGATGGTTTTGCAGCCAGGCCAGCAGTTCCTGCGCACTTTGGGGCGGTGTTTTGACCCGTGCCGTATCATAAAAGAAACTAAGCTGCGCCATGCCCCAGGGTGCTTCAAGCCCGTCGGTCGGCACGGTAAAATCATTTACCGTGGTGGGTTTACCGGTCACATCGACATATTTGAAATTGGGGGTTTGTTCCACCCACGGGCCAAACAGCAAATCATTGCGCTTCATCGCGGCAAAGTTTTCGCCGTTAATCCAGATCATGTCCACCGCACCGCCATCGGTTTTACCGGCGGCCTTTTCGGAAACCACCTTGGAAACGGCATCGGCGGTGTCGGCCAGTTTGACCTGTTTGACACTCACGCCATAGCGTTCCTGAACCTGTTTGCCCGCCCAGGCGATATAATCATTAATGCGCGGTTCCCCGCCCCAGGCATACCAGTAAACCGTTTGCCCGTTTGCCTGTTTCACAACGGCATCCCAGTTTTTCATATCGGGTGCCGGGTCTGCCTGCGCGGCAAATGATGCCAGGCTTACCCCCGCCACCAACAGGGTTGCCGCCATCAAACGGGTCACTGTTTTTGCCATGCCTGTTTCCTCCCCTAAACCCCGGATCCTCGTAAAACCCGTCACCTGCCCCATTTTCATATGGAACAACATATTTTTACGACAGTTATCATCCTGTAAACCCTAGGCCTTCGCCCCGCTAAATCAATTCACGCTTGCGTTAGAACCGCGTCAGCCACATCCTGCTATGCTTGTGCTGCGCCGCAACAACACGGAAACGGGTATGGAAATGTTTGACTGGATCGCGGATCCCCATATGTGGGTGGGTCTTGCCACCCTCACCGCCCTCGAAATTGTGCTGGGGATCGACAATATCATTTTTCTTTCCGTCATTGTCGCCAAACTCCCGGAAAAACAGCAAAAAATCGCCCGACGCACCGGCCTTCTGGGCGCCATGCTTATTCGTCTTTTGTTGCTGGTTGGCATGGCGTGGGTCATGGAACTGACCACACCGCTTTTCGAAATATTTGACCGCGGGATCAGCGGGCGCGACATGATCCTGATTGTCGGCGGCATGTTTCTAATTGCCAAGGCATCAATGGAAATTCACCACACCATCGACGAACCGGCGGAAAAAACGGCCAAAGCCGTAGCCAGTCTGGTTGGCACCATTATACAAATCATTCTGCTGGATGTTATTTTCTCGCTGGATTCCGTCATCACCGCCGTTGGCATGGTGGATCATCTCACCGTGATGATGCTCGCCGTGATCATATCGGTCGGGGTGATGCTGCTGGCTGCCCGCATGATCGGCGATTTTGTTGAAAAACACCCCTCGATCAAAATGCTGGCCCTGTCCTTTTTGATTTTGGTGGGTTTTGTGCTGCTGCTTGATGGCGTGCAAATCCACGTTCCCAAGGGCTATATCTATTTTGCCATGGCGTTCAGCCTGTCGGTTGAAACGCTTAATTTGCTCAACCGCAAACGCAAACAGAAAAACCGGCTGCAAAAGCAAAGGAATGCCGCGTCATAAACGCCCACCGTCACAGGATGCCGCCAGACTGCCGCAATCGCGCATCTGGCGGCATCCAGCACTTACCAGATCCAGAACATCAAGACCCAGGCATAAACCGGTGCGGCCAGCCCCAGGGCAAACAATGCCGATGCCGCAACCTTTCGGGCAATCGTTCCATCCTTGCGCCGCAGGATGGACGTGCCCAGCCACTGCGACCACAGCGTTGCCCCAACCAGCAGGGCCAGGCGCGCCATTGGCACCCAGCTTAGGGCAAAGCCATCGGCGCGCAGCAATGTCACGGTTTGTGCCGACAGCCCCAAAATAACCCCGCAGGCGGCAAGCGGGATCAGGGCATGGGATAAATGGTAAAAGGCTTGCCCCCCGCGCAGGCCCATCACCCGGCAGGCAGCCTTGAGCGGGATGGCAATCAACACCGACAGGACAAGCGCGGTTGTGGCGATGTAACCCAGTAACACCGCGCCATCCAGCACGGTAAGAACATCATTCTGGGCGGCATAATTGGTCAAAATCCACCACGGCAGGGTCGCCTGTAACGGCCAGATGATATTGTGATTGACCAGCGCCATCGCCAGCATTTGCTTGATGGTAATGAACCAGGGGCTGGCACTCCATTCAAAGGCCCCGATGGCAACGCCCATCAGACCGGTAATAATAAGCAGGCTGTCCCATTTTGTCGCCGTGCGCCCCGACAGCTTAACCACCTCGTCATTAGGATGGCGGGCCTGCAGGGTCACCGCATCGTGGAAGCCACTGCACCGACCACACATATGGCAGGGCGACGGGCTTTCCATATTTTTCACTGGCACCAGTGGCGCACAGTTAAACCGGTGTTCGTGGCTATGGGTGGCGGCATTCATGTCCCATTTTGCCCGGTCCACGCCATAACGCATCGGGGCCAGTTTGGCGAGCAGGCCAAAAACCCCGTTCACCGGGCACAAATAACGACACCAGACCCGCTTGTTGCGCCCGTAAAGATAACCCACAATAACCGCGCCCACGGTGGACCCGCCCAACACCAGCAAAACCGGGGCCGGATACTGGTACACACTGGTCATTTGCCCGTACACCGTGGTCAGAACAAAGGCGACAAACGGCCAGCCCGGCCATTTTATCCAGCGGGGAATGGCCCGCCCGCGCCCGTGGCGGCTGGCAAATTCGGTCAGCGCCCCTTCGGGGCATAACAGCCCGCACCATAACCGCCCAAATAACAACATCGACACCAGCACACCCGGCCACCAAATACCCCAAAAGACAAACTGGGCAAAAACAGTGATGTTGTTCCAGATATGCGCGGCCAAACCGGGCAATGGCATGACAACCGGCACAATCAGCAATACCGCATAAATGCCAACCACCGCCCATTGCAAACGCCGCACAAAGGCCTGGTGGCGGCGCAACCACATGCCAAACGCCAAAAGCCGCCCGGTGGGGGCGGCATCGGAATGATTTGCCGTTTTTGTGAATATCGTCATATCATAAAGGTCGCTTCACAATTGCCGGGCACGCCAAAACGTGCCGCTATTGTCATTTCGCCACGATAACCCCATTGGCCGAAGGCTGGTCCATATGGAATTCATCATAGAATTTGTATGTCCCTGCCGAAATATCGCGAATAACCACAAAGGATTTAACACCGGGGGCCAGGACCTTTTCGCGACGCAGGCTCAAACTTTCAAACTCTGCCGGGCTGTGGCCGGAATTTGTCACCACAATTTTAAAGGTGGTACCAGCGGGGACCTCGATCCGGTTGGGGGTAATCACACCATCCCTGATGTCCATATTAAAAACCTGCATCTCGTCGGCCTGGGCATGTGATACCCCGCCAGCCACGCCTGCCCCGGCCAGTATCAGGACCAAAAATGCAAAAACATCCCGTTTCCCGTGTTCGATCATGCCTGTTTCCCTGATTGCCAAAAATGCGGGAAAAGCTGGCGCATCCTATCGGCGCCAGCTTTGCGAACCTGTTAATAACCGCCTTTTTTGCCGATACCGGCAAAGACAAATTCATAGTCCTTTTTGAACGGCTTGAACCACGGTGCAACGCCGGTTTCCTTGTCGATATGACGCCCGAATTTCGATGCGGCCGAGGGCGGCGCAACATCAAGCGTCAGCCGGTATTTGCCCGGCCCCATCAATTTGACATTGTCGCCATAATGCGGCCCGTCATTGGCAACCATCGGCATCAACATGCCGGATTCCGTTTTGCCATCATCCAGTTTGGTCAGGGTATAGCCCACCTGCAAATAAGGGGCCCATTCGCCTTCGGCCAGGCCGTTTTTGTTATTGGCAAGCGCGTGAATGTCGGCCTCAAGATGCACATCGGATTTATCCGCCGGGCGCATAATGCCCTTGGGTTCCATTGTGATCGGCTGCAAATAAACCGCGGCCACTTCCAGGCCACCGCCTTCCTGGGGTTTGCCAATGGGATATTCCAGGGCCTGTGCCGGCAGGGACATCAACAGGGCAGACACACCAAGGCCAGCAGCACCAATCCTGGCAATCCAGGGGGCTTTGAATTTCATAACGCACACTCCTTCATACGATGAAGCCAAATGCCAAAAGGCATTCCACGACAGACCGCAAGTGATAACGATGTGTTCACAAATTTTGAAATGGGGGCAGATCAAGGGAAAGGTTCTAGGCTCAGGACCTATTAATTTTCGCTC
>NZ_JPWH01000010.1 GCF_003326755.1 Thalassospira profundimaris | reverse complement strand
TGCCGGTTTGTGAGGGCCGTCCACACCATCAGATAAAGGTAATTGCCTTTTATACCCTGCGCGCAGGCCGCATTTGCCGGGTTGACGAAATGACCCACCTGATGGAAGGCACAACAGAAGACCGCGACCTGGGATCGCGCATCCCCCAGCAGAATTAAGCGCAATTTTTTGAAATCATTTCCCGTTCTCGCCCCCTATAGCTGACCGCCCCATCGCGAAATGACGACAGAAAACAGCAATTTTGTTCTCGACAAGGGCAAAAGCACCGCGCCACGATGGGGCCAAATGCCACCATAAAAAACCGGTGCTTTTATAAAGGCACCGCAAAATCGGGAGTTTTAGATGACGGAGTTGTTATTTCACCAGGATGCCTATCAGCAAAGCTGTGTTGCCACCGTAACCGGCCATGTGGAAAACGGCGTTATCCTTGACCAAACAGTGTTTTATGCCACCAGTGGCGGGCAAACCGGCGATAGCGGCACGCTGACGCACGAAAATGGCACGGAATTTCCCGTTGCCATCACGGTCAAAGACCGCGAATCGGGCAAGCCGGTTCACGTCATTGCCGAAGGCCACGACCTGCCCGCCATTGGCAGCAAGGTAAATGCCGTTCTGGATTGGGAAACCCGGTATCGCCACATGCGGTTTCACACCTGCCTGCATGTTTTATGTTCAATTGTCGATGGCGGTGTAACCGGCGGCAACATTGCCAGCCACAAGGCGCGGCTGGATTTTGACATGGAAGGCAGCCCCGACAAGGATGAACTGACCGAACAGCTAAATGAACGCCTCGCGCGCAATGCCAGGGTTTATGACGGACTGATCACGGTCGCGGAATTAAAGGCCAATCCCGACCTGGTGCGGACCATGTCGGTCCAGCCGCCAATGGATGGCGGCACGGTACGGACCATCACCATCGAGGGGATTGATTACCAGCCCTGTGGCGGCACCCATGTGCGCAACACATCGGAAATTGGCCCGGTACGCGTTTCAAAAATCGAAAAGAAAGGCCGCCAGAACCGTCGCATTAATATTGTTTTTGACGAACAGGCATAAAGTTTTCAAAATTAAACCTGAAAACCGCCCGGTAGGGGCAGGTCACGATTTATAAACAGGATGGAAATCGCCCCGGAATGCGGGATGGGCCACATACGCCCTATCCTGCCCCGGCAAGGTGTTGCACGACAAACACCTTTGTCCGGATTATTGCCCGTCAGACCGGCGGGCTGGACAGCGGTTTCTTTCATGGTAATAAGTCGCGGCCCCCAACCGGGCAGCATCTTTTTTAAAAACAATGATCTTCGGAAACGACCGGGGACATGCAATACCCACCATTGCAAACCGGAGCTTGACCATGACCGAACCAAAATCCGACGCGCTGGTTTCCACCCAGTGGCTGGCGGAGCATTTGAATGCCCCTGACGTCAGGGTGATTGACGCAAGCTGGTATATGCCGGGCAGCGACAAGGACGCGCGCGCCCTTTTTGAGCAAAAGCATATTCCGGGTGCCGTCTTTTTCGATATTGACGATATTGCCGCCGATGACAGCGCGCCCCTGCCCCATATGATGCCCGACGCCATCAAATTTTCGGCCAAGGTGCGCAAGCTGGGCCTGGGGGACGGGGTACGCATTGTCGTTTATGCGCAAACCGGCGTGGCATCGGCCGCATGTCGGGCCTGGTGGATGTTGCGCCATTTCGGGCATAATGACGTTGTGGTGCTTGATGGCGGCCTGCCCAAATGGGAGGCCGAGGGCCACCCCGTGACCGATGCCCCAACCCCGCCGCGCGAACGCCATTTTACCGCACGGGCCAACAGCTTTTTGCTGCGTGAATATGACCAGGTACTGGCAAATGTCGATACCGGGCGCGAACAGCTTGTCGATGCGCGTTCGGCCGAACGTTTTGCCGGTACGGCCGATGAACGCTGGGGCAAGCCCGGTCGTATTCCCGGTTCTTATAATGTGCCGTTTGAAAAACTGCTCAATAGCGATGGCACATTCAAGGAATCCAACGAAATTCGCGGTGTTTTCAGGGATGCGGGGGTGAACCTGGACAAACCGGTCGTTGCCAGTTGCGGGTCGGGTGTCACGGCCTGTGTGCTGGCAATGGGCGCCTATATCGCCGGGAAAAAACATGTCGCCGTTTATGACGGTTCCTGGGCGGAATGGGCATCGCGCCCGGACAGCCCGCGTGCATCGGGCACCTCGTAAACAGGCCGTTTAGAAAGACGGTTTAATTTAAAATCGGCCCCGTATAACCGTGACCCGCCTGTTTTATTGTCGCCCGCACGCGCCAAAACATACGGCAAGGATACGGGGCCGTTTATCCACCGCACCAAAAACGGCAAACAAACCAGCCAGGGCACATCTGGCAACCGGGCAAACAACATGACATATATAAATGCCTGAGCATCAGATACATGCCGGGCCACAAGAACCGCGATATCGGCTTGACGCTGCAAACCCCGGCACATTGCCGCCAGGCGCATTGGCACAAAAAGGTACGCCCTTCGTGACAGCAGAACCCGACCTTGTGATAGAACGCCTGCTGCTGACAAATACCGATGATTGCGACGCGGTGATCAATTTGTGGTATGATGCCCGATTGATTGACCAGAACCGCAACGCACAGGACGATTTGCGCAATTGTTATGAGTCTGGCCGGGGATCGGTGCTGATTGCCAGAAAGGCTCCCGCGCACCCGGTGATCGCCACCGTGATGGTGGGCCATGATGGCACAAGCGGCTGGGTGCATTATCTGGCCGTTGCCCCGTCCTTGCGCGGTCGTGGTCACGGGGCCACAATGCTGGATATGGCGGAAAATATCCTGCGTCATTATGGCCTTAAAAAATGCAGTATTCATGCCGCATCCGAGCGGGCGGCCAAATTCTATCGCCGTCAGGGATATCGCCTGACACCCGCGCCGTCCCGGTCATCATCCCCACAGGATGACCGGTTTTATGAAAAAAGGTTATCTTCATGACTGCGAAAAAACCGGGAAAACTGGACGTCACCATCACCTATCTGGAAATGACACAGCAGCCCGATCGCCCGCCAGCAATTGTACCACCGGGAAAAGTGGCGATTGTGCGGGCAGAAAACCCAACCATTTCGTTTTATCGCTATCTTTATAATACGGTCGGCGAACCGTGGCTGTGGTGGTATCGCCGCCAGCTAAAAGACAATGAACTCGAAGCGATTCTGTCGAGTGCGGAAAACCATGTATATGTTTTATATGTTGGCGGTGTTCCGGCGGGTTTTGCCGAACTTAGCCTGATCCTGCTGGAAGATGACCGGACGATTGATCTTTCCTATATGGGCCTGATCCCGGAATTTATCGGCAAGGGATATGGTAAATACCTGTTAAACTGGGCCGTTGACACCGCCTGGAGCTTCTCGCCCCAGCGATTGACGGTAAATACCTGCTCGATGGACCATCCCTCCGCATTAGGGGCTTATCAAAGGGCCGGGTTTACTGTATATGACCAGCAAACAGAAATGATTGATGATCCGCGTGATACCGGTCTTATTCCCGCCAGTGTGACACCGGCGAACAAGACAGGTACCGTAAAAGCGCAAAAAGATAACGAATTTGACAATTCGGATACTTTGATCGTTGACTTTCCCGACCGCGCAAGGTAACAAGCGCCCCTAAGTTTACCCAAGCCAGAGGATTATGACCCATGGCAGTGCCAAAAAGTAAAGTGACCAAGTCCCGTCAGGGCATGCGTCGCTCGCATCACAAGCTCGCCGCGGGCTCGTACCGCGAAGACAAAGAAACCGGCGAACTGCATCGCCCGCACCACGTTGATCTGAAGACCGGTATGTACCGTGGTCGTCAGGTCATCGAACCGAAGATGTAATTTGCCTGGGAAGGCTTTGGCTTTCCCATGTAAATGCTTCGCTGGTTTGCGACGCTGTTTTCCGCGTATCCCGTTTGGGCTACGGCTGGTTTAAAAAAGGATGAAACCGCAAGGTTTTGTCCTTTTTTTATGCGCGCAATCCGGCCATGCCCAAAAATAACGGCCTGCACTTTCTCATGCAGGCCGAGGTAAATTTCGCGAAATAAATTTCTCCGGGCAAATATCGCCGGGGCAAATATAACCTGGGCAGTCGGCTACATCACTTATTGCCCGTCCGTACCGGTCCCACACACAATAATGCCGGTTTTTCCCATATCCCCTTCGCCCAGCCGGTCCTGCATCACCGCTGCAATACCCGCCGCAGCGGACAGCTCAACCGACAAACCCAGCTCGCGCCACATCCAGCCTGCCGCATTGCGCATTTCATCATCCGACACCAGAACAATACGGTCCACATTTTGACCGATCAGATCCACATTCAGGGCCGAGGATTGACGCGGCGCCAGGCTGGTTGCCGCGGTATTGACCGCTGGCAATGTCACCACTTCTTTGTGTTTCAGGCTTTCAAACAGGGTCGGCGCGCCGGTTGGCTCCACCCCGATAATGCGAATACCGGGACGAACGAGGCGGGCCGCCGTTGCCACACCGGAAATAAGGCCGCCGCCACCCACAGCCACCACCAGCGTATCCAGGTCGGCCTGTTGTTCAAGCATTTCAAGCGCGATGGTGCCCTGCCCGGCAATCACATTCGGGTCGGCAAAGGGATGAATATAGGCCATACCGGTATCGCGCGCATGGGTAATTGCGGCATGGTTGGCCTCATCCCACACCGATCCGCTCAGCGTTACATCGACACCGGATTTACGCAGCTTTGCCACCTTGGGCTTGGGGGTGTTGGTGGGCAAAAAGATTTTGACCGGCACATTCAGGACCCGTGCGGCATTGATAACACCCATGCCATGATTGCCGCCCGATGCGGTGACAAGCCCTTTACTGCGGGTTGTTTCATCCAGGTTCAGGGCCGCATTCATCGCCCCGCGCGCCTTGAAAGACCCCGAAACCTGGAGATTTTCCAGCTTGAGAAAAAGATCAGGCGTGTTGGCTGCATGGGCAACCGCTGCGCCAAAATCCGGTGTGCCAATGGCAAAAACCGGTGTTACCCGCATATGCGGCGCAATCAAACGGCGTGCGGCGCGAAAATCCTGAAGCTGAATCACGAAATCTCCCCTTCCAAAGACCAACTGACCACATGATTTAATCTATGGGGCGGGCAGTGCAACGACATTTACAACAAATCCTCCTCGGTCCGGTTATCGGCGGTCATGGGTGGTCATGACCTGGCCGCCGGGATACACCCCGCACAATCCACATTCTATTCCGGTAAAAAACCTTGATCCACACGGGCCAAGATGCTTTGACTTGATCCATCAAAATGACACACAGGCCGCACACGGAAGCGGCAAGGAGAGATGTTTTATGTCGGCTAACAAAGATTTCAAACCGTCAACACGGCTGGTTCATGCCGGTCGCCGGTCGCGCGAATATCACGGCGTGGTCAATCCGCCGGTTATGCACGCATCCACCATCCTGTTTGAAAACCTTGAAGCCCTGGACAAGGCATCGCCCCTGCCGCATGGCAAGGATTTTTATGGCCGCCACGGCACACCAACGCGCTTTTTGCTCGAAGAAGCCATCGCGGAACTTGAAGGCGGTTATGGTACCTTGTGCGTATCGTCGGGGGTTTCGGCGATTACCAACGCCATTCTCGCCTTTGTCAAACCGGGCGATCATGTGCTGATCACGGACAGCACCTATTTCCCGACGCGCAACCTTGCCAACACCTTTTTAAAGAAATTCGGGATCGAGGTTGAATATTACGACCCCACCCTGGGGGCGGATATTGCCGGTCTTGTGCGCGATAATACCAGTGTGGTCTGGTGTGAAAGCCCCGGTTCGCTGACCTTTGAAATGCAGGATATTCCCGCCATTGCCAGGGCAGCGCACGCAAAAAACGCCAAGGTTCTGCTTGATAATACCTGGGCCGGGCCAACCCTGTGCCGCCCGTTTGACCTGGGTGTTGATGTCTCGATCCAGGCGGGAACAAAATATATCGTCGGCCATTCGGACGTCATGATGGGCACCATCACCGCCGCGACCGAGGAAGATTTTAACACCTGCATCAAACAGGTCATGATTTCGGGCGATTCCATTGGCCCGGATGACTGTTATCTGGCGCAGCGGGGCCTGCGTACCCTGAATGTCCGCCTGCGCCAGCATCATGAATCGGGCCTGGCAATTGCCAAATGGCTGCAGGGCCGTCCGGAAGTCAGCCGTGTCTTGCATCCCGGCCTGCCCGATGATCCCGGTCATGCGATCTGGAAGCGTGATTTTATTGGTGCCAGCGGCCTGTTTTCGTTTGTGCTGCATCCGGTGGAACGCCCGCAACTGGCAAAGATGCTCGATCATATGGATCTGTTTGGCATGGGCTTTAGCTGGGGGGGCTTTGAAAGCCTGTTATTGCCCTCTGCCCCCAAAAACATCCGCACCGCCACCACATGGGATGACCCGGGCCAACTGGTGCGCATCCATGTCGGCCTGGAAGATACCGACGATCTGATTGCCGATTTGGAAGCCGGGTTTGAACGGCTGAAATCAGCCTGATCAAACTGACCATAACGCATAAAAACGGCACGGAATACATCATCCCGCGCCGTTTTTAATGACCGAAAATAACCACGTTATTATTTGGATAAATACGCCAAACGTCGCACAATCGGCGCAAGGGCGCTGCTGACCAGAAACAAACCGGCCGCTGAAATAACAATGCTGGGGCCGGCTGGCGTATCGACATGCCAGGACAAATAAATTCCCGCCAACACCGCTGCCACCCCAAACAGGGCCGCGCCGAGTGCCATTTGCTCTGGCGTGCGCGAAAAAAACCGGGCACTAGCCGCAGGAACAATCAACAGGGCGGTAATCAGCAACACCCCGACAATTTTAATGGCAATGCCAATCACCAGCGCCATCAGCAGCATGAATACAACCCGCAAACGTTCCACCGGCACGCCTTCGGCCAGGGCAATTTCGGGCGACACGGTTAATGCCAGCAAGGGCCGCCACATGGCAACCAGGGCCAAAACCGCCGCCCCGCCGCCCAGGCCCAGCAACCACAGATCGGTGGTGTTGATCGCCAGAATATCACCAAACAGATAGGCCATAATATCGATCGCAACGCCCTGGACAAAGGCGAGTGCGACCATACCAAGCGCCAGGGTTGAATGGGCCAGCATGCCCAAAACCGTATCACTGCCCAGCTTGCTTTGCCGTTGACCAACTGCCAGCAACAAGGCCGCCATCAGGCAGGTCATGATCATGCCAAGGCGCACATCAATGCCAAACAGCAACCCCACCGCAACCCCCAGCAGGGCCGAATGAGCCAGCGTATCACCAAAAAAGGCCATGCGCCGCCAGACAATAAAGGTGCCAAACGGCCCGCAGACCAATGCCAGCAACACACCGCCGGTAATGGCGCGCAACAGGAAACTATCCATTCAAATGCTCCTTTGCGCGGGGGGCACTGGTGTGGGCATGGGTATGGTTGTGGCTGTGATCGTGATGATGACCATGATCATGCCCGCACCCGTCCACCACCTGGCCGGAAATATCGTGTTCGTGGTCATGTTCATGGTGATAAATGCCAATCGCATCCGCCGCACGATAGCCAAAAAGCGAACGGTATTCCGGGTGCTGGCGCACGGTTTCGGGCAGGCCGGAACAGCAGACATGCCGGTTAAAACACACCACCCGGTCGGTTTTTGCCATGACCAGATGCAAATCATGCGAAATCATCAAAACCGCACAGCCCTGTTCTTTGCGAATGGTTTCGATCAGGCGGTAAAGCTCGGCCTGCCCGGTTACATCCACGCCCTGGGCAGGTTCATCAAGCACCAGCAAATCGGGTTTGCGCAAAAGTGCACGGGCCAGCATCACGCGCTGGGTTTCCCCGCCCGACAGATCGCCGATCTGGCTATTGAGCACATGGCGGGCGCCCACATGATCAAGGACCTCAATACGCTCCGCCAGGGAACAATGATGGGTCAGGTTCAGGAAACGCTTGACCGTCATGGGTAAAACCCGGTCAATCGCCAGTTTTTGCGGCACATAACCAACCCTGAGGCCTGGCTTGCGGATCACCCGGCCCGCATTCACCGACTGAAGCCCCAGCAACACCTTGACCAGGGTGGATTTCCCCGCCCCGTTGGGGCCAATCAGGGTCATGATCTCGCCCTTGGCGATGGAGAGGCTGACATCATCAAGCACGGCCTCCCCGCCAAAAGAAAGGGTTAATCCCTGCCCCTCAATGAGTGGCGCAGTCATGGCATAACCCCTTGATTTCTATGGTTGTGGCCTCAATACGGAAACCAACGGCACGGGCCGCAGCATGAACGGCACTGCTCATGTCGTCATTCACGGCCTCGGCGACACGGCCACAATTGCGGCAAATGAAATACTGCCCCAAATGTTCGTGGTGCGGCATATCGCAGCCAAAATAGGCATTGAGCGATTCAATACGGTGGATCAATCCAAGACCCACCAGAAATTCCAGCGCCCGATATACCGTTGGTGGCTGGGCGCGCACCCCTTCGGCCTGCAGGGAATCCAGCAATTCGTAGGCGGTAATTGCTTTGTGTGACTGCCAGATCAGGGTGAAAACACGGCGACGCATGTCGGTAAAGCGGGCATTATTGGCTTCGGCAACGTCTTCTGCCTGCCGAAGGGCGCTGTCAATACAGCGACCGTGATCATGCCCCTTTTCGGGGAAAAGGTCCGTCATTGCGTGTTCCTGGTGACTTGTGTCTATTCTGTCGCGATTGGGGATCGCTTTTCTTCAAGTGTTATATTATATCATTTCGTCAAGCGCCAACAAACAATTTACACCACCCTACGACCGGAGCCCGCAACCATGACCAACGCCCCTGCCGCAATTGCCGACCGTTTGACATTCAACGAACAGGGATTGATCCCGGCCATTGCCCAACAGCATGACAGCGGCGAAGTTTTGATGATGGCCTGGATGAACCGAGAGGCCGTGATCGAGACGCTGAGCACCGGGCGCGTGTGTTATTTTTCCCGTTCACGCGGCAAATTGTGGCGCAAGGGCGAAAGCTCCGGCCAGGAACAGCATCTGGTGGATTTCCGCTATGACTGTGACCAGGACACGATTTTGGTGCAGGTGGATCAAAAAGGGGTTGCCTGCCACACCGGGCGGCGCAACTGCTTTTATTTTGCCGTCCGCAACGGGGTGGAAACCATTATTGCCGAGCCGGAAATTTCCACCGAAGACCTGTATGGCACCCAAAAATAACCTGCATCGTTAAACGTCCCCTGCCCCTCACCACGCGCGAAAGGCAATATCATGGCCCTTGGCAATGAACAGAACGAACGGATCGCCGTCACCGTTATTACCGGCTTTTTGGGCAGCGGCAAAACAACGCTGTTAAATGCCCTTCTTGCGCACAAGGATATGGGCAATACCGCCGTTCTGATTAATGAATTTGGCGAGATCGGCCTGGATCATTTGCTGGTGCAGGAAGTTTCCGAAGATGTGATGCTGCTTAATTCCGGCTGCATTTGCTGTTCGGTGCGCGGCGATCTGATTAACGGGTTGCGCGATTTGTTTGTGCGCCGTGTGCGGGGCGAAGTCGCCGCTTTTGACCGCGTGGTGATTGAAACCACCGGCCTGGCCGACCCGGCCCCGATCCTGCACACCCTGATGACGGACCCGCTTCTGACCAACAAATTCCGCCTCGATAGCGTTGTTGCCACGGTGGACGGCGTTTATGGCAACGGGCAGCTTGATGATCATATGGAAAGTGTCAAACAGGCCGCCGTGGCGGACCGTATTCTGATCACCAAGGCCGATTTGGCAACCGAAGAAACCCTGATGACCCTGGAAGATCGGCTGCACAAGCTCAACCCTGCCGCGCCGCGCTACCGGGTGCCCATGGGTCAGGTCGAACCCGAAAAACTGTTTAACGCCGGGCTTTACAACCCGGAAAGCAAATCGCTGGATGTGCAAAAATGGCTGCGTGAAGAAGCCTATTCGGACAACCATGATCATGACCACAGCCATGAGCATGAGCATGAGCATGAGCATGAGCATGAGCATGAACACGCCCACGATGATGACCATCATCACGATCACAGCCATGATGAACATGACCACCATCACGCCCATCATCATGATGTAAACCGCCATGATGACCATATTTCGTCTTTCTGCCTGACATTCGACGAACCGCTACACTGGGATGCCTTTGTGACCTGGGCGGAGATTTTTACCCAGATGCGCGGCGAGAATCTTTTGCGCATCAAAGGCATCCTTAATCTGGTGGGAGAGGAGTGCCCGGTCGCCATTCATGCGGTGCAACATATATTTCATCCCCCCGCAACCCTGCCCGCCTGGCCCGATGATGACCATCGCTCCAAACTGGTTTTTATCACCCGTGATCTGGGGCCGGAGGTTATTCGGCAATCACTCTTGCAGCTCAATGCCGCCATTGCCGAGACATCGGACACGAATACGCATCATCAGGCTTAATCCTGCGAAATACCGCATATTTTCTGTAATTTGACGCATATCAACGTATAGGGGATTCTTATCTGTCAGATTACGGGAGGCTTGATACAGCCTCACTCTAAGTCCTGAAACTTTATAGCCGGTCGCCGCATTCACGGCCGGCTTTTTTCTTGTGAAAATGCCACTTGGGCCTGCTTCAGGCATGTGTTTTACGGCACGTATGGCCTTCTCATTCCCCTGTACAGGTTGCAGTTCAGTTGATCTGAACTAACTCTCAACTTAAAGTCGGAATAAATGCCCGTGCACCCGGAATGATGCGCCGCAAAAGAAACGCATTTGTGCATCAGCAGGGCAAACCACAATCAAACAACAGGGGATACGCACCATGATCACACGTGACATTCACGGCGTTTCAATACCTGCGCTTGGCTTTGGGACATTCGAGCTGGATTCCGCTGCGGCCGAAACGATGGTGGCAAAGGCAGCCGAGATTGGCTATCGCCATTTTGACACCGCCCAAATGTATCATAACGAGGACGGTGTCGGGCGCGGCCTCAAGGCAAGCGGCCTTTCGCGCGACGATTATTTTCTGACCACCAAGGTCTGGTATGACAAGTTCCAAAGTGGCGACTTGCAGACATCGGTTGTTGAATCGCTGCGCAAGCTGGACCTTGACCATGTAGACCTGCTGCTGCTGCATTGGCCCAATGACGAGATCCCGCTGGAAGAAACCATTGCCGCCCTTAACGAGGTGCGCAATCTGGGCATGACCAAACATATTGGCATTTCCAACTTCCCCACCGCCCTGATCAAAAAGGCGGTCAATTACAGCAACCTGCCGCTTTTATGTAACCAGGTCGAATACCACCCGTATCTGTCGCAACAAAAAGTGCTGGATTGCCTGAAAGAACACGACATGCTGCTAACCGCCTATTGCCCGCTGGCACGTGCCACTGTGCTAAAGGACGATACGCTGGTTGCGATTGGCAAGGAACACGGCAAGTCCGCCACCCAGGTAACATTGCGCTGGCTTTTGCAGCAGGACAATGTCATGGCCATTCCCAAATCGGGCTCGCCCAAAAATGCCAAGTCCAATTTCGATATTTTCGATTTTGAGCTAAGCGATGACGAAATGGCAACAATCCACAATCTCGCCCGCCCCGACGGCCGATTGATTGACCCGGATTTCGCCCCTGAATGGGATGACGCCGCCTGATCCAACTGTTGCAGCACAAAAACACCCGAGACCGGCCCTTCAACGGCCGGTCTTTTGCGTTTCAACAACGATTTAGGGCAGAAACCGGCAAATATTTTCCGGCAAAGCCTCCGCCCTTGTTTCGCATATGCGAAATGCGTAACATCCATCATCACGTAATTTATGATTGATGATGGCAATGGCCGATATACATCACAAGCAAGCCGCCCCCGCGATTGATTCGAACGACGTAAAACCGGCAAAAGCCGACACAGAGACGAGGACATCACACCAAACCATCGCGCATCGCAAATATGAAGATGCGCTGGCCCTGGTTCTTGGCACAATGATTGTCGCGCTGGGTGTCACGCTCTATTCACAGGCGATCCTGATTACCGGCAGTACCGCCGGGGCGGCCTTGTTGATCCATCATGCCAGCGGCCTTGGTTTTGGCATTGTTTTCTTTGCCCTTAACCTGCCGTTTTACTGGCTGTCCTTTAAACGGATGGGCTGGGAATTTACCCTTAAAACCTTTGTTGCCGTGGGTCTGGTTTCGGCGTTTTCACGGTTAACCCCGCTATGGATCGATATTGAAAACCTGCACCCGCTTTATGCCGCGCTGATTGGCGGCGGCCTGATGGGGGTTGGCTTGTTAATGCTGTTTCGCCACCGTGCCGGATTGGGCGGCATCAATATTCTGGCCCTTTATTTGCAGGAACATCACGGCATTCGCGCGGGTTATTTCCAGCTTGGCATCGATACGACCATCATGGTGTGTGCGCTGTTTATCCTGCCCTTTGACAAGGTGTTGTTATCGCTTGCCGGGGCGGCGGTTCTTAACCTGATCATCGCGCTTAATCATCGACCGGGACGGTATTTTACCGCCCGCTAAGCACCCACAACAAAAAACGCGGTATCCGTACCCCCGGTACACCGCGCTTTTTATTGCCGGTTCCTGTTTTACCCTTATCGGATAATATCAGCAACCGGCCCTATTTTTGGAATTCTCAGCCGCCTGTCTTGCCCATCACGGCATTGACAATCCCCTCTGCCGTTTCATCGACCGTCGCATCAGTCTGGCTGTAAAACGCGCCATACCCGCCCGGATTGCTTTCGCGACGGACATCAAATTCCGCAAGGGTCATACCGGCATCACTGGTAACGACAACACGGACATCCATGTAATTTGCCCCCATAAAGGCCCCCAGAAACAGGCGTCCGGCCTCGCTCTGGATTTTGAAATCCTTTACATTCAGCGAAACATGCACAGGTTGCGTTCCGCTGATTTGGGCCGCAAAGCCATTTTCGACAGCCGTTTTCAGGCGGTCCAGTGCCGATTGCTCGATCTTGACCGACTTTTCTGCCGAAACCACGACCTCATCAACAACCAGATCGTGCTGAATGTTTTGCGGCATGGCCGTGCGCGTTTCAATTGCCGTTGAACAGGCCCCAAGAACCAGACAGGCCATAAAGACCATAATACGTGTTTTCACAAAACGTTCCCCCAAAAATCAAAACCGGCGAAACATGCCAAGTTATTGAAATATTGGGAAGAGTCGCAAATGGACAATCCTACCCGCCAAAAGAATAGGGCGTTTTACGGTTCCAAACCTTCACGGCTGTTCGCCCGCCTCACATTGGTGAAATATACGGTTTGTGCCGGGACTTTATCGGTTTCATTGGCATTTTGATAACGCGAAACAAAGGACCTGTAGAGACCGTATTTAAAATAAATCTTTTCGGCGGTCATTGTGGGCCCCTGATAGTCAAATTTCAGGTCGTTATCGGCCCACACCCTTAAAATCCCGCTGCTGTCCTTTGACCAGCGAGCGAAAACAACAATGTCATGCCAGCGCCCGCGCAGGGCTCCCGCCTTGATCAGGGTATGATAACGCGGTTTGCGCCCCGTCACATGATCATCAAGATGATAGCCAGCCCCGTCTACCTCAAACATCCAGGCCGGATGGCTGCCTTCCTGATGGAACTGTCCCAGTGCAACCTTGGTCGGGCTGACATCAACAAAATCAGTGGGGATATAAAGCGACCAACGATACCAGTATGTGCTTCCGGCAGGGTTCCGCCCGCCCCGCTCGCTTAATTCGGAGCGTTCGCGATCACGCCCGCAATCAATCGCGTTATCGCCGCCGCAATCACCGGGGCGCACCTCGAATTTTTCAACAATCCGGGCGGGTTTACCACTCCCTGCCCCGTCAGCGGACACAGCCGGGTCCGGCACAAGCTGATAGCCATAGGCACGGTCATTCAGGGAACGGACGAACGGACCAAAATTTCCCCGGGAAACGGCATCGGGAGAGGCCGCTTGCACCGTTGGCGACACCACCTCCCCGGCCTTCGCACCCATCGCGCCCGCCAGCACACATAGTGCCGCAACAATCCATAAACCCTGCTTTCCAGCCATGTGACCACCCATCCCTGCTGCTGCAAAGACGGACAGTCTGCACACAGATCATGTCCGGATAACGGCAACCAAACAGCCGGGAAATCGGCCTATTTTGCAACTCCGCGCACACAATCTGTCAGTTCGACTATACCCCGGAAGACAACCTCGATATTGCGGGAAATATCGTGGGTTACGGCCGTTTGTTCCTCGATTGCCGAGGCCACGGCATTCACATAATCCGCCACGGAACCTGCTGATTCCGAAATATCCCGTGTCGAGTTGGTGACACGGCTGGTGATTTGCTGCATGGCGTCGATCTGGGCTGAAATTTCATCTGTTGCCTTCGCTGTCTGGGTTGCCAGGTTTTTCACTTCGCCTGCAACCACGGCAAATCCCTTTCCGGCATCACCGGCACGGGCTGCTTCAATTGTGGCATTCAGGGCCAGCAAATTGACCTGCTCGGCCAACGTGCGGATAATATCGACAACACCTTCCATTGCCCCGGATGTCTGTTCAAGATCCAGCCGGACATTTTCCGCCGCATCACTTTTGGTGACGATTTCATCGGCGATAGCCTTGGTTTTAAACATGTTGCTGCTGATTTCGCGGATCGATGCGAGCATTTCTTCTGACGCGCTGGCAATCAGTTCCGCACTTTCAGACGATCCCTCTGCCAGTTCCTGCAAAACGTTACGCGCACGGATATTCGCGGTGATGTCAGATGCAAACTTGACCACCTTGAACGGTTTGCCATTCAAATCAAAAACCGGATTGTAACTGCCATGAATCCAGACTTCTTTACCGCCTTTTGCAATGCGTTTAAAATCGGAAACCAGAAATTGTCCGCCCTTTAGCGTGTCCCAGAATGTTTTGTATTCAGAACTTTGTGCCATTTCCTTGCTGACAAACATCTGATGATGCTTGCCTTTGATCTCCTCAAGGCGATAGCCCATAAGATCAAGAAACAGCTTGTTCGCATCCAGAATTTTGCCATTCATATCAAATGAAATCGCGGCCTCGACCTTATGCACGGCCTCGATTTGGGCCGCATGGTCCATGGCCTTTTTCTTGGCATCTGTCACGTCCAATGCGTATTTCACCACCTTGAAGGGGCGTCCGGCCATATCAAAAATCGGGTTATAGGTTGCCTGAATCCAGATTTCGCGTCCGTTTTTACCGTAACGCTGATATTCCCCGCTTAAATACTCCCCGGCGGCAAGACGGCGCCAGAAATCGGCATATTCCTTGCTCTCTGCATAGACGCCATCGACAAAAATACGATGATGCCGACCTTTTATCTCATCAATCCGGTAGCCCATTGCCGATAAAAAATGATCATTTGCATTCAGGATGTTCCCCGCAAGATCAAATTCGATCACCGCCTGGGATCGGCGAATGGCGTCCACCTGCCCGGCATGGTCGGCTGCCAACAACCGGCTTGCGGTGACGTCGGTCGCGACCTTGAAAACCTTGCAGGGATTTCCCTTGCGATCGAGAACCGCATTATAGGTTGCCTGGATCCAAACCTCGCGACCCCCTTTGGCAATCCGGCGAAATACGGCACTAAACGACTCCCCGCCCCGCAAACGGCGCCAGAAATCCTGATAGTCGGCCGATTTTGCATCATCAGGATGAACAAAAATACTGTGTTTCTGCCCAACCACCTCACCAAGCCCGTATCCCATTAACGACAGGAATTTTTCGTTGGCATCCGTAATCGTCCCGTCAAGGGTGAATTCGATGGTGCCCTGGGACCTTTTGATCGCCTCTAGAATATGTGCCGCATCTGAACCAATACCTAACATTTGAACCCTCCCCAGGTCGATGACACCCATGCTTTTGCACCGAAGCACACATTGCTATGGCACCACACGCATGCACAAACACACACGCTGCACCGCGCCTGACAGCGACGATATCAACGTGCATATTCGCAAACACCACTAATATTAGGAGATATTGGTTCTATGTAATCAATTTATAAGAGAGAAACGACAATAAATTCGATGCGTCAGAACTTTCCACGCGCCACCATGTCACATGCCGAAAAACTGGAAATATGGGCTTTGTGTGGCACAAACCATCCGTTCGGTCGGCTCAGAAAACAGCATTTACTAAATTGGTAAATTCCTGTTGACGCCAGCGTCGACAAAATTTACCATTTTGGTAATTCCAAGGGGGAATCGCCAATGGCTTTAGCAGCGATACAAGAACAAGGGCTGCTGGAATTGTTTGAAGATGGAACCACCAAGCACATCGGCAAACAATATCATAAAAATGCACTTATGATCCTGGACCATCTGGATAGCATCTCGGACCTGAAAGATTGCCACGGAGTAAAAAACTTTCACTCCCTGAAAGGAAATCGAAAAGGCCAGTATTCCATGCACGTGTCTGGAAACTGGTGCATAACCTTCACTTGGGATGGCCATGATGTAACCGTCCTGACATTCGAGGATTATCACTAATGAGCAATGGTATTCCGCTTCGTCGTAACAGGCGCCCGACCGCCCCGGGTTTGATTCTGCGCGAACATTATCTGTTGCCGCGCGAAATCACGCAGAAAGTACTCGCGCGGGATTTGGGCATCAGCGAAAAACATTTGAGCCAGGTTATCAATGGTCACGTCCGGCTTGATAGTGAGCTTGCGGTAAAACTCGCCAAAACCCTGGAAACCACAACAGAATTTTGGATCAATTTACAGGCCCGTATTGATGCCTGGGATGCCGAGCGCGCAGTTGAGAACTGGCAACCAGCCCATGTTTACCCCGCCAAACTGGCGATGGCTTGATCTCACGACCTTCGTGACAACCTATATGCTACCCAGAACAAAAGGCTTAGAGGAAAACCTCTAAGCCTTTGATTTTGTTGGCGATCCCTGCTGGACTCGAACCAGCAACCTACAGATTAGAAGTCTGTTGCTCTATCCAGTTGAGCTAAGGGACCGCAGAGGCCGAAAGGGCCTTTTGAAGACGCATTATCCAGACTTGATAACGTCATCACATACGGGTTTACAGCAAAACGGGGCGTTAGCCGCCCCGTGACCCGGTTTGACACACAAACCAGTAAAACTGATCAGACAACACGCTTGAACGCGAAATTGTCGGCATAGGACTTGATTTGCATCTTGCGCGACTTCGGCTGTTCGATTTCGGCAATCAGGTTATGCTTTGCCGCGAAAGCCTGCGCTTCTTCCAGAGTTTCAAATTCCATACGGACCTGCCCCCGGGTATCGGTCGAACCGATCCATCCCATCAATTGATCCGCCTTTTTCCGGTCCTGCGGTTCAAATTCCATGACCCAATGCTTGGTTCCGGCACGACCGGACTGCATGGCATTTTTCGCGGGCTTGAAAACACGAACCTTCATCGGCACCCTCGTCAGATTGATCAACCGGCTGAATAACGACGTCACATAATCCAGTTTACACCCCTATGGGCGACTTGAACATGCAAACACCCGTTTAGGGATGAAAATGGTCGGGAAGGCGGGATTCGAACCCACGGCCCCCTGCTCCCAAAGCAGGTACGCTACCAGACTGCGCCACTTCCCGACACGGGGAGGGATTTAGCACCTTAATCTGTTCGCGGCAAGACCGCTTTGATGCTTTTTATCACCTTTTTTACAACAACATGCCGTTTTGGCGATTTTGGCAAAAACCCGCCTGCATACTCCTGCTGTTTTTACTTCCGCCAAAACAGATCACGCCCCTAGCGCGGCAGGCCTTCCACGGTATCGCCGACCTTGAAATCAAACTTCTCGGCCAGTCCGCCATTCAGCTCCAGCACAAAGCGCACCGGGCGCGGCGAGGAAATAATCGCCTCGGATTTTGGTACCGTGCGCGGCGCAATCCCGACAATTTTGCCATCCTGATCGATAAACAGCATATCAAGCGAGATGAAGGTGTTTTTCATCCACATCGACACATCGCGTGACTGACCAAAATCAAACAGCATCCCGTTTTCATCGGCCATCTGGGTGCGAAACATCAAACCGCGTGCCCGTTCTTCGGGGCTAAACGCCAGTTCAACATTGAAAACCTGCCCATCGACCAAAAGACGCGATCGCTCAAACCCAGTGGCCTTTGCATTCAGGCCAGCCATAACCGCCGCACTGACACAGAAAAAAACAAACACCATTTGAACGAAAGACTTCATACCCCATACCCTTTTAGAAACTGCACATGACCCCGGACTTCCGCCCGGATTTCCCCACCCCGCCAGTCATCGGCAAGGGTTGTTAACAAGTTGGTCGCCGGCTCTCTGCCAAGACGATGCGACCATTTTATGTCACGCAGTATCTCTTCTGCCGATTCCGGTAATTTTTCCGGAATTTCATTTTTATTCAGCATTGCCCATATCCCGGCCCAGCATCGGGCCACCCCATAGGGGTTATAACCACCGCCTCCCAAAACCATCAGGCGCGGGGCCATTCCAACAAATTCTTTCACCACCTCCCAGACAGACCCATTGCCCAGCATTTGCCGCGACTGGGGATCTTCTGCCAGGGTGTCGCAGCCACATTGCATGACCACTGCCTGCGGTTTGAACCCGGCTGCCAGCGGCAACAGATATTCAAACAAGACAAAGCGCATTTCATCGTCATTCATACCGGCTGGCACCGGCAAATTGCGCGCCATACCACCGGCAATATCCGTAATGTCGCCAGTTCGCGGCCACAAATCAGCCTGATGAACCGAAACCGTCAAAACCCGTTCATCATCCTTAAAGGCAAGCTGCACCCCGTCGCCATGATGCGCATCAATGTCCACATATAAAATGCGGTCCAACCCGCCATCAAGCAGCGCCAAAATACCCAGCACCGGATCGTTGAAATAACAAAACCCCGATGCCTCGGCCGCGCGCCCGTGATGCGTACCCCCTGCCGGATGATGAATAATGCCACCATCCTGCAAAAGTTCCGCTGCCAGAATAGATGATCCTGCCGCTGTCGCCGGACGGCGGAAAACTTCCGGATAAATCGGATTTCCGTTTTTGCCCAGCTTGTAACGCTGCATCATCTCTTCGGGCAGGGACTGGTCCCGTTCGGCCTGCATCACAGCGGCAATGTAATCGGGCGTATGAAAACGCGCCAATTGCGCCGGTGTTGCAAGCGGCCCGACACTGTAATTTTCCCCGTCCACCCAGCCCAGGGCATGAACCAGATCCACCACCAGCGACACCCGGGGAATACCCAAAGGATGATGGGGGCCATAAGATGAACCGCGATAAATTTCGGCGGCAATCATACGCGGCGCATGCAGCATAAAATTTCAGAACACCAAGGCATGAATAACGGCGGAAAAGCACAGAAAACCAGCACAGGGCCAAGTCCCCCGCCTTTGAATGCTTCCAGTGTTAGGGTTTGCAGAAGCGCACCTGAATTTCAAGGGTTATTACGTAAAACAGCCCAAAATATTCTCGCAATTGCAATATTTCAAAATCCGAAGCATATCGAACCGCTGTTCCCGCCTTCAAGGCGGTTACGTCACAAGATGGCGGAGGGTTGTGATCAAAAAATCCATCCCGCTTCGCACACGCGGCGCATGGCGCAAATCGGCATGGACCAGCATCCATATCTCGCGAGCGGGAAAATCCTCCTGTCCTTTCAATTTCCGTAATTGCGGGTCCGCATCGCCCAGATAACAGGGCAGTAACGCCACCCCCACCCCGGCCCGTGCACAGGCTGCCTGCACATCCATATCGTTGGATCGCACAACAACCGGCCGCCCCGCCCGCCGGTCTTCCAGCCAGCGATATTGCGGAATATCGGCACTGCTGTCATCCCAACTGATCAGGTCCCAATCGACCTCGGCTTTTTGGTAATCGGCTGCCCCGTAAAAAGCCATCGGCATATCGGCCAGTTTACGGGTAATGACGCTGGATTTGCGCGGGCGCGACAGACGAATGGCAATATCGGCCTGACGGCGGTTAAGGTCGGCTGATTGGGTTTGCCCCTGCAAAATCACCTCGACCTCCGGGTGTTGCTGGCGAAACCCGTGCAAACCCGGCGCAATCACATGCCGGGCCAGGGATGGCGGCGCACTGATGCAAAGCGGCACCGAAACACCTGTCATCGCGCCTGCCGCCGCCCGCTCCACGGCGAACATGGCGTCAAGGGCGCCCTGCCCGCGCCCCGCCAGCAATTGTCCTTCCTCGGTCAACATAACGGCCTTTGGCAAACGGTCAATCAAACGCAGGCCGGTATCGGCCTCCAAGGCCGCCACACGACGGGCCACGGTGCTGTGATCAACCCCCAGCCTGCGGGCCGCACCCGAGAAACTGCCCGTTTCGGCAAGGGTTAAAAAATAACGGAAATCTTCCCAGTTCATTTGCGCAATATCACCCATCTACCATGCAGATATATGCAATTTCCCCCATGATCAATACACCGTAATCCTGAAGCTGTCACAACATTCAGGAGACAGAGATGAGCCGCATCATTCACATGGACCACACCGGCGACGCATCGGTTTTATACCCGACCGGGATTGACCTGCCAGCGCCACAGGCCAACGAAGTCTGCATCAAGCAAAGCCTGATTGGCGTTAATTACGTTGACGTTTATTTTCGCAAGGGCCTGTATCCCATGCCCAACCTGCCCGGCTGCATCGGTGTGGAGGCCGTGGGAACGGTTTGTGCCATTGGCAGGGATGTTACGGGTTTTGAAATTGGCGACCGGGTGGGCTATGCCGGGTTCCCGGTTGGCAGTTATTGTGCGATGCGCAATGTTGCGGCCAACCGCCTGATAAAGCTGCCAGACGACCTTGCCGATGAACACATTGCCGGGTCGCTGCTGCGCGGTTTGACGGCCTGTTTTCTGCTGGTGCATGTATGCAAGGCACAGGCCGGGCAAAGCATGCTGGTTCACGCCGCAGCAGGTGGATTAGGCCAGGTGCTGGTACATTGGGCAAAACAATTGGGCATCACCACCTTTGGCACGGTCAGCACCCCGGAAAAAGCCAGGATCGCGCAAAAGCAGGGCCTGGACCATGCCATATTCTACAAGGACCAGGATTTTGAAAGCGCGATCAAGGATCTGACAGATGGTCAGGGCGTTGATTTCGCCATTGATGGTATTGGCGGCGAAACCCTGAGCAAGAGTATCCGCACCACCAAACCCTTTGGCACAACTGTCAATATTGGCCAGGTGGGTGGACAATTACCGTTGCTGGATGTCAACACGCTGGCAAACCGGTTTTTAATTCGCGCCAGCGTCCTCGCCTTCATCAATAATGTTCAGGATTATCAAAAATCGGCACAGGCATGGTTTGATATTTTACGCCACGCATCCTTTCCAGCCGCGCATGTTTACGATTTTGCCAACGCATCCCAGGCCCATCAGGACATGGAAGCCGGGGCCACAAGCGGCGCGGTTTACCTGAAAGTCGATCCATAAGTTCGCCTCCGCGAAAATCAGGGCGATGACACCCCGGCCAATCGGGATCAAACGAAAAAGAATGATCTCAAAACTTGACGCCGGGGTTTCATCTGCGCATAGTCGGGTCATCTCCAGGGGGGCCCGTCGTAAACGGGCTGAGAGGTTCGGTGTTGCCGGACGACCCTTTGAACCTGAACCGGTTAAGACCGGCGTAGGAAGGATCGTATGACAGATACCGATACAAAACCGCCCCTTACCGGGCATTTACAGGCTTCCTCCGGTCAAAACCGAACATCATTTGATGTTCACTTGCGCCATGCCTGTGTTGAATTCAATAGCACCCGTCTGTTCCATAACCTGTCGCTTGATCTGGGCGCGGGCAGCTTTACCTGTTTGCTGGGGCCATCCGGCGTGGGCAAAAGCACCCTTTTGCGTTTTCTCGCCGGGCTGGTGGGCCATGATGCCGCCAGCGGCACCGTTACGTGTAGCGATGGCAAAGCCCTGAACGACCGGGTCGCCTATATGGCACAACAGGATTTATTACTGCCGTGGCGGTCCGTGCGGGAAAATGTGGTGCTGGGCGCGGTATTACGCGGCGAAAAACCAGACCTTGCCCGGGCCGATCATTTGATAGCCGAGGTTGGCCTGCAAAAGGCCAGGCATATGCGCCCGGCGGAACTGTCTGGCGGAATGAAACAGCGCGCCGCCCTGGCCCGCACCCTGATGGAAGACCGGCCCGTTGTACTGATGGACGAGCCATTTTCCGCCCTTGATCCGCTCAACCGCATGCGCATTCAGGATCTGGCAGCCCGGGTTTTGCACGGCAAAACCGTTTTGCTGGTCACACATGACCCGCTCGAAGCCCTTCGGGTGGGTCACAAGGTGATGGTGTTGCAGGGCAGCCCGGCAACCCTGTCCGATGCTGTTATTCCCGACGGTCACATTCCGCGCGATATCACCGACCCGGTTATCCTGCGCCATCAGGCTGAATTGTTGCAGCAATTGGGGGCCTTGTCGTCACAAGGCGACCGCTCGGACCTGGAGGAGGCATCGCAATGAGCATGACCAGATCCGTCAAATCGGTCAAATCCCCCACATCAACCACCCCGGTCACGCCCGCCCGCGCCGCCACCCCGCTGGCAGACCGCAAGCTGCTGAAACTCGCGCGGCCCTTTATCATCATCATCGCCCTGATCGTCACCTGGCAAATTGTCGTCAGCGTCACGGGCGCACCCAAATATATGCTGCCCGCCCCCTATGATGTGTGGCTGGCACTGGTTCAACGCCATGCGGTGCTGCTGGATCACGCGGGCTATACCATTGCCGAAACCGTGATTGGCCTGTTTGCCGGGGCGGCCCTGGGGGCGCTGGCCGCCATGCCAATGGCATTGTTCAGCCCGATACGGTTTTGGCTGATGCCGATCCTGCTGGTATCACAGGCCATTCCGTTTTTTGCCATTGCCCCCTTGCTGGTGCTGTGGCTGGGTTTTGGCATGGCATCAAAAATTGCCATGGCCGCCCTGATCATTTTCTTCCCCGTCACGGTCGCCTTTTTTGACGGCCTGTCGCGCACCGAACCGGGCTGGCTGGATTTGGCCCGCACAATGGGCACCAACCGCTGGCGGATGCTCACCCATATTCGTTTGCCTGCCGCCCTGCCCGCTTTTGCATCGGGCTTTCGCGTGGCAACGGCCGTTTCGCCAATCGGGGCGATTATTGGCGAATGGGTCGGCTCCAGCAAGGGGCTGGGCTATTTGATGCTGCACGCCAATGCGCGGGTGCAAATCGATATGGTTTTTGCCTGCCTGCTGATCCTGTGTGCCTTTTCCATCACGCAATATTTCATTGTCGACCGGCTGTTACGCCAGCTTCTGCCCTGGCAGCCCGACAGCCTGGCAAAACACGACTGACCGCCAGCCAGCATCACCATCGCCGGGGACAGACCTGCATCGCCCCGGCGCACACGCTCTTCATCCTTCACGCCTGCAAATGGGAAATCTGCTCATGTCTCGCCTGAAAAACCTGTTCTCCGCTGCAACAATTGGCACGGCCCTTTGCCTTGCCAGCCTGCCTGCACATGCCAATGAAAAACTGAGCATCCTGCTTGACTGGTTTGTCAACCCGGACCATGCACCGCTGGTGGTGGCCAAGGAAAAAGGCTTTTTTGCCAAGCATGGTCTGGATGTGGAACTGGTTGAACCCGCCGACCCATCCGCCCCACCGCGCCTGGTTGCTGCCGGTCAGGGCGATGTTGCGGTGAATTATCAGCCCCAGCTTCATGTCCAGGTGGCACAGGGCCTGCCGCTCACGCGCATTGGCACATTGGTGGCAACCCCGCTTAATGCGCTGGTGGTGTTAAAGGACGGGCCGATCAAGGAAATTGCCGATCTCAAGGGCAAAAAAATCGGCTATTCGCTGGCCGGGTTTGAAGATGCGGTTTTGGGCACCATGCTCAAAAGTCACGGGGTGGATATAAAATCTGTCGAACTGGTCAATGTGAATTTCTCGCTCTCCCCCTCGCTTTATTCAGGGCAGGTGGATGCCGTTATTGGCGCCTATCGCAATTTCGAGCTCAACCAGATGGAAATCGAAGGCAAACCGGGCAAGGCATTTTATGTCGAGGAAGAAGGTGTGCCGCCCTATGACGAGCTGATCCTGACCGTGCGCAAGGACAAAGCCCATGATCCGCGCATGAAAAAGATGCTTGAGGCGCTTGAAGAAGCCACGCAATACCTCGTCAACCACCCCGATGAGAGCTGGAAAGCCTTTATTGCGGCCTACCCCAACCTGGATGACGAATTAAACAAACGCGCCTGGAACGATACACTGACCCGCTTTGCCTTGCGCCCGGCCGCCGTGGACAAGGCACGTTATACCCGTTTTGCCAAATATCTGCAGGATACCGGCATTATTGACCATGAACCCGATGTGGACAGCTATGTCGATGTGATTGAATAACTCCTGCGCTGACCAAAAGCGTCTTTTACAAAGACGGACAATTTACGGACGCGGCCTTCGGGTTGCGTCCGTTTTGTTTTCTATAATACCAGAAAAATGATTTACCCTGCCCAAATGGCAACTTGCGCGACTTTATATCTGCCACACATAGTAAAAGAACAAAAATCATAAGGTAAAATCTGTGAATTCCTCGTCACCTCCGCCCCATCACACCGATAACGGGTTTGAAAACCGTTATCCCCTGCCCGAAGGCAAAAAATCGTTTTTCCGGTTTTTACGTCGCCGTTTCTTTGGCAAGGAAAGCTGGCCCAAGGCGAAACACCAAACCGGCAAAACCCCAGTCACCCCTCCGGACCTTGATGCCATTCACAGCCCGAACCCGGAAATCGCCCAGATCACCTGGATCGGCCATGCCTCGACTCTCGTGCAGTATCAGGGCATCAATATTCTGACCGACCCGGTTTTTTCCGACCGGGCGTCGCCTTTTAAAAATTTCGGCCCCAAACGCTATTCCCCGCCCGGCCTTACAATTGATCAACTTCCAAAAATCGACATGGTCCTGCTATCGCATAACCATTATGATCATTGCGACCTTGAATCTTTACGCCAAATTGGCAACGAGCCGACCTATATCGTCCCGCTGAAAAACGCGAGCCTTTTAAAAGAAGCCGGAATTGAAAGCTGCCTGGAAATGGACTGGGACCAATATGCCGAAGTTAACGGTATTAAGATAATTCATACCCCGTCCCATCACTGGTCCAGCCGCAAGATGAGTGATCGCAAGGAAATGTTGTGGGGTGGCTATGCCCTGACCTTTGCCAATGGCTTCAAATTCTATTTTGTCGGTGATAGCGGCTGGCACGAAAGACTTTTTACCGAAATGGGGGCAAAATATGGCCCGTTTGACCTCGGACTAATCCCGATTGGGGCCTACGAACCCCGCGATTTTATGAAAGCCGCCCATGTAAACCCCGAAGAAGCCGTTTTGATCAAGCAGACCATGCAGGTCAAACAGGCCATCGCCATTCATTGGGGCACATTTGTACTGACATCCGAACCGGTCGATGAACCGCCGGTACGGCTGCATAGCGCAATGGTGCAGGCCGGTGAAAATCCGGCAGATTTTCTTGCTCTGCCTGTAGGCGGCACCCATCAGCATCATCATATTCCCGATCAAAAAACAGAAAGACAACCTGCATAATCATTTTCTTTCTGTGAAATTGTCGCAATTATTCAACAAACATTAAAAAAGAAACAAAGGATAAACAGCGTGAGCATCGTCATATTTTTGGCCGTCATTGGCGCCGCACTGATGCACGCGCTCTGGAATGCCCTGATCAAGGGCGGACAGGACAAAATGCTGAACATGACCGCCGTAATTTTTGGTCATGCCCCCCTGTTGCTGGTGTTGCTGCCCTTTACAAGCCTGCCCGCGCCTGAAAGCTGGCCTTATCTGATAGGGTCGGTCATGTTGCATCTGGGTTATCAGTGGTTTTTGATCGCGTCCTACCGGTTTGGCGACCTAAGCCAGGTTTACCCGATTGCGCGTGGTTCGGCCCCGCTGATTGTTGCCGCCATATCGGTGCTGTTTTTGGGGGTTGTGCTATCCCCCATTGAAAGCAGCGCCATTTTATTGATTGGGTGCGGCATTATCAGCCTGTGCCTGGTGCGCAAAGCCGACGGGTTACGCAATGCCCGCGCGGCACTTCTGGCCCTGATTACCGGCTGTTTTATCAGCGCCTATTCACTAACCGATGGCACCGGTGCGCGCCTGGCGGGCAATGTGCTGGATTATTATGCCTGGCATACCCTTGGCAATATTGTGGTGTTTGGCCTTTATGCCCATATGCGCCGCCCCGACATCCTGCGTGACATTGCACGCACCGGCAAACGGGCCTTTTTTATCGGCGGCAGTGCGTCCTTTATCGCCTATTCCACTGTCATGTGGGCCTTTACCCAGGCACCCATTGCACTTGTGGTTGCCCTGCGCGAAACCAGCATTGTTTTCGCGCTTTTAATAGGTGTTTTTTTCCTTGGCGAAAAACTTAATCTGATAAAGCTGGCATCAACAATGATGACCCTGTGTGGCGCGGTTTTATTGCGTTTTTCCCGCAATTAACGCCCAGGGAAGGCCAAACTTACAAAACGCTGTAGGGCAATCGCTTTTCCCCGGTTTCAAACCGGTTAAGGCGAAAATCATCCAGATTGATCGAGGGCGCGCCTTTTGTGATCCATTCCGACAGCACCTTGCCGACAATCGGCCCCATGGCAAAACCATGCCCCGAAAAACCGGTGGCGACAAAAAAACCCGCCGGATTTTCAAGCTGGTCAATCACCGGCACGGCATCGGGGGTAACATCAATATCCCCGGCCCATTGATCAACGATTTTGGGCGTTTCAACATCGGGAAACAGGCGTTTGAAGGCAGCAAGTGCATTGCGCACCCGTTTGGGGTTGGGCAAGGCCGTGCTTTGCCGACGCCCCATCAAGGGTTTATCGGCTGCGGGGGACCCTGGCAAATGATCGGCCAGATCATCGATAAACCGTATGCCAAAATGAAAATTGAAATTGCGCCAGTTATCCTTGTAAGCAGGCCAGAAATCGCCCGCATATTTGAACCGCGACAGGGTCAGGTCAATATCGCTATTCACATCATCGGCCAGATTAAGCGACCCGTCGGCACGCTGGCGAAACCCCACCCCCTCAATCAGGGCTGAAACAGCGGAAATAGGCGGAATGGGGCTGGTGCGAATAACCGTGCTGCGCGTTGTTTGCTGCGGCAAACGGCGACCGAATTTCGCAACAAATTTATGCGTCATCGCCCCGGCGGCACAAATGACGATGCGGGTTTTAATCAGCCCGCGCTCGCTCATCACACCGCTTACCTGCCCGGCCTCGGTTTCAATGCCAACAGCACCACATCCCTGCGCAATCACCGCGCCCAAGGCATGGGCCTTCAACGCAAAGGCCGGTGCGGCCTTTTTCGGTTCCGCCTGGCCATCATTGGCGGTAAACAGCCCGCCAACACCCGGGGCGGCCAACCCAGGCATCAATTTTTCCACTTCGGCCCGGCCCAATGTGCGTGACCCGATGTCATAAGGCTTCACATCGGCAAGCCAGCGTTCATAGGATGCCATTTCGCCATCCGTGTTGGCGACATACAAAACCCCGCCCTGCCGCCATTCAAGATCCGCGCCCAGTTCGCGTTCCAGCTCTGGCCATATCGAAATACAGGCCTTCATCAAGGGCAGTTCCACCGGGTCGCGGCCCTGCTGGCGCACAAAGCCCCAGGCCCGACCGGATTGATGCGAGGCAACAGTATCCTTTTCCAGCAACACAACCGACATGCCCGCCTTTTGCAGGTAATAGGCGCTGGCCGCGCCCTGAATCCCGCCGCCAATAATGACGACATCGGCCTGTTCTGGCATGTTTTGTGGCGACATTTGTAAAATTTCTCCGCGGGTCGGACAAAGGGGCGTTTTTTATGGTTCCCCAAAATGATAGGGCGCATTAGGGTAAGGCAATTAACCACGGCCACCATGCGCATGGAAATCAAAAAATGCCCCACAAACCCAATCGCCAGCATCCCGCAACTGTTGCGGCACAGGCGCTCGGCTGGGTGGACGACGCCACACGTTCCGTAACCCCGCCGCTTTACCCCTCGACAACGTTTGAACGCAATACCGACCTTAGCTATCACGCGGGCCGCTGTTACAGCCGGGCGGACAACCCCACCTATGACCAGGCCTGTGCGGTTTTAAACGCGCTTGAAGGCGGGGCGGACAGCCGCCTTTTTGCATCGGGCATGGCGGCCGCCGTTTGTGTATTGCAGGCATTGCAACCGGGCGACCATGTCGTGGCCCCCAGGGTGATGTATTGGGCCTTGCGCGCCTATATGCAGGATGTTGGCGTTCGGGCTGGCCTGACATTTGATTTCGTCGATAATGGCGATGCCGATGCCTGGCAGCGCCATATGCAGCCGGGCAAAACCAAACTGATCTGGCTGGAAACCCCCGCCAACCCCGACTGGCAAATTACCGACATCGCCGCCGTTGCCAGGGCCGCGCACGATATTGGCGCGGTTGTTGCCGTCGATAACACGGTGGCAACGCCGCTTTTGACCCGGCCCATCGATTTTGGGGCAGATATTGTCATGCACTCCGCCACCAAATATTTGAACGGCCATAGCGATGTTTTGGCAGGCACCCTGACTTGCGCCAAAAAAGATGCGTTTTGGGAACAGGTCTGCAAGCAGCACAAAAGTGGCGGGGCCGTATTGGGGGTGTTTGAAACCTGGCTTCTGCTGCGCGGAATGCGCACCCTGTCACTGCGGGTCGAGCGTGCATCAACCAATGCCATGACACTTGCCCGCCATTTTGAAAACCATCCCGAGATCGAACAGGTTCAATATCCCGGCCTTGAAAGCCATATCGGCCATGACATTGCCAAACGGCAAATGACCGGGGGTTTTGGTGGTATGCTGTCAATCCGGGTTAAGGGCGGGACGGAACGCGCGGTTGCCTTTCACAATGCCTGTCACCTGTTCAAACGGGCGACGTCGCTTGGCGGTGTTGAAAGCCTGATTGAACATCGCGCCTCGGTCGAGGGGCCAACAAGCCCGGTTCCGGGCGATTTGCTGCGCCTTTCAGTCGGCATTGAAAATATCGATGATTTGATTGCCGATATTGAAACCGCCCTGGCCGACACGAAATAGAAGCCTCGCAAACCTTTATCACCAACAACACCGAACAGAGACATGCCCGCAATTTGCAACAAACCACAGGCCGGAATAACCGGCTGGCCGTTTTTTGTTTGTCTGCTAAGTATGCTGTGCATCGGTGTTGTTGGGCGATCCTGGGCGGAAAGCTCCTATTTCGGGCCGATGTCACCAACCCCCGGCCTGATATTTGATGTCGCCAAAGATGAATATGTACGCCTCGAAACCCTGCAATCGGCAGCGGCGGGGGCAAAGTACATTCTGCTGGGCGAAAGTCACACCAACCTGGTCCATCATCAACGCCAGGCAGAGCTGGTGGATCTGCTATCCGGGGATGGTCTTAAACGGGCCGTTGTCTGGGAAATGATCAACCGTGACCGGCAGGACGACCTTGATGCCGCCTGGGACAACCCGGACCTTGAAATTGAAGATTTGGGGGCTGCTATCGGCTGGGAAGACAGTGGCTGGCCCTCCTGGCATGATTATTCGCCTATTGCCCAGGCCGCACGAAACCATCAATTACCCATGATTGCCGGTAACTTGCCCGATGCCCTGCTTGGCCCGATGATGAAAAAGGGCAATGCCGCCCTGCCAGCCCCCCTTGCGAAAAAACTGGCCCTGCCGCCCCTGCCCGACACGGTCAAAACCCTGTTTGACCAGGAAATTGTCGATACCCATTGCGGGATGCTAAAACCAAACCAGGCCCCGCCCTTTAGTACCATCCAGTTTGCCCGCGATGCGTCGCTGGCGCGCGCCATGTTTGATGCCACCCATATGAAAGGGATCAAAGGTGCCTTTCTGATTGCCGGGGCGATGCATGTGCGCGCCAATGTCGCGGTGCCGTGGCACTTAAAACGCTTTGATCCCAAAGGAACCAGCATCGTCATCGCCATGATCGAGGCCCCCGACCTTTCGGCCTCCAGCGCCAAACCCGGCGATTTCCTGAAAATGTTTGGCCCGGGACACAGTGTGGATTTCATCTGGTTTACATCCGGGCTGGAACAACCCGACCCGTGCGAGGGCATCAAGATGCCCCCTATGGCGCAACAGGATGACGGCGCAGATTCCGCCGCCGAAAATGCCGATACCACCCGTTCCGACGATGGCAGCGACAAACTGGCCCCCTTAACGCCCAAAAAGGCACCGCCGCAAAAGAACAACGCCCCGGCAGAGGAGGAAACGGATGCAAGCCCCCACAGCACCAAACCCGGTAACAATGCCGGTAATGAAGCTGGTGACACTGAACGGGCAGAGCCAAAAAACACACCGATAGAGAAGCCATCGCGACCGGAGTACAAGACAGAATCAAAAAACCCGGTGATAGACCCGGAACCGTCCGATAACCCGACCCGCCTGATCATCCCCATCCCGCCAGCCCAATCCAGGGATTAAAGACAACAGGCTTAAGCCGCGTTAGTTACTTAAGGCGACGTGGCCGCCAGTCGGTCGTGGCAACGGGTTTGCCCTTGTGCGAACGCATGACACGCGGGCGCACCACATCCTCGGCCTCGGGGGTTGTCGCCGATTTGCGCACGGCGGTGTAAAAACGGACCATTTCCTCAAACGAAATCAATGTTCCCGGCCCCGCCCGCCAGGCCTCCTGATAGGGGGCATGATTGCGGATCGAGGCATTGAGATGATCCACCGAATGGTGTCCGAATTGCCGCCAAACACTTTCGATAAAATGGCGGGTTTTGTCATTGATGGCCTTTAGCCGCACATCGGGGCGGGTTTCTTCCATCAGCACATAAAGGTTGGGTTCAATCGGCCCGGGTTCCTCTGCCACAAAAAGGGCGGGCATCAACATTGCCCCATGATAGGACGCACCAAAATAACCCTGCGCAAGATACAGCAACCGGTGAAGTTTTTGCGGCTGAAGATATTCGTTGTCATTAAGCGCATGGTCAATCAGGCGCAACGCTACATCATATACCGAATAAAGAACCGGTTTTTGTTTCATTCCTGTCCTGCAAACCCGCAAATATTGGTGCCGTCAGACCGGCCGCTATCATGCGCGCATGATAGCCAGCAGCCGGGCGGACAACAAGACCCATCGAAAAACCGACCGGTGACATCAGATCTGGAAATCAAGATACTGCCCGCGTTCGGGCATGCCGCCGTGGGTCACAACATTGACCATTGCATACATCGATTGCGGCGAGCGGCGCGCGCCCAAATCCAGCGGGCCTTCAAAATCGAGCAATTCATCAAAGCGCGGACCACTGACACCGGCAGGAACGCCACCCTCGCGCCTGAAATCCCCTGCCGTTTTCCGGGGACGGCCCTTATCGGCGTTTTCACCGGATTTTTCCTGATTCTGGCCGCCCCCGTGCGACGTACCGTGGCCGTTTTTTTCCTCGATAAAGGCATTAAACAGGGTGCCATCGGTATCGGGCTGATAGCCAAACCGTTCATTGGGCTGTTCAATGCCGTCACTGCGGGTGACAGAGGCAATACCGCGCGCACCCGCAGGCGCCAACCGCGTGGCATACATCGCGGCATTGGTGGCCTGTGCAGTTGGTACTTGCGGAATCATGACCCTCACCCTTGTGGAAATGGATGGATGATCATCTGATCATTTAAAATGATTATATCCTAATTTAACAGAAAAATCACCAAATTCCGCCGATTCCGCCCTGCCCCGCCTTTCAGGCACGCCAAAAGAAACTCAATCGCCTTCAAATTCGACAAGATTGAAAACCGGAATACCCGCCGCGCGGATGCGGTCTGCCCCGCCCAGATCAGGCAGATCAATGATAAAACCGCAACATACCGGAATACCGCCCGCCTTTTTTACCAGCTCAATTGCCGCGAGCGCCGTTCCGCCCGTTGCAATCAGATCATCCAGGATCAGAACGCGCTGGCCCGGTTTGATCGCATCAAGATGAATTTCAACAATGTCGGATCCATATTCAAGATCATATTCCACCGATATGGTTTTTGCCGGCAATTTGCCCTTTTTGCGTATCGGCACAAACCCGACACCCAGGGCCAGGGCCACTGCCGGACCAACAATGAAGCCCCGCGCCTCGATCCCGGCAATGACATCAATATTCTGATCCTGGAATTCACCGGCCAGGCTGTCAACAACCTCGCGCAGCCCTTCGGCATCGGCAAACAGGGTTGTGATATCACGAAACATGATCCCTTTTTTGGGATAATCGGGAATGGTGCGGATCAGCGATTTAATCGACATGAACGGTCTGGCCTCCGGCCGGAAAAGAAAACAACAAAGCCGCCCCCGATATGCTCGGATGGCGGCTTAAAATCGGGCAGCGGGGCAAAAATTGCAATGCTGCATTCGGCAAAGATGTACCCGATCCTATCAGGCGGCGTGATGGAAATCCATTTTGCGCCCGCCGACAATGGCCTGGCCGGTCACGCCGCCTTGCGCGGCAACAACAAAATCGTCGGCCAGTTTGCGGCTGATTTCGGCACGGGTGCCGCGCGGCATGCCAATATCGGCTGCGCGTCGGTTGCCCCACACCGCCCGGTACAAACGATAATCGTGGTCATTGATCTGGCCAAAAACCTTTTCGACTTCCATCAGGGTCTGAACATAGCTTTTGTTCATGGTCGCCATCCTGTAACTCGTTTTCCCGGATATGCCCGGCAAAGCGCCCGACATGGCGATGCGTTTGTTGTGTACTCGCTGGTACATCGCATCGACCCCCGCGATATAGGCCGGAAAATACGGTTTCTCAACTGCAGGACGGTGACATGTTGGCGAACATTTTGTGACGCAGGCTGCCACACCCCCGGATACATGCCAGCATATATCTGAAAATACGCCATAAATACCGGGCTTCAATACCGGCTTCCCGGGTGCAGACATATCCAAACTGCCCAACGATCCGAGATAAAAAACCACCGCCAGCTTTACAGGCGGCCTGTCAGACCGCACCCCATCCGACCGGAATGGCACAGGCCCCGGCGATGCTGTGGGTGTTAATGAATATTGTTGGAAGGATCGTCTGTTTCCGAAGCCTGGCGGTCCATCTGCTTTTGCAGGGCATCGGCATATTCGCCGTAAATGCGCCCCTCGAGCGAGAGTTCAAGAAAGCGGACATAGTCCTGCTGATTGTCAATTTTGCGACGGGCAACCGCGATAACATCAAACGGGGATTCCGCATCCAGCCCGTATTGACGGATCAGGACCAGCATCTCGGCAGTAATTTCTTCAAGTTTCTGCTGCGCCTGCGCAAAGCTAATATTCATACCAGTCCCCAACCATTCTCTGTTTGATATGTTACATCCGTCAGATGCGAAGACCCTGTATAGGGTTGCATGGTATGCCCGGCTTGCACACCAATTTCAACCGCCTCTCCGCGAATGCGGACAAATTTGCACCTGCCTTTGTCACGCACGATTCTGTCGCATAACGGCCCCGAAAGCATATAAAACATAAAAAGTGCCGCCAACCGGCGACATATTGCCGATGAAATTTGGAATATTTCTGAATATCGCTTTTGACTTGAGGCAAATCAATGTTTCCTTGGCCTAAAAGCGGGATTTTTCAGGTTGTTAATTCACATCTCGCACACCCGGATTTGTGGGAAATCCCGCTGTGCTTATTCCAGTCTTTTGACAGGCTTGAGGGAAATTTATGGCGCTTTTATCCAGTTGGAAACGGATGGGTATCCGAAAACGGTTCATGCTGGCATCTGCCGTCGGTGTCACCCTTGTCATGGTGATTGCCCTTGTCCTGATTGCCATGACCGAACGCCGTGCAATGGATGCAAAGCTGCGCCAGCTCAGTGATAACGAACTGACGTCGCTCCATGCCCTGATCGTCAATGTCATGGCGGCCAGAATTGAAGATGGCGACGATATTGGCATTCGTGTCTTCAATAACTGGTTTGACAGCCGCAACAAGGATTATCCGGGTGAATTGTGGTCGGTCTGGGCCCCGAAAACCCTGGCCTACATGAAGGAAAATGGCGACAAACCCCTGAAACTGCCGCGCGATGCCATCGACCAGGAAGCCATCGAAACGGGCAAACTTGTCGGTCGCTATACCGACGAAGGCACCTATCGCATGTCAATGCCCATCGTGCTGGGTGTGACCGAAGGTGCCAATCAGGAAGTCTGCTTTACCTGCCATAATGGCTTAATGAACGAAGAAAAAGGCGATGTTATTGCCGTTTTGTCCTCCAGCCTGTCGGTCGCACCCGAAGAACATAAAACCAACACCATTCTGGCCGGTATCGTTATTGGCGGCATTGCTGTTGCCATCCTGACCGTGTTTGGCATTCGCGCCCTGCTGTCAAACATCGTGATCACCCCGCTTTCGCAATTGGGGGGCGTGATGCGCGATCTGGCCAATGGCAGAACCGACCTGGATATTACCGGCACCCAGCGCAAGGATGAAATTGGCGCAATGGCCCGTTCGGTGGAGGTTTTCAAAACCAATGCCATCGCCAAGGAACGCATGGAAAAGGAACAACAGGCCGCCCGGGAACAGCGCGAACGCCGCATGATCCGCCTGGAATCCCTGATTGGCGATTTTGAAAAAATCATCGCAACCATCGTCGCATCGGTTTCGGAATCCGCCCATAAAATGCAAACAACCGCCCGTGAATTGGTGGGCGCTGCCGACCGTGCCAGCAAAAACGCCACCACGGTTGCCGCCGCCTCGGAAGAGGCCACAACCAATGTGCGCACGGTTTCCGGTGCGGCAGAGCATTTGACCGCATCGATCACGCAAATTGGCGAAAAAGCCCATCAATCGACCGAAATCACCGCCGAAGCCTCCCAGGAGGCGGATGTTTCCAGCCGCACCGTGGCGGGCCTGTCCGAAGCGGCAGGCAAAATCGGCGAGATTGTCAGCCTGATTAACGACATTGCCGGTCAGACCAACCTTCTGGCCCTGAATGCCACCATCGAGGCGGCCCGTGCGGGCGAAGCAGGCAAGGGTTTTGCCGTGGTCGCAGCCGAGGTCAAAAACCTGGCAAACCAGACCGCACGTGCCACCGAGGATATTTCCGAGCAGATCAACACCATTCAGAATGAAACCGGTAAAACCGTCAAATCGATCGAGGATATTTCCGACGTTATTTTGCGCATCACCGACATTACCAACACCATTTCCGAGGCCGTGCGCGAACAGGCCGATGCCACCGGCGAAATTGCCCGCAATGTGGAACAGGCCGCCATCGGCACCCAGGAAGTCACCCGCAATATTGAACGCGTCAGCCATACGGTTGCCGAAACCGACCAGTCGGCGCATTCGGTTTTGCAGGTCGCCGAAGAACTGGGCACGCTTTCGCAAAATCTGCGCGCCGAGGTAGACCGGTTCCTGGAAGGGATCCGCAAGGCCTGAATATTCCGGCCCGTACAACGGAACTGATCATTTGTGATCTTAAAAATCAGGCACTCTGTGTTCAAATTGGGACGCAGGGTGCTTTTTCCTGACTTCACAAAACGGTGCCAGGCCGCTATCAGCCTTGAACGAATGGTCTCCTCCAACCATATCAAATAGTTTCGGGGATGGTTGTTTTCCAAACAGTTCTGAACCCATCCCTTCTGGAAGCATTTTAAGCCTGGGGCTGCTCTTTGCTTAACAGTATGGCAAACGCAGTCTATGATGGATTTTTCGTGGGCGCTGCCAGTGGCAGATCCGCATTGGGGGCGGAAGTCAGGAAGATTTCTGTTTAAGGGAACGTGAAAAGCGATGTCGCTGACAACGATTTTGGGGATTCTGGCCGGTATCGGCCTGTTTGTTGCGTCGATTTATATTTCGACTGACAATTATGTCGTGTTTCTCAGCCTATCAAGCGTGTTGATGGTGCTGGGCGGAACATTCGCGGCAACCTTCATTGCCTATGAAACAAGGTATGTTTTTCAGGCGATCAAACTGATTTTTAAAATTTTTCGCGCCCCGCGCATGGGCCGCGGACAATTAACGAGCGAAGTGGGCCGTGTCGTCAAATGGGGCTATCTGATGCAGAAAAAGGGCATCAACGCCCTGGAACAGGAAATCAGCCGCCTTGACAAGGAAGAACCTTTTCTGGCCTGGGCAATGGAAATTGTCATTACCGGCTATAACGGTGATGACGTTTCGGACATGCTGTTTAATGCCATTGAAAGTTCGCATAACCGTGCCGTCATCCCGGTGGATATTTTGCGCAGCATGGCAGGGGCAGCCCCGGCCTTTGGTATGATCGGCACCCTGGTAGGGCTGGTCATCATGCTTGATAAAATGGGCGATGACCCCACCTCGCTAGGTGCCGGGCTTGCCATCGCCCTGATCACCACCCTGTATGGCATTGTTGCAGCACGGTTCTTTTTCATTCCCGCCGCCAGCAAGATCCAGCAGCGCGAAGAAATCATGAAATTTCGCAATTCTTTGATTGCCGAAGGGCTGATCATGCTGGCCGACCGCAAAGGCCCGCGCGCCATTCAGGACCGGATGAATTCGTTTCTGGACCCCGCCATCCATTTCAACATGGACAAGGCCCCTGAATAAGGCGGTTTGGTTCCTTCCGGCACACAGGAAATGCTCATGACACGGCGTCGCAGATCACCCCTCACGGAAACCAAGAAACCGGAAGAAATCAGTGAAGACTGGCTGGCCACCTATGCCGATGCCATTACACTGTTAATGGCGTTTTTCATTATGCTGGTCAGTTTTTCCAAAATCGAATTGCCGGTCTTTGAAAAAATCCAGGCCGGGATTGCGCAAAATCTTGGCAAACGCAGCGTGGTGCGCCCGACCGAAATTCTCGAAACCGACCTGAAAGACGTGGTTTTCAATCTGGCACTCGATAAATCCGTCCATGTCAGCACCGATGACGAAGGCATTTTGATGGAACTGGCGAATGGCTCGTTCTTTCAGCCCGGTTCAGCCGATTTGACCCGCGATGCGGTGCTGTTTTTAAAGGATGTTGGCGATCTGTTGAAACAGCCGCGCTATATGGGTTTCCAGATCGAGGTGAAAGGCCATACCGACGATACCCCGATCAACACCCCGCGCTTCCCATCCAACTGGGAACTGGCCGCCGGGCGCGCCATTGCCGTTGTGCGTTTCTTTGGTGCGCTGGGGGTTGACCCGCAATCGGACCGGATGCGCGCCATTTCCTATGGCGATACCATGCCCAAATTGCCCAACGAGGATGACGCGGGCAACCCTATCCCGGAAAACCAGGAAGCCAACCGGCGGGTGGAAATCCGCATATTCCCGAAATTTTCGCGCTAAACACCCCCCGCCAGGCATAACCTGCAGGGGGGTGCGCAATCAGGTCGTCCTGTTGCCGACAATTTCAACTGTCATCTCGTCGCGAGCAGCAAAAACCGATGACCATTGCGCACGCGCCTGCTGTTCAATCCCGGCCATGATTTTATCGTCATGGTCAGGGTCATGATGAAACAGCGCCAATTGGCCGACATGTGCCATCTGGCACAGGCGCACACCTTCCCGCCAGGTGGAATGCCCCCAGCCAATGCGTTTTTCAAATTCGGCATCGGTGTAGGTGGCATCATATATGACCAGATCCGCATCCGCGATCAGGTCTAAAATGGTTTGGTCGGTTTTGCCGGGTTGATGTTCGGTATCCGTCACATAACAGACCGACGCCCCCGCATACTCCACCCGATAGGCCACCGCCCCGTTGGGATGGCGCAAAGGTGCCGTGCGCACCGTTACCCCAGACACGGGATACAGAGTCGTACCGGTTTCAAAATCGCAAAAGGACAGGCGCGAGCGCATGGCCGAAAGCGGCACCGGAAAAGTCGGATTTGCCATTTGCGCGGAAAAGACCTTTTCCACCCCGCCCTGCCCGGTCAGATGCCCGGCAAAAATCTCAAAGCTGTTGCCCGGATCATAGGCCGGAACAAAAAACGGAAAGCCGTTAATATGGTCCCAATGGGTGTGGGTCAGAAAAATGGCGGCACTGGAAATACCCCGGCGCACCAGATCCCGCCCCAGATTGCGAATACCGGTACCGGCATCAAAAATCAGGACCCGGTCGCCAACCCGCATTTCAACACAACTGGTATTGCCACCATAAACAATATGGTCCGGTGACGGACAGGCAATGCTGCCCCGCACCCCCCAGAATTTGACCGTTATGGTCATCGCACGCGTTTCCCGTTCTTCTTGGCGACCCAAACCGTCGCGAGCAGCACATTCATCCTCATGCGGCATCTATCCAGCCCAAAGGACACCCCACGTCAAGCCCTGGCAACTGGTCGGCCCGCCCCCCCATTAACCGCAATTTCGACCAGACCAAACGAATTTTCATACCAAAAGACCTGCCCTGCAGGCACATCCGAAAAAGTACGCGCCCGGGTTATTTCCATATCGCCCAGGGTTAAGATCGATGCTGTTGCCCTGTCATGGCTGGCGCGCAAACCGGTCATGGCGTTGCCATATCCATCGATATAAATGACCTCGGCCAGGTCATCGGGCCAGTCCCGCGCATCGGCAAAACGGTCATCTGCGGCCAGTTCATGGCGGGCAAAACCGGTACCTGCCGCCAGCATCCCGGCCACCGGACCAAAAATATCGCGCCCGTGAAAACTGGCCGATGCGCCGTCCGGTTCCCAATCTATCTGCCACAGGCACACGTCATGGGCGCGGCGTATCAGCACTTCAAACAACCCGTTATCCGGACCGACAAAATAACTGTCATCACACCGGACAACAAGAGCGCGCCGGGCGCTGCCCACACCAGGATCAACAACACACAAACCAATATCACCGGCCCGAAATTCGCACCGCAAAGCTGCCAGTAAATAGGCCGATCGCATCGGGTCGCGGTCTGGGGCATCAAGCATCAAATTGACAACACCTTCCTTCGGCCCGGCATAGCGCATGACAGCCGCCTGCATTGCACCGCTATAGGGACCGGCAAAATGAAAATCACTAAAAATCAGAATCATGATCGTAACCTGTTTGCCTGCCAGTTTGATCCTGAATTTGGCACTGGCCTATGACAAACATCACAATGACGACGCGTCACGCGCGCGCCCCGCATCGCCCCTGGTTTGCCGTACCCGCAAGGTCATTTGACATCGCAATATTGTCCGCGACGTTTCAGATCCGCGCAAACTTTGTTGGCCTTTGCCGGGTCCAGCCCGTCAGCCAACAGACGATAAAAAGTACCTTTACCCGGCACCGAAACACGGCGAATTTCATGATCCAGCCCGGCAAGTTCATTGGCAAAACGACTGCCGAGAATAAGCCAGCCACGCTCTGCCTGGGTTTGATTGCGATAGGATGCCAAATGAATTTCGGCCCCGCCGGACTGTTTTGCCGGTTTGGCAGCGGGTGCCGATGCCACCTTTTTAACCGGGCGACTTTCCGCGTCCGTGGCCTGGGCAACCCGGCGCACCGGTTGTCCTTCCTGCGAAACCATGCTGGCATTGGCCGGTTCAATGATCGATGCCTCGATGGCATTGCGTTCTTTGGTAAATTCGCTTGGCGTGATCAGTTTTTCTTTTTGCAAATCCTCGATCCGGGCGATTTTGCGTGCCGCATCCATCAAGCCTTGCGGGGCCGGGGCGGGCGTTGCCCGTTCACGGGGTTCGGCCGGCAGCAAACCATCCAGAATTGCGGTGCGTTCATTCACATGATCCTGCACCGAAACCGCGCCCATTTGCAGCGATTTATTCAACTGTTCCAGCCGGTCCTGAATTTCACGCCCGTCTGGCGGCTCCCGGTCCAAATAGGCCGCCGGGGCCGGTGATGTCATGGGCAGCAGCGCGCCGATATTGGCCGCCCGCCGGGCAGAATATTCTTCAGGCGTAATCAGGCCCGCCTTTTGCAAATTGCGCAAAATCTCGAACCGCTTGGCAATATTGGCCTCTGCCGCCGATTTGGTTGCCGGGACGTCGGATGGCACATCCTGAACGTTATCAAACGGCGCGGACATCATTGAACCGGCATTGGCCGGTTGTGCCGCCACGCCGGTCGCCCCCGGGCCAAGCCCGACAACACCTGGAAGCCCCTGCTCCAGTCTTTCAAGGTTATATTGTGCCGCATCGTGCAAAGGGCGTAACTGGTTTGTCGTCGGCCCTGCCATCACAACCGTGCCAGGCGGGTTGGCCGCCATCACCGCACCATAATCCTGGCGGGCCTTATCGGGGCGGCCGGTATTCTGATACACAATACCGCGCCATAACAGGGCATAACCATTCAGGGGATTCCGCTGGATCGCGGCATCCAGATATTTTTCCGCAGCCGGATAATTGCCTGATACCACCTCGGACAGGCCAAGGGCGGTGTCATCCTTGCCGGCAAAGGATGTTGCCTGGTTCCAGAATTCCTGATCACCAATCGGGGCACAGGCCGCCGCAACCGAAACCAGCCCGGCGACCAGCAGCACACGCAGCCCACGACCTGCAGGAGTCACGGTTTTATTTAATACCGCGTTCATCGCACCATCCCCATTTATCGATTTGCAAAACAAGGGAGCACTTCCCCGTGTTCCTGTCAAGTTTGCGAGACCCCCGCCAGCGGCACACTCTGTCACAACAAACTGACCGATGACCCTGCAATAAATCGTTAAAATCGCTTTGTTAATCCGTTCACTATGCGGTATGGCTAATATCTGCAAAAAAACGAAATTGCACAAAAAATATCAGGTCCGGCTTCGTCGTTTAAGGAAAATGCCTTAAACTGGAAAACCGGGTCAAAGCCCAAAAGCAACGCGCTAGGGAGTTGTACTTGATCGAACCGCAACAATATGGACAACAGGCGCTGCAGGAACACCTGCTGCTTGATTACGTGCAACGCCTCGAAACCCGGAAATTCGGGCATCGCGCGGTGCATATCCATTTGTCGCGTCTCAAACCCTTTCACCGGCGCGATTATCATATCCGTGTTGCGACCAATACCTTTGAAAGCTACGTCAAACTGTTTGTTGGGCGCATTTTCGTGCTCAGCAATAATGACCTGCTATTCATCTGGAAAGACAAATCCATTGCCGATGTCGAACCGGGTGTTGAAACTTTGCGCTATCTGTTTCGCGATGATCCGGTTGCACAGGATGAAAGCGAAGAAACCGGTTTTTGCACCTGGTACAACCTGAATACCGAATTTCAGGAATTTGTGCTGTTATGCCGCTATATGAGCGAAAACGCGCAAAAGCAGCAACGGCGCGATATGGCTGCCGACCCAAAGGTCCAGTTGCAGCCGATCAATGCCGACAACCTTGCACAGCTTGAAGAAACAATTCACAGCGCCGATCTTTCCGCCCATATCCGTCAGCAACCGGTTTGTGTGCTGTCTAAAACCAATGGGGGCGAACTTCACCCGGTTTTTGACGAATTTTTCGTCTCCATCGCCGAATTGCGCGATGCCATCATGCCCAATATCGACCTGGCATCAAATAAATGGCTGTTTCAGCACATGACCGAAGTGCTCGACAAACGCATGTTGAACTATCTGTGCAAACGCACCTTTAAAACACATGCGGCATCCTTTTCGATCAATCTCAACCTGGCGACCCTGACCACCCGGGAATTTGAACGGTTTGACGAAATCGTGCGCCGCAACTGGCCGGGCAATGTCATTCTTGAATTTAACCAGGTGGATCTGTTTTCAAATCTGGAAACCTATTTGCGCCTGCGCGACGAATTTCATGAACGCGGCTATCGCGTTCTGATCGACAATCTGACAGTGGAATCGCTGTCATTTGTTGATCGCAACAGCCTGAAGGCGGATTTCATCAAGGTCGCCTGGCGTGAAGAAATGACCGATAACGTCATTCGCAAAAAATACAGCGAAATGGATACGCTGGTTCAGCAATCCGGCCGCGAACGGGTTATTTTATGCCGCTGTGATACGCCAACGGCCATTCGTTTCGGACAATCGCTCGGCATTACCCTGTTTCAGGGGCGCTATGTTGACAATATGGTTGCCCGCAGCCGCCGCACCAAAAACGCCAGCAAACAATCTGCAAAACCGGCCAGACCGATAAAAGCCCCCCCGCCGCGCAAACCGCAGGTGTAAAACCGCACCCTTCTTTCCTGCATTCTTCTTTCCCTCGCCCGATATTTCACCCACCATCCGGGTTAACGCTTCTGGCGCGCCCAGGTCCTGTCAGTTCCTGGCAGGAAAGCGGTAAATCTTCTTTGCAGGAAACGAACAAAAGCAGTACAAAAACGGGATGACTTACGCGATTTGTCCCCAGTGCTTGCATAAATGGCGCCCGCAGGTTTTACCGGCGCGCGACATGCCCTGCCCGCAATGCAGACAAAAACGCGTCATCCACCATGCCGAACTCCCGGACCTGCATATTGGTCATCTCGATTGCGATGCCTTTTATGCCTCGATCGAAAAACGCGACCGCCCGGAACTGGCAAAACAGCCGGTTATCATCGGGGGCGGCAAACGCGGGGTGGTTTCGACCTGTTGTTATATTGCCCGCAAATTTGGCGTTCGTTCCGCCATGCCGGCCTTCAAGGCCCGCGAACTGTGCCCCGATGGCATTTTCCTGCCCCCCGATATGGCAAAATACCAGCGCGAAGGCATGCGCATTCGCGACATGATGCGCGCCGTAACACCAATTATCGAGCCGCTTTCCATCGACGAAGCCTTTATGGATTTAACCGATGCCTATGCGCGCACGGGCAAAAGCCCGGCGGAAAATCTTGTCGCCCTGCAACAGCAGATTTTCCGGGAGGTTGGCATAACGGTGTCGATTGGCCTGTCCTATAACAAGTTTCTGGCAAAAATTGCCTCGGATCTGAAAAAGCCGTTTGGCTTTTCCCTGATCGGTCAGGCAGAGGCGGTTGAATTCCTGGCGGACAAGCCGGTGCGCATGATGTGGGGGGTAGGCCCCGCGATGGAACGCAAACTGCACCAGGATGGCATTACAACCATCGGGCAACTGCAAAGGCTCGACATCCATCAATTGCAGGGGCGTTATGGCAGCATTGGCAAGCGGTTTTTCCATTTTTCCCGCGGGCAGGATAATCGCCAGGTTGAAACATCGTCCGAACGCAAAAGCCTGTCGTCAGAAACAACCTTTAGCGACGATCTCGCCGATCTGGCATCGCTTGCGGATATTTTAACGCGCCTTGCCGAACGGGTCGCCCGCGACCTGGAGCGCAAACGCCTTTCGGGCCACACGGTGGTGCTGAAATTAAAAACAGCCGATTTCAAAACCCGCACCCGCAATATGCGCCTGACCTACCCGACCCTGAAACAGGACGTGATTTTGCAAACTGCCATGACCCTGTTACAGCGAGAAATTGACGGCACCAAATTCCGCCTGCTGGGCGTTGGTGTCTCCGACCTGTTTGACGCCGATGCCGCCGACCCGGATGACCTGTTTGCCCCCTCATGCCAACATGAGGCAATAAGCAATGGTGACGAAAACACGATCGCCCCAGAGAGCAGCCAGGATCGTATGCCATCACCAATACCGGCACAGGACCTGTCAAAGGCCGCCAGCACCCCCGCAGCCTCCCTTGCGCGTGCCCACATGAAGCCCGCTGCACAAGCCGATCTCCGCAACGATTTTTTACCGCGCCCCAGCCTCGAAGAAATTCGCGAAAGTTTAACCCGCCCCTATCGCAAACAGGGCAAACCACCACGCCAGCATAAATTTCCGTTCTGAGCAAAAAAGGCGAACGCACAGCCGCAAACGAATCACATGCCACTGTCAGAGTCGCGAATCCGGATAAAGAATTTTATCCAACCCATTGAAAATGGGCCAAAAACAAAAAATCACCCAACCCGTCCGGGAAAGGTGATTGGTACATTTCCGATCAAGGAAATGGCGTCCCCTAGGGGATTCGAACCCCTGTTGCCGCCGTGAAAGGGCAGTGTCCTAGGCCTCTAGACGAAGGGGACGCAGATCGCAAAGCGATTTTATGTGATGCTTACTGGTGGCGTCCCCTAGGGGATTCGAACCCCTGTTGCCGCCGTGAAAGGGCAGTGTCCTAGGCCTCTAGACGAAGGGGACGCAGATCGCAAAGCGATTTTATGTGATGCTTACTGGTGGCGTCCCCTAGGGGATTCGAACCCCTGTTGCCGCCGTGAAAGGGCAGTGTCCTAGGCCTCTAGACGAAGGGGACACAGTCACCAATAAAGCATTTTACCGTTAACGGGTGGCGTCCCCTAGGGGATTCGAACCCCTGTTGCCGCCGTGAAAGGGCAGTGTCCTAGGCCTCTAGACGAAGGGGACACAGTCACCAATAAAGCATTTTACCGTTAACGGGTGGCGTCCCCTAGGGGATTCGAACCCCTGTTGCCGCCGTGAAAGGGCAGTGTCCTAGGCCTCTAGACGAAGGGGACGCAGCGCGTTAACGAGGCCGGTTTTTAGCGATTGGACAGGGTAAGGTCAAGCGGGTTTTTTGTCCTTGTGACGTTTTTTTTAATCCTTTGGCATTTTTAGCCGTTTTTCGGTGCCTTGCGCCCCCTGCCCCCGACCATAAATGCCAGCCCGGCAACACCAAGACCGATACCAAGAAAGGCAAACATCCATTGATAACCCAATGTTGCCGCATCAGCCGGATAATGACCGATGATCATACCGGCCAGGCCCTGCAATACGAAAAGCCCGCCAAAGGTGGCCAGATTGACCGTTGTCAGCGCGCGCCCCACCAGATGCGGCGGCACCGCAGCGCGGCTTGCAGCATAGTTAAGCGTGGCACAACTGCCCAGAAAACCGTGAGCCATCATTAAAACCGCCGCCAGCCAGACATGACCGGCCCCAAACAGCGCCTGACAGATCAAAAGGGCGGTGGACACAAAAACCGAAAACAGAATAAGCGGTCGCGCCCGCCCGCCCATAACCCGCGAGACATGCCCGTAACAGGGTGGCCCGAAAATCATGCCAATCGTCATGCCCAGCAAAATATTGCCAACTTCAACCGGGGAAAGATGGAAAACATCCTGCAAATACGGCCCACCCCACAGGCCCCGTACCGTCAGGATCGTCGGATAGGCAAAAAAGCCCACCGCCACCAGCAGCCACATCTGCCGGTTTCGCCAAACCTCCATGATGCCCTGCAAAACTTCGCGCATGCTTTCGCCCCGACGCGCTTGCTTGCGACGCATATGGGGCGGGTCATCACGCACCATGACAAAGGTCAGCACCACGGAAAGCAGGCTAAGACCCGCCAGCCAGAAATACACCCCGCGCCAGCCCTGATATTCGATCAGGGCGGCCAGCGGTGTTGCCGATGCCAGAACGCCCAGCAAACTCAACGCGACAATAATACCCGATGTTGCGGCAAATTTTTCGGGCGCAACCCAGCGCGACGCACAGACCAGTGTTGCCATAAAGGCCGCCGCACAGCCCATACCAATAATCCCCTGCCCGATCATCAGCCCGGTCACACTATGCGCGCTGGCAAAGACGACAACCCCAAGCACGGTCATGATCATCATGATGCCATTGGTTTTACGCGGGCCGTAACGGTCCAGCATCACACCAACGGGAATCTGCATCAGGGCAAAGGCAAAATGAAAACTGCCTGAAATAAAGCCGAGTTCCTCGGGTGTGACCCCCAGCTCGATCCGCAGCGAATCAGCCAGAAGCGCCTGTGCTGAGCGATAAAACTGGCTAAGGGAAAAAGACATCAAAAGCGGCACCAGAACCAGAACAAACGCAAGTTTGCCCTGGCCCCATCCCTCGCCCGATGATGTCACATCTGTCTGATTTTTTTCTGTCATCCTATCGGAATAGGATGATCAGGCCTGCTCTGCAAGCCTGCCTGCCAGATAAGCAGGTGTATCACCGTTATACGTTTTCTTTTGCAGGTAAGTCAGGAACTTGTCACGGAAGCCGTCAATGACGGAATGGATCACACTATCGCGCGCCACAAGGGCTTCGGCCCAGGCCCGGATCTTCGGATAGCCGGAAAGATAATCTTCGCCCAGCGCCTGCTCGACAATCAGAAGGCGGGTAAAAACCGGGGCCCAGGCGGCATCAATCAGGCAAAAGCTGTCCCCGTTAAAAAATGTACCCTCAATCTGGCCTTCCACCGGTTTGAACCCTGCCATCAGGGCCTCGCGATGGGTTGCGTAGTCTTGCGCCGTTTCCGCCATCATCATATGAAAAGAATTCATCAACTGGTTGCCGCCAACCTCGATCCAGGCACGATTCTTTGCCTTTTCAAGCGGATCAACAGGATGAAGCGACGGCGGGTTGGTTTCATCAAGATATTCGTTGATCACGGCACTTTCAAAAAGGACTTCGCCCTTTTCACGCAGCACCGGCACCTTGCCCAGTGGCGAAATTTCCAAAAACCAGTCCGGTTTGTTGGCCAGATCAATATAGGTCAGATCAAATTCTACATTCTTTTCCAAAAGCGTGATCACGGAACGCTGTACAAAGGGGCATAAATCGAAACTGATCAGTTCGGGTTTGCCGGTGGCATTCATTGCGATTTCCTGTTTGCTGCCTGAATCACTACAAATGATAATGCCCGTAAAATAGGAAAAAATCGCCGTTTCGCCACCCGCACCGCCAGAACGAACCCCGACAGGCCCCGCAAAAGGTAATATTTATGGCGTTAACATTTACGCCCCCAACGGGGGCTGGCATTGTTTAGTTCAACAGGGAAAAGCTGGTTTTTCGCGGACCGGGAAGTATTTGCGACTTGACCCCGTAGCGCCGCTGGATTTCATCAAAAACGCCATTGCGATGCAGTTCGTTCAGGGCCTGCCGCCAGGGCAATATCACCGTTTCCGGCGTGCTCGGCGAAAACGCCAGGTAAAAGTCGTATTTACCCAGCGGAACGACCGGAACAACCCTGGACGGTGCAATGCCCAGCTGGCGACTTTGACTTGTGACCACCAAATCAACCGTTTCCCACAATGCAATACGGCCGCTCAGCAGCATCTTCAGCCCCGTATTTGGCGCATAAAGCGGCATCACATTGTTAAAACCAAGGGCACGCAAGGCCCGCTCGGACGCACTACCAGCATTCACCCCGATTGCCGAAACGTTGCGGGCGTCCTCTATCGACCGGATTTTGACCGGACTGTCTGCTAATTGATAAAGAGCCGTTTCGCTATGCGTAATCGGCCCAACCCACTTAAATTCGTGTTCGCGTTCCGGTATGCGCACCATCGAAAAAGCGGCGGTATAGGGCTCGCGATTCAGTATCGAGAGCACGCGCTTCCAGGGCATCATCTCGAATTTGCCGCTATGCCCGACCAGGCGCGCCATTGCCGAAACGACTTCGGCACCGATGCCACTTAATCCATCATCGGTCAGATAATTAAAGGGAGGCAGATTTTCGGTATAAATACGAACCGATCTTGCCGCGCCAATATAGCCATCATCATGGCCTGCCCCGACCACCTGCTGGGCGGCGGCGGCAACCGGCGCATATAACAAAAAGGCAACCGCGATGACCACATGGACAACACGCATAGCGAGAGCCAAGCCACTGTAAGACATCAATTAATTACCATGTCTTATATGTTCGGCCGGTCGGAAAAGGAAATTTGTCTGGCGCATATCGAGCGTACTCCCAAATATGTGCTTTCAGGAAATTCAACCCGAAAAACACTATTCGCTACAAAAATACCTCGTACTCCCAAGGACTTGTTGATTGCCAGCGACGCCAAACATCATCTACTCTGGTTAACTTGCAATACTGAAAACACAAGGATCAATTTTACTGAATAAAATCGCCCCACAATTGTTCTCGCTTCAAAACATCACAAGCAGATAAATATCTGGAAGCGTCTTTCTTTTTTTTATCAACAGTGAACTGCGGACTTAACTCTGTCCGTCGTAACTATACTATCGTTTTATTGCCACTATCGCAGACTATACCGGCCTTAACTCGAAAAAAAGTCAACAATAGTTGAGCATGGAAAAGACTTATAACGAAAAAATTCGACATTCAACCAAAAAATTTCGCGGTGCGTCTATTTCGCGCCAAACGAGAACTTTAGCCAAATCACCCCTTCCCCCATTCACTATCCAGGACGATGGAAATGGCAAAAGATAGCCGTGCCACGACGTTACCCGTCCTGAGCCCCGATCTTGGCGAACGCATCCGGCACGTTGTCGATATGTTTGACCGAAAAAAAGATGCCGCCGCAGTGGCGGGCGTCATTCCCGAACAGCTCAATCGCTGGTGCCAGGCAAAATCCGAACCCCGTTTTGTTGGCATTGCGCGCCTTGCCAGGGCCAAATCTGTCCGTCTTGAATGGATCGTTACAGGAGAAGGTCCGGTTCATCATCATGCCGAGGCCTATCCCGGCCCCGCATCCGAAATGCCGCACAGCAAAACAGAAAATATCCTCCAGGCACTGCATCCGGATGCAGATGATGCCCCCGACAGCCTGTTTCAGCCCCCGCAAAACCTTGAAAAAGACGGGGATGGCATACGCCAGATGATTTCTGGGGATGGTTCGGGTCCGGCGTCGGAATCCGCGCAAAAAAAAAGCGCACACCAGACACAAAAAACGCACAATTCGCGCGTTTCAACACGTACTGGTGACAACACCATACAATTTAGCAATGACAGTTTGCTGTCGGCCATTATTACCGGCTTTCTGACCACAGAAGGCATTGATAACGCGCCGATAATCACCCGAAATATTCTCGCCACCTATCGCGAGATCATCCATCTGCTCGGCAACGAGCCCGACCAGGCGGAAACAGGCACCCTGATCGCCCAAATCGTATCGGCAATCATTCGCCATCATACTGTGATGCCTCATCGCGAGACCACGGAAACAAAATAACCCCCAAAAGGCATCGCACCCTGTTCCCCGCCGTCAAGCAGTGCGGGAACAGGGCCGGATACAGCCAGGGCCCTCACGACCTTCCTCCGAATGAAGTTTTACGCCGTCGCGTTTCTGCAGGTACCCGGCATTATCAGGTAAAAAGCGCCACCGGCGCGGCAATGTCGTCGATCATAAGCTGCACGCCTTCGCGGCCCTGCCAGGTATCCCGGCGCAAATGCCCCAACACATGAAGCGGGCGCCCGCCATGACGCAACAATGTCTGGCCCATGTCATTATCCAGGCAGCGAAAGGCAATCGCCTTCAAACGGCCCTTGCCATTGCTGCCCGACAAAATACACCTGACGTGATCAGCCCCCACCACATCGGCCTTCACGACCTTGCAATCGGTGAAAACAAAGCGGGGTTCGGCATTGCCGGCACCAAACGGCCCCATGCGCTCCAGCGCGTCAATCAGCTCGACGGTTGCGCCCATCGCGTGAAGGGAGCCATCCACCGTCATGGTCGGGCGGATATTGTTTTCGGCAATCAGGCGGGCAAAGCGGCTTTCAAGGAAATCTTCAAATTCGGCATGTTTTTCGGGGTCAAGCGTAAAACCGGCGGCCATGCCATGCCCGCCGCCATTGACCAGCAAACCGGCCTGGCGGGCGGCAATAATGGCCGCCCCCAGATCAATCCCGCGAACAGAGCGGGCCGAGCCTTTGTAAACCCCATCTACCCGTCCCATCACCAGGGCGGGAACATGGTAGCGGTCCTTGAGACGACTGGCGACAATGCCGATAACACCGGGATGCCAGTCCTCGCCGCCTACCAGCACCATTGCGCCGATGCGGTCCTTTTCCTCAACCATGCGGATCGCCTGGTCCAGGACGTAATCCTCGATCGTTTTGCGCTCGCGGTTAAATTCATCAAGCCGCACCGCAATGGTCCGCGCCCTGGCCGGGTCATCGCCCGATAACAGCGCGGTGCCAAGCCCGGCTTCGCCCACGCGCCCGCCAGCATTCACCCGTGGTCCCAGCACAAACCCAAGGTGATAGGCGCTGGGGGTTTCATTAACCCCGCCCACATCGGACAACGCGGAAATACCGCAATTGCCGCGATGGCGCATAATCTTGAGCCCCTGGGTCACAAAGGCCCGGTTCAGCCCGCGAAGCGGCACGACATCGCACACTGTACCCAGGGCAACCAGATCCAGCCAGTTACGCAAATCAGGCGCTTGAAGGCCCCTTTTCTGAAAATAGCCACTTTCACGCAAGGCGCGGCACACGGCAACCGACAGCAAAAAGGCAACTCCGGCGGCACATAAATCGCCCATCCCGCTATCATCATCCAGCCGGTTGGGGTTCACCACCGCCACGGCTTGGGGCAATTCAGGCTCGGCGGCATGATGGTCCACCACAATCACATCAAGCCCGGCATCGGCGGCTTCTGCCAGCGGGGTATAGGCCGTCACACCGCAATCCACCGTTAAAACAAGGCTGGCCCCCTTGCGTTTCAAATCCAGCAATGCCGGGGCATTCGGGCCATAGCCCTCGGTCAGGCGGTCGGGAATATGAACCGCGATATTATGGCCAAGGGCGCGAAACACCCGCACCAAAAGCGCCGTACTGGTGGCACCATCCACGTCATAATCGCCAAACAGGGCAATTTTTTCGTTGTTTTCCAGCGCGGTTACAATGCGGGCCACCGCCTTGTCCATATCGCGCAAAGACGACGGGTCGGGCATCAGATCGCGCAGGGTGGGCGTTAAAAAGGCTTCGGCATCGTCAAGACCAATGCCGCGTGCGGCCATGACGCGCCCCACAATATCGGGCACGCCAAACCGTTGTGACAGGGTCACGGCCAAACGGTCATCCACATCGCGCTGACGCCACCATTTACCGGTAACGGAACGCTCGATCCCCAAAAAGGTGCTTTCACTGGAGTGTTGTGCTGTCATGACGCCATTGGATAGCGCAAAGAGACGCTTCCTCAAACCCCGAAATGCTGCTCTGTCACGCAAATTCTGCTTGTGCCCGGGGCAACACGACCCCAACGTGTATAACCCGTTTAAAAAGACACCTGGCGGCAGAAATGCCGACAAAGCCATAAAAACATTTATTGCGCCCATAAAATTTGGCAGCAGCAAAATTAACGATAATATTTAATACAAAAATCGGGACTCTGTTTTTGAAACTTGCGGCCTGAAAACAGTCTTCATCCTCGCTGATGAAGGTACCTGCTTTCCGGTATAGTATTGGTCATACTTTCAGAAAGAAAAATTTCAACATCTGTTATTTCCCAACAAAAAAACGCCATATTCACGATTGCGACTCACAGATGTTGCTTGTGATAAAGACCCCTGTGTGAGAAATTCCAACCAATATCAAAAATTGGCGAACCGCCAAAGACGGTAAAAAACCGTCACATTTCACACGGGATCACGAGGCCTGTAAAATGAAGAAGTCCGCACGTCGCGGTCTTACCGCAATCTGTATGCTGGGAGGCATCATCTCCCTGCCCTTTGTCATGTTTTCACCGATGATGTTTGACTCACCGGGTTCGGAAAACAATATCTATCTGCATCTGCTGTTTGGCAGCGTTTTATTATTCCCGGTCATGTCGTTTAGCGGGGCCTTTTTCCCCTGGCTGTTACGCCGCTGGGCATGGTCGGCATGGTTTTTCCTGTTCCCGTTTTTCGGCACCGGCTTTGTGATTTTTTCGGCAACACTTTTGCAAGTCAGATGTGGCGGCAATTTTGCCTGCGTAAGCTGATTTGACCGATATATCACTATCAGAATCACCAAAGGCCCGCCGGGGTTTGACGGGCCTTTGGCTTTTAAATGTCCGAGCAGCAAGGCGTTGATCAGGCAACAGCCGCCTGAAGCGACTTCATATCAATCACAAACCGGTATTTGACATCGGATTTCTGCATCCGCTCATAAGCGGTGTTAATCGACGCCATATCGATCATTTCAACATCGGAGGTGATGTTGTGTTCGGCACAGAAATCAAGCATTTCCTGCGTTTCCTTGATACCGCCAATCAATGAACCGGCAATACGTTTACGGCCCAAAATCAGCCCGGCACCGTGGAAACCTTCCAGCGGTTCGACCGCACCGACAATCACCATCGTGGCATCACGTTTCAAAAGACCGATATACGGGTTCAGGTCATGTTTGACAGGGATGGTATTGAGCAAAAAGTCAAAGCTGCCTGCATGGGCGGCCATCGCATCCCCGTCCTTTGAAACAAGAACTTCATGCGCGCCAAGACGCTTGGCATCTTCGCCCTTTTTGGCAGATGTCGTGATCATCACAACATGTGCACCCAGCGCAGCGGCGAATTTAACACCCATATGGCCCAGCCCCCCCAGGCCGACCACGCCCACCTTGTCGCCTTTTTTCACATTCCACTGGCGGAGCGGCGACCAGGTTGTGATACCGGCACATAAAAGCGGTGCAACCGCCTTGGTATCCAGATTGTCAGAAACGCGCAGAACGAACTTTTCGTTCACAACCACCTTGCCGGAATATCCCCCAAAGGTCTGACCACCCAGCACTTTATCTTCGCCATTATAGGTGCCGGTCATACCGTTTTCACAATATTGCTCCAGCCCTTCCTCGCAGGACGGGCAGGACTGGCAGCTGTCAACCATACAGCCCACACCCACCAGATCACCGGGCTTGAAGCCTTTGACATGGGCCCCGACATCGGTCACGCGGCCAATAATTTCATGGCCCGGCACCACCGGATACATGGCAATACCCCAGTCATTGCGCGCCATGTGCAAATCGGAATGGCAAACACCACAATAATCAATTTCAATGGCAACATCATGCGCACCGGTCTGACGGCGTTCAATCGTCAGCGGGCCCAGATCGGACGTTGCGGATTTGGCACCAAAAGCTGCAACCTGCATTTTTTCTCTCCGTGAATAGAGTGATTAGTCAGTCAATCTTGCCATAAAAAATAATCACGCCGTAATCCCCGCCCAAAAGACATCAAAGCTGCGATGAATATGTTTGCCTGTTTCAACCGCATCCAGATTTTGGCGTCGCAGAAAATCGACAGCAACGCCAAGCTGCACGGTGGACAGTTCGCTAATATATTCAACAGGCAAATCAACCAGTTCTCGCTGATCAACGCCCTCTTGCAGTTTTTGCACCTTCAATTCAAAAATTGCATCTGCCCGCGCAAGTGCGGCAGGACTTAACGCCAGCGCAGCCCTAAGAAGATTGCAAACCTCATGACGGAGCGGATGAGTCAGGGCCCATTTGATATAGCCCTGCCAAATGCCGAACATGACTTCCTTTACCGACATTTCCCGACCAAGACTGGCAAGCACATGTGCGGCAATATCTTCCTTGATTACCAGATAAACACTGTCAATCAATTGCTGTTTGGTGGGAAAATAATTAAACAGCGTCCCGTTGGAAACGCCGGCTTCCGCCGCTATTTTAGCTGTGGAAACCGACACGCCGTCGCGGGCAAAAAGGCGGATTGCCGTGTCAATCAGATGTGCCTGTTTGTCTTTCATGCCGCGACCCTACCAAAAATTGACTGATCAGTCAATCATCTGCGGACAGGGATGACAGGGAGAACAGGGCAAACTAGCAAACCACCACGCCTGCCCCGCCGGGCAAAATATCTGCTGACCAGAATGCCCCGTCAGACGATATTTTCATCTGCGGCAATCATCGCCAGGCCATGTGCGACCGACAGGAAAGGCTGGCCAATTTCAACCCGTTCCTTGCCAAAACCGTCTTCAAACAGGTGGCGCACAGCCGGGACATAGGATGTGCCGCCGGTCATAAAGACCTTGGAAATATCCGAAGCCTGCAAACCGGCCTGATCAAGGCAGTCTTTGGCGGCCTTCTCGATCTCGGCGATATCGGGGCTGATCCAGCTTTCAAAATCGGCACGGGTCAGTTTTTCGTCAATTTCAACGCCACCATGCTTGAATTGCAGCCGCGTTTCCCCCTGGGATGACAATTCCGCCTTGGCTCTGGACACCGATTGATACAGGAAAAAGCCCAGTTCATCCTCGATAATGGTCACAAGGTCGGCAATGTCATCGGCACTTTCGGCGGTGCGAATAATCGCCTGCAAATCGGTCATGGTGCGCTGGTTGTGCATCATCGACAGATAATGCCAGCGGGCAAATGCGGTGTAATATTGCCGTGGCACCGGCAGGGTGCCGCCCATTGCCCGGTAATTGGTGCCAAAACCCAAACGCGGCCAAATGGCATTCTGGATGATGCGATAGTCAAAACTGTCGCCAGCAATGCCAAGACCCGTATGGGCCAACGCCTGCACCCCGGCAATGCCTTTGCCCGGTTGAAACCGGATCACCGAAAAGTCGCTCGTCCCGCCGCCAAAGTCGGCGACCAAAACGGTTTCCGGCTGTTCGAGCGTCCGCCCGTAATAATAGGATGCTGCCAAAGGCTCGTACACCACGGCCTCGACGTCGAAACCCGCCTGTTCATAGGCGGCCCGCAAGCGGGCCTCGGCAAAGGCATTGTCCGGACGGGGCCCCGCAAATGTCACAGGACGCCCGGCAATGACCCGCCGCCCCAAATGGCCCAAATCATTTTCGGCGTGATGATGAAGCTGGTTTAAAAACAGCGCGATCAGGTCTTCAAGCGTGAAAAGATTGCCAAAAATCTCGGTGCCTTCAAAATCCTTGGCCGCCAGATAGGACTTGATCGACTGGATCAGGCGACAATCCTGGCTTTCGCGCTGATACTCCTCGATCGCAAAAGGACCGGAACAGCTGCGCAGTTGCGGCATTGAACCCGCAACCCGAATATCCTGTTCCTGCCAAAGGTACAAAATGGTGCGATAGGTATCAAAGTGGGAATTGCCAAGGTCAAAGCTGGCGGATTGCACATTTCCTGCTTTGTCCGCCACGGCAAGAACAGAATTGGTGGTGCCAAAATCCAGCGCGATTATTTCGGACATGCGTGCAACCTTTCCAAACTGTTAAAATAGCAATCCCCGCGAAAGGGGGCGAAGGATTTAACCCAGCTTGATAGGCACTGCAACAAAAATCCGCAGTCCCGGAATAACCCGGCCCTGCGGATATGATGGCGCATTTCAAAAAAGCAGCACACGCGCCATTGCGGCAAACGGCTTTCTAACGGTTTTCTAGGGCCCGTTACCTTTAATCCCCGTCAGACATTTTTATCGGGCGAAGAAAAAGCCATCGACGGCACCGCCCCCTTGCTGGCCGGTTGACGGGCAGGATTATGTCGCGCCGCACGACCGCCCCGCCACAAGCGGGGGGATGCCAGAAACACCAGTAACAGGGCGATAAAGGGGACAGCCAGGCGCTGGAAAAGGGCATCCATATCCATTCCCACATCACTGACAGTCCAGGCTGCCGTGCCCATAAAGGTCAGCAGATAAAACCAAAACCCCAGCATCGACATGCGCATCATGAAAAAGCCGGTCAGGAAAAGCCCGGCCCCGGCCAGGGCATAAAAGCTCGATGCGCCCAGCATGATCAGCCAGACCCCACCGGCAAAAATCGGCATGCCAATACACAAAATCACAATTGCCAGAGCGATAACCGCCCAATAACCAATCCCCCGGCCGGGGGCGGCCTGATCCTCGTTGCTCGTGTCCATAACCTTTTTTCCCATTTACGGGTTTGTTTAAAAGATTTTGAAACAAAACGCCGATAAAACGAGAAAGGTTCCGCATATTGTTGCGGCAACGCATATTTTTGCCGCACAATTCAAATAAATGGCGGATTTCTGCCATAAAAAAATGGGGTGCCGCAGCACCCCATGAATGTTCAGTCCGTCCGCCGGACTAAAACCGCCAAACGAAGCGGGTTATTTATACCAAACCTTGCGGCTGAAATCGTGAACGGCGCGAATATACCGCACGGTACCACTCTGGCTGCGCATCACGATTGATTCGGTTTCAGCCCCCTGGGCAAAACGGCGCACACCGCGCAACATCGCCCCGTCGGTCACACCGGTGGCGGCAAACATGACATTGCCCCTGGCCAGTTCGGTCAGGGTGTATTTGCGGTGCAGATCCTCGATACCCCATTTATGGGCACGGGCAATTTCATCATCATTGCGAAACAGCAAACGGCCCTGAAACTGCCCGCCAATGCAACGCAGTGCGGCAGCGGCCAGCACCCCTTCCGGGGCTCCGCCCGTGCCCATGTAAATATCGATGCCCGATGTTTTTTGCGAGGTCGCAATCACACCAGCCACGTCGCCATCATCAATCAGCATGATGCGCGCGCCCGCTTCGCGGGTCTTGGCAATCAGTTCCTCGTGGCGCGGACGGTTCAGGATACAAGCAACCAGGTCAGAAACATCGCAGCCTTTGGCCTGGGCCAAGCTTTTCAGGTTTTCACCCGCCGTTGCATCAAGGTCAATCACGTCATCGGGCAAACCACCGCCAACGGCGATTTTCTGCATATAGGTATCGGGCGCGTTCAAAAAGCCGCCTTTTTCCGCCATTGCCACCACAGCCAGCGAGTTGGGGCCGCCGGTTGCGCAAATGGTCGTCCCTTCCAGCGGGTCCAGCGCAATATCGATTTCCGGGCCTTCGCCGCTGCCAACTTCTTCGCCGATATAAAGCATCGGGGCTTCGTCGCGCTCGCCCTCGCCAATCACGACAGTGCCGCGAATATCCAGGCTGTTCAGCGCGTTGCGCATGGCATCAACCGCGGCCTGGTCGGCTGCCTTTTCATCGCCGCGTCCCATCAACCCCGAGCAGGCCAGTGCGGCTGCTTCGGTCACGCGTACTGTTTCAAGCGCAAGATTTCGATCCATATCTTCCGTCCTTGTCTGTTGGTGCGGGGTCTGGGGGCCCCGTCTCATTCTTCCCGGTAGGCGAATTGCTTTGGTTGACCCAAAGTTATAACGCCCCGCTGGTGTAAACCTGCGGGGCGCATATGTCTTTTTTTTGTTTTGTTACGACGCGAAATTTTCAATGCGCATCAAAACCGGCGGCTGTGAATTGCTTTCAAACGCCGAAATCGTCGCCAGGGCCTCCAGCATCGATCCTTCATTGGTTTCATGGGTAATGAAAACCACCGGCACAACGCCGCCCTCGGTTTCCGCCCGCCCCTGCTGGATCATGGAGGCCATCGAAACACCATTACGCGCCAATGCTGCGGTGACTTCGGCCATCACACCCGGCCGGTCCCAAACCATCAGGCGCAAATAATAGGCCCCGATATGCTTTTCGATTGGCGCGCGCACATTCTTTTTAAGGCGTTCCGCCGCAACACCAAAAACCGGCGTTTTACGACCGGCTGCAATGTCCACCAGGTCAGCAACAACGGCAGATGCCGTCGGGCGTTCCCCTGCGCCGCGCCCCTGCAAAATCACCGGGCCAACATAATCGCCCTCCAGGGCAACGGCGTTAAACACCCCTTCGACCTTGGAAATCTGGGTATTGCGATCCACCAAAACCGGCGACACACGCTGTTCAATGCCCTCGGGTGTTTGTTTGGCAATACCCAAAAGCTTGATGCGATACCCAAGTTCCTCGGCCATCTGGATGTCCAGGGCCGAAACAGAGCGAATGCCCTCAACGGCAATGGCATCAAAATCCACTTCAACGCCAAAGGCCAGGCTGGTCAGAATCGCAAGTTTATGTGCCGCATCAATGCCATCCACATCAAAGCTGGGATCGGCCTCGGCATAGCCCAGCTTTTGCGCTTCGGCCAGAACATCGGCAAAATCACGCCCCTGTTCGCGCATGGTGGTCAGGATATAATTGCACGTCCCATTCAAAATGCCGGTCACACGCGACACCACATTGCCCGACAATCCCTCGCGCAATGCCTTGATCACCGGGACCCCCCCGGCAACGGCAGCCTCATAGGCGATGGTCACATTGTTGGCATCTGCAATGCGGGCCAGTTCCACACCATGCAGGGCAATCAGGGCCTTGTTGGCGGTCACGACATGCTTGCCCGCCTCAAGCGCGGTTTTGCAAAGCTCATAGGCAATACCATCGGACCCGCCAATGGTTTCGACAATCACATCGACATTGGCATCCTGGGCCATGTCGCGGGCATCTTCATACCAGGTCAGTCCATCGGTTGAAAAACCACGGTCCCGAGTTCGATCGCGCGCCGATACTGCTGTAACAATCATCGGCGACCCGGAACGGTCCGTCAGATTGTCCCTGTGTTCACTCAGCAGTTTAACGGTTCCGGCACCGACCGTACCCAGGCCTGCCACACCGATTTTAACGACGTTTTGCACGATAACTCCTCATGCGGTAGTTGGTTTTCCGACAGATGACAAAGACCACAAAACAGGCCTTTGCGCACATAAAATTTCGCCCGGGACATGTCCCAGGCGAAACACAAATTGCTTTATCGGCTATCAACGGGTTTTCTTCAACAGTTCCCGTGCAGATTCTGCATCGGGACATTTCTGGAAGAACTGTTTGATATTGCGATTGGCCTGGCGAATGCGATGCTTGTTTTCCACCAGGGCAATGCGCACATGGCGGTCCCCATATTCGCCAAAGCCAAGGCCCGGCGCCACCGCCACCCCGGCTTCCTGCAATAACAGCTTGGAAAAATCAAGCGAGCCCAGTTCGGCAAACGGCTCGGGGATCGGTGCCCAGGCAAACATGGTCGCCTGGGGCGACGGTACATTCCACCCGGCTGATTGCATACCCTCGATGAAAATATCGCGCCGTTCGCGATACAGATTGCGAAATTCCTCCACGCAATCCTGCGGGCCGTTCAGCGCCGCCGTTGCCGCCACCTGCACCGGGGTAAAGGCCCCATAATCCAGATAGGATTTAATCCGCGTCAGCGCATTGATCAGCTTTTTATTGCCCGTGGCAAAACCGATACGCCACCCCGCCATCGAATAGGTTTTTGACAGCGAATAAAACTCGACGGCAATTTCCTTGGCGCGCGGAACCTGCAAAATCGAGGGCGGCGGATTGCCATCGAAATAGATTTCCGAATAGGCAATATCCGACAGGATATAAATTTCATGCTCGCAGCAGAAATCGACCACTTCCTGATAGAAATTCAGATCCACCGTCAGCGCCGTCGGATTGGCCGGGAAGTTCAGCACCACCGCACTGGGCTTGGGTACGGAATGTTTCACCGCCCGGTGCAACTGCTCCATAAAGCTTTCGGCATTAAAGGTGCCCTGGTCATCATGCCCGATGGGGATATGCCGCAATGCCGCCCCGGCAATGATGAAGCCAAAGGCATGAATCGGATAGCTGGGATTGGGCACCAAAATAATGTCACCGGGGCTGGTAATGGCCGCCGCCAGGTTGGCAAGCCCTTCCTTGGAGCCGATGGTGACAACGGTTTCGGTTTCCGGGTCCACATCCACGCCGAAACGACGGCCATAATAGGCCGCCAGCGCCTTGCGCAAACCGGGAATACCACGCGACATGGAATAGCCATGCGTGCGCGGGTTTTGCACCGTTTCGACCAGTTTATCGACAATGTGCTGCGGTGTGGCCGGGTCCGGGTTGCCCATGCCAAAATCGATAATATCCTCGCCCGCTCGCCGCGCCGCCGCCTTCATCGCATTGACTTCAGCGAAGACATACGGGGGCAAACGTTTTACGCGGTGAAATTCAGAGGACATTATCCTGTATCCTTGTCAAATTCGTCTTTGCACAATTTTATGCGAAAAAGACGACCTCATGGTGAAAAAAATTGCGCGCCACCCGGCTAAATCCAGGTGGCGCGCCGTACAATTCGAAGGATGTACCTTTTTTACGCTGATTAATCCATAAAGATTTCAACACGGCGGTTTCCGGCCTCACCGGCGGGAACCCCTTCAAAATAGCGGGGATCAGACGCGCCTTCGGCCGAAACATAGATCGCGTCAGGGTTAACACCGAGTGCCAGCAACTGGTTGATCACGGCAGATGCCCGACGTTCGGAAATCATGCGGTTGGCTTTTTCATGTTCGGCCAGGGACATGTTCTCGGTTTTGGAGGACGCATGACCAATCACCATCACATGGGCCTTGCGATGTTTTTTCCAGGCAAGCGACACCTTGCGCAACACGCCCACATCCACCGATGACAGTTTCGCCGACCCGTAAGCAAACTGGATTTGCGCCACCTGTGACTTGGCGGTTGCATCGGAAAGCTGGTCAACAGCCTTGACTCCGAGACGCGATGCCAGCAATTCATCGGGCGTTTCGCCAAGCTGTTCAACCGCCGGGCCATTTCCCTCAAGTGCGGGTGCCGGGGGTACGCCATCCTGAAGCTGGCTTTCATCCACCTTGACCGACCCATTGTCGTTATACATCGAATAGTCAAAATCACCCGATGCCTTGTTTCCGGTATTTGAGGGCATGGGTGCCGGGTCAAACTGCCCCTCGCCTTCGGCAAGGCGTTTTTTATACTGGCTCATGACCGGGTCTTCGGCCGCAGCCGCAGATGCAGCCGGATCCGCCTTTGCCGAAGATTGCGTTGATGAAACCTTGCCCGGAACAGGCGGTTCAGCCTGCAATTTTTTCGGTGCCAGATTGGGCGCCGCCGGAACGGGCGGTGCATCGCGCAATGTCGCGTCACTCTCGGCCCGTGCCGCCTGTTCTGCGCGGGTTTCGCCAGCAGCAGGCGCAACATCCTTTGCCGTCAAATTCGGCTCGGCAGGAACATCCACCGGTTTGGGAACGGGCGCTGGCTGCTGAGCGGCTTTGGCATTCCATTGATCAACAATGCGCGACCCGCTTGACGATGCGTCTTCCTTGGAAAGCGGCGTGACCTTCAAATCTGCCGGTTTGGGTTCGGGCATGGATTTGGCCGGTTCAGGCAGTGTTTCAGGCGTTTTTGAGGCGGATTGCGTCGCCGCCGAAGATACAGAATTGGCCCCGCTCTCCGGTTGGCTGCCGGTTGAGGCAGACGGCATTACGGGTTGGGAATTATCCTTGGCTGCCTGCCCGGTCTGCGCCGGTGCCGCCGTATAGCGGGCATTTGCACGGTCTGCGGCCAGGCCCGCCAAAAGCGTTTGACGTTCGCCCTCATTCGCCACCACCGGGCGATCCGGGGTATCGGCAAGGCGCGGATAATCCTGGTCCTGGCCGGGAATCGGCTCCTGCGATTTTTGCGGCCCCTCCTGCCCGGAAAAGGCATCGCCAATATTTCTGCCCCATTCCGCGGGATTGATGGCATCAGGCACCGACGAACAGGCCCCCAGCATCAAGATCACAGCCAATGCTGACCCTGCTTTAAGAAGGCCGCGCAAGCCCGGCTGTTTATGCCCGGCGCGCAAAGTCCGTTTCGAGACACCCATTGATATTCTTCGCTCCAATAATAAAAAACCGCGTGCAAATGATCTGCGACAAACACGTCATGTTATATTTCTTGTATCATCCCCTCGTGGCACGTTAGGCTGCGAAAGTCTAAGGATATGATATGCTTGGGATCAAGCAGTGTTTCAACCTACGTGCCAATTATGACGGGCGATATCATAAAGGAAGGCGCCATGACCGATCAACAGGCCAGCGAAACCGGAAATCAACATCCCGACCCCGAAGAGCTCTCGGCCACGATGGCCGAAATTGCCGAAAGGAGCCAGCGTCTTGTCGCGGATTTTCTGGCACGCCAGGCCGAAGACCCCGAAATCGCCGATCCCGACCCGTTAAATATCGGTTCCGCCTTCATGGAACTGTGCACGCATATGATGCAAAATCCGACCAAACTGGTCGAGGCACAGATGCAGCTTTGGCAGAATTACATGCAATTGTGGCAAAACACCACCCTGCGCATGCTCGGCCAGGATGCCGACCCGATTGTCACACCGCCCAAGGGCGACCGGCGTTTCCGCGACGAAGCCTGGCAGGACAACGAGGTTTTTGACTACATCAAACAGTCCTATCTGCTGTCCTCGCAATGGATTCAGGGGCTGGTACATGATGTGGACGGCCTGGATGAAAAAACCGCCCAGAAGGTCGATTTTTATACCCGTCAGTTCGTCGATGCCATTTCGCCGACCAATTTTTTGATGACCAACCCCGAAGTTTTGCGCGCCACCGTCGAATCGGGCGGGGAAAATCTGGTCAAGGGTTTGCAAAACCTGCTTGATGATCTGGAACGCGGCAAAGGCAAGCTGCAAATCAAAATGACCGACCTTAATGCCTTCAAGGTTGGGGAAAATGTCGCCACCACGCCGGGTGCCGTTATTGGCAAAACCGATTTGATGGAACTGCTGCAATACACGCCATCAACCGACAAGGTCGCCAAACGCCCGCTGATGATTGTACCGCCCTGGATCAACAAATATTACATTCTCGATCTACGGCCGGAAAATTCCTTTATCAAATGGGCAGTGGACCAGGGCCATACAGTATTTGTGCTGTCCTGGGTGAACCCCGATAGCGAGCTTGCGGAAAAATCATTCTCCGATTACGCCCAGGAAGGTGTTCTTGCCGCCCTTGACATGATCAAGGAAGCCACCGGCGAGGATGACGTCAATGCCATTGGCTATTGTCTGGGCGGTACCCTTCTGGCATCGGTTCTGGCCTATATGGCAAAAAAGAAGGATGAACGCATTAAATCGGCGACCTTCTTCACCACCCTGACCGATTTTGAAAAGCCCGGCGAACTTTCTGTTTTTGTTGATGAAGAACAGATCGAAAGCCTGGAACACCGCATGGAAAAGGAAGGCTATCTTGATGGTCGCGATATGGCGACATCCTTTAACATGCTGCGGGCCAATGATTTGATCTGGTCTTTTGTCGTCAACAATTACATGCTGGGCAAAGACCCCTTCCCGTTTGACCTGCTCTATTGGAATTCCGATTCCACCCGGATGCCCAAGGCCATGCACAGCTTTTATCTGCGCAACATGTATCAGAAAAACCTGCTGCGTGAACCGGGCGGCATCAGCATTCTCGGCGAACGCATTGACCTGCGTGACGTCAAAATTCCGGCCTATTTCCTCTCGACGCGCGAGGACCATATCGCGCCCTGGAAGGCCACTTATGCCGGGACACAGTTGCTCTCGGGTCAGGTCAAGTTCGTTCTGTCTGCATCAGGCCATATTGCAGGCGTGGTTAACCCGCCAGCGGCCAACAAATATTGCCACTGGACCTATAACCGCAACCCGGCCGACCCGGACCAGTGGCTGGAAAAAGCCACCCAGCATGACGGATCATGGTGGACGGACTGGCAAAACTGGATCAGCCGGCGCAGCGGCGGCCAGGTCGATGCCCGCAAACCCGGCGATGGTGACCGCAAGGTCATCGGCCCGGCACCGGGCGAGTATGTGAAGGTTCGCCTGTAACCGGTATCGCCAGTAATTTCGACTGGGCCATAAACAAAGCGGCAGGGTTTCATAATCCTGTCGTTTTTTTTGGCATAAATGCAGACAGTGACAGCGGCAAAACATGGAAACGGACGATAACATGAAATCAACCATCGGCTTTCTGGGTGCCGGGCGCATGGCAAGCGCCATGATCGGCTGTCTGATCAACAGGGGTTTTGACATCCGTGTCTGGAACCGCAGCCAGGAAAAACTCGCCCCCCTGGTCGCATTGGGAGCCACCGCATGTTCCAGCCCCGCTGAAACGGTGGAAGGCTGCGGTTTTGTTATTTCATTTATGGCCGATGACGGGGCGTCGCGTGCGGTTTGGCTGGGCGATGACGGGGCGCTTGACGGGATAGAACCCGGCACAATTGCAATCGAATGCTCCACCCTGTCGCACGCCTATGTGCGGGAACTGGCCGACATTATGGAGGCCCAGAACATCCCCTATATTGACGCGCCCGTCACAGCCGTGCCCGAACAGGTGGCACGGGGTGAAACCGTGTTTCTGATTGGCGCGGAACTGCCGGTTCTCGACCGTGCCCGCCCGGTATTGGAGGCCGTTGCCAGCAAAATCATCCATTTTGGCCCGACGGGCAGCGGCACGGTTTACAAACTGATGAACAACCTGTTGGGGGCGGTGCATATCGCTGCCGCCGCCGAACTGGTGGCAATTGCCAAAAAGGCAGGGCTTGACGGTGAACAGGTGGCCCGGACATTTCTGGAAGGCCCGCTTGCCAGTGGTCCGGCAAAGCTGACATTGCCGGGCATGATCAGCGGCAACCACCATGAGGGCATTCATTTTACCACCGCCCTTCGCGCCAAGGATGCCGGTTATGCCATGCAACTGGCCCAGGAAATGCAACAGGCGGTGCCGGTGGGGAATGCCGCCTGCTCGGTTTTTGAACACGCCACCGATGCCGGATTGGGCGATTTGGCGCAAAGTGCCATCATTGACATCCTGATGCCGCCCAAAGCCTGACGGCATCATATAAAACACCCGCCTGCCCCTCACAGGCCAGGCGGGTGTCAAAATGCCACCTCGCTAAAACCCGGTCATGAAACTCAGTTCTGCGCGGTTTCCTGATGTTGCTTTTCGGCCTTTTCCGCCTTTGCGGCCTCTTCCTGTGCCTGTAACAACGGTTCATAGCGTTTGTCGGTCAGGGTTTTCAGAAAGGCGACCAGTGCATTGATGCGGCGGGTATCGAGCGCATCGCCCTTTTCAAGCTCGGTCATCGAAATGGTTTCGGGTACTTCCGGGGCTGCCCAGGGTTTATCGGTTTCATTGTTGATCTTTGCCGCATCCGACCGGCTGTTATATTTGTTATAAAACCGGATCACGGTTTTAAGGTCTTGAAACACGCCATTGTGCATATAGGGGGCTGTCACCGCGACATTGCGCAGCGACGGTACCTTGTATTTGCCCCTGAATGACGGGTCATTAATGGCGGGGTTATCCAGCAGGCCATTATCGACAAAATCCGGGTCACTGCCATCGGCTTCGCGCTGGGCACGGTTCTGCGGCACACCGATATTGTGATACTGGTAATTGGTGAAGGTTTCGCCCTCGGCCCCCGATGCCTTTAACTGGTGGCACTGGTTGCAATTGGTAAATTGCTCGGAAAAGAACAGCACCCGGCCCAGTTCCTCGGCCGGGGTCATTTTATAGTCCCCGCGCAGCCAGCGGTCATATTTGGAATCAAAGGGCGTAAACTGGTCGGTCTGCTCAAAGGCGGCAATGGCCTGGGTCATCGCCTGAAAGGCCGCGTCGTCGTCATCCCAGATGTTTTCGTCAAACAAAACCTTGAAGGCTTTGACGTAATCGGGGTCTTCCTTCAGCCTTTCCACAACATCATGGGCACTTGCCATGCCCAATTCAGCCGGGTTCAACGGCGGGCCACCGGCCTGCGCCGCAAGGTCCTTTGCCCGTCCATCCCAAAACTGGCCGCCCACGGGCACACCATCCCTGGTGATATGAAATTCGGGCGACAGGCGGGCATAGGCCGCCATCGGCGCATTGCGATCGCCAAAAGACGCCCCGTCATCCCCCAGCGAAAACGCCCCGTTGGCATTGGTGACACGCGGATCACGAAAGGCCGTTGCCGGGTCATGGCAGGTGGCACAGGCCTGGGTTCGGTTTTTTGAAATATTGGTATCAAAAAACAGCGATTCCCCCAGCTCAGCCCGGGTTTTGAATGGTGTTGCACCCTTCACATCATTCGCGGCTTTATCAGCAGCCTGGTCCGCGAATGCAGTGCCTGCCAGCGCAAAAACAAACAGGCCGCAGCCCAAAGCCGTTGCCGTCAGCCAGGAAAACCGCGCGGCAGCCGGGCGAGACGACCGGGATGAAAGGACTTTAAAATACATGATGGGACTTTCAGACACTGTACGACCGCAAATCATTCTGAATTGCTTTCTACAGTTCCTGTCTGTGCGATTCCTTGATAAAGGTCAAGCCCGGTCATCGTAAAAAACAACAGGTTGCTAGTGCCAGTCCCCCGGCGTCATACTGTTACGGACCGTCGGCGACGGCGCAGCAGCGGCAACAATTGCACCCCGATAATTGCCACCAAAATCAGGCCACAGCCGGCATATTCCACCGGTTTCAGGCGTTCGCCCAAAAAGATCGCCCCGGCAATGGCGGCAAAAACGGCTTCGGCACTCATGATAATCGCGGCATCGGCGGCTTCGGTGTAATTCTGTGCCACACATTGCAGGGTAAAGGCCACCCCGGCGGACATGATACCGGCATATAAAATTTCAAACCCGGCCCCATAAACCGATTGCAGGCTGAAATCCTCTGTCATCGCCCCGATGACAACGCCAAGCACACCGGTAACAAAAAACTGCACCATTGCAACCGTTAACGGCGCGCGGGTCCGTTGCGCCATAATCCCCACCAGCACCACCTGTGCCGCCCAGAAAAGCGCGCTGCTCATGACCCAAAAGTCACCTGCACCCAGGGCGGAAAGGTTGCCACCACTCAGCAAATAGGTGCCCGCAACACATAATACCCCGCCCGGCCATACCGCCCAATGCGGCACAATGCGAAACACCAGCAAGGCCAAAATCGGCACGGTTGGCACATAAAACGCCGTCAGGAAGGCGGCATTGGTGACGGTTGTGTCAATGATGCCAATTTGTTGCAGGATAGAGGCCAGAAACATTGCCAGCCCCGTTGCCAGCAGGCCGATTTTATCGCGGCGGGAAAACCTGTAACCGGCCACATAAAGGCGCGATATTTCGCGCAGGGCAAAGGGCAGCACGGCAATGGTACCAAGCAAAAACCGGATACCGGTAAAATAGAACGGCCCGATACTGTCCATACTGGTCTGTTGCACAACGAACGTCGTGCCCCAGATCAGGGCGACAAAAACGATAATGCCATTGGCCTGCCAGCGCGTCATAAAAGGTTCCGATACCCACGATCATATCAATAAAAACGCACATAAACAAAGCGATACATTTCCATGCCGGAAACATATCGCTTTGATAAAGGGGGTTATGCCCCAGCCCTACTCATCCGGCAAGGATACAATCGCCTGGCCCGAGGCAATATCGGTGCGATATACATTCGCAAGCGCGGCATAACGGTCCGCCGAGATTTTGAAAAATTCGATTTCTTCCTGGGTCAGGTCACGTACCTTGCGCGCTGGCACACCAGCCCATAATTGCCCCGCCGGTATGCGCTTGCCCGGTGCCAAAAGCGCCCCCGCCCCCAGCATCGCCCCCTGTTCGATCACACAACCATCCATCACGGTTGCCGACATGCCAACAAAGGCGCGATCTTCCAGCGTGCAGGCATGAATAACGGCGGAATGACCAATGGTGACATCATCGCCAATATAGGTGCCAAACTTGTCCTTGGCGACATGCACCATCGTCAAATCCTGAATATTGGTGCGCGCGCCAATGCGAATTTCATTCACATCACCGCGAATAACACAGCCAAACCAGATGCCGGTTTCCGGGCCAATTTCCACATCACCAATAACGGTGGCATTGGGCGCAATAAAGGCGGTTTCATCAATCACGGGCACGGCATCGCGATATTTCAGGATCGTTGGCATAATCTGTCTGGTCCCTGTTGGTTGGGAAAGGAATGACAGGAAGCTTAACGGCTTCGCAAGCCCAAGGGAACAGTCTGCATTCCCAACCCTACCAGCAAATCCGGAATAACTAGCCCTGACGCGCAACCGGGCGGGCAAACCGCTTGGCCCCGAACACACAGGCAATTACCGCCATTGTAACCAACACCATTGCCTGATCGACATTTTCCGACAAAATGACCGCCGCCAGCATCATGCCGAAAAACGGTTGCAGCAATTGCAATTGCCCCACCGCCCCGATACCGCCCAAGGCCAGGCCGCGATACCATAGTAAAAAGCCAACAATGCTGCTGAAAATCGCAACATATGCCAGCGACCACCACGAGGCAGCATCGATTGATGCAAAACTGGCTGGCATGGTGAGAAACAGCAACACCAGCATCACCGGTAATGCGGCCACCAGGGCCCAGCAAATGACCTGCCAGCCGCCCATCTTGCGCGAAAGCGTCGCCCCCTCGGCATAGCCAAGACCACAGACGACGATGGCACATAACATCAGCAAATCACCCGCCAGCGCACCATTCACGCCATTGCGCAGGGCATAACCACAAATCAGCGCACTGCCCAACCCGCTAAACAGCCAAAAAACCGGGCGCAACCGTTCGCCGCCGCGCAACACGCCAAATATGGCGGTAGAAAGCGGTAGCAGACCAATAAAAATCACCGAATGCGCGGCAGTGATATATTGCAGCGCCAGCGCGGTTAGCAGCGGAAACCCCACTACAGTGCCCAACGAAACAATCAGCAGCGACGATATCTCGCGCCGCCCCGGCCAGGCCTGACGGGTCAGCAGCAAAATTGCAGCCGCCATTGCCCCGGCCAAAACCGCACGCGCCACGGTTAAAAATATCGGGTCAAACCCCGCCATTGCCAAACGGGTGGCTGGCAGCGACCCGCTAAAAACCAGCATCCCCAAAAACCCGAAAATCCAGCCCTGTGTTGTGCGGTTCATCATAACCTCCTTCTGCATAAGCACAGAAGCAGCATTCGCTTGCCGGGCAGCAATGCGCCAGACATAATACCAATACAATTTTGGTAAACTGTATTGGTATTATCGGAAGTACAGATGACGCAAAACGCTGCCTCGTCCGCCACTGGCACCCCCGTCGACACCCTTGTAAATCAGGTGATGGACCATATTCGCCAGCGCATCGCCAATCGCAGCCTGGTGGCCGGGGCGCGTATTCCCTCCATTCGGCAAAGTGCGGAAACAATGGGGGTGTCAAAGTCCACCGTGGTGGATGCCTATGACCGGCTGGTGGCGGAAGGCACCCTTGTCTCGCGCCGGGGGTCAGGCTTTTTTGTTGCCGGTCAAACGTCCCCCTTATCAATTGCGCAACTGGCCCCGAAGCTCGACCGGGCGATTGACCCGTTCTGGGTGTCGCGACAATCGCTTAACAGTGATGATACCGTATTAAAACCCGGTTGCGGCTGGCTGCCGCCCGACTGGATGCCAAATGATGCCATCCGCCGTGCCCTGCGTCATGTGGCACGCGGGCCGGACGCCGCCCTTACCGATTATGCCGCGCCGCTGGGGTCGCTTCCGTTGCGGGACCATCTGGCACGGCGCATGGCCGAACACGGCATTACCCCGGCCCTGGACCAGATCATGTTAACGGAATCGGGTACCCAGGCGATTGACCTTTTATGCCGTTTGCTGATTGAACCGGGCGATACGGTTTTTGTCGATGACCCGTGTTATTTCAATTTCCATGCCCTGTTTCATGCCCATCGTGCCCATATTGTCGCCATTCCGTTTTTGGCTGACGGGCCGGATATGGACGCCTTTGAGGACGCGGCAGAACAGCATCGCCCGCGCCTTTATGTCACCAATTCCGGCCTGCATAACCCGACAGGGGCCAGCCTGTCGCCGGTCAAGGCACATCGGGTACTTAAGGCATGTGAAAAACACAAAATCAGGATTATCGAGGATGACATTTTCGCCGATTTTGAAACCAGTCCCGCCCCGCGCCTGGCGGCCTTTGACGGGCTGGACACGGTTGTCCATATCGGCAGTTTTTCCAAAACCCTGTCGGCCTCCATCCGCTGCGGCTATATCGCCACCAGACCGGACTGGATCGACAAATTGCTGGATCTGAAAATCGCCACCAGTTTTGGCGGCGGCAATTTATCCTCGGCACTGGTATTGTCGGTTTTGCGCGACGGGTCCTATCGCAAACATATGGAACATGTCCGCCAGCGTCTGGCCCGCACCATGACGGATTGCGCCAGCAAATTGGCGGAACTTGGCATTACGCCGGTTACACCACCCGGTGCAGGCATGTTTTTATGGGCCCGCCTGCCCCATAATATCGATGCTGCCAATCTCGCCCATGCGGCCCTGAAACAGAATATCATTCTCGCCCCGGGCAATGTTTTCAGCCTGACAAAATCGGCAGGCAGCCTGATGCGGTTTAACGTCACCCAGTCGCTTCACCCGCGTATTCTGGCCTTTTTAAACCACGAAATCACATGAAATCACCCGGGCGACAGGGTGCTGAACGGGCGCAAAAAGACAAAAAACGCGCCGAATCCAACAATCCGGCGCGTTTATCATATAATCATATTTAAGCCCGATTACGGGAAAAGCGGTTCCAGCTCAAGGCCCATCGTTTCGGGCAGGCCCATCATCACATTCATGTTCTGAACCGCCTGGCCCGACGCCCCCTTCATCAGGTTGTCTTCGACCCCGACGATAATGGCCCGGCCGGGCACCCGGTCCTTGACCACGCCAAACATCACAAAGTTTGATCCACGAACATGGCGGGTTTGCGGGGTGGTGCCAAAGGGCAGCACACGCACAAATGGCTCCCCTTCATAACGTTTGACCAGGGCTTCATGGATCTGTTCGGGCGTTACGCCATCGGCCAGCTTGACATAGATGCTTTCCAGGATACCGCGGCTCATGGGCATCAGATGCGGCGAAAAATTGACGATCACGTCATCCCCGGCCGCCCAGGACAGCCCCTGTTCGATTTCCGGGGCATGGCGATGCCCGCCGGTAGCATAGGCATGAATGCCTTCGGTAATTTCGGCAAACAAAATGCCTTCCTTGGGCGAACGACCCGCGCCGGTCACGCCGGATTTCGCATCAATGATGATGTCTTGCGACAGGATCAGTTTCTGTTCCAAAAGCGGTGTCAGGCTTAACTGTGCCGGGGTCGGATAACAGCCGGGATTGGCGACAACCCGTGCCTTGGCAACCTTTTCGCGGTGCAGTTCGGTCAGGCCATAAACCACTTCTTTTTGCAAATCCTGGGCGGCGTGTTCGGCCCCGTACCATTCCTTGTAGGTCGCCGGGTCAAACAGCCGGAAATCCGCCGACAGATCCACCACTTTGACATGCTGGGGCAAACCGGCAATGACTTCCTGTGTCGTGCCATGCGGCAGGGCACAGAAAATAACGTCAACATTGCTCCAGTCGGCTTCGTCAATCCGGATCATGGTGGGCAAGTTCAAATGGGCCAGGTGGGGAAACACCTCGCCAAAGGGACGCCCGGCGCGTCGGTCTGCGGTCAACAGGACGATTTCGGCAGCGGCATGGTGCGCAAGAATGCGAACCAGTTCCGCCCCGGTATATCCGCTGGCACCGAGAATTCCGACTTTAACCTTGACGTCGCTCATTTCAAATCTTGCTCCTTAAATGGCAAAGTGACGTGTAAATACAGGCGGATGTTGGCAAACATGCCCGGTTGATGCAAGACATTCCGGCCCTAAAAAACCGTTATCCCCATGCAATTTACGCATATGCGTAGTTTTACCGACGGGTTCGCGCCATTTTGGCAAATATTTCAGGGGGTACGCGGGCGCAACGCCACCGCCGGGCAGGCCCGTTTTTCCGCCGGGCGCACGGTGGGAAATTTCCTGATCGCCTCATACCCCGTTACCGGCATCACCGGATAGGCACGCACATAACGTTTATCAGACAAACCAAACGAACTGGCCCGCAGACCGGAACGTTTTTGCCAGATCCGCCGATGGGCATCGGACAAATTCACTTCGGGATCATCAATCAGGAAAATGGCATCGCGGGCCAGGCGGTCATTATATTTATGGGCAGAGGGCAACCAGGCGGCCAGTTGTTTGCGCATTTCCCCTGGCGAGGGCACCGTTTTTGTCCGCGTCACGAAATAGTTCATTTTTTCAATCAACGGCGTTAAATCCCCCGGCGGGGCCCCGCCATGCGTGGCACGATCAATAAAAAAGGCCACGTCAATTTCCGTCGGATCACGTTGAATAACCGGCTTTAACGCCTTGTATATCCTGAAAAACCGCTGCACCTTGCCACCATCGGCATTGGCGGCCTCATAGACCATGCGATAGGCTTCCTGCACCTCATGCAAGGCACCATAACGGGCGAAGCGCGCACGCAAATCCTCTCGCCTTGCCGGGTTGGCCCAGGCGGCACATAAAATGGTTTCCACACTGGCTTCATCACCCAAAACCAGACGGCGCAGGGTATCGGCCTCCGGCCCGAAAACTGTTTGCAACAGGCCGGGATGGGCCTTTTCCGCCAGCACGATAACCTGTTGCACCTCGGCCCCGTGGCCCGCCGTCGCGCCGCGCGGCCCCCATGTCAGATAGGATGCCTTGTCGTTGGAATAACAATAAGGGTCGCCTTCGATATATCTTTTGCCGGTCGATGGATTGCGCGACTGGCAAAAGTTAAACTGCACCCGGTCATAATCCGTGCCTTCCAGGGCAAAGGTCAGCTGATTGGCCCGTTCAATGGCATCGGGAAACGGCATGATATCCGGCATCAGGGACCGCCACAGGCCAATGGTAATTGCGCCCTCGCGTTCGGGCGACATGCCCCCTGCCCCGGTGGTTAAATCCGGGCGGCAGGCAATATAATCCTTGATGGCCTGCACGGTATTGGCGCCAATCGCCCCGTCGGGCGTACCATAACTTGCCGGGGTCTTTTTGCGGCACTGGGCGGCAGCCTGAAACAGGCGTTGCTGAAAGGCCGATACAATGCTGAACTTGCCCACCGCCAGCGGGCGTCCTTCATATTCATACAATATTTGATGCGGGTCTGCCGCCGCGTACGCCCGCGATGCTGCCCCCAAAAAGAACGGCAGAACCAGGCCCATCATGACAAATATGCGCGCAACCTTAATTGTCGGCCTCCTGAAAGGATAACAGGGATCATTCCGATCAGGATCAATCCTGTCATAGAGATAGCAGGCCTGCAATTTTCAGCAATGCCCAACAGGATGTATCGTCAGTCATTTGCCCCGGTCGGAGCCTGTGGCAGGGTCAACACGGCCTGAAAACCGGTATCCTGACCGGGAATGGGCGAGACATAGGAAAATGTGCCCCCCGCCTGTTCGATCAGGACAACAACAATCGATAATCCCAGGCCGGAACTTTCCGGGCTGTTGCCATGACGGGCGAAACGGCGCGTCAATTTCGACAGGATATGGGCTGGCAGCTTTTCGCAGGCATTTTCAACAATAAGGCGATCGGGCCCCTCCACCCTTACCTGTACCGGCACGCGACGATCCCCGTGAACCAGGGCATTTTCCAACAGATTGCCCACACAAATGCCAAAGGCATCCGGGTCCATTGGCGCACGCAAAGGCAACCCGTGCCGATGCAGCAAAATTGTATTGTCAAAGCGCCCGCTGCGATGAATATCCTCGATCAGCATATCAATGATCGGGTCAAGCTCCTGAACCTCGTGGGTTTTGCCAAGGCCGGATTCCGCGCGTGACCATTGCAGCAGTTTTTCCGAAAGCCGACGCAACCGGCCCAGCGATTTTTCAATCAGCATGGCACGGTCACGATGCGGGCTTTGTGACGGAAGCTCGGTCAATAACTGCTGGGTTTGGGCCAGCATACTGGCGATGGGGGTGCGCAATTCGTGCGCACTGTTCGAGGCAAAGGCCCGTTCGGCATTCATCGCGGCCCGCAACCGGTCCAGCAGCAAATTCACATCCTGGCCCATTGCGGCGAGTTCGCCGGGCAAATCATCGATGGCGATGGCTTCCATATTGCCCGCCCCGCGCCGGTCCAAATCCTGGCGAAAACGGTAAACCGGGCGCATGCCCCCACGCACACTAAACCAGATCGCTACCAGCAAAACCGGCACCAGCACAAACAATGGCAGCAAAATTGCCATCGCACTTTCAAAGGTCGCCTCGCGCCGATGCGCCAACGGTTCGGCCACCTGCATGTATAAACTGCCACCCACGGTGGGTTCGGAATAATAGCGGAAGGTATCATCCTGCCAGAAACCGGCAATCAGCGGGGCGGCAAAGGGCGTTTCCAGTGCGTTGTCCGACCGCAGCAATACCCGGCCTGACGCATCGCGGATTTGATAGATGATATATTCTTCCGGGTCTGCATCGCCATTGTCATCGGGGCTGGCGGGGCGTGCGGTGCGGGCCGGAATATGGGTGACTTTGGAATTTGCCGGCCGGTCCATCAAAAATTCAACCGCCAGCGGCAGATTGCCCTGCACGGTTTCACGCAGGCCACTGTCAAAGGATTCGGTTAATTCATCATGGATCACATAGGCCGCCAGTGCCGCCGCAATGGCCCAGCACAGGCAAACCCACACCACAACCCGGATCATGATACCGGCTGTCAGGCTTTTGAAAAAACCGCCAAACATGTGTGACTATCCCTCCAGCCGATAACCGACACCGCGCAGAGTGCGGATCAGATCGCTGCCGATTTTCTTGCGCAGACGGCTGACATAAACTTCCACCGTATTGCTTTCGATCTCGGCACCGAATTCATAAAGGGAATCTTCAAGCTGGCGCTTGGACAGGGTGGCACCCGGTTTGTGGGCGAACTGGTCCAGAAGTGCCCATTCCCGCCCGGTCAGTTCCACCGGCCTCCCGGCAACAAAAACCAGTTTGCGCGCCAGATCAATTTCCACATCGCCAATTTGCAATAACGGGTTGGGATTGCCGGTATAACGCCGGGCAACGGCTGCCAGCCGGGCAATCATTTCGCCCAGATCAAACGGTTTGACCAGATAATCATCCGCCCCGGCATTCAACCCGGCAATACGGTCCGATATTTTGTCCTGTGCCGTCAGAATAATGCAGGGTGTTGCATCGCCCCGCTGGCGCAGCGCGCGCAACATGGCAACGCCATTGCCGTCCGGCAGGTTAATATCAAGCAAAATCACATCATAACGGGTTGATTTCATCGCTAGTTCGCCATCGGCCAGGTTTTCAACCCAGTCTGCGGCATAACCTTCGGATACCAGATGATCGCGCAGGGCACTGCCCAGTGTTTGCTCGTCTTCGATTAGCAGCAGTCGCATTCCCCACCTCGATCCTTGGTACCCGCTGTCTCTAACCTTTGAAGCTGACAATTTACTGAACGATTGCCTGGCACATTCAGCTTGCTGTCAGCAAAGACGGGCACCTTCCCTGCCAGAGAGTTTTTCACATTCCGAATAAGGATACACGATGAAAAACAGGATTTTGGCCGCAGCGATACCGTTTGTGACCGGCATTGTTCTGACAGCTTCGGCGCAAGCGGATGACAATATCTGCAAGGCGCCGATGGACCAGTGGCAACCGCGCGAAACCCTGCAACACAAGCTTGAGAACCAGGGATGGCAGATCGTGCGCATCAAAACCGACGAGGGTTGCTACGAGGTTTATGCCACCGATGCACATGGCAAAAGGATCGAGGCCTATTTCGACCCGCATAGTCTTGAACCTGTCAAAGTGCAGGAGGGATAAGATGAGCGAAACAATCCGGGTTTGGGACCCGTTAGTCCGTATTTTCCACTGGAGCCTTGCGACCTGCTTTGCCGTTGCCTGGATCTCGGCCGAAAACTGGGATTCCCTGCATGAAAAAACCGGCTATGTCGCGCTTGCCCTGGTGGTTTTTCGCCTGCTTTGGGGGTTAATTGGCCCGCGCTATGCCCGGTTTACACAATTTGTGCGCCCGCCCCGCGATGTGCTGGCCTATTTGCGTGCCATCTTATCTGGCCGCGAAAAACGCTATGTCGGCCATAACCCGGCTGGCGGGGCGATGATTTTGCTGTTGCTGGGTCTGATGGCGGCAACCGGGGCCACCGGCTGGCTTTATAGCACGCCGTCCTATCATGACTGGCACTGGATCAAGGAAGTGCATGAATTTCTGGCAAACGGCCTGATGGCCTGCGTTGTCCTGCATGTGGGCGGTGTGGTGCTGGCAAGTTTACGCCATCACGAAAACCTGGCCCGGTCCATGATCAATGGACGCAAACGCCCGCCAGAACCCGGCGATATTGGCTGAAACCTGGCGGCACCACAGGCATATCAGGCACATCGGGCCTGCCGCCGCCAGTCCTGCCAGGCACATACCAACATCACCACATATTTCCCTGCCCGCTTAGGGGCGATTGCCCACGGATTACACCCATGACTTTTTCAAACTGGCGCAAAAATTTACGCCTTCCCGCCCTTGATTACCGCTTGGCACTTGTCGCGGTCGTGCTGTATTTCACGCTTGCGTTTAACTGGGTTTTGCTGCGCCATTTCTATGCCATCCTGACAAAAATGCAGGATTATGATCCACTTTTCGCCGCCACCGCCCCGCTGGTGGTGATATTTGCACTCACCCTGGTTTTTGTGCCGTTCAGCTTCAGATATATTTTCAAACCGGCGATGGTTTTCTTTATCGTCACCGCCGCTATTGTCAATTATGCCATGCAGCATTACGGCATTGTCTTTGACAAGGCGATGTTTACCAATTTCGCCGATACCTACCCGGCCGAGGCCCTTTCCTATGTCAGTGGCAATTCGGTTTTCTGGGTGGTGGCAACCGGCATTTTACCTGCCGCCATCCTGATTGCGATGCCAATCAAATACCCGAGATCCGTTTTTGTCGGGCTGGGGCAGCGTTTGGTTATCCTGACCCTGGTCCTTGCCTGTACCGGGCTTTTGGGCGCGGGATATTATAAAAACTACGCCTCCATTGGCCGCAACAACAAGATTTTGGGCAAGGAAGCCATGCCGTTCAACTATGTTGTCGCGGGCATCCAGTATGGCAAAATGCAATACAGGGCCCATTTCATTCCGTTCCAGACCATTGGCGAGGATGCGAAACATCACCCCGCCGCCGGGAAACCAAACCTGGTGTTTCTGGTGATTGGCGAAACCGCACGCGCGGAAAATGTCGAACTTGATGGTTACAAACGCGATACGTCGCCCTTTACCCGCACCATTCCCGGCCTGGTCAGTTTTGAGCATGTCAGTTCGTGCGGGACGGCAACCGCTATATCCGTACCTTGCATGTTTTCTGACATGACCCGGGCCAATTTTGACGGCACCTATGCGTCCAAACGCGAAAACCTGCTCGATGTCGTGGCAAAAACCGGCGTTTCGGTTTTCTGGAAGGAAAATGACGGCGGATGCAAAGGGGTATGTGACCGTATCCCCAATATCGAACTGTCATCAGACATGTATCCAGACCTGTGCAATGGGCACACCTGCCTGGATGCCGCCATGTTGCAGGATATTGACCCGGAAATGGCAAAAATGAAACCGGGCGACAAGCTGATGGTTTTTCACATTATCGGCAGCCACGGTCCAACCTATTACCAGCGTTACCCGGAAAATTTCCGCACCTTCACCCCGGACTGCCCGCGCAGTGACATTGAAAATTGCAGTCATCAGGAACTGGTCAACAGTTACGACAACTCGCTGCGATATACGGATTATGTCATCTCGCAACTGATCGCCAAACTGCAAAGCCTGTCAAACAACTATAACCCGTCGCTGTTATATGTGTCCGATCATGGGGAATCCCTGGGGGAAAACGGGCTTTATCTGCATGGTGCCCCTTATATGCTGGCCCCCTCGCAGCAAACCCATGTGCCGATGTTCATGTGGATGGCCAAACAGACCGAGCAAAGCAAAAATATTGATCCGGCCTGTGTTGGCAAAACCGCCAAAGACGATACCTATTCCCAGGATAATCTGTTTTCCACCGTGCTGGGATTGCTCGATATTTCAACCAGCCTGTATCAAACCAACCAGGACATCCTGGCAAAATGTGAAAAACCGGGCACCCGAACCGCCGCCAATAGTTCCACCCTGCCGGTTATGCAGTAAACTCCCCCATAACCAGGCAAAAGCAGGGCCGGTTCACCACACGATGGCGGTGAACCGGCCCTGTGCGTTCAGGAACTTCTTAAAGCTGCCAGATTTTACCCGTAATACTGAAAACAGTTTTCAAAAGGCGAGATAAAAACGGGACACATCCATGAGCAAAAAGCCGGTTCGCCCCAAATTTGGCGACATGAGTACGGACGCCCAAAAACAATATGTCAGTGACATGAGCATGATTGTCTTGGGCATATCGGCATTTTTGCTGTTTGGGGTCCTGATCGCCTATGCCGCCCTGCATGTGATCTCGCAGGGTTTTATGGTTTACTGTTTCATCTTTGTCATCGGGGCCAATATTATCCTGAAATGCCTGCAACCGCTTATTTTAAAGCTGATGCAAAACAGCACCTGACCGGGAAAGTGGGTGGATATTGCGCCCGGTAAAAGGCATGATATCCCCAACCTCCCCGATCATAACGGATCAAACGCCATCAAACACCGGCGCACTGATCGCCGATGGAAACAGGCTGGCGCAATTGCGACAGACAATATGTGCCAATGGCAACAAAACCCAATGCCTCGTACGCACGGCGTGCCGCCGGGTTATTGGTAAACAGGACGGCCCGTTTGACACCCCGCGCCCGGGCAGCCAGCAGGCAGCGCCCGACCAAAAACCGGGCATAGCCCATATTGCGGTGTGAAGGGGGCGTCCAGACCGGGCCAAGCTGTACGGCATCGGGCAAACGGGCATTAAACCCGGCCAGCGCCACCGGTTGCCCATCGGCAAACAAAACCCACCAGCAACGATCCTCCAGCGCATTGACCACACGCGACGCCACACGACCGTCCAATGCCAGGTTTTCCTCGGCATTCAAGGCCTCGATCTCGTATTGCCGCATCCAGCGCAGCAAGGTCGCCCGGTCCATACGGGCGGCATCCTCGACCTGATAACTGTCCCCCAGCGGATGGACGACTGGTTTTACGGCATCCAGTGCGAGTGTATAGAGGGTTTCATCATGATTAACGGCAAAGGCATCCGATGGCAGGTCAAAGGCGTTATGGAGCATTTTGGCCGCCTGTGACGGCCCCAAAACCCCGGCAATCCGCCCGGTCAGCCGGTTACGGCAATAGGCAGCAAGCGCACTCAGGGTGTGATTGCCATCCTCATGCCCTCCCCCCTGAACCAGAATATTACCGGCCTGCATGTGGGCGATGACGGCATGAATATCGCCAGTTTCTGAAACGGCACCATAATAATCGGCGGACAAACGATGATTGTTGCGTCGGCCCATACCAGCAGCACGCAAATTACTGCGCAAAAACATTGTGCTGCTGGTATGGGCCGACAAAAAACCCTCAAGTGCTGGCAGGTCCTGTTGTTGTAATAGTCTGTATTGCATTGTGATCTCCTGATAGGGGCGTAAATGGTGGGGTCAAAACAAAAAAGAACCCGCTGGCGTAACCAGCGGGCCCTTTGAAATCGCGATTGCGTATAGCTGCCGGTTAGCGCTTCGAGAACTGGAAGCTGCGGCGGGCTTTGGCTTTACCGTATTTCTTACGTTCAACTGCACGCGAGTCACGGGTAAGGAAACCACCCGCTTTAAGGACTTTGCGCAGTTCCGGCTCGAAATTGATCAGGGCGCGGGAAATGCCGTGACGAACAGCACCGGCCTGACCGGAAAGACCACCACCAACAACGGTGCAGAACACGTCGTACTGGTCGTTACGGGCCGCAGCACCGAACGGCTGGTTGATCAGCATGCGCAGAACCGGACGGCCGAAATAGTTTTCAAATTCGCGACCGTTAACGGTGATCTTGCCCGAACCGCGTTTGATCCAGACACGGGCAATGGCGTTTTTACGACGACCGGTTGCATAGGCACGGCCCAGTTCGTCGATCTTCGGTTCCGGCAGGGTGCTTTCAGAAGCAGCGGCCTGACCAGCCGGCGCCAGATCCTTGAGATCTTCAAGAGTTTTGGTGTCGGCCATTATTTCGCGCTCCGCTTATTCTTTTCGTTCAGTGCCGTTACATCCAGCACTTCCGGCTGCTGCGCTTCATGCGGATGGTCGGTACCGGCATAAACGTGCAGCTTGGTCATAACCTGGCTGCGCAGCGGGCCACGGCTCATCATGCGTTCAACAGCTTTGATGATCACGCGTTCCGGATGTTCGCCGCCCAGCAGCTTGTCCATCGTGCGTTCTTTGATGCCGCCCGGATAACCGGTGTGCCAGTAAAACTTCTTGTCGGTCAGTTTACGACCGGTCAGTTTTACTTTTTCGGCATTGACGATAACAATGTGATCGCCACAATCCATGTGCGGGGTAAACATGGCTTTGTGCTTGCCCCGAAGACGATTGGCAACGATTGTAGCCAAACGACCGAGAACGACGTCTTCAGCGTCGATCACGAACCATTTGCGCTCAATGTCGCTCGGTGTCGCAGTGAAGGTTTTCATAAATTCTTATACCTGAAACTGGTTTTCACGGAGGGAATCGCCCCTCGCTGAAAGTGGGCGCAGTATGCCAATTTTTACCGGGAAAGCAACAGGAATAATTCGTTATAAAACAATAACTTATATCTTTTGGTATTATTTTACCACACTGACGGTCCCTTTTTTAACCCGCTTTGTCTGCCGGAGGCATGGCATAGGTCCCGATCACGTGGGCACAAAGGGCATCATCAACGGCAGATCGAATGTCGCACTGGGCAATCAACAGCCGCTTTCCCGCCTTTAAAATGCGGGCTTCGGCAATCAAATCACCCGGCTTTGCCCCAGACAAAAAATGAACTGTCGCCTCGGTTGTTACCGCATAGTCGGCCACAGGGGCCACCATCCAGGCAACGGCATAAAGCGCAATATCGGCCAGGGCAAAAATCGCCGGACCGCAAACCACGTTTCCCGGGCGGATAAACCGCTGGTCAAATGGCAGCCGCAACCGTGCAACGCCCGCATCAAGGCTTTCGGTAATAACTCCCATATCCCCGACAAAGGGCACTTTTTCCGCCATGATGCGATCAAAATCGCGGGGGCTGATGCCCGCTTGTTTGCCAATAGCCATGATCCCGGTATCCCCTGTAAACGCCCTGCCACATCATTTGATTATTAACGTTTACGTTAACGTAAGAGAAAGGCGACGTCATGCAGGAATTGCAGAACGCCCAGGACATGGGGCACAGGGCACGAAACACGGCGTCCGGAATCAAAAACGGCGATACCCGATCAAAGTACCGCCATCCAAAATAAAACAGCCTGCCTGCCCCCAAAGGGGAAGTAGCGATTAAAACAGGGAATAAAGCTCGATCGCGGTCAGCACCACAACATAACCAACGGCAACAGCGGCAATCATATAGGCCCCAATACGGGGAGCCCAAAACTCCACCCCTTTGCGCTGGGGCGGTTCGGGCTTTTTCGGTGCCCGGGCGGCAAGGCTTTCAAGGGCGGCATAGCTTTCCGGCGTGGCCCGCCGACGACCACCCTGCATCTGGTCAACGGGCTCGCTTGGTTCTCTTTTCGGGGGACGCGGCGTACCCGGTTGTCTGTCGGGTAAACGTAGTCCATGCTGTTCAATTGCCATGCTTGTCAAATCCGGGTTAGCATCGAATGCGGACACGGGAAATTTTGGTTCCTGGGTAAATCGCGACAATAAATCATCGGTTCTCACATGCTCCGTCTGCATCTGTGTCGCCATATCGGGGCTTTCACCGGCCCCTTCAAGACCGTCATTCCCCGGAACGGTATTTGTCGGTATGTCCTCTGCCGGGCGCTGAGCAGGCGCGCCATCCACTTTCCATTCAAAGGCGCCGTTTGCCAGCTCCGACCCGGCCGTCTGGTCAAGCTCGGGATCAGATCGGGGGGCACTGGTTTCCCAGACATACTGGTTCGGGTTCGGTTCGGCCCGGGTTGCGGGTTCCGGTCCGATGCGGGTAACAGTAATCCCCTTGGCCGCCAGACGCTCGATCGCGGCAGCCTTTTTGGTCTCAAGCTCCTGTTCAATCACTTCGGGGCGGTCATAGCGGTTCATGGAAGACCGTCTGGCAGGGGAAACTACCCGACGCGCTTCCTGTATCCGGCGGTTGGAAACATATGCCGACGGTGCCACATCCTGCGGCCCCCGTTCGGGTTGATCGCGCTGTTCCATGTCTTACACCTGATGCCAGCAGCGGTTAGCATATTCAGGCACACCACCGGACATCTCGTGTCACGTCAGCCTGACCTGAAGTTGTAACAGCAACCATGATTTACATGTTATGACATTCGTATAAGAACTTGCAGTAAAATTTGCACTCGGGAGGAAAAAATGATCCAAAAAGACGAAAATACCGAAAAATACATCGTCCGTGAGGATAGTGGTGCAGTATCCATACTCACTCTGAATCAATCACGACAAAGAAATGCCCTATCCTCAAAGATGATGTCGGCCCTGATTTTTGAATTAAACGACATTTCGGAGTCGCCGAATATTCGCACCGTGATCCTGGCTGCCAATGGACCAGTCTTTTGTGCCGGTCATGACTTGAAAGAATTAAAAAGTATTTCAAGTTGCGAGGCCCATGCTGCCCTGTTTGCCCAGTGCAGCGAGTTAATGATGCGAATAGTTACCCTGCCCCAGCCCGTTATTGCCCGTATACATGGCATGGCAACGGCCGCCGGATGCCAGTTGGTGGCAAGCTGCGACCTGGCCGTTGCCAGTGAAACGGCAAAATTTGCCACACCGGGGGTGAATATCGGCCTGTTTTGCTCGACCCCGATGGTGGCCCTATCGCGCAATATCGCCCGCAAGCACGCCATGCGCATGCTCTTAACCGGGGACCCCATTTCCGCCGAGCAAGCCTGGCAGATGGGCCTGGTATCCGATGTGGTTGCGGAAGATGACCTTGAAAGTGCCACACATGCGCTGGCCTTGCGCATTGCCGAAAAATCCGGTTCGACGGTTAAAATCGGCAAGGAAGCCTTTTATCGCCAGATCGAAATGCCGCTGGCCGATGCCTATGATTATGCCGCATCCGTCATGACCACCAATATGCAAACCCGCGATGCCGACGAGGGCATTGGCGCCTTTATTGAAAAACGTCACCCGACCTGGCGGCATGAATAACAGAGAATATTCCCGGTTGCACGGCCCACAGGCAGCCGGGATGCCTGTTTTGTCATGTCCGGGCAATACAAGCCCGGGCAGGATGGGATTGCGCCATGTTTCGCAGTCAAACACCGCATTTATAACGCGCAAAAAGCCGCCACATACCGTACCATGACGGATCGGCGAGACAGGATAACGGGAGACGGACTGTGACACTTGAATTATGGGTTACATATGCACTGGCCTGCAGCATTGTGCTGGCCATTCCCGGCCCGACCATCATGCTGGTGGTCAGCTATGCCCTGGGCAAGGGGCGGCAAACGGCCTGGGCCACGGTGCCCGGCGTCGCATTGGGCGATTTTACCGCCATGACGGTGTCCCTGCTCGGGGCCGGGGCTGTCTTGTCCGCCTCGGCAACGGCGTTTGGCATCCTCAAACTTGCCGGGGCCGGGTATCTGATCTATCTGGGCATCAAAATGTGGCGGGAAAAACCCCATAACCTTGAAGAGTCCAAAGAAACCCGGCGCAACCGCCCGTCCCGCATGTTTTTACATGCCTATATTGTCACGGCACTCAACCCCAAGGGCATTGTGTTCTTTATTGCCTTTGTCCCGCAATTCGTAATCGCGCATCAGCCCGTCACCCCGCAATTCACCGTTTTGATCGCAACCTTTGTCGGCCTGGCGATGATCAATGCGCTGCTATGGGCGCTGGCGGCCGGCACCATGCGGGAAAAATTCCGCAGCCCGCGCGCCCTGCAAATCATGGGACGGGCCGGTGGTTCGGTTTTGATTGCCGCCGGGGTGATGACGGCCCTTGTGCGCCGGGTAAATGCCGCAACCTGAAAACAATATCGGCGATTTTCTAGCGACCTGTGGCCCGGACACGGGCCCCTGCCCGATTGCGCCGCCGCGCCGATGAACCCGCCAGATCGGGATCATCCGTATTGCCGCGTTTTTCCCAAAACTGTTTGATGACGGGATACAGAGCAATCAGCACACCAGCAATCAGGACAATCCAGGCCGGGCGGGGCGGATACATCCAGTAAAAATTGGCCTGCAAAACCCGCAAGGGCGGAACGCCGGTTGCCAGGGCAAACCAGGCATATTCAATCGCCGCCGTGCCGATGGCCGCCGCAATCGCCAGCCCCAGCAGGGTAACGGGCGACTTCATTTTCCAGTTCATCTTGCTGGCAAACCGTGAGAGCATCAGCCACAGATAAAAACCGGCCATCAGGGTTGCCTCGGTAACATCGGCCTTGGACTGCATGAAAAAATGCAAAATACCCAATGCCGCAATACCGTAACTTGCCTTGTGCAAGCGGCCCCAGTTTCGCCCCAACCGCCGCATCATGCCATTGGTCGAGGTTATGCCCAGCACGACCAGCCCCATCACCGCGACAAAACCGATGGTCAGATAAATCCGCACGACAATTTCGGTCGCAATGCGCGATATGTCAAAGGACTGATCAATACAATAAAGCAGCAGATGACAAAGCGCATAGCCCAGTGCCGCCAACCCGACCATCCGCCGCACCAAAACGATTTTGGTAAATTTCGTTACCCGGCGAAAAGGCGTGATCGCCAGGGAAATCAGCAACATGCGAATGGCCCAGTCGCCGGAGCCATGAATGGCATCCTTGATCGGCAAAGATACCCCGTCATGAAACAGAACCGGCCACAGCACGACACATCCCGGCACCAGGATGGCAATAAAAACCATCAACTTGAAACTGGAAAAACGACCGGCATGATCAAGCCACGGAAACATGGGCTTTCCTTCTGTGATGATATAGCAGCAAGAATATCTGCACAGGCCAGCGGCATGTTGCAAATCTATCTGCCTATAGAACGCAACACAGGGGCAAAGATCACTTAAACTCATGATCAACTCTGCGCGAGGCAGGCATCACAAAGCGTCACAACCCGGATGCCATTATCCCGACGCAATGCGAGCCTAGACTCTTAACCAAATGCGCGAACTCCGCTGATGGAAAGAAAAAACATGAGCACTTTCACCAATCCCGACACAAACAGCCTGCGCGAATTGTTTAACACCACCAAAACCATTGCCCTTGTCGGCGCAAGCCCGAAGCCCGAACGACCGTCAAATCGGGTTATGGCATTTCTGCTCGGGCGTGGTTTTCACGTCATCCCCGTCAATCCGGGACAGGCGGGTGATAAAATTCATCGTCAAAAGGTTTATGCCCGGCTGGCTGACATCCCCGAGCCGGTCGATATGGTGGATATTTTTCGTAATTCGGAGGATGCAGGCGGCGTTGTCGACGAAGCGATCGCCATCAAGGCCAAGGCCGTGTGGATGCAGCTAAATGTCATCAACGAAGAAGCCGCCCGCCGCGCCCAGGCTGCCGGATTAACCGTTGTCATGGACCGCTGCCCGGCGATTGAAATTCCGCAAATTTTCGTTGCGGACTGGCGCAAAACGAACTGAAAACACGACATCCCCAAAACGGCAAAGGTTTTGGGGATGTTTTCACACGAAGAAGACACGCAATTGAACCGCAAACGGTCCTGATCCTGTTGTGATCGCGGCCGGAGAATGATTATTTCTGTGCGGTCAGGGTTCCGGCAATTTTGCCCGTACCGGTCTGGCAAAGGCGGATCAGGTCGGGAACCAGCCCTTTGTTGCCAATAAAAACCGGCTGTACTGCACTGGTAACGTCATATGTCGTGGTATGTTCATCCATCACGGCATCATAAAGACCCGGTGTTTCGGTAATAAGCGACATCACCCCGCCACGGTTGATGCGCATGGATGCAAAGCCGCTGCCATAGGCAACACGGGCACATTCACGGCCCAAAACATTGTCAAATTCCTTGACCAGCTTGTAACGCGGATTTTTTACCAGATTATCCCGCGAGAGAACCTGAAAAGGTTTTAACCCCGGCGACGGGATATATTTTGGCAATTGTGCACGGGACTGAACAATATACCCGTCGGGAAAATAAACAGCGACATCCTCGGACAGCAAAACACGGTCGCCTAAAATCGGGCCGGAGCGCAAAAGTTCCTTAATGCGTTTATTGGGAATTTCCCCGGAAAAACCATTGAACCGCAGAACTTTTGAATCCCCGCGTTCCTTGGCAAACAGTTTTTCAAACGGAACAACCGGAGTCGGCTCTGCCGCCTGTGCCGCAACATGCGAATAAGTGAGAAGACCAAGCCCGAATACTGCCGAAACAGCACACAAAACACTCTTTTGCCAAAACGACGTCGTGTTCATTTTCCCCCCGGAATATCGGTTCGCTCAATCATCAGACCAAACGACTGTATGGGTTTAGCTGATCATTTCAAGCATAGTTTCCCTGCCTGAATCCCCGTGTCTTTTGACAATTCAAAAAAAACAACGGGATGGCATGATGCCATCCCGTTGCCAAAGATTTGGTAAATGACCGACGGTTTATATTAGTTGTCGATCGAAATGGTAACACGACGGTTACGCGGCTCGCGAACCCCATCCGGAGTCGGGATCAGGAGATCGCTTTCACCAACGGCTTTTTCTTCAATGCCGCCAGCCTTGATGCCGCGGGCTTCGAGAGCCGAAGCAGCGGTATCCGCACGACGCTGGGAGAGCTTCTGGTTGTAGGAAGCCGGACCAGCGGCGTCGGTGTGACCAACGACAGTTACCATACCCGGGTTTGCAGCCCACTGCTCGGCAGCCGCATCGAGAACGCGTTTGGCAACCGGGGTGATTTCGGATTTGTCAAAATCAAAGAAAATGGTGAAAAGACGCGGTGCAGCAGCCACCGGCTGTGTTTCGGTCGCAGCAACCTTCGGTGCCTTCAGCTTGGCGATTGCGTCTTCGTATTCTTTCCAGCATTTGGTGATCAGGTCGGTCTGCCAACCTTCTTCACTTTCTTCAATCCAGCAATCGTAACGGGCCTGTGCCGTTGCAGCAACGTCAGGCATTGCTTCACGGGCACCGCCGTCCAGAAGACCGATCAGTTCATCACGAACAGCGCGCTTCTGGGCGATTTCCTGGTCGTCAAAACGCCAGTTTGCCGGGTCTTCCGGAAGAATTGTTTCATTTTGTGCAACTTTTGCTGCCTTGCGGGCAAAAAAGTCGGCATCAAAGAAGTCGTACCATTCATCGGCTTCGCGCTCTGCGTAAGCGATGTATTCCGCCTTGAGGTCTTTGCCAAAAGCGGTGGTCGGCTCGGCACCATGAAGAGCCGAATCAAGCGAGCTGTCATAGGTGAGCGGATTGCCACCGTAGGCAACAGCGGTGCCTGAATTGTCAATGCTGCTACATGCGGCCAGCATACTGACGCTGCCAATTGCGACGATTAAAGACGAACGAAACTGCATGTTCTTTGCCCCAGTAGTTCAGGTTGTTATCAAACTCTAACAATAGTACCAAACGTGGTATTATTATGACCGGAAACGTGCAAAAAAGCGAAAGGTTCCAAGATATTATTTTTTATCGTGGCACCGAGCAACCTTTTCATACCGCTCAAACCATGTAATCCTAGGTTCATCCTACGCCGTAAGAGAAAAACAAGATCACTTTATTTTTAGTGGCCAAGTATACGAGGTTTGCATGAACGGCACAGACACGAATTCGATTGTGGAAATGATTCGCGCTTTTGCCCTGGGCATGGGCATTCAGATTGTCAGCGCAATCATCATTCTTATTGTCGGCTGGTGGGCCGCAGGCAAAGCCGCCGCCCTGGTTCGGCGCGCATTAAAAAATACCAGACTTGTTGACAATACCCTCAAGCCGCTCGCGGCAAGCGTCGTACAATATACTATTCTTATATTCGTCATTGTCGCCGTTCTTTCGAAATTCGGCGTCGAAACCACCAGCATCATTGCCGTGCTTGGTGCGGCGGGCCTGGCAATTGGCCTGGCACTCCAGGGAACGCTGTCAAATATCGCCTCTGGTGTGATGATTCTGGTTTTGCGGCCACTGCGGGTGGACGAATTTGTCACCGCCGGTTCGGTGTCGGGCACGGTGGTAGAAATTACCCTGTTCACGACTCTGATGAAAACGGCAGACGGCGTCTATATCTCGGTGCCGAATTCGCAAATCTGGAACAGTGCCATTACCAACTATTCGCGCAATCCGACTCGCCGCCTTGATATCAAAGTCGGCATTTCCTACGAGGATGACGTCGATGCCGCGCTGGAATTCATGAAAAATCTGGTTGCCAGCGACAGCCGCGTTCTGACCGAGCCGGAGCCAATGGCCTTTGTTGCCAATCTGGGGGAAAGTTCGGTTGATATTACCGCCCGCGGCTGGGCCAATACGCCGGATTTCTGGGCAACCTTCTGGGATCTGAGCCGCCGGTCGAAAACCGAACTTGAAGCAGCCGGTTTTTCCATTCCGTTCCCGCAGCGCGATTTGCACCTGAAAGCCGATAGCGCCGAAGCCCTTTCGGCGGCCATGCAGGCCAAGGCCGATGCAAAACCGGCCTCACGCAGCCGCGCAACGGCGGCAAAACCCAAAGCCAGCAAAACAGCGGCCAAACCGGCAGCCAAGAAAACCTCTTCTGCTGCGGCCAGTGTTGATGCGGATCCAACGCCAGATAAAACCTCTGGCGAGACAAAGGCCTGAACCAGTGGGTGCGATAAATCTCGTACCGGAATAATCTGGTTGCCGGGTGATATATTTCAAGCAAAACGGACGTCCCTTTGGATGTCCGTTTTTGTTTGACAGATTTGTTTGGTCGACTGGCAAACCAGAGAGGAAACACTATCTTTTGCGGGGCGTAGTAGCCTGCTGTTACCCGCACACCCTGCAAATATTCTATGCTTCGCCCGCACATCACAATCATCACGGGAGAAACGATTATGCCTGCCAAAAAAATTCTGATGCTGGTCGGTGATTATGCCGAAGACTATGAAACGATGGTCCCTTTTCAGACACTGCTTGCGGTTGGTCACAGCGTTGATGCCGTGTGCCCGGAGAAAAAGGCGGGCGACTCTGTCCGCACTGCCATCCACGATTTTGAAGGCGACCAGACCTACAGCGAAAAACGCGGCCATAACTTTGCATTAAATGCAAATTTTGACGATGTGAAAGCCGCCGATTATGACGCCCTGGTCATCCCCGGGGGCCGCGCACCGGAATATCTGCGCCTGAACAAAAAAATTATTGAACTGGTCAAGGAATTCCATGCCGCGAACAAACCCATCGCAGCGGTTTGCCACGGCGCGCAAATTCTTGCCGCAGCCGACATCATTCGTGACCGCAAGGTTTCGGCCTATCCGGCCTGTGCACCCGAGGTGGAACTTGCCGGCGGCACCTATATGGAAATCGAGATTGATGCCGCCTATACCGATGGCAACCTGGTCACGGCCCCGGCCTGGCCTGCCCATCCACAATGGATGGCCCAATTCCTGAAGGCCCTGGGCACAACCATCAGCCTGTAACTGGCCGCACGACCTGGCGAGCCAAGACAGAACAGGCCAAACAGGCTATAATGTTACATATGTTAACACTGTAGCCTGTTGGCCGATTTGTCTCACAAGACAGGGACACCACCGCCGGGAAACCAAAATCATGTGCAATATCTATTCGGAAACCGACCCCGCCCTGTATGAAACCGTCACCCGGTCCGTCCGGATCAACGGGGTTGTCACCAGCCTGCGGCTTGAACAGCGATTTTGGCAGATTCTTGATGAAATTGCCCTGAAGGAAAAATGCACCACCCCGCAGTTTCTGGGGATGCTGCATAACGAGGTTCTGGCCCAGCGCGGCACCATACCCAATTTTGCCTCGCTGCTGCGGGTGGTTTGCACCATATATTTACAACAGCCCGACACATCCCCCCTGCCCGTCACCACCGGCACAAACATTGCCAACAGCGCGCACCGGGCCATCGCCGGATAAACCCGCCGCTTATACTAATCAGGCTTCAGGGTCAGCTTAACCAGGAGGCAATTTCGCGGCTGTTAAAGCCGGGCATCGCCGAGCGGGTGCCGCGATACGGGTCTGCGGCGCAGTTTGCCTCGGCATTGCGTTTATTTTGCATCCCAACGGCGGTTGCAAAATCCATCCGCGATGGCGACAACCAGGATTTTGCCGATTTCTCGGCATTGTCCCGTTTGGTTTCGCGGGTTTTGGCCTCGTAAATCCAGCGCAATTCCTGCTTGAGGGTTTGATATTCCGCCGTATCGGGGGCGGCATTGACCTCGGACACAATCTGGATTTTGACCATTTGCGGAAAACAGTCCAGCCGTTCAAGCAGCATGAATTTTACACTGGGCCGCACAGCGTCCGAGCGCATCAGCTTGATCACCAGGCGTTTGTAAATTTCGATGCGCAAATTGCCACTGGTCGCAAGTTCGATAAATTCATCGACAAAATCCCGCGCTTCGCGCTTGCCATCCAGCAAGGCACGCAAATTTTCCGTCATCGCCCGGCGGTAAAATTCGCGAATTTCCACAACATGGTTGGAGGCACGGTTGCGCACCACGTGCATGGATTCGGGGCTGAAGGCATTTTTGGTCAAAAGCTTGATGCAGTCATGCACCAATTCATGCTTGGTGGCATCGCCCACCACTTCAAAAATACCGGTAATCAGTTCCTTGCATTTGGCATGTGGCCCCATGCGGGTGGCAGCGGCCAGCGCCATCGGGCTTTCCGGGTCTTTGGTCGCAATCACGGCCAGCGCCAGCGGGTCATCATATTGCAGCAGGGCCAGATCATTACTAAGCAGATGTTCCGGCATCAAAAGACGTTTGCGGTCCCCCGCGCCTGTCACCGTCAAGGGTTCACGCGTGCGATAACTGTCCTTGATGGAAAGCGCATATTTCAGACCGTCATAAGAAATCCCAAGGTCAAGCGACATTGGCGATTAGTCTCCCTTACGACCGAATCGACGCCGCAGGGAGGACGACTTTGAAGATTTGCCGTCCTTTTCGCGTGCAGCGGCATCATCCACCACTTGTTGCGCGGTCTTTTCGGCTTTGGCCTTGTCATCCGCAGCCGGAACGGGAACAGGATCGGTGAAAAAATCGATATACCAATCCATATCGGCACGCGGCATACCATACCGCCCCCCCGTCGCCGGCGTTTCAAGGTCCCCTTCGTCAATACCGGAGCTGATTTGCAAGACAACAGCCGACTGGGCCGACATGCCCGCCCGCCAGGCCATTGCCGTAATGGCGCGGGCACTTCCGGAATCGAGGATTTTTGCCACAACGGATGGCGGCAACTGCCCGTAACGGGCCAGTTCGCGCACCACCGCGTCGTCATCATTCCGTGCCAGGGCATCAAGCACATATTGCTCGACACTGGGACCACGCCGCGCGGACGGATCGGCAAAGGTATTGCCCTCGGCCGACAGGTCGGCATTGGCAATGTCTTCGCCAATCGGCGGGCGGGTATCGCGGGCAACCCGGCTGTCAAAACGGACTTTCTCGATCCGTTGCCGCACCGCCTGGCGCAGGGCACGGGCCACTTCGGCGCGCAGGCGACCTTCTTCAACCAGCGTATCAAACAGCGACGCAGCAATAAAATGCGCCATCCGGCGCTGTGCCGTCCGCGATAAACGATCCCGGCCCGTTACCATGCGCTGCTCGGGCGTTTCATGCCTGCGCGATGCCGGGCGGTCAAAATGCGGGGCGATCTCGACCACATTTTCGGTCGGTTCGTCCCCCTGGCGCAATCGCGAAAACAGGCCACCCTTGGCCTGTTCGGCACTATCCTGGGCCCGGCGGGCAAGCGCACGCTGGGCACGCATGCGTTCGCGGCTCCAGGCCGTGGTGGTGAATTCACCGCGCCCGCGCACCAAATCAACAAAATCGGATTCGTTAAGCAGCTCGACATATTCGATGATATGCACCTGGCCGATATTGGCCAGATCAAGACGCAGCCGGTTCGCCGCCTGACGGGTCAGATAAGGCGTATGACCAAATTCCTGCTCGATCAGGGCGATCACCTGGGGGCGGTAACAATCGGCCAGACGCACAATGGCATCCATAAATTCGTCGACCATCTCCATGCGCTGGGCAGAAGAAAGGTCGGGCAAAAGACGACGCAAACGACGTGACACATCCATACGCGTTTCGCCATCATCCTCGCCGTGGCGGGTGGGCATGTAAAACGCGTCTTCGTCATCGTCAAAATCGTCTTCGTCCGCACCAATGCGCGCGGCAAAACTCAGAAATGATTCGTCCGGCGGTGAGGAAAGATCACCCGCAGGGCGCGGCGCTGCAACAGAGTCGGAACCGGCATTGCCGGTTTGATTCAGAGAGAATTCGTCGGGGGCAACGGTGCGAACAATGTCGGCCAGTTCGCGCAATTTATCGCCAGCACGGTCTTTGCTGTCCGTGTCTTTCGATTTTTGCCGATTGAACATCCAGGCCAGCATGTTCTTTTATTTCCCCACTTTTTTAACGGGTTAGGGCACCAAATTGCCGTTTCCCGGGATCAATCGCCGCATTGACCGCCCCCTTGTAGCAAGGTGCCCTGGCCAGAACAACAAATTAGCCCCAAATTTTCTTTTTAAAACAAAGCCCTGTCAGTACACGTCCCCATGACAGACTGATTTCCATGATTTTTACTATCGGCAGAAATGTTCAAAAAAACCTTAACGCTGCCGCGGCAAAACCCAAACATGCCATATATTTAGCCGTTTTAGACCAAATCATCATCCCGGTCCGTCGGGCAAAACAGGACCCGCCAGCGCCAAACACAAAGGGCCGCCCGACGGCAGCCCCTTGCACAAAACGGTAAACGATGTTGCAGGATCAGGCTTTGATGCCAACCGGCAATCAGTTACGTCCAGACAGCCACGCAATGCGCAGAATATTGGTCGCCCCCGGCGTGCCAAACGGGACACCGGCGGTAATCACCAGCGAATCCCCGCTTCCGGCGAATTCTTCGCGCTTGGCAACATCACAGGCGATTCCCACCATTTCACCAAAATTGGTGGCATCGCGGGTAAAGACCGGATGAACCCCCCAGCACAATGCCAGGCGACGTGCGGTCTGGATTTTCGGTGTAAGGCCCAGAATCGGCACTTCCGGGCGTTCGCGTGCGGCACGATAGGCCGTTGACCCAGATGTTGTATAGGTCACAACCGCCTTTGCACCGATTGTCCCGGCCACCTGGCGGGCCGCCGCACTGATGGCATCCGGGGCATTATGCTCGGGATCCGGGCGCGACGCTTCGCGCAGACGGAAATAAAGCTCGTCGCGTTCAACCCGCACCATGATGCGGTTCATGATGCTGACGGTTTCAATCGGATATTTGCCAACCGCACTTTCGGCCGAGAGCATCACCGCATCCGCCCCGTCATAAATGGCGGTGGCAACGTCGGAGGCCTCGGCACGGGTCGGTGCCGGGTTTGACACCATCGAGTCGAGCATCTGGGTGGCCACAATCACCGGCTTGCCCGCTTCGCGGCAGGCCTTGATGATGCGCTTTTGCAAGATGGGCACGTCTTCGGGCGGGCATTCCACCCCAAGATCGCCACGGGCCACCATGATGATGTCCGACAGGGCGACGATCTCGTCGAGATGCTCAATCGCCTGCGGCTTTTCCAGCTTGGACACGATTGCGGCGCGACCATTGATCAGCTTGCGGGCTTCGGCCACGTCTTCGGGACGCTGCACAAAGGACAGGGCGACAAAATCGACACCCATTTCCAGACCATAGACCAGATCAACCCTGTCTTTTTCGGTCAGCGGTGACATGGGCAGCATGACGTCGGGCAGGTTCACACCCTTGCGATTCGACAGCGGCCCGCCAATTTCGACCGTGCAGTCGGCCGATTTGTCGTCGCACTTGTCTACCCGCATCCGCAGCTTGCCATCGTCCAGCAAAAGGCTGGCCCCCGGTTTCAGGGCGGCAAAAACTTCGGGATGGGGCAGTGAAACACGGTTTTGATCGCCCGGTTTCTTGTCCAGATCGAACCGGAATTTGGCCCCGGGTTCCAGAGTGATTTTTTCGTCGGCAAAGGTGCCCACGCGAATTTTCGGCCCCTGCAGATCCATCAGAACGCCAATCGGGCGGCCAAGTTTCGCCTCGACCTCCCGGATCGTTTCAAACCGTTCCTGATGCTCGGCGTGCTCGCCATGAGAAAAATTCAAACGAAAGACATCGACGCCTGCCTGGACGATTTTTTCCAAAACGTCCGGGCTGGAACTTGCCGGCCCCAGGGTTGCGATGATTTTCGCCTTGCGTTGACGGCGCATCCGCTCTTACCTCGTTGTTTTTCGGTTTACATTTAATTCCGGCGCGACAACCAGAATGACACAGGGCGCGCCAAAATATCCTGATTTCTCGTATCTGGGGGTTCCCCCTTAATAGTGAATCACACCCGCTTTGAACAGTTACTTTTCAACGAAGCCCGGGTCCAATAACAATTTTTTCGCTGGACACCCCCCTGCCCCGCCCTCTTTAAAAGGCACATCAGACATCCATATGCCGGGGCGATGCACCGGCTTTTTACGCGGGAAAATAAAAACATGAGCAAATGGGACCACCGTTTTCTGGCTTTGGCTGCCCACATCGCCGAATGGTCCAAAGATCGCAGCACCCAGGTTGGTGCTGTTGTGATTGGCCCCAAAAAAGAGATTCGCGCCGTTGGCTATAACGGATTTCCGCGCGGTGTGAATGACGAGGTCGAGGCACGCCATCAGCGCCCGACCAAATATGCCTATACCGAACATGCCGAGCGTAATGCGATTTACAATGCCAGCTATACCGGCACCTCGCTGGATGGCTGTGCACTTTATGTCACGCATTTCCCGTGCAGCGATTGCGCGCGAGCCATCATTCAGGCCGGCATTGCCGAGGTATATGTAGACCGGCAAAAACTCTCGGCCGATTTTCTGGAACGGTGGGAACACGATATGAATATTTCCACCGAGATGTTTGGCGAATCCGGTGTGCGGGTAAAGCTGATTGACGCCGAAGGCACGGCTGTTGTGCTGGAAGCGGAAGGGAATACCACACCGGAGGATGAAAAATCGCTAAGTCCCGAGGATCTGAAACAACAGACCAAACACGCACCGACAAGCTAGATCGGACTTGCCGGGCAGGCAACAAACCGGTAATCAGTTACAACTAATCCATGCAATGAATGCCGTTAACATCGCGGTCTGTCGCGTGTTGCGATATCAGGTTTGGCAATGATTGCCACACAATCCAGGACGGATACAAAACCCGATGAGTGCAAAAATTGATTTCAGCAAAATCAGCTTTCTTGTTGTTGATGGCGACAAGATTTCCGCACAGGTCGTATTCGATACCCTGTCTTATTTGGGGGCGATCAGCGTCAAGCGCGTTGGCAAACCGGAAGATGCCTTTCGCATTTTGCGCGCCGAACAAATCGACATCATCATAACGGAATGGCGCCTGCGCGGGATGGACGGGCTGGAATTTCTCGATTCCCTGCGCAATTCCGCCTCGTCGCCCAACCGTTTTGTACCGGTCATCATGTTAACCGCGCATTCCGAACAGCATTATGTCACCACCGCGCGCGATCTCGGCATTACCGAATTTCTGGCAAAACCGTTTAACGCCAAGGCCCTGTATAGCCGCCTTGTTTCCGTCATCACCCGCCCGCGCCACTTTATCAATACCGACACCTATTTCGGCCCGGATCGCCGCCGACGCCAGGTCCCGTTTGACGGCCCCGACCGCCGCGAAACCCAAAACCGGTCACGAAACTAGGAAACAACTGTCGCATCGCCGGGGGAGATCGGTTTTAATACGGCGCACGCATCTTTCCTTTTAACCTGTCGGGACTGATCACCCTCGATGACTGGACAAAAACGGCCAAAAGTTCAAATCATCCCGCCCCGTACCGAACTCCGGCAGCGCGCCGTCAACTTTACCAAAGGTTTTGATATTGACCTGGCACCAGAACAGCTCGAAGAGCTGGAAAAGGTGGTGCAGCGCAGCAGCGATTCTTTTATCCGCAGCATCGGCCATGACCTGACAGAAAGCCGCCAGCTTATTCTCCAGGCCATTGAAGATGCCGATTTGCGCCGTGCCGCCGTCGAGAAATGTTCCGACCTTGCCTATGCCACCAAGGCCCTGGGCGGCACGTTTGACTATCCATTGATGACCCAAATCGCCAAATCGCTGGAAATTTTTCTGGCAAAGCGCAGCACCGCAACCCGGCGGCAATTAATGGTCGCCCAGCTTCATATCGATGCGATTTACGTGATTCTTGCCAGCCGTGTAACGGGGTTTGGCTCATCTGTCGAACAGGCCACAACCATAGCACTCGCCAAACTGGCCGAGCGCTATGCCGAACCCCGGGAATAGCGGAAATAGCGGAAATAGCGCGCCAGCTTTAACCCCCTCCGGGCACCAAACCCGGAGGGGGACACACAACCTTCCGGTCATGCGGGCCCAGGCACATTGCTGTTACACAACAGACCGGTGCCGTTATGCGCCCCTGTCGCCATGCCCGCTATCGTCATGCCCCCTGTCGTCCCTTGAGATGATTTAGGTGATTGGCAAAATCAATCAGCTCGAAAGGCTCTGACGCGTCTTCGGCGGTGCCAGCTTCGCCGTTGCGGCCGGAAGGGTCGTCTTCGCCTCCGGACTTTCCAACCAGATCATCAAGGCGGAGTTCAAGGCTTTCAAGCTCTTGGGAAATGATTGCAAGGCGTTCCTGCATCCAGGCCCGCGACAGCGGCGCATCGCCGCACAACATCGCATTTTGGGCCCCCCATAATTTTACGACACTGCGCAACAGGGCAAGTATGTTCGCCACATCCAGGTCATGACCTGCCGGGCCGGAATTTTCGGCAGAATCCCCCACCGGGTGAAGGTGGGTCAACGCATCATTAATCTGACGCAAAAGCGGGGGGATTGGTCCATCGTCTGTCATGGCAGGGTCCATTCCTGCTGGTCCGGCATTTTTTACCACAGCGGCAAAAATCACGGTAGCTATTTGAAAACGTTATGATTTCACTTATAGAATTTTGCCAATATTTTTGCGTTGATCCGCATCAACATTATTTTCAACCTGGCAAAGAAACATTTTCACACCAATTTCAAAGGCCCCGAACGGTTCGGACAACACAGGCCCGGCCGGCACATTTCCGGCGTTTAAACCAGCCCCCAAACGGGCCTGGCAAAAAAAACGACATTTCATCGAAAAAAGGACTTGTCAGACAGGACCACCCTTTATATAAACCGCGCCACACACCGAGCGGGTGTAGCTCAGTTGGTTAGAGCGCCGGCCTGTCACGCCGGAGGCCGCGGGTTCAAGTCCCGTCACTCGCGCCATTTTCCTTCGGGAAAAACAAAAGAAACGCCGCGATTTATTCGCTGGCGTTTTTTTGTTTTTGGGCGCCGCACAACACCCCCTCCTCATAGCCGCACAATCCTGATCTGGCACAGTGCCAATCACGCGGCTTGCGCAATGTCGCCTTCCCGTTTTTCTTAATCTGATTAATGGAAAATCCGGCATCTGATTGCGCAATATTTATTCATTTCTGTGCCACCGATTTACCACCCGGTTTGCGACGGGCATTTATTTTGCCCGCGACCGGACGTCAAAGCCACCCTACACCCCGTTGACCTGGCACCGATTTTTCGCAGAAAACCGGGCCTGCCAAGTCATTGTTATTTTTTTGCAAAAAAACGCTTGCCAGACCCGGCCACCCTTTATATAAACCGCGCCACACACCAAGCGGGTGTAGCTCAGTTGGTTAGAGCGCCGGCCTGTCACGCCGGAGGCCGCGGGTTCAAGTCCCGTCACTCGCGCCACTCTTTTTAGAGTACAAACAGGTCGCTGATCTTCGGATCATGCGGCTTTTTTTGTCTTTCCCTTCCAAATGCCGCGCCACTATTTCAATATTTAAAATATTCGGCCCCGCATATCAGTCCCGGGATCCTATGATCCCGGAAAACACAGCGTGCACACTTTCGGATTCTGCTGTCGTTCCAACCACTTCCCGGCAGCCCCCTGCCATTTGTCTGGTGCGGTCAAATCAAATATATCAGCATTTTCAATGAACAAGATCACACCATTGCAATCTATAGTCGTTTTTATTTTTACCTGATTCCCGAATACGGGATTTTCGGTTTTTTTACATGCACTTTGTTCGATTTGTTGCGCCGCAGCATTGATTACCCTCCCCAAGTGTGCTGTCATCTTGTAGTTACAAAACGGGGGCGAAAAACGGTATAACCGTTCCAACATTCGCACTTCGGACACCACCAAGCAGGGAGGCGCAACATGCGCAAGCTTATCGCGGGGCTGATTCTCGGCACGTCACTGGCGGCAGCCCCAATGGCCGCCAAGGCCGAGACACCCAAAAACACGCTGGTGATGGCGTTTTCGATTGACGACATCATCACGCTGGACCCGGCGGAAATTTTCGAGTTTTCCGGCGCGGAATATTCGGGCAACACCTATGACCGTCTGATTGGCTATGACAATAAAGACGTTTCAAAAATTTACGGCGTTGTTGCCGAAAGCTGGGACGTTTCCGAAGACGGCAAAACCTATACCTTTAAAATTCGCGACGGCATCAAGTTTGCTTCCGGCAATCCACTGACCGCCGAAGATGCCGCCTTTTCGCTGCGCCGTGTGATCAAACTGGATCTCTCGCCTGCCTTTATTCTGGGTCAGTTCGGTTTGACCAAGGAGAATGTCGATACCCAAATTACCGCACCGGATGACCACACCCTGGTGATGAAAGTCGACAAACCCTATGCCCCGACCTTCGTGCTGTATTGCCTGACCGCCGGTATCGGTTCGATCATCGATAAAAAAGAAGTCATGGCGCATGAAAAAGACGGCGATATGGGCCATGAATGGCTGAAAACCGCCTATGCCGGTTCCGGTCCGTTCGAGCTGAACAAATGGACCCCGAATGAAAGCCTGTCGCTGGTTGCCAATGACGATTACTGGGACGGTGCCCCGGAAATGAAGCGCGTGATCATTCGCAGCATTTCCGAGGCCGCATCCCAGCAGTTGCTGCTGCAAAAAGGCGATATTGATATTGCCCGCAACCTTGAAGCCGATCAGGTCAATGCCCTGAAAGACGACAAGGACATCAAATTCGACAAACGTGCCAAAGGCACGCTGTGGTATCTGGGCCTGTCGCAGAAGAACAAATATCTGTCGAACCCCAAAGTCCGCGAAGCTCTGAAATATCTTATTGATTACAAGGGCATTGCCGATACCATCCTGGCGGGTCGTGCGACCATCCACCAGGCCTTCCTGCCCGACGGGTTCCTGGGCGCATCGGATACCAACCCCTATAAACTTGACGTGGCAAAGGCCAAGGAACTGCTTAAAGAGGCCGGTTATCCGGACGGTTTCACCGTAACGATGGATACCCGTAACACCACCGCCATTACCGCAATGGCGCAGTCGATCCAGGCAACCTGGGCGCAGGCTGGCATTAATCTGGAAATCATTCCGGGCGATGGTGCGCAAACCCTGACCAAATATCGTGCACGTAAACATGATATTTATATTGGCCGTTGGGGCGCTGACTATCAGGACCCGAACACCAATGCCGCCACCTTTGCCTGGAACCCGGATAATTCGGATGATGCCGCGGCAAAACCGCTGGCATGGCGTAATAGCTGGGATCCGAAAGAAATGACGGCCGAAACCGAAGCCGCCGTTCTGGAACGCGACACCCAGAAACGTATCGCCATGTATCAGGACCTTCAGAAGAAGGTCATGGAAAGCGGGCCTTATGTGATCATGTTCCAGGAAACCGAAATCGCCGGTATCCGCAGCAATGTTCATAACTTCAAACTTGGCCCGTCATTCGATACCAACTTCTATCGTTTTGTGACCAAGGATTAAGGAACGGGTAGATGTCTACCGTGACTTCAACCAGACAGGGCGGGCGCAAACGCGCCCGTCTTCTTTCGGGGCCGGTCGGCAGCATTTTTCGCGTCGCCTTCTCCGTTATCATTACATTTTTCGGGCTGTTGCTTGTGACCTTTTTAATCGGTCGCATCCTGCCCATCGACCCTGTCCTGGCCGCCGTGGGCGACCATGCCTCCGAGGCGGTGTATAACCGCGTGCGCGAGGAAATGGGCCTGAACCTGCCGCTGTGGAAGCAGTTCTACATTTATGTCAGCAATGTCCTGCACGGGGATTTCGGCAAATCCGTCCTGACATCGCAACCCGTTCTCAGCGACATTGCCCGCGTCTTCCCCGCCACCCTGGAACTGGCAACCATCGGTACCATTATCGGTGTCATCTTTGGCGTGCCGCTGGGCGTGTTTGCCGCAGTTCACAAGGGTAAATGGCCGGACCATCTGGTGCGCGTCTTTGGCCTGGTGGGCTATTCGATGCCCATTTTCTGGCTGGGGCTGATGGGGCTTCTGGTTTTTTACATGAAACTGGACTGGGTTGCCGGCCCCGGACGTATTGATTCGTTTTATGCCGACTTTATTGAGCAAAGAACCGGGCTGATGCTGGTTGATACCCTGCTTGATGGCGATACCGACCTGTTCTGGAATGCCGTCAGCCATATCATTCTGCCTGCATCGATCCTGGCCTATTTTTCGCTGGCCTATATTGCGCGCATGACACGTTCTTTCATGCTCGAGCAACTGAGCCAGGAATATATTCTGGCCGCGCGCGTAAAGGGGATTTCCGAATTTCGCATCATCTGGCGTCATGCGCTGGGCAATGTGATGGTGCCACTTGTGACCGTGATTGCGCTTTCCTATGCCAACCTTCTTGAAGGATCGGTGCTGACGGAAACCATCTTTGCCTGGCCCGGCCTTGGTCTTTACATCACCAATTCGCTTTTGAATGCCGACATGAATGCCGTGCTGGGCGGTACCATTGTGGTGGGGGCCGTGTTTATTGGCGTCAATATGCTGTCCGATCTTTTGTATCGACTGCTTGATCCGCGCGCCCGAAGGTAAAAAAATGCAAACAGTGACCAAACAAAATTCTGGCGGTTTGCGGCAGTGGCTGACATCAAACACGCCGCAATCGCGGTTTCAGGCCCGCTGTGGCCGTGCCTGGCTGGCCTGGACCAAACTGACGGAAAACCATCTTGCCATGATCGGGCTGGGTATTGTCCTGGTTCTGATCATTCTGACCATCTTTGCTCCGGTTATCGCGCCTTATAATCCGGTTGCCGCCGACCTTGGCAATCGCATTCAGCCGCCCAGTGCCGCGCACTGGTTTGGCACCGACCAGTTGGGGCGCGATATTCTCTCCCGGCTGATTTACGGCGCACAATATACCCTGATGATCGTGGCCCTTGTCACCATCACCGCTGCCCCTGTTGGCCTGTTGATTGGCACGGTGGCGGGCTATTTTGGCGGCTGGGTTGATTCGGTTTTGATGCGCATTACCGATATTTTCCTGGCCTTCCCGAAACTGATTTTGGCGCTGGCCTTTGTTTCGGCCCTGGGGCCGGGGCTTGAAAATGCCGTGCTTGCCATCGCCTTAACCGCATGGCCGCCCTATGCCCGTATTGCGCGTGCCGAAACCATCACGGTGCGCAAATCGGACTATATTGATGCCGCCCGCCTGCAGGGTGTTTCCAGCAGCGGGCTTATTTTGGGCCACATCATGCCGATGTGCATCAGCTCGGTCGTGGTGCGCGTGACGCTGGATATGGCCGGCATGATTTTGATTGCAGCGGGCCTTGGCTTTTTGGGTCTGGGGGCACAACCGCCGACGCCAGAATGGGGGGCAATGGTGTCCGAAGGTCGCCAGTTCCTGCTGGAACAATGGTGGGTTTCGACCGTGCCGGGCCTGGCGATTTTTGTTGTCAGTTTGGGCTTTAACCTGCTGGGTGATGGCCTGCGCGATGTTCTTGACCCGCGCGGAGGAGACTGACCATGCGCCAGGACAAACTGTTATCGGTCAAAAATCTGACCGTCACCTTTTCCACCTCCAAGGGGCCGGTTAACGCGGTGCGCGGTGTGTCGTTTGATCTGGGCCGGGAAAGGCTGGGTATTGTGGGCGAATCCGGTTCGGGCAAATCGCAAACCGGACGGGCCATTTTGGGGCTGACGGCGGCCAATGGCAGCATTGCCGCCGATGAAATGCAGTTCCACGATGTGGATTTGCGCAACCTGAGCCCGCGCCAATGGCGCAAGGTGCGCGGTGCACGCATTTCCATGATCATGCAGGACCCGAAATATTCGCTTAACCCTGTCATGACGATTGGCGATCAGATCATCGAGGCCTACCGCGAACATCACAAGGTCGGCACCAAAGAAGCCACCCATCGCGCCATCGAAATGCTCGAAGCGGTAAAAATCCGTGATCCGCAGCGCGTTTTCAAATCCTACCCGCACGAGGTTTCGGGTGGGATGGGCCAGCGCGTGATGATTGCCATGATGCTGATCCCCGATCCGGAATTGCTGATTGCCGACGAACCGACATCTGCCCTGGATGTGACGGTGCAGCTTCAAGTGATGGCGATTTTGGATGATCTGGTGCGCGAACGCGGCATGGCGCTGATTTTCATCAGCCATGATCTGCATCTGGTCTCGAGTTTCTGTGACCGGGTGCTGGTGATGTATCAGGGCCGCGTGGTCGAGGAAATCCGCGCAAGCGAGCTGGACCAGGCCAAACACCCCTATACCCAGGGCCTTCTCAACTGCCTGCCGAAAATGGATGGCAACCATAACGACCTGCCCGTTTTGCAACGCCAGGCAAGCTGGGCGGAAGGATAAGATAAGCCAATGATTGAAATTGAAAATCTCAATGCCTGGTTTGGCGAAAACCACGTCCTGAAGGATGTCTCGCTCAAGGTGGCGAAAAACGGTTCCTTTGGTTTGGTCGGCGAATCCGGTTCGGGCAAATCGACCGTTTTGCGCACCATGACCGGCCTGGTCGATGACTGGGAAGGCAATATTGTCGTGCATGGTCATGAACTTGGGCCCAAACGCGACAAAACCTTTTATCGCCAGGTGCAAATGGTGTTTCAGGATCCGTTTGGATCACTTCATCCGCGTCATACCATCGACCGGATCTTAAGCGAGCCGGTTTCGGTCCATAAACTGGGCGATTCGGACCGTCGCGTTGTGAAGGTACTCGAACAGGTCGGGCTGAATAATTCCTTCCGGTTTCGCTATCCGCACCAGCTTTCGGGCGGGCAGCGCCAGCGTGTTGCCATTGCCCGCGCGCTGATTCTGGAACCCAGTGTCTTGCTGCTTGATGAACCGACATCAGCACTGGATGTTTCGATCCAGGCAGAAGTGCTTAATCTGCTGGCGGCCTTGCGCCGGGATCTGGGGCTGACCTATATCATGGTCAGCCACGATCTGGCGGTTGTGGCGCATGTATGCGACGATATCGCGATCATGAATCACGGTCGTATTGTTGAACGTGCCACCGCCAGCCAGCTTGCCCAGGGTTCACTTGAACATCCCTATTCGCAACAGCTTTACAAGGCGGCAGGCGGCTATGACCGCGCCGTGATTGACAGCTTTGTCGATTGGGACTGACCGGAGACACCATGACAATCGCCACCAACACCGAATTTGCCACCCCTTTCGCCCCGGCCGACAGCGCCTTGCGCGACTACAAACGCCAGCACATCCCGTCCTTTACATGGGATGCCCATGCCTGCCTGCCGCTGGACCCGATTGTGCCGATTGACCTGCTTGATACCTATCGCGCCGGTCATATTGATTATGTCTGCATCAATGTTGGCATGGATATGAATTCGGTTGCGCATATCCTGCGCGTGATTGCCGATTTCCGCGCCAAAATTGCCGCCCATCCCGACAAATACATGCAGATCGAAACATTTGACGATCTGGCAAAGGCCAAAAAGGCCGGTTTGCTCGGCGTTGGTTTTGATCTTGAAGGGTCGATGATGTTGCAGGACATGCCCGAAATGGTGCCGGTCTTTGCCAAGCTGGGTGTAAAGCAAATCCATTTTGCCTATAACCGCAACAATTCGGTCGCGGGGGGGTGCCACGATACCGATGTGCCCCTCACCGCGCTGGGCCATGAAATGGTTAAGGCGGTGAATGCGGCCGGCATGATCATGGATTGTTCGCATACCGGGCGGCAAAGCAGCCTCGACATCATGCGGGTCTCCAACAAGCCCGTGGTCTTTAGCCATGCCAACCCCAAGGCCCTGGGCGGGCATGAACGCTGCATTGATGATGAACAAATCAAGGCCTGCGCCGATACCAATGGCGTGATCGGCGTTTGCGGCTTCCAGCGTTTCATCAAGTCGGCCAATGCGCCCGAGGTCGAGGATATGCTGCGCCACATCAATTATCTGGTCGAGCTTGTCGGTGTAAACCATGTCGGCATTGGTCTGGATACCATGCCATCGGTCAAAGGGGCCAATGACTTCCCCGAAGGGGTTGACCGCGCCTATTACTGGCCCGCAGAACGCGGCTATGGCCCCAATGCGGGCGGGGCTGCCGTATTTGACCCGCGCAAACTGCCGATGCTGGCCGATGCCCTGATCAACGAAGGCTACCTGCCCGATGATGTTGATAAAATCATGGGCGAAAACTTTATTCGGGTGGCGAAAGAAAGCTGGTTGTCCTGTGATACTGGACAAAATCAGGAATGATGCAACAATGGAACCTTCCCGAGATTGTAACACACAACTATGATCCGCGAAGAGGGCGTTTTCAGAATCTTTGTGATTTGCCCGCATCGGATGCAGAAAACATTCTTCAAGACATTCGCCAATCAGGACTCACCAAAATCAAGCGCAACTATCTAGATCGCAGATTGCGGACAGAAACGTGGTTACGAGAAAAGCGCCAGAACCTGATTGGCATCACCCCCAGAAACACACCGATTTACTTCTTTCTGGGTGATTTTTCTGACGGAAAGGATATTTCCCGCCCCAAGTCAGTACATATACAATTATCCGACTTCAACGAAGACATGATCACATTCACCTATTCCGATAGCATGAATTGCTTCGAGGAAACTGATGATACACGGATCAATATTCCCCCTTTCAATGGACAATTATTTACCCTCAGACAACTCAAAACCGTTGTTTCCAATTGGGGGCTCCCTGCTTGCTACACTTCCAAAAACGCGACCAAAACAACATTTATTGAGATGCAGCTGTGGGATAACGACCCAATTTGCAAAATATCCTTTGATTAACCATGTGATTAACCAATAGAAACCATCTTGATTGCTTGATTCACAGGTGCAATGCCTTTCCACATCGACGAAGATATGGTCAATCAAAGCTATGCGCTGGAATAAGGCACAAAGGCGGCACTCTCAAATGCTGCCTTTGACATATCTTATAACATGACCAGAAAATCATCTGCAAAGTCAGAAGATCAGGCCATTGCCTCATCCTTGCGCACCGGGCGCGGGCGGCCGTTGGCGTCGATGGCGACAAAGGTAAAGGTGGCTTCGGTCACTTTAATGCGTGGCGGCTGGTTGCGGCGCAGGACCCAGGCTTCGAGATGCAGCACCATTGATGTATTGCCAATACGGTCAATATCGCCATAAACGCACACCACATCACCCACATAAACCGGGCGATGGAAGGTCATGCCATCCACGGCAACGGTGGCAACGCGGCCTTCGGCAATCTGACTTGCCAGCACGCCACCGGCAATATCCATTTGCGACATCAGCCAGCCGCCGAAAATATCGCCGCTGGGGTTGGTATCGCCGGGCATTGCCAGGGTCCGCGTACACATGTCGCCACGCGGCATCGCACCTTCATCATGGGATTTTTCGTGTTTATCGACCATCGCACTCACTCCTGGTTGCCGGATACCCGGCCTGATCCGCTATTTTTTTCCGTGAACCCGGTTGCATTGCAAAAGGAAAAACATTTTTATGAGCCGGGATTTAAATCTTATGGTACTCGTTTATCGGCAGGCGATGCCAGCACGGTATTGGACAGGGTGTTATGCACCATGTGCAACAATCGTCCCGACCCACCTGCCACCCAAATTATACCCTTAAAACAACCAGTTGCGTTCCGGGGAACATGACCGACCTTTTTGAAGATTCAAACCAGAGCACCGCAAACGCCTATTCCGCCAAGGATATCGAGGTTCTTGAAGGCCTTGAACCCGTCCGTCGGCGTCCGGGCATGTATATTGGCGGCACCGATGATACCGCCCTGCACCATCTGGTGGCCGAGATCCTCGATAACTCGATGGACGAAGCGGTGGCAGGCCATGCCGACTGGATCGAACTGGAACTGCAAACCGACAATACCGTTCTGATTCGCGATAACGGCCGTGGTATCCCGACCGACCCGCACCCGAAATTCCCCGACAAATCGGCGCTGGAAGTCATTTTGACCACCCTGCATTCAGGCGGCAAATTTTCCGGCAAGGCCTATGAAACATCAGGCGGTTTGCACGGTGTTGGCATGTCGGTGGTGAACGCGCTGACCGACAAATTCCGGGTCGAAGTCGCGCGCGACCGCAAACTGGTATTTCAGGAATATTCCAAGGGCACGCCGCTTGGCCCGCTTCAGGATGGCGGCACGGTTAACAACCGGCGCGGCACCACGGTTATTTTCCGTCCCGACCCCGAAATTTTCGGCGCGCGGGCCAAGCTGAAGCCCGGCACCATTTTCCGCATGGCGCGCTCAAAGGCCTATCTTTACAAGGGTGTGGAAATTCGCTGGTCGTGCGATCCGTCGCTTCTGACCAGTGATGACCCAACCCCGCAAAAAGAAGTCCTGAAATTCCCCAACGGTATTCTGGATTATCTCGAAATGACCCTGAAGGGTCGCGAGATGGTGACGGAACGCCCCTTTGCCGGGGAAACCAAATTTGCCGACAGCCCCGGACGGGTGGAATGGGCCGTGGGCTGGCCGGAAGGCGGCGAAGGCTATTTTCATTCCTATTGTAATACCGTTCCCACCCCGCTGGGTGGCACGCACGAGGCCGGTTTTCGCTATGCCCTGACCAAGGCGATCAAGGCCTATGGTGATATGGTGGGGCTGAAAAAGGCATCAACCATCACCGCCGAAGACATTTTTGGCGGCGGCTGTGTCATGCTGTCCGTCTTTATCCCGGACCCGCAATTTCAGGGCCAGACCAAGGAAAAGCTGGGCACACAAAACGCCACCAAACTGGTTGAAACCGCCGTTCGCGACCATTTTGACCACTGGCTGACCGGGGATACCGAAAATGCCAAGCGGCTGTTGGAACGCATTATTTTGCGCGCCGAAGAACGCCTGCGCCGCAAGGAAAAGAAAGAAACCAAACGCCAGTCCGCCACACGGCGCCTGCGCCTGCCCGGCAAATTAACGGATTGTTCCCGTTCGATTGCGGCGGGTACCGAAATTTTCCTGGTCGAAGGGGATTCGGCAGGCGGGTCGGCCAAACAGGCCCGTGACCGCGAAACCCAGGCCGTTTTGCCGCTGCGCGGTAAAATCCTGAACGTGGCATCGGCCACCCGTGACAAGATGATGGCGAACCAGGAAATCAAGGACATGATCGAGGCCTTTGGCTGCGGTACCGGTTCTGATTTCAGCCTGAAGGATTTACGTTACGAACGCATCATCATCATGACCGATGCTGACGTGGACGGCGCGCATATCGCATCGTTGCTGATGACATTTTTCTATCAGGAAATGCCGGGTCTTATCGAAAATGGCAGCCTGTTCCTTGCCATGCCGCCGCTTTATCGCCTGACACAGGGTGGCAAAAGCATCTATGCGATGGATGATGCCGAAAAGGAACATCTGCTCAATACCGAGTTTAAAAACCCCAACAAGGTCGAAATCTCGCGCTTTAAAGGTTTGGGGGAAATGCCCTCGCAGCAGTTGCGTGACACCACCATGTCACGCGAAAACCGCACCCTTTTGCGCGTCACCCTGCCCGATGCCGCCGAACCGGACGGACAGGAACAGACCAAGGATCTGGTCGGCCGCCTGATGGGGAAAAAACCGGAATTGCGCTTCCAGTTCATTCAGGAACATGCCCGTTTTGTCGAGGATATTGACGTTTAAGGCACCTCAAACGTCATCACCGTCATCATTAAACCCGGCATGTGCGGTGCCGGGTTTTTTGGTGCCCGCTGATGATCGGGGGCAAGGTCAAAGACAATCGCCGTCTCCGGCATCATCAGGAAAACCCACGAAACTTTGCCTTGGCACTGACATTTTGCGATTCCATGACCTATGTTTCCGGTATCACACCTTTAATCGTATTGTATCCCGGTTTTGCCTCCTCCGCCCCCGGCAAGCTGTCACCCGGTATCATATGATCATTATGCTTGATTGAAAGATCGCTCAGGAGTCCGCCTTCCATGTCCGTCAAAACCCGCAAATATGCTGTGCTTGCTGCCCTGATGGGGTTTGCCGCCCCGCTGCTTGGCGCCTGCAGTGGCAATATAATCGAGGCCCCCTATTACGAAACCACCAATGTGGCAGGCTTCAGAAGCTATGCCGCACCATCGAATATCATGGTGATGGAAGTACATGACGGACAAACCGGCATTGATAATGCCCGCTGGGCCAGCCTGCTTTCCAATCACGGGTTTGCCCCGCAATTGCAGTTTGTGACCCCGGAAAAGGCAAAAGCCGAGATGGCTGGCGCACACACCGATACCCGCAAAGATCACCCCACACTCCGCCCGGATCAGCGACTGGTGGTTGTGGTCAACCCAACACAGGATACCTGGCGCAATGAAATGTGCCAGAACCCGCAAAACACCCCCTTAACGCCCGGCGAAAAAACAATTCCGGTGCGTTTTGCCTTTTGTTCCGGCGACAGCGTGGTATCGGAAATTCGGGCAAACATGACAAACCCGATCAATCCGCAACAGGTTGATGACATGGCGTCCACGATCATTCATTACCTGTTCCCGATCAACCAGCCTGACCGCAATGAAAACCGTTGCAACCGGTTTGCGCCCTGCTAAGGCATAGTGGGCACGCTTAACGAATCAGCGCACTCAGTTCCTTGAATTCCGGCGTGCCCGCCACACGCAACCATTCAAACATCACACTTTCGCGGGTCACAATTTTGGCCCCGGCATCGCGCATGCGCTCCAGCCCAAAAATCCGGTCATGCGGCTTGCGCGAGGATACCGCATCGGCCACAACAAAAACCTCGCGCCCCCGCTCGATCAAATCAAGCACAGTTTGCAACACACAAACATGGGTTTCCATGCCCGCCACCACAACCTGGTCACGCCCGTGATTCTCTTCAAGTTTTGCCAGAAATCCCTCAGCCCCCAGACAGGAAAAGCTGATTTTATCCACCACATTGCTGCCATCGCTTTCTTGTTCAAGCAGATCAAGAATGGATTTGGCCGTATGCCCCAGGCCCTTGGGATATTGCTCTGTCACAATCGCGGGAACCGACAGGCGGTTGGCGCATTTTAACAAAAAGCAACACGCATCAATCATGTCAACCGGATCAAGGCAGGCCGGATACAGCTTTTCCTGAACATCTACAATCACCAGTGTGGAGCGGGCAGCATCCATCAACATCACAAGCCTCCTTCGCAAATAGCGCCAGTCAGAACACGCCTTGCCGCCACGATATGTCCGAACCAGCTCGCAAACAAGCATCCAGAGGACGAAAAATGCAGGTAAACCACCTTTTTAAAGGCGTTTTTCTTGACTTGGGCCGGGCTTGGCTTTACCACCCAAGCAGATTTGTCTCTAAGTAAATCAATCTTTAACGCATTTTTTGCGGGAACCCGAAACATATGACTTTCGCCGATCTCGGTCTGAGCGAAGATATCCTCAAAGCCGTTGCAGACGCCGGTTATGACACACCGACCCCCATTCAGCGCCAGGCCATTCCATCCGTGATGATGGCCCGTGACATCCTTGGCTGCGCCCAAACCGGGACGGGGAAAACGGCCAGCTTTGTGCTGCCGATGCTCGATATTCTTCATCATGGCCGTGCGCGCATGCGCATGCCGCGCTCCATTATCCTGGAGCCAACCCGCGAGTTAGCGACCCAGGTGGCCCACAATTTTGACACCTATGGCAAATATGTGCCGCTTTCAAAGGCGCTGGTCATTGGCGGAGAATCGTTTGTTGAACAGCAAAAGATTCTGGAAAAGGGTGCCGATGTTATCATCGCAACCCCGGGCCGCCTGATTGACACCTTCGAGCGCGGCAAACTTCTGCTGTCGGACTGCAAATTGCTGGTCATCGACGAAGCCGACCGTATGCTGGATATGGGGTTCATCCCCGATATTGAAAAAATCGTCAATATGCTGCCCAAACAGCGCCAGACGCTGTTTTTCTCGGCCACCATGCCCAAGGAAATCCGTCGCCTTGCCGATAAATTCCTGAGCAATCCGAAAGAAATTACCGTCTCTGCCCCCTCGAGCATGGCAACGACGCTTGAGCATAAATTGCTGGTCATTGACGAAATGGACAAGCGCGAAACCCTTCGCCGCCTGATCCGCAACGAAAATATCAAAAACGCCTTTGTATTTTGCAACCGCAAAAAAGACGTCGATATTCTCTATAAGTCACTGACCAAACATGGCTTTAATGCCGGTCGCATGCACGGCGACCTGGTGCAGAGCGAACGCACCGAGACACTTGATAAATTCAAAAGCGGCGAAATCACCGTTCTGATCTGCTCGGACGTTGCCGCACGCGGCATTGACGTTGCCGAGGTTTCGCACGTTTTCAATTTTGACGTGCCCTTCAATGCCGAGGATTACGTTCACCGCACCGGTCGTACCGGCCGTGCCGGGCGCGAAGGCAAGGCCTTTACCCTGGCCACGCCAGAAGATGGCAAACTGGTCGAAGCGATCAATAAAACCATCAATATGTCGATTCCCCTGACCTCGGTTGAGGGAATCGAAACCCTGGAGCTGGACTTTAGCGGCAAAAAACGCCGTAACAAGCGCAACAGCCGCAAGGGCAATGACCGTAGCGACCGCAATACCCGCAACGCATCACGGCGCGACACTGCCCCGAACCAGGACAAACCGGCCAGCCAGGCCGAAGCAAATGCTGCCAAACCGGCAGAACAGGGTGCTCAGCCAGGCAAACGGGACAACACCCTGTCCAATAGCGGCAATAATGCGGGCCAGAACAATAACAGCCCGCGCCACGCCCGTGACCAGCGCGAAGACCGCCAGCATAACCGCCCGCAGCGCGACCGGAAAAACAACAACCGCCGCGACCGGGATGATCATGACGACAAACCGGTTATCGGCATGGGCGACCACGTCCCGGCCTTTTTGCTAACCCCTGTGCCGCAATCGTCGCTGCGGAAACCGGCAGCCCCGGAAAAAGACGAAAGCGACAGCAAAACAGCCAAAAAAACAGGCCGTAAAACCACCGGCCGCAAGGCAGCCAGCCCGCGCAAAAGCCGTAAATCCGCGCCAGCGGCTGATAAAAGCGACGACGCGGCAAAATCCGCAACCGGGGTAACAGAACCGGCTTCGACCCCGGCCCCAAAACCGGTTGAAACGGCGGAAAAAGAGGCACCTGTTGCCACAACGGGTACCCCGGTTGTGGAAAATGCAGCAGCGGGTGACAATGGCAAAGCCGTTGATGCAGCGGCGAGCGAAACCAAACCCGAGGCCAACAAACCCGCAGAAGCTGAAACCGAAACCGGCCCACAGGCGGAAACCCCGGTCGAGGCAAAACCGGCCAAGGCAAAAACGCCCCGTGCCCCGCGTAAACCGCGCGCCAAGGCGGCAGCAAAACCGAAAACAGCCCGTAAAACCGCGAAAGCACAGGATGACGGTAACGGTGAAGATGTAAAAGCCGATGCCAATGCCGATGCTGGTGCTAGTGCTGCGGGCGCAGACAAGGCAGAGGGCGAAACCGCCAAACCGAAAAAGGCGGCGGCCAAAAAACCTGCCAAGCCCCGCGCCCCGCGCAAACCCCGCAAAAAGGCCGAAACCGCGCCAAAGGATACCGATAGCAGCACGGGCGAAGCCCCGGCAGCGCCCGGCGCGGAACCTGGCCCCTCAGACCAGACCCGTTAACGCACGATAAAACTGCCGTTACGCAAAACAAAGGCCGCCGAAACATCCATTCGGCGGCCTTTCGTATGATCGATACAAAACAGTTACACAGCGCGGAACAGACCGGTGGATATTTTGCGTTCCATTGGCTTGCGACGGCGCATCAGTTTCAGCATTGTTTCAATCGAAATCGATTGCAGCGTGGCATAGGTAATCGCCTCGATTTCATCCATAACAAGCGACAGGGCCACCCCCGCATTGGTTTCCTGGACAATGCCGTTGGACGGCCCGGCGCCCACTTCCTCGAACAGTTCCACCACATCAAGCAGGGTTGTCCGTTTGGCATTGCCACAAAAACGATACCCGCCCCCGGCACCGCGCACCGATTCCACAAGCCCGGCCCGGCCCAGATCGCGCAAAACCTTGGCAAGGTGATTGGTGGAAATATTGTAACGTTCGGCAATCTCGGAGGCCGAAAGCTGACGTTCGCTATCTTCTGCCAGTTCCAGCACCGCATACAGGGCAAACAATGTTGCCTTTTGCAAAGACATCATGGCTTAGCCCTCCTCTTCCATATCGGTTTCAAGCTGGATGAAAGGCCCGGCCATCATGCCCTGGGCGCGGAAAAACGACATCAGGTCGGTGGCATCACGCGGGATCATGGTCCGCACCTTCTGCACCCCGGCATGGCGGAAACAGCGGCAGATTTCATCATAAAGAATGGTACCAATACCGCCCATCCGCAAATCGGGTTCAACACTGACCGTGCCAACCCAGCCACACGGGACGGAATTAAACTCCCACGAACGAACTTCGCCAAAGATACAGCCCAAAAGCGTCTCGCCCTCTTCCGCGACCAGAAAAAAGCGGCTGTCCTTGCGGTTGCCATAACGCACAAAAAGATCATCCCAGTATTCGGGCTTGCGCAGGCCGGTCGTGCGCTCGTCAAGGTCCACCACATCGGGCAGGTCTGCCTTGACGGCAGGCCGGATACTGATTTCATGATCATCGATATAAACCCGGTTATATCCCGGTTTGTTATGTGCTGCGTCCACCAAAATAGCCTTTCCTGTACCGCAGACAACCCGCAGGCACCCGCGTCCTCGCCAGGAGATGTCGCCCATCCCAAATACGTAATTCAGTACGATTATACTACACTGTCCGGATGGCAGGCAGCAATGATAAGTTCCGCACGCCATGCCCTTTGCCACGCCGGTATGCGGGCCGAAACAAAAGCACGGTTTGCCAGCCGGCGCGAGGGGGCGGGCTGGCCCGAACTGCCTGGTTTTCAGTGTGCCTGCCCTGCAATACCGTTCCCCGGGTTGTACCGCAACACTTAATCCCGCTTGACCGGCGCAAAACACCCAAACGGAAAGCTGGGCACAACCGGCTTCAACCAGCGCGCTGCACACCGCAAACATCGCCAATTATCGGCGCAATATCTCACGCAATGATTGACAGAACGCCCAAGTCGTGGCTTATCGCGGCCAGGAGATTGCTGCGCAAAACCGCCCTTCAGGACAAAATATTTGCGCAGCCCGCATTCGCCATCTATCTGCATTTTCGTCAAAGGGAGTAGGCACGCTATGGCGCGCAACGGTTTTGATGCAATTGACCGCAATATTCTTCGGGAAATTCAGGAAGATGGCCGCATCTCGATGGTGGAACTGGCTGACAAGGTGGGGCTGTCGGTATCCCCCTGTTTGCGCCGCCTGCGCAAACTTAAAGAGAGTGGCGTCATTCGCAAATATGTCGCCCTGCTGGACCCGGCACACCTGCATCTGGGCGTAAATGTTTTTGTCACCGTTTCCCTGACCCAGCATGATGAACCCTCGCTGCGCCGTTTTGAAACCGCCGTGCAACAGCACCCGGAAATTGTCGATTGTTATGCGATGGTGGGCAATCAGGATTATATGATGCGGATCGTGGTTCAGGACCCGGCTGCCTATCAGAAATTCCTGTCCGACGTGATGATGAAACTGCCCGGTGTCGCCAATATCAAATCCAGCTTTACCCTGCACGAAGTCAAAAACAGCACCCGCCTGCCCGTTCCCGAGACCGACTGAACCTGTGCCAGACCTGTTCCCCCCCCACAGCCTAGCTTTTGGCAAAACCGGTCGCATCACGCGGGATAATACTGGGAAACAGCAGGACCAATGTCAGACCACGGGCCAGAAAAAACACGTTAAACGCCGCCCACAGGGCGTGATTGCTTTGCAGGGCCACAGCCCCCCAGGCCAGAACGGCAAATACCGCAACCGAACATATCATCATGTTGCGCCAGTGGCGCGTTTGCGTCGCCCCTAAAAATACCCCGTCAAACTGAAACCCCAGCACCCCTGTTATTGGCAACACAACAGCCCAGGGCAAAAATGAATAGGCCGCGTCGCGAACATCGGCAATGCTGGTCAATCCGTTAATAATCGGTATGCCACACAGGGCGAAAACCAGCGTCATCACAAAGGCCGAAATAGCGGCCCACACGGTGGTTTTGCGCACCGCCCACAAAAACTGTTTGCGCCGTTCCGCCCCGTAAGCCTGGCCCACCAGGGTTTCGGCAGCATGGGCAAAACCATCCAGCGCAAAGGAGGCAAACATCAAAAAATTTTGCAACACCGCGTTGGCCGCCAGGGTGACTTCGCCAAACCGGGCACTGAATGTTGTAAACAGCGCAAAGGCCGATGTCAGCGCCAGGGTGCGAATAAAAATGTCGCCATTTATCTGCATCAGTCGCAACAAACGGGCCCGGTCAAACAGCACCACATCCCGCCAGCGCCCGCCCAGCCGTTTCAAATGCGGCTGCATTAAAAACCAGCCCAACAGAATACCGGAATAATCGGCAATCACGGTTGCCCCGGCAACCCCGCGCACATCCCAGCCAAACCCCTGCACAAACAGAATATCCAGCACGATATTAAGCGCATTCAAAACAACCTGGAAAACAAACACCGCCCGGCTATCGCGCATCGCCAGCAACCAGCCCAACATGCAATATTGCATCAGAGTCGCGGGCGAGGCCCAAATGCGCACATGGAAATAGTCACGCGCGGCGGCCTCAACATCGGGAGTCGGCGCAATCAGACGCATGGCAAGTTCGACAATCGGCCATTGCAGCAGCATCACCAGTGCCCCGCCCACAACCGCAATCATCGCGCCACGGGCAAAAACCGCCCGCACCTCCTGCGCGTCGCGACGGCCCGCTGCCTGGGCGGCAAGCCCGGTGGTCGCCATGCGCAAAAAGCCGAAGCTCCAGAAAACATAACTGAAAATCAGCGCGCCAACAGCAACCGCACCGATATAGTGCGGGCTGTCAAGATGCCCCACCACAGCCGTGTCAACAGCGCCCAATAGCGGCACAGTGGCATTGGACAAAATGATGGGAACCGTAAGGGCGAGAACACGCCTGTCCCCCTTGCCCAACCAGCGGCGAGAAATTGCCATTATCCCCTCGCGAAAACGGACAAACCTGTCGGAATGAATGAAAACAATCGGATAACCGGCATTTTCAAGACATTTCCAATGTCATATCGCGCAATAGGCCGGATGGCGAGATTTGTTTGCCAAAACCACCGGACATGCCGGAAAATCGGCATCATTTTGCGCCGCTCCCCCATAAACTGTTATTTGTATCCAATATACCAAAAGGAATTTGCTGGATCGCCCCGGGTATGGAAAGGCAATTTACTCACAAATCACATAACGCGCCGTCATCTTTCTACCCACGGGTGTGTAGATAAAAAAAACCATCATTTAAACGGGATTTACCCGTGACAATTGTGAAAGCATTCCATTGCACGGGTCAGAGGCGGCAAATTTTATCCACAGCTTTATCCACGTCACGCCATAATTGAAGGCAACCGGGTACAAACCCTTGCCCTGAACAGGGGTTTCCGGCAGGGTGCGGGTTTACGTGATCATATTTCGGGAAGACACACATGTCGCAAACAGCCCTTGAAGGGCCGGAATTTCCGGCCGCATCGGGAACAGCCAAAAGCATCGTTATTTTTTTGCACGGTTATGGTGCCGATGGCGCCGATCTGATTGGGCTGGCCCCGGAATTGGCAAAGGTCCTGCCAGATACCGCTTTTTACGCCCCCAATGCCCCCCACCCTTGCGAAATGTCGCCGTTCGGACGGCAATGGTTCAGCCTGGCATCCTATGATCCCGAATTTTTACGTCGCAATGCCGAAACCATGCCAAGTGCGCTCAAGGCACTGACACAGGGTGCGCGCGAAAACACCGCATCAATTGCCGCCTTTATCGGCGAATTGCTGTCGCGTCACAACCTGACGGCTGACAAACTCGCCCTGGTCGGCTTTTCCCAGGGCACCATGATGGCCCTGCAACTGGCCCCGCGGTTCGACCAGAAAATTGCCGGAGTTGTCGGTTTTTCCGGGGCGTTGCTGGGTACCGATACCCTTGCCACCGAAATCAAATCGCGCCCGCCCGTTACCCTGATTCACGGCAGCGATGACCCGGTTGTACCGGTCCAGGCATCGCAACTGGCGCAGGCAGCACTGGCCGAAAACGGCTTTGACGTCAGCTATCATGAACGCCCCGGCCTACCGCATGGCATTGACGGCGAAGGACTGACAATCGCAGCCCATTTCCTGCGCGAGAAACTGGCCTGATATTAAATTCAGTGCTTAGGTGGCATTTTGCCACCTGCCTTGCGATCAACACAAAACCCGCCATTCATCAAATGGCGGGTTTTGTGTGTTTTGGCGTGCGGAGGAACATAGGGAAAAGTTGGCGACTGTTTTCCAAATCGGCTTTATGCCGGGTCAGCCATTATTTTCCGGCGGCATGGCATCGTTACCGGACGGGGCCTCGTCACTGGCATCCAGGCATTCCTTGACCCAGACGTCATAAACCGGATGTTCCAGGGCCGACAGACCCGGAGTGGAGGCAAACATCCAGCCGTCAAAAACCTCGACATCGGTTTTATCTTCGGAACGATGGTCGGTAATCTCGAGAAAACCGGCACTTTCAGGCCGTTCTTCGGGCGGTGTACGATAGCAGGCATCCACCTTGATGGTGAGCGAGCCGAAAGTAATGCTCTGGCCCACCGGCACGTCAAAGGTGGAAATACGGGCAGTAATTTTATCAAGCCCCTGAAGCTGCGCGACATCAGCCTTGCGATAATCCAGCGCGGATGCATCAGGAACAAAACCGGCCATCAGGCTGGCGGTCAAAACGCCTGTGGCAAACAGGGATTTTACAGTCATGGGAATTATTTCTCCGGCGTCCCGTAGGGATTTTCAAGTTCCGCAACAACTTCGTGCATCACGGCACGAAACTGTTCTTCGTCACATCCCATCAACAGGGCGTCTTCCAGCGCATCCTGCATCATTTCACGCAATTCGACGAAATTTTCGTTCAGAACCCTGATTTTTTCGACACAGGATAACGGCGCACCGTCGGGCTGGTGCCAGACCGGCATATCTTTGGTTATGTCCGACTTGCTCATGATCTGCTTTGCTCCGTCTCCGGGACCAGATGTTCCATCAACATCCGGCCTTGCTGCGCCACAAGATGCAAACCAAAACGGGCGAAATCATGACAAATCGCTGATTTGCATAATGCTTCGCCCGTTAAGCACATTTATTTTCCCGCCGGTGCCGAATCCTTGCTCCCACCATCACCCTGCGACTTATTGGAATAAATCACCTGGCCGATCAATTCCTCAAGGTTCACCGACCCCTGGGTATATTGAATGGTGCCGCCCGGCTTGATCATATCAATATCGCCGCCCGGCTCAAGCGAGACAAACTTGCCCCCCAAAAGGCCGTCCGAGGCGATTTTTGCGGCACTGTCGGTCGGCAGTTCCACATTGGGCTGAATCTTCATATGGACAACCGCCATATAGGTTTTCGGGTCCAGGTTCTGCGAGACGACAGAACCAACCTTTACCCCGGAAATCCGGACATCGTTGCCGGTCGCCAAACCGTCAATCCGGTTAAAGCTCGCCGACAGCTCATAGCCGCCCTCGACCGAACTTAACCCCGCCCGCGAATAGGAAAAAAAGGCGAAAGCGACCGCAACGCAAATAACCGCGCCACCTGCCAGTGTTTCGACCAGCCTGTTGCCCATACCTCAATCCCATCCTTGCAATGTTATATATAAATCCGGCTGCGCCATTATTCGGCCCCTATCCGGTCAATCACAATCAGCCTTCCGGCGACCATGACTGGTAGTCACCTGTCGCCTTGGCGCGCTGACCACCCTGATAATCATGCCCCTTCGGACGATAGGCATATTTGGTGCCTGTCAGATTTGGCTGATGGTCTTTCTGCCAGTCATAACGGTCTTCCGGCTTTTCAGACAGCGGCGCATCCAGTGTATAATGCAGCCAGGCATGCCATTCCGCCGGCACCTTGGAGCCTTCATCGATGCCTTTATAAATCACCCAGCGTTTGGCTTTGCGGCCCTGCGCAGGTTTCTTTTCAGTATAATAGACATTACCATAACGGTCTTCGCCCACGCGTTTGCCAAACAGCGAAGTATAGATACGGGTCCCGACGGTGGCCATATTTGTCGTCTCTCTCCAAATTGTGTTGCCCTGCCAGACAGGACGATGGTTGCGCGAACGCGCACCAAGGACAATTACGCACCTTATATGTCCCGATGTTCGAGCAAAGTCAATGTTTCAAGCCAGCCGCCTGCACCGCATCCATCAGAATGGCCCCGATCATTCCGGGCCTTCATCGGGCCACACGATTTCCCCACAAGGACATGGGAAATCACGACTCTTTGGAAAGATGCGGTTTGCGCCCTTTGTCCCCCGGGTTATCCACAGCCCCACCCTTGGGCAAAGCGATTGAAAACCAAAGGAAACTGTCGTTTGAGCAATGTAAAAAAGCAGCGTTTTTCACATAAATTACATGAACTTAGACGTCAGATTGTGTCAGATTTGGTCAGAATTGAAAAGGATGTTAACGCTCAATGCTGGATTCAAATCGCAAAGGACGTTAGGTTGGGCGTCAAAGATTTTGTCTTCATTTTTGACATACTATATATAGCGTATCGGGTACGAGTCCCCGATGACTCGCACGACAGGGCCGACAAAAAATCCCGACGGGGCAAAGCCTTATCCGGGATTCAGTGATTGTTAACCAGACCGGCCAAAAATTCATTTCAGCCAACAAAGACCAGAACCGCTACATATAGTGGTTAATTTCATGTCAACCGCAAAGTTTGGTGGACGAGGCGTTTTTCATCGCCTTATAATGCGCTCCCGACGGGGCACCATCCCAGGGGAACCCACCAAACAAACCGGCCAGACCAAATCGACCCTTCAAAGAGAGGTCGGACGGAGTGGCTTGACCTTTTGAGCAAACAATATCTGGTTACGAGGCCAACCGCGCACAGCGCCTTTCTCAAAACCGGAATACGGAGCAAACCATGCGGATCACAAGGCAGTTCACACAGGAAGATGTCAGCCCGTATGCTGATATCGAATTTCGCAAGTCATCCTGCAAAATCAAAAACCCGGACGGATCGACGGTTTTTGAAATGAACGACATTGACGTGCCGTCAGGTTGGTCACAGGTGGCAAGTGACGTTCTTGCCCAGAAATATTTCCGCAAGGCCGGTGTTCCGGTTGCCTTGAAGCCGGTGAAGGAAAAAGACGTTCCCGAATGGCTGTGGCGCCACGAGGCCGACAAGCCCGCCCTGGAGAAAATGCCCGCTGAAGAACGCTATACCAGCGAACTGAGCGCAACCCAGGTATTTGACCGTCTGGCTGGCACATGGACCTATTGGGGCTGGAAGGGCGGCTATTTTGATGCCGAATCCGATGCCCGCGCCTTCTTTGATGAAATGCGCTACCAGCTTGCCCACCAGATGGGCGCGCCGAACTCGCCACAATGGTTCAATACCGGTTTGCACTGGGCCTATGGCATTGATGGTCCGGCACAGGGCCATTCCTATGTCGATTACAAAACCGGCAAACTGACCAAATCCACCGGTGCCTATGAACATCCGCAGCCCCATGCCTGCTTCATCCAGTCCGTTTCGGATGATCTGGTCAATGAAGGCGGCATCATGGACCTTTGGACCCGCGAAGCCCGCCTGTTCAAATATGGCTCCGGTACCGGGTCGAACTTCTCGAATGTGCGTGGCGAAGGCGAAGCCCTTTCGGGTGGTGGCCGGTCATCGGGCCTGATGAGCTTCCTTAAGATTGGCGACCGCGCTGCAGGGGCGATCAAATCGGGTGGCACCACCCGCCGGGCGGCGAAAATGGTGGTTGTCGATATCGACCATCCCGATATTGAAAAATATATCGACTGGAAAGTTGTTGAAGAACAGAAGGTTGCCGCCCTTGTCGCCGGTTCCAAACTGGCCGAGAAGCATCTGAGCGCAGTTCTGGCCGCGTGCAACAACTGGGACGGTGCCGCCGATTCCGAAGACCGCCTGAACCCGCGCAGCAACCCGCAGCTTCGCGAAGCGATTTTGTCGGCGCGTGCGGTGATGATCCCCGATTCTTATATCAACAAGATCATCCAGTTTGCCCGCGAAGGCTTCACCGAAATCAGCTTCAAAACCTATGATACCGACTGGGATTCGGAAGCCTATCTGACCGTTTCGGGCCAGAACTCCAATAACTCTGTCCGGGTCTCGAACGACTTTTTACAGGCGGTGCTGGATGACGGCAACTGGAACCTGATTCGCCGTACCGATGGCAAGGTTGCACAAACCATCCGTGCCCGCGACCTGTGGGAAAAAGTTGGCGAAGCCGCATGGGCCTGTGCCGACCCCGGCATCCAGTATGACACCACCATCAATGAATGGCATACCTGCCCGAATTCCGGCCGCATCAATGCGTCCAACCCCTGTTCGGAATATATGTTCCTGGATGATACCGCCTGTAACCTGGCCTCCATGAACCTGATGAATTTCCGGTCCGATGATGGCGGCATTGATATTGCAGCCTATGAACATGCCGTGCGTTTGTGGACGATTGTGCTGGAAGTTTCGGTGCTGATGGCGCAGTTCCCGTCGGACCGCATTGCCGAACTGTCCTATCGTTACCGTACCCTGGGCCTGGGCTATGCCAATATTGGCGGCCTGCTCATGAGCATGGGCATTTCCTATGACAGCGATGAAGGCCGTGCAATTTGCGCATCCCTTACCGCGATCATGTGTGGTGTTTCCTATGCCACATCCGCCGAAATGGCGGGTGAACTGGGTGCATTCCCCGGTTATGCCGACAATGCCCAGGAAATGCTGCGCGTGATGCGTAACCATCGCCGTGCTGCACATGGCGAACAGGAAGGTTATGAAGGTCTTTCGATCAATCCGGTGCCGCTGCTGGCCGCTGACAGCCCCTATGCCGAGCTTCCGGTTGCGGCCCGTGCTGCCTGGGACAAGGCACTGGAACTGGGCGAAAAGCATGGTTATCGCAATGCACAGACCACGGTTATCGCCCCGACGGGCACGATTGGCCTGGTCATGGATTGCGACACCACCGGCATTGAGCCTGATTTCGCCCTGGTGAAATTCAAAAAACTGGCCGGTGGCGGTTACTTCAAGATCATCAACCGCACGGTGCCGGTTGCCCTGGCAACGCTGGGCTATACCGAACGCCAGATTCGCGACATTGAAAAATACGCGGTCGGCCACGGCACGCTTGAAGGTTCACCCTCCATCACCCACGATGCGCTGCGCGCCAAGGGGTTTGATGATGATGCGATTGCCAAAATCGAAGGTGCGCTTGAAAACGCTTTCGACATCAAATTCGTGTTTAACAAATACACCTTTGGTGAAGAATTCTGCGTCAAGCAGCTTGGTCTTGATGCCAAGGCAATCAACGATATCAGCTTTGACATGCTGGCCGCCCTTGGCTTTGGCAAAAAGGAAATCGAGGCAGCAAACACCTATGTTTGTGGCGCGATGACCCTTGAAGGTGCGCCGCATCTGCGCGACGAAGACCTGCCGGTCTTTGATTGCGCCAACCCGTGTGGCCGCATTGGCAAACGTTACCTGTCGGCGGACAGCCACATTCGCATGATGGCCGCGGCCCAGCCGTTTATTTCAGGGGCGATTTCCAAAACCATCAACATGCCCAACAATGCCTCGATCCAGGATTGCAAGGATGCCTATATCCATTCCTGGAAACTGGGCCTGAAGGCAAATGCGCTGTATCGTGATGGCTCGAAACTTAGCCAGCCGCTGAACGCGGCCCTGGTGGAAGAAGACGATTACGCCGATCAGCCAACGGCGGCCAAGGCCACCGAAGCCTCGGAAAAGATCGTTGAAAAAATCATCGAGCGCGTTATTCGCGGCGACCGCCGTTCCCTGCCGTCACGCCGTAAGGGTTACACCCAGAAGGCCACCGTGGGCGGGCATAAGGTTTACCTGCGCACTGGCGAATATGAAGACGGCAAGCTGGGTGAAATCTTCATCGACATGCACAAGGAAGGTGCGGCTTTCCGCTCGTTGATGAACAATTTTGCCATCGCCGTTTCCATTGGCCTGCAATATGGCGTGCCGCTGGAAGAATATGTCGAAGCCTTCACCTTCACCCGGTTTGAACCCTCGGGCATGGTGTCGGGCAACGATGCCATCAAGATGGCAACCTCCATCCTCGATTACATGTTCCGCGAACTCGCCATTTCCTACCTTGGCCGGAACGACCTTGCCCATGTTCAACCGTCGGACGTTCTGCCCGATGCGGTTGGCAAGGGTGTGGCCGAAGGCGACCTGGGCGAAGAAGCCAAGGCCGAAGACCGCGCGATTGAAACCATCCGCAAGGTAGCCTCCAGCGGCTTTGTCCGTCGCAACCTGTATGTTGTCGATGGCGGCGCACCGGTTGAGGAACGTGTGGTAATGAAGGCCACCGGCACCGATCATGGTCACGCCCATGATCACGGTCACAAGGCCGAAACCGCCAGCATCGCCACCACCACGGCACCCAGTGGCGGCGACACCGCGATCCTCAATGCCAGTGAAGAGGTGATGTCGGCAACCGATGCCAAGCTGGATCGCATCCGCGAAGCCCGCATGAAAGGCTATGAAGGGGATGGTTGTCCGGAATGCGGCAATTTCACCCTGGTGCGGAATGGTACCTGCCTGAAATGCGATTCCTGCGGCAGCACCACAGGTTGCTCCTAAGGCCTCCGGCCTTACAGACCTTCAGCTTTAATCAGCAAACCGGCCGGGATCACCTCCCGGCCGGTTTATTTTTGGGCCGCAAACAAGAGACTTTAAAATGACACTCGCGAAATTTGGCAAGGAAACCGCCCTGATCGTCCTGGATGTGCAAAAGGCGATTGATGACCCCAAATGGGCGTCAAAAAACAATCCCGGTTATGTTGAAAAGATCGTGGATCTGCTAACCGCGTTTCGCGCGGCAAAGCTGCCGGTCATCCATATCCGCCATGACGAACCCAACCCGGCCTCGACCTATCATAAAGATGGCCCGGGCAATGCCCTTAAACCCGAAGTCGCCCCCTTGCCGGGTGAACCCGTCATTGCCAAAAACGTCAATTGCGCCTTTATCGGTACCGATCTTGAAAAACACCTGTGTGATCAAGGCATTACCCGCCTGGTCTTTACCGGCGTTGTTATTCACAACTCGATGGATGCGTCGATCCGCGTCGCCCATTGCCTGGGGTTTGACGTGATATTGCCGGTTGATACCACCACCGCAATTGACGTTTTGGATGCCAAAGGGGTTCGCCATGAAGCACAAACCGTGTTTGACCTGTTTGCCGCCGTTCTGGCGTCGGAATATTGCGTGCTTTCCAGCAGCAAGGATGTGATCAGCGCCCTGGCCTGACCCACCCCAATCACAAACCGTAAAATCGTACTGGAACAAGCGGTTCTATCCGGCGTTATGATTTGGTTCACACGCCACCGTCACATGTGGCGCGTTGATTTAAATAATAACACGGGCCTTATGACAGGAGTTTTCGATGGCAATGAGCCGCGTTCTTGGTGCAGCATTGTTGGTGATTGGCATTTTGCTGTTGGTATTTGGCATGAATGCCACCGACAAGCCGGTTGAAGAATTGTCCAACACGTTCCTTGGTCATTATACCGATGAAACCATGTGGTACCTCATCGGCGGCGGGGCGGCGGCAGTTGCCGGTTTCCTGCTGGTGATTTTCGGAGGACGCCGCCGCTAATCGGGTCAAAAAGCAATAAAATAACGGTTTCTTCCGATGAAATTGCATTCATCGGTTCCCATATGATGTGACGCGTTATAGTCTCTGTTCTCAGCGCAGGTTATAATGTTGTTATCTTGGGTGTTTTCGCATCGGGAGAAACCTACATGTCCCATACTGGACAGCGACTGTCGGACAAAATCATTATTGCCCATCGTCAGGCTGTTGAAGAAGGCAAGGCTGAAGTTGCCGAAATGCTGATTCAGGCCCTCGAGATCGACGCGTCCTATGTCGGGGGGCCGACGCCGGAAAAACGCGAAAACCTCGACGATGTCGAGGCTGCCTTTATGCTACAGGCCGAATTTCGCGCCAAACATAATCGCGGCGCGTAATCTCTCTCATTAACCAAATGACGCCGGATTATTTCCCGAACGGTCGAAAAATCGCTGGTATAGCCTGTTTGCGAACAGATTGTTGCCAAACAGGGGCTGGTTTGCGCGCCGTTCCCGCGCAATGATGACGCTAACAAATGTCATTTTGCGCGAGAAAATTTCATGACCCGATCGGCAAATACCCAAACCCCGTCGCTGGCCCCTATTTTCATTTCGCATGGTTCGCCCATGCTGGTGGCCCGGCAAAGCACCCCGGCCTTTGATTTCCTGCACCAGCAGCTTGGCCCCCATCTTGAAGGGGCCGCGGCAATCATGGTTATCTCCGCGCACTGGCAGGCTGCAACGCCCACCATCTCGACAGCGCCGCTTCAGCACACAATCCATGATTTTTACGGTTTCCCTGATGCGCTTTATCAACTGCACTATGACGTGGCCGGTGCGCCGGATCTGGCCCGCGAAATTGCCAATCGCCTGGATTTTGCCACCGATGACGTCCGCGGGCTGGATCACGGCGCATGGATGCCCATGATCCTCGCGCGGCCCGAGGCGGATATTCCAGTCTTTCAACTGTCGATGCTGGAACGCGGCAGCCCATTGGATCATTATGCGCTGGGCAAAAAGCTGCGCGCCTTACGCGACCTAGACGTGCTGGTGATTGGCAGTGGTGCGCTTACCCATAATCTGCGCAGTCTGGACCCCAATGACGGCCCGCAGATTGACGCCTGGGCCGAAGAATTTTGCGACTGGATGGTCACACATGCGAATGCGCACGACATCGACAGCCTGCTGGCCTATCGCACCAAGGCCCCCCATGCCCGCATGGCCCACCCCCATGACGACCATTTAATGCCGTTTTACGTGGCGCTGGGGGCGGCAGACGAAAACTATGTCAGTAAAACCCTGCATCACAGCATCGAATTTGCCAACCTTGCCATGACGGCGCTGCGCTTTTACGATCAGGAAGAAGCCGACAAAGCAGCGTAAAACAACGGGAAGGTTATTTTTGCAACAGTTTCAAACCCGACTGAATATTCGCACCCACGGACAGGGCCTGATTGAATTTACCGACGATGTGGAACGCTTTGTTGCGGACTGCGCCATTGAAAACGGCCTGCTGACGGTCTATTGCGCCCATACATCGGCCAGCCTGACCATTCAGGAAAATGCCGACCCCGATGTGCAATATGACCTGCAGGTCTTTTTCAAACGCCTGGTCAGGGAAGACCCGTCGCTTTATCGCCATACATGCGAAGGCCCGGACGATATGCCGGCCCATATCCGTGCCGCACTGACCAATGTGTCCCTATCCATTCCCGTTACCAACAGACGGGCGGTACTGGGCACATGGCAGGGTATTTACCTGTTTGAACATCGCGCCGCCCCGCATCATCGGCAGGTACATCTTCACCTGATCGGCCTGTAAACAAACTGACCTGTGCTCTGCGCCCTGAAAACCGGATCGTTTTTAATTGGAGTTTTCCGCGCTAGTGCTCTGGGTCCCAAACATAAAGCACATCTGGCTCGCGTTCTTCATTGTCCATACCGTCCGTTCGTTTTGTAGCGATGAAACCACGCTTTTTATAAAAGAAATTAGCCGTGGAATTTCGTTGGAATGTCCATAAAGACAGGTGTTCAGACTTCGCCTTCGCAATGTCGAGCAAAGCTGTCCCGATGCCTTTACCTTGAGCCGCAGGGAGAACATACAGCTGATCAATCCACCCGTTTTGAAACGCTATAAACCCGACAAGAGCTCCATTTTCAGAGGCGCCCCAAACAAAGCAGTTGGGAAAAACCCTCTCACGATAGAACCATTGATCTTCTTGCGGCGTATGTAAACCAGCCAACCACGGCATCTGCCTGTCAAACGCTACTCGATGGATATTTGCTGCGCTGTCCATATCTTCCAAGCCGAGTTGACGCAGTTCAATAGAGTTGGTCACGGCTAATCCATACCTTACAAAAGACCACCATCATCTCCGAAATGATTTTCCCACCTGACCGTCCAAGTCAATATCCAAGCTGTGACCTGCCCCCACGTTCCTCCGGCCATAAGCAGAGACGTTGGGGGTGCAGGCCAAAACCGCCTTTCATTATACCTGTGCGGTTTGCGGGGTTATGACGATTTCCAGATTGGGGATCATATCCAGCACAACCGCCTCAAACCCGGCCTTTGCGGTGAAGTTCAGGCGGTTTTTCGTCGATGGCGTTATGCCAAACCCTTGCAGAAAATTCCTTTCGGCCGGCTGACTGATTTCCAGCCCGGCAAAGTCGCTAATGCCAAAGGCCCCGCCCCCGGCCTGTTCAAACTCGGCCTTTAACCGGTTTTTCCAGCCCGTCGTATCGAATTTATACTTCACCAAAAACAGCGTTGGAAAAATGTTCTCTTCATCGACAACAACGGTCGTATGGGCCTTTGCATCCTCGCCAATTCTGGTCTTAACACCCTGATCCGCCAGATGGGACCGACAGTGATCAAGTGTCTCCGTGGTCTCAAACGCGATGCCACTAAAGCCGTGATAATTTGTATCACGCAGGCCAAACCGCTTGGTAAATTTGATAAATTCAATGTTCAGGCTGCCAAAGTTTACCCCCGCACTGGCATAATCCGGACCTTCCATCAGGTCCCAGGCATGGGGCAAAGCAAGTTTTGTCGCCACATCACCAGCCACTTTTCCTGGTTCATCCACTTCAACCATCACATGGTCCAACTTGAACATCTCAGTCCTCGCTTAACATCAACAGACACTGGCCGATCAAACAGCCTTGCTGGCAGAATGCCGCTGTTTGCGGCCATAAAGTGCCAGGGCGCTATGCGCGGCGAGTGTTGTGATCACAACAGCACCGGCAATCAGGGTGGTGCGCGAGGGCACCTCGCCCATGAACAGCCACACCAGACCGGAACCCAAAATGGCCTCGGTTAACATGATCAGCCCGACCTCGGCGGCGGGAATGCGTTTGGCCCCCATCGAAATAAACGTAAAAGACAGCGGCAAAACCACACAGCCCAGCAAAACAAGCCATAATGGATCCCACGGATAAAGGGCGGCTGGCGTTGCTGCCGGTGCGACAAAAACAGCCACCAGCAAGGCCCCGACCATCATGGCGCGCACGGTATCAACCTTGATGCACACCCCCAGCACATTGAAATAGCACGCCATACAAATGGCCGTACCCAATGCCAGCAAATCGCCCAGCATGTTGGCCCCGCCCAGGCCACTGCCGACAATGGTCGCAAGGGCGACAAACACCACAATCGAGGCAATCCAGGTACGCAAAGCCTGACGACGGCGAAACAGAAACGCGCCAATCAAACCGCTTAACAGCGGTGTTGCGGCAATAATCACCAATGTGTTGGCCGCGTCGGTATTTTTGATCGACAAAATGAAACAGGCACTGGTACCGCCATAAAACAGCCCGGCGAGGGTTTCCTGGCGCGTCGGGCACACGGCCTGCCACAGGGTCTGGCGGGCCCGCATACCGCGCCACATCGCCGCCACCATCAGGGTAAGCCCCAAAATCAGCAAGCGCCAAAAGGCCGTTGTCATGTCATCGGCCTTGATCAGGCGGATCAACAGGGCATCGGGGCTCAGGATCGTGATACCCAGCAAGGCCAGCCAGCCGCCATGCACCTGATCAAGCCACTTTGTCCTTCCTGGCATCCTTTCCCCCCTTTTGGTTTTATGTTTCAAATCACTGCCCTGCTTTTGCCTGTTAAAACCGCAAATGACAAATGAGCAATTTGGAACAGTCGCAAAACACCCCGTCGAAGTTGGCCTGTTTCACCCAAAGAAACGGTTTTTTTTATCTGCCAAGACCGATAGATTACGCCTCACGCATAAAAACAGGCCCCAACAAAGGAAGCATTCATGTCTGGTAAAATTGAAACCCGCCTTTCCGACCTTGGCATTACCCTGCCCACCGCAACCGCCCCGGTTGCCAACTATGTGCCTTATGTCAAATCGGGCAATCTGGTTCATGTCTCGGGCCAGATCACAATGGAAAATGGCGAGCTGAAGTTTGTCGGCAAACTTGGCAAGGATTATGGCGTGGAAGAAGGCCAGAAGGCCGCCCGCCTGTGCGCACTAAACCTGATTGCGCAACTGCGTGCCGCGATTGGCGACCTCGATAACGTTACCCGCGTTGTCAAGCTTAATGCCTTTGTCAATTCCGCCCCCGACTTTACCGACCAGCCCAAGGTCGTTAACGGGGCATCGGACACAATGGTCGAAATTTTTGGCGATGTTGGCAAACATGCCCGTTCGGCTGTGGGCGTGGCCTCGCTGCCGCTGGGCGTTGCTGTTGAAATTGACGGCATTTTTGAAGTCGCCTGAGACGGTTGATAAAACCGATCGCCAAAGGCAGGTGCGGGTTTCCCACCTGCCTTTTTTATTTCAGGGATGCCCCTTCACAATCATCGCCAAAAAGATGTTTGCGCACATGTTCTGCCAGGGCGGAAAGGGCCGGTTTTGCAGCATTTTCCGCCCCATACATGTTAATCGCAAAGGCGGGCAAAGCTGGCAGGTCCGGGTCGTTGGCAATGATTTCAAGGTCATCGGGCACGGTGACGGCCAGCCAGGTTGTAATTGCCATATCGGCCCGCACGGTGACGGCCGTGGCCTCGATATTGCCGCTTTCAAACACCGTGCGCCACGGCACATCATAACGCCCCAGCGCGTCAAACACGGCAGAACGAAACGCACATCTTTGCGACACCATTGAAACCGGCAAAGGCCGTTTGCGTCGCGCCATTCCGCCTTTTGCCCCCACCCAAACCAGCCGTTCAATCCGCAAACATTCCCCTGCCCCTTCATTGACCGGCTCCTCGATCAAGGCCAGATCAATCTCGCCCGCGTCAAGGGCGGCTTTTAAATCCGGTGATGCCGCACAAATCAATGAAAGCTCCACCTGCGGGAAGGCGGCATTATAGTTTTTCAAAACCGGCGAAATCGCCCGGCCAACCAGGTCAAACGGCACGCCAAGGCGCACCTGGCCGCTCTGGGCTTCCCCCTTCATTTCCGCCCATATTTCATCATTCAGGGCCAAAAGCTGCCGTGCGCGGGCAAACAGGCGCTCGCCCGACGCCGTTAAACTCAACCCGCGACGATCCCGTTCAAACAGGGTAACATCCAATATATCCTCAAGACGGCGCACCTGCTGGCTGACCGCCCCCTGTGTCAGATGCAGGCAAGTGGCTGCCGCGGTCATGCTGGCCTTCTCGGCAACCGTTACAAAGGTGCGCAAAAGGGATGTATCAAGGTTTCCAATCATAACCGGCATTATGTTTTCTAATATCGAACATTACAAACATTGCCTTTTCTAATTCGCCTGTCCGGTATTTGATGGCTTTCAATCGTATTCAGCCCGGGGCGCCCCAATGACCTTAAACATCTTGGCACCGATATTTTTATTCACCCTGACAGCGGCCATCACACCGGGCGGGGCGACCACCCTTGCCACCGCCTCGGGCCTGCAATATGGCCTGGGACGATCCATCCCGCTGATTGCCGGCATTGCCTTTGGCATGGTCAGTCTGTCGGTTGCCGCCTCGGTCGGGCTTGCCAGTTTGATGCTGACCAGCCCCAAACTGCATCTTTTGCTGAAACTGGCGGGCACGGTCTATCTGTTGTGGCTGGCATTGATGATTGCACGCAGCAACCGGCCCAAAACCCGTGATGACCTTGCCAAACCGATCAGTTTCTTTGGCAGCCTTGGCTTGTTATGGCTAAACCCCAAGGCCTGGGCAATGACGATGGGGGCTGCGGCATCGTTTTCCGCCCTGATCACCGATCCCCTGCACCTTGCCTTCTGGCTGGGGCTGGCCTTTGGCATATCGGCGATTTTTTCCATGTCACTGTGGTGCAGCACCGGCTCGTTACTGGCCCGCCTGCTTAAAACAGACCGGCAATGGAAAATCGTCAATGTCATTCTTGGCCTGCTGCTGGCCGCCTCCATCATGCCGATCTGGCTGTTTTAGACGTTATGGCAGATGCCGCTGAAAAAAGCCGATAAGCTGATCGAAAAAGACATTTTCGCCCTCGGAATCCGGTACATGGTCCTGGTCTTCATACAGGTGCAATTCCGGTTCACGCCCCTGGCTGCGCAAACGGGCGGCCAGTCTTTCCGTCATTTTCCACGACCATAACGTATCTTTCTTGCCGTGGCTTAAAAACACCGGTCCGGCATACTTTTCCACCGGGATCGGCGTTGTTGGCAGCAGATCATCGGACTTGCCCTGCCAGGTCCATGCCCGGCGGGCGGTATCCCACGCGGTCCAACCGGGATCGCCGACATCGCGATAGGCGCGTGCGTCAAAGCCCCCGCAAATCACATCGGACGTGGCATGAACCGCCAGCGCATCGGGCAGTGTCCCGACACCGTCGCGCTGCATCAGACAGGTTACTAACAGGGCATGTTCCGCCCCGCGTGATACACCAAACAGCCCGACACTATCATTTTTGACCGGGGCAAAGGCCCGCAAGGCGTCCAGGGCCTCGGCGGTGCGATCGAGCGGCACATCACTGATATTGCCCGCATTCCACACATTGCCGGACCGCGAATATGTGAACGGAAACGCCAGAAACCCATGTGCGGCCAACATCACCGCGTTTCGATGGCTCCAGCCGGACCAGCCCCCTTCGGACCCGTGCAACACCATGACTGCAGGAAACGGGCCGTCGCCAGCGGGACCATATGTTGTTCCCCAATCAGGCAAAAGTCGCCGGACAATTTTAAGCGTCATAACAGCCCCTTTCCTGTGTGGTCACACGATATATGCGCATAATCCGCGCCCTTAATGTTTGCCCAGCGCATTCAAGCCGACAACACCGGAAATGATCATCAGCAGAAAAACAACCTTCAGCAGCGTCACCGGTTCCCTGAAAAACAATATCCCGATAATCGCGATGGCCGCCGTGCCAAGGCCCGCCCAGACCGCATAGGCGGTACTGACCGGCAATTGCCGCAACGTGATCGACAATACCCAAAAACTGATCGCGTAAAGACCCAGCGACAGGCTGGTAAACCGCCAGTCGCGAAAGCCATCGGAAAATTTCAGGCTGACCGTACCGGCAACCTCCAGACTGATTGCGCAAAACAGATACAGCCACGCCACCATTGATCGGTTCCATTTGAATATTTCCAACAATTGCAAAAGCATGACCAAAACCGCCATTCAAGACAACCCATTGCCCTGCATGGCTGCTTTTCGGGCCTTGGCAAACAATCGGGAACTTTGCCCCGGGGCCAAAGCGTTCTATATATCACGCATGGAACAAACACGGTCACAACAGGTGGACAGAAAATGCAAGAAACGGAAATCCTGATCGCAGGTGGCGGCATTGCCGGGTTAAGTGCCGCAGTACGGCTTGCAGCCGATGGCCATCAGATTGTTGTTGTTGACCCCGCCCCGGCCCCGGCCGCGTCCGACGAGACCGCACAGGACTCAGCAGACGATATAGAAGTTAAAAACGGCACCACCCCGCCGCAGGATTTGCGCACCACTGCCTTTTTAAAACCCGGTATTGATACCCTGACCTATGCCGGTGTGTGGGATGACATGCAGGCCAGCGGCGCGCAATTGCGCGTCATGCGCATTATTGATGCAGGCGGCACCGAACGCACCCCGCGTGAAACCGCCGATTTTGACGGGGCGGAAACCAAAGACGGCTATTTTGGCTGGAACATTACCAACATTGCCGCCAAGGCCGCCCTGTTGCGCAAAATTGCCACGCTGGACAATGTCCGGCTGATCAATGCGTGCAAAGTCACCTGCTTTGCCCCGCCCACGGCAGCAGGCCCCGGCCCGGCGATTGTCACATTGTCCGACGGGCAAAAATTTGCCGCTTCCCTTGTTCTGGCAGCGGATGGGCGCAATTCCACCCTGCGTGATCTGGCGGGCATTCGCTTTAACCGCTGGTCTTATGACCAGGATGCGCTGGTTTTTGCCGTCAGTCACGAAACACCGCACGACAATATTTCGACCGAAATACACCGTTCCGGCGGGCCGCTCACCCTGGTGCCGATGCCCGACCATGACGGCAAACCCTGCTCGTCGGTGGTGTGGATGGTGCCCCATGACCGGGCACAGCAGCTTGCCGCCCTTGATGATGCGGCCCTTGCCCGCGCGCTTCAGCGCGACACCATGAATTTGTTTGGCACGTTAAACATCGTTACCCCGCGTGCCGTATGGCCGATGGTGGCCCAGGTCGCCCATCGCCTGACGGCACCGCGCCTGGCCCTGATTGCCGAAACCGCCCATGTTGTCCCGCCGATTGGCGCGCAGGGCCTGAATATGAGCCTGCATGATATTGAAACCCTGGCGAAGCAAATTGACGTTGCCAAACTGGAAGGCAAAGACATTGGCAGTGACGCATTGCTGAAGGGTTGGGAGAGGCGACAATTGCCCAAAACAATTGGCCGGGTCGGCGGCATAGACCTGTTAAACCGCGCGGCAATGGCAGAACCCAAATTTCTGCGGGATCTGCGTTATACCGGGCTTTGCGCGATTAACCATATTGGCCCGTTGCGTCGCCTCGCCATCAAGGCGGGTATTGGCAAGTAATCCGCCCTCTCATCACGTGTCATCGCCTGTTATCCCGACCCGATATGAACGTGGTCTGCCCACATTCTCGTCAAATTATGGTTGTAATTCCAAATCATAAGACAGTTTGAAAAAAGACATCACGCGCACGACAGGAGAAACAAATATGTTCAAAGCCCCCGGGAAAATCGGCATCATCGCGCTGGCCATGACATTGTTTGTCGGCGTCGCCACCAGTTTTCCTGCGGCCGCCGCAGACAGCCAGAGCACCCTGCGCGCCGATATCACCAAAGTTACAGCAGGTCACAAGTTAACTGCGGACGAACTGGACCGCATGACCAATGTTGTCACCACCATCAAAAGCGATCCGGAAGCCTATAATTTGCGCGCCAAGAAACCGGAATCCTTTGACGAAATGGTCGAAAACCTCAATAATTCGCCAAATATCAAGGAATTGCTTGATAAAAACGGATTTACCGCCCGCGAATATCTGATTACCAGCATGACCCTGGCCCGCAGCGCCGTTGCCTCACGCGTTGGCCCCGACAACATGCCCGATGTGAACCCCGATAATGTCGAATTCGTCCGTCAGCATCAGGATAAGGTGGACGCCCTGATGAAAACGCGGCGCTAGATTGCGCATCACCCGCAACAATTTCGCCGTTTAAAAACCAGCAAACAATGTCAGCCGGGCATCCTGTCAGGGGCGCCCGGCTTTATCTTATCATCATACAATAAAGGGCAATCAAACAGCCACGCCCTGTTAGGCGCCAGGCATGTCGCGATGGATCGGCCGCGCCGGATTGCCCACCACCGTGGCATTGGCCGGTACGTCGCGTGTTACCACCGCCCCGGCACCAATAATGGCATGATCGCCAACCGTGACCCCGCCCAGTATGATGGCACCGCCCCCAACCCAGACATTTTCACCAATATGGACCGGACGGGCAATTTCCAGCCCGGCCTTGCGCAATGCAGGGTCCGTATGATGTTGCGGGCAATAAATTTGCACATGCGGCCCCAACATGGTGCCCGCGCCGATGCGGATTTCGGCGCTATCGAGCAATACGCACCCCGCATTCAAAAACACCGCCGCACCCAAATGAATATGACAGCCATAGGCACAGTGAAACGGCACTTCGATGCGGGCATCGGGGGCGACAGACCCCATCAGCGCCCGCAAAGCGGGTGATATGTTCTCGCGCTGGTCTGGTGGTGTTGAATTGTGGGTGAACACCGCACGGCTTGCCGCCATGCGCATATTGGCAAGTTCATCGTCCTGGCAGCGGTACCATTCGCCCGCGGCCATTTTTTCCCGTTCGCTTGATGGCAAAGCACACCCCCGTTTATGTATATTTTGCCCTGACTTTGCCGCAAGCGAGACGGAGGTGCAACAATTTGGATATTATCAAATCATGATCAGACCTCGGGTAACATCGCATCAATATCCAGGCTTGGCCTTACACCAAGGTCGGCCTTGTGCTTTTGCAAAAAAGCCTCGCAGGATTTGCGCCCTTCATCGCGCAGCATTTCCAGAAAAACCCATTCGGCATTCATCTTGGATGAAGAATCCAGTTCCAGCATCACATCGCCGGTAATCCGGTGCATGCGCATATTGGCCCAGCGCGCACCTTCTTCATCTTCGACGCTGACCACCTGGCGCAAAAAAGCAATCATGCGCAATTCCTTAAGCAGCACCGAATTAAACGAAACCTCATTGAGCCGATTGGCAATCTCGCGGGCCGATTTCGGCGTCCCGTCACGTTCAACCGGGTTGATCTGCACCAGGATGGTATCCTTTGCCGCGCATTCGCGCACCAGCGGCGCAATGGCCGGGTTGCCGGAATAACCGCCATCCCAATAGGGTTCGCCGTCAATTTCAACTGCATGATACAGCATCGGCAAACAGGCCGATGCCAGCAAAACATCCTCGTTAATATCGGCATTGCGAAAAATGCGCCCACAGCCGGTTTGCACATTGGTGGCCGTCACGAACAGTTTGATGTCACCATGCGTGAGACGGTCAAAATCAATCATTTCTTCCAGAATATCCGACAGGGGATTCCCGCCCATCGGGTTAAGCTGATAGGGGGAAAAAACCCGTGCCGTCATATCCATCATTTGAAAAAACGGCGAATTTTCCAGCGACCAGCTACCTAACAAAATATCAAGCGGGCCACGCTGCAACGGACTGAAGCGGGCGGCGTTGGATATTTTGCGCCAGAATTCCTCAAGGGCGGCACGCCCACCTTCGGGGCCGCCTTGGGCAACCCCGTGCGCCATGACGGCCGCATTCATCGCCCCCGCCGACGTGCCCGATATCGCCTCGATCTCGATCCAGTCTTCCTCCAGCAGGCGGTCAAGCACCCCCCAGGTAAAAGCCCCATGCGCCCCGCCGCCCTGCAATGCCAAATCAACCGACAGGCGGTTGGACCGGCTAAAGGGGGGATGACAGTCTTTTTTCGGGGGCCGCGCAAAACGCGATTTGGGAGCAGACGCCTTTTGGGCGGCGGATTTTGAGGAAGCTGACACCATTTTGGTCTCCAATCAGGAAAGTACCGAGGTTATCATGCACTGCCACTTGCCTTGGGTCAGCAATGCTGCAACTGCGAAAAACATCTTTGCACTTTAATTGTAGCTGTTCAAAAAAATCCGCAAGAGGCGCGATAATAAAGGTTTCGTGAAGGGCCTTAGCCGGGGATGTGCCACCGCAACCGTGCCGCGAGCGGAATGGAAGGCGCATATTCAAGCACCAGATCACGAAAAATCGCGGCAATGGGCGAAAGACTCCGGCTTTTACGGCTGATCATCCCGATATGGCGTTCGCGCACCGGGTCCTTTAACGGCACAAAAGCCAGATCGCGGCTGGCTTCCACCCGTGCGGCAAGCTCTGGCAGGATGGTGATGCCAATACCGGCCGCCACCATCGCACACAGGGTTACGGTATTTGATGTTTCAACCACCGGGCGCATAACCCGGATGGAACGGGGTTTAAGCGCCTCATCTGCCCTGGCGATTTCGGGATCAGTGTGGTTTGCCGATGAAAGCCTATTGATGCGCTCTCCCTGCCCGACCAGTTGCGCCAAAATCGCACCGGTCCCCGATTCCGGCCCCAGGCCAACAAAGGGATGGTCGGCCAATTCATGCCATGAAACCTGGTCCCGCGCAGCTAACGGATGATCATGACGGCACACAACGCCCATTGTGTCGCTAAACAGGGGCTGAAAATGAATATCAGGCAGCGCGCGCCAGTCCCCGGCAATGCCAAAATCCACCTCGCCCTTGGCAACCGCATCATGCACCTCGCCCGCATTCATTTCATCAAGCCGCAGGCTGGCATCGGGATGGGCGGCATGAAAGGCCACAATGATTTGCGGCAAAATGCGGGTAAGAACCGATGGGGCCGCCGCCACCACCACCTTGCCCCCCAGGCCTTTTGACTGGGCATCAAGATCCTCGAGCGCCATGTCAAAATCGGCGATCAGGCGGCGGGCCACCGGTAAAAACCGTGCGCCACCGGCGCTAAGGGCAACCTGCCGGGTTGTGCGGTCAAATAGCGGCATGCCAACGATGTCTTCAAACTGGCGGATGGTGGCCGTCAAGGTGGGCGGCGTCAAACCCAGCATATTGGCCGCCCGCGTAAAGGACCCGCATTCCGCCACCGCAATAAAGGCCCGCAAGTGACGCAAACTGACCGATGACAGCATCTTGAAATCCAGCCTTATTATTTTAAACTGTCGAATAATAATTAATAATTTTCGATTTGTGCAATCAATCATAATCCGGTTGAATGGCGGCAATGAAAAAATGACCGGCAACCGCCCGCTGGCAGTGCCCTGCTCCCGTACAGAGACCGACATGATCCCGAAACTGACCCCTGATCGCAGCCTGGATGACCTGACCCTGGGCTTTTTGAAAACGCTGGAGCGCGAAGGCAAATATCGCGGCGAAATCCATGCCGATTTCCCCACCCGCCTGATCCACGCAACCGATAACAGTGTTTATCAGGTGATGCCGCACGCGGTATTACAGCCCCGCGAACGCGATGACATCAATGTCATTATGGAGCTTGCCGGGCGGGTGGAATTTCGCAAGGTCAAAATCACCCCGCGCGGCGGCGGCACTGGCACCAACGGCCAGTCGCTTAACAATACCGTGATTGTCGATACATCCAAATATCTGAACAATATTCTGGAATTTGATGCGGAAAAGGGCCTGGTGCGGGTGGAGCCCGGTGTGGTGTTAGAACAGCTTAACCGCTGGCTTAAACCGCATGGCTATTTCTTTCCGCCCAATGTTTCGACCGCCAACCGCGCCACCGTTGGTGGCATGATCGGGTCGGACAGTTCGGGCAAAGGGTCGCGCATTTATGGCAAAACCAGCCATTACATCGAAAAAATGACGACGGTTCTGGTTGATGGCAGTGATTTTGTCACATCCGCCCTGGATGCCGAACAAACCGCCATCGAGGCCGCACAAAAAACCCGCATCGGCAGCGTTTATCGCAAAATCATCGAGGAAATTTTACCCCGCCGTGATCAGATCAAATCCACCTTCCCGGAAATGAACCGCGGCCTGACCGGTTATAACCTGAAAGAAGCCGTGGCAGATGATGGCGCCAGCAACCTGAGCTTCCTGATTGCCGGTGCCGAAGGCAGCCTGGGCCTGACCAAGGAAATTACCTTTCGCGTCATCCCCCTTCCGAAATACAAGGCCCTAACCGTCGTTCGCTATGCCAGCTTTGACGATGCGCTGCGCCATGTCGGTCGGCTTGTCGCCTTTGACCCGGTGGCGATTGAAAGCATTGATGACAAGGTCATGAAGCTCGCCGAACAGGATGAAAGCTGGCATTTGCTAGCAAAATTGCTCGGCACTGAAGGGGCAACCATCCCGACGCGTGGCTTTAACGTGGTTGAATTTGCCACCGACGACCCGGATGAACTGGCGGAAAAACAGCGCCAACTGGCGCAATATCTTGCCGATAACCCGAACGAGGCCAATGCCCCGATCGGCTCGGTCGAGGCAACAGACGCCGCCCAAATGGCCGCAATATGGTCCATCCGGTCCAAGGCCGTCGGGCTTTTGGGCAACCTTGAAGGCAAACGCCGCGCAACACCCTTTGTCGAAGATACCGCCGTTCCGCCCGAAAACCTGGCCGATTTTATTGCCGAGTTTCGCGCCCTTCTGGACAGGGAAGGCCTGGATTACGGCATGTTCGGCCATGTCGATGTCGGCTGCCTGCATGTGCGCCCGTTGCTTGATATGTGCGACGAGGAAGACGAAATTCGCCTGCGCCGCGTTTCCGACGGGGTGGTCGAGCTGACCAAAAAATATAATGGCCTGATCTGGGGCGAACATGGCAAAGGCTTTCGCGGTGAATTTTCACCGGTTTATTTCGGGCCCGAACTTTATGACGTTCTGCGCCGCATCAAAAAGGAATTTGACCCCGAAGGGCAGCTCAACCCCGGCAAAATCGCATCGCCCTATGGCATGGATTTGCCAATTACGCCCATTGACGAAGCGCCCATGCGCGGCCAGCTGGACCGCCAGATCGAAGCAGGACTTAAGGACAAATATTTGAATGCCACCCGTTGTAACGGCAATGGGGCGTGCTTTAATTTTGACGAGTTCGATGCCATGTGCCCGTCCTATAAGGTCACACGCGACCGGGTACATTCGCCCAAGGGCCGGGCGGGCATGGTGCGCGAATGGATCCGCCAGATCAGCGTTGGCACCGATGCCGAGGCCCCGGAACTGGCCTTTGCCAATGCAAGGGATTTTTCCCACGATGTTTATGATGCCATGAATGGCTGCCTGTCGTGCAAGGCCTGTGCCGGGCAATGCCCGGTCAAGGTAGACATTCCCGAAATGAAATCGCGGTTTTTGGCCGCCTATCACGCCCGTTATTCGCGCCCGTTAAAGGATTATGTGATTGCCCGGCTGGAACGCCTTGCCCCCCTAACGGCAAAGGCCCCAGCCCTGTTTAACGCCATGCAGGCCCTGCCGCCGGTGAAATGGGCGTTTTCACGCTTTGCCGGTTTGCAGGATTTGCCCAAATCGAGTACGACCAACCTGGCAAAGGCGTTGCGTCAACGCGGCATTATGCCGTTTAATGCCGCCCAACTGGCCCGCCTTGGTGATGCAGAGCGGGTTAAATCGGTGTTGCTGGTTCAGGATTGTTTCACAACCCATTATGATGTTGAGGCGATTTTGGGCCATGTCGATTTGCTGCAAAAGCTGGGTTATCAGGTTTTCATCCCGCCCTATCGCCCCAATGGCAAGGCGCAGCATGTAAAGGGCTTTTTGAAACAGTTTGATAAACAGGCGCGTGAAAACGATGCCTTTTACGGCGAACTGGCGCAATTTGGCATTCCGCTGATTGGGGTGGAACCCAGCGTGACGCTAACCTATCGCCAGGAATATGCCCAGCGCCTGAAGGATCGGCCCGATTACCGCGTGAACCTGTTTCATGAATGGCTGGAAAGCGAAATTCGCAACGGTCGCTTAACCCCGCCGCAAATTGCCACGACCCTGAACAGGGATGCAATGCCCACCCTGTTCCCCCATTGCACCGAAAAAACATCGATCCCCGATGTTGCCGTGAAATGGCAAAAAATCTTTGATGCCTTTGGCATTAAACTGGCAACCGAAAAAACCGGATGCTGCGGCATGGCGGGTGTTTACGGCCACGAAACCGCCAATGCGGAAAATTCCCGCCGCCTTTATGACATAAGCTGGCAGAAAAAGGCCGAAAAAACCGGCATTGAGAACATGCTTGTCACCGGGTTTTCCTGCCGTTGCCAGGTCAAACGCTATGAAGGTGCGCGCCCGCAAAGCCCGGCGGAATATCTGGCGCGCCTGTTATCATAACCCGAACCTGCCACGAACAACACAGCCCCAAGGCCCGCAACATTTCTGCGGGCCTTTCTGTTATCATTCTCCGGCAAGGCCCTGAATTACCTGCTTTGTGGCACATCAACGACTTTTGGCACCAAAATGCGTTACATATAAATGGTTGATCCGCTTTGCCCGTTTTACTAGCAAAGAAGAAGGATCATAGTATCCTAATATTCCGCATTGCGGAAAATCCCGCGCGGTCCACCCCGTTTTCAACCCGGAGCCTGCCTGCAATGAAAACCCTGCGCCCCGTCCTGATTGTTCTGGCCGTTCTGATCATCATTGCCGGGGGTGGATATTATGCCTGGCTGCAAAACCGGGATGATTTGCCGGACTATATTGCTTCGGGCAATGGCCGGATCGAGGCCGAGGAAATCCACGTTGCCACCAAATATGCCGGACGGGTTTCGGAGGTGCTGGTGGATGAGGGTGACAGGGTGGAAGCCGGTGATGTGCTGGCGAAAATGGATACATCCGAACTTGACGCCCAACTGGCCCAGGCGATGGCCGAAGAAGCCCGCGCCAAAGAAGCCGTTCCCGAAGCAAAGGCCGAAATTGTCCAGCGGGAAAGCGAATTGCGCCTGGCAAAACAGCAATTGGAACGGGCACAAAAACTGGTCAAAAACAATAATATCGCCCAGGAACAGGTTGACCAGCGCGAAGCAGACCGCGACATCGCCCTGGCCCGCCTGGAAGCCGCAAAGGCCCGCCAGGTCAGTGCCGAACGGTCGGTTGAGGCCGCCGGGGCGGAGGTTGCCCGCATTCAGGTACAACTGGATGATTCGGTGTTAACCGCCCCGCGCGCCGGGCGCGTGCAATACCGCCTGGCCGAACCCGGCGAAGTTTTGGCCGCCGGGGGCAAGGTGATTACCCTGTTGGACCTGACCGATGTTTACATGACGGTTTTCCTGCCCACATCACAGGCAGGCCTGGCCTATATTGGCAATGAAGCCCGCATCGTGCTGGATGCCGCGCCCGATTTTGTCATTCCTGCCACCGTGTCCTTTGTCGCCGATGACGCGCAATTCACCCCGCGCGAGGTTGAAACCCGCACCGAACGCGAAAAGTTGATGTTTAGGGTTAAAATCCGCATCAGTTCGGACCTGCTGGAAGCCAATATCGAAAAGGTTAAAACCGGCCTGCCCGGCGAGGCCTATATCATGCTGGCATCCAACAGCGGTTGGCCGGAACACCTGAAGGTACATCTTCCCGAGGGTCCCGGTACGATTGGCAGCGGTCATCATGATAAAGACGGCAACAGCACCACTGACAACGGGACAACGGGCAAATGACCAGCCCCCGGAACCGGCACCCCGGCAATAACGGGTCAACATCCCCGGCCCCGCCCGGCGCGGGCGACATACCGGGCAGCGGTCCTGACAATGGCAAACACCCTGCCGTAACCGTCCGGGGGGTGTCACATGTCTATGGCAATACACAGGCCCTGTCAGAAATCGACCTGACCCTGTCAGCGGGACGGATTTACGGCTTCATTGGCCCCGATGGTGTGGGCAAATCCACCCTTTTGGGGCTGATTGCCGGGGCCCGCGAAGTCCAGAGCGGAGACGTCACCACCCTTGATGGCGACATGCGCAATGCCCGCGAGCGGTCCAGGACGTCGCCGCGCATTGCCTATATGCCGCAGGGGTTGGGCAAAAACCTGTATATGGACCTGACGGTGCGCGAAAATCTGGAATTTTTCGGCCGCCTGTTTGGTCAAAAAAAATCCGAACGCAAACAGCGCATTGACAGGCTGGTAACAGCCACCGGCCTTGCCCCCTTTACCAAACGTCCGGCCGGCAATCTTTCGGGTGGGATGAAACAAAAACTGGGGCTGTGTTGCGCGCTGATTCATGATCCGGATATTCTGATCCTGGATGAACCGACAACCGGGGTGGACCCGCTTTCGCGCCAGCAATTCTGGGATCTGATCAACGACATTCGCCAGTCACGCCCGACTATGACAGTGCTGGTGGCCACCGCCTATATGGATGAAGCCAGCCGGTTTGATCATTTGATCGCCATGAATGATGGCGTCATCCTGGCCCAGGGCAGTGCGCAACATTTGCTGGAAAGTACAGACACCAAAAACCTGGAAGCCGCCTTTATTGCCCTGCTGCCCGAAGACCAGCGCAAGGACCATCAGGAACTGGTCATTCCCCCGCGCCCGCAAAGCGGTGACAAACCAGCGATTGAGGCCGAAGGCCTAACCCGCCGGTTTGGCGATTTCACCGCCGTGGATCATGTCAGCTTTCGCATTGAAAAAGGCGAGATATTCGGGTTTCTGGGATCGAACGGCTGTGGCAAAACCACGACCATGAAAATGCTGACCGGGCTGCTGCCTGCCTCCGAAGGCAAGGCCTGGCTGTTTGGCGAACCGTCCAGCGGCAAAGACCTTAAAATGCGCGAACGGGTCGGCTATATGTCGCAGGCCTTTTCGCTTTATGCCGAACTGACGGTGCGCCAGAACCTGGACCTGCACGCCCGCCTGTTTCACCTGCCCAAAGACCGGGTTGCCGCGCGCATTGACGACCTGTCCGATCAATTCGGGCTGAGCCATTACATGGATGATCTGGCCGAAAAACTGCCCCTTGGCGTGCGCCAGCGCCTGTCACTGGCGGTTGCCATCATCCATTCACCAGAAATCCTGATCCTTGATGAACCGACATCGGGCGTGGACCCGATTGCGCGCGACGATTTCTGGCAATTGCTGATTGATCTGTCGCGCAAACAGGGTGTGACAATTTTTATTTCCACCCATTTCATGAATGAGGCTGCCCGCTGTGACCGTATCTCGCTGATGCATGCGGGCCAGGTGCTCGATAGTGATACCCCCGATGCACTGCGCGAAAAACGCGGCACGGAAACCCTGGAAGAAGCCTTTATCGCCTATTTGAAAGAGGCCACCGGCGCACAGGAAAAAGCTGACGATCAGATTTCGCAAAATAACGACGATACGACGCTATCGCTAGCCGGGACGGGACATTCCAAAGGCAATAGCGACCCTCGGCCCCAATCAAATAACAATGGCGAAACAGGCAACAAAACCGTGCCCGGATTCAGCCCGCGCCGCCTGTGGGCCTATAGCCTGCGCGAAACAATGGGGCTGCTTCGCGATCCGATCCGCCTGGTTTTTGCCTTGCTGGGCACCCTGATCCTGATGCCGGTTTTTGGCCTTGGCATTACCTTTGACGTTGAAAACCTGACTTATGCTGCGCTGGATCGTGACCAGACGCCCGAAAGCCGGACCTATCTGGAAGGTTTGGCCGGATCGCGCTATTTTACCGAAAAGGCCCCGATCCGAAATTACGACGAAATGGAACGGCGCATCAAAAGTGGCGAACTGGCCCTGGTTGTGGAAATTCCACCCGATTTCGGACACAAGCTGCAACAGGGGCGCACACCTGAAATCGCGGCAACGATTGACGGCACCATGCCCTTTCGCGCCGAAACCATTCATGGTTATGTCCAGGGCATCCATCAAAAATATGTTGCCGACCATGCCCTGCGCGAAACCGGTAACACCATTGCGCCCCTTCCCGCCAGCATCCAGACCCGGTATCGCTATAACCAGGATTTCAAAAGCATCTATGCCATTGTGCCCTCGGTGATTGCGCTGCTGCTGGTGTTCATTCCCGCCGTGTTGATGGCAGTGGGGGTGGTGCGTGAAAAGGAACTGGGGTCGATCACCAACCTGTATGTCACGCCGGTCAGCCGGTTTGAATTTTTGCTGGGCAAACAGATCCCCTATATTGCGCTGGGCATGACCAACTTTGCCCTGATGACCTTTCTGGCAATTGTTGCCTTTGGCGTGCCGGTCAAGGGCAGCTTTCCGGCACTGTTGCTGGGCGCATTTTTATTTGTGGTATCCACAACCGGGCTGGGATTGCTGATTTCATCTTTCACCAAAACCCAAATCGCCGCCCTGTTTGGCACCGCCATTGCCACCATGATACCGTCGGTCATGTTTTCGGGCATGATGCAGCCGATTTCCTCGCTGGAGGCCGGGCCGCGCGTGCTCTCCATGATCATTCCGACATCGCATTTCATGACCATCAGTGTCGGGACATTCACCAAGGCCCTGGGCTTTATGCAGCTTTATCCGCAGTTTTTGATTCTGGCGCTGTTTTTCCCGGTTCTGACCGGCCTGTCGATGCTGCTTCTTCCAAGGCAGGAGCGTTAATGATGAATATTCGCCATCGCCTTGAAAATATCTATCGCCTCGGCATCAAGGAACTGTTCAGCCTGCGCCAGGATATGGTGTTGATTGCCCTGATCATCTGGGCCTTTTCCTTTGCCATTTATACCGCTGCCACCGGGCTGTCGCATGATTTGCACAATGCCTCCATCGCCATTGTCGATCAGGACAGATCGCAGCTTTCCATGCGCATTCAGGACGGGTTTCAGGAACCCTATTTCAAAAAACCGGTCCGGATTGATTACAGCCAGATCGACAGGGTGATGGATGGCGGCGACTATACCTTTGTGCTGGTGATCCCAGCCGGTTTTGAAGCCGATGTCATTGCCGGGCACCAGCCGGAGATCCAGCTCAATATTGATGCCACCGCCATGATGCAGGCCGGGATCGGCGAAAGCTATATTACCAGTATTTTCAGCCAGGAAATCCGTACCTGGATGGGCGGCAAAACACAGGCCGCCGCGCAAAACGCCCCGTCGCCGGTCAATCTGGTTTTACGCTACGCCTTTAATCCCAATGCCGAAAGTGCCTGGTTTACCAGTGTGATGGAAATCATCAATAACGTGACCATGCTCTCGATCATTCTGGCAGGCGCCGCGCTTATTCGCGAACGCGAACATGGCACGATCGAACATTTGCTGGTCATGCCACTGGCCCCCTTTGAAATCATGATGGCAAAGGTCTGGGCCAATGGCCTGATCATTCTGGCCGCATCCGGACTGTCGCTGATTTTTGTGGTCGAACTTCTGTTACAGGTCCCCATCGCCGGGTCGGAAACGCTGTTTTTGTTTGGCACCATGCTCTATCTGTTTTTTGCCACCGCGCTGGGCATTTTTCTCGCCACACTGGCGCAGTCCATGCCGCAATTCGGCTTGCTGTTCATGCTCGTGGTGCTGCCGATGCGCCTGCTCTCGGGCGGCTACACCCCGACCGAAAGCCAGCCGCAACTGATGCAATGGATCATGGAATTTGTGCCCTCCACCCATTATGTCACCATCGCGCAGTCCATCCTGTATCGCAATGCGGGGCTAGAAATCGTCTGGCCGGAATTTGCGATGGTCGCAGGTATTGGCGGCCTGTTCTTTGCCTTTGCCGCCTTTAGGTTCCGCAAATCAATTGCCGTAATGCGGAACTAATCCCAAGACATGGCTGGCGAAATGTCTGCCCCCTCCCAAATGAAGGTCATTCACATCATAACCTTCAAAATCAGCAAGGAAACAGCCACATGATCCGCCATATCGTATTGGTCAATTTCAAAGCCGATATCAGCGCCGACACCATCCAGAGCCTGTTTGACCGCCTGGCCGATTTACGCAGCCAACTTCCCGGCATGCGCGACTTTGACGCCAGCCCGTCAATCAGCCCCGAAGGACTGGAACAGGGCTTTAAGCACGGCATTTGTATTGATTTTGTCGATGAGGATGCCCGCGACGCCTATCTTGCCCTGCCCGACCACAAGGCACTGGGCGCGGAACTGGTCAGCCTTGCCGAAGACGGCATCAAGGGCCTGCTGGTATTTGACCTGAAAGTCGGCTGATCGAAGAATATTTTCAGCCGTGCCGGATTTTGAAACCCAGAATGATGGAAGCGAGCAGGAAGGTCAGACCGTTTGCGATGATGACGGGCCAGTCGCCGTTGATCAGCCCGTAAACGAACCACAGCGCAATGCCCGTGCAGAGCACCAGAAACATGCCCAGTGAAATATCGGCGGTCGAGCGGGTGCGCCAGGTGCGCACAACCTGCGGCAGGAAGGCAAGCGTGGTCAAAGACCCGGCGACAAGCCCCAACACCGTTTCAAAAGGCACCCCCATTTACATGCTCCTTCACCGAGAAAGCGAACCGTATTGAACGCATTCAACACACAATCACCGCGCATTCAAGATGGAAAAGATACAATTCGCGCATTTCCCAAAATGCGAACAAAAACAGCAGGATAGAAACAGGACGACCGGGGAGCCAGGGCCCGGATGCACAAAACCCCGCCAGCGGGCGGGGTTGGAATGGTGGGCCTAACAAGACTCGAACTTGTGACCTCTCGCATGTCAAGCGAACGCTCTAACCAACTGAGCTATAGGCCCTTATTTGTGCGAAGATGGTGGGCCTAACAAGACTCGAACTTGTGACCTCTCGCATGTCAAGCGAACGCTCTAACCAACTGAGCTATAGGCCCATCTTGCCATCTTCAATATGCTGCAAGAACAACACCCACCAAATGATCGGGCTGTGTTCCCTGCGGCGCAGCGGTATTTAGCCCAAGGCTGGCAAAGGTGCAACCCCCCATTTGGCTTTTTGCAAAAAAATCTTCATGATAAGAGAATGTAACGCGTAACCGCACCGCATATGGTGCCCAAACAGCCTGTGCGACGAAAGCCATATGAACCTGATGCCACCTGAACAAAGTCCCAGCACACCGGCAACCGTATTTTTGCCGCAACGCCAGACCCTTCCGTTGGTCTTTGCATCGCCGCATTCAGGCCGTGCCTACCCTGACGACCTGGTATCACGCGCCCGAATCGATGCGTTCGCCCTGCGTGCCTCGGAAGATGCCTTTGTCGACCAGCTATTTGCCGAGGCCCCCCGCGCCGGGGCCCCGTTACTGTGCGCAAATTTTCCCCGCGCCTATGTCGATGTCAATCGCGGCGCGCTGGAGCTGGACCCCCGCATGTTTGAGGGGAACCTTCCCGATGACGCCGATATTCATTCAATGCGTGCGTTATCAGGGCTGGGATCCATCCCGCGTGTTGTCAGTGGGGGGGTGGAAATTTACAAATCCCGCCTGCCCGTCGCCGAAGCCCTGCAGCGTATTGACACCTATTACACGCCCTATCACCAGGCCCTGCAAAAGCTGATCGACACCACGCGCAACCAGTTTGGCTATTGCATTCTGATTGACTGCCATTCCATGCCGGGTGATTCGACGGATTCGTCGCAGAACCGCGTCGACCTGGTTCTGGGCGACTGTTATGGCCGGTCCTGCCACCCGTCATTAACACGATTTGTCGATACATGTTTTCGCGAAATGGGCTATCACCCCGCCTATAACGACCCCTATGCGGGCGGTTATTGCACGCGCCATTACGGACAACCCGACCAAAAGGTCCATACCCTGCAGATCGAAATCAACCGCGCCCTTTACATGGAAGAAGAAACCCTTACACCTCATAACGGTTTCAACAGCCTGCGCGATCAGATGAGCCGTCTGATCGAACAATTCCATCAGTTTGACGGGAGCCCCCTGGAATGACCGCCCCTCCTTCCGAACAGAAACTGGACAATCTGCTGATTCGGGATGCCCAGCCCGAAGACTTTGCCCGCATCACCGAAATTTACGGCCACCATGTATTGCATGGCCTGGCCTCGTTCGAGGAACGCGCCCCGGAAATTGCCGAGCTGACGGCGCGCTGGCAGCATGTCCGCGAACGCGGCCTGCCCTATCTGGTCGTGGAGATTGACGGGAATGTCGAGGGTTTTGCCTATGCCGGGTCCTATCGTCCGCGCCCGGCCTATCGCTATACGGTCGAGGATACCATCTATATCGCCCCGGAAATTGTCGGCAAAGGGGCCGGTCGGGCCATGCTGAGCGAACTGATCACGCGCTGCACCGCCCTTGGCTATCGCCAGATGGTCGCCATTATTGGTGATTCCGCCAATGTTGCCTCGATCGGCTTGCACGCCAGGCTGGGCTTCCGTGTTGCCGGCACGTTGCAATCGGCAGGCTATAAAATGGGCCGCTGGGTTGATAGTGTGATCATGCAACGCTGGCTGGGCGATGGCGATGGCACCATTCCAACCCACGAACCTGACAAAGAAGCGGGCACCCAAACCCTGGGCTAACCAAATAAAGCCACTTGCCGCGACGTTAGCCAACGCAGGAAGGCCTTAATCCGATGTGTCTTTAGTGCCTTAAACCAGCAATGATGCCAAATTGTGCCCTGCAACAGGATCAGGCGTAAACGGCCTGACAAAAGGGAGATTCCGCCGCCGATTGCGTTGCACCGCACAACACGTGCATGAACCCATTCCGCCTGCCAATCTGATAACGACTTTGTGATTAATCGTTCAATTTTGCCTTGAAATCGCAGATTCCGGGCAAAAAAAAGGCCGCCTATGACAGCGGCCCAAGTCTAGGGAGGAAACGTCCAAGAAACGAGCGAACTAGTCGCTCGCCGGAATGCACTGCGTCCTACCGCAGCGCACAAATAGACAATAGCCAGATTGACCTCGCGTTGCAACATGTTTCTGTCTATTTTTTTGTCATAAAAAATTATGCCGCTTTTTTGATCAAAAATTCACGAGACTGACACTTTTCGCATCGTTCTGTGCCCCATAATTTGGCAATGATACGAAAATCCTTCGCCAAAACTTGCGGGAATCGATCGCGAATCCGGCCCGGAACGGTCGTTGTTTTTTCGAATCCGGTACGTTCAGCCGCCAAAAATGAAAATTTATCTCTCGGATTCGCACAGATCAGCCGCGACGCTGCTGGCATGATCCATCCGCCTCCCGACAGCAAGAGGCCAAAAATTCCCGGCCGAACATGGCGAGATAAAGATAATAATGAAGCCGATTTTATAACCGGGGAAGAATGCAGCACTGGCAACGGAATGTTGTGGTTCGCATCACCATCTTTCGGGCATCAGCCAAATCAGCCAGCCAATACCACAAAGCCCGGTAATCCCGCCCCGCTCAGGAAACAATCGGCTTGGCGGAAAGCGGCGTATCGCAAGCAGGATGGAGGATGATTGTCGCCCCGCTGCCATCAGGGTCAGGCTGCGCGCCTCCCTTTTCACGCCGGCCAGAGAGCAGATAGCCAACACCATCCGTCCCCTGATCGCGCTTGATGTCATACATGCGCTGATCGGCAACATCGACAAGGGAATGTGGTTCCTCGACCCCGTCTTCGATACGTTCGGCAATTCCGACGCTGCAATATTGACGATAACCATCCGGCAGGTCCGTCAGACCGTTTCCAACAACACGCCGCATCACTTCGCGCGCCTGGGCACTGGTCAGACCGGGTAACAGAACCAGAAATTCCTCGCCGCCCCAGCGCACAACAACATCGCCACGCCGCAACCCGGCAATCAGGCTGTGGCCGCTGCGCGCGAGAATGCGATCACCCTGGTCATGGCCGAATTCGTCATTCACCTGCTTGAAATTGTCCAGATCAACAAAGGCAACCGAAAAAGGCCGGCAACTGCGGCGCGCGGTTTCAAAACCGAGAAACAGCATTTCGGAGCCAAAACCGCGGCTATAAGCCCCGGTCAGCGGGTCCTGGGCGATCTGCTGAATATTGATGATGGTTCGATAAAGCTGCAACAGGGCCGACAGCGCGGCTGTCACGGTCATGACAAAAAACAGCACCCGCATCGACATGACACCAGCATGTTCCACCCCGCTGGCATCGGGCAGCAAACCGGCAATGTCAAGCCCCGCCGGAATGGCAATAAAAACACAAACTTCCAGCAGCGTAAGGGGCATGGCCGATAACAGCATGCCCATCGCCAGCATCAACAGCCCGTGGGTCATGACCATATGGCTGGACGCCTCAGGGTCGGCCAGCGACAGGGCAAATAACCCGCCAACCGACAGCATCAGAAGGCCAAAGGGCAATAACGGCACCTTGCGCCGCAAGCGTGCGCCAATGCGGCCATCAAGCACCGCCCAAAAGGCAATCAGCGCCACCAGCCCACGAACAATATTTTGCCAGTTAACGTGTAACAGGGTCGCATAGGCCCCGTCCCAGACGACAGCGACAATCAGATAAAGCAGAACAAAACCTGCCGCCACCCGCCCCGTCTGACGGAGAATTTCACCACGCCGCAACCGTAAGGCTTCATTATGAAAAAACGGCACGACGAAATCGCGAATTTCACATCGCAACCGTCCCCTCAGAAATGAAGCCAAAGGAGAGTTCGAGGCTGGCACGCAGGGCTCCGTCACCTAATTTTCAATCAGGAGCATCACAAGCCCCGTAAAAACAAAACTTATCCTCGCGCCATCCCCCCAAAATAACAACTATCCATAAGTGCAGCAATTGCGCAATAAATGCCAATTAATGACCATTTTTGTAATTTAATATGACCAGAAAGCACCGGAGAAATATAAGAATCACCAATCTTTGCGCCAAAAAATAACGGGACAATCCCCAGACTGTCCCGTTATCCAATACAGATCATACAAAAGTTTTAGGGTCAGCCCCACAAGGCCGCAGGCGGCAGCGACATCACGCCCTTGTCAAAGGCAATGCCGTTTTCACGGTCCTTTGCCATCCACAACGGACCATCCAGATCCACAATGCGTGCCCGGGCGGCAACCACCATTGCCGGTGCCATCGCAAGCGATGTTCCGACCATACAGCCCACCATCAATTGCATTCCGGCATCCAGGGCGGCATCGGCCAGCGCCAGCGCACCGGTTAAACCGCCGGTTTTGTCGATCTTGATATTGATCATGTCATAAAGCCGGGCCAGACGCGGTATATCGGCCACGGTATGGACCGATTCATCCGCACACAGCAAAACAGGACAATCAATATCAACCAGCCCGTCGTCACTGCCTGCCGGAAGCGGCTGTTCGATCATCTCGACACCCAGCGCATCCAGCTCGGCACCAATATCGCGCAGAAGCGCGATCGACCAGGCTTCGTTGGCATCAACAATCAGGCGCGATTCCGGCGCGCCTTCACGCACGGCACGCACCGATTCAACAACATTCTCGCCATTCAGCTTCAGCTTCAAAAGCGGCGCGGACGCCGCCTTTCTGGCCGCTTCACGCATGGCATCGGGCGTATCGAGGCTCAGGGTTTCGGCTGTCACCAGCCCTTCGGGAGCCGGTGCCTCAAGCCCCGGCAATTCCCAAACACGACGGCCAAACCGCTTTGCCTCCAGGTCCCAATAGGCACAGTCAACGGCATTACGCGCCGCGCCGGCCTTCATGGCATCCTGCAATTGCGCCCGGGTCATACCGTGTTCCAGCGCATCGGCCTGGGCTTTGATGTCGGCGATCACCTGATCAATGGATTCGCCGTACCGGGCATAGGGAACACATTCCCCGCGCCCGGTAAACTCGCCATCACTCAGGGTGACAACCACCACTTCGGCCTGGGTTTTGGCCCCGCGCGAAATTTTAAAGGCTGTCCGCAACGGCCAGATTTCGGATGTGACGCTTAGTTTCGGCACATCAGATCTCCTGCAATTTATCGACAATCGGGGCAACACCATTGCGCACCGGATCCACACAGGGCAGACCAAATTCTGCTGAAATGTCCGCCATCAGCTTGGTTGCCGCTGCGTCATCCAGCGCCTTGGTATTGATGGCAAACCCGGCAACCACGCAATCGGGGTTGGTCAGGCGGGCGTGCATCAAATTCACTTCCATCGTCGTTTTCAGATCCGGCAGCGAATATCCCGGCAAACCGCGCATATGGGAACGGGTCGGTTCATGACATACCACAATCGCATCGGCCTGCGACCCATGCAACAGACCCATCGACACACCGGCATAAGACGCATGGAACAGGCTGCCCTGTCCTTCAACAACGTCCCAATGGTCCGCATCATTGGCCGGTGCAATGGTTTCAACCGCACCGGAAATGAAATCCGAAATCACGGCATCAACTGAAATGCCTTCGCCAGCGATGAAAATACCGGTCTGACCGGTAGCACGGAAGGTGGATTTGATGCCGCGTTTTTTCATTTCGGCTTCAATCGCAAGCGCGGTGTACATTTTACCGACGGAGCAATCCGTCCCCACAGCCAGAACACGCTTGCCGCTGCGTTTTTCGCCATTGCCGACCGGCAGTTTGCCATCGAAATGGCGCACGTCAAACAGCGACACGCCTTTGGCTGCGGCGGCTTCGGCCAGTTCGGGAATCGTCGACAGTTTGGTGTGCAGGCCATTGGCAATATCCATGCCCGCATCAATCGCCTCAAGCAGGGTTTCCATCCAGACCGGGCCAATAATGCCGCCCCGGTTGGCAACACCGAGCACCAGGGTTTTAACCCCGGCTTCGCGGGCCTGGGCAATCGTCATGTCGGGCAGGCCAAGATCGGCATTGCAGTTTTCAAGGCGAAGCTGGCCTTTGCACCAGTCCGGGCGCCACTGTTTGATGCCAATCGCGGTCTTTGCCGCCAGCTCGTCCGGGGCGTCACCAAGAAACATAAGATAGGGATGTTCGATTTTCATTACTTTACCTCCTTGACCAGCGTCCAACCGCTGAACTTATAATCTGGCAGCGACTATAGCCTGAACAGGGCCCCGCCCGCCAGATGTTGTGTGGGGCCATCTTCGGCTATATCGTGAGATGTTCGTGGTAAATTCGGAAAAAACACAAAAAATCCGAAATATATTCGACCATCTGCCAACTTAAACACAGTTTCTTGTAAAGGTTGCCGGGAAAAACCGGTAAAAACGCAATAAACTGCAATTATGAAGGACTGGCGTGAAAGCGCCCGACTTATGATGAGTACGGATCTCAAAACGTGGCTGTCCGACCGAAAAATTGAAGAAGTTGAATGTATTGTGCCTGACATGTCAGGGGTGGCACGCGGCAAGGTTCTGCCAACGCAAAAATTTTTGCGCGGGGTGGAAAACAAAAGCCTCGCCATTCCCGAGGCAATTTTCTGCCTGACTGTCACCGGGGGCTACCCCGAAGAAACCGACGCCTTTCTGGACCCGGCGGAAAAAGACGTGGTGATGGTCCCCGATGCCGACACCATCCGCGTTGTGCCCTGGTATGAAGAACCCACCGCCCAGATCATTTGTGATTGTTACCATTTTTCCGGCGAGGAAGTGTCAATTTCCCCGCGCAATGTTCTTAAACGTGTTCTCAAACAGTTTGAAAACCTGGGCATGCGGCCGATTATCGCCCCGGAACTTGAATTTTACCTTGTCGCCAAAAACACTGATCCCGACAACCCGTTGGAACCGCCGGTGGGCCGTTCGGGGCGGCCAGAGCGGGCCTCAAACGCCTTTGGCATTGATGCGATTAACGAATTCGACCCGCTGATCGAGGATCTTTACGATTATTGCGAGGCCATGAATATCGATGCCGATACCATGAGCCACGAATCGGGCCCGGCCCAGCTTGAAATGAACTTCAATCATGGCGACCCGCTGGAACTGGCCGACCAGTCCTTCCTGTTCAAACGCACCCTGCGTGAAACCGCGCTCAAACACGGGGTGTATGGTACCTTCATGGCAAAACCGATGGGCAATTTGCCCGGCAGCGCCATGCACATCCATCAAAGCCTGATCGATATTGCAACCGGCAAAAACCTGTTTTCCGACGAGGATGGCGAAAATTCCAAGCTGTTCCTGAATTACATCGGCGGACTGCAACGCTACCTGCCTGCCGCGATGCCGCTTCTGGCCCCGAACATGAACAGCTATCGCCGTTTGCAGCCCTGGTCGGATGCACCGATCAACATGCACTGGGCGCTTGATAACCGCACGGTTGGCCTGCGCCAGCCCAACGGCCCGCCCAGCGCACGCCGCATTGAAAACCGCATTCCCGGGGCGGATGCCAACCCCTACCTTGCCATTGCCGCATCGCTGGCCTGCGGCCTGTTGGGCATTCAGGAAGAAATTGATCCGACAACACCCATCGAGGGTTCGGGCTATGACCGCGCCCATTCCCTGCCCCGCCATATTCACGAGGCGCTGGCAAAATTCAGCCGCTCGCGCCCGCTCAAGGATTTGCTGGGCGATGAATTTTCAGCCGCGGTCCTGGCGGTCAAGGAAGCGGAATGGGACACCTACCAGACCGTGATCAGTGCCTGGGAACGTGAACATCTGTTGCTGAATGTCTGATCTTTAAAGCGGCGGGATTTTGCCAAACCCCCGCCCCATAACCGATTGCGCCGGAATATAGCGTTCCGGCGCAATTTTTTTGCATAAAAGACGCCCCGATCACCAAAAAATTCAAAAGACCGGCCAAAACGTCATCTTGTATTTGACAAAGCGCGGAAAGGTTTCAGGATTATCCCAGGCATGGGCGGAAATAGGGAGGCCCCCATGATCAACGACGTTGCCACAAGGGAGGCACCGCACAATGAAAACACATAACAAAGCCGTTAGCCTGATTGCATTTATCGCCGGTTTTACCGGAATTCACAGCATTGCATCGGCCCAGGAAGTTTTGAACGTTTACAACTGGTCCGACTATATTGCCGAAGATACCATCGCCAATTTCGAGAAAGAATTTGGCGTCAAAGTCAATTACGACATGTATGACAGCACCCAGATGGTGGAAGCCAAAATGCTGGCCGGGAATTCCGGTTATGACGTTGTTGTGCCCACCCTGGCCGATGCCGAACGCCTGATCAAGGCCGGGCTGTTTCTGAAACTTGATAAATCCAAACTTACCAATTACGGCAATCTTGATCCGGCGATTTTAAAACAGACTGCCAAATATGACCCGAATAACGACTATGCCGTGCCCTATCTTTGGGGTACCAACGGCATTGGCTATAATGTTGCCAAGATCAGGGAAGTCCTGGGCGACGATGCCCCGGTAGATAGCTGGTCGCTGATATTTGACCCAAAATATGCCAAAGAAGTCAGCAAATGCGGCATGACGCTGCTTGATGACCCCAGCGAGGTTGTCCCGCTGGTCAGTGCCTATCTGGGCACGGCAGACGCGCCGCAAAGCATTAAATCCGTCGAAGCGGCAATGGCGGAACTGGAAAAAGTGCGCCCCTACATCACCTATTTCCACAGTTCGCAATATATCAACGATCTCGCGAACGGAAATATCTGTGCCGCCATTGGCTGGTCTGGCGATATTTATATGGCGGCGTCCCGTGCGGCCGAAGCCAATAACGGCAACGACATCAAATATACCATTCCCAAGGAAGGGACGCTGATCTGGTTTGATACCATGATGATTCCGGCGGATGCCCCGCACCCGGACCTTGCGCATAAATTCATCAATTACATTCTGCGCGGCGATGTCAGTGCGGCGATTACCAATTATGTCGAATATGCCGGGCCGAACCTGGCTGCAATGGACATGATCGACGACCGCATCAAAAACAATCCCGGCGTTTACCCATCCGATGAGGTCAAGGAACGTCTGCGTTCCAAGGTGGAACCGGATGCCAAGGTATTGCGGGTCCGCACCCGTTTGTGGACCAAACTGAAAACCGGCCAATAAGGCGATCATGCGCCGTTCGGGGGTCGGTCAAAGCAGAAAATCGACACAGGTGCGATATCTTGTATTTGACAAATCCCCGAACGGTTTAAAGGATAGATAAAGGCCTGCCGGGGCACCTTGCCCCGTTTGCCTGTCTTAACGCTGTCAACGAGGGAGGCACAGCGACATGTCATCACTGAAAAAATGCACCACCAGCCTGATTGCGCTGGTTGCGGCAGTTTCAGCCCACACGACCATCGCATCCGCCGAGGATGTTTTGAACGTCTATAACTGGTCGGACTATATTGCCGAAGACACCATTGCCAATTTTGAGAAGGAATATGGCGTCAAGGTCAATTACGACGTTTATGACAGCAACCAGGTTGTCGAAGCCAAATTGCTGGCAGGCCATTCCGGCTATGACATTGTGGTACCTACCCTGGCCGATGCGCAGCGTCTGATTCAGGCAAATATTTTCCAGAAGCTCGACAAAGACAAACTGCCGAACTACAAAAACCTGGACCCCGCCATTCTGAAACAGACCGCCAAATATGACCCCGACAATGCCTATGCTGTTCCCTATATGTGGGGCACCAACGGCTATGGCTATAACGTGGACAAGGTTAAGGAAATTCTGGGCGATGACGCGCCGACCGATAGCTGGGCACTGATTTTCGATCCGAAATATGCCTCCAAGCTGTCAAAATGCGGCCTGACGCTGCTGGATGATCCGGGTGAAATGGTGGACCCGGTGAATTTCTATCTTGGCAACGGGGACAAACCGCAAAGCAAGGAAACCATCCAGGCGGCGATGACCCAGCTTGAAAAGATCCGCCCCTACATCACCTATTTCAACAGCTCGCAATATATTAACGACCTTGCCAATGGCAATGTCTGTGCATCTGTGGGCTTTTCGGGCGATATTTTCATTGCGCGCGACCGGGCCGAAGAAGCCGGTGACGGCATTAAAATCAATTACGTGATCCCCAAGGAAGGCACGCTGATCTGGTTTGATACCATGCTGATCCCCGCCGATGCCCCGCATCCGGATCTGGCGCACAAATTTATCAATTATATCCTTGATCCCAAGGTCAGCGCCTCGATCACCAACTATGTCACCTATGCCGGGCCAAACCTTGCGGCCATGCCCTATATTGATGATGCCATCAAAAACAATCCGGGCATTTACCCGTCTGACGCGGTAAAGGAAAAGCTGCGCGCCAAAATCGAACCCGGGCCCAAATTGCTGCGCGAACGCACCCGTTTGTGGACCAAGCTCAAAACCGGGCAGTAAGATGGTTTCGCGGTGAAATATCCCAAAGCAAGGCGCGGCACCCCCCGCGCCTTGTTTTATTTATGACTCGCATCACGATACCAAAATTGCGGTTGCATCGCGTAAACCAACCGACCTTAAACCGAGAAAGAATGAAGAAAAAATTGCTCATTTTCTGAACAGAGGCGCTTATTTTGCCAGCATTATCGCCCTAAAATGAGGGTTGATGTTCAAAATATCGCACACCCCTCTTTACAGATTGCGCAAATGCTTCATCCTGTTAAGCACAAAAACACGAACATTATCTCAACATCGGACGGGAGAATTCTGGTGTCGCAGGGGGCCAATCAGCAAGACGCACAAATATGTGTGCAAACCAGCCAACCGTGGAATGATCCGGACGGGGTACCGTTTATCCGGTTTGAAAAAGTCACCAAAAAATTTGGCGATTTCTACGCTGTCGATGATGTCTCGCTTGATATTTACCGTCACGAGCTTTTTGCGCTTCTGGGCGGTTCGGGCTGTGGCAAAACGACCTTGTTGCGCATGCTGGCCGGGTTTGAAGACCCGACAGAGGGCAAAATCTATATCGACGGCGTCGATATGGCCAATGTGCCGCCCTATGAACGCCCGACCAACATGATGTTCCAGTCCTATGCCCTTTTCCCGCATATGAGCGTGGAAAAGAACGTGGCCTTCGGCCTGCATCAGGATGGCTATTCCAAATCCGAAATCAAAGAGCGGGTTGCCGACATGCTGGCGCTGGTGCAAATGAGCAAATTTGCCACCCGCAAACCCCACCAGCTTTCCGGCGGGCAGCGCCAGCGCGTTGCCCTGGCCCGATCCCTTGTCAAACAGCCCAAGGTGCTGCTGCTCGACGAACCATTGGGCGCACTGGATAAAAAACTGCGCGAACAAACCCAGTTTGAACTGGTCAATATTCAGGAAAAACTGGGCACCACCTTTGTCATGGTGACACACGACCAGGAAGAAGCCATGACAATGGCCTCGCGCATCGCGGTGATGAATGAAGGGGTGATCAAACAGATCGGCACACCGTTCGAGCTTTATGAATATCCCAATTCCCGCTTTACCGCCAATTTCCTGGGCCAGGTCAATCTGATCGAAGGTACCCTGGTCGATGACGATGAAAAATACGCCATCATCCAGTCCGACGATATTGGCGGGGAAATTTATATCGACCACGCGGTTCAGGGCCATGAAGGCACCACGCTTTGGGTCGCGCTCCGCCCCGAACGGTTGCGCCTGTGCACCGAAAAACCCGAAAATACCACACGCAACTGCTTTGCCGGCAAGGTCGAGGATATTGGCTATCTGGGCGGATTATCCACCTATCACGTTCGCCTCGAAACCGGGAAACGCATCCGTGTCAGCGAGCCCAACACCCATCGCCATAATGAACCGCGTTATACGTGGGATGACCAGGTCTGGGTAACGTGGGAGACGGGGTCCGCCTCGGTGCTGAACCAATGAGCGACATCAAACCCACGCTTAAACAACGTTTTGACCGCTGGATGATCCGGCATGGCCGGGTTCTGGTCATTGGCCTGCCCTATCTGTGGCTTTTCCTGTTTTTCCTCGTCCCGTTTCTGATTGTTCTGAAAATCAGCTTTGCCACGGCCCAATATGCCCAACCGCCCTATAGTGCGCTGTTTCAATGGGTGGACGAAGGCGTCAATATTGCCATCAATTTCGGCAATTATCTGTTTTTGCTCTCTGACAGCCTTTATATCTCGGCCTATCTCAATTCCATCCGCATTGCCGCCATCTCGACCGTTATTACGCTTTTGATCGGCTATCCGATGGCCTATGGCATTGCGCGCGCCAAGGGGTCCACCCGCAACCTTTTGCTGATGCTGGTTATTTTGCCGTTCTGGACCAGTTTTCTGATCCGCGTTTATGCCTGGATCGGCATTCTGGACCGCGAAGGGCTGATCAACGCCGCCCTGATGGGGCTGCATATCATTTCCGAACCGCTGATCATTCGCCAAACCGAGGTCGCGGTTTATATCGGTATTGTTTACACCTATCTGCCCTTCATGATTCTGCCGCTATATTCCACCCTGGAAAAAATGGATGGCAGCCTGCTGGAGGCGGCACTGGATCTGGGGTGCAAGCCCTGGAAGGCTTTCGCCACCATCACCCTGCCCCTGTCACTGCCCGGCATTCTGGCAGGCTCGCTTCTGGTTTTCATTCCCGCTGTTGGGGAGTTCGTCATCCCGGAATTGCTGGGCGGCCCCAACACCCTGATGATCGGGCGAACGCTGTGGAATGAATTTTTCTCCAACCGCGACTGGCCAATTGCCTCGTCCGTGGCGATTGCGATGCTGATTTTCCTGGTGGTTCCCATCATGTATTTTCAACATATCCAGGGCAAAACCGAGGATCCAGGCAAATGAACGGAAAACGCTCCATCTTTCTGATGTCGGCCCTGTGTTTCGGCTTTGCCTTCCTTTATGTGCCGATCATGCTGGTGATCATTTATTCCTTTAACGAGGGTAAACTGGTCACGGTGTGGGCTGGTTTCTCGACCAAATGGTATGTCGAACTGTTTCGCGATGACGCCATGATCGACGCCGCCTGGAACAGCCTGCGCATCGGGTTGATGTCGGCAACACTGGCCCTTGCCATTGGCACACCTGCCGGGCTTGTCATGTCGCGGTTCGGGCGTTTCCGGGGCCGCACCATGTTTTCCGGCATGATAGCAGCCCCCCTGGTGATGCCCGATGTCATTACCGGTCTGTCGCTGTTGCTGCTTTTTGTCACGATGGAACAGCTTGTCGGCTGGCCTGCCGGGCGGGGCATGACCACCATTGTCATTGCCCACACCACATTTTGCGCCGCCTATGTAGCTGTGGTGGTGCAGTCACGGCTGTCTGGCATGGACACCTCGATCGAGGAAGCGGCAATGGATTTGGGGGCAAAACCCACCAAGATCTTTTTCCTGATCACCCTGCCGATGATCCTGCCCGCCCTGATGGCCGGCTGGCTTCTGTCCTTCACCCTGTCGCTTGATGACCTGGTGATTTCAAGTTTCGTTGCCGGTCCGGGTTCCACGACCCTGCCGATGAAGGTATTTTCGTCGGTCCGATTGGGGGTTTCGCCCGAAATCAACGCGCTGGCAACGCTGATCATCATTGCCATTTCGGTCCTGATCATCATCGCCAGTATTCTGGTGATGCGTTCGGAACGACAGCGCGCACGTCAGGTTCAGGAAGATACCGGTATTCCCGGTTAGGACACCGGAACCATCAACAAAAAAACACAAAACAGCCCCGCTTCCCGTTGGGGCTGTTTTATGTTTTGCAATCCCTCAAACGCCGGATGTGACAATTAATGCCAGGCACCCGGCGCGCCTTCTTCTAAAGCGAGACAACCGCTTCATGCGAAGCGACATTATCATGTTTCATCGCCGTAATTTCAGCCCGCCAAAATTCGATAACAGCCGTTTCGGCCGACTGGGCAAAATCGATGATCATGTCTTCCAGTGCGTTTTGGCGCATCAGCACCACCACCCGGTCCGGCACCTGGGACATTTGCCACAGCCCCAAAACCAGGGCGAAGGAATTCGCCATCAGATTACGGGCCTGCTGTTCGGTGATGGCATAAATTTCGGAAAGCGCATCGGCCGTCCGTTTCACCATTGCCGCCACATATCGTTTGTGAATCAGAACACTTTCATCATCGGCTCCCTGCTCAAGCACCCCGTGTGACAGCGACGCCAGATACAAAAACCGTGATCTTTTTACCAGATAATCGACAAACTCCCGCGCCACCCGAAGCGGATCACGCTCCGCCGGAGGACGCATGGCTTCCTGCTCGATTATTTCCAGATTGTTCTCGCTCCATCCCTTGAAAAAGCGACGCAGCACTTCAAGAAACAAGGCCTCTTTGCTGGCAAAGTAAAGGTATAATGTACCTTTGGCCAGGTTGGCCTTTTTCGCAACCTCCGCCGCTGATGGCAGTTGCCCTTCGCCTTCCAGAAAAAGCATTTCAGCGGCATCGATGATGTCATTCCTGCGACGCAGCTTTTGTTCATGGCTGCGCGCGCGAACGAGACATTCGTTTTCCATATGTTATTCTTCCCCGGTCTTCTCCCCGGCGAATTATTGCCCGCATTGACAGCCGGAGTCAAACAACGGTTCAGGCTTAATCCCTGTTTTTCATCAAGTTTAAACAAACCGCACGGTCGGTAAACGGCCTGAAAAACCACCAGCTCCGGATACGAAAGTATAATTATTCAAATTAAATCAATAGATTAAAACGTTACACATTTCACAAAACGATGACCGCCGGTCAACCATTTCACCCAATCAAAAAAATTCATAGAACAGCCCGCAACCGTGATGCCCACCCTGATCGAATGGCCCTGTCATTTTCACACCGGCAATTCTGTGGTACGTTTGACTTCACGCAGGGTAATCACAGTTTGCACCCGCTCCACACCGGGAAGCTGGGTCAGAACTTCGCTATGAATGCGTTCGTAATCCGATGTGTTGCTATAAACCACATGCACCAGATAATCGCTTTGCCCGGCCAAAAGATAACATTCCACCACTTCGGGGACGGACTGGATCTCGCGTTCAAAATCCTCCAGCGCCTGGCGCGTTTGCCGGGCAATGGAAATATTGACAAAGGCGTTGCCAGGTTTGCCGATGCGTTTGGGATTCAACAGCATCGCATAGCGGTCAATAAAACCGGCCTCTTCAAGCAGGCGGACACGACGCAAACAGGCCGATGCCGACAAATTGACCTTTTCCGCCAGATCGGCATTGCTGATACGACCGTCCTGTTGCAGCAATCGAAGGATCATCCGGTCGCGGTCATCTATATCCATTCGCACAATTCCCCGAAAAACAGCTGGATTGTTAAAATATTATACCAACAATATCACTTATAAAGGCCTGGATTGAAGAGAAATTGCGACAAATTTGAGCTATTATTCAAGAATAACCAAAAGCCGGGGAAAAACCCCATCCATAACCCCAAATCCGGGAGGTCACACCATGCTGATCGGTGTACCAAAAGAAATCAAAAACCATGAATATCGCGTCGGTCTGACGCCATCTTCCGTCCGCGAAGCTGTTGCACATGGTCACAAGGTGATCATTGAAACCAGCGCCGGGGACGGTATCGGCTGTACCGACGCGGATTATCAGGCGGCTGGCGCCTCGATCGTCGAGAGTGCTGGCGAAATTTTTGCCACCGCCGAAATGGTGGTAAAGGTCAAGGAACCGCAAAAGGTTGAATATGAACAACTACGCGAAGGCCAGCTTCTATTCACCTATTTGCACCTCGCACCGGACCCCGCCCAGACCGAAGGCCTTGTGAAATCCGGTGTGACGGCAATTGCCTATGAAACCGTAACCGACCGTAATGGGGGCCTGCCGCTCCTCGCGCCGATGTCGGAAGTGGCCGGACGCATGGCGCCCCAAGTTGGTGCGGCAGCCCTGCAAAAGGCCGCTGGCGGCCGCGGCATGCTTTTGGGCGGTGTACCGGGTGTTTCGCCTGCCAAGGTCGTTGTCATTGGCGGTGGCGTTGTGGGCACCAATGCCGCCCGCATAGCGGCAGGCATGGGCGCGGATGTCACCATCCTGGATAAAAATGTTAAACGGCTAACCTATATTGACGATCTTTTTGGACCCGCCATCAAAACGCAATATGCCACCATCGACGATACCGAAAGCCTTGTTTATGACGCCGATCTGGTGGTTGGGGCTGTCCTGATCCCGGGTGCCGCAGCGCCAAAGCTTATTCGCCGCGAACAGCTTTCAAAAATGAAGCCCGGTTCGGTCATTGTCGATGTCGCAATCGACCAGGGCGGCTGCTTTGAAACATCACGGGCCACCACCCATGCCGACCCGATTTATACTGTCGATGATGTGGTGCATTATTGTGTTGCCAACATGCCCGGTGCCGTTGCCCGCACATCGACCTTTGCGCTGAACAATGCCACCCTGCCCTTCATGCTGGCGCTGGCCGACAAGGGCTGGAAAAAGGCCTGCCAGGATGACCCGCATCTGGCCGCAGGCTTGAATGTCCATAACGGCCAGATCACCTACGAGGCCGTGGCCCGTGAGTTGGGATACGAATATCAGCCGCTGGAAAAGGTACTGGCATAATCAGGCAAACGCCTTCATCACACCCTCGCCATCAATGGCGAGGGTGTTTTCGCAAGCCAGCCGAATGAACGACAAATAATTTCAGCTTTTACGCCACGTCCACAGACCCGGCAGGGAATTGACAATCGCCTGGATGGCAAAGCCGATAAAAATCAGGCCGGTCGCCCGCACGATCCAGATTTGATAGCGCACATAAAACCGGCGTAAAAAACCAAGCCCAACCAGCCAGATCAATATCAGATCCGCCAGCACAAAGCCGACAAGCGAGGCGCAGAGCAAACCGGCCATGCTGCTCCAGTCCAGCATGGCGGCATTTTTCGCCAGCAACGCGGTAAACATGGCCACGGCGACCGGATATCCTTTCGGATTTGTCACCCCAAAGATCAGGCCGCGCCGCCACGGATGGCGAATGGCGATATCCAGTTCGCCTTCGGGTTTGCGACGTGCCGTCAGGGCGCGAAAGCCCAGCCAGAACAGATAAACACCGCAAACCATTGCCAGAGCATGAAAAACAACCGGGTCCATCACCCGGGAGCCGATAATCGCAACCAGGGCAAGCCCGGCCCACATCAAATCGCCAACCAGATGCCCAAACAGAAAACCGGCACTGGCCGAACGCCCCTGGGCCGCGCCAAGTCCCAACATCGCCAGAAAAGCCGGACCTGGCGTTAAGACATAAATGGCCGCAGCAAGCATTGCCCCCATCAGCATCGAATATTCCATGATATTTTCCCGCCTGACCTGACACCGCGTTGGTTCTTTTTCAACGTCAGATCATGGCACGAAAAAAACGATCCGGGAAAAACAAAAACAGCTTTACGCAATATTTGTGATTGCCCCTTTTGCCATCAAAAAAGCCACCCGACATGCAGGTGGCTTTAAAGACAGTCCGATAAAAAACCGGATCAGAATTCAACCTGGGTCACATCACGCACGGCACCCTTATCGGCACTGGTTGCCAGGGCGGCATAGGCACGCAGGGCAGTGGTCACGCGGCGCTTGCGCGGTTTTTCCGGTTTCCATGCCGCCGCACCCTTTGCTTCCATTGCCTCGCGACGGGCGGCCATTTCGGCATCGTCAATGGCAATATGGATGGTGCGGTTGGGAATGTCGATTTCGATCATGTCGCCGGGTTGAACCAGCGCAATGTCGCCACCAGCGGCGGCCTCTGGCGACACATGGCCGATCGACAGACCCGACGTCCCGCCCGAAAAACGGCCATCGGTGATCAGCGCACAGGCCTTGCCCAGCCCCATCGATTTCAGATAGCTGGTCGGATAGAGCATTTCCTGCATACCGGGGCCGCCTTTGGGGCCTTCATAACGAATGACGACAACATCGCCTTCCTTGACCTCGCCGCCGAGAATTTTGGCAACGGCTTCATCCTGGCTTTCACAGACCACGGCAGGACCGCTGAATTTCAGGATGCTGGAATCCACACCCGCCGTTTTAACAATACAGCCATTAAGGGCAATATTGCCAAACAGAACCGCCAAACCGCCATCCTTGCTATAGGCATGCTCCACATCGCGGATGCAGCCTTCTTTTTCATCCAGGTCCAGATCATCCCAGTAGCATTCCTGGCTAAACGCCGTCTGCGTCGGAATACCACCGGGCATGGCACGATAAAATTTATGAATTTTCTCGTCCGTGGTCCGTTTGATGTCCCATTTTGCCAGGGCATCGGCCATTGTTCTGGCATGAACCGTGGCAACATCGGTATGCAGCAACCCGCCACGTTCCAGTTCGCCCAGAATACGCATAATGCCGCCCGCACGATGGACATCTTCCATGTGATAAAGCGGATGCGACGGGGCAACCTTGGAGAGATGCGGAATCTGGCGTGACAGACGGTCCATATCGCTCATGGTGAAATCAAGTTCGGCTTCACGCGCAATTGCCAGCAGATGCAAAACCGTATTGGTTGACCCGCCCATTGCAATATCCAGCGCCATTGCATTTTCAAACGCCTCGAAGGTGGCAATACCGCGCGGGGTGGCGGTAATGTCATCTTCCTCGTAATAACGGCGTGCCAAACGAACGGATGTGCGGGCGGCCTCAAGGAACAGTTCCTTACGCGCCGCATGGGTTGCAAGGACCGACCCATTGCCCGGCAGTGCCAAACCCAGCGCCTCGGCCAGGCAGTTCATCGAGTTCGCCGTAAACATGCCAGAGCACGAGCCACAGGTAGGACAGGCCGAACGTTCCACAACGGCAACCTGCTCATCGGAAATCTTGGGATCGGCAGCCTCGACCATCGCATCGACCAGGTCCAGATGGCGTTCCTTGCCCTCGATCGTAACCTTACCGGCCTCCATCGGGCCACCGGAAACAAACACGCACGGAATGTTCAGGCGCATGGCTGCCATCAGCATACCCGGCGTGATTTTGTCACAGTTGGAAATGCACACCATCGCATCGGCGCAATGGGCATTGACCATATATTCAACCGAATCCGCAATGATTTCGCGCGATGGCAGGCTGTACAGCATCCCATCGTGGCCCATCGCGATGCCGTCATCCACCGCAATGGTGTTGAATTCCTTTGCCACCCCGCCCGAAGCCTCGATCTCGCGGGCAACCATCTGGCCCAGATCCTTCAGGTGGACATGCCCCGGCACAAACTGGGTAAAGCTGTTGACCACCGCAATGATCGGTTTATCGAAATCCTCGTCCTTCATGCCTGTGGCGCGCCAAAGACCGCGCGCACCGGCCATGTTGCGACCGTGGGTAGTTGTACGGGACCGATATTCCGGCATGGGTCGAACCTCTCTTTATACATAATATTTTAAACTTGTCTTCTAGCACAGACCTGGCGCGGATTTACAGTTTTTTGGCCGAAAATTACGACAAACCTGCCATGCGCGTATTTTTATACCCACATTCATCCCACGATAATGGTGGTTGGGAATTCTGGCGATAGAATTCAACTGACCTTTCGGGTTACGCAGAATTTGGCTGCCTATGCCGAATATCCCCCATTTCATGCGAACGAGTAGGAGACGTCGCGCCGGGTAACGAATATTTTAATATTCGATTATCGCCGCCAGGCGATTCTCCCACTCCCATTCTTACCCCGGCCCTGATGTGGTCGGGGTTTTTTTTATCTGCCGATATGTCCCGCCTATACGAACGCGCGGCATAACCGCTTTTCCCTTTTTTTCAAAAACCTTACGAATACGAAAAAAGGGGATGCGACATGATGCGACACAATCTTGCAGGCTGGCGGGCGTGCCCTTAAATTGCCGTCACATTTTGATAATGACCTGATTGATCGCATCATTCCCCGCAAGATGATGGCAATGAAGGGCAAGGTAGGTCATTATAAATCAAGACCACAAGGACAAGGCACTGCATGACAGCCGAGCTTTCAACCCTATTGCGACGCGGACTGGCTGCCCACGAAGGAAACCGCCCCCAGGAAGCGGAAAAACTCTATCGTCGTGTTCTTGATGTTGCCCCCGGTCACGGCGAGGCAGAACACCTGCTGGCCACCCTTCTCACCCAGCAGGGACAACATCGCGAAGCCCTGGAACTGTTTGAAAGCTGCATTGCCCGCATGGGGGCCAACCCGGCGGCACGCTGCAATTATGCCATCGCCCTTGAAGCCAGCGGCAATATCGAACGTGCGATTGACGAATTTCGCCTTGCGCTCAGTTATCACGGGGATTTTCCCACCGCCCTTTTTCACCTTGCCCGCCTTGAAAAAGCCCGTGGCAATTATGGGCAAACCATCGACCTTCTGGGACGGATGCTGAACCTGCATCATGGCAATTTTGATGCGTTTGTCCTGTTTGGCGAGGCATTAAATGCACTGGGGCAGGAACAGGCCGCGCTTATGGCATTTGAAAATGCGGCCGAAGCAGCAAAACTTGACGCCGCCAAAATCAACCAGGTCGGGGCTGTTTTGCTGCGGCTTGGCTATATTGATGCGGCCCGAAACCTGTTTTCCCGCGCACTCAGCATCCATGCCGACCATGTCCCCTCGCTTGTCAATCTGGCGATGGCGCTTATTGCGGCAGGGCACTATCAGCATGCCAATGAAATTCTCGATACCGCACGCAGCCATGCCCCGGACCTGGCTGACATCGAGGCCCTGTCAGCCGATATTCTGATCCGAAGTGGTGATACCGCACACGGGGTTGCCCGTCTGGCTGCCCTGGTCGAGAAAAATCCGGCCCGGTCCGATTTTCACGCCCGGCTGTTATCGGCCCTGTTATATCTGCCGCAATTTGACGGACCGGAATATTTAAAACAGGCCCGGCAATGGGCGCGGTCCCATTTGCCGCCCCTGGTTGAACCGCCGCGTTTTGCCAACAGCAAAATGCCGGACCGCCGCCTGCGTATTGGCTGGATCTCGCCCGATTTTCGCGATCATCCGCTTCATGCCCGCCTGATGGGCATGGCGCGCCATCATAATCGCAACGAAATCGAACTGTTCATCTATTCCGCCGTCACCCGCCATGATGACATAACCCGCCAGTGGCAAATTGTTGCCGATAGCTGGCGTGATGTTGCCGGGCAAACGGCCGAGCGCATTGCCGAGCGCATTCGCAAGGATCGTATCGATATTCTGGTCGATCTTTCGGGCTTCACCCGCGACCACCCGATCGAGGTTTTTGCCCATCGCCCCGCCCCGATGCAGGTGACATTCCACCATGCCTCGACCGGGATCACACAGATCGATTACATGTTTGGCCATGCCGACATGATCGCGCCCGATGCCCCCGAAAACCGCATTTGCAGCGAAATGCTCCATCGCCTGCCCCATGCCGGTTTTGCCTATACCCCGCCCGAAAACAGCCCGGCCATCGGCCCGTTACCGGCCATGCTGAATGGCTATCTGACATTCGGTTTTACCGGCACATTGCCGCGCATCAGCGATGCCGTACTCAACAGTTGGGCGCGCATTATGAACAAGGCCCGCAACAGCCGCCTGATCATTCAGGCCGACGGGCTGGATGACGCATTTGTCCGCCGCAACTTTCTGGATCGCGCCCGCCAGGCCGGCCTTCATGCCGAGCGCATTACCTGCCAGGGGATCGCGCCTGACACCGTGCGCAACACCACCATTTACGAGCAAATCGACATCGGCCTTGATCCCTTCCCCGCCAATAACATCACGGCGGGCTGTGATATGCTCTGGCATGGCGTGCCCTTTGTCACCCTGGCGGGCAATATGCCATCCGCCCGCTGCGGACTGGGTATTCTGGCCGATGTCGGGCTGGATGCCCTGGCGGCGGAAACCCATAACGGCTATGTCGAAAAGGCGGTTTTGCTGGGCCGCGATGTAGAGGCCCTTTCCATCATCCGCCGCACCCTGCGTGACCGGATGCTAAAAGCCAGCATGATGGATCATCAGCGGATCGCCCGTGATTTTGAACAGGCCTATCGCGACATATGGCATCACTGGTGCACCCAATAACTGGCCATAATGCACCAGATTCCAGATTAAGGGGTAATTGCGCCCGTTTCAAAAAGACGGTCCACCGCCGCGAGCAGATCATCGGCAATGAAATCGGCATTGTTTGCGCCAGGCATATCCGCCTGTTTGGCGCCATGTCCGGTTCGTACCAGAACCGTTTTCAAACCGGCGGCCCGCCCGGCTTCAAGATCGACAATCTTGTCCCCAATCAAAATGCTTTCGGCGCGATCAATGGCAAAATCCTCGCACGCGGCAAAAATCATGCCCGGCCCGGGCTTGCGGCATATGCTGTCCTTGCGATACGCGCCCTGCCCCTCGGCATGAAACGGCGAATAATAAATTCCCTGCACGCTGGCCCCTTGTGCCGCCAGAAGCTGCGTCAGGCGTTCATGCAAAATCAGCAAATCGTCCTCGGTCAGATAGCCCCGGGCAACACCCGACTGATTGGTTACAACAATAACCGGGACCCTGGCGGCATTAATACGGGCAATCGCCTCGCCAGCGCCGGGGATCAGCACCATATCCTCGGGCTTGGACAAATAATGCACTTCCTGATTAATCACCCCGTCCCGATCCAGAAATATGGCTGGCAAAATATGGCGCTGATCGCGCCATTTCGGCGCAGGATCGATCAGGTGTCGGCGGACAAATGAATAATCGGTCATGGCATTATAAACTGCGTTAGTTGTCAGAAATTACCTAAAAAATATCTTTGCCTTTTGGCGCAAATACACACAAGCGGTTCAGGATGCGACAAAGGCGCAAAAGTCTCAAGACCGGTTTATCCGCCAGCATCGCCCCTTTTTTCCAACAGCATATGACCTGCTATTTAACACCATAACGGACCTCTCGGAACGACAACATTTCGTGATACCACTCATGATTGTTATAACTGGTATTACCATTATTGACTTGTCGGCGGCCCTGTGCGCATGGCAAGACCCTTGGATGGCGGTTTTGTCAGGGGATGATGAATGTTTTCAAATATTTTTGCCGTACTTGCCCCGGTTTTCATTACAACCGGGCTGGGATATTTCTGGTCGCGGGCGGGAAAACATTTTGACACATCCCTTGTCACCTCGCTGGTCACATTTTTTGGTACCCCCTGCCTGACCTTCGCCGCCCTTGCCACGGTCAAGATCGGGGGCAGCGCCCTGATCTCGATGGGCACTGCGGCCATCATTTCAACCCTCGCCTTTGCGGTCATTGGCTGGATCGTGCTGAAACTGCTGGGGTTGTCACCACGGACCTATCTGCAATCGCTGACATGGCCCAATATTGGCAATGTTGGTTTGCCGGTTTGCCTGTTGGCTTTTGGCAATGACGGGCTTGCACTGGCGGTTGCCTTTTTTACCGCCATGATTGTTTTGCAATTTACGCTGGGGGTGGCCTTTGTCGCGGGAACTTTTTCGCTGCGATCGCTTGTGAAAATGCCCATCATCCCGGCAACGATGGTGGCGATTGCCTTTCTGACAACCAAAACCCCCGTGCCCGACTGGCTTTACAATACAACCGATCTGATCGGCCAGCTCACCATTCCGTTAATGCTGTTTACATTGGGCGTGTCGCTGGCCCGTCTAAAGCCGGTCAGTCTGGTGCGCAGTATTGGCCTGTCAGTTGTGCGTCTGGTAATGGGATTTGGCGTTGGCCTTGCCATTGCCGAGCTTATGGGGCTTGAAGGCATGGCCCGGGGGGTGGTGATTTTACAATGTTCGATGCCGGTTGCGGTATTTTGCTATCTGTTTGCCCAGCTTTACGACAACGAACCCGAAGAAGTAGCCGGTGTGGTCATTTCATCCACCTTCCTGGCCGCCATCAGCCTGCCCGCCCTGTTGTGGTACGTTTTATAGACTGCCTTGACGATAAACCTAATGCGACAGGGTTAACCTGTAGTGCCCCGTGTGATCATCGTCGGCATAAAAACCCACGGCACAATCATAACTGCCGTGTTTCAGGTCCGGGTCATTATTGGTTGCGGCAAGTTCCATCACCGCATCACGGCATTGATCAAGGCTTCCAAGGTCCTCGCCTGCAAACCGAAACGCCGTTTTATCGTTTTTATTGGGGAAATAAACTGCCGTTACCTTTTCCCACGGGGCGGGTCCTTCCGGCCAGATCAAATTTGCCAGCCATTCACGCGGACCATTCAGCGTGGCAAATGCCAGGCCGGCAATAATCGCAACAGCAAAGAACCGGCGCAGCATCCGCCCCCGCATTTGATGTTTCATTTACCATCCCATCCCAGTTCCTGAAAATCGGTGCCGCGAAATTCGGCATCACAATCAAGGTAATATTCATCAAGCTGCGGCGGTTTTTGCAATGTTCCCGTCAGCATGGCATGCACCTGGCCGCGATGATGGGTTTGATGCACAAATAAATGCGACAAAACCGCCCCTGCCGTTTCATGGGCCAAAACACCGTTACCACGATCAACTGTCACGCGTTTTCGGGCGCCTTCAACCGTCAGGTTCTGGCAAAATGTCAACAATGTCTGATCACTTGCCTTTTGCGCCGTCGCCAGCGCCGTGATGTCCGAATAGGGGTTTTCATTGGCAAAGCAGGCCGTGCCGCGCCCGCAATCAAGCAGCGCATCAATGTAAAACCAGTCCACGATCAGAATATGATTGAGGGTTTGAAGGATGGTCGGAAAAAACGATGTCCGGTTTGCCTTTAATGCCGCGTCATCCAGTTTCTGGCAACAGGCGAGCAATCGGAAATTTGACCAGGCATTATTGCGTGCCTGGTCAACAAACGATGTGCCTGGCAGGACAATATCGGGCTGTGACATGTTCGACACCTTTGAAAAACGGGCTTATTCCCCCGTGACCGGATGGGCATGGTTCAGCGGGCCATTGCCCTTGCCAAAATCCGGGGCGGTGCGAATGGCCTCGCGAACATAGGCACGTGCACGCGCCACCGCATCCGCCAGGTTCAGTCCCTGGGCTATTCCCGTGGCAATTGCACTGGCAAGAGTACACCCCGTGCCGTGATTGTTATCGGACGGAATACGGGTCTCCTCAAATCCGGAAACACCATGTTCGCGGTCCCACAGAATATCGACAATCCGATCGCCCTGGGAATGCCCGCCTTTCAGCAACACCGCATTTGCCCCCATCGCACCGATTTTTTCCGCCGCAATGATCATGTCATCGTCGCTGTTAATGCGCATCCCGGTCAGCACTTCGGCCTCCGGGATATTCGGTGTTAACACCGTGGCACGCGGCACCAGAAGTTCGATCACGCTTTCAACCGCATCTTCCTCAAGCAGGCGCGACCCGCTTTGCGAAATCATCACCGGGTCAATCACCACCGGCACGCCTGCCGCCTTGCCATCGAGAATATCCGTCACCGCGCGAATGACCGGAACCGAATGCAGCATCCCGGTTTTCAGGCAATCCACGCCAATATCATCGATCATAAGTTCGGCTTGCCGGGTGATAAATGCCGGGTCAATGCCCAGCACCCCGAAAACGCCCTGGGTATTTTGCGCGGTCAACGCCGTAATTGCCGTTGCCGCATAGCCGCCCAGGACCGTGACGGTTTTGATGTCGGCCTGGATACCTGCCCCGCCGGAACTATCCGATCCGGCCATAATCAACACGCGTCCCTTCATCGGGCGTCTCTCCTGTTATCTCGTTTCGGGTGCACCATCATGCACGGCCCGCTGCGTCAGGCCGCGCTCACGGTCTGGATGCACGCCACAATATCATCAACAACCCGCTCTACATGGGTGGCGTCATCGCCTTCCGCCATAACCCGGATCAGCGGTTCCGTACCCGATTTGCGAATAAGCACCCGGCCATCGCCGTTAAAGGACTTTTCAGCCGCCGATATTGCCTCAATCACGCGATCATCATTCAACGGGTCGGTTCCCGCCGCATAACGCACGTTTTTCAGGATTTGCGGCAGCGGGTCAAACACATGCGTCATCTTTGACACCGGCCCGTCATGCCCGGCCAGAACCGCCAGAACCTGCAAGGAGGCCAGCAACCCGTCACCGGTCGAGGCAAAGTCCGACAACACGATATGGCCGGACTGTTCCCCGCCCACATTGCAATCAAGTGCGCGCATCTGCTCCACCACATAACGGTCGCCAACCTTGGTGCGGATCAGCCGCAAACCCTGTTTTTCAAGGTAGCGTTCAAGGCCCAGATTGGACATCACCGTCGCCACCAGGGCATTGCCGCGCAACTGGCCGTTTTTATGCCAGTGTGTTGTCACCAGGCCCATCAACTGATCGCCGTCAATCAGGCGGCCTTTTTCGTCGCACATCTGCACGCGGTCGGCATCACCATCAAGCGCAATGCCGACATCGGCACGACGCTCCACCACCATTTCGCACATTGGTTTGGTGTAGGTCGAACCACATTCCGCATTAATGTTAAATCCGTTCGGCTTGGTGCCGATTTCAATAACTTCGGCTCCCAATTCGCGCAACACCATCGGCGCCACACTGTAAGCCGCGCCATTTGCACAATCGAGCACAATGCGCAGCCCTTCAAGCGTGACGTCCCCTGGCAGGGATGATTTTACGGCTTCAATATAACGTCCGCGCGCATCTTCAATACGTTTTGCCCGCCCCAAATCACTGGCCGGAACCAGCATGGAGGACAGATCGCTGTCCATCAGGGCTTCAATTTCGCTTTCAACCGCATCGGAAAGTTTAAAACCATCCGGCCCGAACAGCTTGATGCCGTTATCCTCATAGGGATTATGGGATGCCGAAATCATCACACCAATATCGGCCCGCATCGATTTGGTCAGCATGGCAACAGCCGGTGTCGGCATGGGACCCACCAGGATCACATCCATCCCCATCGAGGTAAAACCGGCCACCAGGGCCGGTTCAAGCATATAGCCCGACAGGCGGGTATCCTTGCCGATCACAACACGGTGACGATGATTGCCGCGCGTGAAATAACGCCCCGTTGCCATCCCCACCTTCAGGGCAACTTCCGCCGTCATCGGTGCATGATTGGCAGTGCCACGGATTCCGTCAGTCCCAAAATATTTGCGGCTCATCTACTGGATTCTTTCTTCAAACTCAAATTCGTCGCGGTCAATACACCGGTTATAACAAAGTCGAACCATATTGCCACCGCCTTATCCCCCTGCCCGTCATGCACAAAATGGCAAAATCGGCACAATACCGGGCAAAAGCCCCCGAAATCGGTTTAACAAAGCAATGGCGTCCCGACATATTTATCGTTAACACATTATCGGGGACAGATTTGGGGGACCACATATATTGAGATCGACGGCCAACATATCCTGGCAAAGTGACCCGGTTGGTATGGGGCAGGCAGTTTTGCGCCTTATCCGGAGGGGATCACCAGCACATGACATCAGGCTGGTCGTTACAATGCTGCTGCTTGCCGTGTGCACCCTATCCACTTCAACCGCACCGGCAAAGGCACAGCCAACGCCCGACCTGTCTTTGGTTTTCAGTCAGCCTGCGGCTGGTTCCGAATTTGACCTGTCGTTAAATGACAACACCTTCCGGCTGATCGACCCGGATCATCTTTTTTCATTTCGTGACGTTGCGCTGCGCCCGATCAGCGATTTTCAACCCATAACAAATACACCCGGCCCCGGATACACCCATGCCTGGGTCTGGTATCGGACCGACATTAAAATTACGAAATCCGCCGCCAGTCCATTGGCAGATGAACAAAGCAAACGGCTTTTTCTGGAAATTTCTCCGCCCTTTCTGAACTGGGTCAATGTCGCCATTTACGACATCAATGCCGATACATTCATCTGGCGGGACGAACTGGGCGATAATGTAAAATTCACACCCGATACAATCAGAAACCGCAATCTTACGGCCCGGTTGCCCTATCTGCTTCCTGGCGACTACCGTATTCTGTTTCGCGTGGAAACAACCAGCACCAGCACATTTTCCGCCCGGCTTCTCAATGACTCGACCCTGATGACCAAGGGCGGTCGGATGCTGATCATTTCCAGCATCATCGTCGCATCGCTATTTGTGATTGGTGGCGTTTACATCACCGGTGGCATTCTGATCCGGGATATTATCCTGTTTTGGTATGGTGCCTATGTCTTCGCCGTTGCCCTGCTTGGCGTCGGGATGACCGGCCTGGGTCTTTTACTATTTCAACCGCTATGGACACCCGTCAATGACCTGTTGACCGGCAGTGGTTCGGTTCTGTCTGTTGCAACCAGCGTCATCCTGTGGGTCCAGATCACGGATGTAAAACAGATCAGCCGCCGTATATACCGGCTTTATTGTGCCTACTGCCTCTTTGCCGCCAGTCTGATCACAATCACCTGCACGTCCTACTACATTGATTTTGGCCGCTATTTTCTGACATTCCATCTGTTCGTGCTGATCAGTGTCTTTGGCTGGCTGATTTATCGTTTTGTGAAAAACCCGCGCGGCATTTTTTTATTTTATCTCTTCACCCTGGGCATCCCGACAATCGCTGCGATCATTTATATTGCGGCTCTGGTCGGCTTTATCCCCTACAGCAAATTCACCCAAACGATTTATCCGGTTGCGACCGTTTTCCATCTTGTCATGATGGGACTGGCAATGGCCTATCGTACCAGCTATCTGGAAAAAGCACGCGTGGCCGCACAGGGGCGCCGCCACCGCACCCGCCAATTGGCAGAAGAACAACGCGAATTCATCACCATGCTGGGCCACGAATTTCGCACCCCGCTTGCCATCATCCAGCGATCCGCCGAACTGATTTCGCTGCATCTGGGCAATGCCGGCAGCGGCATTTCCGATCGCATGGCCCGCATTCGCAACCATGCCGGTCAGCTCTCCGCACTGGTTGATGTGTTCCTGACCAAAGATACCCTTGATCGCGGGGCCTTCAACCTCAACCGCCAGCCAATCATTCTGCTGGAATTTCTTTCCGATCTTGTCGAATCCCTGGACCAGGAAGGAAAGCAAATGGACATTTCCCTGCATGGCGACGCCGATACCGCGATTAATGCCGATCCAACACTTCTGAAACTTGCCATCGTCAATATCATTGAAAACGCCCGCAAATACGCACCGAATTCACCGATTTTAATGGATTGCAACCATCGGGGCGACGGCTATGCCTATATCCGGGTTGTCGATCACGGGCCCGGCATGAGTGACGAGGATCTCTCCCAGGTGTCAATGGCCTTTTATCGCGGCAAAACATCGGATGGCACGCGCGGGGTCGGGCTTGGTCTGCATATCGCCAATCGCATTCTCGAAGCGCATAACGGGTCCATAACCCTGTCGGTCGCGGAAAGAGGCGGTACCACCGTTGTGTTCAAACTGCCGCTTGACCGGGATGCCACCATCCACAATATCCGTCACCGCAATATGCACCGTCTCGGTTCCAACCGCCTTGCCAGCCAGACGGGGGCGGAATAGCCATGTCCATCGCCTGTTTCACCCCTTGCAAAACCCGGCTGTCGCCCATCGCTGGCACGATGCGTTTTTTTGCCTTTTTTCTTGTGATGTTATTTATCGCGATTGGGTATTCGGGCCAGGCACGTGCAAACCTTGCCCCGGCCATTGATATTTCAAAAAATACCGATGGCGATATTCTCTTTACCGGGCATATTGCCAGCTACCGTGACCCCGGCCAGCAAAAAAAACTGACCGATATTCTTGCCCTGCCCGACAGCGCCTTTCAAGCCCACAAAGACGTGCCGGTTTTTGGCTACACCAATGATGCCATCTGGTACCGGATCGACCTTGTTGCATCCAACCCGGTTCACAATACCCGCCATATTGATATTGGTCCGATCTTTCTTAACACAATCAACCTTTATCTGGTCCGCAAAGGCGACGCGACCCCGATATGGACCACCTTGCTGGGGGATCATGTTCCCTCCAGTCAGCGGCCGGTACTCGCGCCTGACCACATCGCGGCGTTTCCGGCACTCGATGAAGGTTCCTACACACTTTATATTCGCACCCATTCCAACAGCACGCAGTTCCTCCAGGCATCCCTGCTATCAAACGACGTCCTGATCAGCCGCTGGTCTACCGAACTTGCCGGTAGCGGACTGTTTATTGGCGTCATTCTCATGATGTCATTCATATACATCGTTATTGGTGCCTTCATTCATGACAATGCCGTCGCGCTGTATGGCGTTTGCCTGATGGCGTTTGGCATTCTGTCCTCAAGCGTGAACGGGCTGTTTCTTACGGTTTTTGCCCCTGAATGGCCCTATGCCAGCGACCTTTTCATCGGGGCGGGAACGGCGATCAATATTTCCGCGGCAAGTCTGTTATGGGTCAGCATCCTTGATATCGGCTCGGAATGCCGATTGTGCAAAAAAATATTCTACAGCTATTCAGCCATCATTCTGCTGCTCTCGGTCACGGCGACGACACCGCTTTACGCAATATTTGCCAGTATTTGCCAATTCTCCCATGCCGGTGTCATGTCGATTTATATCGGTTTTCTGATCCGTCGTATCATCCGCAATCCGCGTTTTATTGCCCACTGGGTCTATCTGACCGTCCTTGCTGTGCCCACCATATCGCTTTTGATCTATTATCTGGCCATCAACAACATTTTGCCAATCAACAGCTTTACGATCGCCGCCTACCCCATCGCGCTTGCGGCCCATTTGGTCTTGATGAGTGTGCTGATGGCATTGCGCATCACGGCAATCGACCGCGACCGGATGCAAGCTGCAAATATCGCCGAAAGCACCGAAAAAATTGTCGAAGAACAGCGCAAACTTGTTTCAATGCTGTCACACGAATTCCGCACCCCGCTGGCCGTTATCCAGCGCGCTGCCGAAATGGTATCTGTCAGATTGCACAAACAGGCCGTTGCCAACGGAACCCCCGACGTCCCGCGCCCGGTTACGGACCGCCTGCGGCGCATTCAGGAGCAATCGGCCAAACTGGCCCGGCTGGTGGATGTGTTTTTGGGCAAGGATAATCTTAATGCGCCGCAATTTGCCCTGGCCCGCAAACTGATACCGGCAAAGTCCTTTTTGCAGGAATTTGTCACCATGGCACAGCGCGACCATGCCAAAGTCCAGCTAACCTATGCCAGCAGCGCCAACAGCGTTTTATATGCCGATGAAACCCTGTTAAGCCTTGCCCTGACCAACGTGATTGAAAATGCACGCCGTCATTATCCGGGGGAAACCATTTTGATGGTGGCATATGAAGAATATGACATCACCCTGATCATCGACATATCCCATCCCGGCTTGAAAGACATGCCAAAAAACAATCTGGACAAGTTACGCAAGTCACTGTTTGTCACCCCGGATGCCGATGCCCCGGATGCAGACAAGGATGCCCCACCGAGATTCTACGAAAAAAAGATCGATATTGAAAAACTGGCACCGCACAATAATACCAGCTTGGGTTTGCATATTACCCAGCGCATTATCACGGCACATGGGGGGAAAACCAATATTGTAACCGGAAAAGACAACGAATTTAATATTCGCCTGACCCTGCCACTTGAAGTCCCGCTTTAAGGGATAACACCCTGCCCGACACGCGACAGTCCCTTTACAGGCAAATCGCTTTAGAATGCTGCCTTAACTGTTAACACACCGCACCGGGCCATCAGGCATTGGAGCGTATTTTAACCGGCTCTGCGGTATCTTCATCCGCGTCATCGTCTTGCAGAATGATCCCGGGCGAGGTAAAGGCATATCCACGGCCATAGGCCGTACGTACCGGAAGTTCCGCGCCCGTATCCTTCGATATTTTTTGCCGCACCCGACGAATGGCTGTATCCAGATTACGGCAGTTTTCCGCCGTATCCGCCTTTCCCAGCGCCTTGACAATATCAGGGCGCGTCAACCAGCCGCCATTGGCCTCGATCAAAACGCTGATGATCGTGCGTTCACCTGCGGTCAATACGGCGGAATGGCCTTCAGGCGTTGTCAGCGTCCAATTCAGACGATCCAGTGTCCAGAAATCAACAGGTAGATCGGATGCGTTATCAGCATCACCGTCGGGGGATGGTGTGGCAACCCGGCGCAAGAGCGGACGCAACGCCGCCTCGATCACCGAAAGCGGGCTGTCTTTGGTCAGATACACATCGGCCCCTGCCTGATACCCCGCCAAATGCTGATCCATCCCCGAAAGCGAGGTCAGCATCATAATACCGCAGTCAATTTTGGTTCGGGTAAAACGGGCCAGGTCAAACCCGTCAGCATCGGGCAGCATCACATCAAAAATAACGGCAGTTGGCGTTTGTTGTTCAAGCGCGTTATGAAATTCCTGGCCGCTCTCGCATCCAACAACATCAAAACCGCAGATCTCGAGATACTCACAGAGATCACGGTTAAGGTCCTGATTGTCCTCGACCACAAAAATACACGCAGCCATTTTTTCCGCTCCGACCCGCCTGACAGCACAAGGATAGTTTACAATATGTTGCCATCAAGCTGTCAATGTGCATTCAGGCATGAATTGATCCTACCGGCGAAAGAATACCCCGCAGATACAATAAGGCATACGAGTACATTACTTATCCGATCATAGACATATGAAGTCTAAGCCCCGCAATGGCAAGCAAGAAGGACCAACTGTCAGAAATTGACAGATTTATAACAGTCCCGCAGGCAGAGCGTTTTGCATCAAATATCCGGCAAAGGAAAGGAGTCCGGACGTCAACAGGACGTACGACCAATCAGCGACCGGACGCCGAACGAAGAACACCCGGCCAATAAAGACCGGGTGTCGAAAATCAGGATAAGACGCAATCGGCGCTTGCAAATCTGAATAGTGGCCCCTCGCGGTCCGCCCCGGTATCAGACAGCACCGATTGCCGAAGCAACACTCAACGCCTGCACGGTTTCATCAACATCATGCACCCGCAAAATTTGCGCGCCCTGCCGCCAGCCATTCAGGGCCGCCGTCAGGGAACCGCCCAAACGCTGCTTTGGCGTTGCATCCGGGTCAATCTTGCCGATAAAGGATTTGCGCGACGCACCAAGCAAAAGCGGGCAGCCCAAACCATGAAAAATCGACAACCGCGACAGAAGCTCCAGATTGTGTGACAGGGATTTGCCAAAGCCGATCCCCGGATCAACACAAATCCGGTCCCGGCTGATGCCAGCACGCTCACAGCTTTCAATACGGTCCAGCAGGTAATCATACACATCAAGCACGGCACAATCATAGTTGGGATTGTCCTGCATGGTGCCCGGCTCACCTTGCATGTGCATCAGGATCACCGGAATGTCATCCGACTGGCTGACAAATTCAAGCGATTCCTCGTCCCCTTCCAGCGCGGTAACATCATTGATGATCCGCGCCCCGGCCTGCATGGCCGCCTTCATTACCGCGCCATGCCGTGTATCAACCGACACACAGTGACCATCGGCGGATAAGGCCTCAATCACGGGAACCACACGGGCAATTTCTTCGTCAATCGACACCGGTGCCGCGCCGGGACGGGTGGATTCCCCGCCAATATCAAGAATGGAGGCCCCACTCGCGGCCAAGGCACGGCCATGCGCAATCGCCTTTTGTGCACTGTCATGATCACCGCCATCCGAAAAACTGTCTGGCGTGACATTAACAATCCCCATCACATGGGTGCTTTCCATGTCCTGGTTGGCAAACGCCCGGCGATTGCCGGTCAAACGGTCCAGCACGGCATTGATTTCATCCACCCGGCCGCAATTCTGCACCCAGCCCTCCAGGGCCAGCAGCGGCAAAATCATGCTTTGTGCGCCGCCATCATCAAGACGGCGGATAATCTCCAGCGCCGAAAATCCCCTGCGGCCACCGGCCAGCGGCAAAGTTTGCGGGTCATCCGCCCGGTCAATAAAACCGGTCGGCACGTAATATAACGGTCCATCAAAATCGGCAAAGCCCCGCACATCGGCGGGGCTTCGCAGGACCGATCCTTCGATCTTGTCCATAGGTCAGCAATCTCTCTTGTTAGCTTCCCGGTTGCGGTTCGGGTGACAGATCACCGCTACCTTCATCGGGATTTTCCTTGCGTGTACCGGTTGTCGGAACAGCCGAACGACGGCCCGGCGTGCCATTATCGGTTCCGGAACCGCCGGAATGCCCCGGACGGTTGATTTCTTCACCCCGCAACAGGGCTTCGATTTCCTTGCCGCTCAGGGTTTCGTATTCCAACAGGCCCTTGGCAAGCACATGAAGATCATCAATATGTTCGGTCAGAACACGCCGGGCAAATGCCAGCGCCTCGTCCGAGAACCGACGGACTTCTTCATCAATCAACTGTGCGGTCTTTTCCGACACGTTTTTATGCTGGGCAACCGAATGCCCCAGGAACACTTCTTCCTGGTTATCGACATATTTGACATTACCCAGCTTTTCCGAAAAGCCCCATTCCGTCACCATCTTGCGCGCATATTGCGTCACCATATTGATGTCGGACGATGCTCCGGTCGTGACCTTGTCCTTGCCGAAAATCAGTTCTTCGGCCACACGGCCCCCCATCGCAACAGCCAGATCGGAAATCAGCTGTTCATAGGATTTGGAAACCTGGTCGCGTTCCGGCAGGCGCATCACCATACCCAGCGCACGGCCACGCGGGATAATGGTCGCCTTGTGAATCGGATCAGATGCCGGGGTATGCAAGGCAACAAGAGCATGACCACCTTCGTGATAGGCCGTCAGTTTCTTTTCGTCATCGGTCATGATCATGGAGCGGCGTTCCGCCCCCATCATGACCTTGTCCTTGGCATTTTCAAAATCCGACATGGTAACGACACGCTTGCCAAGACGGGCAGCCGCCAAAGCAGCCTCGTTTACCAGATTGGCAAGGTCCGCCCCGGAAAAGCCCGGCGTACCGCGTGCCACCGTGCGCAGATCAACATCCGGCCCCAGCGGGATCTTGCGGGCGTGCACACCAAGAATATGCGCACGGCCTTCAAGATCCGGGTTCGGCACCACGACCTGGCGGTCAAAACGGCCCGGACGCAGCAAGGCAGGGTCCAGAACGTCGGGACGGTTGGTTGCGGCAACAAGGATCACGCCCTCATTGGCTTCAAAACCGTCCATTTCGACCAGAAGCTGGTTAAGCGTCTGTTCGCGTTCATCATTGCCCCCGCCAAGGCCGGCACCACGATGGCGGCCCACAGCGTCAATTTCGTCGATGAAGATAATGCAGGGCGCGTTCTTTTTACCCTGTTCAAACATGTCACGGACACGCGAGGCACCCACACCGACAAACATTTCCACAAAGTCGGAACCCGAAATGGTGAAAAAGGGCACATTGGCCTCGCCGGCAATGGCACGGGCCAAAAGGGTTTTACCGGTACCCGGAGGGCCAACCAGCAACATACCCTTCGGAATTTTACCCCCAAGACGCTGAAACTTCTGCGGGTCGCGCAGGAAGTCGACAACTTCTTCAAGTTCACTTTTGGCTTCTTCGATCCCGGCAACATCCTCAAAGGTCACACGGCCGGATTTTTCCGTCAAAAGCTTTGCCTTCGACTTGCCAAAACCCATTGCCTTGCCGCCACCGCCCTGCATCTGGCGCATGAAGAAAATCCAGACACCGATAATCAGAAGCATCGGGAACCAGCTGATCAGCGCACTCATCAGCGGCGACAGCGATTCTTCGGGCTTGGCAACGATGCGCACGCCCTTTTCATTAAGCTTCTGAACCAGGTCAGGGTAATTCGGTGTATAGACATTGACGGTGCGACCGTCGCGCGTCTGCGCCGTAAGATTTTTGCCCTGAATGGTCACTTCAGAAATCTGTCCGGAATCGACATCCGACAGAAAGTCCGAAAATGCCAGTTGTGACTGGCCCGACCGTCCGGATGGCGACTGGAACAGGTTAAACAAAGCCACCAAAAGAATGGCTATGATGACCCACAGTGCGAGATTTTTTCCCATATTCTTTCCAAGCTACTGGTCGCGAACAATTTCCGCCACTACGCGGCAGGCACCCCGCGACATGACCTGACCCATCAGATAATAACAGGCCGGTCCGGCGCAAGTACGAAGTCACGGATTTGCGACGAATTTGAAACCACCTTCCCACAACGGGGCCGATGGCGCAAATCGCCACGTCACTCTGATCGCCCGAAACAGCTCCAGATGATCTGTCGGGCAACCGGCGGCGGATAATACGTCGGAAAGCGCATGAATCTCAAGACCAGCGACAGATAAAGGCTGATCTTGCCAACACAAAAGCGGCAATGATGCCAATGCCAGACGGGGGCGATTGGCCCAAAACGGCACGGTTCGTGCCAGCCTTTGGCGAAAAACGCGCTTGTGAAACGGGTCACACGCACCAAGTGGCACAATGGAAAACCCGTCGCGATCTTCCGGCAATCCCCCGTTTTCAGGGATTTCCAGGCAAAGCTGGAACCGGTTATCCCAGGATGTCGGCGCATTGATCACAACCGGGCACGCCGTGTGGGGCATGCGGCCAAATTCGCGGTAAACCAGAATATGATTTTCGCGCCGATGGATCACACATCCGCCCAGACTTTGCCGTACAGCCTGCCTTTCGCCCATCAAATCCAGACATCGCACAATCGAGTCCCGCGCCGGAGCATAATGACCGCCCCCCACCACGCGCAAAATATGCCCCATGCCATATAAAACGGCATCCCGTTTGACTGTCGATACCGAACCCTCACAATGCGCGACGGTATTGATCAAGGCCGCGCTGTCAATCCGGGCAACACCATCGGCTTCAATGGCAACATGGCGCGCCAGAAAACGCCCGGTTTCACCTTCCACATCGCATCGCACGCGCGCCAACCCGGCAAGATCATTCTGCCCCCCGGCACCGTCAGGCAATTGCAGATGTTGCCGAATACGAACACGTTCAAAGGCACGATTGCGGTTTGACGGATCCGTAATCCAGGCCTGGCCCGCCTGATCACCGCGCGCCCCCGCAACAGGGCGCCTACCCGCCGGCATGACAGCCTGCAACGTCGCCTCGATATCGCGCCGTGATACGGGTAAAAGCGGCCGCAAAATGCGGCAATGGGGCAACATCCTTCGGGCCGACATCCCCGCCCGCCCCACCGGGCCGCTATCGTGACTTTGGCGCATGGCAACGGTCTCCAACTGGTCGTTCAAATGATGCGCGACCAGAACATGCAAAATACCGCGGTCGCGCGCCAGGCCGTCAATCAGACGATAGCGCGCCGCACGGGCCATTTCCTGCACCGCGGCACCCGATTTCGCGCCGTTCCAGCGCAATGTCACATGTTCGATGCCATATTGGGCCAATTGGCCCGCAACCCAGCGGGCCTCGTCGGCAGCCTCAGTCCGCAAACCATGATCCACCGTCACGGCCAGCACCTGTCCCGCGCGTTCGGCACACCATTGCTGCGCCAGAATGGCAAGCGCCATGCTGTCCGCCCCGCCTGACACCGCCACCAGCAAACGCGGCCTGTCCTCGAACGGCCCAAAAGAAGCCATCAGGGCGGAAAAAGAAGCGGCGTCCAGGGGAACCCCGCTGGACGCCGCACGACCGGATTGGTGATTGCACATGATGTGACCAATCGCCTTTTACTTGCAGTTACGGTTTTTCTTTTCCTGACGCGCACGATCAAGAATAACGCTAGACGCGTTTTTGAAATTGCTCAGAAGATGATCATAGGTCAGGCAGGCATCATCGGTTTTACCCAGATTGGCCAGCGACATACCCAGTTTCAAAAGATTATCTGCCGCTTTCGGGCTGTCGGGATAATTTTGGAAACCTTCGGTAAAGGCCAGCGATGCCTGGTCATAATTGCCGCGCACATAAAAGGTTTCGCCCAGCCAGTATTGCGCATTGCCCGCCAGCGGATCTTTCGGATGGGCTTTGACAAAGGCACGCAAGGCGGCTTCGGCCTCGGGGAATTTTTGCTGGCGCAACAGGCCAAAGGCATAACGATACTGATCCTGCGGCGAACCGGCAGGCAAGACACCATCTCCACCACCGGACGACGCCGTGGCACCGGCGGCCGCACCTGCTTCTGGCGCACCGGAATTCGCGCCGTTCTGCGGACCGGACGGAATATTGGGGGCCTCACCCTCGTTACGAATCACACCAAACAGGCGCGTGCCGTTTTTATCAAGCGGCTCTCCGTTGGCGGCACCACCAAGATTGCCCGCAGCACCGGCATTATCCGAACCCGCATTTGCCGCACCGGCACCAACAGCAGCACCAGAACCGCTCGCCCCTGCGCCGTTCTCATTCCCGGCCGGTGCCATCCCGCCAGACATACCACCAGATGCCCCGCCCGACTTGCCTTCAAGCTGGCTTAGCCGGAAATCAACATCGGAAATCAGCCGGTCAAGGCGGTCCGACATCTGTCGCACCTTGTATCCCTGTTCTTCGATCTGGCCGGTAAGCTGGGTGATCTGGGCTTGTAAATTATCGATCTGCACCTGTTGGCGCGCGGCGGCAGGTGTGCTGTTGTCAACCGCCCCGGCACCGCTGGCCCCGGCCCCATCCGCGGGCGGCCCTTCGCGATAAACATATCGCTGCAACAGATCAAGATCCTTGCGCAATTGTTCGACCTGCCGGGTCAGCGACGCATCCTGGGCCTGTGCCGGCGCAACCATGCCAAATGTCAGAAAACCCAAAATCACCAGACTGCCCATCCGGGTCACAAGCGATGCGCGCTTTTGCAGTGCACCAGGCCAGGCCACCCGGGCCTCATGCCGGGAGGGCATGGAAACGCATTGGATCTTGGCGGGTTCTGGTCGGATCATGTCCCGGTCCTTTTTGGTCAACTTCAATCACATGCGACAGATTTCAAACAAAAATCGTTGCGCTGTCAAACGGCAAAAATAAGGCGCCTGCCCCGAAACCGGGACAGGCGCCTGAAATCAAACCGGTTTTCAAACCGGGGCGCGATTAACGGACAACCGTTACAGCGCGACGGTTTTTGGCCCAGCTGGCTTCGTCATGGCCCAGAGCAACCGGGCGTTCCTTGCCATAGGAAATGGTTTCGATGCGGGACGGATCAACGCCCAGCGCAATCAGATAATCCTTGGCGGAATTTGCACGGCGTTCACCCAGTGCAAGGTTGTATTCGCGCGTGCCGCGTTCGTCGGTGTGGCCTTCAACCAGAACCGTATATTGCGGATATTTCTTCAGCCATGCAGCCTGGAGTTCCAGGGTGCGACGGGCTTCCGGCGACAGGTCATACTGGTCGTAAGCGAAGAAGACGCGATCGCCAACATTGACCGCAAACCATTCCGGGCTGCTTTCGGAAAGCGTGCTGGAAGTGGTGGTATCTGCGGGCTGGTTCATTGTAGAGACACCTGCGCCCTGCGAGGTCGCCGAGCTGTCCGGTGCAGTTTCACAAGCGGCCAAAAGAGCGGCAGCAGCAAAAACACTCAGAATCCGAAGTTTCATTTAAGTTTTCCCCTTAACACCGGACGCATTCGCCCGAGTTGGTTTTTACCATGTCTCGCGACACCATCACATGCACGTTTAAAAAACGAATCGCATACGGTGTTTCGCGATGACTATACAATTGAGAAATCAGGGAATCAAGGGCGACCATGCCGGATCCGACCCATCCGCCGGTGTAACGATCTCGCGCTCGTTATAACCGGTAAGATCAATCGAAAACAGGCGGTATCGGTCCTTGGTTCCATCCTTGGACGGGATCTGGCGATCAAACATCAAAACCCGGCCGTTTGGTGCCCATGTCGGGGCCTCGACGAGGTACCCGTTGGCCAGCAGCCGTTCACCACTGCCATCTGGCCGCATGACACCAATATAGAACTGACCTCCCTGCGTCTTCGTGAAGGCAATCAGGTCGCCACGTGGAGACCAGACCGGGGTTGAATAAAGCCCCCCCCCGAAACTGATCCGTTGCACGCCACTTCCATCTGCATTCATCACGTAAAGTTGTTGTGCGCCACTGCGGTCCGAGTTGAAAACAATCCGCGATCCATCGGGCGAATAGGAAGGCGATGTATCAACCGCGGGGTGCCGCGTCAACTGGCGCTTTTCGCGGGTGCGTAAATCCAGCGAGTAAATTTCGCTATTGCCATCCAGTGCCTGGCTCATGATCACCGAATTGCCATCTGGTGAAAATCTCGGGGCGAACGTCATCCCCGGGAAATCCCCCAGCAGTTCCAGCTCTCCGGTATCAATATCCAGAACATAAACCCGTGGTTTGTCGTTGAAATACGACATATAGACCACTTCCTGGGCGGTTGGCGAAAAACGCGGGCTTAGAACAAGAAACTTGCCATCGGTCAGGAAACGGTGGTTAGCCCCATCCTGGTCCATAATAGCCAGCCGCTTGACCCGCTGTCTCGCCGGTCCCGATTCGGAGACATAAACGATGCGGGTATCGAAATACCCGGACTCACCGGTTATGCGTTTATAGATCTCGTCGGCAATCTTGTGGGCGATCCGCCGCCAGTTGCCCGGCTGCGTGCGATACGCAACACCGGCCATCTGGTTTTCGGCCAAAACATCCCACAACCGAAATTCCACCCGCAGTAACCCGTTTGCCTCGGTCAGGACCCGGCCATTGACCAGGGCCTGGGCGCCAATTGTACGCCACTCGGCAAAGTTGGGATTGACCGCCAGCGAACTGGCGCTCTGGATAAAGGCCTTTTCATCAATCGTTTTGAAAAGACCCGAGCGCGCCAGATCGTTGTTGATCACATTTGTAATATTCTGCCCGACATCGGTTTCCGAAACGCCCTCGCCAGCGAACCTTGTCACAGCGATCGGCATCGGTTTCACTTCACCGCGTGTAATATCCACACGCAATTCGGCGCGCGCCGGGGCGGCTGTAATAACTGTCAAGCCAACAGCAACGGCAAGGGCACACAGGCCAGCCAGCCCGCGTACACGCCAGTGTCGTTTAAAAGCCTTGGTCTTGCTTGTCATTCTGCCTCGCTTTTCTCCACGCGTTTTCAAAAGGATAGCTCGTTAACCCGTCAATTCACGCGTGTCAAAACTGAGCGTGAATTTGCGCTACAATTGTTTTTTATCCAGCGGCACTTTCAAAGGTCAGCAATGCGATTTTAGCAGATCATTTCATGCAGATTTCGCTATGCAGCATTTTCCAAAAGTGCCACCCGTTCTCGTCCGATTCCTGTCTTTCTTCAACGGCTTGCCAGTATCGTGACCGCGTTTTCAAAGCAGAGCCGACGTTAAAAAACAAAAATCGGCAATCATTCCGGCAAAAATACGGTGAAATCGTCACAATTCCCCGAATATTTGCCAATCCCCCCTATAAACCCAACATCTCCCGCATGTTAAAGGTCATGACGACTGTATTCCACAGGTCATATTTATTCGCCGGCAGCTTCAGCGGGCTGCAAGCCGGGTTCAAAACCGCCCGCAATGCACTTTCAGCAACTGTCCGTTTTGACGGATCATTGCCAATTTCATTGCGATTGGCGATTTCGGCATAGCGTACCGTCCGATCCGGATTAACCTGAATATTCAGATAAACCACAAAATCGGCATCCTTGGAGCCCACCGGCGGGTTCCAGCACTGCGCAATCTGACGTTTCAGCGCATCAAGCTCGCTCATGGTCAAACGATCCGACAGGCGGGTTGCCGTCTGTTCACTCGATGCGTCCTTTGCCGGTTTCTGATCGGGCTGTTCGGGGACCGGTTCCGACTTTGCCTCCGTCTTGCGAACATCTTTCAAAATATCGGCAAGGGTTCGCTGCGGCTCTTCCTTTTTCTTCGGCTCGGGCTTTGGCTCCGGTTTCTTTTCCGGTTTGGGTTCCGGTTTCGGCTCAGGCTTGGGTTTTGGCTCCGGCTTTTTTGCCGGTTCCGGTTTCTTTTCCGGCTTGGGTTCGGGCTTCGGCTCGGGTTTCTTTTCTTGCGGCTTTGGCTTGGGCTTTAATTCGCCCGCATCACTTTCAGGCACGGGGGCAGCTTCCGGGGCCTTTTTAACCTCGGGTTTCGGCTTGGGTTCGGGCTTTGGCTCCGGTTTCGGCTCGGGCTTGGGTTCCGGTTTGGGAACGGGTTTAGGCTCCGGCTTTGGCTCGGGTTTAGGTTCCGGCTTCGGCTGGGGTTTTGGCTCGGGCGCGGGTGTCGGTTTTTCCTTTTGCACCGGCTTGGCCGCCGGTTTGGTATCGGGCTTGGGCAGCGGCGGTGCCTTTTTCTGGGCGGCGGCAAATTCATCCACCGTCACCACATCCACCGATACCGACTGCATTTCCAGCGGTTCGGGTTTAAACAAATCAGGCAAGCCGAAATAGGCGATCAGCAATATCGCCACATGTACCGCCAGTGAAATCAGCACATTCCGCAGCATGACCGCTTATTTGCCCTTTTCCGGCAGGTCGGCAATCAGGGCAACCTTGCTGAAACCTGCCTCGTTGATACGCCCCATCAAATCCATGACCTGGCCATAGTCCACTGCCTTGTCACCCTTCACAAAGATACGGGTATCCTGCTTGTTTTCGGTAATGGCGCGCAGTTTCGCCACCAGGTCATCCCGGTTTACCTCACTATCCATCAAATAAATATCGCCATCCTTGGTCAGGGACACCACCAGGGGTTCATCCTGCCCGGTCATCTGGGTGGCGCTGGCCTTGGGCAGGTCAACATCAACCCCTGCCGTAATCAGGGGGGCCGTCACCATGAAAATCACAAGGAGCACCAGCATCACGTCAACCATCGGGGTGACGTTGATGTCGCTCATGGCGCGACGATTACCGCGCCCCCGACGACCACGGCGACGCCCGCCGCCGGAATTTCCAGAAGCTAGTTGTGCGCCCATAAATTAATCCCGTTTTTCATCAAGCTGGCGCGAAAGGATCGAACTGAATTCGTCAACAAAGGCTTCCAGCCGGTTGCCATAACGGTTCAGATCGCTTGAGATTTTGTTATAGGCGACAACAGCCGGGATCGCGGCAACAAGGCCAATGGCCGTTGCAAACAGGGCCTCGGCAATACCGGGTGCCACCACCGCAAGCGAGGTGTTTTTGGACGCCGCGATTGACTGGAACGACGCCATAATGCCCCACACCGTGCCAAACAGCCCGACAAACGGTGCTGTCGAGCCGACAGAGGCCAGAAAGGTCATGTATTTTTCAACACTGTCCATTTCCCGACCCAGGGTGACTTCCATCGCCCGTTCAAGGCGCTGCTGCAGGCGCGCGCGCATGGTTTCGCCGTGAACACCGCGCGCATTGGACCTGCGCCATTCGCGCATGGCCGAGACAAATATCGCCGCCATCGGGTCTTTGGGCCGGTCGGCAATGCGATCATACAGGTCTTCAAGCGACCCGCCCGACCAGAAAGCCTCTTCAAACTGGTTGGCCTGGGCGCGCAATTTGCGCAAGCGAAAGACTTTTTCAAAGACAATTGCCCACACCCAGACGGATGACAGCAAAAGACCGATCATGATCACCTTGACGACCAGACCGGCCTGGACAAACAGCCCCCACATCGACATGTCATGCGCCATCACCGACTGGCCAAGCGACACGGCATCGACAACCTGATTTTCCATCGTTTCTTTAGCCCTCGTTCACATCCAGATAGTCACTGAACACATTTCTTACTTCATCCGGCAGGCGTTGCGCCTTGAAGGTTTCAAGCGACATGCAGGCCAGAACGATATCGATCACGACCAGTTCCTCGCCATCACGCATGATTTTTTGCTCAAACCCCAGTGACGCACCGCCCATTCGGATCAATCGACTTTCCACAGTCAACCGGTCCTCAAGCCGCGCAGCCCGACGGAAATCGACGGTACAATGTCGAACCGCTATGGCAACTTTGTGGCGTTCGGCAATGTTTCTATTGGAAAAACCCAATAAATTCACCATTGACGTCCGGCCACGCTCGGCAAAGGCAAGGTATTGCGCGTGATACACAATTCCACCGGCATCGGTATCCTCATAAAACACGCAAAACGGGTAGATGTGGCGTTTTCCGTCAATGGTTCCCAAAAGCGCGTCGCTCATGCGTCACCTTCGTCATTTGAATTTTTCAGGGCTTCGCTTTCAAACAGGTCCGACATGGGCACACCGGCCTGACTGCGGGGCGGCGTCAATCCAAGATGGTTAAACCCCTTAACACCCAGCATTCGCCCGCGCGGCGTTCGCTGAATCAGCCCCTGCTGCAACAAATAGGGTTCGATCACATCCTCGATGGTATCGCGTTCTTCCGAAAGAGCTGCCGCCAGCGTATCCACGCCCACCGGCCCGCCGCCATAATTGCTGGCAATACAAGTCAGATACCGGCGGTCCTGGCTATCAAGACCCAGATTATCAACTTCCAGCCGCGTCAAGGCCGCATCGGCAATAAAGGCATTGACCGGCGACTTGCCGGCAACGACGGCAAAGTCTCTTACCCGGCGTAACAAACGCCCGGCAATGCGCGGCGTTCCCCTTGACCGGCGGGCAATTTCCATTGCGCCATCGCGGGTCATGTCAAAATTAAGCAGCTTTGCCCCACGCGCGACAATATCAACCAGTTCTTCCGGCTCGTAAAACCGCAATCGCAGCGGAATGCCAAAACGGTCACGTAGCGGCGTTGTCAAAAGCCCGGACCTGGTTGTGGCCCCCACCAGGGTAAAGGGTGGCAAATCAATCCGCACGGACCGTGCTGCGGGCCCCTCGCCAATGATCAGGTCAAGCTGGAAATCCTCCATCGCCGGATACAGAATTTCTTCAACCGCCGGGTTGAGACGATGGATTTCGTCAATAAACAGCACATCACGGGGCTGCAAATTGGTCAAAAGGGCCGCAAGGTCCCCCGCCTTGGCAATCACCGGGCCAGAGGTGGCACGAAAACCAACACCCAGTTCGCTGGCGACAATTTGCGACAATGTGGTTTTACCCAGGCCCGGCGGCCCGAAAAACAGCACATGGTCCATTGCCTCTTCGCGCCCACGGGCCGCCTGAATGAACACATCCAGGTTTTCGCGCACTTCTTTCTGGCCGGTAAAATCATCCAGCCTGCGCGGGCGCAAAGACCCTTCCTGGCGGTCTTCGGCGTTGCGTTCCCCACTGAGCAGGCGGTCATTTTCCTCGTTCACGCGCTAAGCTCCTTCAGGCCCAAGCGGATCAGGGTATCCAGGTTTCGGTTTTCGCCTGCATTTTGTGCGGCCTTGCCCACCGCCCCAAAGGCCTCGGAGCGGCCATACCCCAAATTCACCAGCGCCGAAACCGCATCGGCCATGATCGCGCCATCATCAATCACCGGCGCTTCGGATGCGGCAGCTTCAACAGGTGCTGCCTTTTTACGGGAGGATTTTGTTTTCGTACCGGCTGTTTCCGCAACAGGTGCAGCCGCAGGCGCAACCGCCGGTGCCGCAACCGGGCCCAAATTCAGTTTGGCGGCCTTGTCTTTCAATTCGCCAACAATGCGGGTTGCTACCTTGGCCCCCACACCGGGTGCCCGGCACAGCGCCGTCGTATCCTGGGATGCCAGCGCACGCAAAAGATCGGTCGGAGACAAAACCGACAAAATGGCAAGGCCGACCTTGGCCCCAACCCCCTGAACGGTTGTTAACAGGGCAAACCATTGTTTTTCGGTGTTGTCGGCAAAGCCATAAAGATGAATATGATCTTCGCGCACATGGGTTTCGATGATCAAACCGGCATCCCCGCCGACGGGCGGCATCAAGGAGAGTGTCCGGCGCGAGGCAAAAACCAGATAGCCCACACCATTCACATCAATAATGACATGATCTTCGCCGATAAAATCGACAATGCCGCGCAATTTGGCGATCATCGCGCCGAGCCCCCATTCTGGTTGTGATACCGGTTCATCATGGCACGGGTTCCTGCATGCTGGGCATGGCAAATTGCCACCGCCAGCGCATCTGCCGCATCGGGACCGGCAATTTGACAGCCCGGCAACAGGGTTGAAACCATCATTTCCACCTGCTGTTTGGCCGCATGTCCGGCCCCGACCACCGTCTTTTTAACAGCATTGGGTGTATATTCCGTAACCGGAATGCCCAATCGTGCCGGTGCCAGCAGGGCTGCCCCGCGCGCCTGCCCCAGTTTCAGGGTCGAAACCGGGTTTTTATTAACGAAGGTTTCTTCAATTGCGGCTTCATCGGGCGACCATTCATTAATAATGTCGGTCAGGCCGGAAAAAAGCTGCACCAGCCGTTCGGCCAGCGAAAGCGACTGGGTGGAACTGACAACGCCATTGGCAACATGGCGCATATGATTGTCATGAAGGTCAATCACACCCCATCCGGTGCGCTGAAGACCGGGATCAATGCCAAGAACCCTGACCACGTGACAATCACCTGTTGTTATTTTCAGGAAACGGGCCAGCGGCCCAAATAAAATACGCCCGTCATTCAAAGCAAAATGACGGGCGCAGGCAAGATCAGTTATCCAGGGCCGCGACGATTTCGTCGGTCCATTCAACATTGGTCCAGACATTCTGGACATCATCATTGTCTTCAAGCACATCAACAAGTTTCATGATGCTTTGTGCCTGATCTACCGAAATTTCCGCTGTTGTCACCGGACGGAAAACCAGCTTGGCACTTTCCGGGTCGCCAAAGGTTTCGGTCAGGGCCTCGCGAACCGCGTTCAAATCCTCGATTTCGGTTTCGATCACGTGGTTTTCATCGTCCGATTCCACATTGGCAGCACCGGCTTCAAGGGCTGCTTCAAAAATGGTATCGGCATCGCCCTTGTCGGCGGGGTACACGATTTCGCCGATACGGTTGAACATAAAGCCCACCGAACCGGTTTCGCCCAGGTTGCCGCCATGTTTGGTAAAGGCCGCGCGCACTTCGGAGGCCGTACGGTTGCGGTTATCGGTCAGGGCTTCGACGATCACAGCGACACCGGCCGTCCCGTAACCTTCGTAACGGACTTCTTCAAAGTTATCGCCTTCGCCCGCACCCTGCGCCTTTTTAATGGCGCGGTCGATATTGTCCTTGGGCATATTCTGCCCGCGGGCAGCCGCAATCGCGGCGCGCAAACGCGGATTGCTGTTGATGTCTTCGCTGATCTTTGCCGAAACCGTGATTTCACGGGCAAGTTTGGTAAAAATCTTGGCGCGCTTTTTGTCCTGCGCGCCCTTGCGGTGCATGATGTTTTTAAACTGGGAATGACCGGCCATAACCTGAAACCTGTATTCTTGAACTATGTTATCGATCTGGTGCCGCCCGGGCCCCGATCAGACCAGGGCAGATACATATCGTATCCGTAACCCGTCCGACATTATGAAAAACTGTCTTGCATTCGCAGCCGTCAGACTGCCGAGGCATCCTGCAGGCGAACGCGACGCACGCTCCTATAACGTGTTTGCGCGCCAAGGTCCAGCGGTCGCACGCACAACCTCAACGCAAACCGCCAATTTCAGCCTGAACAGTACATTCATGCCGATATTGTGCGTCTGGCGAAACAACCTGCTTTTTATGTGTCAAACCCGGCTTGGCTATTGCAGAGCACGGCAGAATGCAACAATATCGTCAGAAGAAAAAACACAACAAATTAATATTGTCGGGTTTGAGCCTCCACACAGGCGTCAAACAAGGGGAAGAGCGAATTAACGGAAACCTTAATAAAGGTCCGTGCCTCTTAAAACCGGTGAAAAGGAACGCCGGTACAACAAAAAGGTAGGACAGAATGGGAAAAAAAACAGGGAACCCGAAACGGCCAAAAAATGCGAATAAAAAACCTGGTGCCGGTCTGGGCGTAAAAGGCAAACTTCTGATTTCCTTTGCCCTGGTCGGCCTGATGGCCGTCGCTGCCGTTGTCGTCGGGGTATTTGCCTTCGGACGTTTTGGCGTCACACTGGCCGATATTACCGAAGAAAAACTGCCCCCGATGTTTGCAGCACAGCAGCTTGCAACGGAAAGTGCGGAAATTGTTGCCATCGCCCCGCGGATCATCGCGGCTGCCAGCCCGAAAGAAGAACAGGCCGTCAAAGACGAACTGGATCAGCGCCTGATCGGGATGAAAGGCAAAATCGACCAATTGCGCGAGGCGGGTCTTGAACCGGAAATTCTTGACCAGATTGACTCCAACCGTGAACAGCTTGAACAAACCCTGACATCTCTGCACGAGGCCACACAGTCGCGTTTTGCGATTTCCACGGAAAAAGCCGACAAAACCCAGGAATTTCAGGAACTCAGCAAACGCTATAGCGACACGCTAAAGCCGTTGCTGTCCTATACACAGAACGATATTTCGCAAGCGCATGCCACGGTTAAACGGCTGCGCGAGGATCCGGTCAATGTCATAACAATGAGCAAGGAAGACCTGCTCAAGGAATATTACAAACTGCACGATGCCGTGCAGACCCGTGCCCCGATCCTCAATATCGAACGTCAGGGTGCAACCGCGACCAATATGATCGTATCGGCCAGCACCGAAACCCAGCCTGTAAAGCTTTCAATCGTTTCCGTTCGTGTGCGCGGCAATTATGCTGATGCCCGCAACCTGATCAACGGCATGGACAACGACAAACTCAAGGCCTTCTATAACAAGCTTATCGACAGTATGGAAAAGCTCTCGGTCGGCGATGAAAGCATCCCGACCCTGCGGAGCAAAGAACTGGAAGCCACAGAAACCGCACAAAAATTTGTTGCCCAAAGTGCCACAGCAGCAGATTCATTGCGTGACAATGTCACAAAGCTGGTTGACGCCCTGCAAAACAAGGTCGATTCATCCGCCGCCAGTGCGGAAACCCTTCAAGAACAAAGCTCGGCCGTGCTTTATGCCGTTGGTATCGTGGCCATCCTGCTCTCGCTTGCCATTTATGTCATTTATGTTCGGGGCAGCCTGCTGCGTCGCCTCGACGGATTGCAAAAAACGATGGTAACGCTGGCCGGCGGCAATCTTGATGTTGCCGTCCCCGTGCGCGGCAATGACGAAATTACCGCAATGGGCCGGGCGGTCGAGGTGTTTAAGGAAAATGCCCTCAAAGTCCGCGACATGCAGGCCGAAGAAGAACGCCTCAACCGGGAGCGCAATGAAAGCCTGCGGGACGAATTGCTGACCCTTGCCGATACCCTGCAGGGCGAAGTGGAAAGTGCGGTTGGCGAAATTGCCGCCCTTGCCGAACAGCTTCAGGGGGTTTCCGGGCAAATGAGCCAAAGCGCGGATCTTGTTTCCACGCAAAGCGAGGATGTCGCCTCCTCGGCCCAGGAAGCGACCGGCAATGTCGAAACCGTTGCCGCCGCCACCGAGGAACTTTCGGCCTCGAATGCCGAAATCAATCGGCAAATGGCCGAATCAACCCGGATCTCCAACGATGCCGCGCAAAAGGCGCGCGAAACCAACGAACTGGTCAACAGCCTGTCGCAGTCGGCCAACCGTATTGGCGAAGTCATCGCCCTGATTACCGACATCGCCGAACAAACCAACCTTCTGGCCCTGAATGCCACCATCGAGGCCGCCCGTGCCGGTGATGCCGGCAAAGGCTTTGCCGTGGTTGCCGCCGAGGTCAAGA
>NZ_JPWH01000001.1 GCF_003326755.1 Thalassospira profundimaris | reverse complement strand
CCCCGTGGTGTCTTCCCCCGAAGACCCACTGATCACGTCACTGCCGGACTCACCCGATGCCGTACCGTCACCATCGCCAGACGACGCATCACCGCCACGGCCAGACGTATCCCCCGATCCGTCCGTGCTGCCGGTATCCGAACTGGCACCGCTATTGTTGCTATTGCCAGAACCGGTTTCGCTACCGCCAGCATCGCCCGAAGCATCATCGCCGGAACCGGTTTCGCCCCCGCTCGTGCCGTCCCCCGTGGTATCTTCCCCCGAAGACCCACTGGTCACGTCACTGCCGGACTCACCCGATGCCGTGCCGTCACCATCGCCAGACGACGCATCACCGCCACTGCCCGACGGTTCCCCAGAACCATCCGTGGTGCCAGCATCCGAACCGGCACCGTTATTGTCCGAACCACTATTGTCACTACCGCCAGAGCCGGTGTTGCTACCGCTATTGTCGCCAGACGCATCATCGCCGGAACCGGTTTCGCCCCCGCTCGTGCCGTCCCCCGTGGTATCTTCCCCCGAAGACCCACTGGTCACGTCACTGCCGGACTCACCCGATGCCGTGCCGTCACCATCGCCAGACGACGCATCACCGCCACTGCCCGACGGTTCCCCAGAACCATCCGTGGTGCCAGCATCCGAACCGGCACCGTTATTGTCCGAACCACTATTGTCACTACCGCCAGAGCCGGTGTTGCTACCGCTATTGTCGCCAGACGCATCATCGCCGGAACCGGTTTCGCCCCCGCTCGTGCCGTCCTCCGTGGAGTCTTCCCCCGAAGACCCACTGGTCGCGTCACTGCCGGACTCACCCGATGCCGTGCCGTCACCATCGCCAGACGACGCATCACCGCCACTGCCAGACGTTTCCCCAGAACCATCCGTACTGCCGCTATCCGAACCGGCACCGTTATTATCGGAACCGCTATTGTCGCTGCTGCCAGCACCAGTTTCAGTACCGCCATCATCGCCCGAAGCATCATCGCCGGAACCGGTTTCGCCCCCGCTCGTGCCGTCCCCCGTGGTATCTTCCCCCGAAGACCCACTGGTCGCGTCACTGTCGGACTCACCCGATGCCGTACTGTCATCATCACCAGACGACGCATCACCGCCACTGCCAGACGTATCCCCCGATCCATCCGTGGTGCCAGTATCCGAACCGGCACCGCTATTGTCACTGCTGCCAGAACCGGTTTCGCTACCGCCAACATCGCCCGAAGCATCATCGCCGGAACCGGTTTCGCCCCCGCTCGTGCCGTCCCCCGTGGTATCTTCTCCCGAAGACCCACCGGTCACGGCACTGTCTGAACTCCCCGAGGCGGAACCATCCCCGTCCTCAGCAGCACCATCGCTTGCAGGGCTATTGCTCTCAGGGGTGACTTCCCCCCGGCCAGAACGCATATCGGCAACAACACCGCCGCTTGCGTCGCTGTAATCAAGGGTGTTGTTACCCTCTCCGCCATCGATGCGGTCATTGCCACCGCCAGGCGAGAAAGTATCATCACCACCGGCACCCAGCAGGATATTGTCTTTGCCGTCACCGCGCAAAACGTCCGGTCCACTGGAACCGGCAACATTGCTGATATTGGAAAACGACACATTATCCGAACCGGAAGAATTGCTGGCTGTGCCTGAAGCAAGATCAACTTTGGTGCCTTCGGCCTGCCCCCCGTAAGAGAGCGTGTCATTCCCCGCACCGCCATCAATGACATCATTGCCACCGCCGCCAGAGATAACATCATCATCGGATGTTCCGGCGATCACATCATCACCGGCAGTCCCCTGAATTTGATTAAGCGCAGAGAGATCAGGCAGGTTAACAACACCGCCATTCGCCAGACCAACACTATTGCCCGCATCAACGATGGAGACAGACTGCAAATCGGCAAGGGCGAGATTTTGCAGAACCAGCACATCACCATTGGGCAGGGTGATCACAACATTACCGGCATCTTCACGGGCAAAGCCGATCAGATCCCGGGCCGAGCCAACACTGCCATCCCCAAAAGACAGTGAATCCTGCGCCGGGTCAAAATCGGTAATGGTGGTCTGACCAAATCCCTGCTGCAACACAAACAGGTCACGGCCCGCACCACCGGTCAAATGATCGCTGCCTTCACCGGCAACAAGCGTATCATTCCCGGCACCACCATTCAGGCTCAGCGTCTGGTCATCGGCAATCAGCACATCGTTATAGGCGCTGCCAATGACATTCTGGATATTGGTGAAAACCTGCGTGGCAACAGACTGGGGAACGGCAGAAGGCGTCAAGCCGGGATTTTTGGAAGCCCCGGAATCAGTTTCACCCGCAGCAGAGGAACCATTCTCCGTACGGGTATCGAGCACATCTTCCAAACCGGGATCGATAAATCCCGCGCCATCGTCCTGATTGGCTGCCGTTGTCACTTTTTAATCTCCCTACATGGGATTATCCGGCACCCCAATGCCAGACAATTCTCACAACTTCCCATATACGGCAGTATATTGAACAGCCCCCCCAACAGCAACAGCTTAAGCGCCGGAAAACCGCAAGTTTTCGCCTTTTTCACCCCATGTCCCAATGACCGGGTCTTTATCGGGGGGAATTGTCAGATTGTGTCAGAATCGCACACCACAGCTCACCATTTTCAACCCGAAAAACATGCGACTCGGGCTATTCTTCGCGGAAGGCCCGCTGGAAACTATCGGTGATCGGCTCAAACAGATAAGCCAGAATGGTTCGTGCCCCCGTCACAATTTCAAGTTGTGCTGCCATTCCGGGTGACAGCACCATGCCCTCATGTTCCGCCAGGCTTTCGGCATCAATTTCCACCATTGCCCGGAAATAGGGACGGCCATCGCCATCACTCAGGCGATCCGGCGAAACATCAACAACCTTGCCCTTGACCGGTGCGAACCAGCGTTGGCTAAAGGCCGTGACCCGGATATTCACCATTAAACCGGGCGAGACCACATCAATATCATTGGGTGAAATACGCCCTTCAATCACCAACTGGTCATCGTGGGGCACAATTTCCATAATCGGTGCCCCCGGCGGGATAACACCGCCCACGGTTGTAAATTTCAAGTCCGTCACCGTACCTTCGGACGGCGCAACAATATTGGAGCGCGACAACACATCTTCGGCCGAGCGCAGCCGTTCCGTCAGATCCGACAAATCCGCCTGCACGTCGCGCAATTCGGTATTCACCGTTTCAAGATGATCGCGCTTAAGCTGGGCCTGACTGGCGCGCACCTGCTGGATTTGCTGTTCAATGCGCGACATATCCGCCGAATAGCGGCCAATATCGCCCAGATTATCCACTAAACGACTTTCAAGCTGCAAAAGCCGGGTGCGCCGCGCATAGCCCTTTTCCACCATTGGCTTCACCATCGCCAGCTCTTCCTTGACGATGCCAACCTGCTGTTGCGCGGCTATTTTTTGCTCGTTGGTGGCCGAAATTTCGTTGCGCAGCTCTTTGATGCGCTCATCATATAACTGTAATTCACCGCGAAAGGCATTGGTGCGACTGTCAAACAGATCTTGCTGGGCCGAGACCAGGTCCGGATGCTGCAAAGGATTTAACGCGGCAGGCCACGTCACATGCGTCGATCCCGTGCGTTCCGCATTCAGCCGCGCCTGGGTTGCCAGGGCATTCAAATGCCGTTTGAAAAGCAGATCATAACTGGCCCGCGCCCGCGTATCATCCAGCTCGATCAGGGTTTGCCCGGCCACCACCCGCGCGCCATTGCGCACCAGAATTTTGCGGATAATCCCACCTTCCAGATGCTGCACGGTTTGCCGCCCGGAAAAGGGCGCAACCACACCACTGGCAATGGCCGCCGAATTAATCCGCGCCGTTGCCGCCCATAAAAAGACCGAACCAAACCCCAAAATCAAAATCAAAAGCCCCAGCCGCACCAGTGGCTTCACATCGGTTTCAAGCGTGCGCACCGTAGGCAATTGAACGCCATTCATCGCCCGCCCCCTTGCTGACGGCGCCCGGCAGAGCCTTCAACCACACGCAATTGCGGGCGGCCATCGGCCCCGGTTTTAACACGCGGCTGGCGGTTTTGAACCGCAGGGGCCTCGTTTGTCCGGGTGGCAGAGCCATCTTGCCGGGCGGCCACCTGACGGGCGGTTTTCTCTCGGCTCAGGCGGGCATTTTTCCGTTTTTGCGCGTCACCCTGCCGGGCTTCAGCATCAGCCTGTTTACGCCGCGCCACATCCCTGGGGCTTTCCCCACGATCCAACCCGGCATCCTTACGGTTGGGCGGCGCAAGGGGCCGCGTGACCTTCATGGTACCGCTTGCCGTACTGCGCACGGCCTTTTTTTGCTCTGATGGCACATTTGCCGGTGCCGCCCCGGCATCGGGCCGGGTCCTTGCCCTGGCATTTGCATCGCCAGCAGCCTTGCGGCGGGTGCCATCGTCACTCATGCCCGCATCCGGGTGCTGGCGACGGGGGGCATCCGGGTTGGGCATCGCAATTTTTTGCGGCGTAATGCGCATTTGTCCACCCCCGACCAGATCATCGCGCCCTTCGCGCATGGCAGCGGGCATGGGCGGGGCCGTGGGGCTTGGCAGGGCCTCATCCCCGCGTGGTTTTGGCGCACCGGGGGTGGCGGGCATCGCCGATTGCATCCGCCCGATATTGACCGGCACCACCTTTATCTGCCCGCCCGACAGGGCAATAATCGCATCAGCGCGCTTCAGCACCTCGCGTTCATGGCTGACAATAAAGGTGGTAATGCCCGCCCGGCGGACAATATCAATCAGATTGGTGACATATTCCATCCGCCCTTCATCCAGCGCGGTTGTCGGTTCATCAAGCATCAAAAGGCGCGGCTTGCCATACAGGGCCGCAGCAAGGGCGATCAACTGGCGCTGCCCGCCCGACAGGTTCGTGCCTCCCCGGTCCAAATGCGTATCGTACCCGTCAGGCAGATCCAGGATGAATTTATGCGCCCCGGCCAGTTCGGCCGCCTGGACAATTTCGCGCGGGTCGGCCGAGCCGAGCCGGGCAATATTTTCGGCAATGGTGCCGGGAAACAGAAACGGATTTTGCGCCAGATAGCCGATTTGCGGGCCGATCTGCCCACGATCCAGCCGGGAGGCCTCGACCTCGTCGAGCTTGACCGAGCCCGATGCCGGGGCCCAGATGCCCATCAGCAATTTCAACAGGGCCGTTTTCCCCACCCCGTTAAACCCGGCGATGCTGACAACCTGGCCCGCGCCAACCTTGAACGAAAAGCCCTTGAACAACACATTGCGGCTGCCCGGCGGGGCAAAAACCAGCCGGTCCACCGTCACCGACATTCCCTTGGCCCTGGGGGCCGGGGCAGGCAAACGGGGTTTACGCTCCAGCAAAATCCGGTTCAGGCGCTCAAACGATTTGCGCGTTGCCGACCACGACCGCCACGCCGCCACCGCCCCGTCAAACGGGGCCAGGCCGCGCATGCCCAAAATCATCGAGGCCACCATAATGCCAATCGTGATGCTTTCGCTAAGCACCAGATAGGCCCCGGTGCCGATAAAACACACCTGCATCGACAGCCGCACAAAATGCGACAAAGTGGTGGAGGTTCCCACCCGGCGGCTGGTCTGCCCTTCCCAGTACAGCGCATCGGACTGATCCGCCTGCCAGCGGGCACGGGCGGCGGGCGTCATGCCCATGGCCTCCATCGCCTCGGCATTGCGGATATAGGTTTCTTCCTGGGCAATGCCCCGGTTTTGCGACTGTTCGGACCGATCGACCGAAATACGCCCCGCCGCCTCGTTGGCAACGGCGATCAAAATCAAAATCACCGCACCGCCAAAGGCCACCATGCCCAGGCGAATGTCAAAAATGAACACCACGCCAATATAAACCGGTGCCCACATGAAATCGATCAGGGCAAAGGGGCCGGACCCGGTTAAAAACCCGCGCAAACCATACAAATCGCGCAAGGGGCGCTGCCGATTGGGCATCCCGCGCGACGCCTGCTCCACCACATGGGCAAACAGATCGCCGCCGAGGCCCAGATCAAGCCCGGTCCCCACCCGGATTAACACACGGGATCGCAATTGCTCCATCGCGGCGATGAAAACCAGCACGATGGCAATGCCAAGGGTTAACAAAAACAGGGTATCGAAACTGCGCGAGGACAAAACACGGTCAAAAACCTGCATCGAATAAATCGGGATGACCATATTGAGCAGATTGATCACCATGCTAAAGCCACCGACAATACCGATCGACCGCCAGAACATCCGTTCAAGCGGGGTACGATCACCTTCGCGGTTGCGTCCGGCAACAATGCCGGAGCGGGCTTTATTCGGCTGGGCCATCCTGATCCCGTTTTACAGGGCCGCAATCCTGCGGCCGATCCCCCAAGGCAGGTATCCCGGCATCAAAGACGGCGGGACATATTATACCATTGCATGAAACACACTGCCCCATTCTAGCGAAACTTGATAAAGATGCGTTAACGAAATCATTGCTTTTGCCGCCATGCTTCATCAATTGCCTCAATTTATGGCCGTTCTTGTGCTGTCAAGGACGTGCCATGCAAAAAAGCAGCCTTAAAAAGCTTGAATCCGCGATCAAACTCGACAATTTTCGTTATTCCAATGTTAAAAATGATCGCGAGTCTCCATGTCTTCCCAACAGAATTCCAGCCTTTTTAAAAAAGCCCTTCTCGCCATTATGGCCGTCGCTGCCATCGGCTATCTTGCCTATTGGTTCAGCGAAATGGTGGTTTAAGGTTTCATCGCGCACCACTGTTCGCAAAATGCCTCTATGTGCCATGCGATGCGGGCATTTATTCCCCGCCTGAATGTCCCCTCCTTTAAACATGCCGTTTCTCGCATATTTTCAGGGTAAGGTTTGATCTGGTCCGGGGCAGCCTGCCCGGCCGCGCGATAAACCGGCCTGCATGATGCAAAGGATGTGGCGCATGGCACAATTACCCCCTTCTCTCCTGCGGTTTCTGGCCCTTCGGGCGGGCAGCACCACCCATACCAGCGGGCTTTTGGCCTGTATGGCGGCGGTTCTGTCGATCTGCGCCTGGCTTCTGGGCGGCCCGGTCATGATGATGTCGGCCCTGTTTGCCGTTCTTTTGCTGTTATTGCTCGGCCCGATGGTGTCATCGGAAATGATCATGAAACTGCTGCGCGCCCGCGAACTGCCCCAACAGCCCTACCGCGCCCTTTATGAAATGGCGGCCCTGCTGGCACAGCGCGCGGGCCTTTCCTATGTGCCGCGCCTGTATCTGTTGCCGGGCAAGGGGGTCAATGCCATCACCACCGGCAAGGACGACACCACCACCATCGCCCTGTCGCACGACGCCCTGCATGGTCTGTCGCCCCGGCAATTGCGCGCCGTTCTGGCCCATGAAATTGCCCATGCCTGGCATAATGACACCCGCATCCTGATGATGACCGATATTCTCTATCGCGCCACATGGACTCTGGCCGTCTTTGCCCTGGTCACGTTCTTTTTTGGTGCGCATAACCCGCCAGGCTGGCTGATCATTGTGCTGGCCACCGCGCCAACGCTCAGCTTCATTTTGCAGCGTGCCGTGATCCGCGACCGCGAATTTGCCGCCGATCACGGGGCGAGTGACCTTTTGGGCGGGCCGGAAGATGTGATCGACGCGCTGACCCATATCGAACAGATCAACCGCCGCACCCTGCGCCTGCTGCCCTATCGCAGCACCGAACCCCCGGCTTTGCTGGACACCCATCCCAAAATCAGCGCGCGGCTTGACGCCTTAAAAGCTCTACCGCCGAATTTTAATGGCGATTTCTTTCGCCGTCCCAACCGGTAAGGGCAGCTCCCGCCCGGTCAAAACCGGAAAAAACGGAACCGGCCATTTACCTTTGGCGCTCAAACGCGTAAATCAGACCGGACATTTCCGGCGCATCCGCCCTATGCCATCTGCCAGCTTAACCCGACAGCGTGACAGGCGGGCCCCCGGCCCCTTTCACCGATCATCGCCCACAAGGATTATGTCATGCCCGATCTTAGCATGTTAAGCGAACTGATCGCTGCCTTTGTCACCCTGTTTGTCATTGTTGACCCGGTGGGGCTGGTGCCGGTTTTTCTGGTCCTCACACAGGATACCAGCACGGCACATCGCCGCCGCATGGCGATCCGGGCCTGCATCACCTCGTTTCTGATCCTCACCGCCTTTGCCCTGCTGGGCGAAAGCCTGTTGGGTATTTTTGGCATCCACATGCCCGCCTTTCGCATTTCCGGCGGAACTTTGCTGTTTTTGATCGCCCTTGAAATGCTGTTTGAACGGCGCGGCAAAAAACGCAATGAACGCGCCGAACAGGTCCATCAGGAACTGGAGCACGAGGACGACGCCGAAAACGGCACCACCCCGACCGCCAGCACCGCCGCCACCGCCAGCCCGGCCAGCCCCCAAAACGAAACCCTTGCCGCCCGACCGGACGAAGACGAACCCGATGACGTTTCCATCTTCCCGATGTCGATCCCGTTTTTGGCAGGCCCGGGCTCGATTGCCACGGTGATGCTCCTGATGGGCAAATATCAGGACAATATCGTCATGCAAACCGGCGTGATCACGGTTGTTGCCCTGGTGATGGTCTGCGCGCTGATGATGTTCCTGCTTTCGGGCCTGGTCGCCAAACGCCTGAGCCCGACGGTTGCCACCGTCATTTCCCGCCTGCTCGGCATGATTTTGGCCGCCCTTGCCATCCAGTTCATTATCGATGGCATCAAGCAGGCGTTTTTCTGAACTTTTTCTGAACATGGCAGTCTGGACAAAATCCCGAAGAACCGCTTTTCAGGGATATATCCGGATGAAAATTATGTGGACGCATATTTCTTGCGTCATTTAAATGTCCAACATGCGAATAACAGTCTGCCAATCCTGGCTGCCGCCTAAAACACGCAGAACAATAACGATTTCATCACGAAGAACATAAATGATGATATGTCGCTGATAAGGACAGATGCGCACGGGTGGACTGAACACGCAATGTTCCCGCCCCATATCCGGAAAAACGGCAATCAACTGAAAAACGCGATTCAAGCCGTCAATATATCGATCCGCCTGTTCAATTGACCAGTTTATAGCACCATAGCTCCAGATTTCCGTCATATCTGCCAGGGCCTTTGGCGTCAAATGGCAGGAAACAGCCCTAATTTCCGGCATACCGCTCGCGCATTTTCAACTTGAAAGCAGTCACATCAAATTCTTGTGGCTCACCACTTTCAACGCCTTCGGTGATAGCAGCCTGCAGAAGCCTCTCTGCTTTTTGTCGCGCCTTATCCTTTCTGATCAGGTCACAGACATAATCGCTCGAGTCCATATAGTCACCTTCTACCGTTTGCTCCTCCACCCATTCTTTCAAAGAATCCGACAAAGAAACACTCATAACTGCCATAGCACATTCTCCTGCGTGCCTTACATACACGCGCAAGGTAATCTGACACTCACGGCACGATCGTATCATAGATTTCCACGATATATATGCTCCGAAAATCGAACCTGCTACGATTTCCATAAGGTATAAAAGCGGGCGTTTTTCGTTGTAGCTACCCTCTAAAATCGAACCTGCTACAATCGGTGTCAATCAACCTGTCGGGCGCATGATGTTGTAGCTACCCTCTAAAATCGAACCTGCTACAATTTCCGCACTGCGCCCCCCTCTGCTTTGACCGTTGTAGCTACCCTCTAAAATCGAACCTGCTACAATCGGTGTCAATCAACCTGTCGGGCGCATGATGTTGTAGCTACCCTCTAAAATCGAACCTGCTACAATATCGCGAACTTTGCAGCACCGCGTTTAGCAGTTGTAGCTACCCTCTAAAATCGAACCTGCTACAATCGAAAACACGCGCAATCTCTGGTGAAAACTGTTGTAGCTACCCTCTAAAATCGAACCTGCTACAATCGAAAACACGCGCAATCTCTGGTGAAAACTGTTGTAGCTACCCTCTAAAATCGAACCTGCTACAATTGATGTCGGTTGATGCCTTTCATGCGTGGTGTTGTAGCTACCCTCTAAAATCGAACCTGCTACAATTGATGTCGGTTGATGCCTTTCATGCGTGGTGTTGTAGCTACCCTCTAAAATCGAACCTGCTACAATCACCGGCACGATCCTCCATTGCAGCCTCACAGTTGTAGCTACCCTCTAAAATCGAACCTGCTACAATACACCTCCAGTCATTCCGGTAAGGCTTTGAGTTGTAGCTACCCTCTAAAATCGAACCTGCTACAATCGGAAATGATAGGTTGGCGAAATGCATCATGTTGTAGCTACCCTCTAAAATCGAACCTGCTACAATCGGAAATGATAGGTTGGCGAAATGCATCATGTTGTAGCTACCCTCTAAAATCGAACCTGCTACAATCGGAAATGATAGGTTGGCGAAATGCATCATGTTGTAGCTACCCTCTAAAATCGAACCTGCTACAATCATCGGTTCTTCCCTCGTTTGGCTCAATCCGTTGTAGCTACCCTCTAAAATCGAACCTGCTACAATCGGGTCCCATTCTTCGACTTCACCACCTTGGTTGTAGCTACCCTCTAAAATCGAACCTGCTACAATTGGGCGAGGGGAGAAAGCCCTTCATTAACGTTGTAGCTACCCTCTAAAATCGAACCTGCTACAATTGGGCGAGGGGAGAAAGCCCTTCATTAACGTTGTAGCTACCCTCTAAAATCGAACCTGCTACAATCAGCGCAGTTTGTGTTTGGATCGATCCTGCGTTGTAGCTACCCTCTAAAATCGAACCTGCTACAATCTTCAAGGCGTAGCATTGCGCCCCTTGGGCGTTGTAGCTACCCTCTAAAATCGAACCTGCTACAATCTTCAAGGCGTAGCATTGCGCCCCTTGGGCGTTGTAGCTACCCTCTAAAATCGAACCTGCTACAATGGGCATCGGACAGGAAATTAACCCCGCCCGTTGTAGCTACCCTCTAAAATCGAACCTGCTACAATAGGTGCTGTCGGGGGTCGACCAACCCTCACGTTGTAGCTACCCTCTAAAATCGAACCTGCTACAATAAAGACCGGGTGACGCAGGGAGGGAACTCCGTTGTAGCTACCCTCTAAAATCGAACCTGCTACAATAAAGACCGGGTGACGCAGGGAGGGAACTCCGTTGTAGCTACCCTCTAAAATCGAACCTGCTACAATGAACGCTTTCGGCCTTTCGACCGAGAACGTGTTGTAGCTACCCTCTAAAATCGAACCTGCTACAATGAACGCTTTCGGCCTTTCGACCGAGAACGTGTTGTAGCTACCCTCTAAAATCGAACCTGCTACAATTTACGACACTGACCTAAGAACATCGGATGCGTTGTAGCTACCCTCTAAAATCGAACCTGCTACAATGTGCTGTTTTGTCAAGTTTTGGGTCTTGTGAGTTGTAGCTACCCTCTAAAATCGAACCTGCTACAATAGGAACCCAGAATCCCGCAGCATATTCAATATGTTGCGGGATTTTTTTGAGTCAGAAACCGTCATTTTCCACCTAAAAAAGCGCCAGTTGGTCCGGTTTTTGGTCATTTTTTGAGGGCACTTTTCCCATGAAATTGACCATCTGGCCGAACTGTTTGTCGGTGACGGACAGGATCGAGACCATGCCGCGTTCGGGAATTTTCGCGGCAATCCGTTTGCTTGCGGCATCGGCCTTGGCCCGGCTTTCATAAAAACGGTAATAGACGGAAAACTGTTTCATCTCGAACCCTTCATCAAGCAGGTAGTCATGAAATTTGCGCGCCCGGCGCTTTTCCGCCTTGGTGACAACCGGCAGGTCAAACATCACAAACGCCCACATGATCCGATACCCCGATAATGACATGGCCCGTGGCACCCGGCCTGACCGGGTTACAGCCCCTCCATCTCCATCTGTTTTTCAATTCTGATGCGCGCGGGAATTTCAAGCTGCTTGCGCTGCCCGGCATAAACCGCCGCCAGCGATGCCGCCATTTGCCCCATCACCCGATAAACCGGCAACAGCCCCTCCGCTGTTGGAATCGCGCCATTCACAATCGCCGCCAGCGCCTTTTTGGCTTCGGGCGTCACCTCGTCGCCCCAGTCTTTCCGGCTGGCATACACCACCCGGTCCACCAGCGGACGGAAGGGTTCCATCAGATCATCGACCAGGCGAAACGGATTGCGTTTGGAAGTATGGAAAATCCCCAAAGCCGGGGCCAGCCCGGCGGCCGCCACCGCACGCGCCATCGCCGAGCGCAAAACGATATAGCCATAATTCAAAACGCCATTGGCCCCGCCGCCATCCGGGTGGCGAATAAAATCCTCGCCCAGCAGGCGGGACCAGTAAAACCTTGCGGCCCGAGCCTCGATATTATCGGGATCACCGGGCTTGACCAGCGACATGAGTTTGAAAAGCGCCTCCGCCCCCGCCGGATCAAAGCCTTGCAAAGTATGGGCCTGCTCGCGGATTTTGGCCCGGATGATATGCCGCCAGAGCCGCCGGATCAGCCCCTTTGTTGCCGTGGCCTGGGTGGCAATGCGGTCGGCCTGTTCAAAATGCCCGGTAAAGGGCCAGACAATCGAGGAGGGCATATGCTTGTTATCACACAGCACCAGCGGAATATTTTCCCGCGCAAGTGCTGCGGCCAGATCGGTGCTGAGTGTGGCGCGATAGGCATGGACAATCACGGCATTGATGTCACCCAGCGGCAAACGGCCTAGCTTCTCCTCGCCCTCCATCACCTCCAGCGCATTTCGCGCCAGTCGCAGGTGCCGGTTTTCGCCCGAAATATCCACCACCCGCCACATCTGCGCTCTCCTTTACACGGTTACACGGTATTACCAGTTCAGGCGTGGGCTTTCATAAACAATACGGCCCAGAACATCGCGCACCACCAGTTGCGGATCGGCATCGCACAATGCCTTGAAGCCGAAACGGAAATTTTTGCGCGCCGGATGGCGGCTGATATGCGGCGACAGGTTCAACGGCTGAAATTCCCAGTCCCCCGGCGAATTGGTTGCCAGCACACATAACCGCGTTTTGCCATCCTTGCTGCGCAAACGCACCGTATCGCCTTTAAACAGGCGCAACAGCAAATCATTGCCCGCATGGCACTGCCATTGCGGCACATGTCCCGGGCGCATCGCATCAATGGTGCGGACCACCTCAAATTCGGGTTTTCCGTGTGCGTTGCGGAAAATATCCAGCCAGGCATTACTTCCGGGCTTGAATGTCCGGGCTGGCAGGGCACCACCTTTGGCACCCGCAATCATCACTGCTTCATCCAGCCCATAAAGCCGCACGGTACGACGTGGCGTTCGCCCCGCCGCCAGGCATTCCTGCCGATACGCCCTGAATGCTTCGGTCAGCCGCTCGTCTTCCTTGAACTTGCGGGTACGGATTTCTATCGCACCGGTTTTTTTGTCCACATCCTCATAGGTGGTTTCCGTGGGCTGAAGCATAAACAAATCTTCAATCCGCCCGGCGATCTCGCGCAATCTTTCATCATGGCGCTGCAAATCGGCCAATGGCTCACGCGACGCCCAAAACAGCACCGCTTCGCCACTTGTCATGTCCTTTGCCAACCGCGCCATCAGGGCAGGATCAACCACCAGCTTCTTTTTCACATCCTCAATGCTGGAAAACTCACTGGCATCAAACCGCTTGCGTTGGCGCACCAGATACCGCCCGTCGGCAAAGCGCGCCACAACGCCCAGATTGGTCGCCATATGCAGCTTGCCATTCAGTTCCCTGTTGGCACGATGGGTAGTGCGGGCCTGATCAATCAGATCATATAAATCATCACGAAAATCGCCCCAGGGCAACGGCACCTTATAGCGCTCTGCCAGATCATGTTTGTTACGACTGCCCGAAATGGTTTGCAGTTTTCGCACCACATCATGCGGGGTGCAGGCGGTTATCGCGGCATCGAGCAAATGATGGCGATGATCATCCCGGTTTTTGCCTTTCTTGATGCCCTCGGCCCGTTCTTCCTTGGTCGGCGGCGCTTCCACAAGGTCCGGGTCCTGCTGATGGGCCACCATCTGCACGAGATCCATCACACCCCAGCGTTTGCGCAATTCATCGGTGATAAAACCGTTAATCGCCTCCACCCCGTTTTTGGAGCGCAAATGCGGAAACACACATTGCAAATATTGTTTGGCGGTTTTGGCAATATAGCTGGTATCGGTTTTATAGCGCTGGGCAAAGGCGTCCTGGTCCTCGTATTTCTCCATCGCATCCGGGCGAAACAGTTTTTCCTTATGCCGGATACCGGGAATACGGCGCACGTTCTCGACAATCTGTTCGTAACTGCGCTGCGGCACACCCTCCACATCCAGCCCGCCGGAAAAGGCGTCGTAAGGGCTTCTATTGGCCTTTTTCTTGTTCACACTTTCATGAATTACCAGCAGGTTATACAGGCTGTCATCCAGGGTTTTGGAACGGGGCAAGGTATGGTCAATATCGAACTTGCCGGAAAAAAGGTCACTCACATCAATCGACAGGCCGGTATAGGGGCACATTTTGTTTTGTGCCTCCCACAGTTTCAATTTGCGGCGGTTCTTGCGGCTGGCAGGCATGTTATGGGCCAGGGTAATGGCATCATATTCGGCATTTTTCGCCTGTTCACGGGCAATACGCCGGGCATCCTTGTCGCGGTCCTCCTGGGTCTTTTTCATTTCGCGGGCCATTTCGATCTGCACGCCCTTAAAAACCCAGCCCTGTTTTTCCCCTTTTTTCACCAGCGCATTCACCACCTTGCGCAGGCTGTTTAACGCCACATGCACCACCGGGTTGGGAATACGGCCAAATTTTTCCTCGATTGTCGCAGCCGGATAGCCCTTTGCATCGGGCGCCATCCGCCCGCGCACCAGATGCGGGAAAATCTCGCCATAATAAGGCAGCCTCTTGCAGGCAATTTCCCGTGCCGTGGCGGGTATCAGTTTGGCCCGCTCAGCGGCAGTATTGCTGTCAATAATGTCAGCTTTCAGCTTTTCAAGAATATCCAGCGTCGCACTCAGCCCGGCAGCGCCATAACCGCGCGGCAGGGCAATGCCATCGGCGGCATTTTCCGCCTCATCCTGCGCGATACCATAATCGCGCATCAGGGCCGTAACCATCCGCTCGCGGTCATCTTCCTCACGCAGCAATTTTTCAAATGCCTGGCGGTGTTCGTCATCCAGCGCATCATAAAGGGCCACCATCCGGCCCGCATTTGCGTTTTCATCCCGCTTGGCAAAGCGCGCATCCGCCTCTTTCAGGGTGCGGCGAACGGCATGCCCCAGCAACTTGCGCGCCGGGCCGGTGTTGCGCCCGGCCTGCCCCTCCAGCGACAGCCGCAACCCCCGTTCCGTTGCGCCAATCAGCTTCTTGATTTGCGCCACACCCAAATCCTCCCCCGCCATCAGGCGGGCAACCAGCAAATCACGCTGATCAAATGTCAGTTTCTCGCGCGAGGCATCGGCATATTCAATGCGCAGATTATTGACTTCCTCGTAAATCCGCTTTTGCTGAAACAGGTCACAGGCCAGCGGCAGCCGTTCATCGGTTTCCGGGTTATAAAGGCACCGTCCGATTTCGGGTTTTGGGGGTTTCTTCTCGAAAAACACCTTCTCGTGCAGAATTTCACAGACTTCCGCCGTCAAGGCCGGGTGAAACTGCCGCTGAAACGCCAACAGGCGGTCAAATTCTTCCTCGACCTGCGCCCGAACGAATTGCAGCGACAAAGATGTGCCGACCCGCCGACGCAGCGGTTTACGCTGATGCGCCGCCGGAGCTTCCTGTTCGCGCAGCCATAACAGCATACCTGGGGTTTCAGCATTGTGTTCCGCCATTTCGCGGCGGGTGGCACGGGCCTGCTCCACCATGACCGAGGCTTCCTTGCGCGCCTTTTCGTCTTCCTCGCTGGTTCCCGTCACCCGGGTCAGGCGCATGCCGCGATTTTTGGCAATATGCAAAATCGCCCGCGCCAGATCCGCCGCACTCAAGGCCTCGGACAGCCCCACCGCGCGGAGCCGCGTGCGACTATTGGGCGAAATCAGGCGGTTGCCACGTGCATCACGCAGGGCATCCTCCCCGGCCACCAAATCGGTATGGGCCGGGTCCTTCACCCCATCCGGCTTGCCATCAAAATCGGCAGGAATATTCAAAAGCTCGGCAAGATAGCGCCGCAAAGCCTGCAACCGCAATCGCTTGCGGCGATAGCCGCGCCGCATGGCGCGATGCCCGCGCCGCTCTGCCGCGCCATCCGGTGTCGGGTAAATGAAACTGACGCCATCCAAAAAGCCGACAGGCCGCTCGGCATCATCCACCTCGACGACACAGGCCCCCAAAGATGCCACGCCGACATCAATGCCAAGGATGACATTTTTATTCATTATTTCCCCCAATAGTATCTGCAACTATTAAGACACAACAAGGGGTTTCAGGCAACCAAAAGCCCGTCCGGCAAACATTGCCGGACGGTAAAGATCACAATAACTGACTCAGCAACATGAGTAGCAAAACGATCGTGCGCTTTCCCTTTTCAGAAGAGAGGATAACCAAACAAACACGCTTGCTTTGATCACTAAAACCCTCGACATCAAGGGAAAACTTGACTTCAACTTTCACTAGCATCTCCAACTGAGATATTAGCTTCATCCTGGTTCGACTTAGGAAGATAGCTACAACATAGAACGTTTATGGTCCAAGTAGTGAAAAGTTACATCGGACGTTTAGTTCTATACTCCATACCTACCCCTCTCAAGCCAATCAGTCAAACAAAAAATTCAAGTTCTATAGCCCGGTAAAAATTTCCTGTGGTTCAAATATCCTCAAACCCATAGAATCATCTCTAACCCTATGTAACAAAAGATAGACAAACTACAGTTCGTATCTTATATTGTAGAAGGTTCGATTTTAGAAGGTAGCTGCAACAAAGCTATCTGCTGAAAGATAAGGGAGGCTCCGGCCTCCCTTTTTTCGTTTGCAATCGCGGTCAAATAGCCTGTCCAAACCGCCGAATCCGCCCTCAAAAATCTCACTTTTTTGCAAAAATTCAGGCAAAATCAGCGTGAAAATTTCATTTTCTGAACAGAAAAAATCCCGCAACACATTGATTATGCTGCGGGATTCAGGGTTCCGATTGTAGCAGGTTCGATTTTAGAGGGTAGCTACAACCGCTTCTTTGATGGTGCATTGGTGAGACGGATTGTAGCAGGTTCGATTTTAGAGGGTAGCTACAACATGTTTCGCGTTGTGAGCGATGCCCATTTGATTGTAGCAGGTTCGATTTTAGAGGGTAGCTACAACATGTTTCGCGTTGTGAGCGATGCCCATTTGATTGTAGCAGGTTCGATTTTAGAGGGTAGCTACAACATGTTTCGCGTTGTGAGCGATGCCCATTTGATTGTAGCAGGTTCGATTTTAGAGGGTAGCTACAACATGTTTCGCGTTGTGAGCGATGCCCATTTGATTGTAGCAGGTTCGATTTTAGAGGGTAGCTACAACATGTTTCGCGTTGTGAGCGATGCCCATTTGATTGTAGCAGGTTCGATTTTAGAGGGTAGCTACAACATGTTTCGCGTTGTGAGCGATGCCCATTTGATTGTAGCAGGTTCGATTTTAGAGGGTAGCTACAACGCCATCATCTGGTTGGTTGTCTGCATGGTGATTGTAGCAGGTTCGATTTTAGAGGGTAGCTACAACGATTCTTGAGCCACGTAGTAGCACCAACCGATTGTAGCAGGTTCGATTTTAGAGGGTAGCTACAACGATTCTTGAGCCACGTAGTAGCACCAACCGATTGTAGCAGGTTCGATTTTAGAGGGTAGCTACAACGCCATCATCTGGTTGGTTGTCTGCATGGTGATTGTAGCAGGTTCGATTTTAGAGGGTAGCTACAACCGCTTCTTTGATGGTGCATTGGTGAGACGGATTGTAGCAGGTTCGATTTTAGAGGGTAGCTACAACATGTTTCGCGTTGTGAGCGATGCCCATTTGATTGTAGCAGGTTCGATTTTAGAGGGTAGCTTCAATTTCAGCCGACTCGTCAATTTGAGGGCACACGCTTTACCAAATTCGTATCCCTCAACCCGACAGCTACGAAAAAGGGAGGACCGAAGCCCTCCCTTTCGTCGTCCCGGTTGACCGGGGGATCAGTCCCACCGCTTGGCCGCGCGCAGGATGGCTGCGGTGTCGATCTGGTAGTGTTTATACAGATCAATGCTGTCGCCGCATTGACCAAACGCATTTATTCCCAAAGGGGCCACCGCATGGCCGCGCACCGCGCCCAGCCACGCAAGGGCTGCCGGGTGGCCGTCAATCACCGTCACCATGCGGGCATCCGGTGCCAGCGGCTTGAGCAGGTCTTCGATATGGGCCGTTTCGCCCCCGGCCCTGCCTTCCAGCCGGGCACGTTCCAGATCCTGCCATTCATTATAAAGACGGTCCGTCGAGGTCACGGCCAGAAGGCCCATGCCGGGGTGATCGTTTTTAAGCTGTTCCCAGGCGGCAATGGCTTCCGGTGCCATCGCCCCACAATAGGCCAGCACCATTTTGCAATTTTCGCCCGGTTCGCGCAGCCAGTACCCCCCGCGCACAATGGCCGACCGGGTGGCTTCATCAAGCTCCCGTTCCGGCTGCTCCATCGGCTTGGTCGACAGGCGCAAATAAACCGAGCCACCATCCTGGTCCTGCATATGGTTAAACGACCATCCCATCACGACAGCCAGTTCATCGCCAAAGCTGGGTTCAAAGCTGGTCAGCCCCGGCTGGCCCATGCCGATCATCGGTGTGCCGATGGATTGATGCGCCCCGCCTTCGGGTGCCAGGGTAATGCCGCTGGGTGTTGCAACCACCATAAAACGCGCATCCTGATAACAGGCATAATTGAGCGCATCAAGGCCCCGGGCAATGAACGGATCATACAGCGTGCCAATCGGAAACAGGCGCTGGCCAAACAGGCTGTGCGACAGGCCAAGGGCTGCCAGATTAAGGAACAGGTTGTTTTCGGCAATGCCCAGTTCCACATGCTGGCCCTTGGGGGTTCTGATCCATTTTTGTGCCGAGGGCACCTTGCGATCGCGGAATTCATCGGCCAGATTTTCCCGGGCAAACAGGCCACGCTGGTTCACAAAACCGCCCAGATTGGTCGATACCGTCACATCGGGCGATGTGGTGACAATGCGGTCGGAAAAATCGCTGTTTTTGGATTTCGCCAGTTCATTGAGGATTTTGCCAAACACTTCCTGGGTGCTGCTGGTATCGGCCCGCTGATAGGGCATTTCCGGCACGGTGATGATTTCGGCAAATTTCTGGCGCGGCTGGCGGTTGTTAAAGGGGGCGGCATCAATAAAGGTCCGCACATCCTGTGCATCACAGTCCAGCCCGGCGGTAATGTCCCATTCATCGCCTTCGGCAATATTGTTGGCTTTGCGGAAGCCTTCCATCTGCGCCACATTCATCAGCCCGGCATGGTTGTCCTTGTGGCCCTGAAGCGGCAGGCCATAGCCCTTGACGGTATAGGCAATAAACACGGTCGGTTTGTCATTGGGGACATTTTCAAAGGCGTTCAAAATCGCCTCCATGCAATGCCCGCCCAGATTGGTCATCAGGTCATGCAATTCATCATCGTCATAATCGGCCAGCAGGCTGGCAAGGGCATTGTCGCCCGGCATGTCGGCCAAAATCTGCTTGCGCCAGGCCGCCCCGCCCTGAAAGGTCAGCGCGGAATAGACATCATTGGGTGATTCATTGAGCCATTTTTTAAGCGATTTTCCGCCGGGGCGGGCAAAGGCTTCGTGCAGTTTGCGGCCATATTTGATGGTGATCACATTCCAGCCAACCGCACGGAAGAAACGGCCGATGACGCGAAACAAATGCGCATCAATCATGCCATCCAGGCTTTGGCGGTTATAGTCGATCACCCACCAGACATTGCGAATGTCATGTTTCCAGGTATCGAGCAGGGCTTCGTAAATATTGCCTTCGTCAAGTTCGGCATCGCCGACCAAGGCAACCATGCGGCCCGGCTTTTCGCCCTTGGGCAGCATGTTTTTATAGCGCAAATAATCCTGGGTCAGGGCGGCGAAATTGGTAACAGCCGCACCAAGACCAACAGAGCCGGTTGAAAAATCAACAGCATCGCCGTCCTTGGTACGCGACGGATAGGATTGCGCCCCGCCAAAGGCCCGGAAATTTTCCAGCTTTTCACGCGACTGGCGACCAAACATATAGTTAATGGCATGAAATACCGGCGACGCATGGGGCTTTACCGCCACCCGGTCCTGCGGGCGCAACACATTGAAATAAAGTGCTGTCATCAGCGTGGAAAGCGAGGCACAACTGGCCTGATGCCCACCCACCTTGATGCCATCGCGCTTGGGCCGGATATGGTTGGCATGGTGAATGGTCCAGCTTGACAGCCAGCGCACCTTTTTCTCCACCGCCCCCAGCATTTCAAGCTCTTTGGCCGAAACCCTGCTGCCTGCCGTGGCTTCAATAATTTCGCCGGTCATTGTGTTATCGCCATGTGCTGCCAATGTCAGTCTCCCGTTTCTTGAAGGCGGACCTGCCCTGATGATCGTGGTCCGCTGTTATTTTGGTACCTGAATGCGCATTTTTAAAAACCGGCCCCTTCAGGCAAGCGATTTTGCCAAAATTCGCAGAACCAGCGACAGTTTTGAAAAATCTTCGATCATTTCGCGCAAGATTTTTTAAAATCCTCGCATGACGAAAAACCCGTTTTTGTCCCCCTGACGGCAAAATGGGCGATTCGGCCCACAAGTCCGTAACGTCAGGTCGCCGCCATCACGCGGCAACGCCCTTCCCCGCGCGACACAAGCCTTGCGCGGGGAAGGGGTGATATAACCCGTTTATTCGGCTGCCATTTTCATCGTGCCACCATCGAGCGCATTTTCCAGATCGGCCAAAATGTCATCAATGCTTTCCAGCCCCGCCGAAATGCGGATCAACCCATCGGTGATCTGATAGTCGGCGCGTTCTTCGGCACTATAGGTCGAATGCGTCATGGAGGCCGGATGCTGGATCAGGGTTTCGGCATCGCCCAGGCTGACGGCACGGGCAATCATTTGCAGGCTGTTCATCATTTTACGCCCGGCCTCGATCCCGCCTTTCAGTTCAAAGGCGATCATGCCGCCAAACCGCGCCATCTGTTTTTTGGCAAGGTCATGCTGGGCAAAACTTTCAAGGCCGGGATAATAAACCCTGTCCACCTGCGGGTGGGCCTCCAGAAAATCGGCAATTTTTTCGGCATTGTCGCAATGGCGCTCCATGCGCAATTCCAGGGTTTTCAACCCGCGCAAGATCAAATTGGCATCCTGCGGCGACAGCACCGCCCCCGTCATGTCCTTTAACCCCACCAGGCGAATATCGGTTAAATCCTCTGCCGACCCGACAATCGCCCCGGCGGTCAAATCGCCATGACCCCCCAGATATTTGGTCGCCGAATGCACGACAATATCCGCCCCCATTTCCAGCGGGCGCTGCAAATAGGGCGTGCAATAGGTGTTATCGACCACCACCCTGGCCCCGTATTTATGGGCAATGTCGGAAATCGCGGCAATATCGACCAGGCGCATATTCGGGTTGGCCGGGGTTTCAAAATAAACCACCTTGGTTTTGTCCGAAATTGCGGCTTCCAGATTTTTCGGGTCCGACAAATCAACATGGGTATGTTTGACGCCAAACCGTTCCAGCCCGTGGCGGAAATAGGCGAATGTGCAGCCATAAAGGGTGCGATCGACAATTACTTCGTCGCCCGGGGAAATCAGCGTCCAGAAAACCGAGGTAATCGCCCCCATGCCCGAGGCGGTGGCAATCGCGGCCTCGCCGCCTTCCAGGGTTGCCAGGCGGTCTTCAAGCAGACTGAGCGTCGGGTTGCCAATGCGCGAATAAATATAACCGCCTTCATCCCCGGCAAACCGGCGGCCGCCCTGCTCTGCACTGTCAAAGGCGAAGGTGGAGCTCATGTAAACCGGCTGGTTCAATGCGCCATTATGGCTGGCCGGGTTATAACCATGATGAATGGCGCGGGTGGCAAAACCGGCCTTGGCATTGCGATGACTGTGATTGTTCGACGCAGACATGTGGGCACTCCCGTTTTTAAAACTGTTCTACCCGGCCCGTCGCAATCGCCATGCCAGTTATGCTTTTTGCTTTAAATTCAAGTCATTAGATATTTTGATCATTTTATGATCGTAAAGTAAAGTTTACACTCCAATCCTGAAAACCGACAGAACCCCTTGAATATCAGGGAATCAGTGCTTTATAAGTGTATATAATACTTTCCACTGTAAAGATTTTGATACGATGCGTTTTGAAATCACCGCCGAAAACCGCCTGGGCATTACCCGCGATGTGGTGGATAACCTGACATCGCGGGGGCTGGATATTCGCGCCTTTGAAGTCACACCGCATCATATCTATGCCGATATTCCCGCCCTGTCCCCGGCCCGGTTTGACGAACTGGTCACGGGGTTAAGGCACGTGCCGGGCTTTTACAATGCCAAACCGATTGACCATCTGCCAACCGAACGCCGCCGCGCCCAGCTTCACGCCACCCTGGCCGCCCTGGGCGACCCGGTGATTGCCGTGCATGCCAATGGCCTGATTGCCCAGGTCAACCCTGCTGCGCAATCCATTGCCGGCACACCAAACCAGTCGCTGCGCGACCAGCCGCTTGCCAGCATTTTATCGGACCCGGATATTGAAACATTGCGCCAGGCCGGTTTTTCGCAAGGCGAACGCGAAGTCACCCTGGGCGGGCAAACCTACCTGTTGCAGGTCGAACCGATTGGCCGGGTCGATGATGGCAGCCCGGTGCATGATGCTGACCCCGGCGAGGATGACGCCCCCTGGGGTGGGGTTTTGATTTTCCATCGTGCCGCCCGCCTGGGACGTGTTTTGACCGCGCTGAATGAACTCAGCCATAGCGGCTTTGACGATATTATCGGCACCAGCCGGGCAATGCTGCGGGTAAAAAATCAGGCACAGCGTTTGGCAATTGTCGATGCGCCGCTGCTTATTCTTGGCGAAACCGGGACGGGGAAGGAACTGTTTGCCCGCGCCTGCCACCGCGCCAGTAAACGCCATGATCAACCCTTTTTGGCCCTCAATTGCGCTGCCCTGCCCGAGGGACTGGCCGAAAGCGAACTGTTTGGCTATGCCGCCGGGGCCTTTACCTCTGCACGGCGCGGCGGCAAGCCGGGGCTTTTGGAACTGGCCGATGGCGGCAGCCTGTTTTTGGATGAAATTGGCGAATTATCGCCCTATCTGCAGGCCAAATTGCTGCGGGTTTTACAGGATGGCCGCTTTCGCCGGGTCGGCGGGACCGATGAAATAGCGGCCGATGTGCGCATTATCAGTGCGACCAATCGCAATCTTGAGGACATGTCGCAAAATGGCAGCTTCCGCGAGGATCTTTATTTCCGCCTGAATGTGCTCAGCATCACCCTGCCGCCCCTGCGCGACCGGCGCGAGGATATAGACGCGCTGGCGCATTATTTTGTCACCCGCACCGCCCGCCAGACCGAACGCACCACCCCGCATATCGCGCGTGATGCCCTGCAATGGCTGCGCACCCGGGACTGGAAAGGCAATGTGCGCGAACTGGAAAACACCCTGTTTCGGGCCGTTGCCCTGCTTGATGGCGACATTCTGGCCGCATCCGACCTGCAATCGGCGACCAGCCCGGCCCTTTCCGGCGACAGCACGCCAACCCCGGAAGACCCGCCCATCAGCGCATCCTCCGCCGCCTACCCGGCATCCGACATGCCTCATCATGATGTGGTCGCACAGGCATTGCTGTGTGAAAATCACGGCGATGCGATGGATATGCTGGAAAAAACCCTGCTGGAACAGCTTTATCCCGATTATCCCAGTTCGCGTAAACTGGCCGCGCGCCTGGGCCTGTCCCATACCGCCATTGCCAACAAATTGCGCAAATATGGCATTGGCGGATAACCGGCGCGCGACCCCTGCACCGGGCAGGCCCGCCCACCGCCATTTTGCAGCGCACAGCACGCAAGCAGGTGAAATATCACCCCTTCCTGCAAAACCCCAACGTGATTCCTTGCCTGGGTGATTGCGCTGCGGCATGATCGGATTACCTCATACCCATAAGCCCACCCAACGCCCCCTCATCGGATAATGGAGACTGACCATGCTAAAAGGCAAACATGCACTTGTGACCGGCTCAACCAGCGGGATTGGCCTTGCGATGGCCAAGGCCCTTGCCGGGCAGGGGGCCAATATCATGCTCAATGGTTTTGGCGATGCGGATGAAATCGAAAAAATCCGCCAGGGCATCGAAAGCGATTTTGGCGTCAAAGCGCTGTATAGCGGCGCGGACCTGTCCAAGCCCGATGAAATCGAAGACATGATGAAGATGGCCGCCCGTGATTTTGGCGGTGTGGATATTCTGGTCAACAATGCCGGCATCCAGTACACCGCCCTGGTGGAGGATTTCCCGGTTGAAAAATGGAATGCGATTATCGCGATCAACCTGTCCTCGGCCTATCACACCACCCGCCTGGCCGTGCCGCATATGAAAAAGCAAAACTGGGGCCGCATCATCAATACCGCCTCGGCGCATGGCCTGGTGGCATCGCCGCAAAAGGCCGCCTATGTGGCCGCCAAACACGGCATTGTCGGCCTGACCAAGGTTGTCGCCCTTGAAACCGCCGAAACCGGCATTACCGCCAATGCGATCTGCCCTGGCTGGGTGCGTACCGAACTGGTAGAAAAACAGATCAAGGCCCTGGCCGAGAAAAACGATGTCTCGGTCGAGGAAGCGGCAACAGAGTTGGTATCGGAAAAACACCCGTCGAAAACCTATGTCACGCCCGAGCAAATCGGCCAAACCGCCGTCTTCCTCTGTTCGCCGGGTGCCGACCAGATGACCGGCACCACCCTGTCGGTTGATGGCGGCTGGACAGCACAATAAAGCCTAAAAATGATACCGTTTGGTGTCATAATCATCAAAACCCTTGAATGACACCGATTGGTTACATATAGTTGAATTCAAAACCATAGAACCGATCGGTGTCATCATGATCATCCGAAAACCGGCCGACCTGCAAAATGCGGTTCGCACCCTGCGCAAGCAACGCGGACTCACCCAGACCGAGGCGGCACAACTTATCGGCCATAGCCGCAAATGGCTGTCCTCGCTTGAAACCGGGGCCACCCAGCCGCCGGTGGATATGGTGATCAATCTGCTGGTTTTACTGGGTGCGCCGATCCATCTTGATATGCCCGGCGAAATCGATCGCCCTGAACAGAACGATAAAACAACCTCCGATCTGCTGGATATTGACGAGGGGCTGTAACATGGCACGGGTGGCCTTTGTCTGTTTATATGATAAAGTGATGGGCGAACTTGCCGCCGGAAACGACGGACGGCTTCAATTTCGTTATAATGCCGATTTTATTGCCCGCCATCATGCAGGGGATATTCATTGCCATCCCCTGTCCCTGTCGCTGCCCGTCCCCGATCATTACAACGACACTTTCTGGTTTGATGACCAGCAATGCGGGCCGTTTTTTGCCGGATTGCTGCCGGACAACAAACAAACCCGTCGCCGCCTGGCGCAAATTCTGGGCAATCGCCATGCCATTAATGCCAATGACGAATTTGCAATGCTGTTTGCCCTGGGCAGGGATTGCCCCGGTGCGGTTTCCCTGATCGCATCCGACGCCGACCCCGATGATTACGACCCCTATCACCCGAAATACCGGATCCTGAGCGAGGCCGAACTGGCCCAACACATTCGCGAGCTGCCAACCCGCCCGCTTTTTGCCGATGATGAAGGCGAAATCCGCATTTCGCTGGCCGGCGTGCATGACAAGGCCGTGGTGATCCGGGTGGGCGGCGACATCGCCCTGCCGCTGGGCCGCACCCCCAGTTCGCACATCCTCAAGCCCGACATTCGTGGCCTGCCCGGCTCCATCCGGGTAGAGCATTTCTGCCTTGAGGTTGCCCGCGCCCTTGGCCTTGCCACACCGCGCTCGCACATCCTCCAGGCCGAAGAGCAAACCTTTATGTTGCTGGCCCGGTATGACCGTGCCCTGCATGAAAAAGCCGGCACGCGCTATCTCACCCGCCTGCATCAGGAGGATTTCTGCCAGGCGACCGGGCATTTCCCGGATCAAAAATACGAACGCGACGGCGGGCCGGGCTGGCAGAGCCTGTTTGCCATGCTGCGCTACAGCCACGACCCGGCGCATGACCGGCGCGAACTTCTGCGCCGCGCCATTTTCCAGTATCTTATCGGCAATCCCGATGCCCATGCCAAAAATTACAGCCTGCTGTGGCGCAACGGCACCCTGCGCCTCGCCCCGCTTTATGACATTAATAATGCCAAAGCCTTTGCCGGGTTTTACAAGCAACAACGCATCAAGCTGGCAATGGCCATTGGTGGCGAACGCAATCCCGCTGCCCTGACAAAGGATCACTGGACCCAATTTGCCAAAGAAACCGGCCTTGGCCCCCAACTTGTTCTAAACGAACTTGAAACCCTGCGCCGCCAGATCGGCCCCGCCGCACAAGAGGTCCGCGACCGCCTTGCCAACAGCCTGGCCGATACCCCGCTTCTGGATCTTGCCCTTGAGGATATTCTCAGCCGCTGCCCCTAATAAAAGTCCCCGCTCTAAGCCACCCGCCTCACTGCCCCCAAACAGATTGCATTTTGCTTATCATATGATAAGGTATATTCCATCCAATGGAGGGAAAGATGCTTTATCCCATTGCCCCGGAAGCCCCCGAAGACAAAACCGGCATTGTCCGCCCAATCACGGAGCGCGCCAAAATTGCCGTTTTGATCAAGGCCGTGGTGCGCACCGCCGATGCCTGGGGCCTGACCAATGCCGAGGCCGCCGCCCTGTTTGACGTCCCCACCGCGACCTGGAGCCGCATGAAGGCCGGCAGCTTTCACGGCAAGCTGGACCAGGACAAAGTCACCCGCGCCAGCCTGCTGATTGGCCTGTTTAAAGGTTTACGATTGCTGTTTAACGGCCCGCTGACCTATGGCTGGCCCAAAACCCCCAATAAGGGACCGGGTTTTGACAACAAAACCCCCATTCAGATCATGCTGGAGGGCGGCATTCCCGCCATGATGCGGGTGCGCCAGCATATTGATGCGCTGCGGGGTGGGGTTTGATTCATGCCTGCGATCTGAAAATCCGGGATTTTGTCGCCGAAAGCACAATCCGCCTGATCCCGACCGCCTATATCAATGAACCCGCCCTAAGCCCCCTTGCGGATGACTACGCAGACCTTGACCTTCTTGCCGAAATTGAAGGCCTGACATCGGCCCGCCTGCAACCACCCCTGCCGATCCCGGGTGGCCTGGACCCGGCAGAACTGCAAAGCCCGGCCAATGGTTATGGCTGGAGCTATGTCAACGCAGCCTTTTGTTATACCCGCGCCACCGGCAACCGGTTTAACGGCCCACATCGCGGGGCCTGGTATGCCGCCTTTGGCGATAATGCCAGCCAAACCGCAAAGGCCGAAGTCGCCTGGCATTTAACCCGCGAGCTTGAAAATACCGGCATTTTTGACAATACCACCGCCTATCGCGAACTGATTGCCGGGTTTAAGGCCCCATTCCATGATTTAACACCCCATAGCACGGCAACAGCCATCCCCCTGCCCCTTGATCCCGCGCCGGAACGCGCCTATCCCGCCGGGCAGGCACTGGCGGGCGATATTCTGGCATCCGGCGGCAATGGCCTTCTTTACCCCTCCGTCCGCCATAAAGGCGGGCACTGTCTCGTCGCCCTGCGTCCGTCTATTGTGCAAAATATCCGCCAGGGCGATCAATGGGTTTTCACCTGGTCGGGCCATCCCGACCCCGACATCAAACCGGCCTGAAAGCGGCTATCGTCATCCCAAATACCGCGCCAAATGCTCCACCAGCATGCGCACCTTTGACGATAAATGCCGGTTGGCGGGGTAAAGTGCCCAAATGCCTTCGTCAGAAGGTTGATAACGGGTGAGGATGGGGACCAGTTCGCCACTGGCGATATGGGGATCAACGTAAAAATCGGGCAATTGCACAATACCCAGCCCTTTACGTGCCGCATCGAGCAGAGCCTGGCCGCTATTGGCGGTGATATTCCCGTGGATGCGAATGGTGCGTTCGCGCCCTTCCTCCTCGAACCGCCAGTAATCCAGCGTGCCGGGCAGGCAGTTATGCCGGGCAAGTTCCGACAGGCTGTGGGGCTCGCCGCGTTTTTGCAAATAGGACGGTGCCACGCACACATATAACCGGCGCGAGGACAGCCGCTGGCTCATGATCGCGTTTGAGGTTCCCTCCAGCCGCCCCAACCGGACGGCAAGGTCATAGCCCTCCAGAATCAAATCCAGCTTCTGGTTGGTGAACCGGCATTGCACCTCCAGGTCCGGGTAGCGGGCGACAAAATCGTTGATCAGCGGGGCAATCACGCTTTCGCCGTAGGTGGTGGGCGCGGTCAGTTTTAACTTGCCGCGCGGGGTATCCTGCAAACTGCTGATCGCGCGTTCGGCATCCTCCAGGCCATCGCGCAACTGGCGGCAATGCTGGTAATAAATCTGCCCGGCTTCGGTTAATGTGACTTTGCGGGTGGTGCGGTAAAACAGTTTGCTGCCCAGCCGGGTTTCAAGGGCGGTGATCTGGCGGCTGACATGGGCGATGGAAACACCCAGCTGTGCTGCCGCCCCGGTAAAGCTCTGGCAGTCCGCCACCGCAATACATTCACTAATGCCGTCCCACGCGCTCATTATTACCACACTGTAAAAGTCATTTGCATAATTACGGGATTAACATTTTTCCAGAAACAAATAAACTTTGCTTCATATCTTTACATCCCTTCATGCGTTTTCGCTGATCTGAAAAGGATTTACCATGACTGCACAAACCATCACCTGCAAAGCCGCCATTGCCTGGGAAGCGGGCAAGCCGCTCTCGATCGAGGAGGTTCAGGTTGCGCCGCCCAAGGCCGGTGAAGTGCGCATCAAACTGACCGCCACCGGCGTTTGCCACACCGATGCCTTCACCCTGTCGGGTGACGACCCCGAAGGCATCTTCCCCGCCATTCTGGGCCATGAAGGCGGTGGCATTGTGGAATCGATTGGCGAAGGTGTGACCAGTGTTGCCGTGGGCGACCATGTTATTCCGCTTTACACGCCGGAATGCGGCGAATGCAAATTCTGCAAATCGGGCAAAACCAACCTGTGCAGCAAAATTCGCGAAACCCAGGGCAAGGGCCTGATGCCCGATGGCACGACACGCTTTTCGCAAAACGGCAAACCGATTTTCCATTATATGGGCTGCTCGACCTTTTCCGAATATACCGTTCTGCCGGAAATTTCGGTCGCCAAGGTCAATAAAGCCGCCCCGCTGGAGGAAGTCTGCCTGCTTGGTTGTGGTGTGACCACCGGCATGGGCGCAGCAACCAACGCGGCCAAAGTGAAAAAAGGCGATACCGTTGCCATCTTTGGCCTGGGCGGTATTGGTCTGTCGGCGATTATCGGCTGCCAGATGGCCGGGGCGGAACGCATTCTTGCCATCGACATTAACGAAAAGAAGTTTGATCTGGCAAAGCAGTTGGGGGCAACCGACTGCATCAACCCGAAAAACTTCGACAAGCCGATCCAGCAGGTCATTGTTGATATGACCGATGGCGGCGTTGATTACAGCTTTGAATGTATCGGCAATGTCAATGTCATGCGCTCTGCGCTTGAATGCTGCCACAAGGGCTGGGGTGAATCCGTGATTATCGGTGTGGCCGGGGCCGGGCAGGAAATTTCCACCCGTCCGTTCCAGCTTGTCACCGGGCGCGTCTGGCGCGGCACCGCCTTTGGCGGGGTCAAGGGCCGTTCCGAACTGCCGACCTATGTGGAACGGTATCTGGCGGGTGAATTCAAATTGTCGGACTTCATCACCCACACCATGCCGCTTGAAGAGATCAACCATGCCTTTGATCTGATGCACGAAGGCGAGAGCATTCGCAGCGTCATCCATTATGCACCGGCTGCCAAATAAGTCGCCGAAACAGCGGGCCGGGAACCTTTTTCCGGCCCGAACGCATATCTGGAGGATGAAATGAGCATCGAAAACATTTCCAGCGCCAAAAGTTTCGGCGGCTGGCATAAACAATACAGCCACAAATCATCGACCCTTGGCTGTGACATGCGCTTTGCCATTTATCTGCCGCCCCAGGCGGGCAATGGTACCACGGTGCCGGTGATGTACTGGCTTTCCGGCCTGACCTGCACGGATGAAAACTTCATGCAAAAGGCCGGTGCGCACCGCATTGCTGCCGAACTGGGCATTGCCATTGTCGCCCCGGACACCAGCCCGCGCGGCGAGCATGTGCCCGATGATGAAAACGAAGCCTATGATTTTGGCAAGGGGGCCGGTTTTTACGTCAATGCCACCCAGGAACCCTGGCGGCAAAATTACCGGATGTATGATTATATCCTGTCAGAGCTTCCGGCCCTGATTGCCGAACATTTCCCGGTCAATGACAACACCGTCATTTCCGGCCATTCGATGGGCGGGCATGGTGCGCTGATGATGGCACTGCGCAATCCCGGCAAATTCCGCTCCGTCACGGCGTTTTCGCCCATTTGCAACCCGGTCAATGTGCCCTGGGGGCAAAAGGCGTTTGAAAACTATCTGGGCCCCAAACAGGCCGACTGGGCCGAATATGACAGCTCCCTGCTGATGAGCGCCGCCCAGCCCACTGCCTTCACCCCCGCCCTGGTTGACCAGGGCGATGCCGATGGCTTCCTCAAAGACCAGCTTAAACCCGAAACACTGGAACAGGCCGCCAAAAACAGCGGCTATCCGCTGACGCTCCGCCTGCAGGAAGGCTATGATCACAGCTATTATTTCATCGCCAGCTTCATCGAAGACCATATCCGGTTCCATGCGAAGCATTTGGGGCTGAATTAACATTTTCGCGCTGGAAACTCCCTTTCCAGCGCGATTCCCTACCCTTCCACATAAATTGACAAGACGCCAAAATCCATGGACCTTTTCTTCTTAAACAGAGAAGGAAAGGTCGTGGTTTTATACTTTGCCTATGGTTCCAACATGCTTGCGGAAAGACTGCGCGAGCGCTGCCCTTCCGCCACCTTCAAAACGGTGGCTTACGCTTATGGCTGGGCATTTTCCTTTGCAAAAAAAAGCAAAGATGGCTCAGGCAAAGCAACACTTTCCGCTAAGAACGGCGAGAGAACTTACGGCGTTGTTTACGAACTTGATCCGAGTGAACTCGGCAAACTCGATAAGTTTGAAGGTCGTGGCAAAGGTTATAAACGCGATGATCATTTCATCGTCCATAACCAGAACAACACCAAAATCAAGGTCATCACCTACCTCGCAGAACCCGAATCTTGCGACCCGGAATGCAGCCCCTATGACTGGTATTGGCGCCTATGCCTTGCAGGTGCCGAACGGAACAATCTGCCGCCCCTACAAATTGAACGAATTAGGCAAAACGGGTACATCGAGGACCCTGAACTTGACAGGAAACCTCGAAAAGACGCCTTAAAAATACTGGAGGAAATTGATGATGTCTGAAGACAAAAAATGCGCAGCAGATAATACTAAAATAGCTGGTACAAAAAAAATTTCAGACTGGAAAAAACTCCGAGAGAAGTTATTGCCGATAACTGAGTTCAATGAGGACGCATGGAAAGAAGCGTTCGACCAATATTTCATGCAGAGATTGGAAACAAGGTACTTCAAACCAATTCGAGCAATTTCGGCGCTTGAACACGACAATGGAGAAGGCTTCTCAATCGTTGCTCTTTATTGCTCGTTAATTGAATTCTTGCGCGCGACACAAGAGGGAAAACAATTTATATACGGAGAAAAAGAAAGCCAAACAGTATATTCAAAATCTAAAGAAATGTTCATAAGATTTCTAGAAAAAAATGAACCTTTTAAATCCTACACTTCCCAAAAAAATTCAGCAAAAAATTTTTATAAGTATGTTCGCTGCGGCCTTTTACATGAAGCACGCACGAAAGGAAACTGGCGGATATTACTTTCACGCAAACATCTTGACAGATACAAGAATAAATCAATCGATTGCGACGCAAAAATTGTATTTAGAGACAGGTTAGAACAGGACTTTTATCAATTCCTGAGTGACTATAGAATGACACTTATCGATAAAGACAAAAAAAACAACAAAACTCGCATAGCATTTATCAGAAAAATGAACATGCTTTGCGATTTACCCGCAAAAGACCCCATAGATACTCACTCCGAATCATAACTCCGCGCCTCAATCGCATCGGCGACGTCATCGGCCATTTTAAGGGTTCGGATGATCAGTGGCACGGTCAGGGCCAGCATATTGCGATTCAGCCCGCGCGCGTTTTGCGCCTCGCGCACATCATGGGAAACGGTGGCAATAACGGGAATAAAACGCAGCACCAGCGAAAAGGCAAGGCCGATCTTTTCCGGATTAACACCCATAAAGCGCAAGGGCTGCATGGCGCGTTCCAGGGCTTCGAGCATTACCGAAACCCGTGTTGTCAGCGTGACAAGGGCGGCAAACAGCACAACGATGGCAAGGCGCGTTACCACCACAAGGCCGGCCTGCCAGTCATTCAGCCAAAGCTGCACGGCGAAGAACACGACAAGCAACCACAATAAGGGCCGGATTTGCGCCCATAAAATTTGCGGTGAAAACCGCGCCACGCCGTAAAGAACCATGACGGCGGCCAATATTGCCAGCAGAATTTGCCAGTCTGGAATCACAAACACTGCCGTGCCCAGCGCCACAAGGGCGAGCACCTTAAGCCCGGCAGGCAAGCGATGGAGCGGCGAGGCGCGATCCTGATACAGGCCGCTGGCAAGGTTCATGACATCAGATCCACATAAAAAGGCAGCGCCTTTTGCGGCACGTCATCACACACCACCCGCCCCTGATCAATCACCAGAATGCGGTCATAATCGGCCAAAAGATCCAGATCATGCGACACCGTAATCACCTGCTGGTCCAGTTCGGCAATCGCCTGCGCCACCCGATTACGATTGCGCAAATCCAGCAATGTCGTGGGCTCGTCAAACACGATGCAGGCGGGTTCCATGATCAGCACACCGCAAATTGCCAATAGCTGCTTTTGCCCGCCACTGAGCTGATGGCTGGGATGGGTGCGATAAGCGCCAAGGTCGTAACGTGCCAGCATGGCATCAATCCGGCGGCTGACGTCATCCTTGGGCAGTTTCAGGGGTTTCAGGCCAAAGGCGAGGTCTTCCTCGACCACGGGAAAGACGATCTGGTTGTCGGGGTTTTGAAACACAAACCCCACCTTGGCGCGCACCTTGCGCCCGTCTTTTGCCGTATCCATGCCGTCCACCCGCACGGTGCCTTCACTGGGCAGCAAAAGCCCGTTGAGCAATCGCGCCAGCGTGCTTTTGCCAGATCCATTGGCCCCGACAATGCCAATCCGCCGTTCCCCCAGCGACAGGGAAATATCTTCCAGCACGCTTTGCTTCCCGTAACGCAGGGCAACATTTTGCAATTCGATCATGGTTTCTCAATAATTCCGCCGCGCAAAACCCACCTGTTGTCATTTGATAGGCAGCTTGGTCAAAGCACAAAATCAGGCGCGCAGCCCCTCCGGATAAGTCCGGCGTACGGCAAGTGTAAGACCCGTGACGGCAAATACCTTCAGGGCATCGCCAATCATGAACGGCACGGAGGCCACCGTGGCCTGCCAATAGGAAATATCAACCGCCACCGCGACCCAGGCATTGCCCAGCCCATAGAGTACCACAATGCCGCCAAAGGCGATGATGGCAACGACACTCAGGCCATTCAGGTAGTCCTGGAATTTGTCAATCAAATAGCCAATGACAAAGGCCGATACAGCCCAGCCCAGCAAAAAGCCGCCCGTTGGCCCCAAAAACACGCCAAAACCGCCCTGACCACCGGCCAGAAGCGGCAAACCCAGCGCGACCAGAACGAGAAACAGCACCACCGACAAGGCCCCGCACCGCGCGCCCAAAAGCGCCCCGGCAAGCATCGCCCCCGCCGACTGGACGGTTATCGGCGCCCCCGTAAAGGGCATGGTAAAAGGTGGAAACAGCCCCAAAATTGCCATCAGTGATGCAAAAAGGGCGATATAAACAATGTCCCTGGTGTTCATCCTGATCTCTCGCCTCCCGGTCATCCATTCCATTCGCAAGGGATAGCGACAAATTGCGGGCTTTCCAAGGAAAATGAGGCATCGCAACACTTACCGGTCCGGCAAACCAAACCGGAAAATCGCGCAATGATTCACGAGAAAACCCTATTCTGAAATCAAAAATGATATGTGAAGAAGGTATTTTTTGGTTTTAAGAACAAGGTTCTGAATTTTCCCCCAGGCATCAGGCTTCAGGATTTGCATTTATTTCCGTCTCTGCCACCCAGGTCAAAATCTCCATAAATTCCCTCAATCCAAGCCGGGCCTCTTTGGTGCCGGAATATTCCCGGAACGCGATATCGTTATCGTCCTGAACATTATCGCCCTCATCATCGACAATATCAGACGGAAAAACACGTCACATATCCTCTGGATTGCTCCCCAAGGCACAGAGCGACGTGCTGCAAGTCGATCATTGGCCTCTCATATTCCGCCCGATAAAAAGCCGCCCGCAGCGATGGCACAGGCGGGCCAATCAAAGCATGCAAATCAGGCTGACGAAACCAGCGGATAGGCCCGGCGCACCACAAGGGCTGCCCCCGTTGCCACAAAAACCTTCAGGGCATCGCCAATCAGAAACGGCGCAGACCCGACGGTCGCTTTCCAATAGGAAATATCAACCGCAACAGCGACCCAGGCATTGCCCAGCGCATAAAGCACGACAATACCGCCAAAACCGATGATGGCTGCCGTATTCACCACATTCAGACGGTCCCAGAATTTTTCGATCAGATAGCCGATAACAAAGGCCGATACTGTCCAGCCCAGCATAAAACCGCCCGTCGGGCCCAGAAACACGCCAAAGCCGCCACGCCCGCCCGCCAAAAGCGGTAAACCAAGCGCGACCAGCACCAGAAACAGCACAACGGAAAGTGCACCACGCCGCGCGCCCAAAATCGCCCCGGCCAACATTGGTGCCAGCGATTGCGCGGTAATCGGCACGCCTGTGACCGGCAGGGTGAAGGGCGGAAAAAGCCCCAATACAGCCATCAGTGCCGCAAAAAGGGCGATATAAACAATGTCCCTGGTCTTCATCCTGATCCCTCGCGTCCGGGTCATCCATTCCATCCGCAAGGGATAGCGACAATTCGCGGGCTTTCCAAGGAAAATGACGCATCGCACCGATGACAGGCCCGGCAAACCAAACAGGAAAATCGCGCGATGATTTCAAGCAATGATTTCAAAAGGAGCCCGCCTTTTTGAAATCAAACATCACACACCCTCAAGATATTGCCTGGTTTGAAGAACAAGGCTCTGAATTTTTTCCCGGGCATCTGGATTCTCATTCATTTCCTTCTCCGCCGCCCTGGTCAAAACCTCCATAAACGCGTCAAAGCCAAGGCGAACCTCTTCGTTGCTGGAATATTCCCAGAACTCGATATACTTGTAATCCTGCTCAACCCCACCCTCATACTCGACAGTATTAACGGGGAAAAAGCACGTCATATCCTCTGGATTATATCCCAGACCCTTTGAAAAATTACCAAGTGCCACCATGAATTGTTCATGCTTCAGCCGATTAAAAAACGCTTCAACAGGATACATGTTAAACGTCAACGCAGATCATTTAACCTGAAAAATTCAAATAACAAAAAACCGCAACCCAATCTGTCAAACACATACTTGAGTCAACTTAAGCACCAGATAATCTACGTTCCAAATCCAACCCGATCTGCCGAACCAGTTCCTGACTTTTCCTGTCCGTCGCAACGATCAAATTCCCGTAAGGATCGTCGTGTTGCACCTCAAAGTCACAGCCCTCAAAACGCAACAACCAACGACGCGCGTCTGGTCCATCTATTTTTTCCAAAACTTCAACGTTATATTCTTTTTTTAAAAATTGGATAATTTTGTAAAAACCATCCCAGTCAGCAATCGCGCACACATCGACCTTTAAGAAAGACTGATTTTCCTCCAAGAAAGAAGTATTCTTTAAATATGAATTTTCCACGTCACCCCCTCCAGAAAAAGTCATCTGTATTTTTAAAAAAAGAAAACAAGAAGGAAGGATTCATTCTCTTTCGCTCACAATTCAGCAGATCCCCACCCAAAAATAAGACATTAACCTGGAAAAATTTTCTATAGCCCCCAGCCTTTTCACCCCTGGCATTCATCTTTCCTCAAAAGAGGCTATTATTACAAAACCAAGATTAAGCCATCATCCTTCTAGTTTTTGGAGAATTATATTTCTATTTCATCTAGAATTTCTTGCAATTTTTCGGGATCTGCCACGCTTCCAAAATAATATTCTTTTCCGCCATCTTCCTTCAGATCCTGCGGTGACTTCATTTCGTACAAAACATCGTATTTATCAGAAAGAAGATCCTCCAAAGCATCAGCATCGTTCCACACTGAAACTCGGATATAGGGGCCCGACAATTCGTCAATAAAAACCATGATTCTCTCGCCAGTCTTGGAGTCTATCATCGTAATCACCAATCAATGCCATTATACCATTCCAACTCTTCTTTTTTGGAGATCTTTTAACACCATTTTTATCCAGAGCACCTTCAAAGCGCTTTGGTCGAGTTCGAGCCGGCTTATATGGATTTATTTCCGTTTCTTTAACCCGAGTTCGCGTCATATCAAATTCAGTTCCATTTCCATAAGTAATTTTCAGACCGGTTCTCCCGGATTTCCGCCCAAACGGGTGGTATTCCTTGTAGTTCTTGTGGAAATGCTATCTATTTCACGCTCTACTTCTGTTTCTGTGAGCGGCGTTCGTTCAATTTTCCTACCTGTTTCATTTGCGCCGCTCTTTACGCCTGTACTTGGATAACTATCATTATTTGGACTTCGGCCAAGGCCATCCAATTGCGAGGACAATGTTTTATCACGTTGCCCTAAGGGCTCATCTGTTTCATCCGTCTTTCCAGAGCGTCCTTTTCCGCCCGCACCAACACGTCGACCTGTATGTATCAGCAACACAACCAATAAACTAATCGTAATTTCTGCAATAACTCTCGAAAACAAAACAACAGGACGCTATCCCTGCAACTTTCGGGCTATTTCCGATAGTTCTCCCGTCGTAAATTCGAATTCGGGTCCATCATCCATATGATTAAGATCTAGCAGCAGTTCCCGTACTTCAGCGTCCATATTGTGCTGCCGATCAAGAAAAATCTCGTAGGCCCAATTAGATAGAAAAGATACGTCGCTTGTGCGTCCCAAAACCTCTTCCAACATTCGTCCAAATTCTTTTTTTTCCAATTTCATTTCAAACCCAATTCTTTAGCGGTCGGAGGATAATGCAGAGATTTGACATTCTGCCCATTAATCATCTTTGGTCTCACACGATTTACATTTCCAGCTTGATCATAAGCTTCATTCCATGAACGAACGTTCCCATTTTTCGGATTATACTCTGTCACGTATGAGGCTCCCCGAGTTGCCCCTGGATTTCGAGCAGCTCTTTCTGCTTCATAATATCTAATTCTTCCATCGGGCAACTGCCGAACTCTGGCAGCTTTAGTTTGAGCTCCTTGCAAAGCAGACAGCTTCTGTCTCAGAGCAACACCTGCATTGACGTTATTGGCACCCAAATTCGCTCTATTTGTCTTATCAGCAACAGATTCAGATTCCACCTCATTCGGACGAAATTTTGACTCAACGACTTCACTTTTTTCAATTTTCTCGAAGCTCCTGTTTGGAGAGACCTTCAGTGGCGCTTCAACGGCCTGCCTTGATGCCTGAACTGGTGCTCGCAGAGACTTTGGTGTTTCTTCAGCCACCTGACGAGCGTTTTTTCCTCCCACTCCCGCACGCCCGGCAACACGCGTAAGTAGCGCCAACAACAAACCAACGGTAATTTCGGCAGCTACGCGGGCGAAAAGAAAGGCAGCGCGATCAAGGGTTTGTTCGTCTTTTGCATTTGCAACGAGTTTCATAGCCTCAATGAGGTCGCCTATGGCATTGAAAATTGCCCAACCGACCATCGCGTAACCAATGCCCAGTATAATCGCAACAATCGTACCACCACTTGCAAATGCCAGTACTGCAATGGTCACAGCGGCCGTAGCAAGTGCTGCAGGCGAGACCAGTTCTCGGAAGGTTTCGGCAAAACCCTCCCCCAAATAATTCGGTACTTTGTCGAATGTCAGTTGGAATTTCTCGTCCATCGACATCGTTGCCACATTGCGGCCCTTGAGGATCGAAAAAGCCGGGGCCATTGGCGGCTTCATTTTTTCAGGGACGGCTGGCCCCAAATTTCTTTCATCAGCAATTTCAAGCACCATCCAGGTGCCCTGGGCGACAATGCGGCCAACATCACGTGCCATATCCAGATCATTGCGCGGCACCATGCTGCCGCCAGCGGCTGCCATCCAGAAATGACGCAGCTTGAGGCCATTACCGGGATAGGCGCTATAACAGCGGACCCGATCCGCAATAGTTTGCGGATCTTCGATGCTGCCGCAGGTTTTGGCGTCAAAGCGGTTCAGCTGGCCGAAGCTGAGGCGGCGACCGATCAGCAGGATCGAACCATTGCCGCGCAACGCCACAATTTCTGTCGGGCCTAACACATCCTTCTCCTGACAGCTTCAAACGACCGGCAGATCAACCGGACCGTTTGAGGCTAGGATCAGGGGGTGAGCAGAGTCTGCCGGAAAATTTCAGAATTTGCGATTTTTTGAAAATTCGCCTAATCAATTGAAACTAAAATTTATTCCCGGTTTTTTGGCAAAGTGCACGCGCCCAAATCGGGCGGATTTTCGCCCGACCGGGCGGAAATCCGCCCGATGGCAGGAAAAATGGCCCGACTCACGCCCGACGCACAGATAGACAAACACCCGACCATTTCGGGCCGGGTGTTTGCTGAACTCCCATCATCTGCGATCTTCTGCTTGTTCTATGTCACGCAGCAGATTGACGGAGCCCCCCTGATTCGATGATAAAATTCTTCACATCCTCAAGGCCTTCCATCGCCTTGAGATTGGTGAAAACAAACGGCCGGTCGCCGCGCATTTTGCGTGCATCCCGGTCCATAACCGCCAGATCCGCGCCGACCAGCGGGGCGAGATCGGTTTTATTGATGATCAAAAGGTCTGACCGGGTAATGCCCGGCCCGCCCTTGCGCGGAATTTTATCGCCTGCCGAGACATCAATCACGTAAATCGTGATGTCGGCGAGCTCCGGCGAAAAGGTGGCAGAGAGATTATCCCCGCCCGATTCAATAAAAATCGCCTCCAGCCCCGGATGTTTGGCCGACATATCCTCGACCGCGGCAAGGTTGATCGAGGCATCCTCGCGAATGGCGGTATGCGGGCAGCCGCCGGTTTCCACCCCGGCAATGCGGTCCGGCGCAAGTGCGCCCGAGCGGGTCATGAATTCCGCATCTTCACGGGTGTAAATGTCGTTGGTAATCGCGGCGATGTTAAATTCATCGCGCATCGCCTTGCACAAACGTTCCAGCAATGCCGTTTTGCCAGAGCCAACCGGCCCGCCAATGCCAATACGAAGCGGTGACGTCATGATCGGAACAACCTTGTATATTGGGTTTCGTGTTTCATCGAGGTCCAGTCCACCAAAGGCGCACAGGCCCCGATATCTTCCGGCTCGGTCGCAATCGCGCGTTCAACCGCCATTTCGACCGTCTTTTCAAGGGCGGCCACCGCCCGGATGCCATCCGTCTGCCCCAGCGGCACCAGCCGCACGGCACTGGAAACCAGATTGGCCGCCATCGCATGGAAAAACGCCGTGAGCGCACTGCGCAAATCAACATCAACGCCCGCCGCCGCAATGGCAACCGCCACCGGATAGGAGGGCAAACGGTCCAACCCGCGCAAGGAAGCCGCCCAACCGTCGAGCAACGGATCATCCCACACCTGGCTGACGGTGGAGACAAAGGCCCGCCCCTGTGCCGTTGCCTCCAGCGCCATTTCAGCCGTGCCCCGGCGGCAATCGGCATCAATGCCAATCTCGATCAGCGCATCCTGATCGCCATCCCTTGCCGCCGCATAGGCCTGGCAAAACAGCACCCCGTCAATCCGCCCCGCGCCAAAGGCCAGCACCCCTTCGATCCAGGCAATCACACTGTCGCGGGTGTGAACCCGGCCATCCTCGATCGCATATTCCACACCATGCGAATAGGTATAAGCCCCGACGGGAAATGATGGTCCCAGCCATGTCATCAGGCGCATCAACCTGGCCGGGTCAAGCTGGCCTGCCGCTGGCATTTTCTTAATGCTCATGCTGGCCCCCGCTTGCGGGACCCTGCGGATGGGCATGAGAATGGGAAGAAGCGTGTGCGCGAGAATGACCCTGCGCATGATCTTCCCCGTCGGCATGGGCGAAAAAATCGTGGTCATGGCCGTGATGATGGCCGTGTTCATGGGCATTGCCACCCAGGCCGTGATACGCGCCGCGTTCCGGGTCAAAGGGCGCGATTTCGGCATCCACCACACCGCCCAGGCCAATGATCATTTCGCGCAAAACATGGTCATGGACAATGCGCAAACGGCCATCTTTTAAAACCTGCATCGGCGTATGGCGGTTGCCGATATGCCAGGCCATGCGGGCCGTTGCCACCGGCCCGGCACAGGTAATGGTCATCACCGGTTCGGCGGCGGCACGCACCACAATCACCCCGCCCTCTGCCAGACGCAGAAAATCGCCATCACCCAAGCGCACCGCATGGGGCAGATCAAGCAAAAAGGGCACGCCCGCATCATCCATCAGGCGAAACCGGCGACGGTGACGGTCGGCAAAGGCCAGTGTCACCGTCCCGCGCAGTTCGGCGGCAGATGTTTGCCCAAAGGGGATATGTTCAATCGCGCGCCGCATGATGACCGATCCTTAAAACAGGAAATAACGCTGTGCCATCGGCACTTCGGTTGCCGGTTGGCAGGTGAGATGCACGCCATCGGCATGGACCTGATAGGTTTCCGGGTCCACATCAATTTTTGGCAGGACATCATTGAGCTTCATGTCCTTTTTGCCAATATTGCGGGTGTTTGACACCGCCAGCAAGTGCCGTTGCAGGCCAAATTCGGCGGCAATCCCGGCATCAATCCCGGCCTGGGAGGCAAAGGTAAAGCATGATTGCGTTAATGCCCGGCCATAGGCACCAAACATCGGGCGATAATGCACCGGCTGCGGGGTCGGGATCGACGCATTGGGGTCGCCCATCGCTGCCCCCATAATCATACCGCCCTTTAAAATCATGTCGGGTTTGACGCCAAAGAACATCGGCTTCCACACCACCAGATCGGCGATTTTACCCACCTCGATCGAGCCGACATGGCGCGAAATGCCCTGCGCAATTGCCGGATTGATGGTGTATTTGGCAACATAGCGTTTGGCACGGAAATTATCATTGCCCGGCCCGTCTTCGGGCAGGTTGCCGCGCTGTTTTTTCATTTTATCAGCCGTTTGCCAGGTGCGGCAAATCACCTCGCCCACCCGGCCCATCGCCTGGCTGTCCGACGAAATGATCGAGAACGCGCCAAGGTCATGCAAAATGTCTTCGGCGGCAATGGTTTCGCGGCGAATACGGCTTTCGGCAAAGGCCACATCTTCGGGAATTTTCGGGTCCAGATGGTGGCATACCATCAGCATATCCAAATGCTCGTCGATGGTATTGACCGTAAAGGGCCGGGTCGGATTGGTGGAGCTGGGCAGCACATTGGCTTCACCGCACAGCTTGATGATGTCGGGCGCATGGCCGCCACCGGCCCCTTCGGTGTGGAAGGTATGGATGGTGCGGCCCTTGAAAGCCGCCCGACTATGTTCGACAAAGCCACTTTCATTGAGCGTATCGGTATGGATCATCACCTGAACATCCAGGTCATCGGCAACCGACAGGCAACTATCAATCGTGGCGGGGGTTGTACCCCAATCTTCATGCAGTTTCAGGCCACAGGCACCGGCCTTGACCTGTTCGATCAGCGAAGCGGGCAGCGTGGCATTGCCCTTGCCAAAATACCCCACATTCACCGGCAGGCCATCGGCCGCCTGCAACATCCGGGCAATATGCCAGGGGCCGGGGGTGCAGGTGGTGGCGTTGGTACCCGCCGCCGGGCCGGTGCCCCCGCCCAGCATGGTGGTGACACCGGAATAAAGCGCCTCGTCGGCCTGCTGCGGGCAGATCCAGTGAATATGCGCATCAATGCCGCCTGCGGTAACGATATTGCCTTCCCCGGCAATCACCTCGGTCCCCGGACCGATAATAATATCCACATCGGGCTGAATATCGGGGTTGCCGGCCTTGCCAATGGCGGCAATGCGGCCATCACGCAGGCCAATATCGGCCTTTACAATGCCCCAGTAATCCAGGATCAGGGCATTGGTGATCACGGTATCAACCGCGCCCTCGGCGCGCGATGCCTGGGATTGCCCCATGCCATCGCGAATGACCTTGCCACCACCAAATTTCACTTCCTCGCCATAGGTGGTGAAATCCTTTTCCACCTCGATGATCAGGTCGGTATCGGCAAGGCGCACCTTGTCGCCCACGGTCGGGCCAAACATGGCGGCATAGGACGGACGATCAATTTCATAAGCCATTTTCAGCCCCCCAATGCGCCATTGATTTTGCCGTTAAACCCGTAAACCACGCCCTTGCCGGCATAGCGCACCAGTTGCACCTCGCGGGTTTGGCCCGGTTCAAACCGCACCGCACTGCCTGCTGGCACATCCAGGCGAAAGCCGCGTGCGGCCTCGCGGTCAAAATCAAGGCCGGGATTGGTTTCGTAAAAATGATAGTGCGACCCCACCTGCACCGGGCGGTCGCCGGTGTTTGAGACGGTCAATGTCAGGGTTTCACGCCCGTCATTCAGGGTCAGGGTGCCAGAAGCCGTGATAATTTCACCGGGGATCATGATCTTGCCCTTCCAGTTAGCGAATGGGTTCGTGAACAGTCACCAGCTTAACCCCGTCGGGAAAAGTGGCTTCAACCTGAATTTCCGGGATCATTTCGGCAATGCCCTCCATCACCTGGTCACGGGTGATCACCGTTGCCCCGTCGCGCATCAGATCGGCAACGGAAACCCCGTCACGCGCCCCTTCGACGACATAATCGGTAATCAGGGCAATCGCCTCGGGATAATTCAGCTTCACCCCGCGTTCCAGGCGGCGGCGGGCCACCATTGCGGCCATCGCGATCAGCAATTTGTCCTTTTCACGCGGCGTCAGGTTCATGACATCATCCCTTTTGCATTTAATGCGTCACGCATTGCTTAAATCTCCCACATGCGGGGCAGACGGGCGGGCAGATTATTCACCCGGTGGCGAAAGGCCGCCCACCAGGTGCCATAGGCGCTGCGCAACCGCATGGGTTCGACCGCCAGCCAGCGTACAATCACAATATTTGCCATTGCGGTTGCGGCGGCCAAAACACCATCCCCCTGTTGCACAGCGCCCTCCAGGCATTCACGGGCCGTGACCAGCGTTTCTTCGGCCCCCCGACCAACAAAAACCGCCGTCGCACTGGCCCGCGCCCCGTTAAAACAGGCCGGATGATCCAGCACCGATAAAATATCGCCATCAAGATGCAGCGCATCACGCCAGACCGGGCGACCATCCAGCGACACATCCCAGGCATCGCGCGCAAGGCCGCGCGTAAAAACCTCGCCCCGGGCGAGGCGGCCAAATACCATCATTTCCCCGGCCAGAACCCGGCCAGAGCCCGAAACCGAAACCGATGTGGTGCGGCGCAAACGCGCCCCATCAAACAGGATGGTTTCCTGTGGCAGCCATTCCAGCCAGGAATGATTATCGGCCACCAGCGCCACCTGCATTTTGCCATCCGGCCCCAGTGACCGGTATACCTTTTCGGCGGCCTGGGCGGTAATCAGAAGGCGGGCATTTTCCCCCGTGCGCCCGGCAAATGAAAGCTGATCGCCGCCAACCATGCCACCCGATGTTGTTGCCAGCACCGCCTGGCTGATATCGCCGGGCTGCGGGCGCGGAAACAGCATTTTCATCGGGTCGCGGTAATAAAGATGATCCAGACTGGAAGGCATATGGGAAACGGGTGCAGCCTTGAAGGCCACCTCGGCCCGGCCATCGGTCACGATTGGGCGCAGGGATGCCGGCATGGCAGCGTCATTGCGCACAGAATTTTCAATCTTGCCGAGTTGCACAAGCCCACCCTACGCCGTTGCCACCGTAAAACGCCCAGCCCTGCCAAACATTCAATCCCGAATTTATCATACAGAAAGGATCAAGCACCACTGCACGTTTCAATGACAAAAGCAAAATACGGGCCAGAACGGCAATGCCTGCCATTCCCGCAGGCAGTGCCCCATCCCGTTCCCTTAGCCGTTGCAATCATTGTGCGAATTTTAGGCAAATGCTGATCAAACAGTCAGATAGCTGCGCACATTTTCACGGTCCAGTGCATCCTTTTTGCCCGCCAGCACCACTTCACCGCGTTCCAGCACCACAATGTCGTCGGCCAGTTCATGGGCAAAATCAAAATATTGCTCGACCAGCAAAATCGCCATATCACCCCGATCCGCCAACTGTTTGATCACGCGCTGAATATCCTTGATGATGGAGGGCTGAATCCCCTCTGTCGGTTCATCAAGCACGAGCAAGCGCGGGCGGGTGACAAGGGCGCGACCAATGGCAAGCTGCTGTTGCTGCCCGCCCGAAAGGTCGCCCCCGCGCCGCCCCAGCATGTCGCGCAGGACGGGAAACAGCTCGAATATTTCATCGGGGATATGGCGCATGGCACGCGGCAGGGCGGCAAAGCCGGTTTCGAGGTTTTCCTTTACGCTTAGCAGCGGAAAAATCTCGCGTCCCTGGGGCACAATGGCAATGCCCGCAGCCGAACGCTTCCAGGCCGGATCGCGCGATATGTTTTTGCCTTCCCAGACAATATCACCGCCCGCAACCGGATGCTGCCCGACAACAGCGCGCATCAGCGATGTTTTGCCCACGCCATTGCGGCCCAGAACCGCCGTTACATTGCCGGTTTCAGCACGTAGCGACACCGAACGCAATGCCTGGGAGGCCCCATAAAAAAGGTCGATATTTTCAACATTTAACATGATCAGCGCCCCAGATAGACTTCAATGACACGCGGGTCTTTTTGCACGCTATCAAGCCGCCCTTCCGCGAGGACCGATCCTTCGTGCAGCACGGTTACCTTGCAATCCAGGTCACGGACAAATTCCATGTCATGTTCCACCACCACGACCGAGCGGGTTTTGGCAATATCGCGCAGCAAAATCGCCGTTTGCTCGGTTTCGGAATCCGTCATGCCCGCCACAGGTTCATCCACCAGCAGCAATTGGGGTTCCTGCATCAGCAACATGCCAATTTCCAGCCATTGCTTTTGCCCGTGCGACAGATTTGCCGCCATCATATCGCGCAAATCCCCCAGGCGGATGGTGGCAAGGGTTTCCTCGATCCGCTGCTTTTCGCGGTTTGCCAGCCGGTGAAACAGCGCCTGAAACACCCCGCGCCCGCCCGAACAGGCCAAAAGCAGGTTGTCAAACACCGTATGGCTTTCAAAAACGGTGGGTTTCTGAAACTTCCGCCCAATGCCCAAATTGGCAATGTCGGCCTCGTCCAGTTTGGTCAGGTCCACGTCGCTTTTAAACAGCACATCGCCGCTATCGGGCCGGGTTTTGCCGGTGATAATATCCATCATCGTGGTTTTACCCGCCCCGTTAGGGCCGATAATGGCGCGAAGCTCCCCCGGTTCGACATAGAAGCTCAGGTTATTAAGCGCGCGAAAGCCATCAAACGTGACCGATACCCCATCCACATACAGGATGGTCGCGGCCTTTTCGCTTTGGATCATGCGGCTTTCTTCGGCCAGTAAATCTTCTGCCGTGCTCATGCCTTGCCCCCCTGATTACCCCGCCAGGCTGCCAGCCTGTCACGCCAGCCGCCGGATGTACCCGATGCACCAACAGCCCCTGCCCCGGCAAAGGCCGGAATGGCCCCAATAACCCCCTTGGGCAAAAACAGGGTGACGGCAATAAACAACCCGCCCAGGAAAAACAGCCAGAAATCGGGCATCACGCCGGTAAAAAAGGTTTTGGCATAATTGACAATAAACGCGCCCAACACCGCGCCATACAATGTGCCGCGTCCGCCAACCGCGACCCAGATCACCACCTCGATGCTGGCGGCCGGGGCAAATTCGCCAGGGTTGATAATGCCGATTTGCGGCACATAAAGCGCCCCGGCAATGCCCGCCATCACGGCCGAAACGGTAAAAACAAACAGTTTGTAATATTCCACCCGATAGCCGGTAAAGCGCACCCGGCTTTCGGCATCGCGAATGGCGATCAAAACCTTGCCCAACCGGGACTGGGTAATGCCGCGCGACACCACATAACAAATCCCCAGCATCACGGCGGACGCCACCACCAGCACACAGCGCGTCTGGTCGGACTGCAAATCAAAGCCCAGAATATCCTTGAAATCCGTCAGGCCGTTATTGCCGCCAAACCCCATATCATTACGGAAAAAGGCCAATAACAGGGCATAGGTCATCGCCTGGGTAATGATGGAAAGGTAAACCCCCGTCACACGCGACCGAAACGCCAGAAAACCAAAGACAAAGGCCAAGATGCCGGGGACCAGCATCGCCATGAGCACGGCAAAGCTGAAATGATCAAACCCGTACCAGTACCAGGGCAGTTCCTTCCAGTTTAAAAAAACCATGAAATCGGGCAGGACCGGGTCGCCATAAACGCCCCGATCGCCGATCTGGCGCATCAGATACATGCCCATCGCATAGCCGCCCAGGGCAAAAAACGCGCCATGCCCCAGGCTGAGAATGCCACAAAATCCCCAAATCAGATCAACGCTTAGGGCCAACAGCGCATAACACAGATATTTGCCCAGAAGCCCCAGCATCCAGGTCGGCACATGAAAGGCCGATCCTGCGGGCACCACAAGGTTGCCAATGGGAATAACAATGCAGCCCAGCAGCAAAATCCCCAGCAGGATCATCCCGCCCCGGTCCTGCAGTAACCAGCCCAGAACCGGCGTCATTTTATATTTCTGGCGATAGTCGGTCATGGATCAGGCCTCCACCGCGCGACCCTTAAGGGCAAACAACCCCTTGGGACGTTTCTGGATAAACAGGATCAGTGCGACCAGAACAAAGATTTTCGCCAGCACCGCGCCTGCCACGGGTTCGAGGAATTTATTGACAATCCCCAGGCTAAAGGCGCCCAAAACCGTGCCCCACAAATTGCCAACACCGCCAAACACCACCACCATGAAACTGTCGATGATATATCCCTGGCCCAGATTGGGGCTGACATTGTCAATCTGGCTAAGTGCGACACCGGCGATCCCGGCAATGCCCGATCCCAGGCCAAATGTCAGTGCATCGACAGTGCCGGTGCGAACACCGACCGACCCCGCCATGCGCCGGTTTTGCGTCACCGCGCGCATTTGCAGGCCAAAGGCGGTGTAACGCAGCACAAAGGCAATCCCGGCAACAACAATCACGCTAAACAGAATGATCCACAGCCGGTTATAGGTCAGCACCAGCCCGGTTGAAAATTCGATCGCGCCACTCATGAAATCCGGGGCGACGACCTGGCGATTGCTGGCACCAAAAAGGCTGCGAATGGCCTGCTGTAACATCAGGCTTAACCCCCAGGTTGCCAGCAGGGTTTCCAGCGGGCGACCATAAAGAAACCGGATGATGACACGTTCAATCACCACACCCACCCCGCCCGAGACCAGAAACGCCATTGGCACCGCCACGGCCAGCGACCAGCCAATACCGGCGGGCCAAAAGGCGGCAAAGGCCTGCTGCACGGCATAGGTGGTATAGGCCCCAATCATGATCATTTCGCCATGCGCCATATTGATGACACCCATGACGCCAAAGGTGATGGCAAGCCCGACGGCGGCCAGCAGCAAAACAGACCCCAGGCTGATACCGCGATATACATCCCCCGCCGTTTGCCACATTTGCAAACGCCCCTCGACCGAGGCCACCGCATCCTTCGCCGCCGCCACCACCTTGGGATCGTAATTTTCGCTTTCGGCCGCATTGACAAATTGCAGCAAGACAGCACGAATTTGCGGCGTGGTCTGGCTGGCAAGCACATCAATCGCGTCAAGCCGTTCTTGCGGGGTTTTTCCCGCCGCCAGTGCCATTGTCGCCTGTGCCAGTTCCATGCGCGCCAGAAGGCCCGGGTCTTCTTCGCGTTCGATGGCGCGTTTCAAAAGCGGGGCCATTGCCGGGTCGCGGGAATCCATAATGGTTTCCACCGCTGTCCGGCGGGTTGCCAAATCCGGGCTAAACAAATTCAGGCTTGCCAGTGCATCGCGCAGCGCCCCGCGCAGCCGGTTATTAATACGAATTTTATCAAGATCGCGCGCGGCACTTTCGCCCGTTACCTTGCCACTGACCACATCGATATGCTGCCAGACCTTGCCCTGCTTTTTGCCAATCACCACCCGGTCATCGGCCTTGCTGACATAAAGATCGCCATCTAACATCGCCTGAAGCACAGGCACAGCGCGCGGGTCGCCATCGGCGGCTATTTTACCAATGACCTCAAGTTTCCTGTTCGAGCTTTTGCTATCAAGTTCTTCAACAATCTGGCGCAGTTCTTCGTCGCTAAAGGCCCAGGCGGGCCGGGCGATTGACAGCACGCACATCACGGTCAGCATGGCAACAACCACCCGCACCGACCAACCGGAGCGGAGAAAAAAGCGGGCAGAAAGCCCATCGGAAGCAGAAGAGAGCGCAGGCAGGAAATTATCTCGACGCATGATCAAAACCTTTGCATCGCGCATTCAAGGATACGGGCATTTGCGAAATATCAACCAGACCGGCACGGCCTGGCCGCAAAACGGCAATAAAACGGGCCGGAATACGCTCAAATGCTGGCGCATCCGGCCCGTAGGATCCGGTTAATATTTCGGTGTTTCGCAGTTGCCGCACACCCAGGGATAGGTCCAGTCCGCCGTCAGCTTTGCGCTTTCGGGAATGAAGTCCGACCAGGAATCCCCCACGACCACGTCATCGGTGCTCCAGACGGTATCGAACTGGCCGTTATCCTGTACTTCGCCAATCAATACCGGCTTGGACAGGTAATGGTTGGTGTTCATCACGGCGACACCGCCGGTCAGGTTCGGCACTTTCTGGCCATACATGGCCTGGCGCACGGCATCCACATCGGTGGTGCCCGCCTGCTCAACGGCCTGTTTCCACATGGTAAAACCAATATAGGTGGCTTCCATCGGGTCGTTGGTCACACGTTTTTCATCGCCAATATAGGCATGCCATTTTTTAATGAAGGCGGCATTGGCGTCGGTATCGACACTTTCAAAATAGTTCCATGCCGCCAGATGACCGACCAGCGGGGCGGTATCGATCCCGGCCAGTTCCTCTTCCCCGACCGAAAAGGCGACAACCGGAATGTCCTCTGCCTTGATGCCCTGGTTTGCCAGTTCCTTGTAGAACGGCACATTGGCATCGCCATTGATGGTGGAAACCACAGCGGTTTTCTTACCCGCCGAGGCAAAGGTTTTTACATCGGCAACAATCGACTGCCAGTCGGAATGCCCAAACGGCGTGTAATTTTCCATGATGTCTTCATCGGCGACACCCTTGCTGTGCAAATAGGCGCGCAGGATTTTGTTGGTCGTGCGCGGATAAACATAATCCGTCCCCAACAGGGCAAAACGTTCTGCCCCGCCGCCATCTTCGCTCATCAAATAATCGACAGCGGGGATCGCCTGCTGGTTGGGCGCAGCCCCGGTGTAAAACACGTTGCGCGAGCTTTCCTCGCCTTCAAACTGAACCGGATAAAACAAAAGGCCGTTATCTTCTTCAAAGACCGGCAGAACCGATTTGCGCGAGACCGACGTCCAGCAGCCAAAAACAGCGGCAACCTTGTCTTTTTCCAGAAGTTCACGCGCCTTTTCGGCAAAAAGCGGCCAGTCCGATGCCGGGTCCACCACCACGGCCTCGACCTTTTTACCCAGCAAACCCCCATTTTTATTGAGATCATCGACCAGCATCAGGACCGTATCCTTCAGCGTGGTTTCCGAAATCGCCATCGTCCCCGAAAGAGAATGCAGAACGCCAATTTTAATCGTGTCATCAGCCGCCTGTGCGGGCGTCATCGCCATCGCAGACCACGCCAGCGCCCCCGCGCCAGCGATTGCCTGAAGCATCGTTTTCATTAGTAGCCTCCACTGCATGTTTTTTATTGCACCGCAGCAGCACTAGCCAAAACCATGCCAGATTTTGAAATTTTATGCTTTTTTGGCAAATCCGCAGGGATTCAACGCAATTTCCCGATAGTACAATCCAATTCAGTAGAAAATTATTGCGCGACGCTTATTTGATGTGACTATTTTTAATTCATTTAATTTTTTATGACTGTTTTTTAATCAACCGAGGGTGCCTGGCTGGTCAGCTCACTCATTGCTGCCATCTGCCTGCCTTCTTTCGCCTACGGACGTTCCTGTTACATCACAGGAACCCTGTTTCCCTGCCGGGCACGCCTGTCAACGGGGTTTTATTGCGCTGCGATACTTCTGTTTGTCTGCGCCATGCCCTTAACCACATCGCGCAACATATCGCGCAGCCAGGCACTTCCGGCATCCTTGTCCGACCATACCGGCCAACCCATTCTCACAGGGGGCAATGGCAGGGAAATGGGCATGGGGCATATCGACAGGCCAAACAAGGGGGCATATTCATTGGCAAGACGGGCTGGCACCGTCGCAATCAGGGGCGCATGACGTGCCGCAGACAAAACCGGCATAAAATCGGATGTGGTCAACGCGACGTCGATGCCAATTCCCATCGTGCGCAGCATCATGCCAATACATCCCTCAACCTGACTGGTCTGCGACAACAACGCATGACGTGCGCCCAAATAGGTTTCCCTGTCAATCACCTGTACCTTTGCAAACAGGTCGGGGTTAAAACAGCACACCACTTCGGATTCGAACAAGACTTCACTGTGGCAGCGTCCCTCGGGGAAATCCTTGCTGCCAATCGCAATGTCTATTTCCCGGTCATTCATCATTATGCCAACCGTTTCGGCCGACACAGCCCGGCTTAACAAACCGACCCCGGGGGCGATTGCATGAATGCGTGATATCAGGGCGGGCAGCAAAAACATTTCCATTTCATCGGTCAGGCCTATCCGAAATGCCCGCTTTTCCGTTGCCGGGTCAAACCGGCTTCCCGCAGACAGGGCATGTTGCGCCTGAACCAACACCGCCCGTATTGACCCGGCCAAAGCAAGTGCGCGGGCCGTCGGCCGCATTGTTTGTCCAACCCGATAAAACAGCTCGTCATCAAGCAACATCCGCAAAGTTGCCAGGTTGTGGCTCATGGCGGATTGCCCGATCCGCAATTTTTCGGCGGATTTGGTGACATTAAGTTCCTGCATCATCACGTCAAACGCGATCAGGAGGTTCAGATCAAAAGACCGTAAATTAAAATGATCAATAGTATCCATGACTGGCATCGATTTGATTGCTGACCATCATAGATATACATTTCCGGCATCACATTACAAGTTACCGGTACATGCCGATTATATGATCCAGGAGATCGTTATGCTGTCACGTCGCGAAATGCTAAAAAATTCACTGGCAATTGCCGCCGGTGCCGCCGCCAGTACGGTATTCGTCCCCCTTGTGGCGAATGCCAAGGCACCGTTTGTCGGCACACAGGCCCCCGGTTATTATCGCCTGATGGTCGGCGATATTGAAGTCACCGCCCTTTCGGATGGCACCGGTGATTTCCCGCTGGCAGATCTGTATCTGAACACCAGCCCCGAACATGCCCGTACCGCCCTTGCCAATGCCTTTCAAGGGTCTCCAACATCAACCTCGGTAAACGCGTTTCTTCTTAATTTCGGCAGCAGGCTGGTTCTGCTTGATGCAGGCACCAGTAACTTCCTTGGCCCGCAACTGGGTAAACTCCCGGCCAATCTTCGCGCGTCAGGCTATCACCCCGACCAGATAGACGACGTTGTCCTGACCCATATTCACACCGACCATTCCGGCGGGCTGGTGCTGGACGGTAAAATTGTTTTCCCCAATGCCATGATCCACGCCCCTAAACGCGAAGTCGAATACTGGCTCAATCCAGCCATCCGGGACAAGGCAGCGGACGGGAACAAACGTTATTTTGACGAAGCCGATCAGGCAACCAGGCCCTATATCGCAGCAGGTCGCTTTAAAACCTATGCCGATAATGAATCCCCCCTGCCCGGACTGGTCAATTCCACCCTGCGGCCCGGTCACACGCCTGGCCACAGCGCCCTGTGGGTCGAAAGCAAGGGTAAAAAGTTTGTCTATTGGGGCGACATCACACATGGCGATGTGCTGCAATTCGACGAACCTGGCGTTTCAATTTCCTTTGACGTCGATCCAGACCTTGCCATCAAAACGCGCGAGACCGCCTTTGCCGAGGCCACCCGCGAAAAATACATGGTTGCAGGGGCCCACATTGCCTTCCCGGGCATTGGTCACGTCCGCGAAGATGAAACCATGTATGACTGGGTGCCAACCAACTATCGCGCTGCCCTCTGATACCCGTCCGGCCACATAGCGATATGTTGATCGCAACCTGGCATGAAACAAACAGGGATGCCAAATAGCGCATCCCTGTTTGTCTTTGCGGATTATTCAGGGCTGGCTTTGCAAAGCGACCGGGTGCCAGCAATAGGCATTTTCATCTTGATGGCGCAAAACATGGCCCAAACCCGGAAAGGCAATGTGGCTGCCTGCCACCAGACAGTTTTCCTGCACGGCCAGGTTCAGGGCCTGTTTGCGACTGCTGATGGCCGCACGGGCATCAACATCAAAACAAATGGCGATATCGGGATCTTCAAACTGAAGGATGTCGCCGTGCATGATATCGCCCCAGCACAAAACGTCATTTGCCTCCGTTTTAATGATGATGCCGCTATGCCCCGGTGAATGGCCGGGCAGCAGAATGGACCGGGCAATGCCGGGAAGGGGGGCTTCGTTATCATCAAACAGGGAAACCCGCCCGGCATCGGCATAGGGGGGGATGCAGGCCATCGCATTTTTGAAATGCGGCTGCATGGGGGCGGGTGCCTTTGCCATTTGCGCGGGATCCAGGAAAAAGTCGGCATCGCGTTTGGGAATATGTACGCGGGCATTGGCAAATGCCATGTCGCCATTGCGGATCAACCCGCCAAAATGGTCACTATGCAGGTGGGTCAGGATAACATCATTGACCTGATCAGGGTGATATCCCGCCGCCTGAAGGTGATCGGCCAGGTGGCCTAGCGCCGGACCACCCAAATCGCCGCTGCCGGTATCAATCAGGATCACGCGGTTATGTTGCGCGATCAAAAATGCGTTAAAGGGGCCAGGCGCGGGTAGTTCCTGCCGGTGTGCGCTTAGCCGTTCGCGCACATGTTCGGGTGTTGTGTTCAGATACAGCTTGTCTAGCGGAAAGGGCAGGATGCCATCACACAGGGCGATGATCGCGGTATCACCCTGCCAGGTGCCATAAAATCCCGGTGCGGCATTGGGGCGGGCAGAATATTGGGCCGAAACGTTCATGATGATTTCCTGTTTGATCCCTGCAAACAGAAGCTGCAGGCGGGCCGTTGATGCTTTTGAAATTATGTCAAACAGGGTATATCTGAGGTTATCATTAATCAAATCGATGTGAATAATGAAGAATATCGACCATTTCAATTTGCGGTCCTTTGACCTGAATTTGCTGGTAGCCTTTGATGCCCTGATCAGCGAAGGCAGTGTGACACGCGCGGCCGAAAAGCTGCGGATCGGCCAACCCGCCATGAGCCACAGCCTGGCAACCCTGCGGCTGTTATTGGGCGACGAGCTTTTTGTGCGTATGGGCCCCAAAATGCAGCCAACCGCCCGGGCGCAAAGCCTGGCTGGCCCGATACGCGAGGCCCTGCATCAGGCCCAGGCGGCCCTGAAAGTGGGCCTGCATTTTGACCCGTCAACGGAGAAACGGGTTTTTCGCATTGGCGTTTCCGATGAAATGACACAGGTGCTTTTGCCTGCCCTGATGGCCGATCTGGCGCAAAAGGCCCCCAATATTGGCATTCTCGCCCGTGATCTGAGCCTGGCAACGGTGGAACCGTTGCTAAGCCGCAGTGAAATTGATGTGGCCGTGGGTGTGCCCTATGTGCCGCAAGGGGCATTTAAGGGCGAGCGCCTGTTTGACGCGCAGGCAGTTTGCTGTTTTCGCCCCGACCTGATCGGCCTGAAGGGCACCTTTGACGAGGCGGCCTATTTTGCCGGCCGCCATGCCGTGTTTTCGCAGGTTAGTGACATATCGGGATGCGTTGGCGAGATTTATCGCACAACCGGCCATACGCTTGATATTGGGTTTGCGGCACCGGCCTTTTTGCCCTTGCTGGCCGTGGCGGCACAGGCCCCCCTGATTGCCACCGTCCCCGCACGGATTGCCCGCCTGTATGCTGCCAAATTTGACCTGACGATTGGCCCGGTCCCGGTCATATCGGGATTTTCATCGTCGCATATGATGTGGGCGGGCCATACCGAACATGACGTGGCCTTATCTTGGTTACGGGGCTGTATTCGTGACTGCCTTCATGACGTCGTTTAGGTCGGAACACTTTGGAAGCCATCTTTAATCCGGCATTTTTGCCCGGATCCATTGTCCAAGCTTTGCCCGTTCATCGTCGGTCATTTCCGTCAAATTGCCCAGCGGCATGGATTTGCCAATTACCGCCTGGGCCATGATGCGCTGCGCGTTGGCATGGACCTCGTCCAGATTATCAAACATCACGCCTGCCGGGGCAGTATCAAAGCCATCCTCGGTCGGATGGGCGGAATGGCAAACGGCACAGCGGGTTTGAATAATGCCAATCGCCTCGCTTGAGGAAATCACATCGCCCGCGCGCGGGGCATTGGGATCATAGGAAACAAACACCACCAAAATTGCCATGAAAACCGCCGCGGCAGGCAATTGCCAGGCAATGGCGCTGCCACTGCCGCCCGCATTGCGGGTATTGAAAAAATGCCGCACCAACCCGCCGACAATCAGGATCAGACCAATCACGATCCAGGAATGATCATGGGCATAGGTCATCGGGTAATGGTTGCTGATCATCATCGCCAGCACCGGCAGGGTCAGATAGTTATTGTGCGTTGAACGCTGCTTTGCCTGCAAACCCAATGCCGGGTCCGGTTTTTCCCCGGCCATCAGCGATGCCACAACCTTTTTCTGGTTAGGGATGATAATGCGAAACACATTGGCCGCCATCATCGTGCCAATCAGCGCACCGACATGAATAAACGCGCCCCGCCCGCTAAAGACATGGGTGTAAAGCCAGGCAAAGGCCATGATCTGGATAAACAGCGCCACCGCAAGGGTGCTGGTTTTCCGGCCAATCGGGCTTTTGCAGATGAAATCATAAATGAACCAGCCCGCAACCAGGCTCATCAACCCGGTCAGAATCGCATCCCATTTGGTCATCGGCATCACCGATGGATCAATCAGGTAGGATTCCGCGCTCCAGTAATACATCGTTACCAGCAGGGCAAAGCCGGTCAGCCAGGTAAAATAGGCCTCGTATTTGAACCAGTGCAGGTCATCGGGCATTTTGGCGGGTGCCACCATCCATTTATTGACATGGTAAAAACCACCGCCATGCACCATCCAGGCTTCGCCATAAACCCCTTCATCCATGCCGGGCCGCTTGCGCAGCGACAGGTCCAGCCAGACAAAATAAAATGACGAGCCAATCCACGCGATGCCGGTAATCACATGCGCCCAGCGCAGGATCAGATTGATCCAGTCCTGAAACAGAATGTCCACCTGTTTGGTCCCTCTCTCTTACCGGGGTGCGCCGCTATGAACGCTTGTCCCATGCCCGGTTTCCGTCCCTGATATTGCCTTGCAGCATATTATGACGCGCGTTTTCAGAATTCTTATAACCCTATTTTCCTAACACAGGGCTGGCGGACGCTCTATTATTTAGCAAGCGTGCATAATCGAAATGACTTTCAAGACATTTTTTAAAATGGCACAGTATCGGGGCGATCACCCCGCCCGTCAGGGGTTTCGCCATCGCAGCAAAAAATACGGGCCTTTATCAAAACGCCCGATAAAACGGCCTTTAAACCGACAAGAGTGAGATCATAGTGCCATGTCCGATTTTGAGGACATCCAGATTTTTGTCCGCGTTGCCGAACTGGGCAACCTTTCGGCCGCCGGGCGCGAATTGCGCCATTCCGCTGCGGTGGTGTCAAACCGCATTGCCCGGCTGGAAGAACGGCTGGGCGTGCGTTTGCTGAACCGCACCACACGCCGCGTGGGCCTGACAACCGAAGGCGATATTTATTACCGCCATTGCCAGCGTATTCTGGCCGAAATGGAAGAGGCCGAAAACGCCATTGCCAACCAGAAAAACACCACCCGCGGCCCCGTGACCGTGACCTGCCCGGTGGCGTTTGGCAATATGTTCGTCGCCCCAATCATTCCAAAATTTGTTGAAAAAAATCCCGATGTGCAAGTGCGCCTGCATTTGTCCGACCGGCTTTTGGACCTGTTGCAGGACAAGGTGGACCTTGCCATTCGCATTGCCGAGCTTAAGGAAAGTTCGCTGATTGTGCGCAAACTTGCAGCCAACAAACGGGTGCTGGTGGCAAGCCCGGCTTACCTGAAGCGCAATGGCACCCCGCGCACCCCATCGGATTTGCTGGATCATAACTGCCTGTTGCTGCGCTTTCCCGGTTCGCGCCAATATCAATGGACATTGCAGCGCGAGGGTGACGAGGCCCCAACCACCCTTTCGGTATCGGGTTCAATGGATTCGGACAATGGCGAAGTGCTGACACGCTGGTGCCTGGACGGGCACGGCATTGCCCTGAAATCGATGTGGGAAGTTGGGCCGCATATTCAGTCCGGTGCGTTAAAAATCGTCCTGCCGGACTGCACACCGCCATCACACGCGGTTTATACGCTGTATCCCGAAAACCGCTATCTGCCAACGCGGGTGCGCGCCTTTGTTGATTTTCTGGTCGCCGAATTTGGTGGCACACCGCCTTGGGAAAGATAGAACGCACATTCGGGCAACCATTGCTAACCGCGCAAAAACAGCGCAATTGCAGGAGCCACCAGCACATTCAACAGCCCCACCAAGACCATGATCAAACCGGCGACCGATCCTTCCTCGGTGCCAATTTCGTGGGCCTTGGCGGTGCCCGCGCCATGGGCGCCCATACCCAGCGCCGCGCCGCGCGCCAGGCTGGAGGCGACGGGCAAACGGGCCAGCATGATTTCACCCAAAACCGCCCCCAAAACACCGGTAATAACAACAAACACCGCCGTTAAATCCGGGATGCCGCCGATATCGCCCGAAACCTCCATCGCAAAGGGGGTGCTGATGGATCGGGGCAACAGGCTTAACCGCAAGGCCCCATCCAGCCCCAAAAAGGTTGCCAGGCACCAGCCGGTGATCATGGCCGTGGCACTCCCGGCCACCGCCCCCACCGCCAGGACCGGCCAGTGGCGCAAAATAAACTTGCGCTGTTCGTAAATCGGGATGGCAAAGGCCACCATTGTCGGCCCCAGCAGCGTCACCAGCCAGCCGGTTCCGCGAATATAGTCACTGTAATTTTCATGCAGCAGCAAGGCCAGCGCCATCAAAATCACCGGCGTGATCAAAAGCGGCGTTAACCAGCCACGTTGCCAGCGCCGGTGCAGCCTGCGCGCCACCAGATAAAACCCGATGGTCACAAGCGACCAGAAAATGCCCTGCACCACCGGGTTTTCAAACCAGACCATGCCGCCCCCGAAACCGCATAAACAGATCCATCACCAGCGCCGTTACCGCAATAACCGATGCGGTACTGCCCAAAATCACCAGCAGCACCTTGACCCCCAAAAGACCAAACAGTTCATGATGGTTCAAAAGTGCCAGAACGGCGGGAATGAAAAACAGCAGCATTTCCGCCAGATACCATTGTGCGCCCTGGCGCATGCTGTGCAGGCTGATGCGGCGGCTTGCCAGCAGGGCAAACACAATCACCATGCCAATAATGCCGCCCGGCACGGGAATGCCCGCAAAACGGACAATCGCTTCGCCCAACAGCCAAAAGGCAAAAATCGCCGCGATTTGCAGGATCGGACTGCGGCGCAACACATACCGCCCCCGCACCGACAAACCGGCCAGCGGCAGGTTTGAACGCAAAGCGGGGCTGGCACTGGCAACACCTGCCGCCCCGCCGGTCGCCCGCATACGGGATACAGGCGCGACACGCCCGCCCTGACGGGTGACGTTGGCCGTGCCGGAATCCGGTTTCCTGAAGGGGGTAAAAAAGCGGTTCAAACGATGGGTCATGGGTGTTCTCCTTGACCCGCAGCATAGAACCATCCATGTTATGATAAAAATGAATTGATTTACTTAAATCTATTCCCATTAGGAATGTTATGGATATTCGCACCCTTCGTGCCTTTGTCGAGGTTGTTCGCCAGGGCGGGTTTTCGCAGGCGGCAAAAACCGTTTTCGTGACGCAATCCGCCATCAGCAAGGCCGTGCGCCAGCTTGAAGACGAAGTTGGCATTCCATTGCTGGAGCGCATCGGCCATAGCAGCCGGATGACGGCGGCAGGCGAAATTGTGTATGCCCGCGCCTTGCGCATTCTGGCCGAACGCGAAGACCTGATGGCCGAACTGGATGAAATTCGTGGTCTCAAGCGCGGGGCCCTGCATTTGGGCCTGCCGCCCATTGGCAGCAACACGCTGTTTGCCCCGGTTTTTGCCATCTATCGCAAACGCTTCCCCTGCATTGACATTCGCCTGGTTGAACAGGGCAGCACCCGGCTGGAAGAAATGCTTGAAAGCGGGGACATCGAACTGGGGGCATCGCTGTTGCCCACCGCGCCCGGTTTTGCGGGCCAGCCTGTGCGGTGCGAACCACTTGTCGCCCTGCTGCCGGTCACGCACGAGGCCGCCCATAAACCCCGCATAAGGTTTGAGGATTTGGCCGATACCGCGCTGATCCTGTTTGAAAAGGGCTTTGCCCTGAACCGGGTGCTGATTGCTGCTGCGCGACGCAAAAATATCGACCCCGCCATTGCCGCGCGCAGCAGCCAGATCGATTTTATCACCGAACTGGTGGCCGCCAATCTGGGGGTCAGCTTTCTGCCCCGCATGATCGCCCGGCAACGCCCGCATCCCGACGTGCGCTATATCGAGCTTGATGAACCCGACACCCAATGGGACATGGGGATGATCTGGCGGCAAAACGGTTTTTTGTCCCACGCCGCCCGCGCCTGGCTGGAAATTGTCCGGGAAATTTACCCTTTGCCGTCAAAGGATCCGGCATAATCCTGCATCACCGGACACAAATTTAAGTATCGGCAACATTCCTGACCCCTGCCAAATATCCCGCCAGCACCGCCGCTACATTTTCCCCGATCACATCATGGGCGTAGCCCCCTTCCATGACAAACAGGGTGCGCAGGCCGAATTGGGCGATCTGCCCGCCGATTTTTTCATAATCGGCGGTCGTCAGGCCCAGGCGGCCAAAAGGTTCAAATTCGTGGCCATTAACGCCCAGCGATATCATCAGCATGTCGGCATTAAAACGGGCAATTTTTGCTGCTGCCTGTGCCATCGCGGCCTCAAATCCGGCAAACCCGACGCCATCGGCCAGCGGAAGGTTCAAATTGGCACCATATCCGGCATCAGCCCCCTGTTCATGGGCATAACCGGTAAAAAAGGGAAAATGAGTATCCGGATTGGCATGGATGGATACGGTTAGCACATCGCCACGATGATAAAATATCTGTTGGGTGCCATCGCCGTGATCCTGATCGATATCAAGGATGGCAATACGTTCAACGCCCTTGGCGCGCAAATGCTGTGCGGCAATGGCGGCATTGTTTAACAGGCAATATCCGCCATAGCGTGCCGCATGGGCATGATGCCCCGCCGGACGTCCCAGGCAAAAGGATGCTTCACCATCCTGCAATACCGCATCTGCCGCCGAAAGCGCGGTTTGTGCGCCCCAATAGGCCGCCTGCCAGCTACCCTCGCCAATCGGGGTATCAATGGCATAGGCATAATATCCCAGCTTCTTGAGGATATGGCGGGATGCGGGTGTTTGCCCCGTCATATCACCCGGGCGCGTTACATCATCGCCTGGTAAGGATCCCCCGTCACAGAAGCCATGTGCAGGCCAGATCGCGGGGATGGCATCACCATCATACCCGGCCTGTTGCCAGTCCTGCCAGGCATGGGCAAGAAACGCTAGGTAGTCTTTGTCATGCACCGCCCAGATCGGGGCCATGCCATGATCGGCGGGATCGACAAGACGGGCCGAAATTTTATGCGCCAGGGCATCGCGGATGATACCCATACGCCGCGGGTCATCCAGCGGCGGAATGATATGGCCGTGATAAAATTCGGATTTAACGTCATGGGCGTCATGACGTGCATTGAAAAACACCCGCATAATATCGTCCCCGATCGGTTCCACAAGCCCTGACCGGCCCGAAACCATACCGGAGATTTACTTGCGGATTATTTTTTACGCTCGGAAGTATACAGCACTTTCGTAATATTATCGAGAAAACTGCCAAGCTGGCTGCGCAGGCTTTCGGCCTGGCGGGCAAGATCGGTTGCCATTTCGCGGGTGGTCTGGGCGGCCTGCCCGGTTTGCGAAGTCATATCCGACACAACCGAAATATTATCCGTCACCTCGCGCGCCCCGCCCGATGCCTGTTCGACGTTGTGGATCATGTCGCTGGAAAGCGATGTTTGTGTTTCCACATTGGTTGAAATCAGATCCGAGCGCGCGGCCAGATCATCAATCACTCCGGCAATTTCGCGGATTGATCCAACCGAAAGCTCGATCGCGGTCTGAATATCCTGAACTTTTTCCTCGATGCTTTCGGTGGCCTTGCTGGTCTGGTTGGCAAGCCCCTTGACCTCGTTGGCAACCACGGCAAAGCCCTTGCCCGCCTCGCCTGCGCGGGCGGCCTCGATGGTGGCATTCAGGGCCAGAAGGTTGGTTTGGGCGGCAATATCGCGAATGAAGCTGACAACCTCGACAATCTCGACGGCTGCGGATTCAAGTTGACCAATACGGCCATCGGTTTCGCGGGCAAGGCCATTGGCGCGGTGCGCAATATCAACCGATTCCCTTGCCTGTTCACTGACATCGCGAATGGAATGGTTCAGTTCCTCCGATGCCTCGGAAACCCCCGACACATTATCCGCCGTCTGACGGGCGGCCGCCGCCACCGCCATTGACCGGCTGCTGGTTTCCTGGGCAATACGGCTGGCATCATCCGATGCGCCTTCAAGTGCGACCGATGCCTCGGCAATGCGGTCCACCGCGCCAAAGGAACCACTGCGGAAATCATCGACAACCTTTTGGAAACCACCCAGTTTCTGTTCGATCATGCTGGTCGCGGCATTGATTTCGCGCGCCGATGTCAGATAGGAACCGACAAGGCCGGTTTCAACGATACGCCGGTAATACCGGTTTTCGGCCACCGCCGCCATCGAGGCGGCACTTTCACGCAAAAACGCATCATTGCGGTCAATCAGCCGGTTGATCGCGTTAAACAGGTCACGCATGTGCGGGTGGCTGTCAACATGGGTGATTCGGGCTTCATAGTCGCCGTTGGCCGCCGCCTCGACAACTTCCAGCGCCTTTTGAATTCCCGACTTTGTAGACCCGCCAAACAGGGACATATTCTAACCTCGGCTTAAACGTTATTTACAGGCTTTGCACAAACTGGTCGTAATCAAGGCCCAGATCCTTGACCTTTTGCGCCATTGCGCGTGCCGCCATATTCATGCCGTCCTTGCGGCTGGGCTGGCTTTCCTCGATTTTGCGCAATTCGGCATAAAGCGGTTTGACGGTTTTATCAACCACACCGGCTTCGGGTACACGACGGTTGGAATGATAGCCCGTGATGACACCATGCGGGTCAAAGCTGGGCGTGACATGGGCATAAACCCAGTAATGATCCCCGTTTTTTGCCAGATTGACGACATAGGCAAAAATCTCGCGCCCGGCCTCGATTTCCGACCATAACAACTGAAACACGCAACGCGGCATGTCCGGATGGCGAATAATCGAATGCGGCTGCCCCAGAAGCTCTTCCTCGGTATAATCAGCCACACGCAAAAAAACATCATTGGCATAGGTGATCCGGCCCTTCAGGTCGGTCTTGCTGACAATCAGTTCATCAGCACCAAAATGGCGTTCCCGGCCTGTTGGCTGCACATGTGATCGCTTTTCTGTCACGCTTCTTCCCTGGTCTCTGTTTTCTGTAGGTCTTAACCGGCCCTGTAATGGCGATACCTGCCTTTAAGGATAAGGTGTAGCGCGATCACAGCGGCAGACCAATGTAAATTTTACTTGTGATCATCACTTAACGCTGTTTGTCCAAATTAGATTAATTTCACAATTTTCAAGAAATGATCAATCCAAAATCCGCCCGTGCCATCAGCGCACCTTTATGTCGGACAAAAGGCAGCCTTAACCATTTGCAATTTAACAATGCAACACCCACACATATTATATGACTGCATTGGAAAGGCATTCCAACCCGGGGACAGGAATGACAAAAGATTTAAGCAGATTTCCATATCGCGTGGTCATCCACGGACGGCATTCGTCACAGAATGTGCTGAACTGGCTGGATAAAAACATCCGCCATGACCGCTGGACAATGGGCATTCGCAATATCGAACTGCCCCGGTCCGATATGGGGGCCCCGGTTGTCGATATGGTGATCTATTTCAAGCGCCAGGATGACATGGAGCTTTTTCGCGAAAAATGGGCCGGACAAAGCCGCCAGCGCCGCGTAAAGCTGAAATTTCTGCGTGCTGCCCTGTATGCCCTGCTACACCCCCGGGCCGAAATGGTTTTTTACGAAACGCTGGAAGACGCGCACCCCCACCGCATCAAACCCAAAACCCGACCCGATGATGACCAGACAATCGAACTGGCCCCGCTGCCGGGCGAACCGGCAAAACCGGGCAAGGCCGCCAAAGACGATCACCCCTGACAGATCACAAACCTGCCAGATGCCCGCTTGCGGCACGACGGGTATGATGCCCCCTTCAATATCCCTTCATCCCCTGTCCGAACAGGCCGGGGAACAAAACAAAACAGCCCCGCCAGATCATGACCCGGCGGGGCTGTTTGTGTGTTTCGCGACGTGCGGCCAATGCTGCGCACCCCGCTTTATATCACGTTATTTCGGCAATTCGGCATCGATGCCTTTGATGTACCAGTCCATGCCCAGCAGCATTTCGTCCGGCGCGACTTCGCCTTCCTTCACGCGCAGTTCACCGGCCTGGTCATAGATCGGACCGGCAAAGATCTTGATGTCGCCCGAGGCAATCTTGTCCTCGGTTTCCTTGGCAAGGGCGGCAACATCATCGGGCATGTTGGTGAACGGTGCCATATGGACCATGCCTTCTTTCAGGCCGTCCCAGGTGTCTTCCGATTTCCAGGTGCCATCCATAACGGCCTGAACACGGTCGATGTAATATTTGTCCCAATGGTCAACAATGGCCGTCATCTGGGCCTTGGGGGCAAATTTGATCATGTCGGATGCCTGACCAAACCCCTTGATGCCGCGGTTTTCAGCAACCTGAAGCGGTGCCGGGCTGTCGGTGTGCTGCACCATGATGTCCGCGCCCTGGTCAATCAGGGCCTTGGCGGCATCGCCTTCCTTGCCCGGATCATACCAGCTATTGACCCAGACGATTTTAACCTTCACATCCGGGTTCACCGACCAGGCACCACGCATGAACGAATTGATACCACGCACAACTTCGGGGATCGGGAAGGAGCCGACATAACCGATAATGTTGCTTTTGGTCATTTTACCGGCGATCACGCCTGCAACATAACGGCCTTCGTAAAAACGGGCCGCATAGGTTGCAACGTTATCGGCACGCTTGTAACCGGTTGCGTGTTCAAATTTCACATTCGGAAACTGCTTTGCCACCTTGATGGTCGGGTTCATGAAACCAAACGAGGTGGTGAAAATCAGGTCATTGCCGGTCTGGGCCAACTGGCGGATCACGCGTTCGGCGTCTGCCCCTTCGGGCACACTTTCAACAAACGTCGTTTTCACCTTGTCGCCAAATTTTTCCTCAACAGCCTTGCGGCCCTGATCATGCTGGTAGGAATAGCCAAAATCACCCACCGGCCCCACATAGACAAAACCGACCTTAAGCGGATCGGCAGCCTGTGCCGCCCCCATGCCCAGGGCCAATGCGCCAACAGCGGCAAGTGCTGCTGCCGTGCGCTTCATAAAACGTGCCTTCATAAGAATGTCTCCCTTAAAACCTTCTGCACAGGATTTATACCTGTTATCGGCGTACAATCAATATCGCGCGTCAGTAACCGGTGTGACGCACCTCCCACATATGCCGGCGTTATTGCGCCGGTCGGAACGCCTTGCCAATGCAGGCCGGCGCGTTAAGACGGATTTTGGTATAATCGCTGGAAATGATCACCAGCACCACAACCGTCGCAAGATAAGGCAGCATGGACATAAATTGTGACGGCACATTGATGCCCGCACTTTGCGCGTGCAACTGCAGGACCGAAATACAGCCAAACATATAGGCCCCGCCCAAAAGACGGCCCGGTCGCCATGTTGCAAACACCACCAGCGCCAGGGCAATCCAGCCCCGACCTGCCGTCATGTTTTCCGCCCACATCGGCGTATAGGCCAGCGACAGATAGGCCCCGCCCAACCCGGACATTGCCCCGCCAAACAGCGTTGCCATATACCGGATACGAATGACGTTATAGCCAATGGCGTGGGCGGAATCATGGGAATCCCCCACCGCCTTGAGGATCAGCCCCGCCCGGGTTCTGGTTAAAAACCAGCCCGATGCCAGCACCATGAAGATCGAGAAATAAACAAGGAAATCCTGACCAAACAGGATGGGGCCGATCACGGGAATGTCACGGATGACCGGAATGTTCAGGGCAGGCAGCGGATCAATCGCAAAACCGACAAAGCCCGAGCCAACCAAAGCGGAAATGCCCACCCCGAAAATGGTGAGCGCAAGGCCCGTTGCCACCTGGTTTGCCATCAAAGTCAGGGTTAAAAAGGCAAAAACAAGCGATGTTGCCATGCCTGCCAGGGCGGCTGCCATAATGCCAAGGGTGGCAGACCCGGTGGAGGCCGTAATGGCAAAACCGGCAATTGCGCCAATCAGCATCATGCCTTCCACACCCAGATTGAGAACACCGGATTTTTCCGTGATCAATTCGCCCGTGGCGGCAAGCAAAAGCGGGGTTGAAGCCGTAATTACGGTCAGGATAAAGGGTACGATCCAGTCCATCAGGCGGCCTCCCCGGATTTGTTGACCGCGCCAAAACGAACACGGTATTTGGTCAAAACATCACAGGCCAGCAGGAAAAACAGCAATATCCCCTGAAACAGCCCGGTGACGGCACTGGGCAGGCCCAGGCCAATTTGCGCCAGTTCACCCCCCAGATAGGTCAGCGCCATCACCAGCCCGGCAAACAGAATGCCAATCGGGTGCAAGCGCCCCAAAAAGGCAACGATAATGGCGGTAAAACCATAACCCGGCGAAATGGAGGGCTGTAGCTGCCCGATGGGCCCCGCCACCTCGAACAGCCCGGCCAGGCCCGAAAGCCCGCCTGATAATAACAGCGTAAACCAGACCATGCGTTTTTGCCGAAAACCGACATGGCGGGCCGCCTGTGGGGCCTGGCCGACCACGCGCAGCTGAAAACCCACCACCGATTTGGTCAACAAAACCCAGCCGCCTGCAACAATCAGCAAGGCAAAAACAGCCCCCAAATGAACGCGGGTACCGTCATAAATGATCGGCAGCAGGGCAGCATCGGGAAAAGGCCGGGATTCAGGAAAGCTGAAACCTTCGGGGTTGCGCCACGGCCCATAGACCAGATAGCTGAGGATCAGGGTGGCAACATAGGTCAGCATCAGGCTGGTGAGGATTTCATTGGCATTAAATCGCGTGCGCAGCCAGGCCGGGATCGCCGCCCACATCGCGCCACCAAGGGCGGCAAGGATGAACATGCCCGGCAGCAAAAACATGCTGGTACTGTCATAAAATGCCAGCGCCAGCCCGCCACCAAAGATGGCCCCCATCGTTAACTGGCCTTCGGCCCCGATATTCCAAACATTGGCGCGAAAGCCCATTGCCAGACCAACGGCGATAATTACCAGCGGCGTTGCCTTGACGAACAATTCACCCACGCCATAGGCATTGTTGATCGGCATGATGAAAAAGGTATAAAGCGCCTCGATCGGGTCTTTGCCCATAAAGGCAAAAATGATGCCCCCGGTAATCAGGGTCAGAAAAATGGCCAGCAGCGGCGAAAGATACACCATCTTTTGCGAATGCTGGCGACGTGGTTCAAGCCGGATCATGCTGGCCTCCATCCTGTTTCGGGGCCAGATCCCCGTTCAAATCATGAAGCCCGCCCATCAGAAGGCCGATTTCATCAATCGTGACATCTGCCATATTGCGTGCGGCGGACATTTTGCCCCCCGCCATCACCACAACCTGGTCACAAATGGCATAAATTTCATCCAGGTCCTGGCTAATCACCAAAACCGCCGTACCCTTTGCCGCCAAATCCAGCAGCGCCTGATGAATGGCACTGGCCGCCCCGGCATCCACCCCCCAGGTCGGCTGGGAAATGACCAGAACACCCGGGTCCTGCATGATTTCGCGACCGACAATGAATTTTTGCAAATTCCCGCCCGAAAGGCTGCCCGCCTCCGCCCCGTGGCCGGTGGTGCGCACATCGAATGTTTTGATAATACCTTCGGCAAAACTGCGCGTCGGCACCTCGCGAATGAGACCACGCGCCGACAGCGCCATACGGCGAAAGGCGGTTAGAAAACCATTTTCCGCCAGGCTCATATTCGGCACGGCCCCATGCCCGTTGCGTTCTTCGGGCACAAAGGCCGCCCCCAGACGGCGGCGGCGGCGCGGGCCAAACCCGGCCACAGGCTGTTTATCGATCACAATGCAATCGGGCGCGCCGTGAATTTCGGTTTCACCGGCAAGCGCCTGGAACAGTTCGTTCTGGCCGTTCCCGGCCACACCGGCCACCCCCAAAATCTGCCCGCCGCGCACCTCGAACGAAATATCCTGAAGGTCGGTGCCAAATTGCTGGTCACTGACCAGCGACAGGTTCTTGACCGACAGGCGCACATCACCGGGTGCCGGGCGAACACCCCGGTCCGGGGAGACCAGTTTTTGGCCGATCATCATTTCGGCCATCGATTTTGCGGTTTCGGCACGGGGGTCGCAGGTATCGACCACCTTGCCGCCGCGCAACACTGTGGCATGTTCGCACAGGGCCTGCACTTCATGCAGCTTGTGGCTGATATACAGGATGGCGCAGCCTTCGCTCGACAAACGCCGCAGGGTTTCAAACAGCTTGTCCACTTCCTGCGGGGTCAGCACCGATGTCGGTTCATCCAGGATCAAAAGTTTGGGATTTTGCAAAAGGCAGCGGACAATTTCGATGCGCTGGCGTTCGCCAACCGACAGGGTATAAACATGGCGGTCCGGGTCCAGCGGCAGGCCATAGGTTTTTTCAACCTCGATCACCTGCTGGCGTAACACCGCCATATCGCGCACGTCATTCATGGCAAGGGCGATGTTTTCCAAAACCGTCATGGTTTCAAACAGCGAAAAATGCTGAAAAACCAGACCAATCCCCATTTCGCGTGCATCATGGGGGCTGGCGATGGTCACAGGCGTGCCTTCCCATAACAGTTCCCCGGCATCGGCCTGCATCACGCCGTAAATCATTTTAACCAGCGTGCTTTTGCCGGCCCCGTTTTCACCCAGCAGGGCGTGGATTTCGCCCGGCTCGATCCGGAAACTGATATTGTCATTGGCCAGACAACCGGGAAAAGCCTTGGTCACGCCGCAAATTTCCAGCTGCGCGGGTCCTGATCCCGTTCGTTGTTTGACGGCCCCGGTTGTATTGCCGGATATCGCGGTCACTGTCTGCCACCCCCTGATTGCGATCCGATTACATGCGCCAAAGGCGTTTTACCCCTGCCCGGCCCGGTAATCAAACTGTCTCGATATTTTTTAAGCAGGTTTTTTAGTAAGCGATCTTGTCTTCCTTGGCCGCCCATTGGGCAAAGACATCGGCGGCCTCTTGCATTTCAATATGCTCACAGGGCAATTCGCGCTGTGACATCGGTTTTGCGACTTCATCATATAAAAACTGGTCATCAAAGCCGATGGCGGCGGCATCCTCGCGCCCGTTGGCATAATAGATACGGTCAATCCGGGCCCAGTAAATCGCCGACAGGCACATGGGGCAGGGTTCACAACTGGTATAAATCTCGCACCCGGCCAGGCTGAAATCGCCCAGTGCTTCGCAGGCGGCACGAATGGCGGAAACTTCGGCATGGGCCGTGGGGTCCATGCTCGACGTCACATTGTTCCAGCCCTCGGCAATCACCTTGCCATCGCGCACAATGACGGCACCAAACGGCCCGCCACAGCCTTCCTGCATTTTCTGGCGCGATAATTCTACGGCGTGGCGCATATGTTTGTGCCTGATATCATCACACACAGCCCATTCTCCTTTATTATTGTCCTGCCCCGGATATCCGGGTTTTTTTTGATCCGGTTTTCGTGCCGGGCCGTGCCCGCAACACACCGTTTTGAATTTTTCGGGGCAAAGCAAACCCCAAAACCGAAAATAACCTAGCCAATATCGCGGCCCGCCCGTGCCGGTGAAACCGCCACCTGCGCCTGCCCCTGTTCGCGCAACCCCACCAGTTGCGCCACCACCGATGCCGCAATCACCGCCGGGTGCTTGCCGGTAATGCCCGGCACACCAATCGGGCAGCACAAACGCGACAAAGCGGCATCGGACACACCCCGTTCGCGCATCCGGGCCATAAACCGTGCGCGTTTGGTTTCACTGCCAATCATGCCGACAAAGGCAAGGTCAGGCCGCATCAGGGCGTGGCGGCAAATCTCGAAATCCTCGGCATGGGAATGGGTTAAAATCAGCGCCATCGCGCCTTGCGGCATATCGGCGATTTCTTCCCACGGATTGGCACTCTGGATGGGGTGCAGGCGCGGTTTTGCCGGAATATCAATATAATCGCTTCGTGAATCCAGCCAGGTTACATCAAATGGCAAAGGCTCCAGTGCGCGCACAATCGCCGCCCCCACATGCCCGGCCCCAAACAGCCAAAGCGGCGTTGCCGCGTCATCCAGACGCACCAGCAAACCCCTACCCGATGGGCCGGACAACCCGGCATCCGCAAGCCCCCAAGCTGCAAGCTCCACAAGCCCGCCCCGCACAGGCGCGGCCAAAGGCAGGGAAACAGGACCAGCCTTTGACGCCAAATCCCGTGCTGACGGCCCGGAAAGCAGGGCAAAGGCGGCATCTGGTGCATCTTCAAAAGGCAGCATCAGCCAAACGGGATCCCGTCCCGCCGATTGGGCGGCCTGTAATGCGCCGCGCAAAACATCCTTCCGCCTGGCATCCAGGGCATGAAACGCCACCTCGACCGCGCCACCGCAACATTGCCCCAACGCGGGCCCCAGCGGATAGCGCATGAAATGGGCATCGGGCGCGCGACCCTCGGCCAGCATTTTGCGCACATGACGCACCAATTGATGTTCCAGATTGCCGCCACCGACCGTTCCCGCCGTTTCATGCCTGCCTACCAGCATAAAGGCCCCGGCCTCGCGCGGGGTGGACCCGGCAATGGCGGCAACCGTTACCATGACAACAGGCTGATCCTGCTGCCCCACCGCAAGCAGGGCCGACCATGATTGCGCATCCAGCGACAGGGGGGACAGAACGGACATGGGCGTTACACCCCGGTCTGCGGGGCACCAACCCCGGCCATTTTTGTCCCGGCACCGGCTGCGCCCTCTGCACCGGCAGCTTTCGCGTCATGCGCCCCGCCATCCGCCAACGCAGCCGCCTGTTCCGTCAGGCGTGTCACCGCCCGCAAAATGGCTTCGGGGGTGGCGGGCGTATTCAGGGCCGGGACAAATTGATGCCCGGCCACCGATGCCACGGCATGGGCGATGGCCCGATGCACCGAAATTGCCAGCATCAGGGGCGGTTCCCCCACCGCCTTGGACCGGTGGATGGTTTTTTCCACATTGCGGCCCGAAGACCAAAGCTCCAGCCGGAAATCATCGGGCCGGTCCGAACAGGCCGGGATTTTATAGGTCGATGGTGCATGGGTGCGAATGCGCCCATGATCATCCCACCAGAGTTCCTCGGTTGTCAGCCATCCCATGCCTTGAATAAAGCCGCCTTCGACCTGCCCGCGATCAATGGCGGGGTTCAGGGACTGGCCGACATCATGCAAAATATCCACCCGGGTGACTTTGTTTTCACCGGTCAGGGTATCGACCATGACTTCGCTGCAAGCCATGCCATAGGCAAAATAATAAAAGGGCCGGCCCGATGCGGTTGCACGGTCATAATGGATTTTCGGTGTCGCGTAATAGCCCGTCGCCGAAAGCGACACACGGCCAAGATAAGCCATTTTCACCAGTTCGGCAAAGCTGACATCGGCCACATCACCGACCTTGACCCGACCCGGCACAAAGCGAATAAGGCTTTCATCCACCCCGTAATGGTTGCTGGCAAAGGCGACCAGCCGTTCCTTGATGGTGCGCGCCGCATTACGCGCGGCCATGCCATTCATATCTGCCCCCGACGATGCCGCCGTCGCCGACGTATTGGGTACCTTGCCGGTATTGGTGGCGGTGATTTTGATATTGTCGAGGTCGATCTGGAATTCTTCGGCCACGACCTGGGCGACCTTGATGAACAGGCCCTGCCCCATTTCGGTGCCACCGTGATTGAGATGCACCGACCCATCCTGATAGACATGAACCAAGGCCCCGGCCTGATTCAGGAATGTGGTGGTAAAGGAAATACCAAATTTGACCGGTGTTATGGCAATGCCCCGTTTGATCACCGGGCTTTGGGCGTTAAAGGCATCAATTTCGGCGCGGCGCGCGCGATAATCGGTGCTTGCCAGCAAATCACGGGTCAGTTCCGGCAGGACGTTATCTTCCACCGTCATATGATAGGGGGTGATGTTGCGCCCCGCATCGCCATAATAATTGGCGATGCGCACATCAAGCGGGTCAAGGCCCAGCGCAAGCGCGATTTCATCCATGATCCGTTCAATCGCCACCATGCCCTGCGGACCACCAAAGCCGCGAAAGGCGGTGTTGGATACAAGGTTGGTCTTGCAGCGATAGGAGCGGATTTCGACATCACCCAGATAATAGGCATTATCGGTATGAAACATCGCACGATCGGCAATCGCCGATGACAGATCGGCGCTGAAACCGCAATTGGTCGCATATTGAATATCTGCGCCACAGATACGCCCGGCATCATCAAAGCCAATGTCGTAATCGACGATAAAATCATGACGCTTGCCGGTCATGATCATGTCATCATCGCGGTCCAGGCGCATTTTGGCCGGGCGGCCGGTTTTAACCGCCACAATGGATGCCAGTGCCGCCCATTGCATCGATTGTGTTTCCTTGCCGCCAAACCCCCCGCCCATGCGACGCACCTCTACCGTCACCGCATTGGCCGGGCGGCCCAGAACATTGGCAATGTTATGCTGAACCTCGGAGGGATGCTGGGTAGAGCAATGAATGAACACATCACCATCTTCCTGCGGGATGGCAAAGGATATATGCCCTTCAAGATAAAAATGGTCCTGCCCGCCAATCACCATGCGGGCAGCATGGCGGTGCGGGGCGCTGGCAAGGGCGCTGGCACTGTCACCGCGTTTCATGACGTGCGGTTCGGCGACATAGGATTTTTGTGCCAGCGCATCGTCAATCGACAGGATGGCTGGCAGTTCCTCATATTCAATTTCGGCCAGTCTGGTTGCGGCACGGGCCTGTTCCCGGGTTTCGGCGGCCACGCAAAATACCGGCTGACCATAAAACTGCACAATGCCATCGGGCAGAACCGGTTCGTCATGGGTGTGCGCCGGTGAAATATCGTTGATACCGGGAATATCATCGGCGGTTAACACACAGACAACACCGGGGGCCGAGCGTACCTTTGAAAGGTCCAGTTTGGTGATGCGCCCATGCGCGATGGTTGCCGCACCGGGGGCCAGATGCAGGGTGCCATAAGGCTCGACAATATCGTCGATATAAACGGCTTCGCCGGTCACATGTTTGGGGCCGCTATCATGCTTGCTGGCGGTGCCCACCCCGCCTTTAAGGATGTTTTCGGGCATGGTGATGTCGCACGGATCAGCCATTGGATGCCACCTTTCCCACCAGACGGGTCGTCACATCGGGCTGTGTGGTTTCAATATAAAGTTTGCTCAGCAGATTTTGCGCCACCAGCATGCGATATTCGCCCGAGGCCCGCATATCCGTCATGGGTTTAAAATCCTCCGCCAATGCCAGGCGGGCCGTATTCAGGGTTGCCTCATTCCAGGGCTGGCCGATAAGGGCAGCCTCGCATTTTTTGGCCCGCATCGGCGTGCCTGCCATGCCGCCAAAGGCAATGCGAATATCCCTGACGGCACCCTTTTCAAGGGTGATGGCAAAGGCCCCCAAAACAGCGGTAATGTCCTGGTCAAACCGTTTGGAAATTTTCCAGGCGCGAAACTGGCTGCTGCCCGCCGGTTTGGGCACAATGATTTTTTCAACAAACTCGCCCTTGGCCCGGTCCTGCTGGCCATAGGTGATGAAAAAATCCTCCAGCGGTATTTCGCGGCGCACATCGCCCATGCGCAAAACCAGCCGTGCGCCCAGCGCAATTAAGGCCGGCGGGGTATCGCCAATCGGCGACCCATTGGCGATGTTGCCGCCCACCGTGCCCGCATTGCGGATCTGGCGGGAGCCAATACGCCGCACCAGCTCACCCAAATCGGCGGCAACTTCGCCCAGGGCCTCATGGGCTGCGCTATAGGTGGCACCGGCACCGATATGCAAATCGCCATCACGCCATTCAACAAATTTAAGATCGGCCACATCGCCGATATACACAATCGGGTCCAGGCGTTTCAGGTGCTTTGTCACCCACAGGCCCACATCCGTCCCGCCCGCCAAAATAACGGCATCGGGATGTGTCACCAGAATGTGCGCCAGTTCATCACTGTTGCGCGGGGCGAAATACCGCCCGCCCGGATGATCAATTTCCAGCCCGGAACCTTCCGCCATCAGCCGTTTCAAACGGCCCGCCACATCCTGTCGGCGTGATTGTTCAACAGCATCGTCAATGGCAGCGCCGCCGGAGGTTCGTGCCGCCTCGATAATCGGGCCATAGCCGGTGCAACGGCACAAATTGCCCGCCAGCGCATCATTGATGACATCACGGTCATCCTCGCCGCCATCAAGCCAGATTTTATACAGGCTCATGACAAAGCCGGGTGTGCAGAACCCGCATTGCGACCCGTGGGTATCCACCATGGCCTGCTGAACCGGATGCAGGCTGCCATCGGCGCCTTTCAGATGTTCGACCGTGAGCAATTGTTTGCCATCAAGGGTTGGCACAAACTGAATGCAGGCATTGACCGTGCGATAGCGCATGGCACCGGGGGCATTTTCATCCACCTCGCCCAGCACAACGGTACAGGCCCCGCAATCGCCCTCGGCACAGCCTTCCTTGGTGCCGCATTTATGTTCCGTAAGGCGCAGGTAATTCAAAACGGTGGTTTGCGGATCAATATTTTCGATCCGGCGTTCTTCATTGCCCAGCAAAAAGCGGATGTCGCTTCGCATCTTTGTCATTGTCTCTTAACTGCCGCGATAGGTGGAATAGCCAAAAGGCGAAAGCAAAAGCGGCACATGATAATGTGCCTCCGCATCGGCAATGCCAAAGCGGATCACCACCTGGTCAAGGAATTTGGGATCTGGCAGGTCATAACCACTGGCATCGAAATAGTCGCCCGCGAAAAATACCAGTTCATATCTACCGGAGCGCAGGGTTTTACCCTCCAGAAGCGGCGCATCGGTGCGGCCATCTTCATTGGTGATAGCCTGGGCAACGCGGTCATCATGGCCGCCGTCAAAACGGTGCAACTCAATGCGAATCCCCCCCGCCGGGCAGCCGCGCGCCGTATCAAGCACATGTGTCGTCAAGCGCCCCATGACGGGCCTCCTTTGCATCACTGAACCAAGGATCTCGTTTTTCGCGATAGTTGTTTTATAGCGGTTGCCCGCCTGCCTCTCTGATCCGGCCTTGTGGCTGTTTTGAAGACCAAGGCCGGTTGTTTGTCATTTTTTTAAAAAGGTCGCACTGCAACAGGCATTCAGAAAAGAGGCGATAAAGTGAAACTATATCAATAATTCTTTGAAAAAGGATCGGATGACCACCGCTCAAAAACCTTGAATGCCAGAAATCCCGCGTCTTTGCGCACTTCCGGAGGGGCATATTTTCAACACCACCTTGAAAATTTCCCGACAATCACGCACGAGATTCTCTTGCTGCACCGCAGCCAATGGTTAATGCTACACCAAATAACCCGGCGAACCAAACCGGGATTGATCCATCTGGAGGCAAAGATGACCAACACGCCCTATGCGCGCGACCTGATCGGGTATGGCGCGACACCGCCGCATGCCAACTGGCCAAACAAGGCGCGCATCGCGGTACAGTTTGTGCTGAATTACGAAGAAGGCGGTGAAAACTGCATCCTGCACGGGGATGCGGCATCGGAAGCCTTTTTGTCGGAAATGATCGGCACCGACATGCGCCAGGGTGTGCGCCATATGAGCATGGAATCGATCTATGAATATGGCTCGCGGGTTGGCGTCTGGCGGATATTGAACCTGTTTCGCGAACGCGAAATCCCCATCACGCTGTTTGCCGTGGCAATGGCGCTTTCGCGCCAGCCCAAGGTGGCCGAAGTCGCCATCAGGGACGGCCACGAAATTTGTTCGCACGGCCTGCGCTGGATTGATTACCAGTATATCGAGGAAAATGTCGAACGCGACCACCTGTACCAGGCCATCGAGATTATCAAAAACATTACTGGCGAACGCCCGCTGGGCTGGTATACCGGGCGCACCAGCCCCAATACCCGCCGTTTGGTAGCCGAAGAAGGCGGTTTCCTGTATGATGCCGATGATTACAGCGATGAATTGCCGTTCTGGAGCACCCAGACCGAAACCCCGCATCTGATTGTGCCCTATACCCTTGATGTCAATGACATGCGCTTTGCCGCCATGCAGGGCTTTAATTCCGGCGAGCAATATTACCAGTACCTGAAAGACAGCTTTGATACCCTGTATGAAGAAGGCGCACATACACCCAAAATGCTGTCGGTTGGTTTGCATTGCCGCCTTGTCGGCCGTCCGGGACGGTTTGCCGCGTTAAAACGCTTTGTCGATTATGTGCGCAGCCATGACGATGTGTGGTTTGCCCGGCGCATCGATATTGCCCGGCACTGGCGCGAACATCATCCCTATACGGCGTAAGAACGCGGGATGAGAACGCGGAACAAGCCACCAGTATGAATACGGCAGATACACCGCTTGCCCGGGCCTGACGAACAGGATTACAAAATATGACACCCAACACAGTTTCCCCGGACAGCACACCGGGCAACCAAAGCTCGCTTTTTGCAACCAACCCGCCCAGCACACTGGCGACCAAATCCTTCGTCAATTTGTATGGCGGGGTCTATGAACATTCGCCCTGGATTGCCGAACGCCTGGCCGAAGGCGGCATCAGCCTGGCACTGGATGACCCGAAAACCCTGGCATCGGCGATGCAGGTGGTGGTTGAACGCGCCACACGGGACGAAAAACTGGCCCTGTTGCGCGCCCACCCGGACCTTGCCGGCAAACTGGCCCTGGCCGATTTAACAACATCGTCACGCGACGAACAGCAGGGTGCGGGGTTAGATCAATGCAGTGCCAAGGAACTTGCGCGATTTTCCGAACTGAACGATGCCTATAAGGGCAAGTTCGGTTTCCCGTTTATCTTTGCGGTAAAGGGGTATCATCGCCGCGACATTCTGGCCGCCTTTGAACGCCGGGTGAATAACGATATCGAAACCGAATTCAACGAAGCCCTGCAACAGGTTCACCGCATCGCCCTAATGCGATTGCAGGCCCTGTAAGCTGGCACAAACATTATCAGCAGGACACAAACCCATGAGCCATTCAAACAGCGATACCGCCCCGGATTTTACCCGCCGATTTGTCAACCTGGCCGATGAACGGTTAGGCGCGGTTGCCATTTTCGCCACCGACGATTTTTTTGCCGACAAACAGCGCATGCTGCAATCGGCCCCGGCGATTTTTTACCCCGACAAATACGACGATAACGGCAAATGGATGGATGGCTGGGAAAGCCGCCGCAAACGGGTGGAAGGCCACGATTACGCCATTGTCCGCCTGGCAACCTCAGGCCGGATTTACGGTGTGGATATTGACACCAGCCATTTCACCGGCAATTTCCCGCCCGCAGCCTCGCTGGAAGGCTGTTTCTGCCCCGAAGGCGACCCGGACGACACCACGACCTGGACCGAAATTGTCGCCCCGCAGGGGCTGGGGGCCAGCGCGCATCATTATGCCGATGTCACCAGTGACGGGATTTACACCCATGTGCGCCTGCATATTTATCCCGATGGCGGCATTGCCCGCCTGCGGGTATATGGCCGCCCCAACCGCGACTGGAGCGAAATGGCCGCCAAGGGCGAACAGGTGGACCTGGCTGCCATGATCAATGGCGGCATCGCCCTTGCCTGGTCGGATGCCCATTATGGCAACCCCAATGTGGTGCTGGCCCCGGGGCGCGGGGTCAATATGGGTGATGGCTGGGAAACCAGCCGTCGGCGCGAACCGGGCAATGAATGGCTGATCATTGAACTGGGCCATCCCGGCGAGATTGATAAAATCATCATTGATACCTGCCATTTCAAAGGCAACTTCCCGGACCGCGTTTCGGTGCAGGGGGCCTATGTCGAGGGCGAAAAGGACAAATCCATCATCGCCCGATCGATGTTCTGGCAAACCGTTTTGCCCGAACAAAAAATGCAGGCCGACCGCATCCATGAATTTGGCGGGGCGGCCATTACCGCACGCGGGCCCGTATCGCACCTGCGCATCAATTCGATACCCGATGGCGGCATCAGCCGCATTCGCATTCTTGGCAAACCCGCCAGGCCCTGATTCGGGGTTTGGCTGGCAAAAGGGGGCTAACATGAAACTGACTGTCGAACCGCTAACACCCGAATCCTTCACCGAATTTGGGGATGTCATCAGCACGGAAACAGCCCGCAAATCCTTTGGGATCAATCAGGGCACCACGACGCGCTATCATGACATTTCCGGCATTGATACCGGCGAGGAAGGCGGACGCCCGATCATCAGCATTTTTCGCGGCAATCCACGCCCCCTGCCGATCCGCATTTCCATGATGGAACGCCACCCGCTGGGCTCCCAGGCCTTTATCCCCATGCAGGGGCAACGGTTTTTAATCGTTGTCGCCCCCGCCAGCGACCTGCCCCAGGCCAGCGATCTGCGGGCCTTTGTCACCAATGGCAAACAGGGCATCACCTATGACAAGGGGGTGTGGCACCACCCGCTTCTGGTGCTTGAACCCGAAAGCGAATTTCTGGTGATTGACCGTTCGGGGCCGGGCAATAACCTCAATGAAGTCGATATGGGCGATATTGATGGTGAACCGATCAGTCTGGACTGGCCCCCCGCGCAAATGGCAAAAATCGCCTGATCATATGCCGGGCCGTTTATCCGGCCAGGCCCCTATTGCGCAAACAGGATAAAAGCGCATCGCCAGAAGCAACCACATGGCAGGCCCCGGCATCCTGCAATAGGGCGGGGTCGGCATTCTGGCGATGACGCCCGCCCACAAACCCGACCGACCGCATCCCTGCCCTATTGGCGGCAACCACACCCGACGGACTGTCTTCAATCACCAGGCAATGATGCGGCTTACAGCCCTTTGCCTTTAATTGCGAATACCGCCCCCCATATCAATTGCCAGCAACTGTTTTTGAATCCGCTGGGATAAAACCGGGTCCGGGTTGGCATCAAGCGCCCGCTGATAGGCAACACGGGCCATATCGCGCTTGCCCATTGCCAGGGCGTTATCAGCAAAATGGGCCAGATGCTCGGCAATCGGGGCGGCCTTGTTGGCCTTGATCAGGGCTTCTTCCGCCGCTGCGTAGTCGCCCTTTTTATACAGGATCAACCCATAGGTATCCTGAATGGAGGGGTTATCGGGCTGCACCTTGAGCGCCAGTTTGATCAGCCGTTCGGCTTCCCCCAGATTTTCGCCCTTGGTGGCGTAATGATAGGCCAGCCAGTTGGCCGCCTCGATATTGCCCGCCCGGGCCGCCTGGGTGGCTTCGGCGGTTAATGTATCATTATAAGATTTAATCACATCGCTGACCGCTTCCTGGTCCATCCCCTCGATCGAGGTCAGGCCCAGCCGCGAGACACGGCAATTGCTGCCCCCGGCATTCTGGCACATGGCAAGGGCCAATTGCCCCGCCCCCACCACCGTGGCACTGGGACCGGCATAAAACGGCTTGCCGCTGTCATCGGTTGCCATCGCCTTGAAATCCACCATGCGGGCATATGTGTCATTCAGGTTTTTCTGCTCTGCCGGGCCGCCCATCATATCCTGGGGTTCCCATTTGGGCGATGTATCCCCGCAGGCCGCCAGCCCGAACAGGACAATACCGGCCATCACATATCGGAAACGGATCGGCATGGTGCGCTCTCTCCTTGTTATCGTCTTGCGTTGCGGCCCGAAATACGGGGTGCCTGCCAATCATAACAAAAACACCCCGCATTGCATTAACGCGATTGCTGCCAGCGCACCCCGCCCACCGAAAGATCGGAATAAAGCGGTTTTTCCGGCGAAAATTCACCTTTTTTCAGGGCATCCAGCATCTGTTGGGGCATCATCCGTGCCTGTTTCACGGTACATATCATGCAGTTTCAACCAGTCATGCTGGTCCGGCAGAAACCGGAAAACCGGCGCATAATTGCGTGTCGAGAAAAACACCGCCTCGCTTTGCCCGTCCCCATCCAGATCAATCAGCAACAGGGCACATCTGTTCTGATGACCGGAGCCGGTAGCGTCTTTCTCAACCTTGTCGCCATCGCAGAAAAGTCGGCCATATTTCAGGTCTTCATCCATCAATTTACGCAAATCACGCTCGGAATAGGCGTTATTTTGCGGAAATACCGGAATTTCTTCAAATGATGGCGTATCGGGTTCCTGATATAGCGGGTAATACTCGCGTAGCTGCTGCAAATCCGCGACTTTATCGGGGTGGGCACCGCGCAATGCGGCCAGGGCCTTTTCACCCGGTTTACCCAGATTGCGGGCCATAAAGGCCAAATCGGCACGCGGAATATCATCCAGCAAGCCCAGCCGGGTTTTCTGACTGAAGGCGGAAATGCTGAACGGATCCAGCCAGGGCAGATGCGCAACAAAGGCCAGGGCCGCCCCACCGACAACAACCTGACCAAAGGCCCGCTGCAAACGCGGAATCATGCCATCACCGCGCCTCATGCCTGCGCGCATGATCCACAGGGTCGCGCCCAAAACATAAACGCCAAGCCAGGTGGCATACAAACGCGCCGGGGTAAGCCAGTAATCATCCACCCGCAACCAGATGCAGCCCAGCGCCGCCAGCGCACAAACCGGTGCCATCCACAGACTGTAGCGAAAAACAACATCGCCCCAACGGCCAAAAAGTGTGGTTGTCGCGCCCGACTGCACCGCACCAAACAGCAGATAGCTGATCCACAGCGCCGCCCCCAGCACCACCATGCCGATACTGGTATCCCGGCCCAAAAGCTGTTCCCAGCCGCCAAGAACGCCCAACAGCAAAAACAGAAACAGACCTGCGGCCTGCACCGGATAAAAGAACCGGTACAGGGTGCCCAGAACCTGGCGAACAACCTTCAGGATTTGCGGTTTCTCGCGCGTTAGCATAATGCCCGACGCAAAGGCCGCTCCGCTTAACACGGAGCCGCCCAGCAGGGATTCCAGAAAGTCCATAAAGGCGTAGAAACCAACGACGTTAAACAGCTCTGCCAGCACATAGGCCATGATCCAGAATACGCTGATCGATACCGTGCCAAAATACAGCGACAGCTTAATATCCCACAAAGCCGGACCAATCGCCCAACAGGGCACCCCCAAAATGCGGCGGTGCTGCGTGTCATCGGATCGGGTGCCAGATGGGGCATCGGATAGGGCATCGGTTTTTTCAATATCGGTCGCAACATGGCGGGCACGCCAAAGGGCAATACTTGCCCCGATCCAGATCGCCTGGGTGGTGAAAAACGCGAAAACAGCCATGTCGTCCACATGCGCAAAGCCGACAATATGCTGAAAAACCGCCACCTGCCCGGCAGCCAGCAGCGAAACCGCCAGCGACAGCGCCAGGGCGACAAAGAACCGGCCATGCGTTAAGGCAAACCAGCCGCAATAGGCACTTGTCACCACAAACATGACCAAGGGTTCAAATAACAGACTGTGTTCATCAAACCGGTCAAACAGGTACCATATTGCCAGCCCGTACAATCCGCCACTTAGGGGGAAAAGCCACCACAATTTGCTCATTGTGCATCCATATCCATTTATTTTGTTTTTTCTGCGGTCGGTTGGCCTGCCATGCCGCACTTACCGGCGCCAACAGCACCGCACCGTTTTTTCCGTTTTACACGCCACAGAGCCAGCCACGCGATTAGGAAATTTTCAAGGCCAAATTACAACCAATAATCATTATCTCCAGCTTGGGGAACAACTGTCTCAATATGAAAGATCTATAGATTTCAAAATCATACTATATCAACGCCTGCCCATGGGCTTTCTTCCATCAGGCCTGGGGAACAAACGGCTTGCCCTGTTGTTATCAGGAAAACAATTTTCATCGGGCTATTTGCAGCGGGCAGAATGCCAAACACGATGGCACCAGTCTCTTTCCGCGCACGGTTGTTTAGCGCCGTTAAACAGCGCCTGGCTGATGATGAAATCCCTTTTCACAAGGCTTCTTTGAAAGGAGTTCTCAATGGCAAAACTGAAACTGGCCGTGATTGTGGGCAGCAATCGCACCGGATCGATCAATCAGAAACTGGCCCGCGCCCTGATTGACCTGATCGGCGAACGTGCCGATACGCATATGATCAAAATTGATGATCTGCCGATCTATAACATGGACCATGAAGGCAACCGGCCCGATGTGGTCAACCGCTTTACCCGCGAGGTTGCGGCCTGTGATGCCGTTTTGATGGTCACACCGGAACATAACCGCTCCATCACCACGGTTTTGAAAAACGCCATCGACTGGGGCTCGAAACCGGCGGAAAACAATGTGTGGAAAGGCAAAGCCACCGCGATAACCGGCACCTCGCCCGGGGCCATTGGCACAGCGGTCGCCCAGCAGCATCTGCGCCAGGTCATGGGCATTCTCGGCGCCCTGGTGATGGGCGGTGAAGCCTATATCGCCTTCAAGCCCGAGCTGATTGGCGAGGATGGCAGCATTGCCATCGACGATACCAAAGCCTTCCTGCAGGATTATATCGACAATTTCCTGAATACTGCCAAAAAACTGACGGCCTGACCCAAAAAAGCCGGACATTCTCCGAGACACGATGCAAAAAACAAAGAAGCCGCCGGGAAATTCCGGCGGCTTCTTTGCACAGAAAAGCTGTTATTTAACGCTGACCCGATGATCAGGCGCCACGTTCCGCAATCATCTTCTTGATTTCGGTAATCGCCAGCGCCGGGTTCAGACCCTTCGGGCAGGTATTGGTGCAGTTCATGATCGTATGGCAACGATACAGGCGGAACGGATCTTCCAGCGCGTCAAGACGTTCGCCGGTATATTCGTCACGCGAATCTGCCAGCCAGCGATAGGCCTGGAGCAGAACCGCCGGGCCAAGGTAACGGTCCGAGTTCCACCAGTAGGACGGGCACGCCGTCGAGCAGGAGAAACACAGGATACATTCCCACAGGCCGTCCAGTTTGGCGCGTTCTTCACGCGACTGCAAACGTTCACCATCGGGCGGGGTCGGGCTGTCGGCCTTCAGCCACGGCTCGATCGAGGCAAGCTGGGCATAGGGCTGTGACAGGTCCGGCACCAGATCCTTGACCACCGGCATATGCGGCAGCGGATAGATCTTCACATCGCCGTCAATATCCTCGATCGGCTTGAGGCATGCCAGCGTGTTGCGGCCATCAATATTCATCGCACACGACCCGCAAATCCCCTCGCGGCAGGACCGGCGGAAGGTCAGGGTTGCGTCGATTTCATTCTTGATCTTGATCAGCGCGTCCAGAACCATCGGGCCGCAGGCATCAAGGTCAAGCTCAAAGGTATCGGTACGCGGATTATCGCCGGAATCCGGATCATAACGATAGATCTGGAATTTCCGGGTATTTTTCGCGTTCGCCGGTGCAGAAAACGATTTACCGTCCTGCACGACCGAATTGGCGGGAAGTTTGAATTCAGCCATCTCTCAAATCCTCTCTCTCCGCGCCTTAATATACGCGTTCCTTCGGCTCGATATATTCAACTTCATCGGTCAGGGTGAAGTTGTTGACCGGGCGATAGGTGAGGTCAACGCCATAGTTGTTGTCCCAGGCAACCTTGGCAATCGTGTGCTTCATCCAGACTTCGTCATCACGCTTGGGATAATCCTCGTGGGCATGGGCGCCGCGCGATTCATGGCGTGCTTCGGCAGAATTCATGGTGGAGGCAGCACAAACCATCAGGTTTTCCAGCTCCATCGTTTCCACCAGATCGGAATTCCAGATCAGCGAGCGGTCAGACACGGAAACATCTGACAGGGTCGATGCGGTTTTGGCGAGTTTTTCAACACCTTCACCCAGAATTTCGGAGGTGCGGAACACGCCGCAATTGGACTGCATGACCTTTTGCATTTCCAGGCGGATTTCAGCCGTCGGGCGGGCACCCTTGGCCCAGCGCAGACGGTCAAAACGATCCAGCGCCTGCTGGCCATCGCTGGCCTTGAGCTCCTTGAACGATGCCTTGGGATCCACAATCTCGGCAGCGTGCATGCCGCAGGCGCGACCAAACACCACAAGGTCAAGCAGCGAGTTCGTGCCCAGACGGTTGGCCCCATGAACCGACACACAGGCCGCTTCACCCGCCGCCATCAGGCCCGGCACGATCCGGTTGGGATCATCGGCTGTCGGGTTCAGGACTTCGCCCTTATAGTTGGTCGGAATGCCGCCCATATTATAATGAACCGTCGGCAGAACCGGGATCGGTTCCTTGGTCGCATCCACACCGGCAAAAATCTTGGCGGTTTCGGTAATGCCCGGAAGGCGCTCCCACAGAACATCCGAGCCCAGATGCTCAAGATGCAAATGGATATATTCGCCATGTTCGCCAACACCGCGACCATCGCGAATTTCCTGGGCCATCCCGCGCGAAACAACGTCACGCGATGCCAGGTCTTTCACGGTCGGGGCATAACGTTCCATGAAACGTTCGCCTTCGGAGTTGGTAAGATACCCCCCTTCACCGCGCGCACCTTCGGTGATCAGACAGCCCGACCCATAAATGCCTGTCGGGTGGAACTGAACAAATTCCATGTCCTGAAGGCCAAGGCCCGCACGGGCCACCATGCCATGACCGTCACCGGTACAGGTATGGGCCGAGGTGCAGCTAAAGAAGGCACGGCCATAACCGCCCGATGCCAGAATGGTCATCTTGGCGTTAAAGCGGTGCATGATGCCGGTATCAAGGTCCCAGGCCACCAGGCCACGGCAGGTGCCGTCATCATCCATGATCAAATCAATGGCGATATATTCGACAAAGAATTCAGCCTTGTGCTTCAGGCACTGCTGATAGAGCGTGTGCAGCATGGCATGACCGGTACGGTCAGCCGCAGCACAGGCCCGTTCCACCGGGGCCTTGCCGTGGTCACGGGTGTGGCCGCCAAACGGACGCTGGTAAATTTTGCCTTCGGCCGTGCGCGAAAACGGCATGCCGTAATGTTCAAGTTCGTAAACCGCCGGAACGGCGTTGCGGCACATATATTCGATGGCGTCCTGGTCGCCAAGCCAGTCGGACCCCTTGACGGTGTCATACATATGCCACTGCCAATGGTCTTCCGAAATATTGCCCAGCGACGCACCAATACCACCCTGGGCGGCAACAGTGTGGGAGCGGGTCGGGAAAACCTTGGTCACACAGGCGGTCTTGAGACCGGCCTCAACCGTGCCAAGGGTGGCACGCAGACCGGCACCGCCTGCCCCCATAACGACGACATCGTAGTTATGGTCAATAATTTTATAGGATTCTGTCATGTCTCAGGCTCCGGCAAAAACGATTCGCAGCACCGAAATAATCGCGGCAACACTCATGAAAGCGGTGAGCGCGCGGATCAACAGCAGCGAAGCAATTTCTGCTTTACGGTTATGCACATAATCTTCGATCACAACTTGCAGGCCGAGAACGAAATGCCAGGCCACCGAAATGACCAAAAGGATCATCATGGTGGCGTGGAAATAGCTGCTTAACCAGGCATGGACGGCATCAAAGGATGCGGTGTGCCCTGCAAGGATCGAATAAATAAACCACAGTCCCAGCGGCAGATTGGCCGCAGCGGTGACGCGTTGCGCCCACCAGTGCGAAGAGCCGCTTTTGGCGGAACCAAGGCCGCGCACGCGGCCCAGATCGGATTGCATCTTCATAACAACAACCTTGTCCCCATTTGCCTGGATCAAACCAGACCGATAATCCAGGTGATGATGGTCAGCACGACTGCCGCGCCAAGAACGATGGGACCGGACTTTTCCGCCCCTTCATTCGTCAGGCCGCGACCGGTATCCCAGACAAGATGCCGGACACCGTTGCAGGCGTGATAGAAAAACGCCACTGTCCAGCCGAACAGCAACAGCAGACCAAACCACGAGGTGAAAAATGCCTGATAGCCCTCGAACGTATTCCGGCCATCGCCTGCGGCGATAAGCCATGACGTCAGGAATACGAAACCAATGGCAAGGCCAATGCCCATAATGCGGAAAGAAATGGACATTTTGGCCGTCAGCGGGAGCCTGTACACCTGAAGGTGGGGAGACAGCGGCCGATTGGCTTTGCTCATAACGGAATTGCCTCTTCTCAAATAGCTGGCGGGAAAGCAGGGATTATTTACCCACGCGATGGGGGTAAGTCAATCTCAACGCCTTTGAAAACCAAAGAAATCTGCGAATTAACGCCATTTCTGCCGGTGCTTTAGACTTGTTTCATATAGTTCAAACCAAGGCAATATCCCCCTTAGTCGGAGATATATGATGCTGTAACGCACCAAAACAGGTGCAGGTGCGTTATTTTTGACTTTCTACGTTTCAGGGCCGTTTGGGGATCAAAATAATATGGTCAAAATCCAGAAGCACGGCGGAGTCATATTTTCCGGCATCATCACGCAGGGCAAAATCAGCCGCCGCGCGATCCCGCATGGCAACCAGCCGCACCCGCATCGCCCCGACATCATCCCGGCCGGGAATGGCGAATTTATCAAGAATTTCCGACCAGGCAAACACCGTATTGCCCGCAAAGGCCGGGTTGGCATGGCTACCGGCATTGATCGCCAGAATTTTAAAGGCATTGCCCAGCCCGTTAAAGGACAATGCGCGCGCCAGCGACATAACATGCCCGCCATAAATCAGCCGTTTGCCAAACCGGCCCCGGTTGGCATTGACCTGGTCAAAATGCACCTTGGCGGTATTTTGATAAAGCCGGGTTGCCAATTGATGTTCGGCTTCCTCTATCGTCATGCCATCCACATGATCGATCTTTTCGCCCACCGCGTAATCATCCCAGAAATGCGGCGAACCGGCCAAATCACAATCATATCCCGCAAGGTCCAGACCAACCGGAACATTCAGGGCATCGGGCTGCACGACAGATGGCAAATCGGGCAGGCAGGGTTCGGGCGCGGGGGCATCGGGGTTCTTTTTATGGACCATGACCCAGCGGTTATAATCCACCACCATTTCACCATGCTGGTTGCGCCCCACCGAATTGACGTAAACCACCCCGGTTTTACCGTTGGAATTTTCCTTGAGACCAATGACCTTTGAAACGGTGGCAACCGTATCGCCCGCATAAACCGGAACCCCGAACACACCGCCAGCATAGCCCAGATTGGCCACGGCATTCAGCGACACATCGGGCACGGTTTTGCCAAACACCATGTGAAAGACCAAAAGATCATCCACCGGGGCATCGCGAAACCCGATCGCCCGGGCAAATTCGGCCGAGGATTGCACGGCAAAACGCGGACCATAAAGGGCGGTATATAGCGATACATCACCCGTCGTAATCGTGCGCGGGGTGGCATGGCGCAGTTCCTGCCCCAGGTGAAAATCCTCGAAATAATGGCCGGGATTGTTTTTTGATGTCATGGCTTGGTCCCTGTTTCCTGCCGGTATCCGGCCCTAAAAGGCACGATGGTCAGTCTTGCGCCGACATCACGGCAATACTGTCGGCCAATGCCACCAGCCGCCGCGCTGTCACCACATGCAGGTTTTCAATCAGCTTGCCATCCACCACAACAACCCCCTGCCCCTGGGCGGTTGCCTCTTCATGGGCTGCAATAATTTTGCGGGCCCAGGCTATTTCACTTTCGGCCGGGGCAAAGGCGCGGTTGGCCGCCGCGATGGCTTTGGGATGAATCAGGGTTTTGCCATCAAACCCCATCTCGCGGCCCTGCTGGCAGGCATGGGCAAAGCCATCCTCGTCCGACAGGTCCAGATGCACGCCATCGAGAATGGCAAGGTCAAAGGCACGCGCCGCCAGCATGCACAGGCCCAGGCTTGTGATCATCGGCAAACGGTCGCGGGTATGGGCACAGTTCAGGTCCTTTGCCAAATCCGACGTGCCCATCACAAACCCGCCCATCAGCGGATGCGCCCCGGCAATATCGCGTGCATTGAGCATGGCAAGCGGCGTTTCCATCATGCACCAGATGCGCATGTCTTCATGCGCCCCTTCGGCCTGCATAATGGCGGCAACCTGACGGATGGTTTCAGGGCTTTCGACCTTGGGCAGCAAAATGGCATCTGCCCGGCTTTTGGCAACGGCGACCACATCGTCATACCCCCACGGGGTATTCAGGCCATTGACCCGCACCTGAATTTCACGCGGGCCATAACCGCCTTCATCCAGGGCGGCGACAATCTGTTCGCGGGCCGTTACCTTGGAGTCGGGGGCAACCGCATCCTCGATATCAAGAATAAGGCCATCGGCGGGCAATGAACGCCCCTTTTCCAGCGCCCGGGCATTGGACCCCGGCATATACAGAACTGACCGGCGCGGCCGCGCGGAAACTGCCATGACAAGCCTCATTGTAATTTTAGTTTAAAACGATACGATTTTCTTTTCTAAAATTACCAAACTTTTTCGCAATGCAGCAAGCGGAAATTACATTACCCAGCCATTTACAAACCGACAGAGGGGCAAACCTGCCAACCCGGCATGAAGCATCCCAGCAGGCGACATTTTCCGATATCAGCCGGGCGACAATACTCTGCTTCAAAGTCCAAATCTTGCAACTGACAGATTAGCCCGGCCCAGCATTTCTGCCAGGCGGCCAGCTTGCCACATGTCAAAACAAATTCGCGAAAACACCACCACTGGCCGCAGCATCCATCACACGGACGGTGGCACTGCGACCGGCCACGAGGCGGACATTTTGCGGCACGTTATCAAGCTTGATGCGGACCGGAACGCGCTGGGCCAGGCGCACCCAGCTAAAAGTCGGTTTTACGTTGGCAAGGTTGCCATTGGCACCACTGCGTTCACTATCCTGAATCCCGGCAGCGATACTGGCAACATGCCCGTAAATCGGCTTTGGCTGGCCCATCAGTTTAACCTCGACCCGGTCGCCCACAGCAATACGCGGCAGTTTGGTTTCTTCAAAATAGCCCGCGACATAATAGGAGCCCCCATCAATCAGGGCGGCAATGGCCTTGCCCGCACCAACATAGTTGCCCGGCCGCAGGGAAAAATTGGTTAGCGTGCCATCGACCGACGCGACAACAACGGTGCGATCAAGATTGAGCTTTGCCAGATCAAGGTCCGACTTTGCCAGGGCCACATTGGCCGTGGCCGTGGCAAGGGCGGTTTCCACCTGTTCCTTTTTCTGACGTGAAACCGCATCGCTGCTTAAATTCCTGTAACGATGCACTTCACGCCGGGCCTGTTCCTCGCTGGCAACGGCACTATCAAGGCGCGCCTGTGCCTGTTCGACGGCCACCCTGAAACGGGCTTTATCAATTTCAAACAGCGGATCACCAGCTTTAACCTGCTGGTTGTCAACAACATATACCCTGCTGACCAACCCCGATACATCGGGGGCAATGGCCACAACATCGGCACTGATGCGCCCGTCCCGGGTCCAGGGATCGTTCATGTAATAATCCCAAAGCTGCATACCGGCGATGAGCGCAATACCAACCACGACCCCGGACAGGAACAACCGACCGGCACGGGAAATCCATTTGTTCATTATATCACCTACCTACAAATACCGCCGTGATCCCGGCCAGCAGCAACACAAACAGCGCCAGATCAATCAGAGCGGAATGAAACGTTGCGCGGTAAAAGCCCACCCGCACCAACACTTTTCGCAACACAACCAGGCTGAACCAGGCCAAAATCGCCGCGACCAGAAAGCTCGGCAGAAAAACGCCATAGACATCCACCATCGGGTCAATCATGCGTGTCCCTCCAGACTGGCCGGCACCTGGTCATTTGCACCGGCAAAGGACAGGGCGACCGGGCGAAAATTCTTGCCAAAATCCGGTTCGCTATCGCGGGCCAGAACCCGGCGCATCGCCACAAGCGTTACCACCAGCCGCCGTTTGACATGCGGCGCAATGGCAATGACACCCCCCTTGCGGCCCCTTTTGGCCCGGCCAAATGCCGGTGTGGCCGCAACAGAAACCGGCAACGGAGCCGACGAACAGGCGAATTCGGGCAAGGAGACATCATCCGTGACCCGCATCAGAATTTCATCAACCAGGTGCAGAAGTTCGGCATCAGGGGCGCGGTCAAAATCGCGCGTACGCAAATCGAAATGTGTGCCCATAACCGTCAAAAACCGGTCCAGCCGCGCCCGAATGTCGTCGTCAAGCATCCGGCGCAAGCGGCGCAGTTCAAGAAGATTGGCCGCAATTGACACTTCGGGCATCGCACGCATCAACCGCGCACGATGTATCGGCGCCAGGGCCAACCGGGGGAAAATCAGCCCCTGCCGATCGAGCAAACGCCGCAAAACTGCCATGCGGGGCATTGTCCAGTCCTGACGGGCAAGACTGGCAAGATCACGCCAGTTTGCCTGCAACAACCGGCGAATGCTGTGATCCGGAGAGATCGAGCGCATCATCGATGTAATGACGGCTGCGACAATAAACCCGGTCAACATTGCCACAGCCCCGTCAATCGAACCGGCGAAATTGGCCGTATAACGGGTGGAAATGTTGAGCAGCATCACGGTATTGACCGCCATTGGCAGCGCAAAAATAAAGGTTTTGGGCGAGGGGATCAGCAACCCGATCAACAGCAGATAGGGCGCAAATACCGCCGCAAGCAGCGGAAACCCGTCAATAGAGGGCAGAACCGCATAACCGTAGAACAGCGACACCACCACCGAAATCAGCGTATAGGTGATAAACCCCTTTTGCGCCGGTACCGGATCGTCAAGAAATGCCATGATACTGGTGGCAACGGCGGCCATCATGGCCGCCTGGGAACCAAAGGGCCACCCCGTTTCAACCCAGATAAAACAAACGACCAGCACGGCAATCATGGCTGTCAGGGCCGAGCGCAAGGCCATGCCATAATCAACATGCAGCGAGGCGGCTTCCCCCCGGTCGCGCCAGCGGTCCACCACCATTCGGGGGGGATTGCCCTCGCGAATACCGGCCCACAGCAACTGACAGTCATCGTAAAAACCAATCAGACGGTGCAGGCGCACACATAAATTAATGACCAGCAAATCATGCCAGTTGCGGTTTACCTCATAGCGTCGTGACACAGCCGTAATCTCGCGATGCAACGCATCAATCCGCGTTCTGTCTTGTGGATCGGCGGCACTGTCCTGCATCCAGGCATCAACCTTGCGCAACAGCGCAACGACATTTTCCGGCACACCCTGATGCGTTGCGGCAAGGGCCGTGATGCGGTCATGCAGGCTGTAAAGCGCAGGCAGCAAAGCCGCCATCGCATTTTGCAGCGCCTGCAAGGGGCGTGTCATGCCATTCAGTGCCGAACGTTCATATCCCACATGCACCGCAAGACCATGAAGTTCGCCAATATCGGCAATAAGACGGGTCCGGTCATTATGAAGTTTTTCGTCATCCGGCGCGCCAGCAAAACTCAAACTGGCAAGGTCGCGCACATCTTTGAGCGCACGGTCAATCCGGGCAGCCAGCACCGGCCCCAAATGGCGCGGAAAAACAACATGACTGACAATTGTCGCACACAGAATGCCAAGAATAATTTCCTGCACACGGGCCACGGCAACATCAAAAATCGTCCCCGGATCGGTCACACAGGGAAAACCGACAATCGCCGCCGTATAGCCCGCCAGCATGAACAGATAACTGCGCGGCGTACGGTCCAGAAGGGATAAATACAGGCACAGGCCAACCCAGCCCGCCATCATCAAAGACAGCAAAACCGGCGCATCCACGACATTGGGAATAAGGGCGATGGCAAAAACACCGCCAATGATGGTGCCGATCACCCGATATACCGCCTTCGATGCCAAAACACCGCTCATCGGATTGGCAATGATGTAAACCGTTGCCATCGACCAGACCGGGCGGTCGAGATCAAAAGCCAGTGCGATAAACAGCGCCAGCAATGCTGCGGCAAGTGTTTTGGCAGAAAACAGCCAGTCACCCAGCCCCGGACGGGACGCAAGAATATTTTTTAACATTACATCCCCTTTCGTGGCGTGGTTTCGGAATCCTTTTCTTCGCGGCAGGTCAGCTTTGCCAAAAGCTGCTTTAACACCGTCAGCGTGGTTGCCAGATCATCATCCTCAATATCCGCCGTAATCGTGTCACGTACCTGCGAAAGGATCTGTTCGATCTCGATGGCTTTGGCCGCCCCTTGCGGCGTGAGGGATACCATCTTGGCCCGCCGGTCCGTCGGGTCTGCCACACGCTGCACCATTGCATCAGCTTCCAGCGCATCCATCACCCTGACCAGTGACGGCCCCTCAACCCCAATTTCTTCGGCAATGGCGCCCTGGCGGACAGTCCCGCCCCGGCGATGCAGCACAATCAGCGGCAAGGCGGTGGTTTGCGACAAACCATGTTTAAGCAGGGCATGATCAATCTCGCGGCGCCATTTGCGCGCGACATTGATCAGGGCACTGCCAATGGTCAGATGTTCGGAAAAGCGGTCAAAATCTTTCATGCGATAAAGTTAGCATTGAATTAGTTTGAATCCTATCTATTTTAATTCCAATCAGACATGAACGAATTGCATGGCATGATAAATAATATAAATCAGATACTTATAATGAATGCGTCTCTTTCCCCGGCCAGGAACACAGGTTAAACCGCACATAAAAAGCACGCACACACCCGCATATGGGGTGTGGCGCAATCGGCCTTGGTCAAACATGAAACCAGGGAAATTTTACTGGAACGGATTGCCAAACAAGGCGGGCAGAAGCTGCTGGGTAAAGGGAGGAACCTCGTTAAGAGGACGGCCATTGGTCAGAAAAACCACGCCGGTTTGCTGGTCGGGAAACCACGAAATTTCCGCGCTATAGCCAAAATAGGTCCCGTCATGGCCCCAAACCGGCCCCCAGTCACTTTGCCCCACCATCACGCCATAGCCATAGGAGCCATTACCGGCAAAACGGGTATCGGTTATCATGCGTTCAATCGCCTTTGGCCCCAGAAGGGTGCCATCGGCAAACAGGCCGCGCAAAAAGGCCAGCATATCACGGGCATTTGACACCACCCCGCCATCGGCCAGATGATCGCCGACATCATAATCGGTCACATCTTCAAGGTTGCCATCGCCGTCCCCGTCGTCATAACCACGCGCAATGTCGCGATCACGCGGGAAGCTGCCAAAACTTGTGGCATTCATATCCAGCGGGGTAAAAATGCGTTTTTCAAACACATCCTCGATCGGGGCCTGTTCGATCTGTTCGATGATATAACCCAGCAAAATATAATTGCTGTTGGAATTGGCGTAATCGCTGCCGGGCGAAAAAACCGCATCGCGATCGGCAATCAGGGGCAGCAATTCGGCATTGCGCCAGCCATGTTGCGGTTCGCGCCCGACCAATTCAAAAAAGAAATCGCCATCCAGATAATCGGGAATGCCGGAACTGTTATGCAGCAAATCGGTGATGGTGGCGGTTTTGGCATTGGCAATGGATTGGGCATATTCCGGCGGCAACCAGCGCGCCGGATGGTCCGACAGTTTCAGCCGCTGTTCGGAGGCCAGTTGCAAAATCACCACCGAGGTCATCATTTTTGTCAGCGAGCCGATATAAAACCGCGCTGATTCGCGCATTTTGCGGTTGGGCTTGGCACTGGACAGGCCCGCAGCGACAAAACGGCTGCTGCCATCGGCATAGGAAATGCCCACAACGGCACCGGGCAGCCCGGCCTGCTGAACATAGGCCTGTAAAAAGGTTTGCAACGGATCAGATGGTGCTGCCTGAGTTTGCGCCATTACGGGCGCCACCTGCCCTGCAAAAAGCAAAAACCCGAAAACCCCAAACAGGGCAGCGACAATACCCGGCTTTCGCCTTTCACCCCTTTGGCACGCCCGTTTACGCACTGTATCGGCCCCCGACTGATCCATCAGACCATCACTATGGACAGGATTTGCCTGCAATCAAAGAAAAACACAACGATAATCCGTTATTGTCCTCAAGGAATGCAACCATTTGGGGATTTATGTGCGATCAAAACCCTTAATGTCGGCAATGCGTCGCTCTATCGCGGCCAAAAGGTCGGCTGTTTTGACAAAAACCGCAACCTCGCCGGTATCGTCAAAGGCCGGTTCAATCACACACTGAACCGGTCCGAAAGTCACATCATAGGCGTTCATGACAATTTCGCGCTGATCGGGGTCGCCCCCCTCGCCCCGGGTTTGTGCCAAAATGCACTTGCGCACGGCTTCGGCCTTTTCCAGCGATTGCTGAATATCAAGCACCAGAAACGCCGTGATGCGGGCATGTCCCCCATCATTTGCTTTGCGCCCCGGCCAATCGGGCACAGTAACGCAGGGACCCCCCAGTGATTCCCCCATCATGACCTCCAATTACGGCAACACGTCTCAAGGCATCATAATAATGGGTACCCTTAAAAAAAGCACAAGACCGAAGTTTAACAATTATAAACAGCATCACCGTATCAAGGGCACACGCCAAAACACATCAACGGCCCATTGCAAGGGGAAACGCCGTATTAACGCGACCCTCATGAAGGGCAAAGGCAATGGTGAAACGTGATGTCAGGTCCTTGCCGACACAATATTGGGACGCGGCTGCTTGATCGTCCGGCCGGTTAAGCCCACACCGGGTCCAGCCCGGCGCACCGGCCGGACACGCCGAAAGGGCGTGGCGGCTGGCATACAGGATCGAGGCAATGATCTGGTCCCGGCTGCAATCATCGGGGAACATGGTGGAAAATTTGGCGGGATTGACCGGCCTTTCATCGGCATCGCGGTCCATATTCCAATACACCGTGGCCTCATAAACGCCATTGGCATTTTCCGAGCCCGACGCCATCTCGACTCTGGCAATGGTGACGGGGTTCTGCCCCTGCGGGCGGGCATGAAAACCGGTGAAGCGGTTTTTACGGTTCAATTCACCACAAAAAATATGCTCAAGGTTAATCGGCACAGCCGCGCTGCCATGCCCCTGACCGGGACAGACCACAGGGCCGGAGGCTTGTAAAGCAGGCCCGCCCGCTTGCACAACAGCCCCAAAAAGCACGAAAAACGCGCCCGTCAGCACAATTTTTCCCAGATAAAACCGCAATAAACGTCCCGACATGGCCAAAATAATCCTGATCAATGACTTAAAAAGCATATATCGGACGGCGGATGCCTAAAGCTGTGAAAATTCAAGTCCGATGCGCAATGCCAGCACGCTGGCCGGTTCAAAGCGCATCGGCTCCCCGCCCAGCTTGCCGCCATGCCACTGCGCCTTGGTCAGCACAAATGCCCCCAGGGGCAAATCATGGCTGGTTTTGAAATTGACCAGCGCGCGCACTTCCTTGGGTTTGCGAATGGCATCATCGCGCCACAGGCAATGATAGGCAAATAGCGGCGTCCCACTGCGCCGGTCCAAAAACACAAACGGCACTTCATAATGCCCCCAACGGGCATAAAACAGGCTTTCCATCCCGGTGCTGGATGCCAGAAACTGCGTTTGAATCGCGGTTTCCACCAGCCGTGTCACGGTATCCTCGCCTTCGGCGCGCCCGCCAATCAACCCGCTGCGCAGGCCCGGATGAATCAGATGCACCTTGAAGGCCACCGCGCGCTGAAACGGTTTGGCATCCTGGTCCACCCGTTCCAGGCGGCGCACCAGCCAGGCACTTTCCAGATATTCGAGATAGCGGCGCAGGGTATTTTTGGCGAGATCCAGTTCACGCGCCAGCGTTTCAATCGAAAATTCGGCCCCGGTATTATAGGCCAGCAACACAAACAGGCGGTGCAGGTCCGACGGGCTGGAAATACCATGCAGGCCGGGAAGGTCGGAATGAAGCGACCGATGAATGGCCCCGGCCTCGCCGTCACGGTCATGAAAACCGCCTTCATTGATGTAATCTTCAAACAGGGTATTCAGTTCGACCAGGCCCGGTGGCACATCGGTTGTAAAACGGGTGGCATTGGGCGATTCCGGTAAAACATCCGCCGGTTTGACGCCGCGCTGTTCGAGATATTCGGCAAAACTGAAAGGCGGCAGGAAAAGTGTTGTCAAATGCGCCCGGTTTTCCGCGGCCGGGGCCAGCGCGCTGACGGCCACCACCCGCACCATCGGGTCGGCCTTGAGCAAGCGGGCAATCTGGCTTTCCCAGTCCCGCTGATAGGAAACCTCGTCGATAAACAGCCATAAGGGATGATCGGCCGAAATACCGCGCGATGCGCGCAAAAGGCGCGGCAGGCGGGAAATATCAAGCTCCAGGAACAGCGGATGTTCCAGCGAGACATAACAGACATGGCGGCGCGGTGTATCACCATCGAGCAGTTGCGATACCGCCTGACGCAGCATCACGGTTTTGCCCACCCCGCGTGGCCCGGTCAGCAGGACGGCCTTGCTGCCATCGCCCCGCTCAATGGCATTCCAGAACCGTTTGAAAAAGGCCCGGACCGGCAGGTTATGCACCATTTCATCGGTGATCCCCTCCCACCAGGGATTATCGAGCATCAGGCGACGCAGAAAATCCGGTTCGCCGGGATGTTCAACCAAAGCCGCCATAAACCGCCCCCAAACAGTTTGCCGATCAATGAAGTGCAGGATCAAATAACGCCAGCAACAACATCCAAATTAGGGTTAGTCATAAACCTTATTCGATGATTTTTTAAGAAATACTTGATTCCGGGCGAGTCTTTTATGTGTTCATACCAGTGCTCGATGCGTGAAACGCACCCTGGACTGGCTAGGCGCGACGGCGCCGCGCGGCCTATGCCGCGAGAGGCAAGGGTTTCGGAGAAGCCCGCCCGCCGATTGAGGGCTGTCCCGATCGATTTCGATCAGGACAAGTGGGTCTCGGCCATAAAAACGGATCGCCCGTCAGATGACAGGCGATCCGGGACCGAACTGCAATGCGGAGTCTTGGGGAAGACACGAGGGAGACTGACCCGACAACGGGGCACCAAAGCAGCACGGTCCGTATCATGCTGGCCGGGCGGGCGGGGGAAGCAGGCCGACCAGCATGAAACCAATAAGACAAAGAAGAAGAGAAAGGGTGAAACGGGGGCTGTGATCAGGCGCGATCCTGGGGTTTGTCCGATTTATCGTCCGCACCATTCTGCGGGTTTTTCACATCTGATGGCCCGGAGCCATCATCAGACGTGTCTTCCTTGCGCATCCGCTTGAATTCCGACGACAGATTATAATCACCCGAGGCCACATATCCTTCCATATTTCCGGTGCGGCGCTCCAGATCATCAAACCGTTCGCGCAGATCTTCCATCCAGGGTTCTTCGTAATCAACACCAAAGGTGGGGCTTTCAGCCTGTTCTGCGGTTGCCTCGTTCGGGGTTGTGCGACGATGCGTGCCCGCAGCCCCGCCACGATGCCCCCGACGGCCAAGGAAGGAAAACCATTCCGGGCGATGGATATAGGACCACGCCACCAGGAACAGAAACACGCCAACCGGGAAGCTGAAAATCAGCGTCACGATCCAGGCAATCAGCACGCCCTTGCGCGGAATGCCAAATTTTTCGGCCACACCGTTAACGGTGCTTCTAAGCGGTCCGCCGCGATACGGCCCGTTATGGTGCCCACAGCCACGGTGGGAAGGGTTGCGCCCTTCACCGCGACGGAACCGGCATCCCCGCTCGCGGGGGCCATGATGCCTGTTGTAAAATCGCGCACCGGCAGCAGCTTGCTCGGCAGTCATATTCTGTTCCTCCATTCGGCAACCTCTGCATCCAGAAGACTTTCCAGTGTCGCTATGCGGTTTTCAAGACGCTCGGCCCTCTGTTTGAGATGGGCCAGTGCCTGTTTGTGTTCCTGGCTTTCCACCGGCGGGACATTTTGGCGTTCGGCCTTCATCCGTTTCCAAACGGTAATGTAATGAAAAACCACCCAAACCGGCCCGACAATGGAAATAAACACAATCAGTGGAACGGCAATAGCCCACATAAGCGCCCCTTACCTTTGTTAAGGTTCGGTCACGCCACCTTTGGCCATGACCGCCAACCGCAGACACCAGCACGCCTGCACACTGAATTAGTTGTCTTTATTGACCCGTTCCTTCAATGCTTTCAGGTCATCTTCAATGCCAAGTTCGGCCTCAAGGTCGCCAAACTCTTCATCGAGGGTTTTTGCCCGGCCCATATCATAGGATTCCGCACTGGCTTCAAGCTCGTCAATCCGGCGTTCCATTGCTTCATAGCGCAGCAGGGCATCATCGATCTGGCTGTTATGCAGCTTTTCACGCATCTTAACGCGCTTTTCCGCCGTTTTCATCCGAATTTCCACCGCACGCTGTTTGCCCTTGGCTTCATTCAGTTTGCTATTGAGCTTGTTCAAATCTTCATCAAACTTGCCCAGCGTTTCCTCGATCACTTCAAGTTCACGCTCCAGCACCACAGCCTGGTCGGCCAGACGGCGACGCGCCATCAAGGCCCCTTTGGCAAGGTCATCACGACCCTTGGAAACGGCGAATTCCGCCTTTTCTTCCCATTCATTCTGACCATCACGCAGCTTTTTCAGCTTGCGTTCGACTTCCTTTTTATCGGCAATCGCCTTAACAGCACTTGACCGAACCTCGACCAGGGTATCTTCCATTTCCTGAATCATCAGGCGGACCATTTTTTCCGGATCTTCGGCACGATCCAGAAGCGAATTGATATTGGCATTCACGATATCGGACAAACGCGAGAACACGCCCATTGCTCGATCTCCTGTTGGGGGATGTAAACTCTTCTGCCCCTTGCTTTGCAGATAGCGTGCCAGTTTTATTTTTTATTTAAAATCAAACACTTAACAAAAATCACCTCTCGAAAATTAATATTTATCGCGACTTTTATGGCGTTTTCCGATAACGTTTTTCGCGAAATGGACATATCACAAACCATATTGGGCGAAGACCCCCGCTTTTTGGCCGCGCTGGAGCATGTGTCGCGCCTGGCGCCCATAAATCGCCCCTGCCTGGTGATTGGCGAACGCGGATCGGGCAAGGAGCTGATTGCCGCGCGCCTGCATTACCTTTCCACCCGCTGGGGTGGACCACTGGTCAAGGTCAATTGTGCCGCCCTTAGCGAAACCCTGCTTGATACCGAGCTTTTCGGCCATGAAGCCGGGGCCTTTACCGGCGCGCAAAAGCGCCATGTCGGCCGGTTTGAACGCGCACATGGCGGCAGCATCATTTTGGATGAAATCGCCACCGCCAGCCAGATGGTGCAGGAAAAACTGCTGCGTGTGGTGGAATATGGCGAGATCGAACGGGTGGGCGGCAGCGAGGTGATTGACGTGGATGTGCGCGTCATTGGTGTCACCAATGAAAACCTCAAACAGCTTGCCGCACAGGGGAAATTCCGCGCCGACCTGCTGGACCGCCTGGCCTTTGACGTGATCGCCGTGCCGCCCCTGCGCGAACGCCCGGACGATATTTTGCCCCTGGCCGAACAATTCGCCCTGGAAATGACCAAACGTTTATCGCGACAGGTCTTTTCCGGTTTTGACAGTCAGGCCATAGAACAATTGAAAAATTACGACTGGCCGGGCAATGTGCGCGAATTGCGCAACGCGGTTGAACGCAGCCTTTACTTAAGCGAAGACACCGACGCCCCGGTTTCCCGTATCGTGCTGGACCCGTTTGCAGGGGTCTGGAGCGAAACGCAAAAAAGCGCAGATCCAACAACAGACAGCCCGAACCAGCCTACACCACCACACATGCCCTCTGCAAAAGATGGCAGCCTTGATTTTCGCGAAGCCACACGGGACTATGAAATAGCCCTTCTCAAACATGCCTTGCAGGCCAATCATAACAACCAGACCGAAGCGGCAAATTTCCTGAAACTGAATTATCACCAGCTTCGCCGTCTTTTGGAAAAATACGACCTGCTGCCATCGCGATAGGGAATAGGCCCCCATGTATCAGCCCCGCACCCCCGGCTATTGCAAAAAGGACCCGGTCAAACGATGGAACCTGCCCGACCGCGTGTTTTTTGCCTGCGGAGCCTGTCATATTCTGGCCCATGCCTTTCTGGCCCGGTTTGATGCCAACGGGGATCGCGGCTTTTACTCGCTCAGGTTCAAACCGGCGGCAGGATTTACCGGAAATCATATTGTTATTGCCGGACATGACTGGATTTTTGATTATCATGGCTTCAGCCCGCGCGATGCCTATTTGCGCCACACCTGGCATCGGGCCCGGCAACGCTGGCCGGGATGGCAGGCCGATTTAATCACCCTGCCGCGCAATGTTTTAATATCGGAAGAAAAATCCCGCGAAATTGATGGCCTGTGGCTGCGCGGCCCCGACCAGTTCCTGCATAATGCCCTGCCCCGTGCCAACCGCTTTTTAACCCGCTTTGGCCCGCCCTCTGCCTAACTACCCCAAAACAAGCCCCATCACGTTAGGGCATTTCCCGTATTGCGGCATTGTCAGGCGCAACCATTAGAGTTATGATTGTACCTTAATTTCGCGTTTGTGAGGTGTTTGTCCAATGCGCCAGTGATGCCGCCGTTCTTGTGACGGCCTGTCTCCACCCACCCCTGATCACAGGGGGAGATCACGGCATCGTGGAAATACCGCATGACACATATCAGCTTTGCCATCACAGACGTGTCTTACGTGCTGCCCGATGGCCGACCTGTTTTTTCCAATCTGACCGAAACATTTGATCTGCGCGCAACCGGCCTTGTCGGGCGCAATGGCGCGGGCAAAACCCTGTTGGCGCGCATCATGGCCGGATTGCTAAAGCCAACATCAGGCCACTGCCAGTGTTCCGGTACAGTCTATTATCTGGCCCAGCATGTCAGCCACCCGCCGGGTTCCAGCGTGGCCGACCTTGCCGGCATCAAACATATCCTTGATGCCCTGGAACGTATCGAAACGGGCAGCACAGCCCCGGAAGATTTCGACATCGTGGGCGACAGCTGGGATATAAACCAGCGTCTTTTCCAGCAACTTGAGCATCATAATTTAGGCCATCTGGGCGCGAACACACCGGCATCGATGCTAAGCGGGGGTGAAGCAATGCGCGTTTCCCTGATGGGAGCCACACTTTCAAATGCCGATTTTCTGATTCTCGACGAACCCAGCAACCATCTCGACAGGCCTGGCCGTCATGCCCTGATCCATCAGCTTCGACAATGGTCTCGCGGTCTGATTGTCATCAGCCATGACCGGGAAGTACTGGAATCACTCGACCGTATCGTTGAACTCTCGTCGCATGGATTGCACAGCTACGGGGGCAATTACACGTTTTACGCCGAAGCCAGGGCCCATGAACGGCAAAACGCCCTACAGAACCTGCATGAACGCAAAACGGAACGCCAGCGCCATGAAAGGGTGGCGCAAAAACAGCGTGAACGGCAACAGCGCCGACAGGCACGGGGCAAACGACAGGGCAAAGATGCCAATCAGGCCAAAATCCTGCTCGATCGCCAAAAAGAGCGTAGCGAAGCATCCGCAGGCACATTGCGCAAAAAGCAGATCGCCAACCGGGCAGACCTTGATCGGCGCGTTGAGGAAGCCGCCCGGCACGTTGAAAATCAAACAGCCATCACCGTCCATTCCCGCCCGCTTAGCCAGGCGATGCAAAGGCGTATTGCAAAGCTCGAAGGGGCGGTGCTCCCCCATGTCACGGGCCCGGCCCGAACCATCAGCCTGATATTGGGCGGGCAACAGCGTATCGGCGTTATCGGGCCCAACGGATGCGGAAAGTCCACATTGCTGCGGATGCTTGCGGGCCAGCTATCGCCTGTCGGTGGCACATGCGCAGTCTTTGCAAAGACTGCGCATCTTGATCAGAAACTCACCGGTCTTGATCCCGCAAAAACGGTGCTTGCCCAACTACAACAGGTCAATCGTGACGCCCCCGAAGGCGATTTGCGGATGCGTCTGGCGCAACTGGGGCTGGACGCCACCAAAATCACAATTCCCAGCGGCAAACTCAGTGGTGGCGAACGCCTGAAAGCGGCCCTGGCCTGCATCCTGTATGCTGCTGCGCCACCGGAACTGCTGCTGCTTGACGAACCCGGCAATCACCTTGATCTGCCATCCTTGCAGGCGCTGGAAACCATGTTACGGGCCTATCGCGGCACCTTGATTGTGGTCTCCCATGATGACGCATTCCTCGATAACCTGGAACTGACAGACCGGTTATCGGCAACCGCCCGGGGCTGGAGGCTCGACCCTGTATAGGAAGGCACCTTTGCCCTGTGCGTCAAAAGGCTGCCCTAATCAGCCAGGGCGCGGGCAATCACCATGCGCTGGATGTCGGATGTGCCTTCGTAAATCTGGCACACACGCACATCGCGGTAAATGCGCTCAACCGGAAAGTCCTTAAGGTAGCCATAACCACCGTGGATCTGGATGGCCCTGGAACACACTTCCTCCGCCATTTCGGAGGCAAACAGCTTTGCCATGCACGCCTCGGTCAGGCAGGGTTTGCCATCATCGCGAAGCGCGGCGGCGCGATGCACCAACAGGCGGGCGGCATCAATTTTGGTGGCCATGTCGGCCAGGCGAAACGCCACCGCCTGATGATCAATAATCTTTTTGCCAAAGGTTTCGCGTTCATTGGCGTAATCCCGCGCGGCATCAAAGGCAGCACGCGCCATACCCACCGATTGCGCGGCAATGCCAATACGCCCGCCTTCCAAATTCGCCAGGGCAATTTTATAGCCCTGCCCTTCGGCACCCAGCATGTTTTCCGCCGGAACACGGCAATCAACAAAGGTGATCTGGCAGGTATCGGAGGCATTCTGCCCCAGCTTGTCCTCCGTCCGGGAAACGACGTAACCCGGTGTATCGGTGGGCACGATAAAGGCGGAAATGCCGCGCTTGCCCGCCGCCGGGTCGGTCACGGCAAAAACAATCGCCACATCACCTTCGCGGCCCGATGTGATGAATTGCTTCGCCCCGTTCAAAACCCAGTCGCTGCCGTCACGCACGGCCCGGGTCCTGATCGCGCTGGCATCGGACCCGGCCTGGGGTTCGGTCAGACAGAAAACGCCAATTTTCTCGCCCTGTGCCATTGGCACCAGAAATTCCTGTTTCTGCGCCTCGGTGCCAAATTTCAGGATCGGCATACAACCAACAGAATTATGGACCGACATGATGGTGGATGTTGCGCCGTCGCCTGCGGCAATTTCCTCAAGCGCCAGGGCATAGGCCACATGGTCCATACCCGCCCCGCCATAGCTTTCGGGCACCAGCATGCCCATAAAACCAAGCTCGCCCAGCCCGGCAATGGCTTCGGCCGGGAATGTGTGATGGATATCCCATTTGGCGGCGTGGGGTTTAAGCTCGTTTTCGGCAAATTCGCGCGCGGTATCGCGCACCATGACCTGATACTCTTCCAGCCGCATGGCGGCATCCTCCCGCTGGGGCGACCTCACCGGCCAGGCGATCAGAACGGGATCACCGCCCGGGTCCGGCCAGGCTTATTCGTCGCCCTGAACAAATTCATCCGTTGCGGCGTCATAACGCCACAAAATCCCTTCTTTCATGCCAAACCACCAGCCATGCAGGTTCAGGTCTCCGGCCGCGACACGTTCCTGAATGTAGGGGAACGTCATCAGGTTTTGCAGCGAATTGCCGATCGAACGACGCGAAACCTCGTCAACATCCGGTCCGTGTTCCAGGCAACATTTCGCCATGCTGACCCATTCACCGATAAAATCACGCTCTGGTACTTTGCCCGCTTCGCCATGCTCCACCAGGGCCTGAATACCACCACAGGCCGAATGACCCAGAATGACAATATCGCGAACCTTCAGATCGCGCACCGCAAACTCGATGGCCGATGACGTCCCGTGATAGTTTTCGTCAGGCTCGTAAGGTGGGACCAGATTGGCAACGTTACGAATGACAAACATCTCGCCGGGTTCGGCATTGGTCAGAATGGCCGGGTCAACACGGGAATCAGAACAGGCAATCAACAGCACTTCGGGCTTCTGGCCCATATTCATCAAGTCGGTAACACGTTCAGGGCGCTGTTCGTAATACATCGCCTTGAAACTTTTGAAACCGGCCAGCATCCGCTCGACAGTGCTTTTCGCCATTCCGCAAATTCTCTATTCTGAATTGACCTTAAGAGGCCCAAAATAAGGGCAATTTGCCCGCTTGGGTACCCTCAAAAGACAGTTTCCAGAATTACCCTGCTATTCCCGGGCTAGATCAGCTCCAGCGCCATTGCGGTTGCTTCCCCGCCGCCAATGCACAGCGACGCCACACCTTTGCGCCCGCCGCGGGCCTTAAGCGCATGGATCAGTGTGACCAGCAACCGTGCCCCGGTCGCGCCAATCGGATGGCCCAGCGCACAGGCCCCGCCATTGACATTCACCTTTGCATGATCAAGGTCCAAATCGTGCATCGCCGCCATTGCCACCACGGCAAAGGCCTCGTTGATTTCCCATAAATCAACATCCTGTGCATCCCAGCCGGTTTTTGCCAAAACCTTGCGAATGGCATCAATCGGCGCTGTGGTAAACCAGCAGGGTTCCTGCGCATGGGTGGCATGGGCCAGCACGCGCGCCAGCGGTTTAAGGCCGCGCTTTTGTGCCTCGCTTTCACGCATCATCACGAGTGCCGCCGCCCCGTCCGAGATCGAGGCGGAATGCGCCGCCGTTACCGTGCCATCCTTGCGAAAGGCGGGGCGCAACGTCGGGATTTTGTCCGGGCTGGCCTTGGGCGGTTGCTCGTCGGTATCAATTACCACATCGCCCTTGCGGGTTGAAACCGTCACCGGGGTAATTTCATCGGCAAACTGGCCGGATGTAATGGCCTCCTGTGCCCGCGTCAGGGACGCGATGGCATAGTCATCCTGGGCTTCGCGGGTAAATCCGTATTTATCGGCGGTACTTTCGGCAAAGGTGCCCATTGAACGGCCCTTTTCATAGGCATCCTCCAACCCATCCAGCGCCATATGGTCATAGACCTGTGAATGACCATATTTATTGCCACCGCGCATATTGGGCAGCAGGAAGGGCGCATTGGTCATGCTTTCCATGCCGCCCACCACCATTGCCGTCGCACTGCCCGCCAATAACAGGTCATGGGCCAGCATCGCCGCCTTCATGCCCGAGCCACACATTTTGTTAATCGTGGTGGCCCCTGCGGCACGCGGAATACCGGCATTCCACGCCGCCTGGCGGGCCGGGGCCTGCCCCTGGCCTGCAGGCAGCACATTGCCCATGATCACTTCGTCAATATCATCGGCGGCAACATTGCCACGCTCAAGGGCCGCCTTGATGGCAACGCCACCCAGTTCAGATGCGGTAAGGCTGGCAAAATCGCCCAACAGGCCGCCCATTGGGGTGCGGGCACAGGAAACAATCACGATGGAATCAGCAGTCATCATTTCGCCCCTTTATCCGGGAAAATTTCATACAAGACGGAATAAAACAGGCACTTATGCTGTTTCACCAAAAAGTTCACGACCAATCAGCATGCGGCGAATTTCGCTGGTGCCCGCGCCGATTTCATAAAGTTTGGCATCGCGCAGCAACCGGCCCGTCGGATATTCGTTAATATAACCATTGCCGCCCAGGGTCTGGATGGCTTCCAGCGCCATCCAGGTCGCCTTTTCGGCGGCATATAAAATCACGCCGGCAGCATCCTTGCGCGATGTTTCACCCCGGTCACAGGCCTTGGCAACCTCGTATACATAGGCGCGGCAAGCATTCATGGTGGTGTACATATCGGCCATTTTGCCCTGCATCAGCTGAAATTCGCCAATTGCCTGACCAAACTGTTTACGCTCGTGAATATAGGGCACCACCACATCCATGCAGGCCCGCATGATGCCGGTGGGGCCAGCGGCCAGAACGGCACGTTCGTAATCAAGGCCGCTCATCAGCACACGCACACCACCATTCAGATGGCCCAGCACATTTTCCTCGGGCACTTCGCAATCCTGAAACACCAGCTCGCAGGTATTGGACCCGCGCATCCCCAGTTTGTCGAGCTTTTGCGCAGTTGAAAAACCCTTAAACCCCTTTTCAATGATAAAGGCGGTGATGCCCTTGGGTCCGGCGGACGCATCGGTTTTGGCATAAACCACCAGGGTATCGGCATCCGGGCCGTTGGTGATCCACATTTTATTGCCATTCAGAATATAACGATCCCCCTTTTTCTCCGCCCGCAATTTCATCGACACCACGTCAGAGCCTGAGCCGGGTTCGCTCATGGCAAGGGCACCGATATGCTCCCCGCTGATCAGTTTGGGCAGATAGCGCGCCTTTTGCTCCGCACTGGCATTACGGCGGATCTGGTTGACACATAAATTGGAATGCGCCCCGTATGACAGTGCGACCGAGGCCGAAGCACGGCTGATTTCTTCCATCGCCACCACATGTTCGAGATAGCCAAGGCCGGTGCCGCCATCTTCCTCGGGCACGGTAATGCCCAGCAGGCCCAGATCCCCAAATTTACGCCAAAGATCGTTGGGGAAGTCGTTTTTCGCATCTATCTCGGCGGCGCGTGGCGCAATTTCGGCTTCGGCAAAGGCCGACACCGTTTCGCGAATGGCCTCCGCCGTCTCGCCAAGATCAAATCTCAAACCGGGAAAATCAACAAATGCCATAACAATATTCCTGCCCTTGATCGATTATCATTCATGAAAGACGGGCCATTACCGCGCCCTGTTTTGGTCCGGTCCTATGCCGGTCATTCTATGCCGCCCCGGCCAAAAGCTCCGGTGGCAAGCGCATGACTTTTAAAGTTTGCAAGGCGGTTGTGCATAAGCTGGCCTGCCCGTCGGCCTCGCCAAACACATCTATCCGTGTCACGATAATGGACCGCCCGCGCGACACCACCTCGCCCACGGCACGCAACTGTTCGCCCAGGCCCGGTGCGACGATATTAAGCTTGTATTCCACCGTCAGCATGCCCTGATCGGCGGCAACCAGGCTCCAGCCAGCAAACCCTCCGGCAATATCGGCCAGCCCGGCAATCGCCCCACCGTGAAAATAGCCATTATGCTGCACCAGATCGGCCCGGGCGGGCATGACAAGCTCTACCCGGCCGGGTGCAACCTTGTCCACGCGTGCGCCAATGGAAAGATTATAGGGCTGCTGGGCAAAACGACGGCGTACTTCAGCATCATAATCAGGATTAAGCGGTTCAAACGCGGTCATGACGGGCCTGCCTGCTAAGGTCTGGAACGGACTCCTTTGTAGTTAACGTTTACGTTAACGTCAAATTAAATCCGCACAGGCTTACCGAATTAATCCGCGTTTCAGCTCGAAGCTCATGAAAAGCCCTGAATTACCCGTGTTTGGGCGCGTTACGCAAACGGGCTTCCTTGCGCAGGCTGTTCATGCACACCAGGGCGAGGCCGTCAGCCACGACATAAATGACAATCAGGGAGCCGACATCAAAAGAGGACAAAATCGCATAGTCCGGCACAAGAAGGGAAAGTACGCTATAAATACCCGACACAATGGTATTGACCATAATCACAATAACCACCTTCTCGCCGAACCACTTACGGCTATAGGCGTAATCAAAAATAGCGGCAAACAACAGGCCGTCGCTGATCAGATAATAGATATTTTCAAGGACTGTTGCCTCCCCGGTACCGCCTTCATAGCCCCAAAGACTGACAAACAGGACACTAAACACGATCAGCGCAACATAAACCCAAAACAGAATTTTCGCGGAACGTTTGCTCATGTCACCTCAACAGAAAGTTCCTTACGACGTCTTAAAGACCGCCCAATTAACGTTCCATGTTAAATGTTTTCACCGCGTTAAAACAGGATCGGGCGGAAAACCGCCTGAAAAGCAGTTCTCCGCCCGACAACCTAAAATGCAGCGTGTGGCGGCGGTACCTGTCAGGTCCGATAGCCCAAAAGGTCGGGCAGCCAGGTGACAAGGGCGGGGAACATGATCACCAGGGTCATGGCAATCGCCATTGACAGCACCAGCCACAGGCTCCAGCTCACCGATTTTTCCAGCGGCACACCGGCGATGCGGGTTGTGACCATCAAATTCACCGCGACAGGCGGGGTGAACTGGCCAATCGCGATATTCATCGCCATGACCACGCCAAACCACACCGTGCTCCAGCCAAATTCCTGCATGATCGGCATCAGGATGGGCAGCATGATCAGATAAATCGACACCCCGTCCAGCACCATCCCGGCCAGAAGCAGCACCACCATGATCAGCGCCAACACAACATGTTCGTTGGTTGAGAGGCCCAAAATGGCATTTGCCACCATATCAAACGTGCCCAGCGTCATCCCGGCCCAGGCAAAAATACCGGCCAGCGTAATGATCAGCATGATCACGCCCGAGGTTACGGCGGAATCAACAAACAACTGATACAAATCGCGCAGGCGAATGGTGCGATAGACAAACATGCCAATCAACAACCCATAGGCCACGGCGACCACGGCGGCCTCGGTCGGGGTGAACAGGCCGGAACGCAAACCGCCCAGAATGATCACGGGGGCCAAAAGCCCCGGCAAGGCGTGTATGAAGGCAGGCAACAGGGCCGACTGGCTGCGGGTTTCCTGCGCGCCAAAATCATGCCGGCGCGACAGCAGCACGACCGGAATGATAATCGCCAGACCGGCCAGCAAACCGGGAATGATGCCGCCTGCAAACAGGGCGCGGAGGTCCACACCCGGCACGATGATCGAATAAATGATCAGCGCGACCGAGGGCGGAATCAAAATCGCGGTCGAGGCCCCGGCGGCAATCACGCTGGCGGAAAATTCGCGCGGATACCCCGCCTTCATCATCGACGGGATCATCACCATTGCCACAGCCGCCGCATCCGCCGGGCCAGAGCCGGACATGCCGCCCATCATCATGCAGACCAGCACAGCGACAACCGCCAGCCCGCCACGCCGTGGCCCCACCAGGGCCCCGGCAAATTCCACCAGCCCTTTTGCAACACCCGAACGCTCGAAAATCATGCCGGTCAATATGAACAGGGGAATGGCAATCAGCGGATATTTGGCAATGCCGTTATAGGTATTGGTGCCCACCGTTGCCAGGGCATAGACATCCAGGCCCAGATAAATGCCCACCACCCCGGCAAAACCCAGGGCAACGGCAATGGGTGCGCCCATAAACAGCAAAACGGCAAAGGATGCCAGCAGCGCAAGACTGGGGGTCATTTCGCCCCTCCATCCTGCGGGTGGCTGCCTGCATTACCTGCGCGGCGCGAGCGGGCCAAACGCCAGGCATGTTCGATGACGCGAAACAGAATGACGAGTGACAGCAGCGGCAGCCAGATCGAATAGATCCAGCTGGGATAGCCCAGCCCGGCCGAGATTTCGCCATACTGATATTCATCAAAGGTGAAGGTCGCGCCGTAATACATGATCATGGCAAACAGCAGTGTCGTGATTGCCAAAATCAGCAATTCAACCACAATGCGCAGCGGGCGCGGAAACCGCTCCAGGAAAAACGTGATGCGGATATGCTCATTGCGGGCAAAGGCAATGGACGCCCCGACCAGTGTCATCACCACCAGCAGAAAGACCGAAAATTCCTCGGTAAAGGCAAAGGACACATCGGTGAGATAGCGCACCACCACATTGGCCAGACTGATCAGGCAGATCAGCCCCATTGCCAGCGCGGCAATCGCTTCCTCGATCTTGAGCCACGGGGCTTTGGGCTTTTGCGCATCTGGTTCACGCTCTTGGGAACCATGTGGTTCGCCGTCAAATTCAAGGGGGATTCCGTCACGATCCGACACGGTCGGGACCTTTCAAACACAGCATAACAAACAGGCGGGAAAATAAAGCAGGGAAACCGGCCCTCACAGCACCGGCAGGGTAATGAGACGGTACTGTGAGGGCCGCAAAATCAGACAGTCAAAGACACACGAATGCCTTAACGGTTGGCAATGGATTTTTCAGCCATATCCACCAGATCCGGACCGATACGTTCTTTCCATTTGTTGTAAACATCGCGGGTGGCATCGACAAATTTCTGACGCTGTTCCGGTGTCAGGGTGGTGATCTTGGCACCACGGGCTTCCAGCGCCTTGATCAGCGACTGGTCATCATCGGTCATGCCTTTGCGCGCCAGCGCAATGCCATAGGCCCCGGCATCATCAGCCGCCTGTTTGACAATCGCCTTGTCCTCGTCACTAAACGAGTTCCAGACACGCTTGTTGACCGCAAAAATCAGCGGATCGGCAACATAATGCCACAGCGTGATATAGGTTTGGCCTGCGGTTTCCATCTGGGCCACATCATAAACGGTCAGCGGGTTTTCCTGCCCGTCAACCGCACCCGTGGTCAGGGCCGGTTTGGCGTCAGCCCAGCTCATTTGCGTGGGGTTCGCCCCCAGGGCGGTGAAAATATCGTTATATAGCGGCGATCCGACCACCCGCATTTTCAAACCATCCAGATCGGCAGGCGAGGTGATCGGATGTTTGGAATTGGTGACTTCGCGAAAACCGTTTTCGGCCCAGCCAATCGGCTCGATCCCCTGTTTGCGGATCGCCTCGAAAATCTTTTCGCCCACCGGCCCCTGGGTCAGGGCATCCATCGCGGCAAAATCCGGCATCAGGAAGGGCAGTGAAAACAGGTTCAGTTCCTTGACCTGCGGCGACCAGTTGATGGTCGATCCCACCGCCATATCAATAATGCCCTGGCGCATGGCGGTGAATTCCTTGGTCTGGTCGCCCGCCACCAGTTGCGCATTGGGATAAACCTTCAGGTTAATGCGGCCATCGGTGCGTTCGGCCACCAGCTCGGCCCATTTCCCGGCCGCTTCCCCCCACGGGAACGGTTTGCCCAGAACGGTCGAAACTTTATATTCGCTTTTGTAATCCGCCGCGTGGGCCGTATGGGCCGTGGCACTCAGGGCCAGTGCCGCGCCCATCACCAGGGCGGGCAGGCTTTTGAAAAATTTCATCGCTATCGTTCCTCCCGGAATGTCTTTATTGGGTAACTTAATTCCGTTACTGGGCGCAGTTAATATCGAATCTGTTGTCAAAACAACTCCAAAGGCACAATTTTGCCGCAATCGATCCGGGAAAGGCGGCAAAAACCCTGCCCAGATAATGCGTTTACGATGCGTTCACGATGCGTCTACGATGCGTCTACGATGCGTCTGCGATGCGCCCGCAAAAGCCCCCTGGCGGCCCCATCAGGGCAGCACACCGCCAAAAACCCGGTAATCCGTTGAAAAAAAAATGCTGCCGGACAACCTTGATCCCGACAGCCGGATACCCCCCTTTAAACCATCCTTTTCGCCGCATATTTGCGCGGGAGGATCAACAAGGTTAATTCACCAGCCCACCCCACCGGTCGATATTGCCCGCCAGAAGGCGTTTCATCACCCCGTCCTCCAGCAGTTTGCGAATGGCCGATGAAAGGCGCACCCGCATTTCCGGCGTATTGCAGGGGGAATTGCGCGACAGGGTGATAAAAAGATCCTCGGCACTGATGCGCACCGGCTGGGCCATGATGCCGGTCATGTTGTTACGGGCCAAAAAGGCGGCAACGGGGAAATCCTCGTAAATCAGGTAATCCGCCCGGCCCAGTTCCAGCAGACGCAAACTTTGCGACAGCGTGGGGATTTCCTGAAGTTTCAGATTTTGATCCGCGAAATTGTCAAAGACCGGGCCAAAACTGTTATTGATCACCGTCACGCCATCAAGGCCACGCAAGTCCTGCCAGCGATGAAGGGTGCGGGGAAAACCGTTCAGGGTCCAGATGCGCGTTTGCGTGCCCTGAAAGGCAGGCCGCAGATAATCCATATATTCTTCGCGTGCGGGCGTATAAAAGGCCCCGGCAATCATATCGATATTGCCCCGGCGCAGCTCTTCCTGCACCCGGCCCCACGGCCCGGCATGGCGCACCTGCATCTCCACGCCAATTTCCCGGCCGACCATTTTGATAAATTCGGCATTCGCGCCAATCAATTCCGCCGGATTGGCCGGATCAGGCCATAAATAAGGTGGGTAATCCGGGTTTCCCGAGACTAAAAGCGTGCTGCAGTCATCCGCACTGGCCCGTAATGGCACAAACACCAGCCCGACCGACGCCAATAGCAACAGCAAAAAAAATCGCGACACGGCCCCGGCGATCCGGGCCAATCCATATCGAACAGAGCCTGCATCATAAACGCCAGAGACCATGCTGATCCCCCGCTCCTTCAATACCCGCGTGCCAGACGGGTCACGTAACAGCCAAATCCCCCACGGTAAAACGGTCATCCGCCCCCGATTGCGGCCACCACTATAACACGCCCCCCGGCAAAACCATAACGCACTTCCAACGCCACCCAATTCAAGCCGCAAACACCCGCTTCATCCCCCTCAATTTTGGGGATGAACGTCGACTTGGATCGGAATTTTACCATGACAAAGCAGGGTGTAGTTCCCCTCAATTTGGGGATGAACGTCGACAAACCTGTTCTACTCAATCGCCCTGGGCGCGGTGTAGTTCCCCTCAATTTGGGGATGAACGTCGACGCCGAAGTCTTTCTTGATGGCATTCTGTCTGGTGTAGTTCCCCTCAATTTGGGGATGAACGTCGACGCCGAAGTCTTTCTTGATGGCATTCTGTCTGGTGTAGTTCCCCTCAATTTGGGGATGAACGTCGACTTCATTTTAATAGCCCCGGCCACACGTTCGGGTGTAGTTCCCCTCAATTTGGGGATGAACGTCGACATCGCGTCCTCGTCCCACTCAGCAGGCGACGGTGTAGTTCCCCTCAATTTGGGGATGAACGTCGACAAAAACTCGCTGCACTGGATGCGCAACTTGGGTGTAGTTCCCCTCAATTTGGGGATGAACGTCGACAAAAACTCGCTGCACTGGATGCGCAACTTGGGTGTAGTTCCCCTCAATTTGGGGATGAACGTCGACAAAAACTCGCTGCACTGGATGCGCAACTTGGGTGTAGTTCCCCTCAATTTGGGGATGAACGTCGACCCAGGGTAACGTAACCCGCGCTACACCGTCGGTGTAGTTCCCCTCAATTTGGGGATGAACGTCGACTGGTTCCCACGTGTTGTAATGCCGGAAATCGGTGTAGTTCCCCTCAATTTGGGGATGAACGTCGACTGGTTCCCACGTGTTGTAATGCCGGAAATCGGTGTAGTTCCCCTCAATTTGGGGATGAACGTCGACTGGTTCCCACGTGTTGTAATGCCGGAAATCGGTGTAGTTCCCCTCAATTTGGGGATGAACGTCGACACAACAAGGGGAACCAACTCTCGTTTGTGTGGTGTAGTTCCCCTCAATTTGGGGATGAACGTCGACACAACAAGGGGAACCAACTCTCGTTTGTGTGGTGTAGTTCCCCTCAATTTGGGGATGAACGTCGACGCTTCGTCCCACTTTCCACCGTCACGGGCTGGTGTAGTTCCCCTCAATTTGGGGATGAACGTCGACCCTGCATCATTACAGGGTAAGGGGGCGAAGGGTGTAGTTCCCCTCAATTTGGGGATGAACGTCGACCCTGCATCATTACAGGGTAAGGGGGCGAAGGGTGTAGTTCCCCTCAATTTGGGGATGAACGTCGACCAGAGATCCTGGTTTGATAGTGTGTGTGACGGTGTAGTTCCCCTCAATTTGGGGATGAACGTCGACAGGAACCCCGGATTCTATATATATCTCAAAGTTTTATCGGAAAATTTCGAGTCATTTTTCATGATTTTTCTTCCTGTTTGGGTGAGTCGGGCGTCGTTTTTTCTCTGTTTTTGACCACCCGTTATGCGTGTGCCTTCCATTTTTTCTGATTCTAGCCCTTTGGTTTCAGGAACAGATGATCCAGCCGTTTTTCCGTCGTAATATCGCGATACTTTTGCGCCCGGGCCGCAAACAGCCGCGCAACCCGTTCGACCATCGCATCACCATGCAGGTTTTCGCGAATTTTGACTGTATCATTTTTATCCGGCTTGGCCGATTTCTTTTCGATACGAATACGGGATTTTTGAAAATGCTGCGCCTGGCGCGTGCGGATTTTACCGTGTCTTAAAATATGCTTGCCACTATCGGGTTCAATGGTCCAATCGAGGTCAAACCCCTCGCGGGCCAGCATTTCGATCACCGATTTTGCCACGGCGTTTTTCAGTTTCCGGTCATGGGCGACAAGGCGGCGGGTTTGATTAACCCAGTGGGAAAGATCGGGCGCTGTGCCCCCGCGCAACATGTTGAAATGCGAAAGGCCATTACGGATGCTTTGTCTGTCATCCTGATAGATACCGTAATGATCAAGATCGTCAAACACACCAACCGGCGCAGCGGCCTTCCTGTTTTTCGGCTTCAGGGCCTCCACAACCTGACCATCGGCCAGTTTTCTTTTGCCCTGCCCCTTTAACACATCATCGGGCGTTACCCCGTGATGATACAACAGCGCCAACAGCACAAAATAAAGGTCGCGTTCCCACAAACCGGCATAATCCACCAGTCGGCCCAAAACCCCCATCATCAGGCGGTGCAGGCGCACCTGATCGCTTAATGTGACCTGGGCCGAAAGCTGGCGATGTTTGATAACATCAACAAGCGCGTGCATATAATTGTGCAAATCCGCATTCCTGAAGCGGGCTGGTCTTTCAACCGCGAGCGCATGAAGCTCTTCGCGCTGTTTCTGTCTCCGCGCAATCGGGGACGTGCCGGTTGCGTCGGGCGTGCGGGCGGTTTGCCATGCGACCACATTATCATGGGTGATTTTCACAGTGCCCGACATATGCTGCAATAATGGCAAATGCCCAAAGCGGACAATTTCACGCAAGCCCCGGCGGGGAATGCTGCGGTCCTGATCCTGCAAGGATTGCGGTGGGAAAACCGCGCGAAAATCTGCTTTTTCGACAAAAAACTCGGCAAATTTTTCAATCCCGTGCAGGGCCGCACCGCCGGTAAATTTGGCATCGTGCATGTCCAGATACAGCATCAGGACAGATTGCAGATCAGCAATATCAGGCTTTTCATCTTCCTTTTTAACTTCTTTGTCTTTTTCCTTTTTAACTTCTTTGTCTTTGCCTTTTTTTTCAAGAGCCTGCCATTTACGTGTCTGATGCAGTAATCGGCTGGCATCATCCACCGGCACCAGATGCAAAATAAAATACAACACCTGCTGCCAGGCCTGCGGGGTTAATGCAGGAACATCGCCTGGCGCAATCAGTGCGGCCACGTCACATTGTGCGGCGTCGGGTTTTGGCGTATCGGCCTTTAATTTCAGCACGAAGTCAAAACCGCTCTGACCCAGAAAATCGCTAAAGGCGCGGGCGATTACATCGCATTCAAACTCTCCGATATATCCGGCCTGCTTTTGGGCTTTTTCCCCATCGGACTGATAGCCGCGCTGCACACGCATTTCGGTCGCCGTGGCGGCAGTTAACCGTCCCAGAAAATCAACCATCTTCTCGTCAACCGACAAACGCGGTATATCTGCCGCGCGGGCGGTGATCAGGTCTTTTTCCGCCGGTGCCAGTTTTCGCCCATTCATATCCTGGGCGGCTTTGTTGGTGCGGGCAATGGTGCTGTCGATATAGTGGTTCAGAATCGTGCTGTTTTGCTGCGCCAGCCAGGCCCGAAACGGTCCGTCATAGAGCATTTTTAACACCGTATACTGGCAGGTCAGTGCCGGGGATTCCTCCAGCTTTGCACGGTCCGGGCAAGGCGGCAACGGCAGGATGCGGCCCCGTTGACAGATACTGTCATGCCGGGCCAGCACCCGGCGCAAACGTGGCAGGGGCACATCGCCAGGCTGCGCCATTGCAGCCATTAGCGTGGCAAGAATATGCCGGTTTTGCCTTTCGCTTAAAAAATGCCCGGCCAGCACCGCTTGCAGTGTTTCGGCAATTTGCCGGGTGCGGCCTTCCGCGTCCTTCTGCCACAAGGCCGCGATGGCCGATTGCACATCAACGGGCACATCATCAGCAAGCCTTTGTAATTCATTCTCAAACCGTGCCTTGCCCTTGAAATGAAAGGTGGCATTGCGCAAATTACCCGTGCCGGTTATGGCCTGTTTCAGGGTGGCTTTTTCAAAATCCTCCGCGCCACAAAACAGGCTGGCCTGTGCCCCAAACAGCACATCGCATTTTCGCTCATAGCGACCAGCATCCCAAACGTTGCTCTCAATTGCGCCTGCCCGCATCAGGATGTCGTCATCGTCCCCGGTGAACTTTTGACTGTCAGGATCAGCCCAGTCATGCAGGGTGCGGCTGGCAAGGGCGATGATATGCCGCCAGATGCGCGAAAAGGCTTCGTGCCGTTTAATGTCCGCCTGCCCGTCACTGCCCCAAAACCGGCTGTTTTGAATGTCCTGCTGCGACGGCCAGTAATCCCTGATGCCATGATGTTCATCCTTGCCCTGTTCACCCGCATGATAATGGATCACCTTGCCAAGGCGGATCAGGGCATTGATGTCGCGATTATCATATTGCGCCCTGACCAGCCGAAACAGTGCCGCCATATTGCGCGGCAGAATGCGCAAAATATGGCGCTTGCGGGCATCATTGACGAGGCGGTGATAACAGTCCTTGATGGCCGTATGCAGGGCGAACAGACTTTGTTGTTCATCGAGTGCGGCTTTAATTGTCGTGTCCGGGCCAAACACCCGGCCATATTGCGCATAAAGAATTTTTACCGCCAGATCGCGGGGCAAATATTGCACCGATGATGTATTGCGATTTCCCGAACGGCGTTTTTTGTCCTCAAGATAATCACGGGCGTCGTCATAAATTTTCGTCGCCACATCACCCGCCTGCTCATAAATCGCCTGATCATCCTGCCCCCACGGGCACGGTGCATGGGTGCCGGGCCGAAGGGCATTTTTGGCAATGCTTTCTGCCCGTTCCTCGATCAGGCTCAGTTTGCGGTCCGGTTTGAATTTTCCCGGTTTATTGCTGCTTTCACCCTGTTTGACGGGCTCACGCCCCTTGCGTTTGGCAGCAACATACAAATGGTCATAAATGTCTTTGGCAATTTGCCGGGCGACATTTTGGGTAATCGCCTCCGGGCTTAAAGCCCCGCAAAACCGTTCATACCAGCCCCCTTTGGGGGTGGGTTTGCCACGTTTTTCTTCCTGTGGCCGCGATGCGCCCCAGGGGGCAATTTTGGATTGCCAGATCAGATGCAGCTTTTCCCTGATGGCCGGGTCTTTTGCCGCCGGTAACAGGTTTTTCGCCATTAAATGCTGCCAGGCGGCATCGCCCAATGTGGTGCGCAAATTCATTTGCCTTTGGGTCGGCTTTTGATCGGGCTTTGGTTTGGTGGCGATTTTGTCGATGGCCGAAATCCATTGCGCGATGATCAGGGCATCGTGGGATTGGGCAAACCCGGGAATATCGCGCGATATATCAGGGCGGGTATTCAGTCGCAATTTTCTGCGCGGCTGTTCTGTTGCAACACCCTCAACATGGCTGCGCCCATAGGGCTTTATGATCCGCATGTCTCCCCCCGATCTACCGGAAATATTTCAAATTTCCTGCGATTATGAAGAAGGATAACGGGAGTGTCATGCAGTTTGCTGCAATTTTTGGTTGGTCCCTGCCAAAAGAAAAACAGCCGGTCAATTACGCCCTGCACGGCAAAGAAAACGGGCGGCAAAGCAAAAGCCTGCCGCCCGTTTTTAAATCAGTTCAAGCGCGATGGCCTTAGGCCGAACGGCGTTTCAGCCCCTGCTGGCCGCCACGGCCATTCTGGCTGCGTGAACGGTCGCCAAAGTCGCGTTTGCCACGGCCTTCGCCGCCTTCGCGGAATTTGAAGCCTTCGGTCCGGCCCGCATCACGCGGTTTACCGGCAAAGCGGCGTTCACCGCGTTCTTCACGCGGGCCGCGATCGCCACCGCGATCATTGCGCGAGCGGAACTGCGCCGGACGATCGCCACGGTCGGCGCGATCACCACGATCATTGCGATCGCCCCGGTTGCCACGCGGTGCCGAAGCCCCATCGCGGTCATCGCGGTTAAAACGTTCGCGTTTCGGGCGACCGGCAAAACCACCGCGATCTTCGCCGTCAAAACGCGGCTTGCGCGCGGCAAATTCGGGACGGTCGCCACGATCTGCACGATCCCCGCGATTTCCGCGGTCCGAACGATCACCCCGGTCATTGGCTGCAAAGGCATCATCCCGGCGGGCAAAACGGCGACCGGAATCGCCTTCCGTGCGACCGCCAAAACCGCCGCCATTGCCGCCCCGGCCACCGCCGAAACCACCGCGACCGCGACCTTCGCCACCACGGCTGTCACCACGGCCACCGGCAAAACCGCCACGGCCCCGGCCGCGACCGCCATTGCGGTCATCACGGCCACCGCCACCCGCACGACGGCCCGAAGGCGGTGCGACGTGGAATTCATGGTCTTCGTCAATATCGACATCCTGGCGGATGGTGCGTTCGATATTGCGCAAATGGCGCACATCACGCGGTTCGCAGAAGGAAATGGCAATGCCTTCGGCCCCGCCACGGCCGGTCCGGCCAATACGGTGGACATAGTTTTCCGGGTCGGTCGGCAGGTCATAGTTCACGACATGCGAAATGCCGGGAACGTCGATACCACGGGCAGCAACATCGGTTGCCACCAGAACCGGGAAACGGCCATCGCGGAAATTGCGCAGAATCTTCTGACGGATGCGCTGCTGTTTGTCGCCATGAATGGCGTCAGACTGCACACCGGCATCCTGAAGCTGAAAGGCCAGTTCATCGGCATCAAGTTTGGTTTTGGTGAAAACCAGCACCCGTTCGCTGCCTTCGCGCTGCAAAAGCTGCAACAAAAGGGCAGTTTTGTTCTGACGGGTGACAAACATGCCGCGCTGGGTCACACGCTCGGTGACACTGGCCTGCGGCGCGGTTTGTACCTTGACCGGGTCTTTGAGCAGACGGTCGGTCAAATGGCGCACCGCTTCGGGCATGGTGGCCGAGAACATCACGGTCTGATGTTTATAAGGCAGCAATTCCGCCACCGTCAGCACATCTTCCGAGAAGCCCATATCCAGCATACGGTCGGCTTCATCGAGGATGAAAACTTCAACATCGTCAAAGCGCACGGTGTTGCGTGCCATATGGTCAAGCAAACGGCCCGGCGTTGCCACCAGAATATCACAGCCACGGCGCAGTTCCTGGATCTGCGGGCCCATCGGCGCGCCACCAAAAACGACCGATGAAAACAGGCGGATGCCTTTTTTGAAATCACGCAGGCACTGGCCGATCTGGTTGGCCAATTCGCGGGTCGGCGCGAGAATAAGGGCGCGCGGCTGCCCCGGTGCCGGACGTTTCGGGTTTTCAGCAAGGCGCTGCAGCAACGGCAGGCAGAAAGCCGCCGTTTTACCACCACCCGTATGGGAAATGCCCATCAGATCCTTGCCTTCCAGCAAAGCGGGAATGGTGGCAGCCTGGATTTCAGTCGGGGTGGTAAAACCGGATGCTTCGACGTTGCGCAGCAGAGGCTCGATCAGGTTGAGCCCTTCAAAATTCGTCATAAAAGGTAAAGTCCTTCAAATCACCGTTGGCGCCATGTTCGCGCCTGAAAATAAAAGCCCGCCCGAACGCAAGCTTTCCGGTGCCCGGCGAAATATCGCGGTCACGGACCCTGCATGAGTAGGCAATGATGAGGCCATGACGTCATCACGTCACGCCCGCCCCCGCCTATCTACAAAGTTCCTGACAGCACGATCTGCCCTACAAGCGAAGGAATGCCCGGTTGATACAGGTATGTTGACCCATTGTCAAACTATCTGCGCGCCGGGCAGCCATGCGGCAAAAGCGGACATACAATTTAACAGCGGACAAATGGGGTTTAAAAGAACTATAATACTTTTAGATGTAGAGTTGACTATCCTGACCCACCATTCCTGTCCGGAAGTAGTCTCAGAGGCACATCCATGCGTTTTCGTGTTCTTACCGGCATCTTTGCAATCCCGGCAATCTGCCTGATCACACTCATCGCCATTGTCATTACCGTTGCATTCAATTACCAGAATTCCATTCGCAACGAAAAATACAATGAAATCAGCCACCTGACCGAAGGGGCGGTCAAGATTATTGACCAGTATGTCAAAAAGGCGAAAAGCGGCGAAATGGATGAAGCCGCGGCCAAGGCCGAAGTCCTGGCGCTGCTGCGCGAATACCGGTTTGCGTCCGACAATTACGTTTATATTTCGGACTTCAACCATTGCATGGTGCTGGACCCGTTAAGCCCGGAAGATGAAGGCAAATGCAAACCCGACAGCAAGGTGCGCAAGATGATTGTCAGCACTGCCAAAGCCGGTGGCGGCGTCATTACCTATGACACCAAAAAACCCGGTGAAGGCGACCGTCTGATTGAAAAGGCCGCCTATGTCAGGCCGGTTCCCCAATGGGGCTGGGCGCTGGGCACCGGGGTTTACATGGATGATGTGGCCAACGAATTTCACGCCATCCTGTGGCGGCTGGGCCTGATTTCGGCCATCGCGATTATCGTTGCCGGGTCACTGTCCTGGATCGTCAGCACCCGGATCGGGCGCAGCATCGTATCGCTCAACCGAAATATCCGCACCATTGCCGCAGGCAATTACGATGCCGAGGTGGAAACCGAGTCGCGGTTCGTTGAAATTGCCGACATGGCCGCCGGGGTCCTGGCACTGCGTGATACATCGGCCAACGCCCAAAAACTGGAGGCCGAAGCCCTCAAACAGAAACAGCGTGCCGAAGACGAACGCCGCAGCCATATTCGCGACATCGCCCACAAACTTGAACAGGAAGTTGGCTCGATTGCCCATGCCGTGGACAATTCGACCAATCAATCGCTGAAACTGTCAGAAAATATGACTCATAGCGCCAATGGCATCCTCACGCACAGCCGTGAAGTCGCCAATACGGCGGGGGATGTGTCGGCCAATGTCGATGCGGTTGCGGCAGCGACGGAGGAACTTTCCTCCTCGATCCGGGAGATCAGCGGCCAGATTGACCAGATGGCAAAAACCGTGATCCAGGCGACGGAAGAAAGCAACAATGCCCGCCAGGATGTGGGCGGGCTGTCGCAATCGGTTGATAAAATTCAGGAAATCGTTAATCTGATTAACGATATTGCCGGGCAAACCAACCTTCTGGCCCTGAATGCCACCATCGAAGCCGCCCGGGCGGGGGATGCAGGCAAGGGCTTTGCCGTGGTCGCAAGCGAGGTGAAAAACCTTGCCACCCAAACCGCCCGCGCCACCGACGAAATTGCCAGTCAGATCAATTCCGTCGTCGAGGGTACGAGCCGCGCGGTTGATGGCATTGGCCGGGTTTCGGAAACCATCGGCATTCTGCGCGAGGTTTCCACCACCATTGCCAGCGCGATTGAGGAACAGGGTGTTGCCACCAGCGAAATTGCCGGAAATGCCCATCGCAGTGCCAGCGGCGTCAAACAGATTTCCGATACGTCGGGCAAAACCATGCAGGATGCGCAAAGCACCACGGGGGATGCCGAAAAAATCAAGGCCGCCGCGCATGAACTGTCGCAACGTTCTGCCGAACTCGCCAAAGTCATTGGCCGGTTTGCCCGCGATTTGAACAATCAGGCCGATGCCTGACGCCTGCCAAATATTCGGCATAACAGGACAAAACGGGCCGCCAGCGATGACTGGCGGCCCGTTTGATTTTTAAGCGGCCGGAATCATTTCGGACTCATTTACTCGGCAGGCAGGACATTTTCGCGCCGGAACGGATGGGCGGGATACACCCCCAAAATCCGGACCTCGTGGGAAAAGAACTGCAATTCCTCCAGCGCATGACGCAGGCCAAGCTGGTCCGGATGGGCTTCCACCTCGGCAAAGAACTGGGTGGCGGTGAAATGGCCTTCCACCATATAGCTTTCCAGCTTGGTCATATTGATGCCATTGGTGGCAAAACCGCCCAGCGCCTTATACAAAGCAGCCGCAACGTTGCGCACCCGGAAAACAAAACTGGTCACAACCGGGCTGCCATCATTGGGCGCGGTTTTGGCCTCGCGCGAGAGGATAATAAAGCGCGTGGTGTTGTGCGCGGCGTCTTCGACCTCGGTGCGCAAAACATCCAGGCCATAAATTTCGGCGGCCAGCAGCGGGGCAATGGCGGCAATGCCCTTGTCGCCCAGATCGGCAACTTCCTTGGCACACCCCGCCGTATCGGAACCGACAATGGCCGGAACCCCCAGTTCCTTGCGAATTTTACGGCACTGGCCCAGGGCGTGAACATGACTGCGAATTTCACGAATATCGGAAATTTGCGTGCCCTTGACACCCAGCAGCGCATGATTGATGCGCAAAAAGGTTTCGCCAATGATATGCACGCCCGAATCGGGCAAGAGGTGATGCACATCGGCCACGCGCCCGGCCAGGGTATTGTCGATGGGAATCACCGCCAAATCAACTTCACCATCGCGCAGGGTGCCAAATGCGCCTTCAAAGGTCCGGCAGGGTACTGTTACCGCGCCGGGAAAAGCACGCCGTGCCGCCTGATCGGAATAGGCACCGTGCATCCCCTGAAAAGCAATTCGCATTTGGTTGGTCATCAACTTCATTCCTGTTCATTCCGGGCCAACGGCCCCTGACATTCCCGCAAAGCCCCATATGGCTGTGCTGCCACATTTGGCAGAATTTCGTTTATGGCGAGAAAAGCGCCCAAAAAGCAAGGCCCGGCATCAAAACCGGGCCTTGCTGTGTCCTTAAATTCCCAAAAGAACGAAACCTGTGCTATCCGCGTGCGGCCAGAATTTCGCGGGCACGCTCCAAATCCTCGGCGGTATCCACCCCCAGCGGCACACCATCCACCAGGGCAACTGCAATCACCATACCGTTTTCAAGGGCGCGCAATTGTTCAAGCTTTTCGCGCATTTCCAACTCGGCCGGCGGCAGGCTGACAAAACGGTCAAGGGCGGCACGGCGATAGGTATAAAGCCCGATATGATGATAAAGCGGACCATCGCCATAAGGCGCGGTTGCGCGGGTAAAATACAGGGCACGGGCCACACGCAGGCTGCCAAATGCCGCCACCGCCTTGACCACATTGGGATTGTTGCGTTCGGCGTCGCGGCGAATAACCGCCGCAAGCGTCGCAATATCCACCGCCGGGTCCGATAGCGGGTTAAACACCGCACGAATATCGGCCGCATCAATGGTTGGCAGGTCGCCCTGCACATTGACCACGGCATCGTGTTTTTTGTTGGGATCAAAACTTGCCAGGGCCTGATGCACCCGGTCCGACCCCGACGGCAGGTCAGGGTCGGTCAGGACGGCAATGCCACCGGCCTTTTCGATGGCGCTGGCAATTTCCGGTTCCGCACAGGCGACAATCACCGGGCCAATTTCGGCCTCAACCGCGCGCCGCCAGACATGCACAATCATGGGTTCGCCGTGAATATCGGCCAGCGGTTTATCGGGCAAACGGGTGGACGCCATACGGGCCGGGATAACAACAACAGGATTGCGGGGCGCGGACATAGACAGGGGATCTCCGATCCGGAAATGACGGGGCTTCCAGTTTAGAACAATTCAACGCAGACGCGAGAAAATTTTGCCCGGAAGCATTTGAAACGACGCGACAATAACCGTTTTCAGGAAAATCGCAAACGCCGGAATCCATTGTGAACCGCCATTTTTTGGCAAGTTTCACCACGAATGTGAAGAAAGGTTGATGAAAAACCATGAAACGTATAGTTTCCGAACAGCAGTCTGACCTGTTGTCGCATGCGTATTTGTATGGGGGCGTCAGGGACGCATGGGTCAGCCGCGTCACAAGAAAAATACCTGCAAATTATATTGGCTGTAACGGGATCCCGCCATGAAAACGATGGAAATCAACAAGATCGTCGCCGGAATTATTGTTGCTGTGCTTTTGGTCGTGGTTGTTGGCAAAATCGGCAGCATCCTTGTCCACCCCAAGGAACTGGATAAACCGGTTTATCCTTTTTCGGATGACCTGACGGCAAAGGCCGATGCTCCTGCCGCCCCGGAAAAACCGGCCGGGCCGGAACCCATCCTGGCGATGCTGGGCAATGCCGACATTGCCGCCGGGGAAAAGGTTTTCAAAAAATGCGGCGCCTGCCATGACGCCACCAAGGGTGGCCCCAACAAGGTGGGTCCGAACCTGTATGGCATCGTTGGCAATGTTGTCGCCCACAAGGATGACTTCAGCTATTCCGATGCGGTTGCCAATCATGGCGGCAACTGGGGTTATACCGAACTGAACCACTTCCTCTATTCCCCGAAGGATTACATTCCCGGCACAAAAATGTCGTTTGGCGGTTTGAAAAAGCCGTCTGACCGGGCCGATGTGATTGCCTATCTTAACAGCATGTCCGATAACCCGCTGCCAGCCCCCACCGCCGATGAAATTGCCGCCGAAGAAGGCGGGGACAAGGCCGCTACCGAAGGTGGCGAAGGTGGTGAAGCGCCCGCAGCAGAAGGCACGGACGGGGCGCAAGGTGATCAGGGTGATCAGGGTGCTGCCAGCGAAGGTGCAGAAGCACCGGCGGGCGATGCCGCTGGTGATGCCGCCGGTGATGCCGCTGCCCCGGCAGAGGGGGCAACGCAGGAAAACGGTGCCGCAAATGACAATGCAGCACCTGCAACCGAACAAACCCCGGCTGCGAACCAGTAAAGCGGTCGCATTAAGGGTGAAAAGATTTTGCAGGGGACGGTTTTCCGTTCCCTGCTTTTTTGTGGCATAAAACGAATCTTCGCCAAGCACGGGAGCCCGTTGTGACCCAGTATGACGCCTTTCTTGAAATCGCCCATCGCCTGGCAGATGCCGCGCGCCCGGTTGTCCGCCGCTATTACCGCACGGCTGTTGCGGTGGATGTCAAAGCCGATGCCAGCCCCGTGACCATCGCGGATCGCGAGGTGGAAACCGTCATGCGCGCCATTCTGGCCGAGGAATACCCCGATCACGGCATCCTGGGCGAGGAACATGGAAAGGAAAATATCGATGCCGACTATGTCTGGGTTCTCGACCCGATTGACGGCACCAAATCCTTTATTGTTGGCAAGCCCAGCTTTGCCACACTGATTGCCCTTTGCCACAAGGGCAAACCGGTGCTGGGTATTATTGACCAGGCCATTACCGATGAACGCTGGGTTGGTGTTGCGGGGGAAAAAACCACGCTGAATGGCAAGCCCATCACAACCCGCCCCTGCCCGGCCCTGAACCAGGCAATTTTCTTTACCACCGCGCCAGAGCTGTTTCGCGGCCCGCAAATTGCCGCCTATGATGCCCTTCGCAACCAGTGCCGCCAGCCGATGTATGGGGTGGATGCCTATGCCTATGGGCTGACTGCGCTGGGCCTGGCCGATGTGGTGGTAGAGGCCAATATGCAGGCCTATGATTTTTGCGCCCTGGTCCCGGTTGTTGAAGGGGCGGGCGGGGCAATGTGCGACTGGCGCGGCAATGCGCTAACAATCGAAAGTGACGGCTGCGTCATTGCTGTGGGGGATCGCACCTGCCGTGAAGAGGTTGTTGCCATTACCCGCAGCACATTGCCATAAGGCCACAATAAAGGGCGGCGGCCATGCTGGAATGGATTGCCATTTTATTTGTCGCATCGGGGCTGGTCTATGGCCTGTGGTCGCGGCGGATGCAAAAATTCAATGTTTCCTCGCCAATGATGATGGTCCTGGCCGGCGGGATTGTTGCCCTGCTGCTGGGTCTGTGGCAGCAACCGCCGCTGGAACCGCTGAGGGATAATTTGCATTTCGCCCGGGGTTTTTCAGAACTGACCCTGGCGATTATCCTGTTTCTGGATGCCGCCATTCTGGATTACCGCAAGGAACGCCCGGCGGTGCGGGTGGCAACGCGCCTGCTGGTGGCTGGTCTGCCGTTAACCGTTTTGGCAACATGGGTGGCGGCCTATTATGGCATTGCACCGGGGATCGGCATCATCCCCGCCCTTTTGGTATCCCTTATGGTATCGCCCACCGATGCCGCACTCAGCCGCCCGGTATTGGAAAACCGGCATATTTCATCGCCGGTGCGCCAGGGCATCAATATTGAAAGCGGGTTGAATGACGGGTTGGTCCTGCCGGTTTTTACCACCGCCCTTGCCATCGAGGCAGCCCTGACCGGCGAAACCACCAATGGCTGGATCGCCGAAGCCCTGTTGGAAATTCTGCTGGGGGCGGGGGTTGGCGGGGTCTGCGGCGGGCTTCTCGGGATGCTGGTCAACCATGCCGTTGCCCGCAATTTGATGATTGACCGCTTTGAACGCCTGTTTGGCGTCCTGTCCGCCCTGCTGATTTTTCTGCTTGCCGAAAAGGCCGGGGGCAATGGCTTTGTCGCGGCGTTTTTTGGCGGTCTCGCGCTCAATATTGCCAGCTCCAAAGTGGCCGATGTGATTGAAAGTTTTGGCGAGGCCGAGGCCGAGCTTCTGACCATGCTGACATTCTTTGTCTTTGGCCTGCTGATTTTGCCCTCGGTTTACGAACTCTGGACCGTGGAAATGGGCATATTCTCCGCCCTGAGCCTGCTGGTGCTGCGCCCGGCCTGTGTGTGGCTGTGCATGATCGGATCGCCCTACAGCTTGGCAGAAAAGCTGTTTATCGGCTGGTTCGGGCCGCGCGGTATTGCCTCGATCATTTATCTTTTGATCATGGTCACGATGCTGGGCACCAAAGGATACGAAGCCCTGTCAGCCTGTGTCACCCTGATTGTAACCATCAGTGTGATTGCACATGGCATCAGTGCCAGCCCGCTATCCGCTGCCCTGGCAAAATACGGCAAAGACAAACATCTTACAGAGCCCCTCGCCCGTGAAAGCCGTCATGACGGGGCCTGACGCCTTTAAACGCCCCGCTGGCTGAATGCCAATCGAATTCCCAGTGCCAAAAACAGTGCCCCCAAGGCACGATGAAGCCATTTTCCAGCGCCAGAGGCCTTTGAAAAATACTGCCGGAGCCGATCAGCCGCCAGGGCCACCACCAGCACGACACATGTTTCGACAATAAAGCCAATCAGATTGACAATCGTGCCCAGCACCAAAAATTGCAATGGTTGGTGCCCAAGCGCGGGATCGACAAATTGCGGCAGAAAGGCCATAAAAAACACCGCAACCTTTGGATTAAACACATCAATTAACACGCCGCGCCGCCAGGCATGAAATGCGCTTGGTGCGGTGCGGCGCGAAACGCACATGTCAGAACGGACAGAGGCCGGTTGTGATTGTGGTTGCGCAGCCGGTTCATGGCGGCGAAAAGTGCTGTAAATGGCCCCAAAGCCCAGCCACGCCAGATAGGCCACCCCCACCCATTTAACAACGGCAAAGGCCAGGGCAGAAGTCATCAAAATCGCGGAAAGGCCGATGGCAGCGAAAATCACATGCACAAAGGCCCCGGAACAGACACCCAAACTGGACATCAAGCCGGTTTTCCGCCCATAGGCCGCCGCCTGTGACGAGACAAAGGCAAGGTCTGGCCCCGGTGCGATATTGATCAATAATGCCGCCAGCAAAAACGGCCCATAGGCAACGAACAGATCCATCATCTTCAGTATCCGTATTCCCGCGCAAAATAAATCAGATCAATCTCAAGCGACGGACAGCCCGCCGAAATCAACTGGCTGTGCACCTGACCGCGATGGTGGGTTTGATGATTAAACACATGCCCCAAAATAACATGGCAGGGTGTTTCATAAGAAACCCCGGCAACCGTTTTATAGGCAATGGTTTTGGTCACATCCGTATCGTCAAGACCGTCCACCAGCGCGATAAGGTCCTGGTCACAGGCCTGACAGGCGGCTTTGTACCCGTCAAATAGCGGCCAGGGCACATCATCTAGTGCCCTGTTCAAAACGTCGCCGCGCAAACGCGCCAGCCACAACGTATCAGCGACCCAAACATGGTTCAGTGTTTTGATGATTGAAGGAAAAAAGGCCTCGCGCGGGGCATCCAGCGCGCGCTGATCCAGCGTTTGGCAGGCGGCAAGCACATGGTTGTTGGCCCACTGGTTATAGCGGGCCAACATCTGAAAATAGGCCGCATTCATTTCCTTCCCCTCCGATCGCCTGTCACGACACATCCCCCTTGCAGGGACGCCCCGCCAGCATGGCGGGAACTTGCGGTACAGGCAAGGGGGCACTGCCCTGATGAAGTGCCCCTTCCTGGTGGGCAGGTGCAGATGCGGGCGCCGCCTTACGGCGGCTGAGAATCACGACATTGCCCAGCAGGGTCAGTACCACGCCGAAAATAATATGGTCCTGCCAGACAAAACCCTCGACAAAGGTGGAAATGGCAAGGGCGACCACCGGAAACATGACAGAGCTGTAAGACGCCCGATCCGCACCAATGCGCCCTAACAGGGTCAGGTAAAACCCGAAGGCAAGGATCGACCCAAACACCGCCAGATACACCAGCGCGATGATAAAGGACGGGCTGGTATCAAACACAATGGGCTGCCCGGTTGCCAGAATATAGACCCCCAAAAACAGCGCCCCATACATCATGCCATAGGCATTGGTCTGCATAACCGGTATGCCGCGCGCCTGGTTGCGCGCCGATGCCATATTGCCCAGGGACGCCACATAACAGGCCAGCAAGGAGAGCAAAAGCGCATATCCGGCCCCGCCGGAAAGATCAAACCGGGCAAGGTCCGGGGCAAAAATAACGCAAATTCCACCCAGGCCAATCACCGCACCGATCACAGTGCGCCTCTCCGGGCGGCGTTTGAAAAAGATGAAGCCATTAATCATATTCATGATCACGATGGCCGAAAAGATCACCGCGATCAGCCCAGAGGTCAGTTCACCCTCGGCGATATACAGAAACACGTAATTAAGCGAAAACAGGCACAAGCCCATCCCCGCCATAAAAGCATGGTCCCGGCGGGAATAGCGCATGGGCAATTTGCGCAAAGCGCAATAAGCCAGCAACAATATTGCCGCCAAAACAAAGCGATAGGCCACCGCCAGTTCCGGCGAGACGGACAACTGGTATTTGATCGCGATCCAGGTACTGCCCCAGATCAGGACAACAGCAGCATATAACCCAATCGGCCCCATGATTCGTACTCCAGGCATGTGTATTGCCGGGTATTTACGATCATTCCAGACTGATTCTCAAACCATGATATTTGATCTATTCATTAGCTGAACTAATGAACAGTGATATCATCGCTTTTGGTTGCTTTCCGGATGCTCAACCGCCTTCGGGGCTTCCTTGCGTTCATCACTTGCGGCCTCGCCCTCTGCTGGATCAGCCGGTGCGCTGGCATCTGTGCGAACAGTTTTCACATCCCCGCTATTTTGATCCGGGGTTTCGTTGGCCGCGCCCGTATCATCCATATCATCGGACGGGGCTTTGTTCGCGCCGTCCCCCTCTTGCACCGGCGCATCAAGGTCGGCTTCGGTGATAGGGATCGGGTCGGCATCGACCAGCGCAAACGCATCGGTATGGGCGGCGGCCTTGGCGGCGGTTTTCATATCAGCCGGTTCCAGATCCGACATTTTCTTGCGCCGGTTTGACAATTTCGCCCGCAATTTGCGGCGCAGCCGTTTGCGGCGGCTTAACCGCCACAGGGCCAGCAATTCGGTCCGCGAATGGAACAATGGCAAATGGCGATTTTTTTCCGGGTTCAGCTCCACCGACATGCCGACTTCGCGAATGCCATGTCCATCGTCAATCCGGCGCACAATCAGCTCGACCGGGCCATAAACAATGCGATCCGCCGGTTCAATATCGCCGGAAAGTTCCCGTTCGAGCAATTCGGCCAGTGTCAAATCACCATCACCCGGCGATACCGGAAAGCCATAAAGCCGCCCCACATCGACAATGCGGGTATCGGGCGGAAAGCTGAAATCGCCAAAAATATCGCGGTCATTGGCCCCTTCGGCCGGTCCGGCAAAAAACTGGTCAAGCAACTCGACATATTGCGGGGAGGTGAAAATATAAATCTGGTCATCGCCCTGCAAACGCCCGGCATTATGCGGGCGCAGCGATTTGCCATCGCGCAATATCAGCGATGGCCGTGCCCAGCGCGGGATACGGTGCCCGGCGGCGACCGCACTGTCGGGATGAATGCGATACACCACCACTTCCTGGTTGGCATTGCCGGGCAATTCCAAATCGATCCTGTCCACCGGGCCCAGGCGTGGCGGGACGATAATGCCCAGCCAGCGGGCAATCGGCTTGATCGTCCAGCCCTGCAGCAGAAGCGAGGTGATCACGACGATAAAGGCGGTATTAAACAGAAGCTGGCCCTGCTCAACACCTTCAACCATTGGCACAATCGCCAGCAAAATGGAAACCGCGCCGCGCAAACCGACCCAGGAAATAAAGGCGGTATCGTTGCGCGAAAAATTGAAAAACAGCAAACACAGCCAAATGGCAATCGGCCGGGCGACAAACACCAGAATAAGGGCCAGCAAAAAGCCCGGCAGCAAAACACTGCCAAATTCCGACGGGGTTGCCAGCAGCCCGAGCGTGACAAACATGGCAATTTGCGCCAGCCAGGTCGTGACATGCTGAAAACGCCGCACACTGGCACTCATGCGCATTTTGCTGTTCCCGGCATAAAGACCGGCCACATACACCGCCAAAAAGCCACTGCCGCCCAGCATACTGGTCGCGCCAAACAGGGTCAGCGCACAGGCCAGCACAATAATCGGCACCAGCCCCGGCTCCAGTTTGATGCGGTTAATGCCCTGGACAATCAGGATACCACCCAAAAGCCCCAAAACGGAGCCCAAACCAATTTGAAACACAAAGCGTTCGGCAAGCTCGACCGCGAGGCCATCACCGGTGCCCTGAACAATCAGTTCGACCAGCGAAATGGTCAGAAACACGGCCATCGGGTCGTTGCTGCCTGATTCAACTTCCAGCGTGGAGCGGGTTTTATCACGTAAATTGATGCCCCCGACCCGCAACAGAAAAAACACCGCCGCCGCATCGGTTGAACTGACGATCGCGCCAAACAGAAAGCCGACCAGCCACGGCACATCAAGCAATAAATGGGCCGCGACCCCCACCACGCCGGTGGTCATCAGTACGCCAAAGGTTGCCAGCGTCAGGGCCGGGGCCGCCGCAATTTTCAGCGCCCGGACCTGGGTTTCAAAGCCACTGTCAAACAGAATAAGGGCCAGCGCGATACTGCCAATAAAATAGGCCAGCGGGGCGTTATCAAACTGAATACCGCCTATGCCATCCTCGCCCGCCGCAAGGCCAACCAGCAAAAACACCAAAAGCAAGGGTGCCCCGACCCGAAAGCTGATCAGGCTGGTAAAAACGGCCACCACAACCAGAACCGATGCAATCAGGATAACCAGATTCATCGATTCAATCATGGGCGGGCTCCTTTATTCTTTCACCAGATTTCATGCCATCATATGCCAGCAGGTCATAATACCTGCCCGCAGATTTGTATCACATGAGAGGCATTCAAAACGGAAAATTACGGCAAAATTACCACTATCTTTCGGAAATCATCCATATTCATGCCACCAAGCATATGCCGGGTCCCAAAAGGCTAAATGATAAAAATCATGCGTCTGAGGCCGATTGCGCCGGAATAAAGGCCGTTTCCTTGGCCGTTGACAGGGCAATTTCCGGTAAAACCTCGACAATGCCGGGAAGTTCCTTGATCACATCTGTAACAAAACTTTCCAGATGGGCGGTATCGCGCAGGCGCAATTTCAGCAAAAAGTCAAACCGGCCCGTCATATGATGGCATTCCATGACTTCATCGGCCTTGATCAGCGATTTGATCATTTTGCGGTTGCCCTTGGCCGGGTCGGAGCGCAACCACACCATCGCCATCAGGGATCGCCCCACCGCCTGCGGATCAATATCAATGCGATAGGCACGGATGATGCCCTGATCGCGCAATTTGCGCACCCGATCATTCACCGCCGAAACCGACAACCCGACCTTGCCGCCCAATACCGCATAGGATTGCGAGGCGTCTTCCTGCAAGATATCCAAAAGCTTCGCGTCAATCGCGTCCATTATACCCCCCGTTTCAAGAACTGCCACCTGGGGGCGATTATACACAAAAATCAGCAAGTTGCTAAGAAAGTGCTTCTACCCCGAAAGTAGAGGCATCAGAAATCTTTCACCCCTGGGTGGCAGGGCTGGATTTTTTATAAAATGCCGTATAGTCATAGATATAACCTTGTTTTTTCAACTTGACCCGCGCCGTTTTACCCCCGGCGAACTGACCACGGGCCAGTTGCACCGCAGAACGAACATTTATGTAGTCCGGCGATAATCAGGCCCGCCCAAACCGGGAATGTTGCGCCCCAATAACAGGCACCCATCATCATGAAACGCCAGTTTCAGCAACTTCCCAATTATGTGCAGGCCGCGATTTTCGCCACCTTCGCTGCTGTGATGGCGGCGGGCTTTTCGGTAACGGTACGACTGGCAACCGAGGATATCCCCCCGCTTGAGGTGGTCTTTTTTCGCAACCTGTTTGGCTTTTTGCTGATTTTGCCGGTATCGCTCCGGGCGGGGTTTTCATCGCTGCATACCACGCGCTGGCGGATGTTTTTTTTCCGCGCCATTCTGTCGATGGGGGCAATGACCTTCTGGTTTTCGTCGCTGGCTTATTTGCCGCTGGCCGAGGCGACGACCCTTAATTTCACCGTGCCGTTATTTGGCACCGTGCTGGCCGTTCTGTTTTTAAAGGAACAGATCCGCCATCATCGCATATTGGCCCTGATCGCCGGTTTTGCCGGGGTCGCCATTATCATTCGCCCCGGCAGCGACACCATGCAGCTTGCCAGTATTCTGCCCATTGCCGCGGCCCTGTGCATGGCCAGTGCGGGCATGGTGATCAAATCGCTGGCCCGCACCGATAGCAGCCCCAATATCGTGCTTTATACCATGCTGCTGATGACACCGATGACCCTGATACCCGCCCTTTTTGTCTGGCAAACGCCAAGCTGGAACACCATCCTGATTTTGCTGGGCGGGACCTTCATGGCCAATATCACCCAGCTGTGCAATACCAGCGCCTTTCGCCTCTATGATTACAGCTTTGTCATTGGGTTTAACTATTTGCGCCTGCCCTTTGTCGTGATTATCGCGCTGGTAATGTTTGGCGAAATTCCCGAAATCTGGCTGCTGCCCGGTGCCGGGTTGATCATTGGCTCGGCCATTTACATTGCACGGCGCGAGGCCGTTCTGGCCCGCGAAGCCAAACGGTTTGACCGCGAACATTCCTCGCCCGCCACCGACCTTGACCCACCCCCGCGCCAGCGCCCGGCGGCAGATACCCGCCCGGCAGCCGCAACCGCCTTGCAGGATGACGACCAAAATACCCGCAAATAGGGTATTGGAATAACGCTGGTGCCGTGAAACCAGGGTGTTTTGAGCTGAAAAAACATCCTCCGTCCCAACGACGATATCCATAGCTGCATATGTCAGCTTAGTCCGCATTTTCCGAAAACATCGGGAATCTCTCTCCCCACCCAATAGACCCAACGCGATGATTACGCTCTTGCTTGTGAACACGCAGGAATGCACCTAAGGTGAAAACCATTACAACCCAAGAGATTAACGCGATACGGCCTTGATCATCGCAGCCGTTACCCTTGGCTTGCACAGGCATTTATGGAGTGAATTGCATGACCATACCTTTTGAAAAGCCAGTAGTAAGCCGAGATTGGGTGCGTTCACTCATGCACGGGATGCTTGCCGCTATCGAAGCCGGGAAGCCGACAGGCCCAAACATTCACACCATCGTTCTTAGATTGAATGACGCCGTTAAAGAACTGGCTGGTAAAGAATCCGACACGCCGCCTAATCGCGCCTGGAATTGGGCCGCGCGAACATTGACATATGCCGCCAGCGACATTCTGGCGCAGGCACAACGCCTTGCCCCCCTGACTGTGAACAAAGAAGACGCGATTAAAACGTTCCTTGAAGCATCGATGCAGTTTGATGACGGGGATGCACAACTTGACCAAACAACACTCCGCGCACCTGTCTTATCGCCAGTATTCAAAAAGGCCCGCGAAGCACTTCCTGACCTGTTGTTAACATCCACAACCGGCCATAATCTGGAGCTGGACACCCTGCAAACGCGCTTTGACCGTGCATTGCAGTCTGCTTCCAACAGGGTAATTTGCGAAAATCCAACCTATTTCAAACCCCTTGAAGATGCGCTTGTCAGCATTGGCGGAGAAGCCGCCCGCCGCGAGGCAGACTGGGCACGACATAATTTCTGGATTTCTTCACAATTCACCGATGAGCCTGTTTTCTCGCCCGATGCTGACGAGACGGTTCCGCTTGCCGCCGTATATTTGCGCTTGCGCTGTTTCTGGAACGAAGACATCGCAATTGAAACGGATGACCGTGAACGAGAAGAGATCAAACGCACGGCCCATGTCTCCAATTTGCACGAGACTTTACATGACTGGCTTAAGGGAGACGCACGCAAGGACGCTGTTCGCGTGATTGCGGGTGGCCCCGGCTGCGGCAAATCCTCTTTTGCCCGGGCCTTCGCCCACGAGGTTGCACAAAAGCCCAATGAACACAGGGTCGCATTGATCAGGTTGCAATACACGCATTTAACGGGCCAACTTGACCAAGACATTGCGACTTACTTTCGCAAGTTTAATTCGCTTGTAAACCCAAAGGGTAATCCCGGTTTGCCAGAAAGCCCGCTGGAGTGGCGAAAGGCAGATGCCACACCGTTGCTGCTGATTTTTGACGGCTTGGATGAATTAACGGCAGATGCGGGCGATGCGGAAAAATACGCACGCGACTTTCTGCTGTCGCTTACGCGGATGCTTTCCCCTTTGAACAACGATAGCCCTCCTGTCCGTGCCGTTGTTCTGGGCCGCAATATCGCCTGCGAACAGGCCATGAAGGCAGCCAATTTGCCTTTACCCACAATGCTGAATGTCGCGCCAATCGCTCCCATGACGCGCCAAACTTGCCTGCTCGACACAACTCCGTTTGGCCCGTTCGCCGAGGAGGATGAAAACAAGCACGACCTTTTTGACCCCGAAAACCTGATGCAGATTGATCAGCGCGAAACCTATTGGCAACAATGGGCCTACGCCAAGGGATTGGACGCAAACAACATTCCAGAACCTGTCACCCACAAAAGCATGTCCGCCCTGAATCTGGAGCCGTTGCTTTTGCACCTGTTGATCAATTCAAAATATTGCGGGGCGAAATGGCAACTGGCGGCAGATAATCGCAACCTTGTCTATGAAGACATCCTTGAAAAGATTTATGAGAGAAACAAAGGCAAGGAGCATTCTGCGTCTCATAACCTGTCATGTAAGGATTTCTTTGATTTGATGGAGGTGCTCGGTCTGGCAGCCTGGCGCGGCAATGGCCGAACCGGGGATGAAAAAGAATTTCTCACCGTTCGCAAGCGACATCTGCACAAAGAAGGGCGCTTTAAATCGATCCATGCCGCATCCTTAAAATCTGTCGCCCTGAACATCCATACCCGCCCTGGCGGAAACAGCGACGACGACGGCTTTGAGTTCATCCATAAAAGTTTTGGTGAGTTTCTAACCGCACGCGGCCTGTTGTCTCACGCCCGTAGACTCGCCGATAAAGTGGTAGAGGACGAAGACCTCGAGCAATTGGCAGAACAATGGAGTGAACTCATTAAAGGGGCGGAACTGACACCTTACATCATCGAATTTCTATATGATGAAGCTCGCCATCGTTTAACACCCACGAAAGCCGTTGAGATCAAAGAAGGGCTGACGGAGATGTTGAATTGGGTCATAGAGCACGGACTTCCGGTGCCGAAAGCATTCTCAATTTTGAAATGGCGCACTCTCGAAACCTATCAGCGCTGCGCTGAAAGCGCTCTGCTTGCCACCGCCTCGGCATCTGCTTGTATCATTCCGATTGATCAGAAAAAATCCGACGCGTGTCCAAGCCCGACAATAGATATCAACACAAAGATATTCCCCGATAGTGCCATCGCCTTTGTCAGCCGATTAACTTTTGCCCGACATATGGTCGCACGCTCTGTCTTTAGCCGCATCAATTTACGCGGCGCGGACCTGATTCGAATAGACCTGAGCGATGCGAACCTGAGCGGCGCGAACCTGAGCGGCGCGTTCCTGTTTCAGGCGAACTTAAGCGGGGCGCACCTGATCGACGCGAACCTGAGCTGGGCGGACCTGAGCGGGGCGGACCTGCACAAGACGGACCTGCGCGGGGCGGACCTGAGCGCGGCGCACCTGATCGACGCGAACCTGAGCGCGGCGAACCTACGCGGGGCGAACCTGCACGGCGCAGACCTGTGCGGGGCGGACCTGCGCGGGGCGGACCTGAGCGCGGCGCACCTGATCGACGCGAACCTGAGCGCGGCGAACCTACGCGGGGCGAACCTGCACGGCGCAGACCTGTGCGGGGTGCGGGGGCGCGGGGCGGACCTGAGCGCGGCGCACCTGATCGACGCGAACCTGAGCGCGGCGAACCTGAGCGCGGCGAACCTGCGCGGGGCGAACCTACGCGGGACGGACCTACGCAGGGCGGACCTACGCGGGGCGTTCCTAAATAGGGAGGACTTAGAAGGGCTGGACCTAAAAGGAGCAATCCTGATTGAGGCGGAACAGGACGAATAAGCGCACAGCCGCAACTCTGTCACGCATTATACCGAAAGACCGGCTTTAGAGTACGACGAGGGGATAGTATCAATGTTGCCTCCGAACCGCTCAGCACATCCGGTTTTCAGACTCTCCTGTATGTTGGCCGCGAAAGGGCGGGGTATAATGACTGGTTGGCGATCACAGGTCGGATTTGCGTCATTTTGCTTTCCCTTGCCATAAAAACAGATAATTTGGTATAGGAATACCAAATTATGAAAGCACACAGGAGGCGTTAATGCAGGTTTCAGGGAATGTGGCGATTGTAACGGGGGCGGCATCGGGCCTGGGGGCGGCGACGGCGCGGGTTTTGGCCGCAGCCGGGGCGAAGATTGCCGCGCTGGATCTGAACGGTGACGGCGCGGAACAAACCGCCCGCGAACTGGGGGGCAAGGGATATGCGGTTGATGTGACCAATGCCACCAATGTCGAGGAAACCGTTGCCGCCATTACCGCCGAGCTGGGCACACCGCGCATTCTGGTTAGTTGTGCGGGCATTGTACATGGCGAGCGCATTGTTGGCCGCGAAGGCCCGGCAAGCCTTGATGCCTTCGCCAAGGTGATCAATGTTAATCTGATCGGCACCTTTAACATGATGCGCGTGGTTGCCGATGCCATGAGCAAAGCCGACCCGCTGGAAAGTGGCGAGCGCGGTATTATCATCAACACGGCCTCGATTGCCGCCTTTGAAGGGCAAATCGGCCAGGCGGCCTATGCCGCATCCAAGGGGGCGGTGCATTCTCTGACTTTGCCTGCCGCGCGCGAACTGGCGCGCCACGGCATTCGCGTGATGGCCATTGCGCCGGGCCTGTTTGGAACCCCGATGTTGTCTGGTCTGCCCGACGAGGTGCAGGACAGCCTTGCTGCCAATACCCCCTTCCCGCAACGCCTTGGCAAGCCCGAAGAATATGGCCGCCTCGCCCTGCATATGTGCGAAAATGAAATGATGAATGGCGAAACCGTGCGTCTGGACGGTGCGGTGCGGCTGCAAGCCAAATAAGCCCAAACCCAAATAACCCCACAGGGCAAAACGGGCCGGATAAAACCGGCCCGATCCGCACGTTATTCTTCGCACCTTATGCAAAGTCATCACCACACATGTTTGGTCCGGCCCTTAACCGGCTGCGTCATCGGCAAAGGCGGCCAATTTAATGTCCTTTTGCGACACACCGCCGACATCATGGGTGGTCAGCGTCATTTCCACCTTGTTATAGACATTAAACCATTCCGGATGATGGTCCATTTTATCGGCCTTAAGGGCCACACGGGTCATAAAGCCAAAGGCCTCGTTAAAATCGCCGAATTTGAAGGTTTTCTGAATGGACAGGCCATCGCCTGCAAGGATCCAGCCGCTGACTTCTTTCAGGGCAATTTCGGCTTCGGCGGGGGAGAGTTTGCTCATTTCTGCCTCCTTCTTGCAACGTAACAATCAGCCCGTCAATCTGATGTCATAGCGCCATCAAAACATGTCAGGCGTTTGAACGCATCGTGTTTTTATAATGCCGCCTGCACCCGGTCGCGCAATACCGGCAAAAGGTCCGTCTCAAACCACGGATTTTTGCGGATCCATGCCGTATTGCGCCAGCTTGGATGGGGCATGGGTAAAAAACCATCCTCCAGGTAACGCTCAAACTGGCGCACGGTTTCCGTCATGGTGCGGGCCCGTTTTGCCCCCAGATACCGCGCCTGGGCATATTGCCCGATCAGCAGGGTCAGCCGGATATTGGGCAAATGCCGCCATAACAGATCATGCCAGGCTGGCGCGCATTCCGGCCGGGGTGGCAAATCGCCACCGCGATCAAAGCGGCCCGGATAACAAAACCCCATTGGCATAATTGCCAGCCGGGCCGGGTCGTAAAATTCCGCCCGCGACATGTGCAACCAGTCGCGCAGCCGGTCGCCCGAGGCATCGTTCCAGGGCAGGCCGGTTTCGTGCACCTTGGTGCCCGGTGCCTGCCCGATGATCATGATCGGGGCTGAAACCGCCATGCGCACGACGGGGCGCGGCCCTAACGGCAGATGTTCTTCACATATCCGGCAGGCCCGGACATCGGCCAGCACCCGGTCAAGCGCCGGATCCTGACCGGGCGGGTCAATTTCGGGTATGTCTGATTTTGCCGTATCGGACATTGATCCTCCGATATTTTTCAATCAGTCAAAATACGCCGCCAACGCACTGGCCGCAAATGTGCCGGTTCGCTTAGTCAATATCGGGCAATTCGGCACGTTCAATCACTTCCTCCTCGGCATGGGCCGCCTCATACCATTCCTTCATGGCAGGCATGGCAAAGATGGTTTCCTTATAGGCCTCGCCCACGGCATCGAGGGTCACGCCATAGGTTTTAAAGCGGGTCATCACCGGGGCGAACATGGCATCGGCAATTGAAAAATCACCAAACAGAAAATCCCCACCCTGCCCGTAACGGCTGCGGCACAGATTGAAAATATCGCCAATGCGTTTGATGTCCTGTTCCACCGCAGGGCCACGGCCCCGGCCTGTCAGATCCTTGCGCAGATTCATCGGCATATTGGAACGAATGGCGGTAAAGCCACCATGCATTTCCAGCGACACCGCACGGGCAATGGCGCGCACCTCCATATCCAGCGGCCATAACAGCGTATCGGGCCGGGTATCGGCGACATATTCCAAAATCGCCAATGCCTCCCAAATGGTTTTTGTACCATCAAAATAGGCCGGGACTTTACCGGTGGGTGAAATCACCGGGGCCTTGGCAAACCATTCATCGGTGTAAAGTGCCACCCGCTTTTCCTCAAAGGCCACCCCGGTTGCCCGCAGGCCCAGCCAGGCGCGCAGCGACCAGGATGAATAATTTTTATTGCCAATATAAAGAACCGGAAGATTTTCCATAAACGGAGACCTTTTGATTGGATGGAGTATTGCCAAGCCAGAGGACGCTCAATGTCGCCCCGGGAGTCTTGCTTAGCACAGAGCGCATTATCCGCCCAATCCCCCTTGTTGTTTTTATGCCAATCCCCCCATAATGCCGACTAGCATATTAAGGGGATGGCCGATTATGCGGCCCGCACCCAAATTGCTGCCTGCCACCCAAAACAAACAAGGACGGATCAATTGTTCGACCATCTTATCCCCGCCAGCTCGGCCCAAAATCCGCTGACAATCCATACCGTAACCACCAGTGGGTTCGATGCCTGGGTTAACGGTCTTTCGGACCTGCATAAATCCTGGATCGGTGCCAACCGGTTTGAGGGCAAACGCGGCACCAGCCTGCTGCTGCCTGCTGCCGATGGGGCTGCGGCCTGTGTCGTATTGGGGTTTGAAAATGATGCCAAGGCGGTTTGGGATTTTGCCAGCCTGGTCATGACCCTGCCCAAAGGCACCTATCAGCTTGAAACCAGCGTGCTGGAAGACGAAACCCTGTGTGAACGCGCGGTTCTGGGGCTTTATCTGGGCGGCTACCGGTTTGATCGTTACCGCAAAATCGATGCGCCGCTGGCACAGTTTGCCCGCCCTGATACTGCCGCCGCCGACCGGGCCGAAAACAGCGCCCGCGGCATTGCGCTCGCGCGTGACCTGATCAACGTGCCCGCCAATGACATGGGCCCGGCCGAACTGGCCGACGCCGCCAGCAGCCTTGCGGGCGAATTTGATGCCAGTGTCACCACCATCATCGGCGAAGAACTGGAAAAGCAGAATTTCCCGGCCATTTATGCGGTTGGCAAAGGCAGCGACCGCGCCCCGCGCCTGATTGATATGCGCTGGGGCGATGAAAACGCGCCGCGTGTCACCCTGGTGGGCAAGGGCGTGTGTTTTGATACCGGCGGCTATGATTTGAAACCGGCCAGCAACATGCTGCTGATGAAGAAAGATATGGGCGGGGCCGCACAGGTACTGGGCCTGGCCCGCATGATCATGGCGGCGAAATTGCCCGTAAGGTTGCGCGTGCTGATCCCGGCGGTTGAAAACATGGTCTCAGGCAATGCCTTTCGCCCCAGCGACGTGATCAATACCCGTAAGGGCGTGACGGTGGAAGTGGGCAATACCGATGCCGAAGGCCGGCTGGTGCTGTCTGACGCGCTAACCGAAGCGGCCAGCGAAGACCCGGAAGTCCTGCTGGATTTTGCCACCCTGACCGGGGCGGCCCGTGTGGCGCTGGGCCTGGGGCTGCCGGCGCTATTTTCCAATAATGACGAATTGGCAAACGCGCTGCAAAATACCGGCATGGAAATTGGCGACCCGGTTTGGCGCCTGCCGATCTGGGAAGATTATCGCCCGCTTCTTGACAGCAGGGTTGCCGATACCAACAACATATCATCAGGGGCATTTGGCGGTGCGATTATTGCCGCCCTGTTCCTGGACCGTTTCGCACAGGGGGCAAAGGCCTGGGCGCATATCGACCTGATGGCCTGGAATCCGTCCGGGACGCCGGGCAAACCCGAAGGGGGCGAAGCCCAGGGTATTCGCGCGGCTTTCAGGGTTCTCAGTGATCGTTACGGTCAGTAAATTAATTAAAATCAACCTTTGACTTCATTGTCGGGGTCAGGTAAACAGATTACGTATTCGTAACAAACAGGCTGTTGGACATAGATATGCCCATCGAGATCAAACCGTCACAGGCGCTTGACCTTTGGCGCATCGCGACTGTTGAAGGTGTCAGACGGGATTCCCCCGATCTTTCCGCCCGGCAGATGGCCCTTGTTCTTACCGTTTATCTGACCCCGGCTCCCCACACCGTTCGTGGTTTGGCCGATGCCCTTAATATCTCCAAACCGGCGATTACCCGTGCGCTCGACCGTTTAAGTTCCCTTGGCCTGGTCAAACGCAAGGTCGATGAAGATGACCGCCGTTCCGTCCTGATTCAGCGGACTGTCAAAGGATCGGTCTTTTTACGGGAATTTGGCGATATTGTTGGTAATGCGGGCAAGAAAACCCAGTAACCATACCGCTATTGTCACGATAGTAGCGCATGACGTCACCGACACGCCCCTACCGGCATAATGGCCCTTTTGGCGACAAACCATACATTCCCTTACAGGATCGTACCAAACCGGATGGTACGCTGTAACATACCGATCCGCATCAAATACCGACCGTTTGGTATGTTGCGGTTATTCCGGTCATATCTCCCCGCCTTTTAAGAATCATGATGCCATAATGCCACGCACAGATCGGGCAAATCTGGCTGATCGCACATCATCGCGCCACTATAAGCGTTTTCTTGCATATAGAACCCGCAGGCCCGCAACAGCCGCATGACGCCATACAGAATGAAAACCGATTTAACGGGGATGATGATCAGGCTGCCAAACACGGCACGTGGCATCACAACAGGCCAAAACCGGCTACCAAGCCCGAAACATCATGCCAAACCGCTGACCCCACAACCGGTGCCAGGGAACCCAGGCACCGTCAGAGGCCCCATGACTGCGGATATATCATTACGAAAATGAAACAAAAGTGGAAAAAGATGAAACCCGCAATCAGGAGGCCTGTTCGGACCCGGCATTCGCCGCTGTAACCTGTTGATAAATCGACGACAGCCTATTCGTTTTGACAGCGTTTTGTGGTTTTTTTCATCCATCGACAGAGCACTACGTTACGCCCCTGAGGGGTTCCAGAATAGGACGTCTGCGCTAATGGATCCTCTTAAGAGCAGGTGAGCCGTATACCGTTCATCCGCAATTTCAAGCACCACTCAGGTACGCTGGTTAACGATGCGGCCGATAGCTCTTGCCATATCATCATCATTTCGGGGCAGCATTCTGCCAGCAATCGCTGCCGGTCCAAAATGAGGCTGCCGATAACCATTGCCGGGCAATTAAACAATTTCTATCGGGCCTGACACATCCTTCTCCGGACTGGCCCCAGGAACCGGCTCAGGCTTCCCTCGCCCCTGCCTGTTTACCGATCAGAGGATGAGCAGGGCATGGGAGGTTGTACTCCTAGCGTTCATTCGGCCACTGGTCAAACAGGCCGCGCACCTGCACCGATTTGACAATTCCCTCGCCCAAAACCCTGTCACAGGTTGCCTTCAGGCGCACCTGCAAAAAGGCGATCACCTGGTTGGTCGTCGGCGGGAAAGGACTGAATTCCGGCTTTGCTTCTTCTCCGTCCTTGGCAGGCGCGTCATGTATTTCGTTGCCATCTTCGTCATGCTTTGGTTCGGGCGGGGTCAGCAGGGGCGGGGCCTCATAATGGAAACCACGATTGCCTTTTTCCATCTTCTCGGCGCGATATTTGGTATCGCGGTAAAAATACCGCTGAAAATCGCGCAGGAAGGCATTGAGCAATTTGGGCTGGATGTGGGAAACAACCGCGCGATGCTCGCTTGATGTCAGTTCCAGCCAGACATCGGCGGCAATCTGGCGCATCACATGGTCTTCGGGCAGCACAATGGTTGTCACGACCTTGTCGAGCTTGAAAACATTGCCCGGCAAAACGGGTTCACCGCTTTCCGCACTGCCTTCGCCAGAGGAGGCATAAGCAACCGGGACAGACACCATAAGTACCGAGGCGACAAACATCGCCCCAAAAACGACAAAACGAAGCACACGTTCCGCAGGCCACCCCTGCGGGACTTTCCGGGTTTCACCCATTTTACCCAACCCTAGCTATCCTTTTTACGCACGCTCTTTGCGTTCTATCGTGCGTTATTCCGTGTCGAAACCGCGTCCATATCAAGGGCGGCGGCAAGAAGTTCTTTTGTGTAGGCATTTTGCGGACGATCAAAAATATCATCCGCCGTGCCACTTTCCACAAGCTGCCCGCCCTTCATCACCATCACGCGGTGCGACAGGGCGCGAACCACCTTAAGGTCGTGACTGATAAACAGATACGCCATGTTGTAGCGTTCCTGAAGATCACGCAGCAGTTCGACAATTTGCGCCTGTACGGACATATCGAGTGCCGAGGTCGGTTCGTCAAGGACCATGAAGCGCGGTTTTAACACCAGGGCGCGCGCGATCGAAATACGCTGGCGCTGCCCGCCGGAAAATTCGTGCGGATAGCGGTGCATGGCACTTTCGGGCAAATCCACATCCAGCAGGGCCTGGGCGATGCGTTCTTCGCGCGCCGCACGATCAAGTTCCGGCTGATGGATCTCCAGCCCCTCGCCCACAATCTGGGCGACAGACATACGCGGGCTTAAGGACCCGAACGGGTCCTGAAACACCACCTGCATGTCCCGGCGCAGCGCCCGCAATTGCGCACCATCCCGGGCGCGCACATCCTGCCCGTCAAAGGTAATATCGCCTTGCGACTTCAGCAGGCGCAAAATCGCCATTGCCAGCGTTGTTTTGCCAGAACCACTTTCACCGACAATACCAAGGGTTTCCCCCTGGCGCAGCGAAACCGACACACCATCCACCGCATCCAGGTAATATTCGGGCTTGCCCAAAATGCCTTTTTTGCCAATCGGAAAGCGCACCCGAATATCGCCGGTTTGCAAAATCTGCTTGGCATTTTCCGGCAAGGGGCGCGCCTGGCCCGAGGGAATGGCATCAAGCAAGCGGCGGGTATAGGGGTGGCGCGGCTGATCAAACAGGCGGTCATTATCGCCAAATTCAACAATCTCGCCATCCTTCATGACACAAACCTGATCGGCCATTTTTTTAACGATCTGCAAATCATGGGTGATCAGCAACAGGGCCATGCCCAGTCGTTGCTGCAAATCGTGCAAAAGCTGCAGGATTTGCGCCTGAATGGTCACATCAAGCGCCGTTGTCGGTTCGTCCGCAATCAGCAATTCCGGGTCATTGGCGAGCGCCATCGCAATCATCACACGCTGGCGCTGCCCGCCCGATAATTCATGGGGCAGCGAACGCAGGCGCGATTTCGGATCGGGAATGCCAACCAGATCCAGAAGCTCGATAATCCGTTCGCGGGCCTTGGCCCCGCGCAGGCCCTTATGGAGCAGCAAAACCTCGCCGATCTGCTTTTCCACATGATGCAGCGGATTAAGCGACGTCATCGGTTCCTGAAAGATCATGGAAATGCGATTGCCGCGAATCTGGCGCAGGGTGCGTTCATCCGCCCCCACCATTTCCTGCCCGTCAAACAGGATCGATCCTGTCGGATGTGACGCGCGGGGATAGGGCAGCAATTGCAAAATCGACATCGCCGTAACCGACTTGCCCGAGCCACTTTCCCCCACCAGCGCCAGCGTTTCACCCCGCTGCATGTGAAAGGAAACGCCGCGCACGGCATCAACCTTGCCAAAACGCACCGCAAGGTTGCTGACATCGAGAAGATATTCGGTTTTGCCCTGTTGTGACATCCCTGCCCCCTTAAAATGTCTTGCGCGGATCAAAGGCATCGCGCACGGCTTCACCGATAAAAATCAGCAAACTCAGCATGATGGCGATGGCGAAAAAGGCCGTAATCCCCAGCCACGGGGCCTGAAGGTTGTTTTTCCCCTGCGAGAGCAATTCGCCCAGCGAAGGCGAGCCCGGCGGCATCCCCAAACCCAGGAAATCCAGCGAGGTCAGCGCCACGATGGAACCATTGAGAATGAAGGGCAAAAAGGTAAGGGTGGCAACCATCGCATTGGGCAGAACGTGGCGCGCCATAATGCGCACATCGCCCACCCCCAGGGCCCGGGCGGCGCGGACATATTCAAAATTGCGCGCGCGTAGAAATTCGGCCCGCACCAGGCCGGTCAGGCCCATCCAGCTAAACAGCACCATGATGAACAGCAGCGTCCAGAATCCCGGGGCAAACAGGCTGGAAAGAATGATCAGAATAAAAAGCTGGGGCAAGCCCCCCCAGATTTCAATAAAACGCTGAAATGTCAGATCCACCCAGCCGCCGAAATAACCCTGCACCGCACCCGCCGCAATGCCGATGACCGAGCTGATCACCGTCAGCGCCACACCAAACAGAACCGAAATGCGAAACCCGTAAATCAGGCGCGCCAGAACATCGCGGCCCAAATCATCCGTCCCCAGCCAGTGCCGTGCTGATGGCGGGGCGGGCAGCGGTTCGCGCATGTTAAAATCGATGGTGTCATAGGAAAACGGGATCAGCGGCCAAACGGCAAACCCGTTATTCTGGATTTTGCCCTGCAAATAGGGGTCGTAAAAATCGGTTGCGACATCAAAATCACCGCCAAAGGTGGTTTCCGGGTAATCCTTGATGATGGGGAAATACCAGTGACCGTCATATTTCACCACCAGTGGCCGGTCATTGGCGATGCCCTCGGCCAGCAGGCAAATGACAAACAGAACCGCAAAAATAACCAGCGACCAATAACCGCGCCGATTGGCGCGAAAATTTTCCACCCGGCGCTGATTTAACGGAGAAAGCTGTAATGCGTGTGCCATGTCTCAATCCTTCCGCGCGTCAAAGTCGATGCGCGGATCGACGAAATGATAGGTGAGATCGCTGATCAGGTTCAAAACCAGCCCGGCCAGCGTAAACATGTACAGGGTGGCAAACATCACCGGATAATCGCGCTTCATTACCGCTTCAAAACCCAAAAGACCAATGCCATCCAGCGAAAAAATCACCTCGATCAGGACCGAGCCGGTGAACAGCAAGCCAATTAACGCGCTGGGAAAACCGGCAATGATCAGCAACATGGCATTGCGAAAGACATGGCCGTATAAAACCCGTTTTTCGCTGAGGCCCTTGGCCCGCGCCGTTACCACATATTGTTTGTTGATTTCATCGAGAAACGAGTTTTTCGTCAGCATGGTCAGGGTGGTAAAACCGCCAATGGTCAGCGCAATGATCGGCAGCGTCAGATGCCAGAAATAATCGCCGATTTTACCCAGAAGCGACATGTCGCTCCATCCGGCTGATGTGAGACCGCGCAACGGAAAAATATCCAGATAGGTCCCGCCCGCAAACAGCACGATCAGCAAAACGGCAAACAAAAAACCCGGTATCGCATAGCCGATAATAATGGCAACCGATGTCCAGACATCAAAATTGGTGCCATCACGCACCGCCTTGGCAACCCCCAGCGGTACGGAAACCAGATAAATGATCAGTGTGGACCACAGCCCCAGCGATATGGATACCGGCAATTTATCAAGGATGATGTCGGTCACATCGCGATCCTGAAAATAGCTTTGGCCGAAATCGAAGGTCAGATAGTTTTTCATCATCAGCCAAAAGCGTTCATAGGCCGGTTTGTCAAAGCCGAACTGCTTTTCAAGCTGGGTAATGACCTCGGGATCCAGACCCTGTGCCCCGCGATAGTTTGAATCGGTGGAAAAATTGTTGCCGCCGCCAGAGCCACCGCCGGTATCGGCACCATTATTGGAAATACGCGCCGTTGTCGAAACGGAAGTACCCTGCAACTGGGCGATCATTTGCTCAACCGGGCCGCCCGGGGCAAATTGCACGATGGCAAAGTTCAGCACCATAATGCCAAACAGGGTGACAGGGATCAGCAAAACACGCCGCAGAACATAATTCAGCATGGCTTAATATCCCCCCTTGCCCAGTTTTTTGGATTTTTCCGGGTCAATCCACCAGGTCATGATGGAATTTCCCTTGGTCGGCACCACCGAAGGTCGGCCAAATATATCCCAATAGGCCAAACGATCCGCCGGTTGATACCATTGCGGAATGGTGTAATCCCCCCACAACAAAACCCGATCAAGGGCCCGGGTGCGCTGCACCAGGCTGTCGCGGCTTTCCGCCGAAATTACCAGATCAATGATTTGATCAATCACCGGGTCCTTGATCCCGGCGAAATTGCGGCTTCCCGGCTCGTCCGCCGCCTTGGAGGACCAGAAATCACGCTGTTCATTGCCCGGCGACAGGCTTTGCTGCCACCAGAAGGTGGTCATATCAAAATCACGCGACTGAATACGGTTTAACCACTGACCGGTATCAATCAGGCGGAAATCCATTTCGATGCCCAACTGGCGCAAACGGGCCTGCATCATCAGGGCGATTTTATCAAAACCGGGCTGACGCAATAGCAGCGTAAAACGAAACGGTTTACCAGTTTTTTTATTCACCAGCTTCATATCGCGCAACTCCCACCCCGCTTCCTGCAACAGGGTCATGGATTGCCGCAGGGCCTTGCGGCGGCCATTTTCCTGGTCATAATTGGGCAGGGTATAGGGTTGGGTAAACAGTTCCGGCGGCAACTGGTCACGATACCGGTTTAAAACCTGCAATTCCTCGCCCTTGGGCAGGCCGGAAGAGGCCAGTTCGGAATTGACAAAATAGCTGTCAGTGCGCTTATACGCGCCATAAAACATCGCCCGGTTCAGCCATTGAAAATCCATTGCATATTGCAGGGCCCGACGCACGCGATGATCGGCAAAAATCGGGCGGCGCGTATTCATCACAAAGCCCTGCATCCCGCGCGACTGATGATTGGGGATCAGTTCCTTTTTGATATTGCCGTTACGAACGTCCGGTTTGTCATAACCAACAGCCCATTCGCGCGATGAATGTTCGCTGCGGTAATAATATTCACCGGCAAAAAAGGCCTGCCGTTCCACATCCAGGTCGCGGTAATAATCATAACGAATGATGTCAAAATTATACATGCCCTTGACCGAGGGCAGGTCCTTCGCCCAGTAATTTTTCACCCGTTCATAGGTGATATGGCGGCCCGGCTCGAAATCCTTGATCTTGTAGGGACCACTGCCCACCGGGGGTTCAAAGGTGGTTTTGCTAAAATCGCGGTCTTTCCAGTAATGTTTCGGCAAAACCGGCACCTGCCCCAAAATCAGCGGAAGTTCCAGGTTGTCACCTGGTTTGAAAGTAAATTTGACGGTCAGGTCATCAAGTTTTTCCACATGATCGACCGACGCATAATATTGCCGGTAAAGGGGGCTTCCCTTTTCGATCAGCGTATTGAACGAAAAAATCACATCATCGGCGGTGATCGGCGTATCGTCCTGAAACCGCGCCTTGGGATTGATAAAAAAGGTGATGTAGGAACGGTCTTTGGGCACCTCGACCTTTTCCGCCACCAAGCCATATTCCGAAAACGGCTCATCCAGGCTGCTGGTCAGCAGGGTGTCATACATCATACCCAGGCCCATGGCGGGCGTGCCCTTTAAAATAAAGGGATTAAGCGAATCAAACGACCCGCTCCAGCTATCGCGCAGGGTGCCGCCCTTGGGCGCGTCGGGATTAACATAATCAAAATGGGTAAAATCGGGGCCGTATTTCAAATCACCATAGAGCGAAATGGCATATTCCGGCCGGGCCAGGCTGGCGAGTGGTTCTTCACTGACAGCAATGGTCGGAGCCGGGGTAATATTTGGTTTTGTCTCTGCCGCGTTGGCATTGATCGCCCCCAAAAGGCTTATACAAATTGTCAAAACCGCGCCAGCGATACCACCCCGCCCTGAACGCCCGCAGGCATCCGCCCGGACCACCACACCTGTCGTTTTATTCATCAAAATAACCGTTTTTGCCAATGATCGCGGTTTAATGCCAGACATGGCCTGTTGCCGACCCACCCATAATGACGAACAAAATGGGTTCATTTCAAGGTATCATGCCGTACTACCCCTGTTTTTGACCGTTTTTGCGCCTTGTGGTTTCAACATCAATCTCGCTCATCAACCAATCACGAAACGCCCGGACCTTTCGCCGCTCCAGCCTGCCATCCGGATAGCACAGGGAATAGGCATAGGGGCTGTCCACCGGCAAATCAAACGGCACCATCAACCGTTTGGTCACAACATATTCGCCAATCATCGCGGGATCGGAGATCACCACACCAAAACCGCTGGCCGCCGCCTCCATTGCCATATCAAGGGTGGCAAAAACCGGCCCCCGGTCGGCATCCACCCCCTTGATGCCGGTTCCATTCAACCAGATGCGCCAGTCCTCGCGCTGGGCCGAACAATGCAGCAAAGGCACCTTTGCCAGGTCTTCGGGTTTCGACAATTGCCTGCTTAAACTCGGATGGCAAACCGGCAGCAAACGTTCACCGGTTAAAAACTCATGCACAAGCTGATCGCCCGGCGTATCGGCAAAGCGAATGGCAATATCGGTTTCGGAAAAATCCACCGGCAGGCTGTCGTCGTTAAACGTGCCCAATTGCACCTGCAAATCCGGGTATTCCGCCTGAAACCGGCCCAGTCGCGGCACGATCCAGCGCATGGCAAAGGTCAGCGGGGCCAATACCCGCAACTGCGTGTCATCGGGCCGATCCTCGATGCGGGCAACCGCCGATTCGATGGCATCAAACGCCTCGGTCAGCGAATTTAACAAAATACGCCCCGCGCGTGTGAGTTTTAATCGCCTGTGATGGCGTTCAAACAATTTGCGGCCCAGCACATCCTCAAGATGCTGCACCTGACGGCTGACCGCACCTTGCGTAACATTAAGTTCTTGTGATGCTTTGGTAAAACTTTCGCGACGCCCGGCCACTTCAAAAGCCCGCAAGGCGTTTAACGGCAAGGGACGACGTTTCATGACAAGCCCTTTTGCATGAGTTTATGTCATGCAATGATGCCAAAATATGGTTTGAGAACAAGCAAAATCCGGCGTAACCCAGAGTTTAACAGAATGAAATTCATGGCCGCCCCTTGAGAGAGCCGCCAAAAAGTTGAAGGACAGCAATTATGGTCGCGATCACAAAGAACACCGCCGCATTCACCGCCCCACGCGAACGTGCCGAAAACACGACCGCCGCACGCCTGTTTTCCCTGCCGCGCCAGTGGGCCGCCCGCCTGACATTGCGCAACCGCCTGGCCCATATGGATGCGCATCTTTTGCGCGACATCGGCTTTGAACCGGGTGATGCGCGCTTTGAGGCCAGTAAACCTTTTTGGCGGGCCTGAACGGGCCTGCCCTGCAACGGGTGATCCTGTTGCCGACCGGAGCGGGTCGCAAACCGTTTCAGAACTGTCAAACCGGAAGCCTAAAATGTCTCCCCGATCTTTTCGCCCGCAGGGTGTTCTTTCTTTTCCCCTACAGGTTATTGATGCCCTTCTGCATATTTTTTCCCATTCGCAGCCGCGCATCAAATACTGAATAGTTGCCCCTGCAAGGCCCTTAAGGCCGGTCATCCCCCGATGACCGGCCTTTTGTGTTGCCTGCACCGGCTTACAAATCTTTGCCGCCGGGCTGGCGAACAAACATCAGATTGGCCGCCGAAAGCACCGAAAAAAGCGCCACAATCTGGGCATAAAAAGACGGTGCATCGGGCACCGGAGCAAATGACTGGCGGATATCTTCAAACGTTTTAACACCATCAATCCGTGATATAATCGCCGGGCTTGCCGGAGGCAGCTTGCAGGATACCGAAAATCCGTTGAAATTGATTTTGATCTGCCCGCTTTTGGCGACCGACGCCGCCAGCCTGGCCCCCTCGATCCGCCCCAGATAGGGTATCAGGCCCGCCGCCGCCTGCCTGGCATTTGCGTCCTTCCGTGGTTTCACCACCGCCTTCTGACCCTGCAGGGTCATGGCAGGAACCGCCGTTTTATTGTCAGCCTTGAGCACATAAAAAATATGCTTGGTAATATTGCCTGCCAGCAATTCGGCCATCGCATGGCGCGCCTGCGGGGCCAAAGCGGCCACCTGTTTGCGAATGGCCGGGTCGGTGGCATAAATCTCCGGGTCATAGCGCATGGGTTCAACAAAACTTTGCAGCCTTAAGCCCGCCTGTTTGACAAACTCATAAACTTCATCCACCCGATAGGCACGGTCCTGCTGGTGAAGTAACAGGTCATAAAACCCGGCATCACCGCCCTGGATATGATCATTTACAAACGGGTTGCGCTTTAGCCAGTTTGTGGGCGGCAGGCTTTCAAACAGGGCCTTGCCGGTTTCCAGCCGCGCCCGCCCGCCTGCTTCGGCCGACAGGCGCTGCATCATTTCCTGCATATGATACACGCCCGTGCGCCCCAGGGTGGCATACACCATCAGGCCCATACCCCCGCCGGGCTTCAGGCTTTGGGCCAGCGCCCGCAAACCGGCATCCGGGTCGGGCAAATGATGCAATACCCCGCAACAGTCAATATAATCAAACGGGCCATAGTCCGCCGCCAGATCAACAAACGATCCCGTCACAAAGGTCACGTTTTCAAGCCCCCGGCGGGCAATGCGGGATTGGGCAATTTTGCGCGATGCCTCGGACAAATCGATATAAACGATTTCCGCATTCGCCCCGCGATCCTGCGCCTGCTGGGCCAGCATCACCAGCGCATCGCCCGTGCCACCCCCGGCCACCAGAATGCGGATCGGATTCCCCTCTGCCCCCGGGTCCCGCCCGCCAAAAATATAATGCACCACCTCGCCCCAATCGGCGGGCGAGCCGGTGATCAGGCGCTGGTCCTCTTCCTCTGCACGGCGTTCGGGATAGGGGAAGGTTTCATATTGCGCGCGGGTGCGACTGGTATTCTGTTTACGGGGGGTCTTTAACCGGTTCATTCATCTGCTTTCGTCAGAAAACACCATCAGGCTGAGCGGATATGCACGGTCATCAGGAAATATATATATCAGATCTGCCCGACCAGGGGGACGGTATCGCCGGTAAGGTCTCCGGTTTTCACACCCTTGGCAAGCGCCGGAACAATCAGACATAAAACCGCTCCAAATCAACGGTTTATTGCCATATGGCGACGGCAATCACCCTTGGCTTGCAGGCTCCCGGCATCTGATCACCATTTTGCTGGTCGCGGTTCTGTCCCGCAGGGCGGCAAAGGCCCTGGGCACATCGGCCAGAGGAAAACACTGCGAAATGGATGGTGTGATATATCCCGCCGCCAGATTATCCAGCAATTCGCCCATGCCCTGACGGGCGATTTCAGGATTTTGATCCAGATAGGCGCCAAAATAGAACCCCAACACCGCAATGTTTTTAACCAGCAGGATATTGGCGGGAATTTGCGGAATATCGCCACTAGCAAAACCAATGACCAGCAACCGCCCGCCCGGTACCGTACATCGCAAGGACTGGCTGAAAACATCGCCGCCAACCGGGTCATAAACCACATCCACCCCGGCAGGCCAGCCCTGCCGCTGGCAAATTTCGCGCACAGAGGTGACAATATCGGCTGATTTGTAATCAATAACAAAATCCGCCCCATGCTGACGGGCAATGTCGCATTTTTCCGGGCCACCGGCCGTGGCAATCACGCGGGCCCCCAGTATTTTGGCGCATTCAACGGCCGTAATACCCACGCCACCAGCCGCCCCATGCACCAGAACCACCTCGCCCCCCTGAAGGCTGGCACGATATTTCAAGGCAAACCACGAGGTCCCGTAGGTGATCTGAAACGCTGCCGCATCATCGAAGCTGACACCATCGGGAATGGGAATGATACGGTCCGCCGGCAGAGCAATTTTTTCGGCAAAGCCACCATGCGGGGCCATTGCCATAACCCGCTGGCCGTTTAGGGCGGCATCCACCCCGGCCCCTGTGGCCGACACCACACCGGCAATCTCAAAGCCCGGCACAAAGGGAAATTCGGGTTTTTGCTGATATTTCCCGGCGATGATCAGGGTATCGGCAAAATTGACACCACAGGCATAAACATCAATCACCACCTCGCCCGCGGCGGCAACCGGGTCATCGACAGTGCGCATGACGGGGTCCGTGCCGATTTTTTCACACATCATGGCCCGCATCAAATTTCTCCGCCTGTTGAGAATGTTCGCCAGTTGGGGCAACTGCGCCGGATCATCATGCCATGACCAGCGGGCGCTGCGAAGCCTCTATCCGCCCTGTTGCAAAACCCCGTGACCGGTCAGAAAAATCTGGCCCGTTTTCGACGCCGCGCGAGAAAACTGAGCAGCAACCCCGGGACAAGCAGTAATAAAAACGCCGGCAGCAACAGTGCCGGGACAAAAACCTTGTCCCACAGCCAGCTCGAGAGATACCGCTCGACCAGCGCCTGAAGCAGGTTAAGGCTTCCCGGATCCAGCCGATACCATAGCTCGCCGCCTGCAGCGAACCGCAAGGTTCCGGTTTGCAGCGCAGTGACCCCATCTCCGACCAGCACAGCCAGACAGGCAAACAACAGCAGCCAGCCCAACAGCCTGAAAAACCACATACCTTTCTCCGCCTTGTCGGCTTCAAACTTTCCGGTTTCGATATAATTGGCGCTACCGTAACGGGTTTTGTCCCCTGCCGTAAAGGGAAAGCAGTTAACCCTGTGTCCCGATTGCCATGAAAATACGGCAAACATTTGATTGCATAACGCCCGGGGCATCAAACCCGGAATAAAAAGCTTTTCCCATCAGCGATACAAAAATACAGCCTGATGAAAAAAGGTGAAAAAAACGTCACAGTGGCCCGAATTTAGCCTTGTCATTGCGAAGTCTGTCGGCTAATGTCCGCCCGCTTTTGCGATATGAGTTATCGCCTGTGGAGAGGTGGCCGAGCGGTTTAAGGCGCACGCCTGGAAAGCGTGTTGGGGTGTAAGCCCCTCAGGGGTTCGAATCCCCTCCTCTCTGCCACTGAATAAAGCATTGTTTTTAAACGATATTTTGGAACCATCGGCAAGTTGTGACACAGATTGTGACACAGCAAAGGTCATGTCGTGCGCATTCCAAATCGTATCTATAGACGGTCAGATACTTGGTATTATCGTCGTCGTACTCCATCAGCTATTGCAAAACTGAGTCGTCGCAAGGACTATAAGTTTTGCCTTCATGTATCAGGCATGAAGGAAGCAAGGCGACTTGCCATGTTGATTGATGATGTTTTGGACCGCAGCTTTCTGACGATGAAAAAAGAGAAAACACCAACGGAAACCTTCATCGAGTATGTCGAACAAATCACCGATGAAGAAATTAAGCAGAACATAATTAATAGCTACATCCACAATCAGGAAGCTACCGTTGCCACCCTTGAGCGTGTCGCCAAGCAAAAAGGTTTGTATGAAAAAGTTATCACTCACTACGAGGATGACAATCGAACCTTGGACCGCAAAAACGTTAAGCTCGAAAGAGAAATCCTTGAGCGCGACAAAAGCCAGGTTGATTACAATCCATCCCAAAAGCTGAAACCCTTAAAAATATCAAAGGCTATAGAAAAGCATCTTGAATGGGAAAAAGGCAGAAACCTTGATTACAAGACAATGGGCAAAAAGGTCGCCTCCCTGAAGTATATGCTTCAAATTTTAGGCGATAAGCATGTCCATGAAGTGGATACAGATGACGCTGAGAAAGTTGTCCTCACCATCAAGAAATTGCCCCGTCACATGCAAAGCACATTCAAGACGGATAATATCCTTGAAGGAATCAGACTGAACGAAAAAGCCCAGAAACCAACCATCAAACCTAAAACAATTGGCGATGGATATATAACGTTCATGGGCTATTTCTTTAAGGAAATGAAACGGAAAAGAGCAACGTCCTATAATCCGTTTGAAACCTTGACGTCCAAAATCAAAGATGGTGCAAGCACCTACCGAGAGCCCTATACCATCGAACAGCTAAACACTCTTTTCTCAGACAAACTCTTTGATGAGGAGTGGGGCATTCATCAATGGATGCTAGTTCTTGGCACTCTTACAGGAGCAAGAACAAACGAGCTCTTGCAATTGAGATATGCCGATATTGTCATGAAACATGGCAAGCCACATTTCTTTATTATTAAAAGAGATACAGACTCAGACAAGAGCCTGAAAACTGCAAATTCGAGGCGATTTATTCCCTTCCATAAACTGCTCCTGGATCTTGGTTTTCTAGATTATGTGAACCGGAAGAAAGAGCTTGGTCACGATAGAATTTTCCATGAGGAAGAAACACCGACGAATGAAGAACTGAACTTTAGCAATAACTATTCAAAGACCATTATCCGCATTCTCAGAAAGATATTAGGCAAGGAAGATGATTACGGCCCAATTGTATATTACCGCCTCCGCCACACCTTCATTGAAATGATGCGAGAGTCAGGAACCGACCCACATCACCAATACTATTATGTAGGTCATAAAAGCGATCATATCGGTGCTGAATATGGCCGCAAAGGCGACATCAGCGCGTTTATGACCAATGCCTTTGATGGGATAAACTTTCATCAGATTGAGGCACTCACCAAGCATATTAAAAAGGCTTCGGCGCGGCCCTGATTTGCCTCAGATTGTCCTCTGCTGTAATTGGAGCACCTATGTCGCCAGAACTCCCTGAAGCCACCACAGAGGCGAAATTACGGGCATTTCGAGCTCCTTTGACTAAAGCCCTTCTTGTTTTGGATGATATTTTAAAACTTGGTTCAATTTGATTTGAATTAAGTTCTACATTTTTAGAATGTTGATTGTTTAAGTTTTTAATATCATTAAGAATATTATCAAGTTTCAAACTTCTTTCAGGGTGTTTCAACCCTGCTTCGAGTTTAAAATTTTCTGTAATAGAATTTCGTGTTTCTGCTGGTTCGCCACCACTTGAGCTAGAATCTCGATTAACTCGTCTATTTTGCTCTCCCCTTCCTGGTTCAACAACTCCAAGATTTCGTCTGTGTTCCCCTTTGTCTTCCTGCCTAGAAGAAACAACACTTCTGACACTTTTCTCTTTGGCTGTTCGACTGTCTTTTTTTGAAATACCTTTCTCATTTTTTTCTTCCTTTATTTTATATAAAAAATCTTTTTTGCTCATTCCGACAAGACGATTTAATGAACCAATAAAATGTCCATCCATCTCAACAATGGCTGTTTTTCTACCTTTTTTGACAACAAAACCATTCTCAGCGAGAGCCGCTTTGAAGGCTTTAAATCCATCACTTTCGCTATAAAGCTCTTTTATGAGCATTTTTATGCTTGGAAGGCTTAACCCTTCTCGCTTCGCTTTTTGGTGCTGTATCGAGCTAAAAGCGGCCTTTGGCATGGTCTTTTGGGAGTTCTCTAGGAGAATATTTTTTAAATTCTCGTCAGAGACGAAATGAGCCGCAGATTTGTTGTGTTTTCCAACAACAACGGCATGTCCGAACTCAAATTCACACTCTCTTGCAAGTCTCTCGTTTCTTGCATAGTTCCAGCTTGAGCCTAGAGTTCTGCCGTTAAATCGCTCTGGTAAGACTAAGTGAAGGTGCTCATTGTAAGAGCCATCAGATAGCCTCTTGCTGTGCTTGACGAGCAAATGGGGATGATTTTCAGATTGGTATTCTTGTTTAATTTTATCGACTGTTTTTAGCTGCTGGTCATATGTCCAATCACAGCCTGGATTAATGCTGAAATGACGAAAAGCAAACTTGCTACCATCCAGCATTGCTTCTTTGTGAAAAGCCTCAAAATCACTCTCAAAACCTTCCATAAGCTGAATATCTTCATTCTCATGAGGTTTGTTAAGCAAATGATTTGATAAGTTAGAAACTCCTGATTTTGTTAAAATTCGAGTGGACTTAATTATCATCTTAAACTTTGAACCTTCTCCCTTATATCCTTCATAATTTCTGTGAAACTCTCAATTTCTTGGAACTCTCTTTTGGAGTTCGCATATTTTGAAATTTGATTGATATTATTTCCAATTCTGGAAATTTCTCTGGTCAATTTCTGGATTTCAGAAACAAATTTGAGCTTGTTTTCAACCAAGTTTTTATCCGAAGAAATTTTCAGGGATTCCCTAATCCAGTCAGACAGAGTTTTGTCTACACTGGATGCAGAATTCAAAATCTCAGAATATTGCTCGTCTGATATACGGAAACGGATTGTTTTGTTTTTCATTCTTCCAATCCTTTTCTGAAACATCTTACGTGATATTGGGTTCCAGGGTGCTTAGAAGCAGAATGAACGGGTTTAATACGTATCCCCCTGATGAATTCATTTACTCCATAAATATTTGAAGTCATATAATAGTCGTTATTAGAATCACCATTGCTAAATCCAGAAATAAAATCTAATAACAAATAACGATTTCCTGTAATCAATCTCAGTTCATTAATAGCAGGAAGATACCACTCAGAACCAAGTTCATTACGGCAATCCATTGCCGCTGTGCCAACCCTATATTGCCCCTGAATTTCATCGTAACTGGGAGTTAATATTGATGTTAATATTTCGCCATCATCTGTGTTGCCAATGCTAGGATTTAAAGTTTCAAAATCATTTTCATCAATTAGTTCTCTATCTTCCGATTGATAAAGCCCCCAATACCTTTTTCCTGGTAAATCATTAGAAGCTGCATATCTTCTAACACCAGCAATTTCCCCCACATAAACAGCCCCATCTGTTTCACAAACAGTCCCAATTTCACCAGTCAAACAAGGGTCTTTGGGTTCCTCTGGAACTTGCACATTCTTGTGCAAAATCACCCCTTCAGCCTTATAGCGATATTTATATTCTTCCTGAGAATTTGCAGATGTAATTGTCAACATTGAACAAAAAATCAGTGTTGAAATTAGATATAAAAAATTATGAAAATCAATTTTTGAAATGTTCATGGCAGTTTCCTTTTTATTATTTTTGGTTATCCAAAAATTGGGGTCAACGGGGCAAAGCCCCTTGCCAGTTGCTTGAAGTCCGCAGGACGGAAAGCATGACTGGCTACAATATTCGGATAACTTATATTAAGCATAGATTAGGAAACTGTCAAGTAATATTAAAGTAAACTGAAATAATAATCAAGTTATCTGTAAAGTTATGCATAGTATGGAGCAAAAATGACCACCCACGAGTCAAGTTTTTTGCGGAATGCTGTGTATAACTTTACTTTTATATAAAAAAGTTTCCCAAACAATTCCCCCCTCTCCCATATCAAACGAACTCTCCCCCCAAGGGGAGAATTCTCACCAATCAAAGATTGGTTAGGGTCTAAAGGTGACAACATAATGCCAACATTGCAGTGGGGTATTGAGACGTTTGGGATTCTTCCCAAAGGATAAGAATAGGTATCCTGATTATATATATTATTGTTTGTTTATGTAAATCGTGAGGTGCCGCCCCGTAGCCATCCCCGAACCATTAGATACCAATAACCGCTCATGCGGTTATGACCCTAAAAAACAGGTGGCTTGAACTGTTTTAATTTTGGATTTCTAACTTGGTAATACCTGATAGCAAAAAGTGAGCTATTTGTTGGCAAGATGTTGACAAAAGCCAGAATCAGACTTTTGACCATAACCTTCTTAAAGTGCTGTATGGGATGCCTGTGACTTCGGATAGGTATTCTTTGTTATAAATTACGCTATCTGATTTGGCCGTCTCGATGGCTTCCCTGATGATATTAATTTTATCATCAACCGAAACTGTCTTTCTTGCATATGGTTCTGAGTTTGAGCCAGTGTATCGTTCGTTCATGAACTTGATAATACTCTTACAGGTTGAACGAACCTCACTGTCTGGAAGTGGATTTTGAAGGCTTGAATTGAACCCAAAAGCTACATTGTAAACCTCTGAATCATTCTCGTTCCATGACCCAAAATAATGCTGATATGCAAGCAATCTCACATGGTCAAATAAGTCTACATTTCGGCTGTAGCCGGATGTTTTGACGACAACTAATTTTCGGTTGTCGTTTGATGGTTCTATGTCACACCAAACCAAGCAATCTTTGAGTTCTATAGGTTTAAAATCTGGATACCAGATTGTTGACCATTCTTGAGTGTTCCAAGGATTTTTAGAAAGCCTGTTGGTGAAATTTTCATCTCCACCAAGATGCTTGATGAAAGATTTTTCCACACTGGCTAAAAGCCTTTTAGGCTTCATCCTGGCGTTGATATCAGTCAGTACAGGTGTGTTTAGCTCAAAGATATGATGGTGCCTACCTGACCCTCTAGAAATCACTGTACAAAGTGGTTTTGGGAAAGATCCTGGAATTTCATCAAAATCAGGATGGTCACAATCTATTGTGAGGAATCTGACTTTTTTGCAATGGCCGGGATTTAAAGAAACATATTTTCTGGATTCTGCATATCCAGTGGGTTCTACCCATGAACATGCTCTGGATGATTTAACATCATCAGAAACCAATTGTGTTCTTGTGTTTAAGTAGGTTTTAAAATCTAAATTTGTCATAAAAAATGTCCCTTTTAATTTTTCTTTATTGGGAAACATTTTTAACTTGACTTATTTCTAAATTAATATATTATCATATTTGTGTTTTAAATATATACTTAGAGAGTTAGATGATGTTGCCCAACATTTTATTTAATTCTCTTTTTTATATTATAATATTATGAATTAGTCAATCTATTATAATGAAACAAAACACCGTTTTCATTTTGGACGGTGTTTTGTTCTGGAATTATAATTTCAACAATCTCCGAAATAATTTCCCCCCCTTCTCTTAAACACTATAATCCTCTTGCACCTTCTTCCCAATATAATACGTCATCCCTTTATTAACACTAAAGCCAATAACAACCCCAACACCGAAAGGAATACTTTTTTCCAATGCCTTTCTAGTGAATGTTATACCGATTTTTTTGAAAACTTCTTTTATCGCAACAAGAACGCCTTTTGTTAAATACTGCTGAGACATTTTGACCAATGCTTTCGAGCCTACTTGCTTTCCTCCCTCTTGCGCAGCATGACTAAGGGCACCCAATCCTGCAATCAAGAAGCAATAATCTCTCTCTTTTGTCTCAGTGATATCTCTTCCATATGCTGAAGCGATAGCCATAGTCATTTCAATCTGATACTTCATTGTTAAAGCAATATCAGCGGTGGTTCCCCCAAAAGTAGCCACTACTGTCCCCAAACCCGGCACAACTCCTGTCAATGCTGTTACACCACCAGAAAAAGCACAATAATAAGAATAGTTAGAAATGATTTTTTCCACCATCATTTCTGTTATTTCTTCTTCCGTCTTATCTTGAGAATGCTTCTCACTATACGCAAGCTTCATCTGAGATATTTCATCTCGGATTTTCTTAGGCTCCGCTACCAGAATCTCTACTGCTTTTAAAAGGGTAGATTTACCCTCCTCCTTAACAACGTTGCCATCCGAAGGTAAAACCACTTCATCCATAACATAATCCCCTGTTAAATTAGCACCAACTAATCGTAGCAGTGAACTATAGATGGTCAATTGTAAATTTAAGAGAATACGCCTGACGGAGATTGACAGTTTCTTGTAACTTGTGACACAACTTGTGACACAGATTGTGTCACAACTGAATTGATGTCACCTTATAAGTATCTGTTTAGACACGCGAAAACTGGCATTTGTCGAGTGAATCCCCTCCTCTCTGCCACTTGTCAAAGCATTGTCCTGAAAAATTTTCAGACTCTGGCGCGTCGTCACACATATTGTGACACGCTAATTTTTGTCATGCTGTCATAAAAAACCACCACTTCCCTGATTTGGGAATGATGGTTTTCTTTACCTTTATATTCATTGAGCGAATCTATTCAAAAATAGCAATCAATCGAGCCTGAACATCATCGACGATGAAATCCGGCAGGGTCTCTATGTAGCGACCGTTTCTGCTCTTGATATCAAGAGTTCGAACCTGATTACACATGACAACACCCTGGGTTTCGGATCCTGTACCAGACAGCGATACAGCGAACCCTGTCTCTCTGGCGAACCCGCCGCCCTGTGTTATGGGTACAATAATAGGCAGTTGAATCTGATTGTAAGAAGCCGGAGAAACAACCATAACAAATCGTTCTCCAGCCTGCTCTCTACCCTTTGTCGGGTTCAGATTTATGTGATAAACGTCGCCTTTATCCATTAGATAACTTCGTCTCCTGCAGCACCGTCATTCGCCCAATCAAGGGTTTCTTCAGAAAAAGGTGCAGCGGGATCGCACTGAGCTAAAAGTTCATCCAGAGTATACTTGGGCTTCACATTGGGCTCTACGATAATTCGACCATTATCAATCGAAACTCCGACAGATGATTTGGCTTTCAGCGCGAATTGCTCCAAAAATGGCTTAGGTAATGAAAGCATTACCGAACCGCCAACCTGCCTCAAAGTCACCGTATGCATAAGACACCTCCAAAGTTATATAAAAATATAACTCTCCTGATGAATGTGTCAACAACATATCATGAGAAAGTCTCGGCAGCATGCGGTTGCCTTTTGGCAGGATGAAAGTCTAAATTTTAGATATCGAGATTGGCAGTTCTTCCAGGTTACGACAGAATTGATATAATATCACCCGATACACGCCTGCTCTCGAGAGAAGCTCTCCTCTCTGCCACGCATCTGTTATATTCTTCTCCTGCATCATGTCCCGCCAGAACTTATCTGACAGCGACTTACCGCCGTTTGTTAACGCGACGCTGCCATTAAGGCCATTTTGTGCGTCTTCCGGGTGATTCTGGCATCAAAATCAAAATAAAACAAATTTATTTCAATATTTTAAAAGAAAAACGTAACCCTTTTTCTCCGATTTTTGTGGAACGTGCAGGCGGCCCTATCGTTAGAGAGACATAACGCTCGAAATCAAATGAAAGGAGAGACGTTATGCCTGCAATTGATACCGGAAAAATCCTGATTCTGGCCACCGACGGTTACGAACGGTCGGAACTGCGGGTCCCGCTTGAAAAGCTGGGTAATCAGGGCGCGGACGTTAAAATCGCCTCGCTGGAAGCTGGCAGCATCAAAAGCTGGGACAAAACCGACTGGGGCGACAGCGTTGATGTTGACCTTGAGGTCAAAGACGTGGACATCCAGAATTACGACGCCCTTGTCATTCCGGGCGGGCAGATCAATCCGGACCTGTTGCGCGTGGATGAAGGGGCGGTTTCGCTGGTACGCGAATTTGTTGCCTCGGGCAAGCCGGTGGCCGCCATTTGCCACGGTCCGTGGCTGCTGGTCGAGGCCGATGCCCTGCGCGGACGCAAGGCGACGTCCTATCCCTCGGTCAAGACCGACCTTCTGAATGCCGGGGCGATCTGGCAGAACGAGGCCGTGGTGTGTGATCAGGGTATTATTACCTCGCGCAATCCCAATGACCTTGATGCCTTTGTCAGCAAGATCGTCGAGGAAGTCAGCGAAGGCAAGCATCACCGTCGTGCCGCCTGATCCAAAAGATCAGATAATAAGATAAACAGATAAACTGAATATCTTTTGCCTGTCCCTGCCCGTCAGGGGCAGGCGCTTATGTGCAAAACGGTCTGAAAAAGACCGGAATCCAAACAGGTTGATCACAGTCGACCACAGCAGTGCCTTACATTTCCGGGCCTTTGCTAAAATCAATGTCGGCAAAGGCGGCTTCGTGTTCCGCCTTTTTATCCTGCCCGTCTGTCGGCATTTCTGATTCCGCTCCATATTCCGCCATTATCTGATAAACCGGCCCCTCATGGGTCGAGATCGATTGATACAGGCAAAAATGGTCCACCTGGAAAGCCCGGCTGGTAACATCGGCATGGTCCACCACGGCCTGTTCCACCACCGCCCGATGGGCCGTGCGGTTGCGCCCCAGTGTGATATGCGGGGTAAATTTACGCGCTTCAAGCTGGCCTGCGAGGTCATCACATGCCAGCAGGGAACTTTCCACCCGCCCGGCCAATTGGCCCAAAAGCGGCTGATTTTGCACTGCCGCCCACAAAATGCGGGCTTTTTTATCGGTGCCAAACATATTAAGCCCGGCCACTTTCAAATCAAACACGTCAAAGGCCACCGACATCAGGGCCGCGTCAATGCAAGCTGCAACATGCCGATCCTCGACCTCGCCAATGAATTTCAGGGTCAGGTGCATGTTTTCGGGCGTTTGGGCATCAAGCCCGCGAATGGCACGGGCAATGGGATATAGATCTTTCGCAATATCTGCGGGAACGGGGATGCCAACAAAAAGGCGCATCATCACCCTCATTTGTTCGTAAATATGATAAACAGGGCCGGAGAGGCCGAAGAGGCCACAGAAGCTGCCGATGCGATGGCGCGAAATAGTCCTGCGCGCTAAAGCATATTCCTTCAGGAAGCGGGCGGCGGACTGACCTTGCTGACCCGACCGGGAAGCGGAACAACATCATCTTCGCCGGGAACCGGGTCAAACTGCCGGTTTTGCCAGTCATCCTTTGCCGTCGCGATGCGGTCTTTGCGCGAAGAGACAAAATTCCACCAGATATGCCGATGCCCAAGCGGCAGCCCGCCCAGCAACATCACCCGACAGTGATTTTCCGCCACAATATCGGGTATTTCCTCGGGTGCGATGAAAATGAAACTGAACGCTTCGTGATGCACGCCATCCACCCGCAAGCCGCCCTCGACAATATACAGGGCGGCTTCCTGGTTTTCGCCAGGAAGCACAAGCTGCGCCCCGCCATCCATATGCACATCAAGGTAAAACAGCTTCGACTTGACCGGCACCGGTGCAGTATGCCCAAAGGCTTCACCGGCAATCAGGCGCATATGCAGCCCGGCTTCATGAATGACGGGCAAGTCTTCCTTGCGGATATGGGTAAAATCGGGGGCGCATTCTTCCTCGGCTTCGGGCAGGGCAACCCATAGCTGCAAACCATGCAAATCATGGTCGGAATGGCGCAAGTCCGATGTTTCGCGTTCGGAATGCACGATGCCGCGCCCGGCGGTCATCCAGTTCAAATCCCCGGGCGTGATTTCCAGTTTGTTACCCAGACTGTCATTATGCAGAATTTTGCCATCAAACAGATACGTAACCGTCGCCAGACCAATATGCGGATGAGGCGGCACATCAATGCCAGTACCTGCCTCGAAGCTGACGGGGCCCATATGGTCAAAAAACACGAATGGTCCGACCGAACGACAGTCGCGCTGCGGCAAAAGGCGCCGCACGGACATTCCCTCCAGGTCGGTTTCCTTTCCTGAAATGACAACGACCATACGACACCTCCTGTTATTATGCAGTGCGGCCCGGCGGCCTTAACGCCACCAGGCCCATCATCCGATGCTGGTTTACTGCCCGCCAGCTTACGGGCAGGGATTGGGCCAGCGGGTGTGGATATTTTCGATTTCGGCCAGCACCTCGTCAGACAGCGTGATATGGGCCGAACCAATATTGGTTTTAAGATGTTCCATCGAGGTGGCACCAATGATGTTTGCTGTCAGGAACGGACGCGAATTGACATAGGCCAGCGCCATCTGACAGGGATCAAGCCCGTGATCGCGCGCCAGATTGACATAGGCTTCGGTCGCCTTGACGCCATTTTCCTTGAGATAGCGGGCAAAATAATCCGGCCACAGGGTGCTGCGCGCGCCTTCCGGGCGGGCCCCGTTGAGATATTTACCCGACAATGCCCCGCCCCCCAGCGGCGAATAGGCCAGCAAACCGGCATCTTCGCGAATGGAGCATTCGGCCAGCCCGATTTCGTAGCTGCGATTGATCAGGCTATAGGGATTCTGAACCGAAACCACACGCGGCCAGCCTTTCTTTTCGGCCAGCTCCAGGAACTTCATCAAGCCCCACGGGGTTTCGTTTGACAGGCCGATATGGCGCACCTTGCCCGCCTTGACGATGTCATCAAGGGCGGAAAGGGTTTCTTCGATCGGCACGAAATTTTCGTTTTCGTCGTGCTCATATCCCAGCTTGCCAAAGAAATTGCAATTCCGGTCCGGCCAATGCAACTGGTAGAGATCAAGATAATCGGTTTTAAGGCGCGACAGCGACCCGTCAATCGCGGCAAAAATCTGTTCGCGGGTCAGGCGCGGCCCCCCGCGGACATAGGGAAAACGGTCCCCCGGGCCGATAATTTTGCTGGCAATCACCAGGTCGTCACGCTTGCCGCGTTTTTCCAGCCAGTTGCCGATAATGGTTTCGGTACGGCTGAAGGTTTCCTCCATGACCGGCACCGGATACATTTCGGCGGTATCAATAAAGTTAATCTCGTTGCCAACGGCGTAATCAAGCTGTTCAAAGGCTTCTTCCTGGGTATTTTGCTGCCCCCAGGTCATGGTTCCAAGGCAGATAACGCTGACATTGATGTCGGTACGGCCCAAACGGCGATATTCCATCCGATAAATCCCCTGTTGGTGGCCCTGATGACAGGCCACTTTATTTTGGAAATAGTGTAAATATATCCTGCCGCGCAAACAATGAAACCGCTTGCGACGTTTTTTCGCCATATTCCACTGTCTTGTCACATGAAAAGCGTCAAAACGCCCGTATAGGCGTAAAAGCGATCGTTACAGATTTCACCATGTCCGTAAAAGCCGGTCAGGGGCAAATCACCCAGCTCTTCCTGAATGATCATCATTTCGCGGTTTTCGGTGCCAAACAGATGCGGCCCCCGGGAAACACAGCTACAATATATGGCACCGCGCGGGCGAGAGGGCAGTCGGCGCTGCAAATCGGCCAGCATGCGGCGCAAGTCCTGCTCGGCGGTGGCACTGTCGCGGCGGACAAAACGCACGGCATCGCCGGGGCGGGCATCGTCATTGACCGCCATCAGGTTGTTTTGCGGATCCACCCCCATCAAATTGCGCACAACAAAATCGCCGGTATCGGTACCGGGCACCATAAAGGCGACATGGTAACGCCCGGTGGCGACCTGTGCGCTTGCGGCATTTGCCCCGGTTTCATCGCCTGGCTGGAGGGACAAGCCATTTTCATCGCTGGCAAGTTCATCGGAAAAAACCTGATAGGCCGGTTTATCATCGATCATCGAGATAATGCCGCCCCGCCCCTCTGTCACGCGATGGACCGGGCCAATGGGGGAACAGGCCTGGCTTAATCCGACCTGAACCATCGTATCGCCCGCAAAAATCACACCAGACAGGCCCCCATGTGTCACCCGGTTGGCAATTTGCGTGCCCCCCTTTTCCCCGCCAGCCCCGACACCGCCCACCAGATAGGTCGATCCGACACGGGCAAGTTCGGGCAAAAGCTTCAGGGCCTCGGGCACGCCCGGATCGGCGTGAACCACACCAAACAGGGGCTCAAGACGGGCAATTGCCTCTTGCAGGGAGATATCGTCAATGTCGCCCTCGCTGCGAATGGGGTCAAAAATGTGGAACTGGTCGGGATCCAGCGGGGCAATCATCACCGAAGCCGCGGGCACACCAAAATAGGCCCGCCCCGGCCCGCAGACCCCCACACCAGAGGAGCCCACCCAAAATTCAACCCCCAGGCGCGAGCGCAAAAATGTCAGCATGCTGCCCATATCGGTGGCAAGGGGTTCGGAAACATATAAAAAGGCCAGACCGTCGGGAATATCGCCCTGGCGTTCCAGCTTTTCGGCCAGTTCTGACGAAATGGCGGCCCAATGTTCGCCACTGGCATGGGCGGCAACAAACGCTGTCGTCATCTTTTCCCCCTGTACGCTGCCATTGTTTGCCTCTTCAAGGTCATCCCTTCATTGCATGACTTGGCGGCATGTTTATGACACCCGTGAAGTTACGCGTGCCAAAACCGGCGATCGTTTTATACCTTATTATATATGTCTTTATGCCGGGTTCAGACCAGCTTGCAGTATGATCCCGATGTTCCTTTGGCAAAAGCCCCGACCACAGAGAAAGGGCCGTTGTCCTGTAATCGGCAAAAACGCCGCCTTACCCGACATGGCGGCGCAGCAGTTCCATTGCGGCATTTAACTGTGTCATGCGCTGATGGGAGCCATAATTGCTATCGGGATGGTGAATGGCCGCCAGCACCCGATATTTGCTGCGAATGGCCTTGAGGTCCGGTCGCGCACCCGGGGCAAAACCCATGACATGCAGGGCATCGTTATAGGTACTCACCCCACGATCCAGCGGATCAAAGGCCAGGTTATGGACAATCTGGCGCAGCCTTTCGACTTCCTCGCGCGACTGGATCAATTCGGCGGGGGGTTGGGCAATGCGCTTTTTCAGATCGGCAATTTCCTGCAGGGCGCGTTTTTCGGCTGCAACAATATCGGCCCGGTCCACCCGAATGCGCACATCGCCGCCTTCAAAATCCAGCGCCATTTTCAGGGCCTTGCGCACTGTTGCAATGCTATAGCCCGACGGCAGCCGAAGCTGTAATCGCGGTTTACGGCGCCACGGGCGCCCTTCGGCCGGGCCGGATTTCAACACAATGGTTTCACGGTCGCCCGGCGGCGGATCGCCGGGATCATCGTAAGACTCAATCACATCCTGGGGGACGATCAGCATGACAGAACGCGCCAGATCGGCGGCATTGACCTCGCGGCGGCTGGCGAGATCCAACACCGCATCACGAAAAACGCTGGCACAGGGAATGGTATAAGACTGTTTGACGGTTTGCGACGCCATAAGGCCCCTTAGATCCTGAAACCCGGAAAAAATGACGGCTGCGCGCGGCCCAATCGGCCCGTCCACGCCCGGTGCGCGTCCGGGCGAAAGTTTAGGAGAAGGTGTTTGGCAGCGCAACTACAAAAGTTGACAAAATCGAATCGTTTCCGAGTCAAATTTTGACCAATCGATTTTGTTTTACACGAAAATTTACGTGAAATTATTCGACTGATACAATACAAGTTATTGAAATAAAACGCTTATTTTTGAAATCACGTCCAATTTTCCTGCATTCTGCAAACGCATAACAAAAAGTTAACGCGGCCTGCTCAAGCCATGCAACTCCACCTGAAACACCCCTGAAGGCCTGACATTTTTTTATTTTTATCTTTTATATTCAATAGGTTATATGAAACTTAAAACCGATCCTGTCACGGGGTGCGGATGGCTGCATCAGAATGAAATTTTGTTTCGGTTTGTGGTCAATTTTTGGAAAATTTGCCGACCAATACCGGCAAACCGGAAGGCGCAAAAGCCAAAATCTACAAATGCAGTTAAGGCACGACAGGCCTGCAAACGGGAGAAAGTAAACAAGGTATTAACACGCCTGATTTCAAGGCAAAATTTGAATTTTTTTGCCCGTTTTTTTTAAATTTTCAACAATTTAATCTTTGATTTTTATCATTTAACTCATTGATATCAAAAATGAAAGTAGAGAAACCTCACTTGTGGCACATTATATTCAATAATTACAATATAAATATTGCGATACCGTTATGAAATCTATCTACATTTGCAGTTTTTCATCCGCTATAGAACAAAAATTTTCCCCTTCCACCCTCTTGAAACATGGCTTCATATCCAATTTCGCAGATAAGCCTTTAAACCGGCGTCATTTTCTGTCTGGCCCCACCCCCAAGCCATGCGTTTTTGGCTTGAAAATATCGACCTCCACACACCTTTTCCCATTGCAAAATGGCAAACATGCCATCCCTTGCGGCAAAATTCTGAAATTATCCTATTTAAAACATACCGTTACGGGAAACCAAGCGATGTGATTGCGCAATTGCCCTGTCATCGGCCGTTCGGGGCCTTTGGTCGCTGCCCGGCCTGATACCGGGTGTAAGCCCGATCTGCATCCGCCCCGGCCCAAAACCACAGCACAAACCCTGCCAGCGGCAACAGCGCCCGGGATCATGCAATCATGCGACGGGGACCAAAACCGGACGCAATGCGGATGCAAAACCGACACACCAGATAAAAATATCGTTTAATTTCTGCACCTTATTGGGGCAGTGCATCCAAAATTGCCGGGGTGATTTTTTCCACAATCACATCCACCCCCTTGGCATTGGGGTGCATGCCGTCCTGCTGGTTCAGGGACGGGTTGGCGGCAACCCCGTCCAGGAAAAACGGATAAAGCGGCACATCGTATTTTTCTGAGAGCTCCGGATAAATGGCATTAAATTCGCGGCCATATTCCTTGCCCATATTGGGCGGTGCCATCATGCCGACCAGCAAAATTGCCGTTTTTTGCGCCTGGAGTTTTTGAATGATTGTTTCCAGATTTTTGCGGGTTTGCGCCGGTTCCACCCCGCGCAGGGCATCGTTTGCCCCCAGTTCCAGCACAACCAGATCCGGTTTATCGACCATAGCCCAATCCAGCCGTGCCAGCCCCGCCGCCGTGGTGTCGCCGGAAACGCCACTATTGATCACACGCGCGTCAACCCCGGCTTTTTTCAGGGACGCCGCCAGATTGGGGGCAAATCCATCCTGTTCGGGCAGGCCATAACCGGCAATCAAACTGTCACCAAACAAAACAATGGTCGGGGTCGCTGGTTGTGCACCGGCCTTGCCAGACGATTGCGCAACTGCCGGATGAAAAAAGATACAAACCGAAACGATTGCCAGAAGGGCAAAGCCGATCCGGAATTGTCGTGCAATGTTGCCCAAAAAATGATCAACCCGCCCCCAAATAGTGAAACTGTTAACAGCAGGGCCTTGCCCCTGTGGCAGGATTGAGACATTTCTGCGGGTATTCATCGGCTTCCTCTTGTTATGCTGGCGCGATACCGGCTTGGCAAACGTTTAGTCAATAGTTTGCACGGATTTTGATCGACGCAAGGGCCTTTTGTCCCTGTCACCTGCCAAACCTGCTGCTTTGGCGCAACCGGACTGGAATTTTCATGCGTGATTCTGCCTCTGCCCCCTCTTTGTCATCGACCGACGGTCCCCTGCAATCTGATACCAGATCGGCGTCGGTACAGCTTCCTGTTAACGTCAAGGGACTGAAGCTGAGTTTAAAAGGGCCGGCAGGCACGGTGGATATTCTTAAAAACATCGATCTTTCCATTCGCGCAGGCGAACGTGTCAGCCTGATTGGGCCATCGGGCTCCGGCAAAACATCGCTTTTGATGGTGATTGCCGGGCTGGAACAGGCCCAGGAAGGCACCCTTGAAATTTGCGGGCAAAATTTGCGCAAGCTAAGCGAGGATGGCCTGGCCCTGTTTCGCCGTCATCATGTCGGCATTGTTTTTCAGGATTTTCATCTGGTGCCCTCCATGAGTGCGCTTGAGAACGTTGCCCTGCCCATGGAATTTGCCGGGCGCGGCGATGCCTTTGAGCGGGCCCGCGAAGAACTGACCGCCGTGGGCCTGGGCCACCGGATGGACCATTATCCCGGCCAGCTTAGTGGTGGGGAGCAACAGCGCGTTGCCCTGGCCCGTGCGCTGGCGACCGACCCGGAACTGCTTTTGGCCGACGAACCGACCGGCAACCTGGACGGGAACACAGGCGAAACGATTATTCAATTGCTGTTTGATCTGGCCGCCAAGCGCGGATCAACCCTGCTTTTGATCACCCATGATGAAGGCCTGGCATCGCGCTGTGACCGTTCTGTCACCATGCGCGACGGCGTGATTGTTTCGACCGGGGAATCAGCCCAATGACGCCAAATGCATCACACCCCAACCAATGGGCGATGGCCTGGCGCGTGGCGCGGCGTGAATTACGCGGCGGTTTGCGCGGTTTCTGGATTTTTCTGGCCTGTCTGGCGCTGGGCGTTGGCACCATTGCCGCTGTCGGAAACGTTTCGCAATCGGTTTTGGGCGCGCTGGAGCGCGATGGCCGTGCCCTTTTGGGCGGGGATATTGAAATCCAGCAGGTTAATATGCCCGCCAGCCCCGGGCAGCAAAGCTGGTTTAAGGATAATGCCGACCGGGTGGGGCAAATTGCCACCCTGCGCGCCACCGCCTATGGCAAGGACCAGCGCCGCCTGGTTGAACTGAAGGCGGTTGACGACCAATACCCGCTTTTTGGACAGATACAGTTGCAAAACAATGTTCCATTTGTGGGCATTCTGGCAAAAAAAGATGGCGTTTGGGGCGGTGTTGCCGAGGCAGGCTTGCTTGAACGCCTGAACATAAAGGTCGGCGATCATGTTCGACTGGGCGATATTGATATTCAAATTCGCGGCGTGATTGCCAAGGAACCGGACAAGGCGATTGGCTTTTTGAATTTCGGGCCGCGCCTGATGGTATCCCTGCCCGCCCTGGCCGATACCGGGCTGATCGTGCCGGGCAGTCTGGTACATTATCATTATCTGATCGATCTGAAAAATAATGACAGCATTCAGGCCTTTCGCGACCGCCTTGATAAACAGTTTGCCAATGAAGGCTGGCGCGTGCGCGATACCAACAATGCCAGCCCCGGCCTGAAACGTTTTGTGGAACGCCTCACCCTGTTTTTAACCCTGGTCGGACTGTCGGCGCTACTGGTGGGGGGCATTGGTGTTGCCAATGCCGTGCGCAGCCATGTCGAAAGCAAAACATCCGTTATCGCCACCCTAAAATCCATTGGGGCGACACACGGGCTGGTTTTGCGCATCTATTTCCTGCAAATCCTTGTCATTGCCCTTTTGGGCATTGTCATTGGCCTGATCATCGGCGCGCTGGCTCCCATGCTGGTTGCCCCCATTCTGGCCGATAAACTGCCCATCGCGGTCACGGCGGCCCCGGCCCTGCCCTCGCTGATGATTGCCACGGCCTTTGGTATTCTCACCACCCTGGTCTTTGCCCTGCCATCGCTGCTGCGCGCCCGCGAAATTCCGGCGGCACGGCTGTTTCGATCCGGGGCGGGGTTAAATGGCGTGGGCGTTCGGCGCAAGGATGCGCCCCTGCTGGCCATTCCGCTGGCTTTGCTGTTGATCCTGACGGTGGCAAGTGCAACAGACACCGCCATTGCCCTGGGCTTTATCGGGGCATCCATTGCCGCCATCGCCATTTTTGTCCTGGCCGGGCGTATTGTCATATCGGTTTCAAAACGGTTGACCAAAGGCCGCAATGCCTTTACCCGCCTTGCCCTGGCAAACCTGCACCGGCCGGGCACCTCGACGGTGGCGGTGACGCTGTCGCTGGGGCTGGGCTTAACGCTGCTCGTCACAATTGCCAGCATTGAAGGCAATTTGAACCACGAGATCGAGGACCGCCTGCCGGATTCCGCCCCAGCCTTTTTCTTTCTCGATATTCGCCCCGACCAGATGGATGATTTCCGTGCCGAGCTGACCAAGCAGCCCGATGTTGGCAATGTCGAACAAACCCCGATGTTGCGCGGCCGGGTTGTGGCGCTAAACGGCATAAATGCCAATGATATTCCGCCCGGTGATGATCGCTGGTTTTTACGGGGCGACCGGGGCTTGACCTTTGCCCAAACCCCGCCGGAAGGCACGGTAATTACGCAAGGGAAATGGTGGCCGCGTGATTATGACAATGCGCAAAAGCCGCTGGTATCCCTCACGGCTGATATTGGCGCCAGCTTTAACCTGAAGCCGGGCGATACCCTGACGGTTAATGTTTTGGGCCGCGATATCACCGCCGAAATTGCCAATCTGCGCGAGGTGGACTGGCAAAGCCTGCGCATGAATTTTGCCATGGTGTTTTCCCCCGGCCTGATCGACAAGGCCCCCTATAGCCTGATTGCCACGGCCCATATGCCGCCCAGAATGGAAGAACCGGTGGACCGGCTGATTGGCAAGGATTTCCCCAATGTTTCCGCCATTCGCGTGCGCGAGGCCCTGGAGGCCGCCAACACCATTCTGGCCGGGATCGGCATTGCCCTGAGTGCCACCAGTTCGATTGCGATTATTGCCGGGGTGCTGGTGCTGGCCGGGGCCGTGGCGGCCGGGCGGCGCAAACGCATTTATGATGCGGTTGTGCTTAAAACCCTGGGGGCAACGTGGGCCAACATCCTGTATGCCTATGCGCTGGAATACGGCATTTTGGGCCTTTCTACCGGCGTTATTGCCGCCCTGTTTGGCAGTGCGGCGGCCTGGGCGGTACTGGTCCTGGTGATGGGGGCAAGCTGGACCCTGCTGCCGCTAACCATTTTGGGGCCCATCCTGATTGGCCTGATTGCCACCCTGACTGCCGGTTTTATTGGTACCTGGCATGCCCTACGCAGCCCGGCGGCGCCGATTTTGCGTAATGAATAATCGATACACAAACAAAACATAAAAACATAAAGGGCAGCGATCCTTCCGGCGCTGCCCTTTATGATAAGCGCCGCGCCAGAAATCAGGCCATATCGCGCAAGGCGCGCCGGACGATTTTGCCGGTTGCCGTCATGGGCAGGGTATCGACAAAGGCAAATTCACGCGGATATTCATGCGCACCCAGCCGGGTACGGACAAAATCCGACAGGTCCCGTGTCAGACTTTCCGGGTCTCGCACCGGGTCATCAAGCACCAGAAAGGCCTTGATGATCTGCCCGCGTAACGGGTCTTCCTTGCCAATCACACCGGCCATCCGCACCGCTGGATGGGCGATCAGGCAATCTTCGATTTCGCCGGGGCCAATGCGATAACCGGCCGAACTGATAACGTCATCCTCGCGCCCGACAAAGCGAATGAAACCATCCTCGCCTTTCATGCCCAGATCGCCCGTCACCAGCCAGTCGCCAATATATTTGGCTTTGGTTGCGTCCTCGTTGCGCCAGTAATGCAAAAACATCACCGGGTCCGGGCTGCGCACCGCAATCATGCCAACACGGCCCGGGGCCATTTCGACCCCGGTTTCATCGATAATGCCAACATCATGGCCGGGAACGGCGCAGCCCATGCTGCCTGCCTGTGTCACATTGATGCTGTGGGCGGAACTGACAATCATGTTGCATTCGGTCTGGCCGTAAAATTCATTGATCGTCAAACCAAAGGTCTCGCGCCCCCAATGCAGCATTTCCGCCCCCAGGGTTTCGCCGCCACTGGCGATTGTGCGCAAAGCGCAACGATGTGCGCCAAGCTGTTCGGGCGGGGTGGCCCGCATCATTTTAAGGGCGGTGGGCGGCAAAAAGGCATTGCGCACGCCATATTCGGCGATCAGTTCACAGGCCCTCTCGGCGCTGAATTTTTCAAACCGGTGGGCCACCACCGCCACCCCGTGATGCCAGGCCGGTAATAACACATCCAGCAAGCCGCCAATCCAGGCCCAGTCCGCCGGTGTCCACATCAAATCGCCGGGCTGGGGAAACAGATCATGCGACATTTCAACACCGGGCAAATGCCCCAGCAAAACCCGATGGGCATGCAACGCGCCCTTGGGCTGGCCGGTGGTGCCCGATGTATAAATGATCAGGGCCGGGTCATCGGCACGGGTGGCAACCGGGGTGAAGTCATCGCTGGCTTCGTAACCAAGCGCCTTGAAATCCAGGCAATCATCGGGTTTGCCATCAATGACATACACATGTTCCAGGGCGGGCAGCAAATCGCGGATTTCGGCAATTTTGCGCGCCCCGGCCTGGTCTGTTACCAGGGCGCGGGCGGCACAATTGCCCAGCCGGTATTCCAGCGCATCCACCCCAAACAGGGTAAATAGCGGCACGGCAATCGCGCCGAGCTTATAGGTGGCAATGTGGGAAATGGCGGTTTCGGGGCATTGCGGCAACAATATTGCCACCCGATCACCGCGCCGCACCCCATGCCGGGCCAATACGTTTGCGAAACGATTGGACAGGCGGCGCATCTGGGCAAAGGTATAATCCCGTCTTGTGCCATCGGCACGGCGATGGATCAGCGCCAGCCGCGCCGGGTCGTCCGCCCATTTGTCACAGGCATCAACGCCGATATTGTAGAACTCGGGAATATCCCACGAAAAATCCCGGCATAAGCCACTATAACCATCTGTTGCTGCGGGCAGCATGTTTCCCCCTGCCTGTTCCCGCCGTGCCCTTTTCGGGTCTGTCATCTGGCGGGTGATTGTTATCGCCCGCATCTTAAAATGGAATGCGGACAAAGTGAAATGTCTTGTTTGTTTTTCTAATATAAAACTGCCGTCAATTGGCGGGTGCCAGCATGAAGGTAAAATTGGCAACCTGCCCCGCATCGCTGCGGGCGGTGCTGTGACATCCCAGGCAACTGCCAATGGCTTTATCCTGAATGAAACTTTCCATTGTCAGATTGCTTAAAAAACGCGGAACCTCGCCCACCCCAAAGGGATCACCACCGCCATTGCCAATCCATTGGGTGCCAACCAGAAAATAATTAGCCCAAACCGATCCCTTTAATTCGGCGTGCCATTCTTCATTGGTTTTTTGCGTTCCCTCAAACACTTTCCAGCATCGCACCAGTTGTGATCGTGGCATGGTATCGCCCCACGCATTTACCGCGTAGGGTGGTTTTGCCGCCCACAGGGCCTTGCTGCTCACGCCCTGATTAACAACTGCGGTTTCCAGTGAAGCCGGTATCTCCGTCGCTGACGGCAGGTCTGTGCGTACACGGGAGGGCGGTTTGAAAAGGTTGAATTGTTCTGGCTTTGCAATATTTGGTAGCGGTGCTGCCGCCGGGCGTTTGAAGGCCGGTTTTCCCTTTGTCACGCCCGGCAGATAACAGCCGTCGGGAAACAGGTTTTTGGCAATGAAACTGTTGGGGCGGCGGGCATTTCCGGCCAGCGGCGCATTGGCAACATGTTCAAAGGTTGACCAGATCCAGCGATCCCCGTTGCCGCTCACCACGCGCTGCACCAGGTGCATGCCGATCAGTCCGACATTTTCATCAAGGCACAGCGGATGCCCCGACAGGCTGTTTTCCCCGGCAACGAATATATATGCCTTGCGGGTTAAAAAGGCGCTGCCGGGATTATTGCCCGCTGCCCCTTGTTCTTTTGGCAAAATGCGCCAGGCCAGTTTCACCAGGATAGCCCCCGGCCCGATCTGCGGCATTTTTTGGCCTGGAATTGCCGGCGGGCTTCGGCCCTGATCGACACTGTCGATGCGTTGCGGAAACGAAATGTCTTTGCCCCCGGCAGCAAAGCGGGCGCGCCCGGCAAAGCTGTCCAGTCCGTTTGCCCGGATATAATCGGCGGCCACGCCGTTCATGCGGGTTTCATACAAAACATAATTCCCCGCCTGATCAATCAGCACATCCCCTGTTGCCTGATGATAGCCTTCGAGAAAAAGCCGGGCCGGGGCGGTGATTGCCGGGCTTTCACCGCCTGGCATTCCGGGCTGGGCCGTCTTTGCGATTTTTTCGGCGGCATCCGGGGGGGCGACCGCCAAACGGGCAAAGGTTGCCATATCCCCCCTGGCACAGGCCTGGCGTATCCTTTGCCCCGCCGGGTCGGCAAATTCGCCGTGAATAAGGCGATCGCGGGGAACCAGCCACTGCCAGCGGGGTCTTCCTTCAGGCGCCGGGTTGCGGGCGGCCTGATAGGACAGGGCATTTCCTGCCGCGTCCGTCGGCCAGGTCATGGCAATAAAGGCCTGCCAGGAAAACCGGTCAAACGGGCGTTGGGATTCGGGCCCGACAAAGCGGTAAATGAAATTGGCATCAAATTGCGCAACATCAACAGGCAAAACCGGGCAGGGATGCGATGACAGGGCGCGATCAGCGCAAAAATCACCGGCGGGATGATCACTTTGTTTTGAAGGGGAACTGCCTGCCTGCGGTGCGGCTGCCACCGGCAAAACCATAAAATTGCCCCAAAGCAGAACCGCGAGGGCGAATCCGAATTGCACCGCCCTTCTCAGCCTTGAAAAAATTTCATTTATTTTCATATATATAGCCAAATTCCCGTCCCCCGGAAATTAAAGCGATCTTTCGTCTCCCCCAACTATAGCGGGAAATTTCAGATTAAATTTATTTTGTCATAATTCCAAATGTGAACAAAATCACAAGGCCTTGATCGACTCTGGCGTTCAAAGGCCTGCAAACGTTGCTTTTCCATCAAATCCTGCCATATTTTGACCAGTGATGGATTGTAGGGTCAATCCCGCTCAAACTGGATCATATGAGGGAATTCAATGGCTTTCGAAACGCAACGACGCGGCTATTCTGTCTCGGCTGGCCAGTCGGCGGCCGACATTGATGCCGGTCTTCGGACCTATATGCTGCGCGTCTATAACTATATGGCGTCTGCGCTGGCCCTGACGGGGATCGTCGCGCTGGCCGCAGCAAGCAGCCCGGCTTTCATGCAGGCTGTTTTCGGCTCGGGTCTTTCCTGGGTCGTGATGCTGGCACCGTTTGCGCTGGTCTTGGTTCTTAGCTTTGGCATTCACAAAATGAGCATGCCTGCCGCACAGGCCGTGTTCTGGGCCTATGCCGCCCTGATGGGGCTGTCGCTGTCCTCGATCTTTCTGGTTTATACCGGTGAAAGCATCGCGCGCACCTTCTTCATCACGGCAGGTACTTTTGGTGCCATGAGCCTTTATGGCTACACCACCAAAAAGGATCTTTCCGGCTGGGGAAGCTTCCTGTTCATGGGTCTGATCGGCCTGATCATTGCCAGCGTGGTCAATATCTTCCTTGGCAGCACGATGTTGCAGTTTGTCATTTCGGCCGCCGGTGTTCTGATCTTTACCGGCCTGACCGCCTATGATACCCAGCGCATCAAGGAAAGCTACTGGGAAGGTGACGACACCACCACCGCCGGCAAAAAGGCCATTTTTGGTGCCCTGCAACTGTATCTTGATTTCATCAACCTGTTCATCATGCTGCTGCGCTTCTTTGGCAATGCGCGTAACTAACAGGTCCGGTCCGGGACGGAACAGCATCCTGCTGCGGCCCACCCCGCCCTGAAATACAAGCAGCCCCGCAAGTTCGCCTTGCGGGGCTGTTTTGTTTTGTCTTCAGGCACAAAATCAATCTGATGACAGGCGAAGAACCGTGGCGGGGTATCGGCCAGGATGGTGGATGGTGCCTGGCCTCAACATCAACCGGCAGGCCTGGCAGAAGGTCTGACATCGACACCGTGTTTTCCCGCCTTATCCCCGGTCGCCATTTCATGAATGGCGGCTTCAACACGCATCTGACCGCCCAGGGCCGTGCGCGCGGCAGACCGGGCACCGGCTTCCTCCAGGTTTTGCTGCGCCTGGATGAAATTCATGCGTGCGGTGCGCAAGATGGTTATATCGCTGTTTTCGCGGCCCTGCATCGCCTGCACCGTTGCCAGGGCAAACATGGCACGCCCCCAAAGATACAAATTCTCGCGCCGGCCACACACCTTTAGCGTGGCCTGGAAAAAGGGAATGATATTGGTAAATTCGACACCGGTTTTGATCAATTCACCGTGGGCAATCAGCGCATCGCCCAAATGATAGGTAATCAGCCCATATAACACCGGATGACTATTGGCATCACAGCCCCCCAACGCCCGCCGCAAATATTTTACCGCAGCTTCGGCGAGGTCTTCATTTCGGGTTTCGCGGGCCAGGGCACAGCAGGCCTCGCCCAGACGCAGCAGACAAATGCTTTTGCTCACTGTCGCCCCGGCAGCATATTCAAAGCGATGCAACAAAATGCGCCATATATCCACCGCCATCATGGGAACCCGGCTGGCCGAACTGCCCAGCGACGCCCAATTCAGCAAATGCCCATACAGGGCCAACACCGCGACATGTTCGGCGCGCAAATTTTCAACGCCCGATGTCCCGGCCCGGGAAATATGGATGGCCAGCGCATCCCGGTCCTGGGACGCCTCAGCGCCCAAACAGGTGGCAACCAGCGGCTCGATTGCTTCGGCACCCAACTGGCACCAGCCGCGATCGCCATTTTCAGCCAGGGCAAGGCAGGCTGTGGCATAGGCAAGGCTGACCCCTTCGCCACATTCCGCGACAAAATCGGGGTTACGGACGCGGTCCTGCCGGGCCTCCAGTGCCTTTGCCAGCCGGGTGGCATTATCGCTGCGCAAAACCGCACTATCAGCCCGGCGCAAGCGTTCCGAAAGCAATAACAGCTTCAGGGCCTCGGCAAAATCCTCGGCCAGGGGCAGGGTAAAGTCATATTTCTGGGCCAAAAACAGTTCATGCGGGGAAAAACCGTTCTGACGGCTGGCAAACCACAAAGACAGATATTTCTGATCATCCGAAACATGCCCCCACAAAAGCGACGTGCAGTTCTGGCGCAAGGCGGCATTCCAGGCCATGCTTTGGGCGTCTTTTACCGCAAAGAACGGGTCAACGGTATCGCTGCTGATCGAAATGCGCTGCGAGACGGCCACCACATCAGGGGCGGGAAAATCGGCAAGCAGGGTTTTGATGCTGACAGTAAGGTCAGGATCGTCGCACCCGAAATCGGCAATGCCGCACACGCCCGCCCCGTTTCCGCCATTTCGGCTGGCATGGGGTGCAAGCGGGTCTGGCGCGGGTTGTCCCTGCACCACGCCGAACACAGCCCGGAAAACCAAGCCCAGTGTTGACCAGAAACCGGCCATCCACCCCATTCCTTTTGGCAAGATATTGACATGCAATGAAAATCACATCGACAGGTCACATCATCAGATGCCAGCACCCAACCGTCAATTCCGAATCTACCCTCACCAACACATACTGAAGGTTAGGAAAGGGGCGGTGTCTTTTGGCGACCGTTATCCCCAGGGGCGCTGACGCCTGCGGGGTTGGCTGGGGTTGGCCCCGGCCATCTCGCGCAATTTGGCAATCCGGTTTTCCATTGACGGGTGTGTGGCAAACAGATTGTCCATACCCTTGCCCGACAAAGGATTGGCAATATACATGTGTGCGGTTGCCGGGTTGCGCTCTGCATCGGGGTTGGGCACGCTGTGCACACCGTGATCCAGCCGTGCCAGCGCATCGGCCAGCCAAAGCGGATGCCCGCAAATTTCCGCCCCGATCCGGTCGGCTTCGTATTCACGGGTGCGCGAGATCGCCATTTGCACCAGGCCCGCAGCCAGCGGTGCCAGCAAGGCCACCAAAATCATGCCAAAACCGCCCAGCGGGTTATTGTTGTTTTCGCGATGCCCGCCAAAGATACCGGCAAACATGGCAAAATTCGCCAGCGCCGAAATGGCCCCCGCCAGGGTGGCCGTAATCGTCATGGTCAGGGTATCGCGATTTTTAACATGGGCCAGTTCATGGGCCATCACCCCGGCGATCTGATTGGCAGTCAAAAGCTGCAATAGCCCGGTGGTGGCCGCCACCGCCGCATGTTCGGGGTTGCGCCCGGTGGCAAAGGCATTGGGCTGGGGATTGTCGATAATATAAACCTTGGGCATGGGCAGTTCAGCCCGCCTTGCCAGTTGCCGGACAATGCCCACCAGCTCGGGGGCGGTGTTTTCGTCAACCTGGCGCGCACGGCGCATGCGCAGCACCATGCTATCGGAGTTCCAGTAGGCAAAGATATTCATGCCACCGGCGAATAACAGCGCAATGATCATGCCCTGCTGGCCGCCAATCATCATGCCGACCACGCCAAAAAGCGCAGTAATCCCCGCCAGCAGCATTCCGGTCCGCACATAATTCATTCTGGTTTTCCTCCATTCGGCTTATCGCCCAAAAGATAGGTTATTTCAAAAATGGCACAAGCCGCCGCACAGCAGAATGTGACATAGATCGCAAAACCCCGGCAAAGCCCGGAAACTGCCGTTTTTGTGCCCAAAAACAAAACGGGGGCGATAAAGCCGCCCCCGTTCCGTGCACAAGCAAAATGGATTGTGTGTGTTTAACCGCCAATCAGGCTTCTGATTTGCCGGTTGGCAACCGTGATCATCGCAAGATCGATCTGGCCGACAGCGCGCAATTCGTCAATCAGCTCGTCACACCGCTGGGTGCCCCGCTGATGGCTTTCAACCCATTTTTCAACGGCATCGGCACCAATGGCCCCTTTGCTGTCTTCGGCCAGAACCACCCGCGTCAGTTCACGCTGATGACCAAACAGGTCATCAATCGCGGCATTCCGTGCCAGTTTCTGCCAATGGGTTTCGGCTTCGACCGAGTCGGCAGCGTTGCGCAAAAGACCCAGTTGGAAGCGTGCCCCGACGGCAAAATAGGTTGCCCCCACTTCCAGAACATCGCGGTCGGATGCTTCGGCGATACGGACAATATCGCAAACCGCAACCATTTGGGGCATGGCCGCCACACGTTTTGCCAGATCTTCGGGCACGCCCTGTTTTTTAAGATGTTCCGTCCGCTGCTTAAGATTACGGCGAATGGCGGCATCACCCGGAATGATCTCGTCAAAGGCCTCGATCACGCGGGTGACTTGCGGGCGGAATTGCTCGATTTTCTCGCCCACATTCAGTTCTTCGCACTGCCGCAGGAACCACAGGGTCACGTCTTCGACCATGCGTCCAACATCCTTGAACATCTCGGTCTGCACCTGGGCTGCAACGACATTGTCCAGGTCTTCAATCCCGGCCCAGATTTCACGCAGACCAAACACCGCCCGTGAAATCAGATAACCGCGCGAGACATCCACGGCCGAAAAACCGGTGGCTTCCATCATGTCATGCACAAACGTCCCGCCAACACGGTTGACCAGGCTGTTAATGCCGACAGTGGCGATAATTTCGCGCCGCAGTCGATGATGCGACACCGCATCGGCATATTTTTCACGCAGCGGGGTCGGGAAATAGCGCACCAGTTCCTCGACCAGGATCGGGTCATCAGGCAGGTCGGAATTCAGCACCTCGTCATACAGCCACAATTTGGCATAGGGCATCAGCACCGAAATTTCCGGTCGGGTCAGACCTTCATGGGCATTAAAGCGACGGGTGATTTCCTCTTCATCGGGCAAAAACTCGATTTCCCGATTAAGGCGGCCTTCACGCTCCAGCATCCGGATCAAACGCACCTGGGCATCCAGGGCATCACCCCCGCCGGCATAGATGTTGGAAATGGCCTGGCTTTGCACGTAATTGTCGCGCTGGACCAGTTCGCCCACTTCCTCGGTCATGTCTTCCAGCAGCTTGTTGCGCTGCTTTTCCGTCATGTCGCCATTGGCAACCACTTCGCCCAGCAGGATCTTGATATTGACCTCGTGGTCCGAACAGTTAACCCCACCGGCATTGTCGATGGCATCGGTGTTCAAACGGCCCCCCGACTGGGCATATTCAATACGCCCGCGCTGGGTACAGCCAAGATTGGCCCCTTCGCCAATCACCTTTGCCTGCACATCGCCGCCATTGATGCGAATGGCATCATTGGCGCGATCACCGGCATCGGCGTTGCTTTCGCTCCCGGCCTTGATGTAAGTGCCGATACCGCCAAACCACAGCAGTTCGACCTTTGCTTTCAGGATGGCCTTCATCATGTCAGCCGGTGTGATCTTGTCACTGCCAAGACCAAGCACCTTGCGGACTTCGGGGGACGGGTCCAGGCTTTTGGCGCGACGATCAAAAATTCCGCCGCCCTTGGAGAGCAGCTTTTCATTATAATCGGCCCAGGTTGAACGCGGCATGTCAAACAGGCGTTTGCGTTCGGCAAAGCTGGTGGCCGAGTCCGGGTCGGGATCGACAAAAATGTGCATATGGTTAAAGGCCGCGATCAGACGGATCTGTTCGGACAGCAACATGCCATTGCCAAAAACGTCGCCAGACATATCGCCAACACCAACAACGGTGAAGGATTCCTTCTGGATGTCCTTGCCGATTTCGCGGAAATGCCGTTTGACCGACTCCCAGGCACCACGGGCCGTGATACCCATTTTTTTGTGGTCATAGCCCTGCGATCCGCCCGAGGCAAAGGCATCATCCAGCCAGAAGCCATAATCACGGGCCACACCATTGGCGATGTCCGAAAAGGTTGCTGTGCCCTTGTCGGCGGCAACCACCAGATAGGGGTCGTCGTCATCAAGACGACGGACCCGTTCCGGTGCGACCACATTACCGGCAACGATATTGTCGGTGATGTCGAGCAGGCCGCGCATCAGGGTTTTGTAGCATTCGATGCCTTCTTCCAAAAAGGCCTCGCGCGTGCCATCCACCGGCGGGCGTTTAACAACAAAGCCGCCCTTGGACCCCACCGGCACGATCACCGCATTCTTGACCATCTGCGCCTTGACCAGGCCAAGAATTTCCGTGCGGAAATCTTCCTGACGGTCCGACCAGCGAATACCGCCACGCGCCACCGGTCCACCGCGCAAATGCACGGCTTCGACACGCGGAGAATAAACAAACACTTCCCGCCACGGGCGCGGCAGAGGCAAATCTTCAACCTCGGCCGAATTGAACTTGATCGACAGATACGGCTTGGGATTGCCATCTTCGCCCACCTGGAAATAGTTGGTGCGAAGGCTGGACTGAACCAGATTAAGGAAAGCCCGCAAAATACGGTCTTCATCCGGGTTCATCACATCATCAAGGCGGGCGAGAATATCGCGCTCGATCGCGGCGATTTCCGCCTCCACGCCATTGTCACGGTCCGGGTCAAAGCGGGCAATGAACAATTCCACCAGCGACGTTGCCAGGGCAGCATTATTCGCCAGTGTTTTTGCCAGATAATCCTGCGAGAAGGCCGAACCTGTCTGGCGCATATAACGGGCATAGGTGCGCAAGACAACGACTTCACGCCAGTCCAGCCCGCCCAGCAGCACCAGACGGTTAAAGGCATCGTTTTCAACTTCGCCATGCCACATGCGGACAAACAGTTCCTGGAACTTGTTGCGCACTTCATGCAGCACGAACTCGCCATCAACGATGACGCCAAAATCGTGAATGCGAACACCCACCGACCCGTCACGCGGCGTTACCGCAAACGGGTTTTCCGTGATCACCTTCAACCCCATATTTTCCAGCATCGGCAACACATCGGACAGCGGCACCGGGGCGGCGGGGTTATAGATTTTAAAGCGCAGTTCGTTTTCGGCCGCCTCAATCGGACGATACAGGTTGACCCGCAAATCGTTCGATTTCAGCACCTCTTCAAACCGTTCGATATCCAGAACCGCCGTATCCACCGAAAAACGGTCCTGGTAATCGGTCGCAAAGGACTCACCATACCGGCGATAAAGGGTCAGGCCCTTTTCTTCGCCCATTTCGCGCACCAGAACCTGGCGCATGGTATCGTTCCAGTCCCGTGCGGCTTCAACCAGGCGTTTTTCAATGTCTGGAACATCATATTCGGGCAATTCACCCGGCGTGGTTTTGACCAGCACATGCAAGCGTGCCAGCGGTGAATCGCCGATCTGGGTGTAATGGGCGGAAACCTTGCCGTTAAAGGCCTCTTCGATGACCCGCTGGAAATTCATCCGCAATTTGGTGGTAAAGCGGTCGCGCGGGCAGAAAATCTGGCAGGAGACAAACCGTTCAAAGGCATCACGGCGCACAAACAGGGCAATGCGCTGGCGTTCCTGCAAATGCAGAATGCCCATGCAGATATGGTAAAGGTCATCCAGTTCGATCTGGAACAGTTCGTCCCGCGGGAAGGTTTCCAGAATATTGACCAACGCCTTGCCATCGTGGCTGTTGGGCGGGAAACCGGCCCGTTTGACGGTTTCATCAAGCTTCATGCGCAACAGCGGAATCAGCTTGGGACTCAGGTTGTAGGCAACCGAGGTAAACAACCCGACAAACAGGTGCTGGCCAATCACCTTGCCGGTTTCGTCAAACTGTTTGACCACCACCGTATCAAGATGCACCGCCCGGTGAACGGTGGATTGTTTGTTGGCCTTTGTTACCAGCAAAAGGTTGGGCTTGGTGACAAAATCCTGGACCTCGGGCGAAAGTTTGCCCAACTGGCGCAGTTCATCAAAAATATGGGTGCCTTCACGGCGCAAAATACCCAACTGGCTGTCCGTATTGACATCCACCTTGGCCTTTTTGCCTTCACCGCTGAATTTATATTCGCGATAGCCCAACAGGGTGAAATGGTCATCATAAAGCCATTCCAGAAAGTCGCGGGTTTCCTGGACCGCCTCTTCCGAAATGCCTTCGGGCGCCTGTTCAATCTGGGAAAGGACTTCCTTTACCCGCGACATCATTGGCTGCCAGTCCTGCACCGCCAGGGCGACGTCGGTCAGGACATCATCAAGCCGGTCATGGATGGCCTGAAGGGTGGTTTTATCTGTCTGTTCATCGATTTCAACGTGCATCACCGATTCGCGCGGCGCATCGGACTCGTCAACACTGCTGACAGACTGCAAAACGTTATTGTCGTCCCGCGCGATACGCACGATCGGATGGATCACCAAATGCACGGTGGCATCAAATTCGTTCAGCGCGGATGTGACCGAATCGACCAGAAACGGCATATCGGTATTAATGATCTCGATGACGGTATGGTCGGATTTCCAGCCATGTTCCTCGAGATCGGGGTTGTAAACCCGGATTTTGGCGGCCTTGTCCCCCGGACGTTTCTGGGCAAATTTAAAAAGCGTCAGGGCAGCGCCATAGAGCGTGTCAATCGAACGTCCGGCCATATCATCGGGCGGAACATTCTTATAAAAAAGGCGAACGAATGCTTCCGCATTCTTCGCCACATCGCCTGTCAGTCGCAGGTGAACTTGCTCGACAACTTTGTCAATGACTTCCCGTTTCGGGTCGTCGGTTCGGGCTTTCATGTCGTATTTCCCTTTTTGTCAGTCCTGTTTGCCAGAACTGGCTGTACCGGTCTTTGCGACCGTTACCAAACACCTCGGATTATCGCTTTTGCATTGGGACTCCGGCGGCACCAAAGTGGGAAAGAACAACACACGAAAACGCCGCCTTCATCCAGGTTTACACATAGCCCATCAGGTGCCCGAAAACTATGCCCTGAATACAAAAAAATCGATTTTTCAAACAGTTCCGCCATGTCGCAAACGCATGGGCATGACAAAAAAATTATTTAAATTTGCCGTTTGCTGCATCGCAAACCAGTTTAGGCTTTAATATGGCACATTGTTTTTAGAAAATTTCGCAACCGCAGCGCAAACTGCATTGAAAGGGACCAAGATGCTGGCTGGAAAAAAGGGACTGGTGATCGGGATCGCCAACGACAAATCGATTGCCTATGGCTGTGCCAGGGCCTTTCAGCGCGATGGCGCGGACCTGGCCATCACATATTTGAACCAGAAAGCTGAAAAATATGTGCGCCCGCTGGCCGAAGAAGTAGGGGCATCAATCATTGCCCCGCTTGACGTATGCGACGACTCCCAGGCCGATGCCCTGTTTGACGAGATCGAAGAAAAATGGGGCAAACTGGATTTTGTCCTTCATTGCATTGCCTTTGCCCCCGCCGATGACCTGCATGGCCGGGTCATTGACTGTTCACGCGACGGTTTTTTAACGGCAATGGATATTTCCTGCCATTCCTTCCAGCGCATGGCAAAACGCGCCGAACCCCTCATGCGGGACGGGGGCGCGCTTCTGACCGTCAGCTATATGGGATCGGAACGGGTGATCGACCATTATGGCATTATGGGTCCGGTCAAGGCCGCCCTGGAATCGGCAACCCGCTATATGGCGGCCGAACTTGGGCCAAAGGACATTCGCGTCCATGCCATTTCGCCCGGTCCGCTTTTGACCCGTGCAGCCTCCGGCATTGCCGAATTTGACAATCTGATGACCCAGGCAAAAACACGCGCGCCGGAACATCGTCTTGTCACGATTGATGAAATCGGGGATCTGGCCTCTTTTCTTGCCAGCGAGCGTTCGCGTGCCATTACCGGCGATGTCGTTCATATTGATGGCGGCTATCATATCATGGGCTAAATCGCCCTGCCCGCCCAAACGCCCAAAATGCGCCCAAAAAACACCAGCAGCACAATCGTGGCTGCTGGTGTTTTTATATCCCGGATCCGACCTGGCCCAAATGCCAACCGGTTTTATTCATGCAATTCGCCATCATGGGCTGTTGCCGCCCCCGATGAACCGGCAATAACAGGGTGACGGGCCGCACTTAGCAGGCCCGGAACCTGATCGGCGGGAACTGCCGGAGAATAATAATATCCCTGAAAACTGTCACAGCCAATCGAGCGCAAAAATGCAACCTGGCTTGCGTTTTCAACCCCTTCGGCAATGGTCGAAAGGTTGGTGGCCCGTGCCAGATCAACAATGGCACGCACCATTGCCTTATCGCTATCGGACCGGTCAACACCACGGACGAAGATTTTGTCAATTTTGATGCGATCCACGTCAATCTGGTTCAAGCGCCCCAAAGATGAAAAGCCCGTTCCAAAATCATCCAGCGCCAGCCGGATTCCCATTTGACGCAGGGCTTTCAGGTTATTTTGGCAATTTCCTTCGGTAATAACGGCTGTTTCCGTTACTTCAAGTTCCAAACGGGCCGGCGGAAGCCCGGTTTTGGCCAAAATGGCAGCCAGTTTGCTAACGTAATCGCCGTCCTGCAATTCGATGGCGGACACGTTAACCGCAATCGACTGCGCGCCCCATTGCGCCGCTGTTTCGCAGGCTGTTTGCAAAACAAACTGGCCCAAATCACCAATCAGCCCGGTTTCTTCGGCCACGGGGATAAAAAATTCCGGCGAAATCCAGCCGCGGGCCGGGTGATGCCAGCGCAAAAGAGCCTCAAAACCAATCAGGCTGCCATCGGCGGCACGATAAACCGGCTGATAATAAACCTGAAACTGACCTTGAGAGGCCAGGGCTTCGCGCAGATCCGTCTCGACCCGGCGACGATTGCGCAACAGCACATCCATCTCAACATCGAAACCGGCAAAATCGTTGCGGCCATTCATTTTGGCATGATACAGCGCCACATCGGCCTTACGCAGCAATTCATCACGATCGCGACCATGATCGGGCGCAAAAGCGTAACCGACGCTAAGACCGATAAAAAGCTGCTTTCCTTCGATATTATAGGGCATCCGCGCCAGCTCGATCAGGCGACGGCACATCCTTTCAACATCTTCATGGCTGCCAATACCGCTTAACATCAGGGTAAATTCGTCGCTGCCAACGCGGGCAACAGCATCCCGCGGGCGCGCAAGCGATATCAGACGGCGACCAAATTCATAAATCAGCTTGTCGCCTAGCGCATGCCCGTAGGAGTCGTTAATCTGTTTAAATCCGTTGAGATCAAGAAACAGCAGGGCCAGACGGGATTCCCCGGCCGGATCAAGTTGCGCCAGTTCAGCATCGACACGCTGATTGAACTGGAGACGATTGGGAAGCCCGGTCAGCGAATCATGCAACACGATATGGCGCATTTTTGCCTCGGTCGCGCTCTGGGTGCTTTCCCGACGGTTCATCAATGTCATGAAGGTGAACACAATCATCACCAGCCCCACACACAGCACAACCAGCATGGGCGAGATATAGGCCAGAACCGTCGAACCGGGCTTGTAAGGCTGCCAGATGAAATAACCGATATTTTTGCCGCTGCTGCTGATCAGCGCATAGGCACTTTCCGATCCGGTTGCGTCCTGCTCGTATGAAAACCGCAAATGATCAAACAGATATTTGCGCTCCAGCCCCTGCAAATAACGCGGTTCATTGAGGCGCAAAACCGCAACATGAAGATATTCATTGCCCGCACTTTGGGAAAAGCGGTTCGTCTCCGGCACGATGGGTTTCACACTGATGACAGACGGGGATCCGTCAACCAGTGCCACTGCCGTTTCGCCCAGGGTTTTGAATTGCGGGTCTTTTGGCTGTTCGCCTGCGCGCAATCGCGTGCGCAGGCGCTCTATCATCGGCGCAAGAAGAGCTTGGATATCAGGGTTCATCTGCGATTCAAGGCCGGTTTTTTCGCGGTAAACAAGAACCGGAATATTGCGGGGATCAAGAACATACAGATCAGAATACCCGTAATATTCGTGCATCCAGGTCCCCAGATTGTTGTTCAGCCAACCGGTATCCCATGCTCTTGCCGCCTTGACCGCATCATCCCAGACCGTCGTGCTTTCCTGTTGATGGGGAACCGCGCGCAAAGTCTCGGCCTGCGACTGTTCCAGCAGATAATACTGACGCGCGGCTGTTACCCGGTCAGCTTCGCTTGTTGCCCAGTAAACCAGAAAAAAGGCGGCAATTCCGACAAGAAATACCAGCAGGACGACCGGAAGCGTTCGGGTTAACAAAAAATGTCGGCTGGAAATGGCAGGATTCCTTGGCTAGCGGGACACAAAAATTGGCACGTCCGGCGAAGCGGACCGATAAAAGAATTTATCACATCAAAATAACTATACAATAGGATAAGTTTGAGCAAATACCCGAAGAACGGAACCTCCCGCAAAACCGTTACGGCACCTGAAACATGTCGACATCACAACAAACGTCTTTTGTTGCATGCGTGATGCCCACGCTTTCAGACCACACGCAACAAAACCAAACATGCGTTAGTTGTTGCAGTGAAGTCCATACACGAAATGAGGGAAATTAAACGGCAGAGGTGCCTGCATGCGCCAGGGACCGGCCAGCCCTCGGTCCCGCATGATGCAAAATCAAAAAGGCCGCCCATCAGGACGGCCTTTGACAACTTTCATTATGGAGCGGGCGATGAGATTCGAACTCACGACCCTAACCTTGGCAAGGTTATGCTCTACCCCTGAGCTACGCCCGCATCATAATGAAAGCGGTATTTAACAGAACCGATGGAGCGGGCGATGAGATTCGAACTCACGACCCTAACCTTGGCAAGGTTATGCTCTACCCCTGAGCTACGCCCGCATCATAATGAAAGCGGTATTTAACAGAACCGATGGAGCGGGCGATGAGATTCGAACTCACGACCCTAACCTTGGCAAGGTTATGCTCTACCCCTGAGCTACGCCCGCATTCATCAGTCTTGTGTGTTCCCCTTGGGGAGCGGCGCGGATAATAGCCCATGAACGACTGAATGCAACACCTTTTTTGATGAAAATGTAACATCGCAAAAAATGGCGGTTTTCCAACGATTTTTATTGGTTTTTTTTGCCAGAAGGGCTGGCATCGGCAATTTTTGTGATATGGTGCGCGCCAGATTTTTCTTTCTCAACAACCCTGGCGGAAAAAATATGGACGATCCATCTACCCATTTATTCGCTTATCTCGACAAATTGGGAATCACTGTCAGTACCGTTGAGCATGCGCCGCTTTTCACGGTCGAAGAATCGCAGTCGCTGCGCGGCGACCTTCCGGGGATGCACAGCAAAAATCTGTTCCTGAAGGACAAAAAGGGCGCATTGTGGCTGGTGGTTGCCGAAGAAGAACGTCAAATCCGCCTCAATCATCTGCATAAAAAACTGGGCTGCAACCGGCTTTCCTTTGGCAATGCGGATTTGCTCAAAGAGGTTTTAGGGGTGGTGCCCGGCTCTGTCACGCCATTTGCACTGATCAATGATCAGGAAAGACAGGTCAATGTCGCATTTGATCGGGCCTTCTTTACCCGTGAAGACACGCTGCTGAATTTCCACCCGCTGCGCAATGACCGCACAACGGCCATTTCCCCGGCCGGATTGCAAAAATTTGTCACCTCGCTGGGCTATACGCCCCAAATGGTCGATCTTGACGAAGAATTTGCCGCGAGCGATTGAAAAACAGTTGCATTCGCGTTTGTTTATCCCAGATTGCTGGGGTTGCACGCGCACCTTCGCCACATTGCAAAAAAGTAATCTAGACCGCGCCCTCTTGTGCTTCGGGACCAGAGGCATCATTTAAAATACGACTAACAGCGAGTAACCTTATCATGGCTCTTATTCTTGATCCCAATTCCTCTGCTCCGACGTCGCCATCAGGGGCCGATTCTGACCTGATCAAGGATTCCGGCATCGATACATTCATGCAGGATGTGATCGAACCGTCGATGGAAGGCCCCGTTGTTGTTGATTTCTGGGCGCCCTGGTGTGGTCCGTGCAAAACACTGACCCCGACCATCGAAAAAATCACCCGGGAAGCCGGTGGCCGCGTCAAGCTGGTTAAAATCGATATCGATAAAAACCAGGAACTGGCGATGCAACTGCGCATTCAGTCCGTACCGACCGTTTATGCCTTCAAGGGCGGCCGCCCGGTTGATGGTTTTCAGGGCGCGCAGCCCGAAAGCGAAGTCCGTGCCTTTTTTGAGCGCATCGCCGGTGGACCGATTGAAAGCCCGATCGAAATGCTGCTTGAACAGGCGCATGCCGCGCTGGCAGCCGATGATGCCACCACCGCCTATGGCCTTTATGGCAATGTGCTGGAGCGCGAACCGGAAAATGATACGGCCCTTGGTGGCGTTTTACGCTGCATGGTGGCGATGGGCGAGGTTGAGCATGCCCGCGGCTTTGTCGACGACATGGATGACCGCACCCGCCTGAAGGCACCGGTTGCGGCAGCCATCAGCGCCCTTGAACTGGCCGAATCCGGGGCGAGCAGCGAAGACCTGGATGCCGCGCGTGCCGCTGTTGATGCGAATCCGGACGACCTCCAGGCTCGCTTTGACCTTGGCATGGCGCTTTTTGCCGCCAATAAACGTGACGAAGCCGTACAGGCCATGATCGCCATCATCCGCAAGGATCGCGGCTGGAATGACGATGCGGCCCGTGCACAGCTTATCAAATTTTTCGAGGCATGGGGCCCGATGGACCCGGCCAGTGTTGCCGGTCGGCGCGCTCTTTCAACGGTATTGTTTGCATGAACATTTGCGGCCCCTTCGATCCTGACTTTTCCGAACTTCCGGCAACCCTTCCGGTGTTTCCGTTAAGTGGTGCCCTGTTGCTGCCACGCGGCCATTTGCCTTTGAATATTTTCGAGCCGCGCTATCTCAACATGACCATCGATGCCCTGGGCCGCAACCGCATGATCGGAATGGTGCAACCCCGCCATTCCGACAGTGCCGATGACAATATGTCTGCGGCGAAAGCGCCCCCCCCCGAACTGTTCAAAACAGGATGCGTTGGCCGCATTTCCGCCTTTAGCGAAACCGATGACGGCCGTTTTCTGATTACACTGACAGGCGTTTGCCGCTTTGACATTTCGCGCGAACTCCCGCTTTCAGAGGGGGGCTATCGGTTGGTAGAGTGTGATTATTCACGGTGGCGCGGTGACCTGAACAATTCCATTTCCGCCAAGGATCAGCCATTAAACAGAACACGCCTGCAAAGCGCGCTTGATGCCTATTTCGCCCATCATTCCCTGCGTTCGTGCTGGGATACCATCAGCGACACCGATGACGAAATGCTGGTTACAGCCATTGCAATGGGCTGTCAGCTGGACCCGCTTGAAAAACAGGCTTTGCTGGAATGCCCAAGCCTGTATGATCGCGGGGATATGCTAACGACCTTGCTGGAAATGGCGTGCCATCCCCAACCCAGCAAGGCGGCTGGCAACTAGGTTGTATAACACATAGCACCATCCGGGATATGACCTGTTCCCGTGATGGGGCAAAGACAAGGCTGACACCATGACAAGCGCACACCAAAGCCCGGTTGATCCGAAACTTCTTGAAATTCTGGTATGCCCGGTCACAAAGGACACGCTGGAATATGACCGCGAACATGGCGAACTGATCAGCCGCAAGGCCGGGCTGGCCTATCCGATTCGCGATGGCATTCCGATCATGCTGCCCGACGAAGCCCGCGCCATTGAAGACTGACAGGCTGCCCCATGTCCGCCAATGCTTTCACACCGAACCACATCCCTGTCGAGATAAATTACCTCAAAGAGGATAAAATTCTGGAAATTATCTGGGATGATGGGATCAACACCCGCCTGAGTGCGGAATTATTGCGCGTTGAAAGCCCGTCTGCGGAAGTCCAGGGGCATCACCCGTCTGAAAAGAAGATTATTTCCGGCAGAAAATATGTCGGGATCATCGATATCGAGCCCGTCGGCCAATATGCCGTAAAAATCACCTTCGATGACCTACATGACAGCGGCATTTACAGTTGGCACTATCTGCGCGAATTGCATGAGAACCAGCAACAGCTCTGGCAGAGCTATGAACAGGCCCTGAAAGATCGTGGCCTGTCACGCGAGCCGCGCAAGCCGGTCTGAGATCCCGCTGAAATCCCGCCAAAATCCTGTCATCTACATGGAAAATCAAAAAGCCGCCGCAGAATCCTGCGACGGCTTTTTTGTATTCTGTATCCGATCAAACAGATCAGAAACGATAGCCAATACCGATACCGAACAGCCACGGATCAAGGTCCGCATCAGCTTTAACGGTACCTGCACCGGTATTAACCGTCACATCGGTGTTCAGGAAAATCTTTTTGACGTCAACGTTCAATGACCACGGACCAGAGATGGCATAGTCAAAACCGGCCTGGAAAGCATAACCAAAGCCATCGTCATATTTAACGTCCTGGAACTGACCCGATTTAGAGTCATAGAAGAACGTGTAGTTGATGCCGGCACCAACATACGGGCTGAAACGTTCTTTGCTCAGGAAGTGATATTGAAGGGTCAGGGTCGGCGGCAGCAGACGGACACTACCCAGATCAAGGTTGGCAGCACCAGTGTTCCAGCTTACGTCATGCTTGGACGTACCAGCGATCAGCTCGAGCGCAATGTTGTCAGTCAAGAAATAGGAAAAATCGACTTCCGGGATAACATCGTTATCAACACTACCAGAATTCGGAAGCGCACCGTTTTTGGCTTTGACATCTTCATCCGGCACCACACCGACAACACGGCCACGGATCAGGATGTCGCCAGCGGACTTGCCTTTAAAGCCCATATCGTCAGCCGAAGCCGGAGCGATCGAAGCAGCAGCAGCCGCAACCAGAATAGCAGCTGCACCAGCAGCCTTGAGAGTATTGATCAGTCGCATAATATGGACCCCCTACGTCAAAGAATTTAACGAGGCGGAGCATCGTGCAAACGAACGGTAAAAAGCTTGACCCACATCAAGAAAACCACACGAAATCATATGTCTTTTAGAATGATTTTCAACTTTTGACGGGTAATTGAGGAATTCCGCCATTTTTCATGTGTGGCAGATTTGCCACATTCGCGAAAAAAAGAACGAAAAACATCCCACGGCTCGCTTTCGGGTGATTTAACGCGAACTTTCATCCTGAATTTTCTGACCGGCATTCATTTAAAGTCCGGGAATCCCGACACCAAAATCACACAGGACATTTGCGCAGAAAACCGATTCGCCCCGGCAGAGTGCCAAAAGAAAAACCAAACATTTGAATTATTTTAATTATTCAAAATTTAAAACCCAACAGGACTGCCCGCACAGCATCGACCAAACCGGTGAAACAGACAACAGATGCCCTGACACACAGTCAGTCACGCCAGCAGGCAGAACGCGCCCTGCCAGACAGCGCGACGCGACCTAAAGCGGTTTTCCCTGCATCAATCGCGGCAATGTCCCGGCATATCCCATCGCATGTGACATAAATGTCCGTTTGAGCGCCGGAATTTTATCAACCACCGCAAGCCCGACATCGCGCGCCATCCGGATCGGTGCAACATCATTGGAAAACAGGCGGTTTGTCGCATCGGTTACGGCCAGCATCACCGTATTGTCAAAGCGGCGCCATTGTTCATATTCGTCCAGCACGTCCTGCATTCCGATATCACGGCCCAGTCGGCGCGCATTGACGATGATTTCGGCAAGGGCAGCAACATCGCGGATGCCCATATTCAGGCCCTGCCCCGCAATCGGGTGCATTCCGTGCGCCGCATCGCCAATCAGGGCAATGCGCGCATCGCTGTAACGATAGGCATGCTGCAATCCCAGCGGATAACAAAAACGCGGGCCGATAACCTCCAGGTCGCCAAGATACCCCTCAAACCGCTGATGGAGCTCATCGAGAAACACGTCATCGCTTTGCCCGACCATATAATTGGCAAAGGCTGTTTCCTCGGTCCAGACGATGGAAGAGCGGTTTTCCGTCATCGGCAGAATGGCAAAAGGTCCGGCAGGCAGGAAATGCTCCACCGCGACACCGTGATGCGGACGCTCATGCTTGACGGTGCAAACAATCGCGCTTTGCTTGTAGCTCCATTGATAGGTGTTGATACCGGCCCATTTGCGCAACGGCGAATTGCGCCCTTCCGCGCCAATTGCCAAGGGCGCATGGATGACCCGGCCATCATCGAGCGTCATCACCATTGCCGCACTGTTGCGCGAAATATCGGCAACCGATGCCGGTGCGATTAACGTCACCAGATCATTTTCCGCCATCGCCCGGTACAAGGCCTGGCGGGTAACGCGGTTTTCAACAATATAGCCCAGGGCCTCGCTACCGACATCGCGGTGATCGTAATGCAGATAAAGCGGGCTTTTGCCATCGGCGATGCGAATATCAACAATCGGCTCGGCATCATCACGCATATATTGCCAGACACCGGTCACATCGAGCACCGCGCGCGATGCCGCGGCAATCGCGCAGGTGCGACCATCATGATTGGCCGCCAGCAGGGTTTTGGGATCTTCCCGATCGATAACAACACTGCGCATGCCGCCATGTGCCAAAGCCATTGCCATGCTGGCCCCGGCCAAACCACCGCCGAGAATAATCGCATCAAAATGGAGAATGCCGCTATCTGTCATCTGCATCGATCCTGTATCGCTCGTCATGCCGCATGGCCCGGTTGCCCCGGCGAAATCGCGCAAAAACGCGCATGCCGCAACCTATCACCACATACCACCACGTACCACTTGTGGGGCCTGGCCATTACCGGTCGCACCATAAGGCGCGATGACCGCTTCCGCCAGTTTTATCACCATTTATTATATACGCCCCGGGCAAAGCTAAGTTCATACGAATACATAAAAAAGCAGCCCGCCCACGTCGCTTATATTTTAATCACTTTTAATCACGCTGCCCGGATACTGCACAATTTATGTGCGGCGCAGTATTATATCCTGAGTGCCAAGATTCCCATTTTTCGGAAAAATATCATTTAAAAACAACAATATAAACCATGCCCAACGAATCTGGCACGATTCTTGGTTTATCTCCCGTGACTGCGAAATCGTGATTGCCACTCTGGTGGTCAACGGATGTGCCGGGAGGTCGCATATTATGAAACTGGTTACTGCTGTTATCAAACCGTTCAAGCTTGACGAAGTGCGTGAAGCGTTAAGTGCTCTTGGGGTTCAGGGCCTGACGGTGACTGAAGTCAAGGGTTTTGGCCGCCAGAAAGGTCAAACCGAAATTTATCGTGGCGCCGAATACATGGTCAGCTTCCTGCCAAAGGTGAAGCTGGAAGTCGCGATCACGGATAATCTGGTCGACCAGGTTGTCGAAGCCATTACCAAAACGGCTCAGACCGGAAAAATCGGGGACGGCAAGATTTTCGTTCTCGACGTCAGCCATGCGGTGCGGATCCGCACGGGCGAAACCGGCGACGACGCCCTGTAAGCCCGGAAACAAGGGGAGACATTATGAAAATCTCGATGAAACATACCGGCCTTGCCGGGTTGATTGGGGCCGCCACACTGGCGATGATCGAACCGGCCTCCGCACAGGATGCCGCTGCCGCTTCCGGGGTTTCCGGGGAAACCGGTTACATTTTCAATACTTTCAGCTTCCTGATCCACGGCGCGCTTGTCATGTGGATGGCCGCTGGCTTTGCCATGCTTGAAGCGGGTCTGGTCCGTTCCAAAAACGTTGCCACCATCCTGCTTAAAAACGTCGCCCTGTTTGCCGCGGCTGGCATCATGTATTACCTCGTCGGGTATCAACTGATGTATGCCAATGTTGATGGCGGCTGGATTGGCAGCTTTGGCATCTGGAGCCCGGATGACGCCGCAGCCCTGGCGGGTGATTATTCTGCCGGTTATGCGTCCACGTCCGACTGGTTCTTCCAGATGGTGTTTGTCGCAACCGCTGCCTCGGTTGTGTCGGGCACCGTTGCAGAACGCATCAAATTGTGGCCCTTCATGATTTTCACCGTGGTCCTGACCTCGGTTATCTATCCGATCACCGGTTCCTGGCAGTGGGGCGGCGGCTGGTTGTCCGAAATGGGCTTCTATGACTTCGCCGGTTCGACCCTGGTTCACTCGGTCGGGGGCTGGGCCGCATTGACCGGTGCCATCATCCTCGGTGCCCGTAAAGGCAAGTTTGGCGCGGATGGTTCGGTTCACCCGATGCCCGGTTCCAACCTGACCCTTGCCACCATCGGTACCATGATCCTGTGGCTCGGCTGGTTTGGCTTCAATGGCGGCTCGCAGCTTGCCATGAACACCGCCGGTGACGTGATTGCCATTGCCAACATCTATGCCAACACCTCGATGGCGGCTGCTGGCGGCGTGATCGCAGCCATGATCCTGACCCAGGTCCTTTATAAAAAGGTCGATCTGACTATGGCGCTTAACGGTGCCCTGGCGGGTCTGGTGTCCATCACCGCGGGTCCGGATACCCCGTCAATTGGTGCAGCCATCATCATCGGTGCCATCGGTGGTATCCTGGTTGTGATCGCGGTTCCGCTGGTTGACAAATGCAAGATCGACGACGTTGTCGGTGCTGTCTCCGTTCACCTTGTTTGCGGTATCTGGGGCACGCTGGCGGTTCCGATCACCAATGCCGACGTTTCCTTTGGCGTTCAGTTGACCGGCGTTGTTGCCATCGGTGCCTTCACCGTTGTTGCTTCGGCCATCGTCTGGCTGATCCTGAAATTTACCGTCGGTATCCGCCTGTCGGAAGAAGACGAAGCAATGGGAACCGATACCGCCGAACTGGGCCTCGAAGCCTACCCGGAATTCGGCAAAGGGTCGCAGCGTTTCTAAGATGCTTTGCCCATACATTTCCTGACGGATGCTTATGGCATCCTCCTGTCAGACCGACTGACCCGCCCTCGTGGCGGGTCTTTCTTTGTCTGCTGCCTTTTTAGGCAGCGTTTTGGTCACGCGGCAGGCATCGTAGCTGCGGGCAGCGACAAGGCCCAAACCTGCAGCCATGATCAAATCCCTCCACAACCATCTGTTTTTACATGCTCTTTTCCCATTCCGGGGAATGTTGGCACAAATATTGATGTGCGCGGCCCACCAACAGGAAACGTCACAAACAAAAACAGAGGTCGTCTCATGGAGGCTTTTCAAACTGCCTCGGACGTATTTTTTGTGCTGATGGGGGCCATTATGGTCCTTGCCATGCACGCCGGTTTCGCCTTTCTGGAAGTCGGAACCGTTCGCAAGAAAAACCAGGTCAATGCCCTGGTCAAAATCATTGTCGATTTTGCCATATCGACCATTGCCTATTTTTTCATCGGTTATGCCGTGGCCTATGGCATCACTTTTTTCAGCAATGCCAACGTGTTATCCGGCCGGGAACTGGTGGATGGACAGCATGCCTTTGCCACCAGCGGCTTTGATCTGGTCAAATTCTTTTTCCTGCTGACATTTGCCGCCGCCATCCCTGCCATTATTTCGGGTGGCATTGCCGAACGCGCCAAATTCTGGCCGCAGCTTATTGCCACGGCGGTTCTGGTGGGTGTGTTTTACCCGCTGTTTGAAGGTATTGTCTGGAATGGCAACTTTGGCATTCAGGATGCCCTTGCCACTATGTTCGGCGCACCGTTCCATGATTTTGCCGGGTCGATTGTGGTGCATGCCGTTGGTGGCTGGATCGCACTTGGGGCTGTCATTCATCTTGGCGTGCGCAAGGGACGCTACAGCAAAACCGGCAATCTGATTGGTATTCCCCCGTCCAACATTCCCTTTCTTGCCCTGGGGTCCTGGGTTTTATGTGTCGGCTGGTTTGGCTTTAATGTGATGTCGGCACAATCCATTGGCGGCATTACCGGCCTTGTTGCCGTCAATTCATTGATGGCAATGGTCGGCGGCATTCTGACTGCCCTGATCGCCGGGCGAAACGACCCCGGCTTTGTCCATAACGGTGCCCTGGCCGGGCTGGTTGCGGTCTGTGCCGGGTCCGATGTCATGCACCCGATTGGCGCGCTGATCACAGGCGGGCTGGCCGGTTTTCTGTTTGTCTGGGGCTTTGAAAAATGCCAGGCGAAATGGAAAATCGATGATGTTTTGGGGGTGTGGCCGCTGCATGGCATGTGCGGATTAATGGGCGGCATTGCCTGTGGCATTTTTGGTCTTTCTGCCCTGGGCGGGGTTGGTGGTGTTTCCTTTGCCTCTCAGCTTGTCGGCTCGCTGGGTGGTGCGGCCTATGCTGCAATCGCCGGATTCGTGGTTTATGGGGTTTTGAAAAACACGCTGGGCATTCGCCTGGATGACGAGGCCGAATATTACGGGGCCGATCTTTCGATCCATAAAATCACCGCCTATCCCGAGGATGACGTCAAGGCAAGCTGACTTGCGAAACATGTACTACCCAAAAGCCCGGAAACCGCACGTTTCCGGGCTTTTCACATATTTGCCCGGCCCGCTTTAAGGCTTTCTTTGTACTTTTCGATTAGGGGTAAACCAAGTGTGCTTTTTGGGCGCATCACAGATCCATGTGCGAACGACACCGCCAAATTGGCCCTGTTTTGCCCCGTCATGTATACGCTATTCCGGCCAACCGGGATAAAATTGGGGTCTTTCACTTACGGAACGTCACACACCATGTTCAACGAACGCCTGGATACCTTGCCCGATTACCCGTTTCCACGGCTTGCCACCCTGTTAGATGGCATTGCACCGGGCAAAGACCCATTGGTGATGTCCATTGGCGAACCCCAGCACGAACCCCCGGCGATGATTACCGAGGCCATGATTGCCAATGCGCATCTTTGGCACAAATACCCGCCGGGACAGGGCACACCGGAATTGCGCGATGCCATTAAAGGCTGGCTGGATCGCCGCTATGACCTGCCCGAAGACATGATCCACCGTGATCAAAACATCATTCCGGTGGCCGGTACGCGCGAGGCACTGTATCTGATTGCAACCTGTGTGATCCCGCAGGACCAGCCCGGCCCCAAGCCCAAGGTATTGCTGCCCAACCCGTTTTATCAGGTTTATTGCGGGGCAGCCGTGCTCAATGATGCGGAAATGGTGCCGCTGCCTGCCACACCCGAAACCGGTTTTCTGCCCGATCTTGATCAAATCGATATCGAAACGTTATCTGCCTGCCGCCTGTTTTTCCTGTGTTCGCCCGCCAACCCGCAAGGAGCGGTTGCCTCGCGCGATTATCTGGAGCGCATCATTGCGCTGGCGCGCAAACACAATTTCGTTCTGGCGATGGATGAATGCTACGCCGACATTTATGACCGCGAAGCCCCGACCGGTGCCCTTGAAATTTGCGCCGCCCAGCATGGCAATATGGACAATGTGCTGGTTTTTCACAGCCTGTCCAAACGCTCCAGCGCGCCGGGCCTGCGCTCCGGATTTGTCGCCGGGGATGGCAAAATCATCAAACATTTCAACCGCCTGCGCAGCTATTGTTCGGCCACCATTCCCATGCCGATCATGGCGGCATCGACCCTGCTTTGGAATGACGATGCCCATGCCGAGGCCAACCGCAACCTTTATCGCGCCAAAATCGATATTGCCGCCGAAATTTTTGGCAATCGTTTTGGCTTCTATCGCCCGGCAGGTGGTTTTTTCCTGTGGCTGGATGTGGGCGACGACGAAGCAGCCACCAAAAAAATCTGGGCAGAGGAAGGGGTCAAGGTCATTCCGGGGCGTTATCTTTCGATCAGCGACCGGGAAGGCAACAATCCCGGTGCCCGTTTCATTCGCATTGCCCTGGTGCATGATCTTGCCACCACCCGCGAGGGGTTAAGCCGGATCAACGCCGCCCTGTCACGCTAACCTGGCCTCGTCTTACTTAATTAACAGGACAAAACGGATATCGGCATGAGCAGTCAGACAAACCTTCTCGAACGCGGCACCGCTTTTCTTCCCAGTTCGCTGGTCGCGTTCCTGAAACGGGGCGGCATCCAACTGTGTGGATTGGCACTGACAGGCGTCGGGATTGCCCTGTTTATCATGCTGATCGGCTTTCACCCCGGTGATCCGTCCTTCAACCATGCCAGCGACAATACCTTCATTTACAATCCGCTGGGGGTTTTTGGCGCCTATATCGCCGATATGATGTTGCGCACACTCGGCCTTGGTGCGGCATTGCTAACGGCATTGATCGTTGGCTGGGGCCTGCGTTTAATTGCCCTGCGCCCGTTTAGCTGGATGTGGCTGCGGTTTTTGTTATTGCCGCTGGCTTTACTGTTGATGGCGACGGCGGCCTCCGCCGTGCCACGCGGCATGACCTGGCCGTTAACGGTGGGCTATGGCGGTTTTGCCGGTGATCTGTTGCTGGGGCGACTTGGCATGTTGCTGACCCTGGCAGGCATTCCCGCCGGACCGGTTGTTGTTGGCCTGTTCAGCCTGGTTATTGGCATGGTTCTGACCCTGTTTTGCATGGCCTATCAGCTTTCGGAATGGCGGGCTGTTGGTCATGTCCTGTCACGGATTGCAGGCACGGTGATTTACGGGGTGGGTCGCGCCATTCCCGGCACCAGCGCGGATGACGCGGCCAGCATGGCACCGGGCGAACGCAAGGGCGATAAAAACGCCCGCCCGCGCCAGGAACCGTCGATGGAACGCTCGGAAAAACGTGTTGCCGCTGCTGTTGAACGCAACACACTGTCCGCCGCGGATGACGAAGACGATTACGAGGACGCCTATACCCAACCGCCTGTTCATATTGTCGCCCCGCCCGCGGCCAAGCCGCAGCCCGGTGCCAAGGCATCGGCACAACGTCAAAGCTCGTTTGATCTGGGTGTAGGTGCGGATGAATACAGCTTTCCGCCGCTGGGCCTGCTTCATGAACCCAGTGACGAAGATTATGCCCAGGTGGACCAGGAAGCCCTGGCGCAAAATGCCCGCCTGCTGGAAACCGTATTGCAGGACTTTGGCGTGAAGGGCGAAATTGTTCAGGTCCGCCCCGGCCCTGTGGTAACACTTTACGAACTGGAACCCGCAGCAGGGGTTAAATCATCACGCGTGATTGGCCTGGCTGATGATATTGCCCGTTCCATGAGCGCGATTGCCGCCCGTGTCGCCGTGGTGCCGGGACGGAACGTGATTGGTATCGAACTGCCAAATTCCAGGCGCGAAACCGTACATCTGCATGAAATTCTCGCCTCCAATGATTTCGAGAAAAACAGCGGCAAGCTTAACCTGAGCCTCGGCAAGGATATTGGCGGATCGCCTGTGATTGCCGACCTGTCCAAAATGCCGCACCTGTTGATTGCGGGGACGACCGGTTCGGGTAAATCCGTTGGCGTCAATGCCATGATCCTGAGCCTGCTTTACAAGCACCGGCCCGAGGAATGCCGTTTCATCATGATTGACCCGAAAATGCTGGAACTGTCGATTTATGATGGCATCCCGCATCTGTTAACCCCGGTGGTGACAGACCCGCACAAGGCGGTTGTGTCGCTGAAATGGGCGGTGCGCGAAATGGAAGACCGCTACCGCGCCATGAGCCAGGTCGGCGTGCGAAATATTGCCGGTTATAACAAACGCATCAAGGAAGCCGCCGCCAAGGGCGAGGAACTGACCCGCCGGGTTCAGACCGGCTTTGACCCCGAAACCGGCAAGCCGATTTTTGAAGACCAGCAACTGCCGATGGAACCCCTGCCCTTCATCGTCGTCATCGTCGATGAAATGGCCGATTTGATGCTGGTGGCAGGCAAGGATGTCGAAGCCTCGATCCAGCGTCTGGCACAGATGGCGCGTGCGGCGGGCATCCATTTGATCATGGCGACCCAGCGCCCGTCGGTAGACGTGATTACCGGTACCATCAAGGCCAACTTCCCGACCCGTATTTCCTATTCCGTGACCTCGAAAATCGATTCGCGCACCATTCTGGGCGAAATGGGGGCCGAACAGCTTTTGGGTCAGGGCGATATGCTCTATATGGGTCAGGGTGGCCGCCTGCAGCGTGTGCACGGGCCGTTTGTTTCGGACGAGGAAGTTGAAAGCATCGTCAAACATCTGCGTGACCAGGGCGACCCGGCCTATCTGGATGAAGTGACCGAAGAACCCGAAGAAGACCCGGTTGCCGCCTATATGGCTGGCGGCGCAGGAAATGCCGGTGGCGCGGGCGGCAATGGCGATGATGACCTGTATAACCAGGCCGTTGGCATTGTTCTGCGCGAGAAAAAGGCATCCACCAGCTTTGTTCAGCGCAAATTATCCATCGGCTATAACCGGGCAGCACGCATCATTGAGCAAATGGAAGAAAATGGCGTGGTTTCGGCAGCCAACCATGTTGGCAAGCGCGAAGTGCTGATCGGCAATATGGATGGCACGCCATTTGATGACTAAGCCTTTTGGGCCCTGCACCCTCCCAATATCATAATATCGCTGCCGTGACGCATCCGCTCCCCCTGATCGACCGAATCAGGGGGAATGCTTGGTGTTTGCGATGATGGCCCCTTATCCGCGCTGGCATGGCACCTCGCACGCCGTGCCACGATTCCCCTTGATACCCGGCAAACAATCAAAATATAGGGGGAAAGACAAACACCCCCAGGTTGATTTTTATTCAAAGAAATATGGAATTATTTTAAAATTTATATTATTTCACTATACTTATTTTAAAATTACATTTTTCTTATATAAAAACAGCCTTCAAGCCCTTTTTAAAGATCAAAAATTTTTGCAATCCAGCCGGGCACCCGGTGTCAGATCAATTTCTTTTGCGTTAGATGGCGCTATCATTGCGCCACCTTAGGGTGAATGACGATCGGGGTATGTCGCCTTCACATTTGGGGGGTTATTTCGTTTTGTTATTGACAAACCATCTGGCTTTCAGGGTTCCGAACATGACACTTTCCAATTTTTCAATCGCTGCCAAACTGCGGCTCCTTTTGGTACTGGTAGCCATAGCACTTTGCATTCCCACAATTTTCGATCTTTTCACATTGCGCACAGCGTTGCTTGATGATCGCAAGGAAAACATTCGCCAGATCGTCGATATGGCCGAAACAAGCATGGCCCGTCTTAATGACATGGCAAAATCCGGCGAAATCAGCGAGGAAGATGCAAAGAAACAGGCGCTCGATATTGTTTCGGGAATGCGCTATGACGGCGACAATTACGTTTTTGTCATGGATGCCAGTGGCACCATTATCATGCACCCGATCACCCAGTCGCTGGTCGGCAAAAACACCGACGATATTCGCGATGTCAATGACAAGGCATTTCTGACCAACCTGATTTCCGTCGCCAAAAAAGGCGATGGCGGATATGTCAATTATGTCTGGGCCAAACCCGACAAAAGTGGCACCGCCCCCAAGCTCTCCTATGCGCGCAGTTTTGAACCCTGGGGCTGGATTTTAACCACCGGCATTTATATTGACGATGTTGACAGCATTTTCTGGCAGCGCGCCATGATGGATATTGCCTTTGCCGTTGTCCTGCTGCTGGTGCTTAGCGTGATTGGTCTTTCGATTGGCCGTTCCATTACCGGTCCGCTTGGTGAAATCACCAAGGCCCTGCAAGCCCTGATTGGCGGTAATACCGACCTGGAACTGCATTATACCGACCGTGAAGACGAAATCGGCGAACTGTCACGCGCCTTTGTCGTTTTCCGCGAAAACCGCGAGGAAACCGACCGGCTTCAGGCAGAGCAGGCCCGCATTCAGCAAGAACATATTGAACGCGCCGAGCGCATTGAGCAGCTGATTCACAGTTTCGAGGGTGAAGTTGAAGAAAACCTGACCGTGGTGAATGCGGCCGTCACACAGTTACGCAGCACCGCCGGCGACATGAGCAATCAGTCCACACACACCACCGAACAGGCAACCGCCGTTGCCGCCGCGACCGAACAGGCGGCCAACAATGTTGATACGGTTGCTTCTGCCGCCGAACAGCTTGCCGCCTCGATTGACGAAATCACCCTGCAGGTTGGCCGCAGTTCCGAAATTGCCAGTTCCGGTTCCCAGGAAGCCGACGATGCAACCGAACTGTTTAGCGCCCTGGGGTCGGCCTCGGAAAAAATCGGCCAGGTGGTTGAACTGATCCAGTCGATTGCCGAACAGACCAACCTTCTTGCACTCAATGCCACCATCGAGGCCGCCCGTGCGGGCGACGCCGGCAAGGGCTTTGCCGTGGTCGCCGCCGAGGTCAAGAATCTCGCCAACCAGACCACCCGCGCCACCGAAGATATTGCCGGGCAAATTGGCGATATTCAGGGATCGACGCAAAATGCCCTTGGCGCGATCAAGCATCTTGCCGCCCGGATGAAAGAACTTAACGAAGTCGCATCGGGCATTGCCGCCGCCGTGCAGCAACAGGATGCCGCCACCGGTGAAATTGCCCGCAATGTTGCCGAAGCCGCCGCAGGCACCAAGGAAGTGTCGGTCAATGTTGATGGCTTGCGGTCTTCCGCCGAAGAGGAACGCCAGGCATCGGACGAAGTGCTGCATGCCGCCAAAGACCTGAGCGACAAATCCCATACCCTGCTGTCGCAAATTCATACCTTCCTGCGCGATATTCGCCAGGCCTGAAGGCAAACGGTCATCGAATGAAAAGGGCAGGCTGTCAGATCAGGCAGCCTGCCCTTTATTTTTTGCCCGCAGAAACCCCACAGAATACCCGTGCCACCTTCCGGCAGGCTGACAGGGCGTCAAAAACCGGCTTTATGCTGCGATAACCGCGCCACAGGCATCAAACAGGGCGCTTGCCCGTGCACGCGCAAGACGGGCATCTTCGGGATCAGAATCGGGCCTGCCGTCATTGTTAAAGCCATGCCCGGAATTTTCATAAATATAAACCGGTACTTCCGGGTGGGCGGCCTTGATCTTCGCTGAAACCTCGTCGGCAGGGATATTCGGGTCTTTGCGCCCGAAATTGCAAATCACCGGGCATTTTGGCTGCAGATCGGCAATCGCGGCAACACCACCGCCATAATAGCTGACAACCGCCGATAATGCGTCAATCGCAGCTGCCGCACGCCAGCCCACGGTCCCGCCGTAACAATAGCCAATCAAAAAGACCGGCCCATCCTGCTTTAGGGCATCCACACAGGCCCGCACATCCGAAACCGGGTTTTCCGGGCCATTTTCACGAGAATATTTTAGGCCTGTCGCAATGCCATCCGCATCGTGGTCGGCCACAAATCCACGTTCCTGACGGTCAAACATTGCGGGTACGATCACTTCATATCCCTGATCGACCCAGCGTTTGGCATCTTCCAGGATATAGCGGTCCAGGCCAAAAATTTCCTGGACCAAAACCAGCCCGCCCTTGCGCATCCCGTCGGGTTTTCCAAGCCACGCATCAAATTCAAACCCGTCAATTGCCGATGTCAGCCTGATCATTTCGGGCAATTTTGCCTCCTGAACCCTAAAAAAGAAAAGGCGGGCATTTCAGGAGCCTGTGTGAAAACAGGATTCCCAATTTGGTGTTGATTTGAGAAACTGTCCGAAGGATGAACTTCGGGCAGTTTTTTTATGTCAGGTTTTATCGAAGGAAGCAGTCGGGAGCAGGGAACACTGTTCCCTGAACGCCTTGATGATCTTGTGGGCCCAGACAGTGCTGTGCGTGTGATTGACGCCTTTGTCTGCGCTCTTGATCTCCATGCCTTGGGGTTTGTCCGTACGCAGCCAAAGGCAACAGGACGACCAGGTTATCATCCGGGCATTCTTCTGAAATTATATCTGTATGGCTATCTGAACCATTTTCGTTCAAGCCGGGTGTTGGAACGCGAATGCCATCGCAATATCGAACTTCTGTGGCTGCTTGACCGTCTGGCCCCTGATTTCAAAACGATTTCCGATTTCCGCCGGACGAACCGGATGGCGATCGGGCAGGTTTGCCGCAGTCTTGTGCTATTTCTGCGCGGTGAAGGGCTGATTGCGGGTCAGTGTGTGGCGATAGATGGATCGAAATTCCAGGCAGATACCAATCCGCAAAAAGCCTGGACGAAGTCACAACTTGAAAAGTGGATTGCCGGTCTTGACCGGAAAATATCTGATTATCTTGCAGAAATGGACGCTGTGGACAGCGCAGAGGCTAACGGAAAGAATGATGCAGATAGCCCGTCTGATGGTCCCGGCGGAACGGATGGCAAAAAAGGCGATGTCCGCGCCACACTTGCGAAATTACGCGCGAGAAAAGCCGATCTGACCCAATCGGTTCTTCTCATGGAACAGATGGGGCAGACGCAGATTATTCTAGGAGACGGAGACGCCCGGATCATGAGGTCGGGCAAGGGCCGGATTGTTGGCTACAATTTGCAGTCGGCGGTCGATGATGGCCACGGGTTGATTGTCCACCATGAGGTCACACAGTCAATATCGGACCAGAACGAATTACACCGGGTTGCAAAAGACGCAAAAGACCTGCTTGAGAGTGCGAAGCTTGATGTTCTGGCGGATGCGGGCTATGGCGATGCCGGGCAGGTTGCTGCCTGTGACAGGGATGGCATCACGGCCTTTGTCCCTCATCCGCGCTCGCGCAATACGCATGGGGATTTCTTTGAAAAGGCGGAATTTGACTGGGATGAAGCCAAACAGCATTATGTCTGCCCAGCGGGAAATGTCCTGACCTTCGAGAATGCCTCGCGCAAAAGACAAAGTGCCAATTACAATGCCAACCCCAATGATTGCGCCGCCTGTGGGCTCAAATCCCGTTGCACCAAAGCCGACCGGCGACGGGTCAGCCGACATATGCTTGAAGAAACACTCGACCAGCTTGCCCAACGCATGGCGGATACTCCCGACGCCATGATACGAAGACGATCTATCGTCGAGCATCCGTTTGGTATTATCAAGCATATGATGGGAACACCACGCTTCCTGTGCCGCAGTCTGCCTGCGGTAAAAGCCGAAATGGCCCTGTCGGTTACTGTCTTCAATCTCAAGCGTGCTATCTGCATTCTCGGGGCTGAAAATATCATCCAAAGGCTCTCAGTTGCCCACCCATGACAGTAGTGCCCTCCGCATGCAAAACCCCGTTACTTGCGCAACGGGGTTTTGACACAGGCTCTTTCAGCGCCCGCCTTTTTCAATGTTTCGCTCACACACGCCCGATCAGATCGACTGATTGATCCAGTCCACCAGCGCGCTTTTCGGCATGGCACCAACCTTGATGGCCGAAACTTCGCCGCCCTTGAAGATCATCAGGGTCGGGATGCCGCGCACACCATATTTGGCCGGGGTATTGGGGTTTTCGTCGATATTGACTTTGGCAATGGTCAGCTTGTCGCCAAGTTCACCAGCGATTTCATCAAGATACGGGGCAATCTGCTTGCACGGACCGCACCATTCCGCCCAGAAATCGACCAGAACCGGCGCATCTGCGCCAATAACGTCAGAGTCAAATGACGTATCGGATACTTTAATCGTTGTCATTCTGTCAGATCCTAGTTGTTACGAGGTCATACACCCAAGCGGGCAACCTCGATCCGCTTATGGGTGCAAAGGTAGGCAGCCAGACGCCAAAGGTCAAGCGCGTTGCATTCGCATCAGGCTTTCGGGCAGTTCCACCATCCAGGGGCCATTGGTCCAGAGAATATGACAGCGAATGATTTTATCGGGATACATCTGTGTCAATGCGTCGCGATAAATCGCCATTTGCCGCCGATAGGCCATCGGTGTCTGTTCGACATCACGCGGGGGCGGACGGTTGGTTTTATAATCGACAATCATTACCTCATCGCCCGCAATCACCAGCCGGTCAATCTGGGCGGAAACCACGTCACCCCCGACAATACCCACCAGCGGCACCTCGGCCCGCGACGCGGGGCCAAAAATTGGTGCAAAATCGGGATAATCAAATATCGCCAGAGTTTCATTGGCAATTTCGATCTGCTGATCGGCACTTAGCCCATGTACCGGCTGGCTTAAAAACCGTTCGGCGGCATCGAACCGGCGTTCGGGCGACAGGTCGGGCAGAAGTTCCAGCAATTTATGGATCAAAATCCCGCGTTTGAAACTTTGCCCCTGATCCCCACCCAGCGGTGATTGCACCGATGGTTCATCTTCCAGCGGGCGGCTGGGGGCCAGCGGGCGGGGCGGATATACTTCGTCCGGCGCAATCGTGCGCATCAGCTTTTCAATGCCCACCGCTGCCATTTGCCCCTGCTCCAGCGCGGCATCTGCCGGGTTAACAGGACCAAGTGGCCCGGTATGGTCTTTTTCCGGTTTGGGGTCGGTCATTTGTTCCGTTTCCCAAACAAAGCCCGGCCCGACCCAGCCAGAGGGCGAAACGCTGGCAAAATCCATTTCCGTTTGATCGGCAAATTCGGCAAGTGCCATTTCACACAAATTATACCAGCAATGTGCGGGCGGCTTTGATTTGCCCTGCCAGCCACAAATATAAAGCCGGTCTTCGGCCCGGGTCAGCGCCACATACAGCAAACGGTTATATTCCTGGTCCCGTTTTAACGCGATGTCGTCGCGCAACAGCTTTACCCGGTCATTTTCCAGTGCCACACGTGGCAGCCAGAACATCAGCTGGTCCCGGTCCTGCCAAAACAGGTTGGGGGACTGGGTTGGTACCTGCATGGTATCGGGCAAAAACACAATGGGGGCCTGCAGGCCCTTGGCGCCATGCACCGTCATGATGCGCACTTCATCACGCCCGCTTTGTTCAAGGTCACGTTTGATTTCGGCCTCGCCCGCCATCAGCCAGTGCAAAAAGCCCTGCAGGGTTGGGGCGTGTTCTGCCTCGTAATTCATGGCAAGGTTCAGGAATTCGTCAATCGGGTCATTCGCCTCAATCCCCAAACGCCCCACCAGCCGGGCCCGCACCCCGCGCGCATCCTCGCCGCGCCCGCCCAGCAATTCACCATACAGTTCAAACGGGCGTTCATAATCCACCCGGCCCAGCCAGCGTGCCAAAAAGGCATAGGCACGGCCAAAATCGGGGTTTTCATCGGCCCGTTCACGCAAAGCATGCCACAGGGTCCGGCGACGATTATAGGCAAGGTTAAACAACTGTTCCTCGTCAAAGCCGATGATCGGACTTTTCAGCAACGTTGCCAGATTCAAATCATCATCGGTCATTAGCAGGAACCGGCCAAAAGCGATCAGATCCATCACCGCCAACTGTTCGGTGATTTCCATCCGGTCCACCCCGGCGACGGGTACATTGCGTTCCTTAAGCGCCTTGACCACCTCGTCAACAAAGGCCGTACGGCGGCGTACCAAAATCATGAAATCACCGGCGCGTACCGGCCGCCCGCGTGACGGCAAAATTTCGCGCGCATCCACCGCATGGCGAATGCGCCCGGCAATCACACGCGCCAGCCGGATTTCCGGGTCCTCCAGGCGCACAATGCGCGTCGGCGGCGTCCAGGGTTCCTGGTCCTCGCGCGGTGCGGGGGCCACGGGCGGCCATAATTCAATGCGCCCGGCATGGCCCTGACGAAAGGCCTGGTGGGCCACATTCTGCCCGTCATCGCCCACTCCCTGCCTGGCAATCGGCCCGGCAAAAACCCGGTCCACCGTGCCCAGCACGGCAGAGGTTGAGCGAAAGGAAATATTCATCGGCACTTCGCGCCATTCCGCCGCGATCTCGGCGGCACGGCGGGCAAAATGGCGGCGCATTTCGGCAAATTTTTCAGGATCGGCGCGCTGAAAGCTGTAAATCGATTGTTTCGCATCCCCAACGGCAAAGATGGTGCGGGGTTTATCCTCGTGCTGGCTGGCATCGTTGAAAAATTCCTCGGCCAGAATTTGCACCACTTTCCATTGTTCGGGGTTGGTATCCTGTGCTTCGTCAATCAGGATATGATCCAGCCCCTCGTCAAGCTTGAACAGCACCCAACCGGCAATCCCGGCCTGCTGTTCAAGCAAACGCACACTGTTTAAAATAAGGTCGTCATAATCCAGCCAGGCATGCAGCGCCTTTTTGCGCGCATAACGCGCCAGCATCGCCTCGCCCATGCAAATCAGCGCCGATGTGGATTGCGCCAAAAGCGCCGCCTTGCGGTTTTTCTCAAGTTCAACCAGGCGGGCACATTCCTGTTCCAGGGCATCGGCCCCCGCCGGATGGTTTTCGCCCGCCTTTTTGGTAATCAGCTTGGCCCGCGGCTCGCCAGTGGATGCGGTAAAAAACACACTGCGATAATCGTTAAAAACCGCAATGCGGTCCTCAATGGTGGTTTTTTCCAAAAACTGCGCCAGGGCGGGCACCCGGTCCTTATCCGTTTTGGTACCTGCTTCCAGCGCGGCCAGCGCCATCATTAACCCCTGCCGGTCAAAGGCCCCATCGGCCAAAGCATCACGGAGCAATTTTTCCGCCGTTTGCCCCGGGGCCACGCCCAGCGATTTATACACCGCATCACACATGCGGTCCCGGCCATGATGAGCATCGAGCATCCGTTTAAGGCGGCCCCGCTCACGGGCAAGGTCGCGCATCACCTCGCCAAAGGCCCCTTCGCGTACCTGCCCGGTCACAACGGCCAGGGCATCGGCCAAAACCGAGTCCTGGCCGCTACGCGCATAGGCCAGCACTTCTTCCTGGGTATCGGCCATTGTTTCGGCTGCGGTACGGTCATCCATGACCTCGAAATGCGGGGCAAGTCCGGCCTCCAGCGGAAAGCGCCGCAACAAAGACTGGCAAAAGGCGTGAATGGTCTGAATTTTCATGCCGCCCGGCGCATCGAGCACACTGGCAAACAAACGCCGGGCACGCCGGGTTTCATCCATGCCCGGTGCGGTGCCCGCCAGATCGGCCAAATCACGCTGCAAATCGGCATCTTCCATCGTCGCCCAGCGGCCCAGCCTTTCATTGACACGGTTGGCCATTTCGGCAGCGGCGGCCTTGGTAAAGGTCAGGCATAAGATGCGGTGTGGTTCCGTACCCGACAGCATCAGGCGCAAAACCCGGTCCGACAACACCTTGGTTTTGCCCGCCCCGGCCGATGCCGACACCCACACCGATGCCATCGGGTCGGAAGCCCGGCGTTGCAGGATATTGGGATCATTCCCGCCCTCTACGGCCCCTGGCGCATTGTTCAAGAACTGGCTCATTTCATGTCTCCGCCGCCAATCACTGCCGGGCTGTCATCGCTGGTTTCTTCGCTGCCCATCCATTCACGCGCGCGTGACAAATGCACATAGTCCGAATATTTCGGCGCATGATCGGGGTGTGGCACACTAAGATACGGCGTTTTCGCATCGGCAAAGGCCGTGGCAAGGGCGGCCACCCCGGCAAGGGCATTTTGCGCCAGATCATGCGGCGTGGTTTTCATTTTGGCGGTATCAATTTCCTTAATCTCCCCGGCCGGGTCGCCGCCCGACAGTTTCCAGAAGGCATAGGATGCCGGGGGGCCTTTTTCCACCGCCTCGAACCCGCCCTGTTCGGCAATCGCCCCTTCCAGCGGCAATTGCGGGGCAAAGCCATTCATCACATCGCGCGCGGTCGGAGGCACGCCGGTTTTATAATCAATAATCGCAATGCCGCCATCGCGCAGCACATCCACCCGGTCGGCACGGGCATACACCTCGAACCCGGAACCCAGAGTGAAACTGCCCTGCCGTTCGCTAAAGGATGCCCGCAAATAAGCCCGGCGTCCTGCTTCGGTCTGGACAAACCATTTGGCAATGCGCTGAAAACGCGGCCACCAAAAGGCCCATAAGCCCGGCCGGGCCTTGAGCGGGGCAAAAACCTCCTCGCCAATCATCAACAAACGGTTTTCCGAATCGGCGGGTAGATGGTCGTGATACTGGCTGATGAAACGATCCAGCGCCTCGTGAATGTAATTGCCGTAATCCGCCGCGCCGGGATCCAGGTCAATATCATCCAGGCGCTGCAATTTCAGGATATGGCGGGCATAAATCGCATAAGGGTCGCGCATCCAGGTTTCAATTTGCGTGACGGACAGCCGGTTGGGCCGCGCCTCAATGGGCGGGGTTGGGGCCGGGCGGCCAATACGAACCCGCATTTCCGCTGTCGGTTCGTCAAGCTGATCGGCCAGTTGCCGCCATTGTGCGGCATCCGCCCGTTCCATCACGATACCGGATTTCCGCAAAATGTTTTCAATCCGTAACAACCACCGTGACGGCACGGTTGGCGTACCAGCCACACGTAAGGCACGAGTCATCACCACCTGTGGCGCACAAAATAGCTGCTGAAAATCATGCGCGGATTGGCCGATGCGATGTTCGGGCGCGGGCAGGCCAAATTTGCGCCGCATCGGGCGACTCATCCACGGGTCGGACCCGGCTTCGGGCGGCCAGACACCTTCGTTCAAGCCGCCCAGAATGGTCAAATCGGCCTGCTGCATTTGGGCTTCGACCGTGCCCCAGATAAACAGGCGCGGATGTTTGCCAAAACGCGGGCGCACGGCACGGTCTGCCATCAGCGCATCAAGAAACGCGCCATAGCGTGCGCCTTGCAAAACCTCGAACCCCGGAAGGGCCTGCAATAATTCATAAACAAAATCGGCCAGGGCCTCGCCCGCATCGCCGCGCCACAGGCGGTCAGCACCCTCCTGCTGGTCGGTTGCGGCCAGAATTTCGCAACAACGCACATGGGTACGCAAGGCCTCGACCGGCAAAATGGTTTTATCATCCATCAAATCGCGCAGCGGCGAGAGGGCGGTTTCCAATGCCGCAACCAGATCGCACAAACGTCGATGATCATCGCGAATACGCTCGATACGCGGGGCGGCATTGGCGACGTTGCTTTTGCCAATGCGATCAATCGTTTCATCGCGCCAGCCATCAATGGCACTGATCAGGCCATCCAGGCCCGGTCCCGGCCTTGGCCCGCGCAAAATCTGCAATTCCAGCAGGCGGGTATGCGTCCTGAAGGTTTCCGGGGCCATGCCAGCGGCACATAACGGATGTTTTAACAGTTCCAGCAACGGCACCGGGGCAAACTGTTCCTGTACCGTGCGCACCAACAGACGCAGGAAAATCGCCGGGGCCGTGTCATGTAGCGGCACACCGGCGGAATCATCCACATCCACTTCCCAGCGGCGCAGCTCGGTCGCCACCCGCCGGGCCAGGCCACGGTCCGGTGTGACCAGCGCACAGGTTTTACCGGGTTGCTCCAGCGCGTGGCGCATCATCAGGGCAATGGTCGCGGCTTCCTCGCGCGCGCCCGAACAATCCACTCGCAACACCCCATCAAGAACATCCGGGGCAAAATTGCGAATATAGCGCCACTGATCGGTGGTTTGCGCCGGGCGCAAGGCCTCGCGCACCAAACGGCGGCGCTCCGCCTGGGCGGAGGGCACATGGTCCTCATTCGCCGGGGGCAGCGGGCGATTATCTGGCAAGGCCGTTTCCGTCACCGCGGACATCGGAGCTTCCGCGGCGAGAACATCATCAAACAGATCACGCATCGCGCCTGCTGGCGCGATTTTCGATACAGGCTCCGGACAGGATGGCGGATAGGCATCATCCAGCAGCCCGTCATCGGGTATTTCAGCAAAATGGGGCGGCACATCCTCGCCATTCCACGATGACGTATCACCTGCCATTGCCGCATCATCCCCCCCGCCCCAGGGGCGCACAGTGGCCGGGGCCTGGTCGATATGGGTCAGCAGGCGGGACAATAAATGTTGCGGATGGGCGGCATCCTCGGCAATGGCAAGCCAATCGCCTGCCGACAGATTGGTCATTAAGCCCGGCAAAACCACCCGCCCCTGTGGCAGGGCCAGAACCGCCCCCATCAGGTCGCGCAGGGCCGGGAAGGGTGCGGTAGAACCAGCAACAATCACCGGATAGGCCGGCGGGTTGCTTTGCCAAAGTTCAATCTGGGCGGCGATCATGGCGTTGCGCCGTGCTGCCCGGTCACTCACCCCCTGATCGGCCAAAATATCGGGCCAGAATTTGGTCAGGATTTGCAAAAATTCCAGCGTCAATTGCCAGTGTTGGGCAAATTCGGCGGGCACCAGCCCTTCCAGATCATCAAACTGGCAGTTTTCGGTTTGCACCTGGTCTAAAAACCGCGCCAGTTCCCCCGCCAGCCGGGCGGCCTGGTCGGCGGTCGGTTTTTCGCCCCTATAATCAGCGCGCGACATGATCAGACGGGTGAGCAGCAATTTTCGTTGCAAATCCGGAATGGCAGGCGGTAAATCCAGCACCACATCCTGATCCGCCTTGCCAAACATTGCCAGTTCATCTTCATCGGCCTCGCCTAACGGGCGAATGGTCGGCAGTAACGTTACCCGGCCCTCGGTCTGGCGCAAAAAGGCATCGCGCATCACCTTGCAGGAGCGACGATTGGGCACCAAAAGCAGGGTATCAGACAGAATAACCGGCTGATCCGCCGTTTCGCGCAACAATTGCCGCGCGATCATGTCGGCAAAGGGGGCACCTGGCGGAATATAAAACAGATTTTCTGTCATGTTTGTCCCTGTTTATTGCGCCCTGCCTGACAAAGCCCTCAATGGGCGGTGTTCAGAACAACCGCTCTGCAAAACTAGCGCAAAACCACCCGGTTTGACACCCGGTCCAACGGCCTTGCAGCACGGCCTTATTGACCTGCCAGGGTTCGTTCGGCATCGGCCAAAGCATCGGGCGTGCCAATATGAAACCAGCGCCCGTCATGCACCAGGCCATAGCACCGGCCACTTTCCAGGGCGCGGTCATAAATCACATTTAACGAAAAATTGCCCGGCAGCAGGCCTTCAAACAGGCGCGGATTTAATATCTGAATACCCGTAAACACATAGGGCGCGCGCGGTGCCGACCCACGCCGTTTCAACCGGCCATCCACCTGCCAGAAAAAATCGCCCGCACCATCATAGCCAAAGGCCCCCTCAACCGGCACTATCGCCAGCAGGGCATCCATATGCTCGGCATCAAAGGCATCCATCATGCGTTCAAATAGCGGTTCGCGGCCTTCGGTCCAGTACATATCAGCATTGGCAACCAGAATGGCGGTATCGTCCAGCAATGGCAGGGCATTTTGCACCCCGCCCCCGGTTTCCAGCAATTCTGCCTCGGCCGAATTAACAACCAGCGGAAAATCCCGCTTTGCCACATGCGCCGAAATCATTTCGCCCAGGTAATGGTTGTTCACCACCACCCGGTCAAACCCGGCATCGCCCAGCCGGTCCAGCACATGGTCCAGCATCGGTTTACCAGCCACGGGCACCAGCGGCTTTGGCATTTTATCGGTCATCGGGCGCATCCGTTTGCCAAGGCCCGCAGCCAAAACCATCGCCTGCGCCGGTTTTAATATGGGGTGCATTTTAGTGCTCATGCTTCCGGTCCATTTTTGGGGATGACAGGGGCCAAACGGGCGCTGGCGGGAATGTGTTTATCCACCCATTGTGCCAGTTCCGGCAGGTTTTGCTGTGCGCCACGTAAAATCAGCTCCCAGCAGCGCGGAACAAATTCCAGATAGCGCATTTTGCCACTTTCGCGCGCCAGCCAGCCAAACCGGCCCAAAATGCGAAAATTGCGCACCATGCCGGTGGCGATATAGGCACGGTAAAAGGCAGCTTCGTCCATATCTGGAAAGGCCGCCAGATAGCGATCCATCATGGCACGTTCAATATCAAGCCCCACATCATGGCGCACATCGCGCAGCAATGACACCAGATCATAGGGGCGCGGGGCAATGGCGGCATCCTGAAAATCAATGATACCGCAATCCACCCCGCCATCATCGGTATCGACCAGCATCAAATTATCCACATGGTAATCGCGATGAATCAGGGTTTGCCCGGCATCCCAGCATTGCGGCAGGATGTGATCGAGCAGCGTATCAAAATCCTGCATTGCTTCTGCCCGCCGGGCCTCATCGGCAATCACCAGCGGGACATAATCGCGACCAAAACTGGCAAGCTGACGGCGCAGATTTTCCGGCCGATAAACAACCAGCGCCGCACCATCGGGCTGCTGGGCCATTGCCGCAATGCGATCGGCCTGACGATGCAGGGCAATCAGGGCATCGGTCGCGCGGATATACAGGCTGACCGGCGCGATATCACCCATTTCAAGGGCACGGGTAAAGGTCAGGTCGCCAAAATCCTCGATCAGGGCAAGGCCGCGATCAATATCATGGGCCAAAATATGCGGCACCCGCCAGCCCAGCGTGGCAAACAAAGATGTTGTTTGCACCACAGGCGCAATTGAGGCCGGGCGCTTTGGCTGATCACTCAGCCCATGCGGATCAATCGAAACCGCATCGGGGGCAAAATCCATCAAAAGCGCGGTTTCAATCCCGCGTTCGAGGCGAAAATACTTCCGGGCCGAGGCATCATCAACCAATTGTTCGCGCGCGGCATCCGCCCAGCCATGATGACGCAAAAAATCATCAATCGCCGTCATTCTTTGCTGTTGGCTCATGCCGCAGTCCCGTCCAGTGCGGCAAGGCGCTTTACCCACTCATCGCCTTGCGCAACCAGCTTTATCTGGCGCGCATCCGGGGTTGGTCCGGGTTCGATATAAATATCAAGCCGGGTTTCCGGCGTTAAATATTCCAGCCGGTCGGGCCATTCGATCAGGCTGACGGCCTCGCTAAAGGCATCTTCAATATCCAGCTCGTGGACCTCTTCCGGGTCGGACAGGCGGTAAAGGTCAAAATGCCAAACGGGTACCGGCTCCAGGTCATAAATCTGCACCAGGGTGAAGGTCGGGCTGGGGACTTCTTCGTGCGGATTATTGGCAAGGGCGCGAATATAGGCGCGGCAAAAGGCACTTTTGCCCATGCCCAATGTGCCGTGCATCAAAATCACATCGCCTTTTACAGCCACTGCGGCCAGGCGGGCGGCAAGGTCCTCGGTCCCGGCCTGATCCTTGATCTCAATGGTCTTTTGCATATGCCTTTGCACCCGCTTTCACACGATATGACAAAAATTATCGCCCTTTCCCCTGTTCTACGGGCAGAAAGGGCGATTTCGCAATGATTTTGACTGGCATTTTATTGTAACCTGCCCCGGTTAAAAGCCCGTCAATATAGCAACACCGATCACACCCGGCCCGCCCATAAGGGCGGATAACGTTGCGATAGCGGGGGCAAAATGCTATTTCGCCCCTGACAGGTGAATAAACTTTGTTTTTTGGAATGGAATCAGGATGTCTGAAGTGTCGCACAGCACGGATATTGCCATCATTGGTGCAGGCCCGGTCGGGCTTTTTGCCGTATTTGAAGCCGGGATGCTGGGCCTGAAAACCCATGTGATCGATGCGCTGGACATGGTGGGCGGCCAATGCAGTGCGCTGTACCCGGAAAAACCGATTTTCGACATTCCCGCCCATCCACAAATCACCGGGCAGGACCTGATCGACAAGCTTGCCAAACAGGCCGCCCCGTTCGAGCCGACCTATCATCTGGGCCAGCAGGTGATCAAACTGGAAAAGCGCGATGATGGCCGCTTTACCCTGGAAACTTCGGTCGGCACCAAAATTGATGCCGGTGCCGTTGTTATTGCTGCAGGGTGTGGTGCCTTTGGCCCCAACAAACCGCCGATGGAAGGCCTGGAAGATTTTGAAGGGTCCGGTGGCGTTCAATATTACGTCAAACGCCGCGCCGATTTTGCCGGCAAAAAGGTTGTCATTGCCGGTGGTGGCGATTCCGCTGTCGACTGGGCACTCTCCCTGCATGATATTGCCGACAAGGTATATGTCGTGCACCGCCGCCCCAAATTCCGCGCCGCCCCGGACAGCAGTGCCAAGCTCGCCGCCCTGGCCGAAGCTGGCAAAATCGAAATGGTCATCCCCTATCAGCTCAAAGGTCTGAAAGGCGACACCGCATCAGGCAAGCTCAGCCACGTAACCGTCGCCACCCTGAAGGGTGAAGAACTGGACCTTGAAGCCGATCACCTGCTGCCCTTCTTTGGTCTGGCAATGGAGCTGGGGCCGATTGCCGATTGGGGCCTGAACCTGGATCGCAACCATATTGGTGTCACCCAGGCAACAATGGAAACATCCGTCCCCGGTATTTTCGCCATCGGCGACATCGCCAATTACGAGCACAAACTAAAACTGATCCTGTCGGGCTTTGCCGAAGGCGCCAGTGCGATCCATGCCGCGCGCAGCTACCTGTTCCCCGATAAGGAATTTCATTTCGAATACTCAACAACCACCGGCGTTCCGAACGAATGAATTAACTTTAGAGACAGGGCAGATGCTTAAGGTTGACTATAAATATTTAGCGGCAAAGACAAACGTCACCTTCAGCTCTGCCCCAGTTTACCGGGTTAGCGGCCTTTTAAACAAAGACCTGCGAGTGTTCTTGAAAAGCTACGTAAAAGAACAGAAAATCCCTTCTCACCCGGAAGAATATAAAAGATCGATAAGCTCAATATACTGCATTGATCGCGCAAATCATTTCCTCGAAACCGCCCCTTATGAATGGTTATCTTTAATTGAAACACAGGTAACAAAAGGGTTGGCTTACTTCTTGAGATCTGGAAATGACACTCAAAATCGATCAAGAGTGCAGACGCTAGTTTCTGCCTTCGGGATAGCCAGTGCAGTTGAAAATCAGAATGTAGAGGCAGAATCCCGAAATAACGACAACACGCGCATTGACCTAATCATAAAATGGGATGATGGAGCAATGCGCAATCAAATCATAATTGAGGCAAAGTTAAATTATGAATTAAGAGAAAATCAATTAAAATTATACTCAAAAAACACAAACAGGAAAAAAGAAAAATTCGACAATTGTTATTTTTATGTTATCTCAGAAGCAAGAACTCGAATCACTGCCGAACAGTTAAAAGAAAATAACTCTTGGAAATGGGTATCCTGGAGTTCTCTACTACTGAAATATGAGAAATTCAAGAACAGCGTCCATGACGACGATGATTTTCGTCGATTCAGAAAAACACTTTGGAATCGTACAAAAAATTAATTCAAGAAGTGAAAAATGGATATGGATACCATTACAATTCCACCAAATTTATATGATTACTTCAATGACTCGGTAATTACAAGCGCGGTAAACCACATTCTGGGAATGAAAGGCAGTCGCGTTCCACATAACATTGACTGGATAGACTTAAAAGATTTTTATCGTGCAAACCTTTACTGCCAACAAATTCAATGTGAATTCGCAGAATTTATGTTTGATTTATGGGAATCCATCTGGAGGGCACATATAAAAGAAATTCTTCCAGACAGGTTTCTGGTAGAGCTATCTCTAAGTGAAAACCAGGAAGTTCTTTGCAATTACACGCAAAGCAAACTGTGGGCATACTCTGATTTTAGAAAAAAATTTCGTGTCAGAAATGCAAAAGACATATCAATCACATTAGCAGTGAGCGCCCAATCAATTACAGAAATTCAAGCTGGGATAATAATAGAACGCAGAAATAAAAACGTGACTCATGAACTACTATTAAGCAAAGAAGATTGGCCAGAAGAGAACATTGAAGATGGAGTATACTGGAGCATCACCAACACGACACATACCGAAGAACAAAAAGAAATAAACATTGATAAAATTAAAGAAATAACACAGAATGCACTTGAAAAATTCGAAATCCTGATCAACAAATAATGACAAAAAATTAAAGGACCATATTTAAAAATAATAAATAATTTTAAATCAACACTTAAACAGGATAATTCTTTCTAAAACCTCGACAATCAGGGCATGATCCTCGGCAGAGGCCAGGCCGGACACCGTAATGGCACCAATCACGCCCACATTTTTAACGCGCAGCGGAAAGCTGCCGCCGTGGTCGGCATAGTCGGCAAAATCAATGCCGTGATCGACCAGGCCTTTGTGTTTGGCCTTCAAGGCTATGCCAAAGCGATAGGATGACTGATGTTCGCGCAAAACAAGGTTGCTTTTGCGTCGCGCCCATTCGTCATTGGCCGGTACGGCACCGGGTAATGCGGCATGAAACAGCGTGCGGTTTGGGGTACGGATATTAACCACCACCGGCGCGTTGCGCACCCGGGCCGCTTCCACAAGGGCTGTTCCCAGCATCCAGGCGGTGTTTTCATCGAACCCCTCAAATACCAGGGTTTCTTCCTGCCGGGCCAGTAATTCCAGATCCATAAGAAACCTCCTGTCGGGTGAAAAAAGCAGCAATCCGCCCACAGCTAACCGTATGCGATGGCGAAATGGCAATAAAAAAGGCCATAACCGACAGTCCGGCTAGGGCCTTTTGACGGGTCAAACAACGACGGAAATTATTTGTCGTCGCCCATTTTAAGCGCGTTGATAAAGGCCGATTGCGGAATTTCGACCTTGCCGAACTGGCGCATTTTCTTCTTACCGGCCTTCTGTTTTTCCAGAAGTTTGCGTTTACGGGTAATGTCACCGCCGTAACATTTTGCCGTCACGTCCTTGCGCAGGGCCGAAACGGTTTCACGCGCAATCACCTTGCCGCCAATGGCTGCCTGAATGGCAACCCGGAACATCTGCCGGGGGATCAGCTCTTTCAAGCGGCCACAAATGGCGCGGCCCCGGGTTTCAGCCTGGCTTCTGTGAACCATCAGGGCCAGAGCATCAACCGGTTCTTCATTGACCAGAATCGATACCTTCACCAGGTCGCTTTCGTCATAACCCGCCAGCTCATAGTCAAAGCTGGCATAGCCGCGCGAAATGGATTTAAGGCGGTCATAGAAGTCAAACACCACTTCGTTCAGCGGCAGTTTATAAACCGCCATCGCCCGGTTGCCCACATAGGTCAGGTCAAGCTGAACACCACGGCGTTCGGTACACAGCGTCAGGATACCGCCCAGATAGTCGTCCGGCACCATGATCGATGCTTTGATCCACGGCTCCTCGATTGCCCTGATCTTGGTGACTTCGGGGAAGTCTGCCGGGTTATGCAGCATCACGTCTTCGCCACTGGTCAGCGTGATTTTGTAAGATACAGACGGGGCCGTGGTGATCAGGTCCAGTTCGTATTCACGTTCCAGACGTTCCTGAATGATTTCAAGATGCAGCAAGCCCAGGAAACCACAGCGGAAACCCAGACCCAGCGCGGTCGAATTTTCAGGCTCGAACTGGAAGGACGCATCATTCAGATGCAGCTTTTCCAGCGCATCGCGCAGCGTATCATATTCGCTGGTATCCACCGGGAAAATGCCACAGAACACCACCGGAATGGACGGCTTAAAACCGGGCAGCGGTTTATCGCACGGGCGTTTTTCTTCGGTAATCGTGTCACCAACTTCGCATTCGGCAACGGTTTTCATCCCGCAATTGATGAAACCGATTTCACCTGGCCCCATCGAATCGAGCGCCAGCGGCTTTGGCGTGAACACACCGACACGGTCAATGGTATGCGTGACCTTGGCATTCATGAAACGGACCTTCTGGCCCCGTTTAAGCGTGCCTTCTTTCACGCGCACCAGAATCATCACACCCAGATAGGCGTCATACCAGCTATCGATCAGCAGAACCTGAAGCGGGGCATCGGCATCCCCCGTCGGGGCGGGAAGGCGTTTGACCAGGGCCTCAAGAACATCGGGCACGCCAAGGCCGGTTTTGGCCGAGATCATGACCGCATCGGAAGCATCAATACCGATGACTTCCTCGATCTGTTCTTTCACCTGTTCGGGTTCGGCGGCCGGCAGGTCCACCTTGTTCAGGACCGGGATAATCTCGTTATCGTTATCCATTGCCTGATAAACGTTGGCCAGCGTCTGGGCTTCCACGCCCTGGGCGGCATCCACCACCAGAAGCGAGCCTTCACACGCCGCCAGCGAACGCGAGACTTCATAGGCGAAGTCCACATGGCCCGGTGTGTCCATCAGGTTGAGGGTATATTCCTCGCCATCCTTTGCGACATATTTCAGGCGCACGGATTGCGACTTGATGGTAATGCCGCGTTCGCGTTCAATATCCATCGAGTCGAGAACCTGATCGGCCATCTCGCGATCGGTCAAACCGCCGGTGAGCTGAATCAGACGATCCGCCAGGGTGGACTTGCCGTGATCGATATGGGCGATAATCGAAAAATTTCGTATATGTTTAAGATCGGTCATGGGATGCTTTTCTAGCAATCAGCAATCGATATATCCAGTGTCACGTCTGCGTATCGAAAAGGGCCGTTCCCGTTGCCGCGTCTGCATGCCAAACTGCAACAGCGACAGCGCGCAACGCCAGACAGCCCTGTTTCGACAAAAGCTGTCTGCGATGAAAACACCATTCCCGATCACAAGCGTGATCGTTTAACAGCAACTGCCGGGTCATAGCAATCTCGCTTTACGCTTCGTGCCGGTTTATTTAGGCTTTTGTCCTTCATCCGTATAGAGGGAATCGACAGGGATGCGCCCAGTATAATGTTTCTGACCGCCACAGAACCGTCTCTGTCACAGCGTAGCCTGCGCATATTGCGTCGCCGCCTGCTGCTTCTCTCGCTCAGTGGAACCTTCATTGTTCTGCTGTCTTTCGCCATCATCCAGAAAACCCTGTATGACAGCACCCTCGAACAGGGGCGGTCCGAGCTGGTCCGGCTGGTGTCATCGATCAGCCTGTCCGTCGCCCAGGCCAGCAGGAACAACCTGCATTCGATCCCGACACGGCAGGACAATATTTCGCTGGTCGTTGTCGATAATGACCTCAATGTCCTGCATGGCAGTTTCCCCGCACATCTGGCCACAGAATTACGGCAACTGCTTGAAAAGAACCAGCACAATATAAACGGCAGTCTAACCTGCGAACATGGCACACAATCGATCATGCTGGCCTATCATGCCATGCCACGCCTGGATCGCATGACTGTTGTGATGGTGCCCAAAATGGCACTGCTTCATGAATGGTTTCGGGGTCTGGCACTGCATACGGTGCTGTTTGGCATGATCCTCTCGGTCATGGGCTGGCTTTCCGGCTGGCTTTGGATCCGCCTGAAACGCCAGCATATTCGCGCCCGCGATCTTGCGGGCCATTTCAATGATGTCGAAAACAGTCTGTCAAATTTTGGCTGCGCACTGATTGGCTGGCGTCTCTCGTCTCCGCTTGCGGCGCTGAATCTGCGGCTGAACTGGCCGGAAGTTATCGGCGCGCCCGACAATAACAGCCTGATCACCGCCAACGATTTCATGAATTTGCTGGATCCGGCATCTTATGCCCAATTGCGCGGGGCCCTGCTTGAAAACCGCTGGCCCCAGGATCGTGTTGCGGCAATGGTCAGCCTCACTACCGACACGCCACAAAGCCAGCGCTTTTATCTGACCGCGACCCGCCATGTTGACCACGGCGACAGTTTTGTCACCGTCATGTTGCTTGAAACCATCGGCAGCCAGGAAATTTGCAACCCGTTTGAGGCCTACCTGCAATATTCGCCGGAACCCGCCATCGCCGTTGACATACAGGGCACCTTACGCGGTTTTAGCGCCGCTTTTGAAGACTTGCTGGGTGAAAGGGTGCATTTTGCGATCGGCACCCCGTTTTTCCAACTGTTTACCGAAGACCAGCTTGAAGAGGCAACCAGCGCCTTTTCGGCATGTGTCAGGGGTGAAAAACCCGACAGGGAACTGGTCTTTGCCATGAAAGACAAAAATGGCAAACTGTGCTGGCTGGCCTGGCATTGTGTGGGGCCGATCGACGGGGTGATGCTGGGCAGTGCACGGGATGTGACCGAGTTTGTCGACAATACCGAAAAACTGCGCGAAACCCTCAATCAGCTCAAACGCAGCAATGAAGATCTTGAACAGTTCGCCTATGTCGCCTCGCACGATTTGCAGGAACCGCTGCGCATGGTCACAAGCTATACCCAGCTTCTCAAGCGCCGCTATGGCGGATCAATGGGACCGGATGCCGACGAATATATCAATTACGCGGTTGACGGGGCCAAACGGATGCACAAACTGATTACCCACCTGCTTGAATATGCCAAAACCGGCAACAATGGCGGCCTGAGCGAGGTGGATTGCAACGAAGTGTTAAACGAGGCCCAGGCCGACCTGAAAGCCGCCATTTCGGAAACCCGGGCCATCATCAGCCATGAAGATCTGCCCTTGCTGTATGGCAACCGGATCGCACTTTCGCGCCTGTTTCAGAACCTGATTTCAAACGCTATCAAATATGCCCGTCCCGGAGTTCCGCCCCTGATCAAGGTGAGCGCGATACGCGACCCGCACAAGCCTGATTTCTGGCGTTTTACCCTGCATGATAACGGTATTGGCATTCATCCCGAACATGCCCAGCGCATTTTCCGCCTGTTTCAGCGCCTGCACAAAGATGAATTCAGCGGCACCGGGCTTGGCCTGTCACTTTGTCGCAAAATTGTCGAACAGCATGGCGGCGAAATCTGGCTCGATACCTCTCGCCCGATCAGCGATCCCGGTGCAACGTTCGTCTTTACCCTGCGGGGATCCGGGGATAACCCATCATCAGGCATCACCACATGATCAAAATACTATCGTCAATTACACTGTTTTGGATCATTGGCATCCTGGCCGCTGGCTGCACAACCGGTCCCGACATTCGTAAAATGCCAAGCCCGGAACTACAGCAGCTTGCTGCATTTGTTCAAGAACACAAAGATGATACAACTCTGCCGGAAGGTTGGCATGAACTGGATGGAGACGCGATCAAAAATCGTTTTTCCGGTCGTTTTTTCAAAGGATACGACACCAGCCGCAGAGGAATATCATACTATTATGATATACTCGAAGATGGTCGTTTGCGATATGGTACCGGGCCGTATGACATGCAAAACGGCACCTGGTGGATTGAAAAATCCTCATGGAACATGCGATCCAGAGGCGTGACTCTCAAGTGGTTCGTTCTGACTGACGGAACGCATCTTGTGATGATGCGATATTTCCATAATCGGCGCTATTTCAATATCCTTGTCGAATCACGTCGTTTCCAAGGCTCGCAGACAGGAGAATAAAATGAAGAAAATCGGCATTCTTTCCACCGTTGTCACCGGGCTGATTTTTCTTTCTGCCTGCAGCAGCGATCCGCGCATTATGCCCAATGACCATATGCAGGCACTGGCGGCATCCTTTTCCCAGCGCGACATCAATGCCCCGCTTCCGGGCGGCTGGCGGCAGCTTGACGGCACGGAAATCAGCTATCGTTTTGCCAACGAAACATATGGCATCTATTCCGTCACCACTGATCAGGAAATGCTGGTCATGCACCTGGAAGACAATGCCACCGGCAGCCTTGTTGGCCTGGACAGGCCACGCCAGTGCCAATGGGCGAGCATTGCCGACCGCCTGACCCTTGATTGCGAAAAATTTGAAAAATCCTGGCGCATCTATACCAACGGGCCGGACCTTGTTGCCGCCGACCTGGAGGATGAAACCTACGCCATCCTGAAAAAGCGCAATACCTATTAGAAATCACGCATGCGCCAGACATAAAAAAGCGGGCTGAATATACGCAGCCCGCTTTTTTGTTTTTATATCGTAATAAAGCCGCTTAGCCGCGCAATGCGCCGCCTGTAGCTTTCTCAACCGCCGCAATCACCTTTTTACAAACAGCGTCGATTTCTTCGTCGGTCAGTGTCTGTTTTGTCGGCTGCAGAGTAATCGAAAAGGCCAGAGACTTTTTACCCTCTTCAATGCCCTTGCCGGCATAAAGGTCAAAAATCGTCACATCGGTAATCAGGCCCTTATCGGCACTGCGGGCCGCCTTGACCACCTGTTCGGCACTCACCGTATCATCAAGCAGGAAGGCAAAGTCACGTTCGACCGACTGGAATGCCGAGGCATTGAGCGGGGGACGATTGGTGCCTTTCTTTTTAGGCATGGGCAGGTTTTCAACGAACAGTTCAAATGCCACCACACGGCCTTTGACATCCAGCGCCTTGAGAATGCGCGGATGTAATTCACCGAAATAGCCCAGCACGTTTTTCGGACCCAACTGCAAGGCCGCCGAACGGCCCGGATGGTACCAGGACGGTGCGCCTTCGGCATTCACCTGAATATTGCCTGCCGGAACACCCAGTGCCTCAATCAGGGCTTCGGCATCGGCCTTGACGTCAAACACGTCAATATCGCGGCGTGATCCGGTCCAGCTACGGTTTGTCGTCGCACCGGCCCGCAAACCGGCCGCCACCAAACGCTGGTCGCCCGGCTGATCGCCAAAAAATTCCGGTCCCAATTCAAACAGGGCCAGGTCGGGGAAACCGCGTTTCTGATTACGCCCGGCCGCCGAAACCAGGTTCATCAGCGCATTGGGGCGCATCACATCCAGATCGGAGCTGATCGGATTCGCCACAAACAGGCCCGGTTTCAAATCGGCAAATTCCTTTGCCAGGCGCGAATCGGCAAAGGACCAGGTGATGGTTTCATACATCCCGCGCGAGGCCAGCACCCGGCGCGCCAGACCAACGCGCTTTTGCATCGGGCTGATGGCCGGAACCGGCAGGCTGGTTTCCCGTTCCACCGGCACGGTTGGAATCTGATCATAACCGACAATGCGCAGCACTTCCTCGACCAGGTCGGCCTCGCCCACAATGTCGGGGCGCCAGGTCGGCGCGATGGTGCCGAGCACACCTTCTTTCGCCGTCACTTCAAAACCAAGAGCGGTCAGAATTTCAGCCGCACGGTTCTGTTCAACAGCAACACCACCCAATTCGGCGATACGATCAATACGCAGATCAAAGCTGTTTTTCGGGGCCGGAACCTCGCCTGCCCGTACCACATGCGACGCTTCGCCGCCACACAGTTCGGTAATCAGGCGGGTTGCAACTTCGATTCCCCAAATCACCGATTGCGGGTCAACACCACGCTCGAACCGGTAACGGGCATCAGAATTGATTTGCAGTTTGCGGCCGGTTTTCGCCGTCACAATCGGGTCAAACAGGGCGCATTCGACAAACACATTCACCGTGTCATTCTCGCAGCCGGTCAGCTCACCGCCCATGATGCCACCAATGCTTTGCGCGGCGGCCTGGTCGGCAATGACAACCATATCGCTGGTCAGGCTGTATTCTTTTTCGTTCAGGGCCTGCAGGGTTTCCCCATCACGGGCATAACGAACGTCAAGATTGCCCTTCAGCTTGTCCGCATCAAAAACATGCAGCGGACGACCCAGATCAAACGTGGCAAGGTTGGTAATATCGACCAGAATCGAAATCGGGCGCAGACCAATGGCTTCCAGGCGGGCTTTCAGCCAGTCCGGGCTTTCACCATTTTTAACACCCCGAATATACCGGCCATAAAAGGCCGGGGCGGCACCATCTGCCAGCACATCATCGGCAATCGTCACCGAAACCGGGCTGTCAAAGCTGCCCGCGACCGGTTGCTGATAGGGATCATCCCTGAGCGTACCCATTCCGGCAGCAGCCAGGTCACGGGCAATTCCGCGAACCGAGGTACAATCCGGGCGGTTTGGCGTCAGGTTAATCTCGATGATCGGGTCGTCAGCCCCCAGAACACCGGCCACCGGCGCGCCAATTTCGGCATCGGCCGGCAGTTCGATAATGCCGTCATGGTCTTCACCCAGGCACAGCTCGCGGGTGGAGCACATCATGCCCTGGCTTTCAACACCGCGAATTTTGCCGGCTTTCAGCTTGGACCCGTCAATCGGAATAATCGCACCCGGCTGTGCCAGTGCGACCTTAATGCCCGTACGCGCATTGGGCGCACCACACACCACCTGAATCATCTTCTCGCCGGTATTGACCTTACACAGCTTCAGACGGTCGGCATCGGGGTGCTGACCGGCTTCTTCAATATAAGCGACACGGATGTCAGCAAGGGCTGCCGAACGGTCCTCGAAACTTTCAATTTCCAGGCCAATCGCGGTCAGTTTTTCGGTGATCTGCTCCACCGGCGCATCGGTATCCAGATGCTGTTTCAGCCACTCGAATGTGAATTTCATAATCTTAGCCCCTCACCATATTCGGTACATCCAGCGGCACGAAACCATAATGTTTCAGCCAGCGCAGATCGGTATCGAAAAAGGTTCTCAGGTCGGGAATGCCGTATTTCAGCATGGCGATACGCTCAATCCCCATGCCAAAGGCAAAACCCTGATATTTTTCGGGGTCCAGGCCACAGGCTGCCAGCACGCGCGGATGCACCATGCCGCAACCCAGAATTTCCAGCCAGTCATCCCCGGCACCGATTTTAAGCTCACCCCCCTTGCGCGAACAGCCAATATCCATTTCCGCACTGGGTTCGGTAAACGGGAAGAAGCTCGGGCGGTAACGCACCGGCACGTCATCAAGCTCGAAATAGGTTTTGACAAATTCCAGCAGGCACCCCTTGAGATGGCCCATATGGGTTTTCTCGTCAATCACCAGGCCTTCAAGCTGATGGAACATCGGCGTGTGGGTCATATCGCTATCGGAACGATAGGTCCGACCCGGCGCAACAATGCGAATGGGCGGGGTTTGGGACTGCATCGTTCTGATCTGCACCGGAGATGTATGAGTGCGCAGCACCAGGCGCGATCCGTCCTCGGCTTCGGGCAAATAGAAAGTATCCTGCATTTCACGCGCCGGATGTTCGGGCGGAATGTTCAGCGCGGTAAAATTATGGAAGTCGTCCTCGATATCCGGGCCTTCGGCCAGGGCAAACCCCATTTCGCCAAAGATCGAAATGATCTCGTCAATCGTCTGGCTGATCGGGTGAATGCGGCCTTCGGTTTCGCTGGGACGTGAAGGCAGGGTCACGTCAATGCGTTCACCGCTCAGGCGGGCCTCCAGGGCCGCGTTTTCCAGATCGCTCTTGCGCATGTCAATGGCGCTGGCGACCTGGTCTTTCACCGCATTCAGGGCCTGACCAAATTCGCGACGCTGGTCCGGGTCCATCTTGCCAAGGTTTTTCATAAGGCCGGTAATACGGCCCTTTTTGCCAAGGGCACTGATGCGGATGTCTTCCAAAGCAGCCAGATCGCCTGCCTTTTCAACTTCTGCCAGAACCTCTTCGCGCAACGCTTCGATGTTTTCCATAACTTCCGACGCTTTGGCTGGGGTGAACAGGATAAAGAAACTTGGAACAAAAAAACGGGGACGGCCAAAACTGGCCGCCCCCGACATAAATCAGGCAATGCCGTAAAAACCTTTTTAAAAAAGGTTTATCAGGCGAGCGCAGCCTGGGCCTGGTTCACCAAAGCCTTGAAGGCTTCCGGTTCACGCACGGCGATGTCGGCCAGAACCTTGCGGTCCAGTTCGACACCTGCTTTTTTCAGGCCGTTCATAAACTGCGAATAGGTCAGACCGTTTTCACGGGCACCGGCATTGATACGCTGGATCCACAGGCTGCGGAACTGGCGTTTTTTGGCGCGGCGGTCGCGGTATGCGTATTGCAAACCTTTTTCGACAGCCTGAACCGCAGTACGGTAAGCGTTTTTACGGCGACCGCGATAGCCCTTGGCAGCCTTGATAACCTTGCGGTGACGAGCGTGCGACGACACGCCCCCTTTTACACGAGCCATTTCTTAACTCTCCTTAGCCTTAGCCGTACGGCAGGAATTTTTTGACGATACGTGCATCAGCATCGCACAGAATTTCCGTGCCGCGTGCCTGACGCTTCATTTTCGTCGGTTTTGCCGTCAGAAGGTGACGCTTGTTCGCGACATTACGACGGACCTTGCCAGAGGCGGTAAGGCTAAAGCGTTTTTTAGCGCTCGATTTTGTCTTCATCTTGGGCATTTTTCTATCCTTGCAAAAAGCAATTTGACGAAAATCCCCGTCGGCGGCTGGGCATGCCCCGAGACGATTAAATCGTCTCCAGCCTCACCACCTGTTTTGGGGACGGGTGGTTATAGACTCCACCCCGTGCTTTTTCAAGGAACTTTTCAGTCAAACCTGCCATGTCGGGCCGGGCCGTCGAAACAGCCCCCAGGATGGCCGCCAGCCACAAAAAAACCGCCTAAACGGCGGTTTTGATGAGATGGGTTTTGCCCAGCCATTTTTCGATTCGGCTCAGCAGCTTTTCCCGGTTTACCGGTTTGAGCACAAAGTCGTTTCCCCCGGCGGCCATGCCCCCGCGCAAGTCTTCCTCGCTTTGCCGGGCCGTCACATAGATAATGGCGGCAGGCAGTTGCGGATAGGTCGTGCGGACCCGAAGGCTGGCCTCAAACCCGTTCATTTGCGGCAGCATCACATCCATCAGAATAATGCGCGGTCGCTCGGTTTTCAGCAGGGTTAACAATTCATGCCCGGAAGACACACCGATGAAACGGTAATCGCCGCTTTCGACAATCCGTCTCAGCAGAACGAGGCTTTTGGCATCGTCGTCAACTCCGACAACAAGAGGCTCCTGACCTGTTCCCATCGGTGTCTCCTCCCGGTTTGGCTGTATCGCCGCGTCTTAACGCGGCGCCAGCACCATAATCATAATCCGGCCTTCCATCTTTGGCATCAGTTCCGGTTTTGCCAGATCTTCCAGATCGCCGGAAAAACGCTGCAACATGCCAAGGCCAAGATCCTGGTGCGCCATTTCACGGCCGCGGAACCGCAGCGTGACTTTTACCTTGTCGCCACCACCAAGAAACTTCTGAGCCGCCCGCAGTTTGACGTTATAGTCATGGATATCGATATTCGGTCGCAGTTTGATTTCCTTGACCTCGATAACCTTCTGCTTCTTTTTGGCTTCGTTCTGTTTCTTGCTCTGTTCGTATTTGTATTTGCCAAAGTCGATCAGCTTGCAAACCGGCGGCTCGGCATTGGGGGCGACTTCAACGAGGTCGAGTCCAGCCTCCATCGCCATGTCAATGCCTTCACGAACACTAATCGGCTGTGACAAATTGCCTTCTGCGTCAACAACACAGATGGAACGGGCTTTGATATCCTGATTGACGCGCGGACCGTCTTTGGTCGGCTGCATCGGTTTGCGTGGTCGTGCTATGGAGAATCTCCTCTGACAGTCAAAAATAACAAGGCAAACAAAAATTGCCCGATGCCCGCAAAAGCATCAGTAGCAAACTGATTTAGCATATCGCCTGCATATCAGAAAGCAATGATTTCACAACATAAGACAGTTCCATTGCAATTCAATGGCCTGTCTTTTGCATTGGTTCGGTATTCAGCCCCTAGTCTTCCAGGTTCAATCGCTGGCGAATGACCTCAAACACCCGGGTAATCGGCAAATTGCGCAAATCGGGCTGCTGAATAATGCTGACCGCATCCCTGCCATGTCCACGCGGGGCACATTGCGCCGGATTCGATGCGTCGGAAAACAGCACAATCGTCGGGGCCCCGGCCGCTGCGGCCAAGTGCATCGGTCCGGTATCATTGCCAATCGCCAACACCGCCCCCTGTGCCAGGCTGGCAATTTCCAGGAAATCGGTTTTTCCCATCAGGTTCCGTGCCCGCGGGCACATATTGCTGATCCGGTCCAGAACATCGGCTTCCTTGTCCGTGCCGATCAAAACCGGGGTTAACCGGTAATCCGCCAGCATTTTGGCCAACAGGCCAAACCGTTCGGCAGGCCAGCGTTTTTCCGGGCGATGCGGCGAACCGCCGGGGCAAATCAGCACATAGGGTGTTTTGATACCGAAACGATCCAGGTCGGCCTTTGGCGCATTGATAAAGGGCAGGGGAATATCGGTAATGCCCATACCTGCCAACTGGTCAATATGCCGGTCGATGGTGTGCATTTTATGCCGGTCGGGATGCTTGTGCGGATGCGAGCATCCCCACGCGATCCCGGACCATTCCGGTGCCTTGCCCGGCCAGAACAGCCGGTAATAAAATGTGCTGCGATCTGACGTTTGCAAGTCATAAACGCGATCAAATTCACCGGCACGCAGAAAGCGGCGCAGTGCCATCAGATCGGCAAACTGCGTCAGCTTGGGCCGACGATCCACCGCGATAGCATCGAAGCACCCGGTCGATTTTGCCAGATCGACATAAAGTTTGGTTGTCAGCAAAGTAATATGTGCATCGGGGTGAGCCCGGCGAATGGCCGCAAAGGGGCCGGTTGCCATCACAACATCCCCCAGCGCACTGAGTTTGATCACCAAAATTCGCTGCTGTTTGACCGGATCATCCCCGCCAACAGCCATTTCCGCACCAAACGGTTCCATTTTATTTTCTGTCATGCCGCATTATTCCTGGCGATGCGCCGCAGGGCTTTTTCATAAACCGCCAGAGTCTGTTCCGCCATCTGGGTCAGGGAGAATTTATCGATCACATGTTGCCGCCCCTTAAGGGCAATGGCCTCGCGCCGTTCCGGACTCAGTTTCAGCACCTGGGCCAGCGCGTGCGACAACTGCGGGACTTCATTTGGGGCCACCAGCCAGCCGGTTTCCCCGGGCAGCACCGTTTCCGTCGCCCCGCCATGTGCGGTTGCCACAATCGGCCGTCCCATCGCCTGTCCTTCGGTGGGCACACGGCCAAAGGCCTCGGGGTCCAGCGACGGACACACAACAACATTTGCCAGCATATAGGCCGCGGGCATATCGTTGCAATGATCGACGATATGAACAATATCCTGCAGGCCCAGGCTGCGGCTCAGTTCAATCAGCTCTTCCCGATAGGCCGACCGCCCCTGGTCCGACCCCACCAGCAGGCAGCGCACATTGCGATGGCCGATTTCCTCAAGCATGGCGGGAATCGCCCTGATCAGAAAAGTCTGGCCTTTCCAGCGGGTCAACCGGCCGGGCAGCATAATGACATATTCATCGCCATTCAGCCGCCACTGGGTTGAAAGCGCGATCAAACGTTCCTGGCTGACATTTTCCGGGTTGAACAAATCCACATTGGTGCCGCGCGGCACCACATTAAGGCGTTCTTCGTCGATCTTGTAATATTTGCGAATATGGCTGGCGATAAATTCCGAGACGGCAATCACCTGGTCACCCATCGTCATGACGGAATTGTAATATCGCTTGAACGGGTTGGTATAACCCGAATAGGTGCCATGAAATGTGGTGACAAACGGCACCTTCATATGGCGCGCCGCCCAGCGGGCACTCCAGGCCGGAGCACGCGAGCGGGCATGGACAATATCCACCCCTTCCGCGCCGATCAGATCGGCCAGCAGGCGGCCATTCTGGCGCATGGTCAAAAGGTTTTTGGATTTAAGCGGCAGGGTGATATGGCGGGCACCAACCCGTTCAAGTTCGCGCTCCAGCCGTCCGCCCTGGGATGCCACCAGGGCCACACCCCCGCCCTCGACAATGGCTTTGGCAATATCAACCGTTCCACGTTCCACGCCACCTGTTTCCAGTTCGGGCAGAACCTGAAGGATTACCGCCGGACGGAAGTCCGAACCTTGCGTCTGCCGCCCGGGGCGATAGACTGCCTGTGTCTCGTTTTGTGACGCGCTCATCCAACCTTAACCATTCAGCATCCAGGATTTCGTGCCCAGATGACTTATGACATGCCTGAACCCATGTTTCTTGACCGGCCTGACGGATCAAAAATCGCATACCACACGATCCCCCGCAAGCAGGCAACAGCCCCAAATGATCAAAAGCCCGGCATCCTGTTTTTTGGCGGTTTCATGTCCGACATGACAGGCACCAAGGCAACACATCTGGAGCAACATTGTGTCCGGCGCGGCCTGGCTTATACCCGCTTTGACTATTCCGGTCACGGACAATCATCGGGCAAATTTTCCGATGGCACCATTGGACAATGGACGCAGGATGCCCTTGCTGTTCTTGACGGGGTTGCAACCGGACCCCAAATTCTTGTCGGCTCCTCGATGGGCGGCTGGATCAGCCTGCTTGCGGCCCTGGCCCGCCCGGATCGTGTTACCGGCCTGGTTGGCGTTGCCGCCGCCCCGGATTTTACCGAGGATCTGATGTGGGCGCAGTTTTCGGAGTCGCAAAAACGAACCATCGAGGAACAGGGGGCGCTGATCGAACCGACCGAGTATGGTGACGATCCCTATACCATCACCCGTGCCCTGATCGAGGATGGCCGAGAGCACCTGTTACTACGCGACACCATCAACCTGAACATTCCCGTGCGTCTGGTTCAGGGCATTGAGGATGCCGATGTGCCCTGGCAAACCGCGCTGAAACTGGCCGAAAAACTTTCAAGCCAGGATGTTGAAATACAGTTCATCAAATCGGGCGATCATCGCCTGTCCAAACCGGCAGAGCTTGATGCTATCACCCGTCATATTGACGTGCTGGCCGGATGCGCCCCGGCCTGAACCCAACCCAAAAGAGCAAAGTCCCCGCAACTGGCGGGGACTTTGTGACGATCATCATATGTCAAAAAGATGTGTGCAGGCACCGCCGGCACATACCAATTCCAACCTAAAGATCAGAACTTGACTGCCAGCTTTGCCGACAAGGTGTTTTCACGGGTATCTTTGCTGAAATCGCCATTATAATTCAGGGACACGGTCGTATCCTGGGCAACATCAACGCCAACCCCGGCCTCCAGCACCGCACTGTCGCGGGAATCCGCCGCACTGCTGACCGTAAAGCTGTCTGAACCGCTAAATGACACGGTCGCATCCTGCGACATGTCACCATAAGCATGACGCCAGCCCAAACCGGCCTTCAGTTCGCCAGAAAGTCCCCAGCTATCAATTGCCAGATCATGCCCAAAGCGCAAACCAAGCGTACTAAACAACTGATTGTCGGTTTGCGAGCTGGATGTCAGGGCAGCAGCCCCACCCTTTTCCTGAAAACCATCCACTTTGGAATGAACAACGGCAAGGTTCAGATACGGCTCAAAGCGCGATTCCTGATGTTTGATGCGCAACGCCCCCTCGGCAAAAAGCTGGGTGGTCTGGGCATCATAATCTGACGTCAGGTTATCGGTAAAACCGGCAAAAGCAACCGACCGTTTGGCATCAATTTTCTGGAAAGCATGCAACGCCCCAAAACGCAACGAAGTTGCCTGGATCTCGGTACCGCCGTAAGCCGCCAGATAATAACTGTCAACCATCGCACTGGAGGACACATTCTTGTCCTGGATCGAATCCCGGCCAAAACCCGTCGCCACGCCAAAGCGCCAGTCATCAAGCACCTGCGTATCCACACCAATCATGAAACCACCGCCACGGGTGGTCGTATCATGGGCCTGGCTTCCGCCTGACGTCCGGCTCCAACTGCCAAAATTGCTCATCCAGGCCTGGGTCGTTTTCTCCTTGCCCAGCAAGCCGTCCATATTGTCTTCATTCGAGGCAACCAGGGGTGCCGAATTCACACCACCACCCGAAAACGAATCCCGGATACGATTATTCACCGCCGCCCGTGACATGCCGGCATTGGTCACAATCGTTGAAACCGTCGAGGCATGAACTTCGCCCGAAAGCTGGTCAAAAGCAGCAGCTGTTTGACCCGGCTGCAACTGTACAACCGCATCATAAAGGGCGTTCCCATTACTCAGGCTGTCAACCCCGCCTGCCGTGGACCCTTCGTTCGGCGTGGTCGTCTGCACCGCCAGCGCCTGACCGTTACGGGTCCGCGTCAGGTAAACATGATCGTCGTCATAGGTCAGTTCATCCTGCAAATAGGCAGAATACTTGCTGATGCGGTTAAACTCCCCGGTGACGCCGGTTGTGGTTGAAACAATGGTGTATTTCTTGTCCACCGCAATCGTGGAATTGTCACCATTCAATGCCGACAGCCTCACCGTTGCATTGTTTTCAATGGTGGCACCGCCGGTAATGCTAATCGCGTCACTGGAGGTATCATCGACCTGCACAACATAAACCGACCCACTTTTAAACGTGGTATCCCCCGAAACATTCAGGGTTTGAATGGTGTTCCCGCCAGGGCTGACCGTACCACCGGAATTAACCGACAGCCCGCCAATAGTGCCATTACCCGTCAAGAATGCGCCGTTATTGATGGCAACGACAGAGGCAATGGAACCCGCAATATTCAGCGTGCCACCATTAACCGTGGTCGCCCCTGTATAGGTCGAGGACGTACCCGTCAGGTTCACCGTCCCGGCCTCGATATCTACGCTACCGGCACCGGTGATGTTGGATCCAAACGTGTAATCCGTATTGGTAATGTTAAATACGATCTTGCCGGTGCTGGTTTGTGAGCCCGTAAGCTCTGAGCCAAAGGCAACCGTGGCCGCATTCAATGTGCCCGCAGCAGCAGCCTCGCTTCCGGCGGCGGCACCAATAATCAGGGTGCCGGTGGAATCGGCAGATTTGGCAATATCAACGGTGCCGTTACCGGTGCCACCACCACTATTAACATTCAGGGTGTTGCCATCGCGAAGAATCAGCGTCGCAGCCGCACTGTCCCCCTGAACGGAGACAGCAGATGAGGCAACGGTGCCAGCAACATTCAGCGTACCACCATGTATGGTGGTCGCACCTGTATAGTTTGATGTTCCGGTTAATTTAACAGTGCCTGCATATTGCTCAACAGCACCGGCCCCGATGATGTTGGAAGCAAAGGTGTAATCCGTATCGGTAATGTTAAATACGATCTTGCCGGTGCTGGTTTGTGACCCCGTAAGCTCTGAGCCAAAGGCAACATTGGTCGCATTCAATGTGCCCGCCGCCGCAGCCCCACTTCCGGCCGCAGCGCCAATAATCAGGGTGCCGGTGGAACCAGAGGACCTGGCAATATCAAGAGTACCAGTACCGTTATTCACACTCACGGTGCCGCCACTGGCCAGTGTCAGGGTGCCGGTCGCATGATCCCCGACATAAAGACCGGTCTTAACGTTCAGAACCCCGTTGCTTTTAACGGTCAGATCGCCGGTTGCCGTCGAGTTGGTTGACGTCTGGCTGGTATCATCCTTGTCACGGTAAAAACCGGAGCCAACAGACAAAGTACCATCAATCGAGGCCGTGGCCTGATCCGATACAGTCATTGAAGCCGTACCACGTTCGCCAAGGATGACATCAGAATTCGCCGTTAAGGAAGAGCTTTCGCCGTCAACCGTCAACGTACCGTTTGCTGTCGTGTCATGCCCCACATAAACCGTTTTTGTCGCGGTAACAGCACCAGCTTCCTTAATTTCGAGCGTACCGCTCCCCTGATAACCAAAATAAATTTCATCCTTCAGGGTGGCTGTCGAATTTGTACCGCTGACCGTAACCGTCCCGGTCGAACCTTCATAGACCCCGGCAATAAAGTAACCATTGGCCGTCAGCGACGAACCACTTGAAACATTGAGCGTACCGGTGTTTGAGGACTTGGTACCAATAGAAGTCCCCCCATCCAGTGTCGCAGTTGAGCCATTATTGAAATTTGCAGTACCTGTTACTGCACCTGTTTGGGCACTACCTACTTGAAACTGCCCCGAGCTCCCCAGGTTAAATGTTGCAGCATCAAAGGTTATGGTCCCCTGCGCGCCATCACCAAAGCCAACACGCACGAGAGAATCGGCATCATAAATCGCACCGGCTGATACAGTCAGAATACCGGTCGCGCCATTTCCAGACCCGATCAATACATCACCATTTGTGGTGTGAAGTTTGGTTCCGGCTCCCGTGATCGTGATGTTTGATGTCGCACCATCTGTCAAACCAAGAACCAGCGAATCGCTTGACTCGGCTTCCAGCCTTGCGCCCCCTTGAACAACCAGCGAATTCGGATTGCTTCCAGACTGGCTGTCAACAGTGACTGTCACCACTGTATTAGGGGCAAAGACGACAACCTCTCCATCCAAATCGTTGCCATCAATAACCAGGTCCTTGCCTGTAAACCCGTTACTCCAGTTAGCGTCCACATTGAACTGAGTACCATTTGTGCCAGCCCATCGGCTCTCTTCTGCGTGGACGTCAGAAATCGACACCAAAGAAACAAGTGCCGTCGTGGATAACAGCAATAAAGTGGCTGAAATTTTCATTCCGATCCCCGTTTGAATATTTTAAACCCGCGCGGGAGAAATTAAATTTTCACTCCGACGACACAAATAAACACCCTGCCCGCAACACAAAATGTGCAGGATAAAAGTTGATTCGTGCGCAGAAGAAACCGTTCAGCTTATCCGCATCACTATATCACAAGGCATTACAGCCATTGATAAATCACACGTGAAACCCAATTCCCCCCAGATAGGTTTAATCACTTATTTCCAGAAAACGAACAAATCAAGAAAATAATCCCAACTTCAAAAGAAAAATAAAAATCCCCCAAAAACAATTAAAAACAATCACTTAAATCCTGTCAGCAAGAGCAGGAAAGCCTATTTTTGAGGAGAGACAACGCATACTTAAGACTAGTATTTAAAATTATTACAGAAATTAAATTTTCAAATAAAAACCCTCCTGATTGAAGAATTTCAAATTAAATATCTAAAAATAAAAATCTCAAACCCACAGAACTTCAGATGGGGGGGGGAACGCATTTCGTTCATTCACAAAAATGGCGCGGCCTGAATGAAACAGGCCGCGCCATTTTTTAATTTTGCAATTAGCTGGAAGGACAAGCCCAAATACAGTTAGGCCAAAACCACGTCATCACCCTGAACGCGCACAGCCACCGGCTCCAGCGCATCCCCACTGCACGGTCCCGACACACAATAGCCGTCTTCAATGCGAAAGCGGGCACCGTGAGTGGAACACAAAATTTCACCGCCAAATTCGCTGATGAATTCATCGGGTTCAAATTCCAGCGGGACACCGATATGCGGGCAGCTATTGACATAGCCAAACACGGCATCGCCATCGCGCACGACAAAAATATTCCGCCGTGCCTCCCCTTCTCCCACAAACAGGCCCTTGGCTCCTGTGGCATCAAGGTCGCTTAACGCACATAAAATGGTTCCTTCGGGGGCAAGGCGGTTCATGGTGTCACACCACCCATCTCGCAAATCGCCTTCCAGGACGCATCATCAATCGGCAAAACCGACAGGCGCGATTGTTTTAGCAAGGCCAAATCGGAAAATTGCGGGTCCGCCTTGATGGCATCCAGCGTCACGGGCCGGGCAAGTGGTTTGACGGTTTTGACATCCACCTGCACGAATTTGCCCTTGGCATCGCTTGGGTCCGGATAGGCTTCACGCACAATTTCGACAATGCCAACGATGCTTTTTTCTTTCACCGAATGATAGAAAAACGCCTGATCGCCGGTTTTCATCGCCCGCAGATTATTCGCCGCCTGATAATTGCGCACCCCGTCCCAACCCTCAACATCCTTCGCCACCTGGTCGTCCCATGACCAGCTTGACGGTTCCGTTTTGATCAGCCAGTACGCCATTGATCAGAAAACCTTTTTAAACGGCCGAATCACCACCGATTCAAACAGGCCTGCCTTGGCATAGGGGTCATTTGCCGTCAGGGCTTCGGCAGCGGCCATATCTTCCAGCTCGATAATGAAAACCGATCCGTTCATGCCTTCAAGATCAGGATCCAGGGTCGGCCCGGCGGCAACAATTTTATCGGCATAACCGTCTTTGATATAAGCCAGATGGGCATCACGGTTGGCTTTACGGACATGAAGATGGCCGGGCTTATCAACACAACGGATGTAAAACAGCATGGATTTTCCTGCATTTAATAGGATTGAGAACAAGATACCGCCAAAGTGACAGAATGCCCGGCATGGCTCAAGACCGTAGGTTAATGTTCGTCGCGAAACGGGCGATTTAGCAGGGTATCAAGCGTTTCGCGCAGGGGCGCATGATGGTTTGCCACCTGGTTTACCGCCGTGCAAATCGGCATTTCCACACCGTATTTTTCCGCCACCGCCGTCACCGATGCCGCCGTATGCACCCCTTCGGTGACACTGCGCCGGGATGACAAAATATCGGACGTACTTTGCCCCTGCCCCAGTGCCACACCGAATGTGTAATTGCGCGACAGCGTACCGGTGCAGGTCAGCATCAAATCGCCCAGCCCGGCCAGGCCCATCAGGGTTTCCGCCCGTCCACCCATTGCGATGGCAAGGCGCGACATTTCGGCAAGGCCCCGGGTTACAAGAGCTGCACGCGCATTATCGCCCAGCTTCATGCCTGCCACCACGCCACTGGCAATCGCCAGCACGTTTTTAATCGCCCCGGCCACTTCCACCCCGGTTACATCGGAACTGTAATAGGGGCGAAAGGCAGACGTGCCGATCATTTCGACAAGGTTTTTGCCCATCTCGCGATCGCGGCAGGCGAGTGTCAACGCGGCGGGCAGCCCTGCGGCCACTTCCTGGGCAAATGTCGGGCCCGATAGCACCGCGACGGGCACATCGCCCAATACATCGCGCACCACATTTTCCATCAGGGCACCGCTGTGTTTTTCAATGCCCTTGGCGCAAATAATGGCGGGCACATCGCGCTGCCACTTCCCGGCAATTGCGGCAAGGGAATCACGCAGAAACTGTGCTGGTGTGACCAGCAAAACCGCATCGGCCTGCAAAACATCATCGGCATTGAGGGTGGCGTTTAACCCGGCTGGCAAAGGAATACCGGGCAAATACAAATCATTTTCGCGGTTTTGATTCATGCGTGCGGCAAGGTCGGCATCGCGCAACAGCATATTTGCCTGCGCCCCGGCGCGCACGGCCTGTATCGCCAGCGCCGTGCCCCAGGCACCCCCACCCACAATTCCGATACGTTTTTCCGCCATGCCGGTTGTTTCCATCGCCCTGAAATGTCCCTGTAGCTAAGAAATTACGTCTTCATGCCTTCACACCCGCACCGGGGCGTTTCGGAGCTTCCGGGTCCAGCGGCCAGCGCGGACGGGGTTTAAAATCCAGCGGGTCTTCCTGGCCCAGACGAAACCGTTCAAGCCCGGCCCAGGCGATCATGGCAGCGTTATCGGTACACAGCGGCAGGGGGGGTGCCACAAGCTGCATGCCTGCCTTGTCGGTCAGTTCGGTCAAGCGGGTACGCAAATATGTGTTGGCCGCAACCCCGCCCGCCAGAACCAGCGTTTTGCCCTCAGGATATTCCCGCATGAACTGGTAAATCGCGTTTTTGGTCCGGTCTATCAGGGTTTCGCCCACCGCACGCTGAAAGGAGGCAGCAAGGTCCGCCTTGACCGCGTCCGTGCGCTGGGGCACGGGAAAACCATCCAGATGCACCCGCACCGCCGTTTTTAACCCGGAAAACGAAAAATCGCACCCTTCACGCCCGCGTAATGGACGCGGCAGGCGAAAGCGTAGCGGATCGCCGTTTTTAGCCATTTTTTCCAGGGCTGGCCCGCCGGGATAACCAAGACCCAGCATCTTGGCGGTTTTATCAAAGGCCTCGCCCACCGCATCGTCAATGGTGGTGCCAATGCGGCGGTATTTTCCCACCCCTTCGACAATCAAAACCTGGCAATGCCCGCCTGATACCAGCAACAGCAAATAGGGAAAGGCAACATCATCGGTCAGGCGCACGGTCAAGGCGTGGCCTTCCAGATGGTTCACCGCCAAAAAGGGTTTGCCCGTGGCAAAGGCAATGGATTTTGCCGTCATGGTGCCGACCATCACCCCGCCAATCAGGCCCGGCCCGCCCGTGCAGGCAATGGCGTCAAGATCGTCAAATTCCAGCCCGGCATCATCCATTGCCTCGGCCACCAGGCGGTCGATATGTTCCAGATGTGCCCTTGCGGCAATTTCGGGAACCACCCCGCCATAGGGGCGATGGTCTTCCAGTTGGGTCAAAACGCGATTGGACAGAATTTCGCGTTTATCATTTACAACGGCGGCGGCCGTTTCATCACAACTGGTTTCAATACCAAGAACATTCATGGAATTTGATTTCCGGCTATCACTGGTTTGCGCCCGATCAAGGCAGGCCTGATGGCGATGATGTAGCCCAAACTAACACGCCTTGCCACCCTTTGCTGATTGTTTGCTGATCATCACGGCAACATGGCGGCCATTTATCCGCATCATGGGTCATATTGGACCTATGCAGGGACCTGTGTCGCAGTCTAGGGTGCAGGCATGTCATAAACGAAAGTCATCAACAATAACGTAGCGATAGCTTACAAACCCTGTTTAACCCCTGAATTCGGATGAATAACCGGCACCATGACTGATACCGTAAAACTTCGCATCGGCACCCGTGGCTCCCCGCTCGCACTGGCACAGGCCTATGAAGTGCGCGACCTGCTGGCAAAGGCTAACCCCGAAATTTCGGCGGAAGGCGACATCGAAGTTGTTGTCATTTCCACAACCGCCGACCGTGTGACAGACCGTGCCCTGTCGGAAATTGGCGGCAAGGGCCTGTTTACCAAGGAAATCGACGAGGCCCAGCTCAAGGGCGAGATCGACGTTGCCGTTCACTGCATCAAGGATGTGCCGACCATTCTGCCCGATGGCATTGCCATGCCCGTCATCATGCCACGTGAAGATGTGCGCGATGCCTTTATTTCCACCAAATATAAAAGCTTTGCCGACATGCCCGCAGGTGCCATCGTCGGCACCGCATCGCTGCGCCGCCAGGCAATGGTTTTGCACAAATACCCGCACCTGAAAGTCGAAACCTTTCGTGGCAATGTGCAAACCCGCCTGCGCAAGCTGGAGGAAGGCCAGGCCGATGCCACCCTGCTGGCAATGGCCGGGTTAAACCGCCTGGGCACCCCGGAAATTGCCACCCATGTTATTTCCGAAGATGACATGCTGCCCGCCGTCGGACAGGGTGCACTGGGCCTTGCCATTCGTGCGGGGGATGAAAAAGTTGCCAACTGGCTGTCGTCGCTGCATTGCCATGAAACCGATTTGCGCATTACCGCCGAACGGGCCGCATTGCGTGCGCTCGATGGCTCGTGCAAAACGCCCATCGCCGCTCTGGCTGAAATTGATGAAAACGGCACCATGCGCCTGCGCGTCACCATTGTGCGACCGGATGGCAGCGAATGGCTCGACGCCGAACGCACCCTTGAAAACCCGGATATTGCCGGGGCGGACCGTATTGGCACCGATGCCGGGAACGAACTTAAGGAACGCGGCGGGCCTGATTTCATTCTGGCCTGACATATCAAGGACACGATCTTGCAGAACCATTCCGCCCGTCGCGGAATGGTTCCCAAACAGGATGAGGCAATCATGGGGAAAACGATCTTGAATACCCGGCCGGAAACCGATTCCGGTGATCTGGATACTCTCCTGAAGCAGCGTGGTTATGACGTTTGCCACGCCCCCATGCTGTCCATCGCTTTCCCGCCCCTGCCCGCCGACCAGCCCACGATCAACCTTGATGGTGTGCAGGCCCTTATCTTTACCTCCGCCAATGGTGTGCGCGCCTTTACACGCCACAGTTCACAACGGGACTTGCCGGTTCTGGCCGTAGGCGATGCGACGGCCACCACGGCCCGTGCGGCGGGTTTTGAAACGGTTTACAGTGCCAATGGCGACATTCACGACCTGGCAGGGCTGATCACCCGTCAAATCTCGCCCGATGACGGGGTGCTTTATCATCCTGCGGCGCGCAAAGTCGCGGGGGATCTGGGAACAATGCTGGCCGCAAAAGGTTACGTGATAAACCGCCAAACGCTTTACGAGGCCCACGCTGCAACCAGCCTGCCCCAACCGGTGCGTGAGGGTCTGCTTGGCGGAACCATCCATGCGGTGTTATTTTTCTCTCCCCGCACGGCTGAAACCTTTGTTAAGCTGATGGAAAGCCATCATACGAAAGGGGCCCTGACAAATGTGACTGCCTTGTGTCTCAGCCCCGCCGTCAAAGACCGCCTTGCCTGCCTTAAATGGCGCAAGATCGTGGTCGCGGCCCAGCCGACACAGGAAAGTCTGCTTTTGGAACTCGATACCGTTATTATCTGAATGTCCTGCGCCAGTGGGCGTATCGGAACAACCGCAAACTGCAATGGTCCGACCGTGAAAAAACCAGAAACGCCAAGAACCAACACTTCCGCGACGCCCTCCAAGGGGCAGGATACGATCTCGATCGACAGCAAAGGCAATGCCAGTGCTGGCCAATCGGCATCTTCATCACAGGATGCGAGCACAAAACCGGCAACCGGTTCTGCGGCCCCATCCAGCCCGACAGGGGCCACCACGTCGGCAAAACCCGAAAGCTCTTCCACCGCCAGCAGCAAAAGCAGCACCAGCAGCACAGGCGGGGCAAAATCCACCGCATCTGCGTCCGGCGGGAATTCATCGGCAAGCACCGCACCGTCTGGCAGCGCAAAGCCCGGCGATAAAACGCCTCCTCCGGGCAAAGGCACCCCGCAGGGCAAAAAAACGGGTAAACCCGCCATCATGGTGGTCGTCTGGGCGGTAATTATTATCGGGATCGTCCTGGCGCTGGGCTGGGCCAGCCGGGCCATGTGGTGGAAACAGGCCGAACCGACCCTGACCAATATTTTACCGCAAGGCACGGTCGATGCCCTGGCCCCGGAAGGGCAGCAAAACACCGCCGAAATGTCGCAGACACCAGCAGATGATACCGCCGCGTCAAACACGGCAAACAGCGAGACAGCGGACAGTACCAGCAATTCTGACAGTATGGCATCCGACACGGCCAACAAGCCCGACGATGGCGATAACACCGACATCAACAGCGGCGAGGCCGCAACGGATGAAACGGCACCTGCAGATGCGACCGCACCGGCAAGCACAAACAGCGCCGATCGCGAAAATACCGCTGATACGCAGGCCCGGAATGTTGTTGTTGCAACCGACCTGACATCGCGCCTGTCCCATCTTGAAGGGACCATCAATGCCCTGCGCGAACGCCTGGATCAGGAACGTGGCGGGCAGTTAAACGATTCTGTCGCCCGCCGCCTGGGGGAACTTGAAACCCGCACCGCCCCGATTGATGAAGTCGCCCGGGTGCAATCCGAACTTTCCGGGGTTGCCACGGAAATGCGCGACCTAAGCGCGCGCATGGCAACTGTTGAACAGGAACTCAAGGCAACCGAAGGCCTGCGCATTGCCGGACGCGGCCAGGCGATTGGCATTGGCGTTGCCCTGCTGCGTGATGCCGCACAACGCGGCGGCCCGTTTGAAATTGCCCTGAACCAGCTTAATCGCAGCGGGTCGGATGATACCGTCGTTCAGGAACAGATCGCAAAGCTCAAACCGCTTGCCGCTGAAGGCGCCCCACGCATTGAACAATTGCGGCAATCCTTCCCGGTTGCGGCGGACGAGGCGGTTAAAGCCGCCAGCGATGATCATTCTGGCGGGATTTGGGAGTCAACCGTGGCGAATTTGAAAAAACTGTTCCCCATTCGCCGGGTCGATGCAGTAGGCCAGGACACGCTTGATGGCCGACTGGTGACAGCCGAACAGGCCCTGGCAGCAGATAATCTGGCAAAGGCCATTTCCGCGCTTGAAGGGGTGGAAGGCCAGAACACCAAAACCGCCCTTGAACCTTGGCTGGAAAAGGCGCGTGCCCGCCAGACCATTAATGAAGCCATTGATGTGCTCAGCACGCACGCGATTGGCCTTCTGACCGGGCAGGAAGACAAAACCGGCAACCAAGTGATCAACACCCCCACCGGATCGGAGGCCGCCCAATGATCCGTCTGGTTATCTTTGTTCTGATCACCGCCGCCCTGGTGACAGGGGCGGTCTGGTTTGCCAATAACCCCGGCACCATGACCGTGATTTGGCTGGGCTATCGCTTTGATGGCTCGATTGGCATGGTCTTGCTGGCCGTGCTGGCGCTGGTTTTTGTGCTGGTGGTGCTCTGGCGCATCTGGTTTGTGATTTCACGGTCACCGGGCTGGGTGGGGCGCATGCTGGGCAGCCGTCGCCGTAAAAAGGGCCAGCAGGCCCTGACAATGGGGCTGTTGGAACTGGCATCGGGCGATGTCCGCCAGGCGCTGAAACATACCCGTGCGGTCGATAAATATCTGGAGGATGACACGCTGACCCGCCTGTTAACCGCCCAGGCTGCCGAACTTGAAGGCAACAATGACGCCGCCCGCCGCCAGTTTGAAGAAATGTTGAAATCACCGGATTCGGCGTTTTTCGGGTTGCGCGGCTTGCTGCAACTCTCGCTTAAGGCCAATGATCGCAAAGCCGCCCTGGATTACGCTGAACGCGCACACCGCCTGCGGCCCCGTAATCCGTCGGTGCTGGTCACGTATTTTGACCTGCTATTAGGGGCCAAACAATGGGACCGCGCCTTGACCCTGCTGGTTGATGCGCAAAAGGCCGATATCTTCAAGGAAAATGAACTGTCGCGCCGCCGGGCCCTGCTGATCACCGCCAAAGCCGAAGATGCCATTCGCGATGGTGAAAACAGCGAAGCCGTCAAATTGCTGCGCAAGGCGCTGAATGCACATCCCGATTTCAGCGGGGCCGCCATCCTGCTGACCGAACTTTATGTCAAGGTCGGCCAGCCGGGCAAAGCCCGCGAAATCGTCACGCAAAGCTGGCAGATCAACCCGAATGGCGCACTGGGTCAGCTTTATTTGCAAAGCCTGGAGGGCGACGCCCTGGCCAAGGTCAAGGCGGTGGAAAAGCTGATTGCCGGTAAAACCGATCACCCCGAAAGCCAGCTTCTGCTGGCCGAGGCCGCCCTGAAGGCCCAGTTATGGGGCATGGCGCGCAGCAACCTTCAAAAGGCGATTGGGCAAAATGCCCAGGCCCGCCATTACCGCCTGCTTGCCGATCTGGAATTTGCCGAAAAACAGGACCCGGCCAAGGCCCGGGAATTACTGGTCAAGGCCAGCCATGCCAACCCGGACCCGGACTGGCGCTGTGGTGCCTGCGGGGCGGAAACCGGCAAATGGTCGGTCATTTGCCCGTCCTGCCATTCGTTCGGCGCGATTGACTGGCGCGCGCCGCTGCGCCTGCACAATCACCCGCACAGCAATCACAACAGCGATCATGGCAAAGCCAATACCAAAGGCAAACCCGAGGCCCCCCTGGCCGTTTCGGTTGCCGGCACAGTGATTGACGGGGATGAGGCCATCACGTCGTCCGGGGCAAAGCCTCAATCGTAATCTCCGCAGTGTGATCATTACCAAAAAAAACGGCGGCCCGCATGACAGGCCGCCGTTTTTATGTTCAAGCCCTGAACGGGGCCAAAACTTAATGCCGGAAATGGCGCATGCCGGTAAAGACCATGGCGATGTTGTTTTCATCGGCAGCATCGATCACTTCCTGATCGCGCATCGAGCCACCGGGCTGGATCACCGCCGTTGCACCGGCCTTGACCGCTGCCAGCAGGCCATCAGCAAACGGGAAGAAGGCGTCGCTTGAAACAACAGAACCCGCAGTCCGCAAGGCATCTTCACCGGCGTTTTTACCGGCTTCTTCCGCTTTCCATGCGGCAATGCGCGAGCTGTCAACGCGGCTCATCTGACCGGCACCGATCCCCACCGTTTTACCGTCCTTGACATAAACAATCGCATTCGATTTCACATGCTTGCCAACACGGAAGGCAAATAGCAGGTCATCAAGTTCCTGGTCGGACGGCGCACGTTTGGTCACAACCTTCAATTCTTCGCGCTTAACGCGGCCGGCATCGCGGTTCTGCAACAGGTAGCCACCTGCCAGCGAGCGCAGGGTCATATCTTCGCCTTCCGGGTCGGCCATGCCACCGGTGATCAGAACACGCAGGTTCTTTTTCGCGGCCAGAACGGCCTTGGCAGCGTCATCCGCATCCGGTGCGATTACGACTTCGGCAAACAGTTTGGCAATTTCTTCGGCGGTTTGTGCATCGAGCGTGCGGTTCACGGCAATGATGCCCCCAAATGCCGAGACCGGGTCACAGGACAGGGCCTTGTGATAGGCATCAATCAGGGTGTCGCCTTCGGCCACACCGCAGGGGTTGGCATGTTTGATAATCGCCACCGCCGGTTTTTCAGCAAATTCGGAAACCAGTTCAAAGGCGGCATCCGTGTCGTTCAGGTTGTTAAACGACAGTTCCTTGCCCTGAAGCTGGGTTGCGGTTGCCACACCGGGGCGGTTTTTGCCATTGGTGTAAAATGCCGCCTGCTGGTGCGGGTTTTCACCATAACGCAGGGTCTGTTTCAGCTCGCCCGAAACATTCAAACGCTGCGGGAAGGTTTCGCCAAGCTGACCTGCAAACCAGGTTGAAATCGCCGCATCATAGGCCCCGGTACGGGCATAGGCCTTGGCCGCCAGGGCACGGCGGGTTTCATAGGTTGTGGCCCCATCGTTATCGCCCATTTCGGCGATCACGCGGTCATAATCGGCAGGATCAACGATAACCGTGACGGATTCATGATTTTTGGCAGCCGAGCGGATCATGCCAGGGCCGCCGATGTCGATATTTTCGATGCAGGTGTCGTAATCGGCACCCTTGGCAACGGTTTCTTCAAACGGATACAGATTCACCGCCAAAAGATCGATCGGGGTGATGTCGTTATCCGTCATCGCCTGCATGTGGCTTTCGACAGAACGGCGGCCCAAAAGACCGCCATGAATTTTCGGATGCAGGGTTTTGACACGGCCATCCATGATTTCAGGGAAACCGGTATGGGCGGCAACTTCCTTGACCGGAATACCGGCCGCTTCAATCGCCTTGGCAGAACCACCGGTCGAGAGAATTTCAACGCCCTTGTCATGGAGGGCTTTGGCAAATTCGATCATACCGGATTTATCGGAAACGGAAATCAGCGCACGCGCAATACGGGCAGTCATCTTGGCTTCGCTTTCATGCAGGAACGGATACAGCAACATGGCCCGGGCGCATTAATGATGGTTTCACCAACCCCAATTCCGGCAAATACGCATCATTAATGGGCCCGGCCCGATTTCGGGCGGAGCAATAACACGCAACGGGTTAAATGTGGACCCCGAATTGTTGCAAGGCGGCTATCCCGTCATCACAAATGAAGTCTGCCCGTTTTTAAGGCAGCACCGCAATCGCCCTCAGGAAGCCTCGGTAGCCCGGCTGGCAATTTCGGCCTGCTGCTGGGCCAGGATCGAACTAACGCCGATTTCAGGCGGCTGGAATTCCGGCACCAGTTGCGACACCAGTTCCAGCGTCCGTTGCGAATTGCGCGCCTGTGCACTTTCGGCCAGTTCATCAAGCACCGATTTGATCAGACTGTAATCCAGCACGCGCGGCGCGGCCAGCAACACGCCATCGGTTGTGGTGGGCTGGGGCGGTTCGGAATCGTGGAACAGTTCTTCGTAAAGTTTTTCACCCGGTCGCAGGCCCGTCACCTTGATCTCGACATCGGTTTCCGGGCGCAACCCGGCCAGCAATATCATTTGCCGGGCCAGATCAATAATCTTGACCGGGCGCCCCATATCGAGAACAAAAATCTTGCCGCCTGCTGTTACCCCCTGACGGCCCAGCACAGCCGCCTGCAAGACCAGTTCAACCGCCTCGGCAATCGTCATGAAATAGCGGGTAATGCCTTCGTGGGTTACGGTCAGTGGCCCACCGGCCTCCAGCTGGCGACGAAACAGCGGCACGACGGAGCCTGTCGAGCCCAGCACATTACCAAAGCGCACGGTGACAAACCGGGTTTTGCCCCGTTCCTCGTCACTCAGGGTTTCCAATGCCTGGCAATAACATTCCGCCAGACGTTTCGATGCCCCCATCACATTGGCCGGGTTTACCGCCTTGTCGGTTGAAATCAGAACCATCGTTTCAACATCGGCGGCCCGGCAGGCCTCTGCCACATTGCGGGTGCCGATGGTGTTGGTCAAAATCCCCTCATTGGGGTTATGTTCGACCAGCGGCACATGTTTGTAGGCCGCCGCGTGAAAAACGATATCGGGTTTTTCGATGGCAAAAACCTGGTCCAGACGCAGCCGGTCACGCACATCGCCCAAAACGCTGTAGCGCGGAAGGTCGGGATATTTCTCCGACAGCTCCATATCAATGGCGTAAAGGTTATATTCGCCCGCATCAAACAGGCAGATATGCGCCGGGGCATAACTGGCAATCTGACGCACCAGTTCCGAGCCGATGGACCCGCCCGCCCCTGTCACCAACACCCGGCGACCGGCAATCATATTGCGGACTTTCTCGCGGTCCAGCCGGGCTTCGGGGCGCCCCAGCAAATCTTCAATCGCCACCGGGCGAATTTGCAGCGGGTCGGAAATGCCATCGCGCAAATCACCCAGTTTGGGCAAACGTGACAAAACCAGGCCACGCCGGTCGGCAATTTCCACCCATTTACCCACATCGGGATGGCGCAGGGCATTACCGGTTAACACCAGTTTGCGCGGGCGATGCTGCAACCGGGATTTTTCCAGCCGATCTAGCGTCGCTTCGAGGTTGTCGACCGTGTCATACACCTGAACCCCGTGCATTTTACGGCCCACACGACCATCAGTCAGGCCGAGAATCCCCACCACCTCAAACGGTGCCAGCGCCGAACGGCGGGTTTCTCGAATGAAGGCTTCGGATTCATCGCCCGCCCCGACCAGCAAAATCGGAATACGACTTTCGCCCTGTTTTGCCAGCGCCCTTGATACCGACCGGTCCTTGATCACGCGATAGGCCAGGCGCGGCCCGCCCAGCAATGCCATCAGCAAAAACCATTGAATAATCGGGGCGGAACGCGGCAGCCAGTCCAGACGCGTGGTTAAAAACAGCACGGCAAACAAAACGGCAATCGCCAGCGTGACGGCCCGGGCAATGCGCGACAGGTCATTTAGCGACGCATACCGCCAGATCCCGCGATACAGCCCAAACAGCCAGAAAATGCCCCCCGACAGTACGGCAAAGCCCAGCGTTGCCAGCACCATGTTCTGCGGGACGAAATAAGGCAGCGCATCGCCAACACGCAAATACAGGGCCAGCGGAAAAGAAATCGCTGCCATGATCACGTCATGGACAAAGGCCACCTGGCTACGCCGTATCAATCGCCACATATATTTCCCAAACCGGTTATTCACGCACGCTAAAGGCGGGTTGTATTTTCATTATTTGATCTATCGATCTTTTCGCGTTCTGCCCCCGCCAAGTCAAGCAAAGGTCGCAGCGATGGGGCTTATTTACCCGTCGGGTCTTGCCCGCCTGCCACCGGCCAGAAGCGCAAAATACCGACCAGCAACAATACGATAATTGCAGCAAGAACCAAACGCCCAATCGCACCGGATATCACCAGCGGCAAGGGCACGAACACGACCGTTATCAAGGCGATATTTGCCAGCAAAATCAAAAACGATACCCGTGCGTGGCTCATGCCGCGGCCGGTTGCGAGCTGATAGGCATGCTGACGGTGTGCCTGCCAGATTTTTTCCCCCCGCAATGCGCGGCGCACCAGCGTATAGGTGGCGTCAAACAAATAATAGGCCGGGAAAACAAGGGCCGGCAGCCACGCCCCGCGCGATGCCAGTTCCAGCAACAGCCAACCCAGCACATAACCCAGCGGGATCGATCCGACATCGCCCAAAAACAGCTTGGCCGGGTGCCAGTTCCAAATCAGAAAGCCCAGCATGATGGCGGTCATACCCAGGCCGATCACCCCCAGATCAACAAAGGCCGGGGTAAAGGCCAACAGCGAGACGGTAAAAACTCCCGCGCCAATGGATCCGGCTTCAACCCCGGAAATGCCATCAATGCCGTCCATGAAATTAAACAGGTTCACAAACCAGACCCAGGCCAAAACCACCAGCACATGATCCAGCCACAAAGGCACCACCCCCTGCAAAACCGGGCCATCAAGGGCCGTTACCCCGCAAATGACCGCGATAAACTGAAACCCGAACCGCAACCGTGCCGAAAGATCATGCCGGTCATCCATCCAGCAAATGCCTGCAAGGCCAATCGCGGCCGCCAGCATCAGCCAGCGCGGCCAGATCGCGCTCCCCGGCCCGGCACCGAACCAAAAGGTGACAACGGCCACCATCAACAGCAATAATGGCGTTACGGCAAGACCGCCGCCACGCGGCGTTGGGACCGCATGGCTGGAGCGATGATTGGGCATGTCAAGAATGGCCTTATGACGCAAATAGCGCAACACCACCCCGGTCAGCAGCAGCGAGGCAACCAGCAAACCACCGGAAAAACCGGCAAGGGCAGCAAAGGACATTGGATCAACCCGTGTTAAATGAATTCCGGTTTCTGGATTACCGATGCCAGCCTGCAACCGCAAGGTTTTTCAGATATAAGGCATTCCCCCGTATCGCGGCAGGGCTGAATTGCAGGCAAGACGCTTTACACGCTTTGCCATCGCGCTTACTTACACGATGACATTATTCAAGGAGAACCCCGTCCGTGCGTGAAAGCCGTTCAAACCGTTCCGGCCACCGTCATTCAGACACCCGCCGCAACCAAGCCCCCGTGCTTCCCGATCCACGGATGCTGGCGCTCAAGACCCTGCAGGAATTGCGGGGCGGCGAAGTCACGCTTGATGAATTGCTGACCAAACACGGTTACGGCCTGCCGTCACTGGACCGCAATTTTCTGCGCCAGCTTCTGGGCAGCACCCTGCGCCATCTGGGCGAAATTGATGCCATCCTGGCCCCGCGCTATCATCAGCCCCAGGACCGCACCGCCAACCGCCTGACCAACATCATGCGCCTGGGTGTAACCCAACTGTTTTTCATGGACGTTTCCGAACATGGCGCGGTCGATAGCACGGTTAATCTTGCGCGTGATGCCGGGCTGCACAAATATGTAAAGCTGGTCAATGCCGTTTTGCGCGGCCTGCAGCGCGACGGGGTGGAACGGCCTGACGGGGTGGAGGACTGGCAGCTTAACATTCCGGCCTGGTTGCGCGGGGTGTGGAAAAAGGCCTATGGCGCCGATCAGGCTCGCAACATTGCGCGCGCCAGCCTGGGCCATGCCAAACTGGATATTTCCGTGCGCGATGCCGAAGAACGCGCCGAATGGGCCGAAAAGCTGGGTGGCATTTTGCTACCTACCGGCTCCATCCGCCTTGAAGGCGGACAACGCATTCGCGACCTGCCGGGCTATAAGGATGGCAAATGGTGGGTGCAGGATGCCGCCGCGGCCCTGCCTGCCACCCTGTTTTCCTGTTACGAAAACAAAACGATCTATGATCTGTGCGCCGCACCGGGCGGCAAGACCATGCAGCTTGCCGCACGCGGGGCCAAAACCATTGCGGTTGACAAATCCGAAGGGCGCCTGCGCCGGGTTTATGAAAATCTCGAACGGGTTGATTTGGGCGCTGCCATTGTCACCGGCGATGCCACCGACCTTGCCGATGATGCCCCGATTGCCGATGCCGTGCTGCTTGATGCACCCTGCTCGGCCACCGGCACCATTCGCCGCCATCCCGATATTTTGTTGCGGCAAAATGATGCCCTGATGAAATCGCTATTGCCGATTCAGCAAAAACTGCTGCTGCAGGCTGACCGGGTTCTGGCCGTGGGTGGCGAACTGATTTATTGCACCTGTTCGCTGCAACCCGACGAAGGCGAATTTCAGGTGAAATCCTTTTTGGCCGACCACCCGAATTATGAACGCAAAGCCATTACCGCCGACGAGCTGGGCGGCTGGGACGAAGCCATAACCGATGCTGGTGAATTGCGCATTCTGCCCACCCATATGACCGACATGGGCGGTATGGATGGCTTTTATTGCGCCCGGCTGGTTAAAAAACGCGCCTGAGGGCCACAGGCCGCGTCATTTGACCGGGGCAAAAAGGCCGGTTTGGATGACAAGCCGGGGAAATTGCGCTATAGCAGCGACCGATTTCCCCTTTGTTCAACCTGCCATGATCAGGACCCTGCGCGCATGACCACGCACAACATCAAAATTGCCCCGTCCATCCTTTCGGCAGACTTTGCCAAACTGGGCGAAGAAGTCGCCGCGATTGATGCCGCAGGCGCGGATTACATCCATATCGATGTGATGGACGGCCATTACGTGCCCAACATCACCATTGGCCCGGATGTTGTCAAAGCCCTGCGCCCGCATACCGACAAGGTCTTTGACGTGCATTTGATGATTGCCCCGGTTGATCCCTATATCCAGGCCTTCGCCGATGCCGGGTCCGACATCATCACCATTCATGCCGAAGCCGGCCCGCACCTGCATCGCAGCCTGCAACTGATCAAGTCTCTTGGCAAAAAGGCTGGTGTCTCGCTGAACCCCTCCACCCCGGAAAGCATGATCGAATATGTGATGGATCTGGTTGATCTGGTGCTGGTCATGACGGTCAACCCCGGCTTTGGCGGGCAAAAATTTATTCCCAGCCAACTTGAAAAGATCAAACGCATCCGCAAAATGATCGATGCGACCGGACGGCATATCGACCTTGAAGTCGATGGCGGCGTCAATCCGGAAATCGCCCGTGACGTGATCGCGGCGGGTGCCGATGTGCTGGTCGCCGGTTCCGCCACCTTCAAAGGCGGCCCCAGCCAATATGCCCCCAATATCAAGGCCATTCGCGGGGCATAAAACCCCGCTATATTGGCGGAGCAGGTCAATCACACAAAAACACCTGCTCCTTCCAATTGAATGAGTAAAACAAACACCAATACATTGGTGAAAATAAGTGATATGATGATATCAATAAAAGCGCATTTATGTGGTTTATTGATATGGTTATATCACTTAATAAATTCTCCCCTGAAGAAACCGCATTAAAAACCGGCCTTGCGGCAAAGCAGTTACGGCTGGATATGAATTTGACGCGCAAGGAACTTTCCGAACGTGCCGGTGTGCCCGTGCCAACCCTTCGGAAGTTCGAGGATACGGGCCTGGCCCCATTTCTAACAGTGGTACGCCTTGCGCAGGCCTTGTCACGTGGCGAAAATCTTGAACATTTATTTGAGCCAGATGACGACCTGCCACGCAGCATTGACGAAATGCTGGCCAGCGAAAATGCCAAACCCAGACAACGGGCGAGCCGCAAACGATGACAATGCTACAGGCCTGGAAACTTGGTGAACCCCTGACCATTCGCTTGCAGGGCCTGGCAACGGGAAAAACCGGCACGTCATCCATTGAACTGGGCCGCATTGCCTGGTCAAAAGCGCGTCGCATCGCCATGTTTGAACCTGCCAAAAACGATCTTGCACCAACGGTGCCTCTTTCCCCCCACAGCCTGGACATGGGCAAGCAGATCATTCCGGCGGACAGAGAGGAATTTGATGGCCTGCACGGGGTATTTGCCGACAGCCTACCCGACGGATGGGGACGGCTGCTGGTGGACCGGGAAGCCGAAGCACGGGGAATCCGCCGCAGCGACCTGACCCCGATTGACCGTTTGGCGATTGTCGGCGTTGGGGGCATGGGCGCACTGGCTTATCGACCAAAAGCACAGGCGCAGCCGGAAAGCCCCGAAATGGACCTCGGCGAACTCTCGGATGCCGCCCAACGTATTTTGGGCGAAGCGGAGGGGCAAACATTACAGGACGCCCTGGATCTGCGGGCCGCCCTTGGCGGGTCCGGCGGGGCGCGGCCCAAAATTGTGTGCCAAATTCAGGAAAATGCGGGCGAAGATGCCCAAATAAGACCCGCCACGGCCCTGCCAGATTTTCATTTCGGGCACTGGATGGTCAAATTTACCACCCGCGACGATGGCCCCCACGCCGCCGAAATTGAATATGCCTATTCCCTGATGGCCCGTGAGGCAGGCATCCATATGCCCGAAACCCGCTTGATCACAACACAAAAGGGAACACGCTTTTTTGCTGTGCGGCGATTTGATCGCGAAACCACAAATGTGAACGGTCAGGCCGTTTTACGGCGCTGGCACATGTTATCGGCCTCTGGCGCACTGGAAAGCGAACATCGCAAATTTGCCTTTGATTATGGCACGCTTCTAAACTGGTTTTGGCAAATCACACAAAGCGAAACAGCATTGGAAGAGGCCTTCCGCCGGGCTGCCTTTAATGCCATGTCCCATAATCGCGACGATCACGGACGCCAGCATAGCGCCCTTCTGGACATTGATGATGGCGATAACTGGCGCTGGCGTATCTCGCCTGCCTATGACCTGACCCCATCCCACGGGCCGGGCGGAGAACACAGTTTGGCAATTGCCGGGGCGGGAAAAGACATCTCGCGAAAGCAGCTCATCAAACTGGCAAAGGAATCGCCGATCCGGGAAGCACGCATCAACGACATCATAGACCAGGTTGCAGACGCCCTTTTACGCTGGCCCGAATTTGCCGCGCAGGCGACCCTGCCAGACGCGGCCACCAAAAACGTTTCGGCCCTGCACGACGTTGTTTAGCGCGCACCCGCCAAAAACAGCTTAAAAATCAATACAGCGACCTTTATGTTCCCAATCACCAAAGCGGGTCGGTTCGGGGCCTTTGGGGCCGCCGATTTCACGCTGGGCGGCTTCGCGGAAGGCCTTGGCTTCGGCGATGGCATTGATCGCATCTTGCGATAATTCTGGCGCGGATGCGGCTTCAGTATCGGCTGCGGCTTGTGCCTCTGTGTTTATGTCCGTTATGTCAGGGGCCTGGCTCGCCCCGACGACGGACGGTTTCTCGCCAGAAGATGTTGGCTTATCGTCTGACTTGGCAACGGACTGGCTGGACCGCTGCACTACGGTTTCACGAAATTTTCCGGCCATCGGGACCTCCGATCTGGGCCGCTTGCGCGGCATTTTCAACGCTTTGTCCAACAGATAGCCCCGTCCGCCCCAATCGACAAGCCCCGGCGGTTAATAGCTGCCTTGTGATTGCCGCAAACTGGCTCTTTCCAGCGGGCCTGAAAGTCGCTATTTCAAGCGGACGAGCAAAACAAGGAGAAACCATGCGTTCCATTCCCCAGCGTATCGCCGAAGAACTTTCTGTTCGTCCCGAACAGGTCCTTGCGACCATCGAACTGCTGAATGAAGGCTCGACCGTGCCCTTCATTGCCCGTTACCGCAAGGAAAAGACCGGCGGTCTGGACGATACCCAGTTGCGTAATCTGGATGAACGCCTGCGTTATCTGACCGAACTTGAAGAACGCCGCGCTTCCGTGATCGAAAGCATCCGCGAACAGGATAAACTGACCCCGGAACTGGAAAAGGCGATTAACGAAGCCGATACCAAAACCCGCCTTGAAGACCTTTATTTGCCCTACAAGAAAAAGCGCCGCACCAAGGCCCAGATTGCCCGCGAGGCAGGCCTGGAGCCGCTGGCCGATGCCCTGCTGGCAAACCCGCAACTGGACCCGGAAGCCGAAGCCGCCAAATTCATTGACGGCGAAAAAGGTGTCGAAGATACCAAGGCTGCCCTGGATGGTGCCCGCCAGATTTTGATGGAACGCTTTGCCGAGGATGCCGACCTGGTGGCCCGCCTGCGCCAGCTTTTGTGGGATGACGGCGAAATTACCGCCAGTGTCATCGAGGGCAAAGAAGCCGAAGGGGCAAAGTTTTCCGACTATTTCAGCCATTCGGAAAAGATCAAAACCTGCCCGTCACACCGTGCCCTGGCACTATTCCGGGGTCGCAACGAAGGCATTTTGCAGCTTAAACTGACCCTGGGTGCCGAAGACGAAGACCGCCCGCGCGGCGAACCGGGCCGCGCCGAAACCGTGATTGCCGCCCATGTCGGCATTCGCAACCAGGGTCGCCCGGCCGATAAATGGCTGAGTGACACCGTGCGCTTTACCTGGCGCGTCAAACTGTCACTGTCGATCGAGCTTGATTTGTTTGGCAATTTGCGTGACAGCGCAGAAGAAGATGCCATCAAGGTGTTTGCCGATAACCTGAAAGACCTGCTGCTGGCGGCCCCGGCCGGGCAAAAGGCCACTATGGGCCTGGACCCGGGGGTGCGTACCGGCGTGAAGGTTGCCGTGGTCGATGCCACCGGCAAGCTGGTGGATACGGCAACGGTTTATCCGTTCCAGCCGCGTAATGATGTTCAGGGCGCGATTAACACGCTGGCGGCCCTTGCCGCCAAACATAAAATCGAGCTGATCGCGATTGGCAATGGCACTTTCTCGCGCGAGACGGACCAGCTTGCCGGTATGCTGTTAAATGCCTTTCCGCAAATCAAGGCAACCAAGGTCATTGTTAACGAAGCCGGGGCGTCGGTCTATTCGGCATCACAATTTGCCGCCGAGGAATTCCCCGATCTGGACGTATCGCTGCGCGGTGCGGCCTCGATTGCGCGCCGTTTGCAGGACCCGTTGGCCGAACTGGTGAAGATCGACCCGAAATCCATCGGGGTTGGTCAATATCAGCACGATGTTTCGGAAACCAAACTGGCCCGCTCGCTCGACGCGGTGGTGGAAGACTGCGTGAACGGTGTGGGTGTGGACCTTAATACTGCGTCGATCCCGCTTCTGACCCGTGTTGCCGGGCTTAGCGAAGGGTTGGCGCGCAATATTGTTGGTTATCGCGATGTGAACGGGGCCTTCCGTTCGCGCACGGATTTGCGCAAGGTCGAACGGCTGGGGCCAAAGGCCTTTGAACAATGTGCGGGCTTTTTGCGCATTCGCGGCGGTGATAATCCGCTTGATGCCTCCGCCGTGCACCCGGAAGCCTACCCGGTTGTCGAAAAAATCAGCCGGGAAAGCAGCCGGGACCTTGCCAGCATCATTGGCGATTCCCCGTTCCTGAAAACCCTGCGGCCGGAAAAATTCGCCGATGATGTTTTTGGTGTGCCGACCATCCGCGACATCCTGGCCGAACTTGACAAACCCGGCCGTGACCCGCGCCCGGAATTCAAAACCGCGAAATTCATTGAGGGCGTCAATGAAATCAAGGATTTGAAAGTCGGCATGAAACTGGAAGGCACCGTCACCAACGTCACCAATTTTGGGGCATTTGTCGATATTGGCGTGCATCAGGATGGCCTGGTTCATATTTCGCAACTGGCCGACAAATTTGTCGCCGACCCGCGCGAAGTGGTCAAGGCAGGCCAAATCGTTTCCGTCACGGTGATGGAAGTGGATGCACCGCGCAAACGCATCGGCCTGTCGATGAAATCCGCCCCCGATTACGAAGGAACGCAGGAACGGCGCGAACAGCGCAGCCAGCCCAGCGGTGCCCGCCATAACCACCAGGACCGCAACCAGCCGCGCCGCCAAGGCGGCAATGGCGGAAATGGCGGCAATCATGGCCGTGGCAACGCCAAAGCGGCATCGGCGGGTGATGCCGGGGGCGGGGCAATGGCCGCCGCCCTGAAGGCGGCCATGGAACGGCGCAAGTAATCCCGGCAAATTGGCCTGATAAACACATCGAACGAAAGGCGGGATGTTTGCGCACCCCGCCTTTCTTTTTGCCTGTGGGCTGATACCAATCCATCCCCCCTGCAAACAGCACATTGACAGGACGATCAACAAAACCCATCTTGCGGGTTCACCAAGGGGAGCCCCGACAGGGGGCTGAGAAACTGCCACGGCTGGGAAATCAGACAGCGCAGTGACCCGTTGAACCTGATCCAGTTCATACTGGCGTAGGGAGGGTGCAAACGCTTTACACCGCGTTTCAACATCATTCCGGCACCGAACTGGGTTTCCAAACGCACCTGCATGGGAGCCTTGCCATGACTGACACACACCAAAACCTTTCCCCCGCCCGGCTTTTGACCGACATGCGCGATGCGGCACCGCTGGTTCATTGCATCACAAATTATGTGGCAATGAATATTGCCGCCAATACGCTGCTGGCGGCAGGGACCTCGCCCGCGATGGTCCATGCGCCTGAAGAAAGCGGTGAATTTGCCGCCATTGCCGGGGCGCTCACGGTAAATATCGGCACCCTTTCCAGCGAATGGGTCGCGGGCATGAAAGAAGCCGCCACGGGCGCCAGCGCGGCACAAAAACCCTGGGTCCTGGACCCGGTCGCCCATTTTGCCACCGGCTTTCGCCGTGACGCTGTTACGGCCCTGCTGGCGTTAAAGCCCACCATTATTCGCGGCAACGCTTCCGAAATCATTGCCCTTGCCGGGGGGCAAAGTGCCGGTCAGGGAGTGGATAGTGGCGACCCGGTTGAACAGGCCGAAGAAGCCGCCAAAACCCTGGCCCAAAACCAAAAATGCGTGGTTGCCGTAACCGGCAGCAGCGATTTTGTTACCGATGGCAGTGCAGCCGTTCGCATTCATGGCGGGTCTGCCCTGATGCCGAAAATAACGGCGATGGGCTGTTCGCTCACCGCGCTGGTGGGTGCCTTTGCCGCAACGGCACCCAAGGCCCCGTTTGAGGCCACCATTGCCGCCCTGGCCTGTTTTGCCGCTGCCGGAAAAATGGCGGAGAAAACCGCATCCGGCCCGGCCAGCTTTGCCACGGCCTTCCTGGATGCCCTTTATAATCTGGATGGTGCCGCCCTTGAAACCCACGCCGGGATCGAGGTTCTGTCATGACGTTTGATCTGTCGCTGTATCTGGTGCTGGATCCCGATTTGTGTCGCGATCATTCGATGCTGGAAACCACAATGGCCGCCATCAGGGGCGGTGCCACAATGGTCCAGCTACGCCATAAAACCGCCAGCACCCGTGAATTCATTGAAATTGGCCGCGCATTAAGGGCGGCAATGGCGGGAAGCGGCGTACCGCTAATCGTTAATGACAATATTGAGGCTGCCATTGCGATTGATGCGCATGGCCTGCATGTGGGCCAGGACGATATGCCCGCCGAAATGGCCCGCCAGAAACTGGGCAAAGACAAAATACTGGGCCTGTCGATTGAATCCGAAGCTGTCGCCCGCAAAATCGACAAAAGCGTCATTGATTATGTCGGTATCGGGCCGGTTTTTGCGACATCGACCAAACCGGACCATAAACCCGCCATCGGCTTTGAGGGGCTGGCGCATCTGACAACCCTTTGCAATCTGCCGTCGGTTGCCATTGGCGGGGTGAAACAGGAACATGTAACAGATGTTTTGGAAAGTGGTGCCGATGGTCTGGCCGTTGTTTCCGCCATTTGCGGGCAGAAAAACCCCGAAACAGCCACCCGCCAACTGGCAGATGCAATCAAAAACGCCCGTGCCCGGCTGGCATCCGGCCCCTTCCAAACCGGCCAAAATTAACATCCCCGGGACCAGCCCCGCATTCATAATAAACATTCATAATGAAACTGGGCATGTCCCGGCACTTCCCGCAAGCGGGCGAATCCGGCCCGCAAATCCGGCAATGATGTATTTTTGCCCTTCATCGCAGCAAATAACGCGCACGGAGTAAAAATATGTCCCCCTTTGCCAAAATTAAGGCAGGCATTGCAAAAATTGAAATAACCACAAAAATTCCCTGTGGAACAAGGCATTAACGGGCTTTTACACATGCGATTGTATAAATCCCCTACCCTTTTCGGCATGGAATTGCCTCATTCGCGCCCCGAATAGCGCCAGATTGGCTGTCATATTCCGGGTTAACGACGATAAACAAGGGTCGTTTTGGCCCGATGGCACACAGGAACGCACGATCTGCCCCGGTATCTTTTCCCGGAAAATGACAGTCTGTTGCCCGCGCTGCCGGTTTATCGCATCTGTTATTTTGCGAGGAGACGTCCATGCCGAAGTCTTTCCGCAGCAAACCGGTGGTTCTCGCCCTGATCGGTCTTTTGTCAGTGACGACAGCTGCCCTGGCTGCGATCAAGGTTGCCCCAAAAGCCGTGACTGATACGGTAACAATTCATGCCGATGCGCCGCGTGGCGAGGTTGTGTTAACCTACCCCGATGGCAGCATGGCCCTGCAGAAAAACTGCAGCCGTTTTCCCTGCCAGTTGAACATCAGCAGCCTGCAAAAAGGCGAATATGGCGTGATGATTCGCGAGGGAACCGATATCAAGAATATGGTCAGCCTGTATAAGGAATAACAGGGTCATGGTCATGGTTATGGCCCTTGCCTGCCCCCCTGCATTTGTGAATTAATACCCCAAAATGCTGGAACCTATCTAGCAGCCCGACAATAAAGGGCAAAGACGTTCAGGAACGGTTTCGTTCAAACACGTTTATCAGGGGAACTTCACATGCGAATTTCATCCAGGCTGGCAACAGCCTTTCTGCCGGTAACGTTTTTAATACTTGCAGGCTGTGCGCAAACCGGACCAATGGTACAAAACGATACCGAACCGGCAGCCAAAACCGCACCCGGCTTATGGTCCGCCTATGATGCCAGCTTTAAAACGGCCAAATATATTGACCTGACCCACGCCTTTGCGCCGGTACAGCCGGTCTGGCCGGGTTTTGGCAATGCCAAATTCAAGGCGGCTGTCGCAGGCCAGGATATACCGGGTTATGTTTCGGTGGGTGAAGAATTCACCTATGCCAAACACGGCTTTGTTGCCACCGCCTATGACCTGCCAACCGACCAGTATGGCACCCAGTTGGACCCGCCCGCGCACTGGAACCCGATGGGGGCCACCATTAGCGACCTTCCGGCAACCTATAGTGTGCGTCCGCTTGTGGTGATCAATATTGCCGACAAGGTTGCCAAGGATCAGGGCTATTACCTGCAGGTTTCCGATATTGAGGATTGGGAACAAAAACATGGCCGCATCCCGGAAGGATCGGTCGTGATGGTGCGGTCTGACTGGTATAAACGCTGGGATGATATTGACAGCTTTAACGAAACACCGTTTCCCGGTGTCGGGCTGGAGGCACTGAAATTCCTCCATCTTAAACGTCACATCCTGTTCCACGGCCACGAACCGCTCGATACCGACACCACCCCGAACCTGGAGGGGGAATACTGGCTGATGCACAATAACTTCACCCAGGCCGAGGGGGTTGCCAACCTCGATAAGGTCCCCGAAACCGGTGCGCTGATTTCAATCGGCTTTGCCAAACCGCTGGGCGGCACGGGCGGGTATGCCCGCTATGTGGCCATTGCGCCGGCAGACTGGAAATATGGCGTGACCCTGGCCGATGCCCCCGGCGCCCCTTTGCCCGAGCAGCCCTATCCCCTTAAACGCGATGAAAATGGCGTGATGCGGCCCACGGCCGATTAATACGGATCGCTGCCAAACAAAAATCTCTGATCGCGCCGGGAACGTCAAAACACCCGGCGCGTTTTGCATCTTAGTATTCCGGACCGTGGCATCATCTGCATGATGCTTTTGTAAAGGGCGTTGCGTAAAACAAACTTTGTCCTAGATAGATGGGACAGGCAAGTTTCACCCTCCATTTGGATGAAAGGAAAGCAAAATTACCTTGTAACAACGGGTTGCACGGCAATTTAACTTTCACAGAACAACCAAATGGGGATATGGTGCGGGAGCTTTGTGCGACCCGCACTGATTAACGATAACGAAATTCGAGGTATTGTATCATGGCTCTTGAACTTCCAGCACTCCCCTACGCCTATGACGCGCTTGCACCGTATATGTCGGCTGAAACGCTCGAATTCCACCATGACAAGCACCACAATGCCTATGTCGAAACCGGCAACAAACTGCTGGAAGGTTCCAACCTTGCGTCGGGCAAATCGCTTGCCGAACTGGTTGTGGCAACCTATGAAGACAAATCGAACCCGAAACTTTTCAACCAGGTTGGCCAGCATTACAACCACGTTGAATTCTGGCAGATGATGAAGCCGAATGGCGGTGGCAACATCCCCGGCGAACTCGAAAAGAAAATCATCGAAGATTTCGGGTCGGTTGACAAATTCAAGGAAGACTTCACCGCTGCCGGTGTGGGCCAGTTCGGTTCGGGCTGGGCATGGCTGTCGCTCAACAGCGCGGGCAAACTGGTTGTGGGTGGTTATGCCAACGCCGAAAACCCGCTGGTCAAGGGCGAAACCCCGCTGCTCGGTTGCGACGTTTGGGAACATTCCTATTACATCGATTACCGCAACCGTCGCCCGGATTACGTCAAGGCGTTCCTCAACGACCTGGTCAACTGGGACTATGTTGCCGAACTGTATTCCAAAGCTGGCTAATCGCTAACGCTTTGAAGCAGACCACAAAGCGGCTCCTTCGGGGGCCGCTTTTTTTGTGCCTGCTTTCAAAATCAAGTCGTTTCGGGGTCGATAAGACCAAATCTCTGCGCGAACTCGGTCAAAACGGCTTCATGCGCAACCAACTCTGCCCGCCCATCAAACAATTGATCCCGACGCAAACGGATCAGCTCTGCCTGCCAATCCTCACATTCGTCATTATTAGATGTATCCGCCATCAGGTTTCAAATCCCGCCCGTGATTGTACCCTCATAACAATATAGCGCAGAAAACACCCCGGCACAAAAACACCGCCAGCAGGAATGCTGACGGTGCTTGAGATCAAAGCCTTAATCCTGGCGGCAGGATGATCAGATATCGAACTTGATACCCTGTGCCAGCGGCAATTCGCGGGAATAGTTGATGGTGTTGGTGGCGCGGCGCATATAGCCTTTCCACGCGTCCGAGCCGGATTCACGGCCACCGCCGGTTTCCTTTTCACCGCCAAAGGCCCCGCCAATTTCCGCACCCGATGGGCCGATATTGACGTTGGCAATGCCGCAATCCGAGCCAACAGCCGACAGGAACAGTTCGGTTTCGCGAAGATCGGTCGAGAAGATGCACGATGACAGGCCCTGCGGCACGCCATTCTGAAGCGCAATCGCCTCTTCCAGGGTTTCATAGGTCATGACATAGAGGATCGGCGCGAAGGTTTCGTTGCGCACGGTTTCCGTCTGACCGGGCATTTCAACAACTGCGGGGGTCACGTAATAGGCATCGGGATATTCCGTTGCCAGCGTACGATCGCCACCATGCACCGTGCCGCCATCCTTTTTGGCATTGGCAAGCGCGGTTTGCATATTGTTGAAGCTGTCTTCATCGATCAGCGGGCCGACAAGGGTGCCATCGGCCAGCGGATCGCCGATTTTGACCGATTTATAAGCGGCAATAATTTTCGGCAGCAACTGGTCCTTGACATCTTTATGCACGATCAGGCGGCGCAGCGAGGTACAACGCTGCCCACAGGTACCTACAGCCGAGAACACAACCGCGCGGACCGTCATATCAATATCGGCCGACGGGGTAACGATCATGGCATTGTTGCCGCCCAGTTCCAGAATGGTGCGGCCAAAACGCTGCGCCACACGCGGGGCGACTTCGCGGCCCATGCGGGTGGAGCCGGTTGCCGAAACCAGCGCCACATCGTGGCTGTCGGTCAGGGCTTCGCCAATGTCGCGGGCCCCAATGACCACCTGATGCAGGCCTTCAGGCGCGTCACCAAAACGGTCCAGTGCGCGTTTCAGGATGTTCTGGCAGGCAAGTGCCGTCAGCGGGGTTTTTTCCGACGGTTTCCAGATCACGGCATTGCCGCAGACCAGGGCCAGTGCGGTGTTCCACGACCAGACGGCAACCGGGAAGTTAAAGGCGGAAATCACACCGACAACCCCCAGCGGATGCCAACTTTCCATCATTTTATGGCCCGGACGTTCGGAGGCAATGGTCAGACCATAAAGCTGGCGCGACAGACCGACGGCGAAATCGCAAATATCGATCATTTCCTGAACTTCACCCAGGCCTTCCTGATAGATCTTGCCGCATTCCAGCGATACCAGACGCCCCAGCGGTTCCTTGGCAGCACGCAGTTCTTCGCCCAGCAGGCGGGCCAATTCGCCCCGGCGGGGGCCCGGCACCTGGCGCCATTCGCCAAAGGCCCGTTTCGCATTGGCAATGATGTCGCTCATGGCCGCCGGGTCGGTTTCGGTCACGCTGGCAATCTCGGACCCGTCAACCGGGGTCTGGACCTTCAGGGTTCCGCCCGAAATCACATCATCGGTCAGGCCGAGTTCGGCTAAAATCTTTGTATGGCTCACGATAAGCTCCCTTTCCTTTTGGGTCTGGCGGGGTGATTGACCAATTTGCCAGCCCGTTTGTGGTTGATACCCTTATTGCACATCGGCAAGGGCTGGTAAAAGGCGCGCGATAATGGCAAACGCCGCGTCAACCTGGTCAAACGGGATGGTCAGTGGGGCCAGCAGGCGCACCACATTGGCATATTCACCACTTGGCATTAACAATAGCCCGTTCTGACGGGCCAGTTGCAATAAAGTTTGCAGTCGTTTTGGCGACGGGGCACCCTCCCCATCGACCAGTTCAAAGGCGCGCATGGCCCCAATGCCACGCATCCGCCCAATCACGTCTCCGCCCGGCAGGGTGCGGAGTTTTTCGATATAATCGCAATATCGCTGGCCCAGCGCATTGGCGCGCGCCAGAATATCATCATTGGCAAAGGCCTTAAAAACGCCCTGTGCTGCCGCACAGGCCACTGGATTACCGGAATAGGTTCCACCAAGGCCGCCCGGGGCCATCGCACTCATCACGTCATCCGCCCCGGTCAGGGCCGCAAGGGGAAAGCCCCCGCCAATACCCTTGCCCATCACCACAATATCGGGGCAAACACCGGCATGTTCGATGGCAAACATTTTGCCCGTACGGCCAAAGCCGGACTGGATTTCATCGGCAATCAACATCATGCCATGCTGGTCACAAAGCTGGCGGAGCGCATTCATGAAGGCGGGTGAACAGGATCGAAACCCGCCCTCGCCCTGAACCGGCTCGATCACCACAGCAGCAAATGATTGCGGTTCGGCAACAATTTTGAAAAGGCGATCAATCGCAGCCAAAGCATCCGCATCGGACACACCCGATTCCGGGCAAGGGTACGGGATGTGATGCACCGTGCCTGGCATCGCCCCCAGCCCCGCCTTATAGGGGGCGACCTTGCCGGTCAGTGACAGGGTTGCCATTGTCCGGCCATGAAACCCGCCATCAAAGGCGAACACGGCACTGCGCCCGGTAAAGGCACGCGCCAGTTTCAGGGCGTTTTCCATCGCTTCGGCCCCGGAATTGGTCAGCATCGATTTTGCCGGGCCTTCGATCGGGCAATGTTGTGCCAGCCAGTCCGTTACCGCGATATAGGGTTCATGCGGCAGGGCGTTAAAACAGCTATGGGTAAAACGCGCCAGTTGCGCGGTCACTTCGGCCATTACGGCCGGGTGGCGGTGGCCCAATGTCAGCACCCCAATGCCGCCAACAAAATCCAGGTAATGTTTGCCGTCACAATCCCAGACCTCGGCATTTTCACCACGATCCAGATAGATCGGATGCACCGTGCGGATCCCCGATGAAACAGACTGTTTCTGACGGGTGCTCAGGCTGCTGGTGGCGGAAATATCATCACGGGGCATGGGGCGTGTTCCGGTTTCAAAGGGTAAAGCCGGGCCTGCCTTGCAACAGTAGCGCACCGAGATGCAAGGCAGAGAATGGCTGTTTCACTGGGGTTTCAGTTATTGTTTTAATATCGAAATATTAAATGACATTCAGTTCGCGCACCGGCGCATTATCGCGGATGCGTTCATAGCCAAAGACGGATAAATCCAGCGTTTGATAGCGCCCGGTTGCCACCAGTTCAGACAGGCCCCGACCCACCGCCGGGCTTTGTTGCAGGCCGTGACCCGAAAAACCATTGGCAAACAGGAAATTGCCCAGTTCGGAATGCGGGCCGACAATGGCGTTTTGATCCAACAGGTTATAGGCATAATGCCCGGCCCAGGCATTCACGACCTTGACCGCCTCGAACCGTTCACAACGTTGATAGAGGCCCGGCCAGATGATTTCGTCAAACAGGCCATGATCAACATCGAAATCCCAGCATTCGTTATCCCGGTCCGCAGGCGGCTGAATGCCGGTGATGAAATAGTCACCTTCCGGGCGGAAATAAAGCCCGCTGGGGTCAATCAGCATCGGGCAGGATGCCAGAATGTCGCGGGCATCGCGGCAGTCGAACACGAAAATGCAGCGTTTGCGCGGCTCGACCGGAATATCCAGCCCCGCCATGCGGGCGACCTTCGTTGCGCCCGTTCCGGCGGCATTAATAATCGTATCGCAGCTAAACTGACGGCCATCGGCCAGGGTTACACCCGTTACCCGGTCGCCATCACGGGCAATGGCGGTGACTTCGCCATCGATCACATGCGCACCCCGATTTTTGGCCTGACGGCGGAAGATCTGTAGCAGGGAATAGGCATCAAACCAGCCCTCGCCGGTGCGGCCCCAGCACCCTGCCGCCAGATCATCCACATTCATCCAGGGATATTTTGCCTTAAGCTGATCGGGCTCCATCCAGACGATATCGGCATGGTGGGCAAGCTGGGTTTGATGATTGCTGTGTAAAATATCGCGGCCATCCGCCGTTGCCAGCACCAGATAGCCCTTTTCGTGCAGGGCAATATCGGCATCCGGGTCCACATCGCGCTTCAGGTTGCGCAAAAATTCAATGCCATAACCCGACATTTCAATATTGATCGGGGTGGAAAACTGCTGACGGATCGAGGCCGCTGAAAGTGCTGTCGAACAGAATTCGTAACTTGAATCCTTTTCGATCACCAAAACGCGACCCTGAAAATCGCTGCGCCCCAAAAGGTGCCACGCCGCCGAGCACCCGACAACGCCACCACCCACGACAATGACATCGTAAAAATCGCCTGACACACCCATAAAAGTCAACTTCCCGATATTAAAACGAACCCGAAATGAACAAGTGTTCCTGCGGGCTGGATTGAGTTTATTGTTATATCCCCACCCTTGGCGGAGCCGCAGCCAAAGGCTGCTGAAACTTTCGACCCGAAAAGCGGACTTGCTTCGCAAAAAACCTGGCATGTCATGATGTTTTGTGGGGCAAAACCGCAGATCCCGCAGGATACTGCCCTTTCATGACAGAGGCGACACCCACCAAAAAAATATGACAGACCGCAGGTCATATCCTTCCATTTTGTCGCCGTCAAAGCCGTTCGTTTTTTTTGCGCGGGTGGCGCGAGGGCGCTTTCCGGGCCGTTCACACGCTAGGACTTGGCGGGGCTTATCGCAAACGATATATTGGCACCATATCATTCCGTTTTGGAATGAACTTTTCGCAAAGGAAGCCCACCTATGCGCCGCGTTTTACCCTCGCTTACCGCCCTTCAGTTTTTCGAGGCATCGGCCCGCCATCTTAGTTTTACCAAGGCCGCACAAGAACTTAACGTGACACAAAGCGCGATCAGCCGACAGGTCCGTGCCCTGGAGGAATATCTGGGTCGCGACCTGTTTCGACGTATTCGCCAGCGTCTTAAACTGACCCCGGCGGGGGATGCCTATGCTGCCCAGGTACGCGACCTTCTGGACCGGGCCGAGGCCGCCACCTTGCAGGTGATGGCCTATAGCGGTGAAGGCGGGATGCTCAATGTGGGCACCCTGCCCACCTTTGGCGCGCGCTGGCTCGTCCCCCGGCTGGGCGATTTTCGCACCGCCTGGCCTGATATTCAGCTTAACCTGATCACGCAAATCCGCCCGTTTGATTTTGCCGAGGAAGCGATTGATATCGCCATTCATTTTGGCGAGGCAAACTGGCCGGGCTGTGTATTTCACCGGCTGATGGGCGAAACCCTGATCCCGGTTTGCGCCCCCAAACTGTTGCGCGACAATGATGATTTACCCATTGCACGCGAACGCATTCGTAATTGCATTCTGTTGCAACATGCCACCCGCCCCACTGCCTGGCAGGACTGGTTAACAGCAGCCGGTGTGCCCGCCGTTGATGATCTTGCCGGTCCAAGATTCGAGCATTTCCACATGGTCATTCAGGCAGCCGTTGCCGGGCTGGGCCTGGCCCTGATGCCGGAATTCCTGGTGCGCGAGGAACTGGATAACGGCCGCCTGCTTGCCCCGTTTGATTTAAGCATCCCCAGCCAGCACGCCTATTACGTGGTTTACCCCGAAGAAAAGGAAAACACCTTTGCCGTGCGCGCCTTTCGCGACTGGCTGCTGGTTGCCAGCGGGAACCCGCCAATTGGCACGACTGAGGTGGCCCATCGTGCCCAAACAGGCTGAAAGCCGTTTTTAATTGCACCATTCCGCTCCCACCCCTAAAATTTTGCGACCCGACAACCACATAGAACAAACCGGGCGGGACGATTGCGTAATCGGGGTAGCACAAAAGGGGATGACTTTGTCGGTCGTGGAGAACCACCTGTCGCCGTTTCACATTGAAACCGAAGACTTCACCAAATTTCAGCGCATTTCAGATGTAATCTTTGCCCCGATGGCACAGCGGGCAAAGCAGTTTTACCAAATCATTGAAAGCCTGCCAGGCACCAGGGCCGACAGGGACGAGATGGCAAAGCTGATCCCGCTGCTTGAAGCACACTGGACACAGCTTTTCAGGGGCAAGGCTGACCGCAAATTTACGGATCAGGCCGCAGAACTGGCAACCCTGCACGCGCGCGCCCACATTTCACCACCCCACATCATCACGGCCCTTGCCAGCGTTCAACACAGTCTGACCACGGCAATTTTTGGCCGGTTTCGCTGGAATGTCGGCCAGGCGGGGGAGCTGGTGGCCCTGGCAAATGCCGCCCTGATGTTTGATCTGACCCTGTTGCTGGAACGCCCGGAAAGCCAGCGCCAAAGCAGCACGCAACCGGCCGACGGCCACCACACTGCCCTGTCAGAAACCCGGTTCGCCGACAAACTGCTGGACCGCACGATGGATATGTCGGTTGCGATCAATACCGGGGTGATTTCCAACGCCAAAATGATGCGTGGCCTGCAAAAGGTGGATGAACGCGCACGCTCCATTTCCAGCGCGGTCGATGAAATGGTGGCAGGCATTAACAGCATCAATGAAAACAGCACCATTGCCGCAACCAATGCCGCCGAAGCCATTACTGCCACCCGCAATGGACAACAAACCGTGTCAAACGCGGTTGCCGGAATGAACGAAATCGCCACTGCGGTTTCCGATGCCTCGCACCGGGTTGGCATTTTGGCCGAAGCCTCCGAACGGATTGGCGAGATTGTCCAATCCATCGAAGATATTGCCAGTCAGACCAACCTTTTGGCCCTGAACGCCACCATCGAGGCCGCGCGCGCCGGTGAAGCAGGCAAGGGCTTTGCCGTGGTCGCAGGCGAGGTCAAATCACTTAGCCAGCAAACCGCCCGCGCGACCGAGGAAATTCGCCAGCGTATTGGCAATTTGCAGGAAGAAATGCGCCATATCGTTGATGCGATGGCACGCGGCACCGATGCCGTCACCAACGGGCAGCAGGTGATTGGCGAGGTTTCAACCCGAATCGAGGATATCGGCGATAAAATGGCGGATTCCACCCGCCGGATTGAAGATATTTCGCAAATTCTGGCCGAACAAACCCGCTCTGCCGATGCCGTACAAACCGGCATTGCCAATATTGCCGATCAAACCGGCAATCAGGTTAGTGCCATTCGCAGCATCATTGATGTGATCGGCAATGTCGAAAAGCTGATTAACGTGCAAATCAGCGAACTGGTGCAATATGACATTCCCAACCGCACCATCCGCAGTGCCAAGGCCGACCATTCCGCCTATTGCAAACAGGTTGCCGAAATATTGGCGGGGCTTGCCGAGCAACATGACAACAGCATGACCAGCCCCGGCACCTGCCGGTTTGGCAAATGGTACGATAGCCCGGCATCCGAACCCTTCCGCCATCTTCCGGCCTTCAAGGCGGTATTGACCCCGCATCGGGCCATGCACGAAGAGGGCGCGGCGGCCCTGGCCGCATGGCGCAAAAACGACATGGTCGAAGCACAGGCCCATTTTGCCAAAATGGAAAAGGCCACCGCCGAAACGCTGGATAAACTGGGCGATCTCGCAGCCGAAGGACGCAGTGTTATCCAGCCCTGAAGCTTTTCCGGGACAGGGCGGCGTCCCCTTCACGGCCATCAGCTTCCGCTGCCTGTTGCGTTTGAACGGCGATGTCGCCGACCAGAATGGGCGACGCGCCGCCTGGGTCGGGCACGGCCCGTATCGGGCTTTCAAAAAGCTCGCTTAACAGCGCCGGTTGCATGACATCCGCCACAGGTCCGCTGGCAAAAACGGCCCCCCGGCGAAGCAAAACCACCCTGTCGGCATAGCCCGTGACCTGGTTAAAATCATGCAGGATCATCAGCACCCCGACGTGGCGTTGCAGGGCTTCCTGCCGGGCCAATTGCAACAGCGCATGTTGATGGGCGATATCAAGCCCGGCTGTCGGTTCATCAAGCAGTAAAAACCGGCCCTGAGAACCGTGAATTGATGGAATCTCCCTGTCTTTTGTCCATTTATTTCGGTAACGATATATTATACCTGAATGTCGCGACGGCTCCTCCGGCCCCGGATTATCAGGAACCGCCCAAAGCTGCACCAGGGCGCGGGCCAGATGCACGCGCTGCTTTTCCCCGCCCGACAGCGCAGGATAGGGATGGTCGGCAAGATGGGAAATATCGGCCTGTTCCATTGCCTGATCCACCAGCCGCAGATCAAGCCCGTGGGGCGAGATTTTGCGAAAGGGTGCACGCCCCAGCATCACCACATCGCGCACGGCAAAGGGAAACATCATTGATGCGGCCTGGGGCATCACCGCACGTTCCTGCGCCAGATCCATCGCCGCCATATCGGCAATAATGCGACCATTTTGCATCACACAACCACGCGATGGGGCCAGTTCCCCCGCCAGAACCTTTAACAGGGTGGATTTTCCCGCCCCGTTTGGGCCCATCACGGCCAGCACCTCGCCCGGCTGTATCGATACCGAAACATCCCGCAATAAAGGCCGCCCCTGCACCGCAAAGGACACATTTTGCGCCAAAAGGGTCATATCCGCCGCCTTTTCTTTTCACGCAGCAATAAAAACAGGAAAAACGGCCCGCCAAAAATGCCCATCACCAAGCCAATCGGCAATTCAGCGGGTAATACAATGACCCGCGCCACGGCATCGGCCAGCACCAGCAAAATCGCCCCACACAGGGCCGATGCCGGTAAAACCGTGCGATTATCCGGCCCGCAGACCAACCGCACCAGATGCGGGGCCAACAAGCCGACAAAGGCAATGATCCCGGAAACCGCCACAGCCGCCCCCACCACCAACGCGGTAATAATGGTGGCCCGTTGCTTCAGGGATTCGACCTCAACACCCAAATGGCGGGCTTCGGCCTCGCCCAGTAAAAACAGGTTTAACGGTGTGCCCAATGTCAGCAAATAGCCCGCCCCGGCCAGCATAACCAGCAGGGCGGGCCAATCCGCCTGCCCGCTGCCGGAAACGGAGCCCATTTGCCAGAATGTAAGGCTGCGTAACTGCATGTCATTGGCAAGATAGGTAAAAATCCCCACCCCGGCGATGGCAATGGCATTGATCGCCACCCCGATCAACAACATCAGTGCCGCATCGGTATAGCCCTCCTGACGCGAAAGCGCCCGGATCATCATCGTTGCCAAAACCGCCCCGGCAAAGGCGGCCATTGGCACGCCATAGGGCCCGACCATCGGGTAAAACCGACCCCAAATTTCGGGACCAAAGACAATCATGGCAACCGCACCGCAGGCGGCACTGGCCGACACCCCGATAATGCCCGGATCGGCAATGGGATTGCGAAACAGGCTTTGCATCACCGCCCCGGCAACGCCCAAAACCCCGCCAATCACCACTGCGCGCATAATGCGCGGCAGGCGAAGACTATCGAGGATGCGGGCGGTAAAATCATCCGTGCCAGTGCCGACCAAACCCGTTTTGTGGGCCAGATGGCTGATGATTTTGACACTGTCAATCGATGCGCCACCAATGCCCAGAGAAACCAGCACCACCACCGCCAATATGCCCGCAAGAATCAGCACCGGCAGAACGGAAAACCCGGCATGATGGCCGGGCAGAACAAAAGACCCAAAACGCCGCCCTTGGCCCCGCCTATTGACAGTCCCTGTCATTGGTCGCCTTCAAACTGATGAAGGCGGCTGGCGATTTGGCGAATTTCATCGGCCGATCGCGGGCCAAAACCCAAAATGGTAGAGGCAGAAACGCTTAAAACATGCCCTCTGGCAATCGCAGGATGCAGACCTAAAACCGGGCTGGCCTTTAAACCGGAAATACCGCCAAGCTGATCCAGCGTGCTGGATGTCACCAGCACATAATCAGCCCGATTGGCAGCAATAATTTCGGGCGAGACGGGCTTGAAGCCTTCATATGTCGCCATCGGGTTTTCACCACCCACCAGCTCGATAATTTCGTTGGCCGTGGTATTTTGCCCCGCCGACATCGGCTGTCCATGCCCGACCGACATTAAAAACACGATATTTTCATGGGTGCCTGTCTTCCCCTTTCCGGAATTCTCTGCCCCGGCAAGGGCGTGAATGGCGGTAATGTCGCTTTCAACCTTTTGGCGCAATTTCGCGCCCGCCTCATCCCGGCCAAGGGCGGACGCAACTGTGTCAATCGCTTCGGGCAGGTTTTCGATCCTGTTAAGTGGTGGCAGTAGAACCACAGCAACACCGAGTTCGCGCAGCCGGTCAAGCGCCTCGACCGGGCCGCTTTCGGCTATGGCAATGACCATATCGGGCCGCAGACTGACAATGCCCTCGGCAGCAAGAGTACGCATATAGCCAACCCTGGGCAAAGCCTGCACATCTTCGGGCCAGGTACTGGTCACATCCACCGCCACCACGTTTCCCCCCGCCCCCAGGGCATAAACTATTTCGGTTGCCGGGGCCCCGACGGTAACAATGCGTTGCGGTGATGTTTTCTCCTGCCCGGCATTATTGCCCTGGGCAAAGGCCGGAAAACACAGACCCAGAAACCCGATCAGGGCCGCCACGACCAGTAAATAGGACCGCATCATTTCACCTCCCGACCCGCGACAGACACAGGTGGCAAATTGCCACCCCGGCCAAAATCAAGCCGATCCCGAAGGCAGAAATATGTTTCGGAAAATTTGGCAGGCCGCAAAAATCGGGCTATTAGGGTCATCATCATGGTGTCATTTCCTGGCAGTCATCAAAGGCGGGATCATCCCCACACCTTTTCAGACGAGCCACGGCCCATAATTTCCGAAAAAAAATTTTATTAATTATCATTATCAGGAAATAAATATTCAATTCGATAACGATATGAAAAGCATATCGGGATATTCGCCGATATGTCGCGCCGAACCTGGCAGCAGATCAAACCAGATGCGCAAGTCTGCTGCCAAGCCAGATCAGGCTGGTCAGGCCGATATTTTATCGGGCGATCCCGCCCGCAAACCGGCCAGAAACTGCACGCTCACCACGCCAAACAAAATCAGCAGCGGGATATGCCAGCTTTGCAAAATATCATGCAGGGCACCAAACAAAACCGGCCCGGTCGCAGCCAGCAAATATCCCAAAGACTGGCACATGCCCGACAGTTTGGCCGATGTTTGCGGGTCCGCCCCGCGCATGCCCACCAGCGTCAGGGCAATGCTGATCATGCTGCCCTGGCCCAGCCCAAGGCACATCGCCCACAAATAAGGCATATCGGTGGTGGCAAACACAAAACCGGGAATGCCGATAAAGAGCGGTATGTGCAACACCGTCATGGCAAGTTTTTTATTGGGAATCGCCGAATAAATCAGCGGGGCGAGAAAGGCCGCCGGAATGCCAAAAATATTGAAAACCGTCAGAAGGGTCGCTGCCTCGGCCTCGGACATGCCAGAATCAAAGAAGATTTTCGCAACCCAGGCGACACCGGTATAAAACATCATCGACTGGCAGCCAAAAAACAGACTAAGCCACCAGGCTTCGCGGTTGCGCCAAAGCGAAATGCGTGTTGCCGTTCCTTGTGCGTGATGATGATAGCGCAACATCGGCAACCAGCAGACAAAGCCAACAACAGCCACGACCGCCCACAGGCCAAGGGCATAGCGCCAGTCCCCCGCCATGCTATTGCGAATGGGAACCGCGCTAAAGGCGGCAATCGATGCGCCGCTTGACATCACAAAGGTATAAAGGGCCGTCACCAGCGCGACACGGGCCGGGAAACTGCGCCGCACCAGGGAGGGTGTCAGCACATTCATCACCGCAATCGCCGCGCCCAAAACAACCGTGCCCATAACCATAACACCATATTGTCCACTGGCCCGCAGCCCCTGCCCCACCGCCACCAGCGCCAACATCGTGATCAGGGTTGTCTCCAGGCCAAAACGCTGCCCCAAACGGGGGGCGAAAATGGATAACACCCCGAAACAAAGCACGGGAATGGTCGTAAGCAGGCCCAGCTGCGCCCCGGAAAGCTGAAGGTCAAGCCCGACCCTTTCGGCCAGTGGCCCCATAACCACAATGCTGCCCCGCATGTTGAAAGCCAGCAGCAACAAAGCTGCCAAAAAACCAAGATGCGGCCATAACCGGCGAAAGCCGCGTTCGGCCGGGTCGCTGGCATTTGATGCCGTATCACCCGTTTCATCCCGGGGCGTATCAGTTGCGGCGGTCACGGGCGGCTCGAGGGCATGTGTATCAGGCATTTTTATAAAATCCATTCGTCCGGCGACGCATGATTAACCGCAAAAGGCCATCGTCACACAACAGAAAAACAGCAGGAAAAGCACCCGCGCCAAAGACCGGACCAACATCAAAACCGGCCCTTGTTGCCGGTTGTTACCCCATCAAAACAGGCATGATGGACAAGAAAACCCGCACCGCAATAACCAGAAACAGAATGGCAATCAACCGTTCAATCATGCCGGAATTACGTTGCAACCACGGCAATACCGCCCCGTGGGACAACCCGATTGCCACCAGACAATACCAGATACAGTCAATACCCGCTGCGGTTACGGCCAGCCAGATTTTCGCCGTCCAGCTTGCATCGGCGGAAACAAACTGGCTAAACAGCGCCAGAAAAAACAGTGCAATTTTCGGATTGAGAAAAGCAATCATGAAACCGTCGCGCGCGGCATGGCCGATAGTATCGGACGTCGCACGCGTGGAGCCTTCGGCGGCAAACCGCGCCCCCCTGCCCGCTCCGCGCCACGCCTTAAGGGCAAGCCAGGCCAAATAAAGTGCGCCCAAAATGCTGACCGCTTCGCGAAATACCGGCATGGTCTGGAACAAAACGCCCAAACCCGCCATCGTCATCACCGCGTAAAAGCCAATGCCCGCCCCGTGTGCCAGCGCACAGGCAAATCCCGCCTGCCGGGACTGCCCGACAGAATGGCGCAAAACCACGGCAAGGCTGGGCCCCGGCGTCATCGCCCCCAAAATGCAAATGGTCGCAACAGACAACCACGCTGCGAATGTCATAACGTTTCCCCGGTATTCTTGGTGTTTTAAGTCTCAAACCAGAAAGCTATCTGCCCGGGCAACGTGTTTCAACGCAAATGACCCCCGTCAGATGTATAGGACCTTTCCACGCAACAAACAGACATAACCTGATCACGACCTGATCGTACTGCCCGCCGTCAACCACGTTTCTCCGCCGTGTATGAAGCTCGATCCCGGGCACATTTTGGCAAGATACGTTTTTTGATCCCCGGCAAAACACCACAAATCGTTCTGGAAAATGACGCAACACCCCCTCCCTGACACCAGCCAACGGTTCAGCAGCTTTACCCCCTGATTGCGCCAGAAACCGGATCCGCCCCCTCAAAAACCCGGATTTCGCGCCATAATTCGCCCTAACTGTGCCCCATCACCTCCACAAATGCCGTTCAGACTTTCAACCGTACAGAACTGTGGGGTGACATTTCAAAACGCTCACGTCATGCGGCCCGATCCGGCAGCGTTCGGATGCCCGCGACACCCGTTAGCCGGTAATTTGTGATCTGGCTGTCAGGACAAACATGACATGAGAGACGCCAACCGGTTTTGGGCAGCCTGATCCAAACAAAGCTGATGTAAACCGCATAGAGGCAAAGAGCCTTGGAAATGATCCCGTTGTCGAGCAAGGAAAACCCGGAAATGGCAAAGAACAAAATTCGTTTCGCAATTGGAATTTTTGCATTGGGTATGGGCGGTATTGTTGCCGCCCCGGCCAAAGCCGACCCGCCCTCATGGGCACCGGCACATGGCGCACGCGCCAAACAGGGTAATGGCGATCACTTCAACAAGGGGCACAATTTCGGATCTGACGGTTATGGTGATCTGTTTTTGCCCAATGGCAATGACCTGCAATGCAATCGCGATGTCGTTGGAACGATTGTCGGCGGTATTGCCGGGGGCGCAGCCGGATCAACAATCGGCAAGGGCGATGGCAAACTCCTGGCAACAATTGGCGGGGCGATTTTCGGCATGCTGGCGGGCAATGCCATCGGTTCGGGCATGGATGCGACCGATTCGGCCTGTGGCGGCTATGCGCTGGACCGTCTTCCCGATGGTCAGACCGCGATCTGGACCAATCCCGACTCGAAACAGCAATATGGCATTACCCCGGTCAAAACCTTCAAAAATGAAGAGGACCAATATTGCCGCGAATATAGCGCATCCGTGAAAATTGATGGCGCACAGCAGAAAACCTTTGGCACGGCCTGCCTGCAACCCGATGGCTCGTGGCGCATCCTTTCGTAAATTTTCACCCTGGAAGCACGTCAAAAACAGAAAATCGGAAGGCAAAAAATACTGCAACCCCGCTATATCGATGCGTCACAGACGAAAATTTCCCTAATCAATCAACGTGATAATAGCAATTTGGTGACTTTGAAGTAAAACAATTTACCTTTACGTCACTTTGGGCTACATTACGGAAATAAGAAGACAAAAACAAAATCAACAATTCCAGGGAGGATTTCGTGGATAGCAGCATCCTCGAAGCCGTAGAAGCCAGACTGCCGCAATTGCGTGGTCTGAATGCCGTTGTCGCTTTTGATTGCGGCAATGATGGCAGCATCGTTATTGATGCCACCGGACCGGAACCGGAAATAAGCGACGAAAACCCGTCAGATGCGGACTGCATTCTGAAAATCTCCCAGGCAAACTTGCAAAAACTGATCGCTGGCAAACTCGATCCCATGCTCGCTTTTACACTGGGCAAGCTCAAGGTAAAGGGATCAATGGGAATCGCAGCCAAGCTTTCATCACGGCTTGACTGACAACAGACGTTCAATTTTCGGGATCGGGGGATTTCGGATGCCAAAATCGACACTGCGAAGAATTTCGCTTGCACTATCAACCTTGGGTTTATTTTCCCTGTGCGCATCACAGGCAATGGCCGACCAGACACTGAATTACAAGGTGTTCAAGGACGGCGAACCGATCGGAACAGAACAGGTCATCCTGAGCGATACCAGCGACGGGCAGACCGCGCATATCATTACCGAAACCTCGGTACAGGTCCTGTTTCTCAAATTCCATTATCACCATGACCGAACCGAAACCTGGAATGGGGATAATCTGGTATCGGTCAAGGCCGAAACCGATGATGATGGCACCCCCTATCAATGGCTGGCCGAATATGAAGGCAAATGCTTTGAAGTTGCCGGCAAGGGGGTCCCCAGACGCGAACAATGTGACGGAGCCTGGCCTCTGACATTGTGGCGCGAAGACGTAACCAGCAAAACCAGCCTCTATAGCGTCATTGACGCCGCGCCTTACAAGGTGTCGGTCGCCAAAACCGTCGATGACAGCCTTGAAATCGACGGCAAAACCGTTCCGGCCACCCATTATGTGATGACCGGGGATGTTACCCGTGACCTTTGGTACGACCAAAACGGCAAGCTGCTTAAAACCAGCTTCAAGAAAAAGGGCTATGACATCGATTTTATCAGGGTCGATGCCAATTAAGGCCAAAAACCGGGCAAAAGCCTGCATTCACAGTTCGTTTCTAGGGAGAAACAAATGAAAAAGACGTTGAACAAGGCCGGCCTCGGCGCGGCAGTTTCGGCAACCGCCTTCATGGCCGCACTGGCGATGGGCGGGCAGGCCCAGGCATCTGGCTTCCAGCTTCGCGAAGTCAGTGGCAGCCTTCAGGGATCGGCTATGGCGGGCATGTCCACCGAAACAGATGATGCCTCGGAAATTTTCTTTAACCCCGGCAATGTCGGCCAGTTCCGCAACTCCACCTATTCCGCCGGTGCCAGCCTTGTCATGCCCAATGTAAAGCTCAAAAGTGGCAGCTTTACCGCCCAAGGCACAGCACCTGCTGCATCAAGTGTATCAAACGCCACCTATGGCGATATGGGGCAGGACGCACTACCGACAAACTCAATCTTGGTTTGTCGCTGACCACCCCCTGGGGGCTGGTGACAGACTATGAAAGTGACTTTGCCGGTCGCTTCTATGGCACGACATCGGCCATCAAAACCGCCAGCGTCAAACCGGTCCTGGCCTATCGTTTCGATAACGGCCTTGCCATCGGCGGTGGTGCCCAAATTCAGTATATGGATGCCCGTCTTGCCAAGGCCGTTGGCTTTGGTGCTGGCGAAGGCAATGCCGATGTGACCGGTGATGACCTTGCAGCTGGCTGGACGGCCGGGTTGAACTGAGAATTGCCAACCGGTACCCGCATCGGGGCGTCTTATGTATCGGAAATCACCCATCACCTGAAAGGGGACATCAAGTTTGACAGTGCCGCCGAAGCCGGCGGGTATCGTGATCAGACAGCCTCGGCGGAAGTCACCACGCCTGAATATGTCACCTTTGGCATTTCCCAGGATCTTGATGAAAAATGGACCGTCATGGCGGATGGTCAATGGACGAACTGGAATTCGATTAACGTACTGCGCTTTAATTACGGTGGGGACACCAACGTAAACTTCCCAGGCAACAACAACTCCTCAGAAGATGTGTATAATTGGAGCAGTTCCTGGTTTTTCTCGCTCGGGGCCAAATACCGGTATGACGAAAACTGGACCTTCCGCGGCGGTGTTGCTTACGATGAAACACCGATTTCGGATGAATACCGTTCCGTCCGTATTCCGGATTCAAACCGGTACTGGCTGTCACTCGGCGCGTCCTACAAGGTTGCCGACTGGGCCGATGTAAGCCTGGGTTACACCCACATCTTTGCCCACAATGCGACGGTCAACCATAGTGACCCGACTATAGGTACCTTCCAGGGCGACTACGAATCCAAAGTAGATATCATCGCCCTGCAAGCGAAGTTCCAGTTCTGATCCTATATATACCGGTACGGTCGTTTCCGCGTGGGGCGCACCGTACCGGCTTTTCCCTGCCCCGAAAGTGACGTTAACGTAATGGAGTTAACGCAAATGATTCAAATGAACGTCCAACAAGCCACCGCCGCCGCGCCGGGTGTTGATATGGTAACACCCCTTAAACCGCGTCGGGTCCATGACATTTTTGATGAATCCGCCCGGAAATATGGCAATCGGCCCTGCATCGATTTTCTCGGCCGGATATATGACTATGACGAAATCTCCCAGCAAGTCGACAAGGTGGCCGAAGGATTTCACCAGCTTGGTGTCCGCAAAGGGGACAAGGTGGGACTGTGCCTGCCCAACACCCCGTATTACGTGGTTTGTTACTATGCCGTATTGAAATGCGGTGGCGTGGTTGTCAATTTTAACCCGCTTTATGCCAAACGTGAAATCGCCTTTCAGATCAATGATGCCGGTGTACGGATCATGGTCACGCTGAATTTGAAACAGATTTACCCCAAAGTCGCGGACTGCCTGGACGAAACAAGCCTGCGCCGCATTGTCGTTTGTGAAATGAGCGACATTCTACCACCGGTGAAAAGCGTTCTGTTTTCCCTGTTCAAACGCAGCGAGCTGGCCGATGTGCCGCATGATTTGCGCAATATCCCCTATTCGCGCCTTGCCAATTGCCCGCCCCTGCAAAAACCCTGTGAAACCAGCCCGGATGATCTGGCGGTTTTGCAGTATACCGGCGGTACCACGGGTCGCCCCAAAGGGGCCATGCTGACCCACGCCAATTTAAGCGCCAATGTCGAACAGCTTACCCGCTGGATGCCCAGTGCCAAACCGGGACAGGAAGTTACCCTGTGCGTTTTGCCGTTTTTCCATGTCTTTGCCATGACCGTGGCCATGAACACGTCGATCAATCTGGGGGCGGAACTGGTCCTGCAACCGCGATTCGAGCTCGAAGCCCTGCTAAAGGCGCTGGAAAAAAAGAAAGTCACCATCTTCCCCGGTGTGCCGACCATTTACACCGCCATTAACAATTCCTTCGAAACCGTAAAATACAACCTGTCATCGATTCGCTGCTGTATTTCCGGCGGTGCCCCCCTACCCGTCGAGGTCAAACACCAGTTCGAGGATCTAACCGGTGCCAAACTGGTGGAAGGATATGGCCTGTCCGAAGCCAGCCCAGTTTGCACATGCAACCCGATGGAGGGTGAAAATCGCGAGGGATCGATCGGTATTCCCATGCCCGGATGCGAAATTGACATCCGCTCGCTTGAAGATCGCAGCCGTTCGATGCCCGATGGCGAAAAAGGCGAATTGTTTGTGCGTGGCCCGCAAGTGATGACCGGATACTGGCAAAACCCGGACGAAACAGCGGCCTGCCTGAACGACGGCTGGCTGGCGACGGGCGATGTTGGCTATCGGGACAAGGACGGTTATCTGTTTTTGGTCGACAGGCTAAAAGATGTGATCATGTGTGGCGGATATAACGTGTATCCTCGTGCCATCGAGGAAGCCCTTTATCTGCATCCCGATATTGCCGAAGTCACGGTAATCGGCGTGCCCGATTCCTATCGCGGCCAGGCACCCAAAGCATTTGTTCGCCTGAAAGATACTGCCAAAGACAAAGCCATAACATCCGATACCCTGCGCAGCTTTCTCGAAGACAAAATTTCACGCATCGAAATGCCGCGCGAGATCGAATTACGTGATGAATTGCCCAAAACGATGGTCGGTAAATTGTCAAAAAAGGAATTGATCGACGAAGAACGGCTTAAATCGTCGACCCGTCCGCAATGAATGGACGGAAGCATGAACCGTGACATAAAAAACAAATCAATATGACGTTAACGTAAACTTGTTGACGTATAGATAAAATAATGTACCAATAGGGCCATAAAATGCCGAACTCAGACAACCGAATCTACACCGTTCCCGAACTGGCCAGGGATTTGGGCGTCACACCGCGAACCATCCGGTTCTATGAGCAAAAAGGGCTGGTATCGCCGCAACGTGCTGGCAGCACCCGGATTTATACAAAAGCAGACCGGGCCAGAATGCTGATCATTTTGCGGGGCAAGCGACTGGGGTTTTCGCTGCGCGAGATTGCAGATTATCTGGATCTTTACGCAGCAGACCCAACGCAAAGCGAACAGATCCGGATGCTTTTGGGACAGGTACGCCATCGGATAAAGGATTTGACCGAACAGCGCCAGGCGCTGGATGTCACCCTCGAAGAATTACGCGACATCGAACAGCAATCGATTGATGCACTGAAAGAAAAAGGACTCGATCCGGATACGGAATGAAAACCGACGGATTCGCAGAAACGCTCAGGAAGGAAGATCCGCTATGACCAATGCAGTAATTGCCGGCTATGTCCGGTCCCCCTTCACTCCGGCACGCAAGGGTGCGCTGGCAAAGGTGCGCCCTGATGATCTCGCCGCCCAGGTTGTCAAAGGGCTGGTCGAGCGCACCGGCATTGATCCGAACACCATTGAAGACCTGATTTTGGGCTGTGCCTTTCCCGAAGGCGAACAGGGCCTGAATGTTGCCCGTCTGATCACGTTTCTGGCCGGGTTGCCGCGCTCGGTGGGCGGGGTAACGGTCAACCGGTTCTGCGGGTCTTCCATGCAATCCATTCACCAGGCCGCAGGCGCCATTGCCATTGGCGCCGGGGATGCGTTTATTTGCGCGGGCGTTGAAAGCATGACCCGCGTTCCCATGATGGGCTTTAACCCGATGCCCAACCCCGCCCTGTATAAGGAAATGCCCGAAGCCTATATCGGCATGGGCGATACCGCCGAAAATGTTGCCAAAAAATGGAACCTCTCGCGCGCCGATCAGGAAGCCTTTGCCGTTGAAAGCCACAAACGGGCCGCCAGTGCCCAACAGGCCGGCAAATTTGCCGACGAAATTATTCCCATTAACGGCCCTGATGGTACGGTGGATCAGGATGGCTGTATCCGTGGTGACACCACCGCCGAAGGTCTGGCTGACTTGAAACCGGCCTTTCGGGAAGATGGCGTTGTCACGGCCGGGACGTCCTCGCCGTTAACCGATGGGGCATCGGCGGTTCTGGTCTGTTCCGAAGAATTTGCCAAGGCCAATGGCCTCACCCCGCTTGCGCGCATCAAATCGGTTGCCGTTGATGGCTGCCTGCCCGAGATCATGGGCATTGGCCCGGTCGGTGCCAGCAAAAAGGCCCTGAAACGCGCCGGTATTACGGCTGCTGACCTGGGTGTTGTTGAACTGAACGAAGCCTTTTCCTCGCAGGCGATGGCATCGATTTCCGAACTGGGCCTGGACCCCAAAACCGTTAATATCGATGGCGGTGCCATTGCCATTGGCCACCCGTTAGGGGCAACCGGGGCCCGTATCGTTGGCAAGGCTGCGGCCTTGATGAAACGCGAAGGTGCAAAATACGCCCTGGCATCACAGTGCATTGGTGGCGGCCAGGGAATCGCGACGGTTCTGGAGGCAATGTAATGGCTGAAATCAAACAGGTCGCCGTGATTGGCGCCGGTGTTATGGGGGCATCGATTGCCGCCCATATCGCCAATTCGGGAACGCCGGTTCTGTTGCTTGACATCGTGCCGGAAGGGGCCAAAAGCCGCAATGCGGTGGCCGAGGGCGCGGTGGCAAAAATGCTGAAAACCGACCCGGCCCCCTTTATGAACAAGCGTGCCGCAAAACTGATTACCTGCGGCAATATCGAAGATGACATGGGCAAACTGGCCGATTGCGACTGGATTGTCGAAGCCGTCATCGAACGCCTTGATATTAAACAGAACCTCTATCGCAAGATTGACGAGGTGCGCAAGGCAGGGTCGGTTGTGTCATCGAACACATCGACCATTCCGCTGGCCACCCTGATTGAGGGCATGCCCGCCAGCTTTGCCAGTGATTTCATCATTACCCATTTCTTTAACCCGCCGCGTTATATGCGCCTGCTGGAACTGGTTTCCAGCGGGGAAACCAATGACGGCGTGGTGGATATGGTTGCCGCCTTTGCCGATGAAAAACTGGGTAAAACCTGCGTTGTCTGCCATGACAAGCCCGGTTTCATTGCCAACCGCCTGGGCGTTTACTGGATTCAGGCCGCAATGGTCGAAGCCATGGATGCCAAATTGACCGTCGAAGAAGCCGACAGTGTTATTGGCCGCCCGTTTGGCATTCCCAAAACCGGCGTCTTTGGCCTGATGGATCTGGTTGGGCTGGATTTGATGCCCCATGTACAATCGAGCATGGCCGGTGCCCTGCCGAAATCGGACCCGTTCCATGCCATTTACCGGGAATCGGAGCTGGTTTCCAAACTGATTGCCGATGGCTATACCGGCCGCAAGGGCAAGGGTGGTTTTTACCGTATTAACCGGGCCGATGGGGGCAAGGTCAAGGAATCGGTCAATCTCGAAACGGGTGAATTTTCCAAATCCGAAAAGGCCCGCCTTGAAAGTGTCAAGGCGGCAGGCAAAGACCCGCTTGCCCTGATGCAGCACCCGGACAAGGGCGGCAAATATGGCCGTGCCGTGATGGCAAAGACCCTGGCCTATGCCGCCTTCATTGCCGAGGAAGCCGCACAGAACATCGTCGATGTCGATGATGCCATGAAGCTGGGCTATAACTGGAAAACCGGCCCGTTCGAGCTGATTGACACCATCGGGGTTGATGCCCTGATTGCCATGCTGAAGGAAGACGGCATCGATGTGCCGCCGCTTCTGGAACGCGCGGCAGGCAAAACATTTTACAAGGTCGAAGACGGCACCCTGCATTATCTGGGCTTTGATGGCAGCTATCAGGCTGTTACCCGCCCTGAAGGCGTGTTGCTGCTTGAAGATATCAAGCGCAAATCCGAACGCATTCTGGGCAATGGCTCCGCATCGCTTTGGGATATTGGCGACGGCGTGGTATGCCTTGAAGTCCACACCAAGATGAATGCGCTGGATGGCGAGGTCATGGCGATTATCAAATCGGCCATTCGCACCGTCAAAAAGCAATACAAGGCGCTGGTCATTTACAATGAAGGCAGCAATTTCTCCGCCGGGGCCAATTTGGGCCTGGCACTGTTTGCTGCCAATATTGCCGTCTGGCCGGAAATTGAAAATCTGGTTGAAACCGGGCAGATGACCTACAAGGCCCTGAAATATGCGCCCTTCCCGGTTGTGGCAGCACCCAGCGGCCTGGCATTGGGCGGGGGGTGTGAAATTGTGCTGCATTCCGATGCCGTCCAGGCGCACGGGGAAACCTATATTGGGCTGGTGGAACCCGGCGTGGGCCTGGTCCCGGCCTGGGGCGGATGCAAGGAAATGATCCGCCGCTGGCATGAAAACCCCAAATTCCCCAAGGGGCCAATGGCCGCCAGTGCCAAGGCATTTGAAATCATCAGTGTTGCGACCGTTGCCAAATCCGCCCATGAGGCCAAGGAAAACCTGTTCCTGCGCCCCGATGACGGCATCACCATGAACCGCAACCGCCTGCTGTTTGATGCCAAGAAACGCGCACTGGCAATGGTTGAAGGCTATGAACCACCAGAAGAAATGGTCTATCGCCTGCCCGGCGAAAGCGCGCGGGTAGCCTTTGAAATGGCCGTCGATGGTTTTTACCGCCTTGGCAAAGCCACCGATTATGACCGCGTGGTCGCCGGTGAACTGGCAACCGTTCTGGCGGGCGGTGATACCGATGTCACCGTCGAACTTTCCGAAGACGACATGCTTGAACTGGAACGTGAAAGCTTCATGCGTCTGGCCCGCAACCCCGGCACGCTGGCGCGCATCGAAACGATGCTGCTGACCGGCAAACCGCTGCGGAACTAAAGGACAGAAAAATGGCTGAATTTAAAGCACCCCTGCGCGATATGCGTTTCGTCCTGACCGAGCTGTTTGATTACAACGACATCAACCAGCTTCCCGGTTGCGAGGATTTCACCCCTGACGTGGTTGACGCCGTTCTGGAAGAAGCCGCCAAGGTTTGTGAAGAAGTTCTTTTTCCCATCAATCGCAGTGGCGACGAAGAAGGCTGCCATTGGGATGACAGCGTTGTTACGACACCGAAAGGTTTTAAGGAGGCCTATAAAACCTTTGCCGAAGGCGGCTGGACGGGCATTGCCTGCGATCCCGCCTATGGCGGCCAGGGCGCGCCCAAAACGCTCAATGCCCTGGTCGAGGAAATGATTTGTTCGAGCAACCTGTCCTTTGGCATGTATCCCGGCCTGTCTTACGGGGCTTACGCGGCCCTGCACAGCCATGCCTCGGACGAGCTCAAGGACATTTACCTGCCAAAAATCGTTGAAGGCACCTGGTCGGGTACCATGTGCCTGACAGAGCCGCATTGTGGTACCGACCTTGGCATTATCCGCACCAAGGCCGAGCCGCGTGATGACGGCAGCTATGCCATTACCGGCACCAAAATTTTCATTTCGGCAGGCGAACATGACCTGACGGAAAACATCATTCATCTGGTGTTGGCAAAACTGCCCGATGCGCCCAAGGGCACCAAGGGCATCAGCCTGTTTGTCGTGCCGAAATTCATGGTCAATGAGGATGGCAGCCTGGGTGATCGCAACAGCGTCAAATGCGGTTCGATCGAACATAAAATGGGCATCAAGGCATCGGCCACCTGTGTAATGAACTTTGACGGCGCCATTGGCTGGCTGGTGGGCGAACCACATCAGGGCATGCCCGCCATGTTCACCATGATGAACCAGGAGCGCCTTTCGGTGGGCATTCAGGGCCTGGGTATCGGCGAAGCGGCCTATCAGGGAGCGGCAGCCTATGCCCGCGACCGCCTACAAGGTCGTGCGCTGACCGGCCCCAAATCGCCCAACAAGGAAGCCGACAGCCTGTTGGTTCACCCCGATGTAAGGCGCATGTTGCTGACCCAGCGCGCCTATAACGAAGGCACGCGCGCAATGGGTATTTGGGTGGCGCGTGCCCTTGATACCATGAAGCATCACAACGATGCCAAAGCCCGCGAAGAAGCCGACGAATTTGTGCAATTGATGACGCCCATCGTCAAAGCCCTGTTTACCGACTGGGGATTTGAGACCGCCAATCTTGGTGTGCAGGTTTTTGGCGGGCATGGCTATATCCGTGAATGGGGCATGGAACAATATGTCCGCGATGCCCGGATCGCCCAGATTTACGAAGGCACGAACGGCATTCAGGCCCTGGACCTTGTCGGGCGTAAAATGGGGGCCAAGGCCGGGCGTTACCTGCGCCGGTTCTTCCATCCGGTTCAGGAATATATCGAAACCCATGTCAGCGACGAGGGTTTGGGCGACTTTGTCCAGCCGCTAGCAAAGGCTTTCATGCGCCTGCAACAGGCCACCGCCGAAATTGCCCAGCGCGGCATGAAAAACCCCGATGAAGCCGGGGCCGCCGCAACCGAATATCTGCGCCTGTTTGGCCTGGTGGCGGTTGGTTTCATGTGGGTGCGCATGGCTGAGATCGCGCTTAAAAAACAGGATGATGACAGTGACGGTTTCTATAAGGCCAAGCTGGTAACAGCCCGGTTTTACATGGAACGCATCATGCCGCAATCCGGTGCGCTGTTTTCATCCATCATGGCCGGTTCCAAAACCATGATGGCGATGGACGAAGACGCCTTCTAATTTATATCGGTTTCGCAACTTCCTTTTAAAACCGCCTGTTGGCGGCAAATTCGGGGCAGACGATGAATTTGATCTTTCGCTTGATCCGCATTTTATTTTTGGGGTGGTTGCGGCCGAATATGCACCCGATGGACCCGTCGGCCATTGCCTTTCGCGCCTGGCCGACGGATCTGGACATCAATATCCACATGACCAATTCGCGCTATTTTGCCCTGATGGATCTGGGGCGGACCGAATTGATCCTGCGGAACGGGATTTTCGGGCTGGTGTTAAAGCATAAATGGCAGCCCGTTATTTCGGTATCCACCATACGCTTCAAACGCGCAATCAAGCCCTTTCAACGCTTTCATCTCGAAACACAGGCCCTGTACTGGGATGAACAGGGGTTTTATCTGGAACAGCGATTTGTCGCCGATGGCAAAACCCTGGCACTGGCCGTGGTCAAGGCCGTGTTTATAAGCCGGACTGGCGTTGTCCGCCCGACGGACATTTATAAAAAACTCGGTCTGGACGACCCGTCACCCGAGGTCCCAAGCTGGTTTAGCGGTTGGCCAGATATTGAAAGTGCCATTGAACAACGGTTGGGCGCGATTTAACGCACCGCCCCACCAGAACACGATACTAAAAAAACAAATCCAGAAGGCCGAAACCTGACAATAACAAACGGCCCATTCACCATTTTGGCGGGAAGGAAACCCACATGTCATCGCAAGATGCGGTTTTGCTGAAAATTGAAAATGATATTGCCACACTGACCCTGAACCGCCCTGACAGGATGAATGCCCTGGATGGCACAATGGTGAGCGGCCTGCTGACAGCCCTTGATCAAATCGAAGCCGAAATGAAAAATATCGGCGCCGTGATTGTCGCGGGGAGCGGCGGCACCTTTATGGCCGGCGGCGATGTGAAATTTTTTCACCAGCTTGGGGCCATGCCCGCAAACGAAGCCCAGCCGCAAATCCGGGCCATGATCGACAGGGTGCACGAAGTCATCGCCCGTCTGGTTCGTCTGCCCTGCCCGGTTATTGCCAGTGCCAACGGTGCGGTTGCCGGTTTTGGCGTCAGCCTTCTGAATGCCTGCGACATGGCAATTGCGACCCGTGAAACGGTTTTTACCCTGGCCTATTGCCATATTGGCACCTCCCCCGATGGCGGAGCCACCCATTCGCTGGTGCGCCTGGTTGGCATGAAAAAGGCCAAGGAAATTGCCCTGCTGGGCGACAGGTTTGACAGCGCCGAGGCCCTGCGCCTTGGATTGATCAACCAGATTGTGGAAACCGCTGATCTTGAAAAATCAACCTGCGAACTGGCGATGCGCATTGCATCCGGCCCGCGCGCAGCACTTGCAAAAACCAAGGCGCTTTTAAACAGTGCGCCGGAAAGGGATTTGCACGGCCAACTCCTTGCCGAAGCCGAAGCCTTTGCCGAATGCGCCATAAGCCCGGATTTTCGGGAAGGCGTTCGCGCCTTTGTTGAAAAGCGCAAACCGGTTTTTAACAGCAAATAAGCAGGTCGTCGTTAGCAAAAGACGTCAAACCAGAGCAGTCATAGGGAATAAAACATGGCCAACCTGAACGGCAAAACCCTTTTCATTACGGGCGCATCACGCGGCATTGGCAAGGAAATTGCCCTGCGCGCCGCCTGCGACGGGGCCAATATCGCCATCATCGCCAAAACCGATACGCCGCATCCCAAACTGCCCGGCACCATCTATACCGCCGCTGAAGAAATCGAACAGGCCGGTGGCAAGGCGCTCGCCCTTAAGACCGACATTCGCGACGAAGACCAGATTGCCGATGCCGTCGCCCAAACCGTGGCAAAGTTCGGCGGGATCGATATTCTCGTTAACAATGCAAGTGCGATCAACCTGACGCCGACCTTGCAAACACCGATGAAACGATATGATTTGATGGCCCAGGTCAATACCCGCGCCACCTTTGCCTGTGCGCAGGCCTGCCTGCCGCATCTGTTGAAATCGGATAACCCGCATATCCTGACCATGTCACCGCCGCCCAATATGAGTCCGCAATGGTTTGCCAACCATCCGGCCTATACCATGTCAAAATACGGCATGAGCCTTGCCACCTTTGGCCTGGCTGCGGAATTTGCCGATGAAGGGGTGGGGGTAAATTCACTATGGCCCGTCACGGTGATTGAAACTGCCGCGCTTAATATGATCCCCGGCCTTGAAGCGGGCCGCGCCCGCAAACCGGAAATTCTGGCCGATGCCGCCCATGCCATCCTGACCAGCCCGGCAAAACAGGTAAGCGGGGGCTTCTTTACCGATGAATGCGTGCTCGAAGCCATCGGCATTACCGATTTGGAATCCTACAACCTGTCGCCGGGCAAAGAGCCTTATCCGGATTTCTTTTACGAGCCCGATAAAAACGGTGCCAATGACCCGCATGTCGCCAAATTGCTCGGGGTCATTGCGCACTATCACAACCACGCGTCTTCTAACGCATAGAACAGTTTTTTTCCTGGCATTGGCGATGATCGTCAATGCCACCTACCGGGGCCAAACCATCGTGGGATGGCCTCATTCGCCCGCGACCTCGACCCGCCCAACCTATCGGGCGGGTTCTTTTTACCCGGGTCCTGCAAAATGCAAGTCCGTCAAACATCGCCTTTCGCAACAAAAAAGCCGCCAGGCCTGTAAGCCGGACGGCATCTTTTGCAAACAAATCATCGCGTGTTAAGCGATCAAACAGTCACGACGCGTGCCTGGCAAGGATTTGACGCGGCATAACGCGTTCATGACGCGCCGGAGTCGGCAGCATCATTTGCGCCTGCAAGGCCATATTCAGATCCTGGCAGCTCTGGTTACGGTCCAGAAAACGCTCACACCAGTTTTTGCCCTGATTGGCCGACAGAAATGCACAACGCAGCATGGCAAACTTGTTTGCGCTATGGGTTTCTTCTTCGCCTGTCACATGAGCCAGCCAGGTTGCAATGGCAGAATGGGCGGCTTCATCCAGCATGTCCTGCAGGTTGCCCTTGGCAACAGCACCAACCATGTCGTCACGCAAAGCGGCGCGCAATTCGCAAACCAGGCGGTCTTCGGCAATTTCGCTTTTCACCCCGAACGAACGGGTCCAGGCGCGGGCAGTTTCGCTCAGTAACCGGGACATTGCTGCCGGTTCGCTTGACAGACCAGACTTTGAATTTTCCACGTTACTCATCTCAACCATGATGCAATCCCTATTCGGGTGAATATGAAGGTTAACAAACCGTTTCTTGATATCGTTAATCTTCACAATGACCGGAATATAGTCTGAATCTTTGCCGAAACTTAGACGTTTTTGTGGCACGGGCCATGCAGTACCTACATGGGGCCATACCATTTACGCACTTATTTTTCGCTGGCTAAACAGATGTTTTTTCAGGGTCTTCCACGCCAATCAAATGTTGTCCGGCCATGATCTGGTCTAATGGCTTTACCGGCCATGACAGGATCTTGAGCTTCTCTTCCTTGGTTAGCGACTCCACACCCAGGCGCGCGAGTTTTTCGTAAATGATGCCCACCTCAATCTGGGTACGGCGGTCCGGCTTACGCGCAGGCAAAAGGGCGCTATGCAGTGCATTGGCATAGGGGTCTTCGATCAATTGCAACAAACCATCGCGGACATCTTCGCCGGTATGCCGGGCGGTGATGCGATAAAGCGCTGCCAGTTCTTCCGGTGTTGCGGTTTCTTCGGGGGTTAAAAACAGTTTCAGTTTCCGGGTTTTCTGCCCCAGGCGCAGCAGGCTGGACCAATGCGTTAACCACGGCGAAAGCACCAGGCCCGCCAAAATCGGCGTCAGCCACCAGAAAAATGCCTGATCCACATAAAGCGCAATCGCGCCCCAGGCCAAACCCGCCAGAATAATGCCGATATGGGTTTTCACCGCCGCCATAAACGGCACACCGGTATCATCGCGTTCCTGGGCATCCCAACCCACCTGGTTGCCGGTCAGGACCGAGAGCACAAAGCGCGAATGCAGGGTCATCATGATCGGGGCTTGCAGGGCGGAATAGATCATTTCTAAAAGACCGCTGAGCAACACGGCAGCCCCGCCATATTTGCGCCGGTCCCGACCAAGAAACACCATGAAGACCGAAATCACCTTGGGCAAAACCAGCATGCCGATGGTGAAAACCAGCAACACCACCATTTCCATCGACCGGTCCACCGGCCATTGCGGGAACATGGTGAACTGGCCGGGGAAGAAGCTGTAGGTCAGGCGCGAATTTTGCAGCGTCGCAATGGTCGAGCTTAACAGCAGCAAAAACCACAGCGGCGATGACAGGAAGCTCATTACGCCCATAAAGAAGTGCAGACGCGACAGCGGCAAAAAGCCCGGTGCAAAAATCAGGCGGGCATGCTGCATGTTACCCTGGCACCAGCGCCGGTCACGCACGGCAAAGTCAATCAGGTTGGGCGGCAATTCTTCCCAACTGCCTTCAAGCTGCGGAATCAGCCACACCCGCCAGCCCGCCTTGCGCATAAAGGCGGCCTCGACAAAGTCGTGGCTTAAAATATGTCCGCCCATCGGCGGCTTGCCCGACAAAACCGGCAACCCACAACAATCAATAAAGGCCTGCACCCGGATAATGGCGTTATGGCCCCAATAGTTGGAACTGCCCATGCACCAAAATGCCAACCCGGCCGACATGGTCGGGCCATGCACGCGCGAAATGAACTGCAGGATACGGGCAAACAGGGTGGAACGGCCGGTTGGCTGCGGCGGGCTTTGGATAATCCCGGAATCCGGATTGTTTTCCATCAGATAGGCCATATTCACCATCGCCTCACCCGACATCACACTGTCGGCATCAAACACGATCATATGATCATAGTTCGAGGCATAGGTTTCGCAGAATTCCTTGAGGTTGCCGGATTTACGTTCGGTATTTTCCGGGCGGCGGCGGAAAAAGATTTTGCCGCGCGCATTCAACTCCGAACAGGTGCGCGCCCATGCCATTTCCTCGGCAATCCAGATATCGGGATCGCGGGTGTCCGACAGCACGAAAAAATCAAAGGCATCAAGTTCGCCCGTTGCTGCCAGGCTTTCATAACTGGCGCGCAAACCGGCAAAAACGCGATCCGGGCTTTCATTATAAACCGGGATCACGATAACGTTTTTTGATTTCAGTTTGCCTTTGCGTTCAATCGGCTTCATGCGGCGCAATGTGATGGCATCAATGCCAAAGGCGCGTAGAAAAATACCGACAACACCGGTGTAAAACGACAGGGCAATCCAGGCAAAATTGATGGTGAAAAAGGTAATCACCACCATTTCCATGCCGGTTAACTGGTCTGCGCCCAATACATCGGTCATCAGCCAGGCAGCATAAATGGTTGTCACCAGCGATGCGCCAAACAAAAACAGGCGCCGCACCGTCGAGGAAGGCCCCGCCAGCTTTACAGCCGGGTCAAGTTCTTCGGGGGAGCGGGGCATAGCCGGGCTGTCGGTCATCAATTTTGTTCCTGGGCAGAAAGGCAGTTTGAGAAATAAACGGGCGACCCGCACCACCGGGGCGTTCTTGCAATCAGAACGCCCACGGCATGGTCCAGGTTTCGCTAATCACGCGGTCTTTATAATGCAAAAAGGCACGCAGATTGGAGGTCGGTGCTTCGCCGGTGCCCGCCAGATCAAACAGGACGCGCACACCGCCATTTTCGGCGTCCTTGACAACATGCACGTTGCTGACATTGGCATTGGATGCACTGACATCAGCCTGCAAATTGGCAAGATCATCCAGATAATAATCCAGATCACCCCCGCGGAAATTCAGGATAAAGCGGTGAACGCCGCCATTATCCTCGTCACCACCCGGTACCGGCGCAATACGGGTATCAAGGGCGCGCGCCATGCCATGCAGTTCGCGGCCATCGCTCATGGCGGTCAGATCATAGGAAATTTCCAACTGATCACCGGCCTTGAGTTTGGCGTCGGGCACCCAGAAGGCAACGATATTTTCGTTGGTTTCATCGGGCGAGGGAATTTCGACCAGTTCCACATGGCCCTTGCCCCAGTCACCTTTCGGCGTGATCCAGTAACCGGGACGTTTTTCAAAATGCGCGCTGGCATCCTGATAATGGTCAAAATTACGATCCCGCTGCATCAGGCCAAAACCGCGCGGATTTTGATCCAGGAAAGAACTGATCTGCAGGTTTTTCGGGTTATCCAGCGGACGCCACAGCCATTCCCCCTGCCCGTTATGGATCAGAAGGCCATCGCTGTTATGCACTTCATCGCGATAATCATCGAAATGGCGACGTTTCTGTTCACCAAACAGGAACATGCTGCTTAACGGTGCAATGCCCAGCTTTTGAATCTGGTCACGGAAAAACAGGGTTGCCTTGATCGAGGCCACCGAGCGTTCGCCCGGCACAATATCAAACTGATAGGCCCCGGTGACACGCGCACTGTCAAGCAGGGCATAGACCGTGACTTTGCCCCACGGATCGGTCGGCTGTTCGACCCAGAATTCGCGGAAAACCGGAAATTCCTCGCCCGAGGGAGCGGCCAGATCAATCGCCAGCGCCCGGGCCAACTGCCCGCGCACCTGATTACGCCCCATCACACGGAAGTAGCTTGCCCCCAGAAACGAGGCCAGCTCTTCGTTGCTTGTCACCGAATCAAGCGGGTATTTCAACTTTAAACCGGCATATCCCTGTGCGCCGACATTATTGTCCGAAAGCCCGGTATCGGCGAAATCAAACAGGCTGGCGGAATAGGGCACAGGCTGCACCTTGCCATCACGCACAATATTGATCCCCACCGGCACGTCATACATGTAACCGGGATGATAAAGCTCCATCGAAAAACCGGTTGCAGGGTCTTTCAGGAAAGCCTGATCGGACTTGAATTTGATTTTGGCATATTTCGCCGCATCCAGATCGGCCAGGGCAGCGGGCAATTCACGATGCGGGTTTTCAAACGGCTTTTTTGCCAATTCGCGGGCACGATCAATCACCAGTTGCGGGCTAAAGGGCGGGGTCTGCGTGGCCTGTTCCGCCTGCTGTCCCTGGCCTGCCGGTGCCTTGTTGCCAGCCTGCGCCTGATCATTGCCGGGGGCCGGCGGCGTTGCACCCTGATCGGCCTCGCCGTTGCCGGTCGGCGCATTTTGCGCAGCCTGATCACCATCTGCACCACTATTTTCAGCGGGAGCCTGTGCCTTTTCCGACGCAGGCGCAGCGGATCCGGATGACGCATCAGGCGCCGCTTTATCCCCATCGGCAGAAGCTGGCTTATCGCCCTGCCCGGCCGGTGCGCTTTGTTTGTCCGCGTCAGCCGATGCCGGTGCGTCCTGCCCGGAAGCCGGGGCGTCGGCTGCATTTGCGGCAGTTTGCTTGTTCGTTGCATGTGCCTTGGTGGCCGCCGCCATTGCGGGCTGACCGGCAAGACACAGGGTGGTCAGCACACAGGCCGATGCCATTCCCAACCGGAACAGAGGAAATCGTTTGTGCGGGACACATTGCGAGTCAACCTGCTGGCAAATTTGCATTTTTTTCACGCCGAAACCTTTGTTGATATGCCTTGCGGGCTTTTGCACGATGAACGGGGCAGCAATGTGACAGTATTGAACCAACAGGGTTTTACCCCCAATTGCCTCCAAATGACCATACGGATTTAGGCCCTGTTTAAGGTCTTGAAAAGCCGGTTTTTCGCGTGTTCAACGCAACAGGGATGTGAATGTTTCCATCACACCGTTCAAAGATATGGAAAAGCTGGATTTTTTGACATTTTGCGGCGCAAAATATCTTTGACGCCCTGCAAAGCTCCCCTCTGTTTCTGCTATCTTTTTCCGGTAAAAACCACAGATTGCCATTTGAAAACAAAAGAAAATTCGCCAGATTCCTTCCCGTAAACCGCTTTGGACCAAATCAGGGCCAAAAGACCCGTCACAACCCACCCGCCATGTTGCAGGACAGCAACATCCCGTGATTGAATGACGGATTCGGATTGTCCGTTATCTTGCATCCGCCAATTTGGTGCCAACGCAAGGATTTCAGACATCACGATTCATGGCATGACCAGAACGCATAATAACGAACGTGCCCGCCTCTTTTGATGCAGCGGGTCTTGATCATTCGCGTTCGACCCATTCCAGAAAAAGCGCCTCGGCCTCCCTGGTAAAATCCTCGACGTTGGCGCGTTTGGGAACCTCGTCCACCCGATCAAGTTCATCCTGTATCAACTGCTCAATCTCGGGCAACCGGATCGTGCTTCCTGCCTCGCGGGTTTCTGCCTTGCGCGCGATCAGTTCATCAACCTGGCTTACCAGCACCGGGTCGAGTTTTGCCGCCTGCATTAAGGGCTGTATGCTCATTGGCGGACGTTGTGACGGGTCAAGGCGCAATGCGCGCACCGACAGTGCCGGACGCAACGCATAGAAATATCGCTTCACGGCGATCTGCCCGTCCGGATCCAGCCAGCGATTGACCATCCCCTTGCCAAGACTGGCATAATGGCGGGCATAACCATGCGGATCAAAATGACGACTGGCAAGATCCGCCAGTTGGGTCACTGCCGGGTCATCCGCAATATAGCGGATCGGGCTTTCAAGCCATTCCGACAAGACCGCATTATGCTTGAGCAACAGGCCAAGCGCCTTGCGAATATCCCAGCCGTTCAGGTCAATCAGATCAACAATCGGCCGTTCGATCACATCGCGAACGGGCTTAAGCGCCAGATAATCCCGGCGCGGGCGGATATAAAGAAAACGCACATCATAATCGCTGTCGGGCGAGGGAAATCCCCAGGCGCGCGACCCGGATTCAACCGCCATCAACAGGCGCACGCCATCCTCGCGCGCCACACGGGCCAGACGCTCTTCGATGTCGGCACGTATTTCCGGCGCAATCGTAAAAAGATCTTTTTGTATCATCCCTTGCCCATGTCGTCGGTTTGGCTTCCGTCAGATCAACCAGAAATCGAACGTCCTATTCGCAGACAGTGCGATTCTGTTGAAACACATGTCAATCTTTTGGCGAATAAGTATTAAGAATTCAATTACTGGAGGAAGTTCCGACAAAACCGGGCAAAGTTGCGTCAAAAGGCGCAACACGAATGCACAATACATCCTAAATAGAGGCTGGCGCAAAACCTTCAAACATACCGTGATAGGATTTGGCAGGTGGTGTGCCATAAGTGCTGTGTTTGCTGGTCGTCAATTGCAGGGCGGCCAAACCTTCGACCATTTTAATCGCGGCCTGCACCCCGTCAATCACCGGCACGCCCAAGTCAGCACTCAGGTGTTCTGCAACATCCGTCATCCCGGCACAGCCCAGCACAATCGCCTCCGCCCCGTCATCGCGCAGGCTTTTTTGCGCCGCGCCATACAGGGCATTATAGGCACGGGTGGCATTTTCCCCTTCAAAATCCAGGGTGCGGACCCCGGCGGCGCGCACCACACAATCGCGATCCGCGCCATATTTGCGCACCAGATGTTCCAGCGGACGCACGGACACAAACATGGGGGTGACAATGGCATATCGGCCAGCCAGAGCCTGGGCAAAGCGAATGGCACCTTCACACAACCCCATCACCGGCGCCTGGGTCAGGCAACGGGCGGCATCCACGCCGGTATCGTCAAAACAGGCCACGACATAGCCATCAATCCCGGTCGGGTCGAGCTTGCGGATGACAGAGAGCAAACCAACACTGGCAAAGGCCTCGTCGTAATAGCCTTCGATGCTGTCGGGGCCAAAATCGGGATTAAGGGCCACCACCTGATTATGGGGATAAACGGTACGCTGGGCCTGAGTGCGGATTTTATCGGTAAAACCGGCCGACATATTCGGGTTGATCACCGCGATTTTTGACATTTTCTATCGCCCCCTGATCACGCCTTGCGACGGCGTAACAACACCACCGCGCCAAAGGCCAGGCCGATGACAACAAAGGAAAAAACCGTTGTTAACGTACCCAGCGCATAAAGCACCGGTGTGGTGACATTGGTGGTCATGCCGTAAATTTCCAAAGGCAGGGTGTTTAAGGATCCTGCCGTCATCAAGGTGCGGGCAAATTCATCGTAAGACAGGGTAAAGGAAAACATCGCAACGCCAATCAGGCTGGGGGCGACCATTGGCAGCACCACATGGCGCACCGTTTGCCAGTTGGATGCCCCCAAATCCCGGGCCGCTTCCTCAAACGAGGGATCAAAGCGGTTAAACACCGCAAACATGATCAACAGACCAAACGGGAAGGTCCAGGTCAGATGCGCGCCCAGGGCGGAGCTATACCAGTGGGGCTGTATTTCAAAGATATTGAACAACAGGCCAATGCCCAGCGAGATCAGGATGGAGGGCACAATCAAACTGGCAATCGCCAGGTAAAACACCACCGTATCACCGCGAAAGCGCCGCCGGAAAGCCATGCCCGCCATGAAGGACACGACAACCGTCACCACCATGACAATCAGCCCCAGCTTGAGCGAGCGCATGAATGACCCGCCAAAATCCCCCACCGCCTGTTGCTGAAACAGGTTTACAAACCAGTGAAAGGAAAACCCGTTCATCGGGAAAGTCAGCCCGCCATTTGGCCCCTGAAAGGACAGAATGAAAATGGTCAGCATCGGCCCGTATAAAAACAGCACAAACAGGGCAAAAAAAGCGGCAAGGAAATAAAAGGCCACCGGACGTTTTTCACGGGTTATCGCCATGTCAAAGCTCCTTGCGAATATCAACGAGGCGCAACAGGGCGGTGACGATCAGCAATACCGTGATCAGCAGCACAACCGCACTGGCCGCCGCCGCCGGATATTGCAACAGCCCGATTTCATTGGAAATCTGCAACCCGACGGAGGCACTTTGCCCGCCGCTCATCAACCGCACCGTAATGAAATCGCCCATCACCACCGTGATGACAAAAATGGAACCAATGGCGATACCGGGTTTGGACAGTGGCAAAATCACATGCCGCAATGTCGCCCAGGCACTGGCACCGTTATCACGCGCGGCCTCAATCAATGAACGGTCAATGCGCATCATCGAATTGAAAATCGGCACCACCATAAACAGGGTGTATAAATGCACATCGGCCAGAACCACGGCAAAGTCGGAAAACAGCAAAAATTCAAGCGGTTCGTGAATGATCCCGGTCCCCATCAGCGCCTGATTAAGCAAACCATTACGCCCCAGAAACGGAATCCACGAAATCATGCGGATGATGTTCGACGTCCAGAACGGGATGGTGCAGACCATAAACAGAATAATCTGCCAGGTCAGACTGCGAACATGAAAGGCCAGAAAATAGGCCACGGTAAAACCGATACCGAGCGTAAATACCCAGGTCAGCGCGGCATATTTAAAGGTGTTCAGATAAATTTGCCAGGTCACAGAGGAGCCCAGCAGGTAACTGTAATTTTCCAGAATAAAATCGGGCAGGATGCGATATTCGTCATAATCCCAGAAACTGACCACCACAATTGTCAGCAGCGGTATCACCAGAAAAATGGCAAATACCAGCGCCATAGGCGTGATCAGAAAATAGGAACCGCGTTTGGAATTGGATGCTGACATACCGTTCCGCCACATTCAGAAATTTTCCAAAGGAGTACCGGGCCACACATGGGCGGCCCGGCACATTATCCCCGCATCAGGCGGCGATAAATTCGTTCCACTTGCGAACCATGTGTTTGTTTTCATCCATTACAGAGTTCCAGCAGGCAACATGGCCCATGCGCTCTTCATAAGAACCGCCATCGCGCACGGCACCAGCCTTTTCCATCACCTTGCCTTCGGGGCTAAGAATGTCGCTCTGGGCGGGTTTGCCTTCCATCCAGTAGCCCCATTCATCGGCGGTCATGAATTTTTTGGCCGTTTCCGGTGCGGCACTGTAATAGCCCTGGCGGTTCAGATACGCCCCGACCCAGCCCGACAGATACCAGTTGATATATTCATAGGCCGCCTCAAGCTCGAGGCCGGAAAGATGCTTGGCCAGACCAATACCGCCACCCCAGGCGCGATACCCTTCCTTGAGCGGCTGGTATTTGCATTCGATCCCCTTGGAGCGCACAGCCGCCACGGCCGGCGACCACATCGACTGAATCACGACCTCGCCCGACGACATCAGATTGACCGATTCATCAAAGCTCTTCCAGAAGGCGCGGAACTGGCCATCCCTTTTCGCCTTGATCATCAGCGCGATGGTCTGGTCAATTTCGTCCTTGGTCATGTTGCCCTTGTCGCCATAGGTGATTTCACCCATCGCCTCGGACACCATTGCCGCATCCATGATGCCAATTGCCGGGATATTCAGGATCGATGCCTTGCCCTTGAAATCGGGGCTGAGCAAATCCGCCCAGCTATTGACAGGACGATTGATCAAATCAGGGCGAATACCCAGGGTATCGGCATTGTAAATGGTCGGGATCAGCGTCATCCACTGGGTCGGCGCACTGGCAAAATCGGTGCTGTCCGGGCCTTCGACAAAACCAACCGTGTTTGGTGCCGTGCCCTGGGCAATTTTGGAGTCCGGCGTTAGCTTGCCGGTAATGAATAACGGCGAGATTTTATCGTAATTCTTGATCTTGGTGGTATCCATCGGCTGCAGGGTGCCCGCCGGGAAAACCTTTTTACAAATCCAGTATTCGATATCGGCAATATCAAACGAATTGGGCTGGGTCACGGCGCGCTGGGCCACGGCATCGGAATCAAGGGCCGTCATTTGCAGGGTAAAGCCGAGATCTTCCTTTACCTTTTCGGCCACGGCATTGATGTTGGACACCCCGGTGCCAAACTGGCGCAACGTCACATTTTTAATATTCTGCGCCCAAATGGTCGGAAAACCGGTAATCGCGCCAGACCCGATGGCAACACCGGCTGTCGCGGCTGCGCCCTTAAGAAAACCGCGGCGGGTAACATCCTTGCCCGGCAGAATCGACGTCAATTTGGTCTTGTCGGTCGTCATGTGAAGCTCCTGATAAAACGCTGTTTTTGATTTCAGGCCAGAACATGCGCGTGTTCCGGTTCCCAATAGGCGATAAACTTCTCCTGCCTGTGCACAGGTGCGCGCCGAAATTCGCTTTCGGTCTTCATAAGGGTGATGTCCTTGCCGTCCATCGTGGTGGCAACAATCCGCACCCAAAGTCCCAAATATTCAACAGTGGTGATTTCAACCGGGATCTGGCATTGCTCCGCCCCGGCAGGGATTTCGGATGCCAGACCGATCAGATCGGTCCGAATGGTAAATTCAAGGTCTTCGCCGGTTCTGGCATCACCATGCACCGGCAACACAAACTGGTCCGGCCCGCGTTCGATAATGGTGGCGGTAGCATCGGCCCGAAGAACCCGCCCTTTAAAAATGTTTTGTCCGCCCATGAAATTGGCAATAAAGCGCGATTTGGGCCGGTTAAAAATCTCTTCCGGGCTGCCTTTTTGGCGGATAACGCCATCTTCCATCACCACCACCATGTCCGACAGGGCCAGGGCCTCGTCCTGGGCGTGGGTGACATGGACAAAGGTAATGCCCAAATCCTGCTGCAAGCGACGCAGTTCATCGCGCATCCGGGCGCGCAAAAACGGATCCAGGGCGGAAAGCGGTTCATCAAGCAGCAAAACTTCGGGCTGGGTAATCAACGCACGGGCCAGCGCAATACGCTGCTGCTGCCCACCCGAAAGCTGGTCGGGTTTACGGTCGGCGAATTTTTCCATATGCACGCGGGCAAGCATTTCGGTGGCACGTTCGGCCCGCTCGGCTGGTGCAACACCCTGCATACGCAGGCCAAAGGCCACATTTTCCGCACAGGTCATATGGGGGAACAGCGCGTAATTCTGAAACATCATGGCCGTGCCGCGCTTTACCGGTGGCAATTCCGTTACATTACGCTGCCCGATCAACAGATCCCCTTCGCTGATCACCTCGTGACCGGCAATCATGCGAAGGGTTGTTGTCTTGCCGCAGCCCGATGGACCGATCAGACAGCAATAGGCGCCAGCCGGTATTTTGAGATCGATCGATTTGACTGCGATTGTACTGCCGTAATATTTACTGACAGCGATCAGCTCAATGGCCCCGTTACCCGTCATCCGCCCACCCGATACTGCATGCAAATTGTCAACAATCTGTGTTTTGGATTGTTAGCAAATGCTATGCCACATCAGAAAGAACGCACAAAAGCAGGCTTTCCGGGTCCTCACCTTGATCAGGGCGCACCATAAGTGCCATTTTTATGCACATTTAGTGTGCATTATTTAACCAATTACGGCATTCCGCGTATATTTTAGGCTTTATAGAACAAGGCGAAACTGTTTCGTCGGTTTTTTGTTGTCTAAATCGTCAACAATTTTGTAAAACATTCATATGACACTTTCTCCCCATCCTCAGGAAAGACGCGCCACTATGGCCCACCCCGCCGAGCCCCAACGCTTTACCGGCAGCGGCAAATTACGGCCGGAAGAACAGATTTATCAGGAAATGCTGGGCGCCATCCTGGACCGGCGCCTGGAACCCGGCATGAAGCTGGTGGAAGAAGACCTTACCAAAACCTTTGGCGTCAGCCGGGCACGCATCCGCGCGGCCTTCCTGCAACTGGCCCATGACAAGCTGATCAATCTGGTGCCCAATCGCGGGGCCTTTGTGGCCGAACCCACCATTGACGAAGCGATCGAGGTTTTTTCCGCCCGCCGCATGATCGAAGATGGCGTGGTGCGCAAGGTCACTGCGCACATGACCGCAAATCGTGCTGAACAGATCCGCGCCCATCTGGCCGCAGAGCACAAAGCCCACCATGAGGGCGACCATCGCGCCGCGATTATTCTATCAGGCGAATTTCACCTGTTGCTGGCCCGCCTTGCCAACAATCTGGTGATCGAGGAATTTTTGGAACGGCTGATTTTGCGAAGCTCGCTGATCATTGCGATGTATGAAAGCCCGCAACCCGCCGATTGCTCGCATGATGACCATGACGAACTGTTGCGCGCCCTAACCGGCGGCAACCCCGACGAAGCTGCATCCTGCATGGCCCGCCACCTTGATAACATCCGCGACCGATTGCAGCTTCATCGCGAAAAACCCGGCAAAACCGATTTCGCCAGCATCTTTGGCCGCCAGCCCAGCAGCAAGGCGAGCTAACAGGCAAGCGCCACCCCACAGCAACCTGCCTTTATGACCTTCGCCGACATAGAAAGGGACGAGGTGCCAAACACCCCGTCCCATTTTACTCTCCCGCCAGAACAGCGAGCGGGAATGTACCCAAAAAGGCAAACGAGCCTTAAAAACCAACCGCACAGCCATCCTTGCGCGGGTCAGACCCGGCGACATATCCGGCATCGGTTTTGGCAATAAGCTGCGCACCGCCAAAGCCAAAATTGGTTTGATCCGGCGTTTCCACCAGAATGTTATGGCCCTTGGCGCGCAGAGCGGTGATGGTTTGATCCCCCAACACATGCTCGACCGCCACATCCAGCCCGGAAATGGCCTGCCAGCGCGGGGCATCGGCGGCGGTTTGCGGGTCCTGGCGCCAAAGCTGGGTGCGCAACGTCATTTGCAAATGCCCCTGGGCCTGCATCGGCCCGCCCATGACGCCAAAGCTCATAACCGGGTTGCCATCCCTGCCCATCAAAAAGGCCGGAATAATGGTTTGGAACGGGCGTTTGCCCCCCGCAACCTGGTTGGGATGCCCCGGCTGCAACGAAAAGCCATGCCCCCGGTTTTGCAAGCTGATTGACGTACCCGGCACCACAACACCGGAGCCAAAACCCAGATAATTCGACTGAATAAACGACACCATCATGCCGCTTTCATCCGCCGCCGTGACATAAACCGTCCCGCCATGTTCGGGCGCACCGGCCTTGAAATCCTGTGCGCGCGCCGGATCAATCAGGGCGGCGCGCGATGCCAGATATTTATCGGACAGCAAATGTTCCACCGTCACCTCACGCATATGATCCAGATCGGCGACATAAGTGTGCAAATCGGCAAAGGCCAGTTTCATCGCCTCGATTTCGAGATGCAGGGCTTCGGGGTCATCCGGGCCAAAGCGTTCAAGCTGGCAATGGCGCAAAATGCCCAGGGCCATCAGGGCCGAAATGCCCTGCCCGTTGGGCGGAATTTCATGCAGGGCCACATCGCCAAATTCCTGGCTGATGGTGCCACACCAATCCGCCTTATGGTTGGCAAGGTCTTCTTCATTCAGGGCCGCGCCATGCTGGCGGGCAAAATCGGCAATTTTCTTTGCCAGGCGGCCTTTGTAAAAACTATCCCCACCGGTCTCGGCAATATCGCGCAGGCTTTCGGCCATGGCCGGGTTTACAAACAGCTCGCCTGCTTTGGGTGTTTTGCCACCAGGCATAAAGGCCTCGGCAAAGCCGGGTTGATCCTGCAAAACCTTCGCGCCATTGGCCCAAAGCTGGGCAATGATCGGTGATACGGCAAAGCCCCGGCTGGCATAGTCGATGGCCGGGTCAAACAGCTTTTCAAACGGCAATTTGCCAAACTTGTCCGAAATCGCCCGCCAGGCCGACACCGCACCGGGCACCGTGACCGATTCCCAGCCCCGCTGCGGCATTGTTTCCTGCCCGGCAAAGCGTTCGGGCGACCAGGCCGCCGGAGCCCGGCCCGACGCATTCAACCCATGAATTTCCTTCCCATCCCAAATAATGGCATAGGCATCAGAGCCCAAACCGTTGCCGGTGGGCTCCACCACCGGCAGGGCAATGGCCGCAGCCAGCGCCGCATCAGCCGCATTGCCACCCGCAGCCAGCATCCGTAAACCTGCCTGCGCCGCCAATGGTTGCGATGTCGAAACAATATTGCGCGCCATCACCGGGGACCGGCGCGAGGCATAAAGACCTTCGGTGGTAAATTTCATAATCGTTCCTCCTTGCCGCCCAGAATCAGCACCCTTTTTCGGAAATTTGCGCGAACCTGCTTCGCCATCACCCTGAATACAGGCCGGGCCACATCTTCAGCCCATTTACAGCTTCCGAACCACGCCTGAACACGAAAACTTTGTCTGCTTTTTCACAAGAATAACAGATGGATGTCGCAAGAACACCTCATCCACATAGATAGAAACGCGTATTGATCTTCCGGGATTTTGCAAGAGAGCTGGCACCCGTCACCGCTTGCGATTTGTCCGCAGCATTGCCCCCGTCAGTTCATCAATGTGTTATGTCCCGGAACCCGGTTTCGATAAGCGATTGGTATGGAACAATTTTACTCCATCCCCCTTTGGGCTGTCCTGACAATATTCACGTGCGGGACTTTTTACTTGATGCCTTTACAGGGACGCACCTGCCCCATACATTCCGGGCATCAAAAATACCCGTCCAATTTGCTGCCCGGGTGACAGATTCCATGCAATATAGTACTATTGTATGATTTTTACGGAATCTGGAGAGAATTTACGGTATAGACGGACAATAACGTCATGAATTGCGAATATTTTTATGGCTTTAGCTGTCTGTTGATCCCGGGCATGCCTCTGGATAACGGATATACAGAGATCCAACTCACAGGAGAACCCGATGCTGAGCGGAAAAAACTATATTGCTGGTGAATGGCTGGATGGCCCCGATGTTTTTCAGGCGGATAATCCTGCCACCGGCGAGAAGCTGCCGACCAAATTTCAGCAGGGTACCGAAGAACATGTCAATCAGGCGGCCCGTGCGGCCGATGCCTGTGCCGAGGAATTTGCCGCGATGGCACCGGCAAAACGGGCGGCCTTCCTGCGCGCCTGTGCCGAAGAAATTGACGCGCGCGGCGACGAACTGACCGAAATGGGCAACCTTGAATCCGCCCTGCCCGCGGCCCGCCTGCAGGGGGAACGCGGCCGTACCGTCGGCCAGTTGCGTTTCTTTGCCGACTGGATCGAAGAAGGTTCATGGTTTGAAGCCCGCATCGAAACCGCCCAGCCCAACCGCACCCCGCTGCCCAAGCCCGACATCCGCTCGATGTTCAAGGCCCTGGGGCCGGTTGGCGTTTTTGGCGCATCAAACTTCCCGCTGGCATTTTCGGTTGCCGGGGGCGATACCGCATCTGCCCTGGCGGCGGGTTGCCCGGTGGTGTTCAAGGCCCATGCCGCCCATCCCGGCACCTCGGAAATCGTCGCCCAGGCCATTGCCGCAGCGGTTGAAAAAACCGGCATGCCCAAAGGCGTGTTCAGCATGGTGCATGGCGGCGGCCGTATTGTCGGCCAGTCGCTGGTCGCCCATCCGCTGATCAAGGCGGTTGGCTTTACCGGCTCAACCGGTGGCGGCCGTGCCCTGTTTGACATCGCGGTCAGCCGCCCGGACCCGATCCCGTTTTATGGCGAACTGGGCAGCAACAACCCGGTTTACCTGCTGCCAAATGCCATGAAGAAAAATGCCGCTGGCATTGCCAAGGCATGGGCAGGCTCGCTGACTATGGGTGTGGGCCAGTTCTGCACCAATCCGGGGCTTTTGCTGGCTGTTAAGGGCGCGGACCTCGATACCTTTGTAACCACCGCTGTCGAAGAACTGGGCGGTGTTGCCAGCCAGGCCATGCTGACGGACCGGGTTTCCAGCGCCTATCATCATGTCAATGACGACATGGCAAAACACCCGAAAGTCACCTGTGCCCTCAAACGCCGGGACACCGATGGCCCGTTTGAAGGCAGCCCGGCAGTTTACCGCGTGTCGGCCGCCGATTGGCAGGCAAACCCCGAACTGGCCGAAGAAATGTTTGGTCCCGCCGGGATCATCATCGAATGCGACAATGAAGAGCAGATTCTGGAAATCTCGGCCAAACTGTTCGGCCAGTTGACTGCGACCATCCAGATGGACGATGCCGACGCCGCATTTGCCACCAAACTGCGCCCGCTTCTGGAAAAAGTCGCCGGTCGTATCCTGGTCAATGGCTGGCCGACCGGTGTGGAAGTCTGCCATTCAATGGTACATGGCGGGCCGTACCCGGCAAGCACGGATTCGCGTTCAACCTCGGTCGGTTCGCTGGCGATCAAGCGTTTCGTCCGCCCGGTGGCCTATCAGGCCTTCGCCGATGCCCTGCTGCCCGACGCGCTGAAAGACAGCAACCCGCTGAACATTCCGCGTCTGGTCGATGGCAAATGGCAGATGCCGAAATAATCGATAAATATCAAATCTTTAACACAAAAGGCGCTGTCATCGGGCAGCGCCTTTTTGTGTGCCTCGCCTACAGCCAAAACCTTAGGGTAGGTCGCGTTTAATCGCGCGGAACACCAGCCTTGTCTTCACTGCCACGATGATAGCGGAATGTGCCGGTAGCAGACGCAATGATGTCACCCTTATTGTTATAGGCCGTGGCGGTTGTGAAAATGATCTTGCGCCCACCGCCCTGTCGCTGCGCTTCGACCTTCACAATATCGCCATCAACAGCCTGCCCCATAAACTGCGTGGTCAGTGACAAGGTCAGGCAGCGACGGACATTTCCCGGGACTGGACAATAACAACACGCGTAGCCGGAAGCTGTATCGAGCAGCGTTGCAAGGACACCGCCATGCAGAATCCCGGCGCGATTACAATGCCGGGGCGCAACATGCAGTTCAACAACAGCACGGTCGTCCTGCCACTCCACCAGACGATATCCCAGCATTTCCTGCAGGCCACTGCCATGTTGCTGCTCATACGAAAGATTGTCGTGATCAGCGTCGTTATTCATAGGCGCCCTTCTTTGCCGATATGTGCCATTCTCTCACATGATTGATGAATTATTTACACATAATAACAGAAATAATTCCAATTCCTTTGAAGGAAAAATACAAATAATGCGTTTTCCATATGTGCCGTAAAAAATCAATATCGCGCAGTTTCAATAACTTAACCATTATCGTTCTCCAAACAAGAACGGGGACGCCGCAAACCGGTGATAGTGGACCCAACCGACCTTTGCTAGCTTTCAAATCACGGAAAACAAACCGCACTTCCTTGCCAAAGGAGATTTGAAAATGGCTACTCTCGCATTTAACAGCGCCTCTGTTTCCCACAAAGAGCCGAAAGCGGCAAAACCGAAATTTGCCTGGCTTGCCGACTTCTTTGAAGCTGTCCGTATTGCCCGGATCATGGAAAACAGCCCGGCACGCGATCATTCCGCCCTGGTCAATGAATGGCGTGCACAAATGCTTGGCGAGAAGAACTGATCGTTCTTCTCTGCCTCTCTTGATCGCGATGGGGAATAATCGCGCTTGACCGTTTTGGCCCGGGCGACCTAAACGATTATATGCAAAAGTTTGATATCGTCACGATCAGGCTGTTCGTCGCCATTGTTAAGGCCGGCAGCATTAATGAAGCCGCCCGGCGCGAACATATCGCAACGTCCGCCGTCAGTCGGCGTATTGGCGAGCTTGAGGCCCTTTTGGGCGTGCGCCTGCTGCGTCGCCTGCCCCGTGGTGTCGAACCCACGCCGGAAGGTACGATTTTTGCCCGCTATGGCGAAAAGCTGCTGGGTGATTTGCGCCATCTGTCAAACGAACTCAGCGATTACAATGCCGGACAAAAAGGCGAGATTTTTCTGGCCACGGTCACATCCGGTATTCTAACGGGACTTCCGTCCTATCTGGCCGATTTTGGCCGGGATTTTCCCGATATTACGGTTGATGTCAGCGAGCTGACCAGCCGCGAATCGATTGATGCCGTGCGCGACGGTCGCGCCGATCTGGCCGTGGTAGCCGACAATATCGGACGCTACGACCTTGATTATCATGTTTTTTGCGATGACCCGATCTGGCTTGTCACGCCCAGGGGCCATCCGCTCATTCCCGATCCGAAAAATCCGCAACCGGTATATTTCGCCGATGCCATCAAATACCAGATCATTTCGCTGCATGAAGGCGGCGTGATTGACGATTTGATCAGCGAAGCTGCCAGCAAACTGAGCCTGGCAATGCACCCGCATATCAAGGTCATGCGGTTTGGCTCGTTACGCCGGGTTATTGCGGCGGGGCTGGGTATCGGCTTTTTGCGGCGCTCCAGTGTTGAGGAGCATTTATCGCATATGAATATTTCCGGCACCCCGATTGCCGATGACTGGGCCAAACGGCAATTGCTGATTGTGCATGAGGCCGAAAAGAACCTGTCTTCGGCCACACGCATGTTTCGCGACTATCTGTTGAAAAAGTCGAACGCCGCCATGTCGCCGGAATAACCGACCAGAACCCCGGAAAGTTGGACGGCTTTGGCGGAGTTTACATCAGCCAAAGCAACAGGGCACACCAGCCACCTGTCATCTCCATATGCAAAACAGCATGCGCAAAACAGGCAGGTCAGGACAGCGGGCTGTTATGGTCACGGCTGCCAAGCGGCGGCATCATATAATTGGCCAATACCACGGTCCGGCGGGCTTTTTGGGCCGCCTGCTCCAAAATAATCGGTGGCAATACCGGCCAGGTCCCGACAGGGTCAAGCAAGACACCCTGATCCTGCCCGGTCAGAGCCAGCATGTCGGGCACATCTTCGCGCGCGTGAACACCGCCACCGGCCAGAATTGGCAAAAACAGCCGATTGGGCCGGTCCGTTTTTTGTCGCCAGTCCAGCAAGGACGGCTGGCCTTCAATATTGACCACCCGCACCGAGAGTTCCGGCAGAACATTGGCAACACGCTGTGCCAGCCAGATTTGTTCGCTTGTCGGTTCGCGCAGGGTTTTAAGGCCATGCGCAATCAAAAACAGGGTTGTGTCACTGGCTGCCCAATTCTGTATCAGCAAGGTCTGTTCCAGATACCGGGCCACCATTGGCACAAAGCCGTTCAAACCGGTCACGGGCGGCAACACCATTGCATGTGACAAACCGGCACCGGCCAGCATTTTGGGCAATTCTTCCGTGACCAGATACCCCGCACTAAAAAACAGCGGCACCACCAGCAAACGGTCGGTTTTCCCCTGCGCTGCAAGGTCGGTCAGCACCTGTTCCAGCCCCGGCTCGGAACGCATATAAGCAGGCACGACATCGCCAAACCAGGCTGGTGCAAGCTTGCGTGCAAGATCCCCTGCCGGATCGCCATTTTCAACGCTGGTACCGTGGGCAACAATCAATAAGGTCGTTTTACCGCGATAAGGCATAAGACATGTTTCCAATAAAGCCCCTTAGAACCAGGAGCATTTTTGCAACTGTACTTGATACGGTGCATTTTTATCAGCCGATCATTCTATTCACCAGATCCGGGCAAAAAATCCCCTGGCGTAAATTTCTTCATCGACCGACAATCAAAATGCCGCTTGATTAAACACCCCCGGCACCAGTCCAATTGCAGCGCAGGGATCAAAATGACCCGCCACGACCATGATGACAGTGACGAACATAAACGGCATGACGCTGCCAACGGGCCACCCGGGGAAAACCGGCAAGACCCTGAAAAACAAAAAGCATTTCCGGAAAAAGATCGTCATTCGGGCGAAGTTGATACCCATACGCGCCCCCAAAACCAGACGAATGCGGCCCTGGGTGCCGACATATCCGACCGCGAAAAACGTCGTCCGTCCCATCGCGCCGATTTGACACGCAATTTGCGACACCCACCCCATATGGGTCGCAGAACACCATTTTCCACGATGCTTTTTGAAAACGGACATGACGAACCACCAGTCGGGCCTGCCACGCGGCGAAGCGCGGGCCGTTATTCATTACGGCACATGGCGGCAATGTTGATGATTATTGTTGCCGGCGGCATTGGCGGAGCTGCCATGATGAAAGCCTCCCTGTCGCATCAATCGGCCAGCCCCGATTTTTTCACATCCCTGCCGATGACCGCCAGTCGCGCATATCGTCTATATGCCAATGACAAAGAACATCCTGTTGAGGTGTCCGCAGATCGGAAGGATCATCTGGCAGGCTGGCTGAACAATCGTTTGGGTCTTTCATTTTCGATACCCGACCTATCCTCGAAACACTTCCAGTTACTGGGCGGACGCGTCGTACCGATCGGCGATACACCCGGCGCATTGTTGATGTATGAAAACAATCAGAACCAGCGCATCGTCATATTCATTGCCCGTAATCCCCATAACAGTTCTGTCGATTTCAGCACCTGGAATACCGCAGAACAAGAAGCATTTTACTGGGTCGATGGCCCCATCGGCTATGCCGTAAGCGGCACGCCAGACCCGGCACAACTCAAGGATATTGCCCTGGTCGTCTATCGCCAGACCGGCGGATGATTAGGGGCAATATGGAAACAGTTTGTCTATCCTTTGGTTGATTGTGCATAATTAAAAACACCGTAATCTGGTTCCAACACATGTCCCCTGATGAAGGAGCCGACAATGATTACGATACGCAAATCAGACGAAAGAGGCCGCGCCAATTTTGGCTGGCTGGATTCACACCACAGCTTTTCATTCGGCCATTATTATGACCGCAATCACATGGGCTGGGGTCCGTTACGGGTTATCAACGAAGACCGGGTCATTGCCGGTGCCGGTTTTGACCCCCACCCCCACCGCGACATGGAAATCATTTCCTATGTCATTGAGGGGGGACTGGAACACAAGGACAGCATTGGCAACGGGTCGGTCATTCGCCCCGGTCGCCTGCAACGCATGAGTGCCGGAACCGGCATTCGTCATAGCGAATACAATGCCTCAAAAACCGATCCGGTGCATTTCCTGCAAATCTGGATCATCCCTGAAAAACAGGGCATTGAACCGGGTTATGAAGAAAAGGACATTGCGGCCCCCTCAAACAGCCTGCAACTTGCCGGTAGCCGTTCGGGTCGCGATGGCTCCATCACCATTCATCAGGATGTGGATCTTTATGCCGCCCGCCTTGGCAAAGGCAGCGTGGTTGAACACCCCCTGAGAAAGGGCAGGATCGCCTGGCTGCAAATGATCAGCGGCACACTGGCGTGTGGTGAAACCATACTCAATGCCGGTGATGGTGCTGCCATCACCCAGGAAGATATCCTCAAATTACAGTCCCAAACCGATACCGAAGCCCTGCTTTTTGATATGGCAGCCTAACGGCATGGATACCGGTCTTTACCCCTTTGCATCGTGCAACGATGCCTCGCACAATACGGAGATTTTAAAATGAGCAATTCCCATAACCCGTCTGACACCCGTCCGATCATTCCCGCCCTTTCCACGCTCTGGACCGCCCTGGAACCTCTGTCCTGGCTGATCCTGCGGGTAACAACAGGCATCCTGTTAATGCCGCATGGTGCGGGCAAACTTTTTGGCCTGTTTGGCGGTTATGGCCTCGAGGGAACCGGTGGTTATTTTGACAGTATCGGTTTCCATCCCGGCTATCTGTTTGCACTTCTGGTGGGAACACTGGAATTTTTTGGCGGCGCACTGCTGGTTCTTGGCCTTTTGACCCGTCCGGTAGCCGCAGCCGTGGTTGTCTTCATGACAGTTGCGTTTTTCATTCACCTGCCCAACGGCTATGCCTGGATCAATGCCGGTGTTGAAATGCCGATCATGTGGGGCATGCTGGCCCTGGCCGTTCTTATTCGAGGTGGCGGGCGATTCTCGCTCGATCACAAGCTCGGCTACGAATTTTAATCATTACATTTTTATGACCCAAACTTGCAAAAGCGGGGATTCCTGACGGGAACCCCCGCTTTTCTTTGTTTTTCAGTGTCTTACAACACTCCTCAAATAGGGATATAGGAAAAAGACGAAACTGCCTAAGGTTGCAGTCAAGATGCACCTGACAGAGAAGCCAAAGCCATGAACCGTACACCTGACCACATGACAAAACTGGCACCGATCCCGCGCACATCCTGCCCTGCGGAGCGGACCGCTGTTTCGCAAATTATTGTCAGCGGCGCTGACAGGGCACAGTCACTGGCGGACAATTCGACTTTGCAAACACGTGAGGATGACCTGTTGCCGGCCTTTATTATCTGGAACATCCAGACGCATAAAACAGCACGTCACACCCTGTTTGCGCATTGGCTTTGCGCGTAATCAGGCCCCCATACCCGCAAGCCGCTGTCACTCACATCACAGCCGCGGCAAAAATCCAACTGTTTGTCATATTCTGGCGCATCATCAGGCATGTGCCATATAAGGGACCTCCTCATGGCTGACGCACCGTCAATCATCTTCGTCGATGACGATCCAAATGTTCTGAGCGGCCTGCGCCGTCGCGTCCGTGCCAAGCGGCCAAACTGGCGCTTGCAGTTTTGCGACAACGGGCAGGAAGTGCTGAATCTGCTAAAATCGCAACACAGTGCCGATGTTATTGTATCTGACATGCGCATGCCAATCATGGATGGAGCAGAACTGTTTCGCCAGGTCTCGCAGCTTTACCCTGAAATCGGCCGCATCCTGCTTTCCGGATACGCCGACGAACATGCAAATCTGCTGGGCACATCGGCCACACATCATTTTTTGATGAAACCCTGTGATGACCAGTCCATCATCAATGCGATCGAACGCGCCCTGATTTTGCGGTCCTATTTGCGCGATCCGTATCTTCTGGGTGTCATGTCCTGCCTGCCCGCGCACTATCTGTGGCCGGCATCTTTTCGCAGCCTGCAAATTACGCTGTATCAGGATGGTCCTGTATCAGAACAAAGCCTGTCGCATTATGCGATGGATCACCGCGACTGCGTGACCTTTATTCAGCACTATGCCCAACGCGAAGGTCTGATTGGCGAACACAGCAGACCCACCCTGCATCATTTGTTCGAGGTGTTGGGGGTGGAAAGCGTAAAAGCCCTGACATTGCTGTTTGAAATCTATGGCAATGCCGACCTTGAAACCGCCGAAAAAGACACCGATCTGACCCGCACCCTGATCATGGCCGAAATAGCCGCCCGTTTGGGCCGCCATGATAAAAACGGATTTGAAAATATTGATGCCAGTCGGGCAGCAGCCCTTTTGGCGCATGTCGGCAGCAAGCTGATTGAAATGGTATTGCCCAATCAGAGCATGTCTGCCCGCCACATCGCAGACAAAAACCAGTGTGACATCATATCGGCCGAAATTGATGTGATGGGAATCAGCCATGCCGGACTGTCAGCCTGCATGGCCGCTCTCTGGAGCTTCAAGCACGAAATTATCGAGGATATTGCCTTCCATCACCGGCCGGAATCAGCCCCGTCGGGGCGGTCTTCGACACTGGCCGTGGTTTATGCCGCCCAGCATTTTGCGCGCGAATATGGCCATTCGGGACGTTTGGTAAAAGAAAAATACCCGCTTTCGGAACGCTATCTGGCTGCTGTTGGCCTGGGTGAAAAATGGACGGCATGGTCGAGTATCGCCCGCGATACAATCCGACTGCATGAAATACGATAAAACGGGTTCACAACAAAACCCGTGATCGCACGGCCTATCACATACAAAACCCGGTTTTCCTTTCCTGTCAGGCAGACAGGTCGGGGAAACCGGGTTTCTTGTTTATCCGAAATCGCCGTTGAACCTTGCCCAACGGGAACAGGACGTATCATGCCAACCTACACTGATCGAAACCGATCAGTGTAGCCCTCAATCGGCAGGCGGGCTTCTCTGAAGCCCTTGCCAATCGCTCTCAGGCCGCGCAGTGCCGTCGCGCTTAACCAGTTCTCAATGAGTTTTCCTCATAGAGAACTGGTATCAGCCCATACGCTCCGGCCGATCGGCCGATACCGGCAGCTTGATGACAAATTCCGCCTCACCGATCAGGCCCTCGCTCAGAACAAGATCACCGCCAAAATCATCCTGAATCAATTTGCGGCAAATTGGCAATCCCTGCCCCGTACCGACACCATGTTCCTTGGTGGTAAAGAAATAATCGAAAATACGATGGCGCAATTCTTCTGGAACACCCCCGCCATTGTCACGCACGCGAATTTCAATCAGTGCATCAGCCTGCGTTACCGTAATGGAAATTTGTCCATTGCGCACACCATTGCCTTTAATCGCCTGTCCGGCATTAACGATCAGATTGATCAATGCCTGGGACAAATGATTCCGTCGGCCCACAACTTCCGTCACGTCTGCATGATAGCTATAGTCCAGTTGGGCGGTGTGCTTGATCTGGTTGCGCGTCAGGGTAACGGCCGTTTCAATTTCATCGGGCACCGAAACCGATTCAATCGACTCATTGGTCGGATGGGCAAATTTGCGAATACCACGCACAATTCCGGCAATGCGCTCCAGCCCTTCAAGGCTTTCGCGCAAGGCCAGTGGCACTTCCTCGGCCATAAATTCAACCCGGTCCCGATCAATTTCGATCCGTGCCGTCCCGTCATCGGTGTAACGGATCGCCCCGGTCAGTTCGTTAAAACTGTCAGAAAGAAATTCAAGATTGTTGTGAATATACTGGGCAGGCGTATTGATCTCGTGCGCGACCCCGCCTGCAAGTGTACCCAGCGCGTGCATTTTGGCATATTCGGCGGCTTCTTCGACAACATTCTGCTGTTGGCGGGCGACCTGGGCATCCATATCCGCATGAAGGGCGCGCTGCCGGTTATGCAGGACAATTGCCAACAGCCCAATCATCACCAAAAGACCAAAGATGAACAAATAGGACAATTCCTCGATATCGCTTTTCACGGCGGCAATATTTGACGAATTGTAAACTGACACATAATTGGTCGTTAAAACCGCCACATCCTGAATTTGCTCGGCCCTGTTTTCGAGTATGCGGTCCATGTACTGCACCACCTGGGCTGGTGGCATGTCAGACCGGATTTTCTGATCAATATCGGCAATAACCGCTGTCAGGTCCTGGAGCAGTTTCACCGCTTCGGGAATTTCCTGAAGGGTCGAAAAACCGCTGCCATCGCGGACAATCGCAACGCGGCTGACAAAAAGGTCATAATCAAAAAGGATGTCATCATAAGACAGGCTGCCATCACGTTTTTCTTCCGAAAACTGAAGAATGTCGCGATCAAGCACCAGATACTGTTTTTGTATCTGGAACATGGCCCAGGCAAAATTTTCACGATAGGCAAACCGTTCGTCTTCCAGTTTGCGCACAATCGTCATTGAATAAAAATAATAAACGGCAACAAACAGGGTCAGAAGCAATATCGTGACCCCGTTTGAAACCAGTGCAATTTTGCGGTTGTTTTTACGGTTGGGCATTAATGCTTTTTACCTGCCAGACAGCATAGGACCAATATTGATCCGTCTGTAAATCAGGGTCACTATCAAAGGGGAAAATAACCCAATATGGCCCCTTGTCGCGCACCGACATCGCTTTACCATCCATCTGATAGGCAAGAATGGCCCCTGTTGCCGTCAGGCGTTCGGCCGGCACCGTAACACTGTAATCATTCAGGGCAAAAACCCGGATATTGCCCCCTTCAATCCCGTTATTTTTCAAAAGTTCGGCAAAGGAAACACCGGTGAAATCATGTTTTCCCTCTGTCCAGGGTGTGGATGTTGTGATGGTTGTTACCGGCATTTTCACCAGTTCGTCATAGGAAAAAACCGTTTTTGTTCCGTCCAGTGCAACGACTGTCAGTTCATTGCGGGCCAGTGCCGGGTTTGCTGACAGCAACCACATCGCAACAGCCACAAGAATTGCCAGTCCGCTTCCAAAAGCTCTCATCTATCCCCCCTCTCGGAAATCGTTCCGAACCCCAAACCTTGATCAGATTTGGGGGTCATCATGCACAAGATCAAGACGTTGCAATATCGGCAACGTTATTCATCATCAAATTTTCGGGTGTTTCGGGTCGCGAAAAATAATAGCCCTGCATTTCATCAACGCCATATTTCTGCAAACGCTTGGCAACCGTCAGGTCTTCAACCCCCTCGGCAATCACGCTCAGGCCCATTTTGTGGGCAATCTGAATGGTCCATTCCACAAACGAATTATCCAGCGTTTCTGTCATCATGCGTGACACCAATCCGCGATCAAGCTTGATGCCGGTATAAAAATTGTGACGCAATAATTGGATCGAATTGTTTCCGGTACCAAAATCATCAATCAGCAGCTGAACCCCCTGCTCCTTCAAAAAGCGGGCATTGCGCATAAAGGATGCAGAAAGAACCTTTGGATTATGCTCGGTAATTTCAAATTCCAGTTCGATATGCCTGCGGCGAAAATCGGTAACACGCTGCATCAGAAACTGGACAAAATCCATATTGCCCAGCGAATAGGGCGAACAATTGACCGAAATGCGTGTCGGAACACCCAATTTGGCCGTGAGGGTCTCTGCTGCCTCTTCAAGCAAATACAGCATGTTTGAGGTCATCTGGTTCATCACCGGATGATCTTCGCTCGCCCCGATAATATCCTCAAGGGTGAAACGCTGCTGCAGGCAAGCAAAGCGACTAAGCACTTCGCCCCCAACAATACTGAAATCCTTTGCTGAAACCCGTGGTTGAACTACAATACTGTGACGATTGTTTTCAATGGCATCCCCCACCTCAAGCGCCGACACCTTGTGTCGTGCCCCACTTGGCAAAGGACAGGACATGCTGTCACTCAGGGCTTCACGCAAAATGGCGGGGGAAACCGGTTTCGCCAGCACGCGGCTGACCATCCCGCGGTTAATGGCATCGCGCAGGGACAGGAAAGAAACATTGCCCGAAAGCAAAATGCGCGGCACAGTCGGCGCAATTTCGGACGCACGATGCAGGAATTCGATGCCATCCATTTCCGGCATCATCAAATCCACGAGAACGGCATCAACCGTCGAAAAATTTTTCGACAACCAGTCCAAGGCTGCAACAGCAGAATTATTGGTAATAATATGAAAGCTTCCGCCCAGGGTACGACGCACGGAAGACAACAGCATGTCATCGTCATCCACCATCAAAATGGTGGGCCGAAAATTAAGGGCTGCGTGTTGCATCTTGATCATTACCCCGTTGCACGAATCGTACCGATCTGGCGACCGCCTGCCTGTTATCCCTGTGCGATATGATTGCGTATCGGTGGACAGAACAGATAGGCTTCAGTCACAACAAGATAGGGTATCCGGATTTACGGCAATATCCCCAAACGAGGAGGGATTTTAATGAAACTATCCAGTTCGGGCATCAAAGTTGCCTTTGTCGATGATGACGACAACCTTCTGGCGGCACATCGCCGCAGTTTGCGCGGCATGGCCCTGGACTGGGAAGCCCTGTTTTTTAACAATCCCCAGAATGCCCTGGACGTTATTTCCGATGATGTCAGCATAGATGCTGCCATTCTCGACATTCACATGCCGATCATGACCGGGCTGGAGCTGGCGGCAAAATTGCGCAAGTCCCGGCCAGACGTCATTATCATCATGCTGACGGGCTATGCCGACCTTGAATCCGCCCTTGAAGCGGTTAACGAACATGGCGTGTACCGTTTTTATCCCAAACCCACACCATTACGCACCCTGCTTGAGGGCATATCCGACGCCGTCACAAAGAACCGCAACACCCAAAACCAGATCTCGTCGGCCTTTCTTGACATTTTCAATCTGGGGCTGATTGCAACCGACGAAAACCTGTCGGTCCGCCATATGAATGCCCAGGCCGCCGAACTGTTACGGCGCTGTCCGCTTTTGCATATCCAGTCCGATAACCGCCTGCTTCTGGAACGTGCCCCGGAAGACCTCGACAAGTTTTTAAACCCGCCGCCCGGACGATCGCTTCCCCAGCAAAAGGGATTTTCGCTGCAATCGGAGGATATGGCCGTATCCATCTTTCTTAAGCGCATTTCAACAGCAAATGGCGAAAAACCGGGCTTCATTTTTATTCTGGTCGAACCGGAAACCGTCGGTCCGCCCTCGGTTGACAATTTGATGGATGTTTTTGGCCTGACCCGGTCCGAAGCCCGGCTGACCCAGAAACTGGCCGAAGGCGTTGCCCTGGACGAGGCATCCGAAGCGGTTGGCATTTCGGTGCATTCCGCGCGCACCTATCTGAAGGCGATTTTCATGAAAACCGGGGTCAACCGGCAGCCGCAACTGTTAAAAACCGTCTTTTCCAGCATTCCGTCCCTGCGCGGTTAAAACCCAGCAAGGTGCATCAGGGATGTTTGGATAATTGCCGGGGCGGCAAGGCGGCCCGCCATTGTTGCAGGAAAATATTGCGTTTTGCCTGATCCAGCCCCACCAGCAGGGCGGGTGTCAACGCAATCGGGCGTAATTCCTGCGGGTCGGTATTTGGTGTTCGTCCCACCAGCCTTGCCAGCCGCGCCGGGCCATCAATGGGGGATAATAACCCGGCATCGCGTGACAAAATCGCCCGCCCCGGCGGCGAGAGCATGAAATCGATAAAGGCACGCGCCAAACCAGGCCGTTCGGCATTGCGCGAAATAAAGGCCGCCCGCGACATGATCAGGGTATAGTCGCTGGGCAGAACAATACCCACCCGGTCATCCCGGCCAATGCGCGAGAGCGCATACGACCCCAGGACATTATAACCCAGCAGCAACCGGCCATCGGCAACCCTGTCCAATATCTCGCCGGTACAGCAAAAAAGCTGCGCTTCATTCCGGCCCAGGCCTTCCACCAGGCGGCCCCAGGTACTGGCCTGAATGGCATCCTGAAAGGCAAATAAATAGCCCACACCAGATGTTTCGATATCGTAACTTCCAACTTTGGCGCGGAAGGTGTCGCTTTCCCGCAACAGATCAATCAGATCAAACCGGCTTTGCGGCGGGGGGCGATTGGCAAAAAAGGCCTTGTTATACACCGTTACGGCCGGTTCATAGGTGAGGCCAAACAGTTCATCGCGCCATTTGGCCCAATCGGGCAGGTTTCCCCCCACATTTGGTCCTGGCGATTGCGCACACCCGTCATTGACCAGCTTCAATTGCTGATCAATCGACGAGGATATGATCAAATCTCCGATAAACCGATCCTGCGCACAGGCCTGTTCAACAGCGGCATTCAGTTCATTGGTGGTTATTTCATTATATGTAATCAAAATACCCGGCCAACGTTCCTGAAAGGCTTCAATCACGGGCGCAATAACCATGTAATCGGTCGTACTTTGAATAACCAGTCGGCCGGAAATATCGGTCGGGACGGGAAATTCGCGATCACGCGCACTGGCAACCTTATCGGCCAAGGCCCACATGCCGGTTGCCGCGGCACAACAGCCCATAAGCCCCCACACCAGCCCCCGGATATAGCGATTACACCACATCTGGCGTGCCATTCTGCCACAGGATCCGATCATGATGTGATCACCGCAAATTCAAGGCCGATTTCAAAACCGTTGGCGGTTCTACGCCGCACCAGAACCGCCCCGTGCGATGCCGCAACCGACGATACAATCGAAAGCCCCAACCCCGCACTGTCCGGTCCGATCCCGTTGGCTGCAAACCGCTCTCCGATCCGGGCAGACATTTCGGCGGCTATGCCCTGTCCGCCATCGCGGACCAAAAGGCTGGCGTGACCGGCTTCAACCGGTGTGACACGCAAACCGACCGGCGGCTTGCCATGTTTCAGGGCATTGTTCAGCAAATTCTTAATCGCCTCGCGCAAGCTGATCGGATCACCGGTAATCATCACCGGTTCGTCGGGCAAATCAACCGCAATATCAGCCTCGGAAACGGCCCGGATTTCCCGTTCCGCTTCCAGGGCGAGACGCCGCAGATCCAGTTCTTCCGACACCGCCATATCGGCCCGATGCGCAATCAGGGCATGGCTTAAAAGCTGGTCGGCCAACCGCCCCAACCCGACAGTGCGTTCATGCAAACGCCGATGCAAGCGGGCCAAAACATCCGGGTCGGTTTCCTCCAGCGCCAGTTGCGATTGTGCCCGAAGGGCCGTAATGGGTGTCCGGATCTGATGGGCGGCATCGGCAACAAAATTTTGCATCGCCTCAATCCGCCGGTCCAGGCGACGCATAAAACGGTTAATCGCCTCTAGCAACACCGCAACTTCGGCCGGGGCGGCAATATCGATGGGGGACAGATCATTGACATCCCGTTCCAGGATGGTGCGTTCCACCCGGGCCAGCGGACGCAGGGCGATACGCATCACCACCACCACCAGCAACAGCAGAACGATCCCGGCGGCGGCAATGGTCAGCACCGCCTGGGCGGTAATGCTGTGCGCCAGCGCCAGGCGTTCGGATGTGGTTTGTGCAACAATCACTTTGACATCACCGGTCACAAACCGTTCGGCCAATTGCCGACGCAACATATAGGCACGCACATCCACGCCTTTGTAACGGGTATTGTAGGTTTGGTCCGATCCGGCACCATGCTTGTCATCTTTGGGCAGTGGCAGGTCGCCATACCCGGTCAGGGTTTTGCCATCCGGTCCGATTATGCGATAAAAAACCCGGTCTGCACGGGCCAGCGACAACAGCTCGAAGGCGGAAACCGGCAAATCGACATTGGCATGACCATCCGTTACCAAAATACGTTCGGCAATTTGCAGGGCCGCGCCACGTAACAAACGATCAAATGTTTCATCCGCCGCATCCTGCCCGTATTTATTGGCGGCAAAGATCGTTCCCAATAATACCACCGCCAAAATCACCGCCATTGCCATGCCCAAGCGCACGGCAACCGACTGGCGGGGATGGGTTATGGGAAGGACGGGAGGTGGTTTCATTCTGCTTTTTCTGCTTTTTCTGCCTGTTCGCCGGGAACGGCCTGATAGCCCAGCCCGCGCAGGGTGCGAATTTCCAGGCTGGCATCCGCCAGCTTGCGCCGCAGGCGCGCCACATATACCTCCACCGCATTCAGCCCGGCTTCGCCGGTCAGGCCATATAACCGGGAATAAAGCTCTTCTTTTTGCAAAACACGGTTCAAATTGGTCATGAAGGCTTCGAGCAAAATGAATTCGCGCCGGGTCAGTTCGATATCGCTGTCATTCACACGCACGGAATGATCGGCAAAATTGCAATGCAAATTCCCCACTGAAATACCGGCTTCATTCGCCCCATGCTTGCGCCGGGTCACAGCCCGCGCCCGGGCTTCCAGCTCGCGCAGGTCAAAGGGTTTGACCAGGTAATCATCGGCACCAAAATCCAGCGCATCGATTTTATCATCCACCTGCAGGCGCGCCGTCAGCACCAAAACCGATACACTATTTTTTGCCGCCCGCAGTTTTTTAAGAAAATCCAGCCCGGAGCCATCGGGCAGGTTAATATCAAGAATCATCAGATCATAGGATTCCAGACGCAAAAAGTGCCCCGCATCCTCGATCGTCGCGGCCACCTCGCAGACATGCCCCTGACGCGAGAAATGCGAAAGGATGGCGTCCGCCACATCTTCGGTATCCTCGACGATCAGTATTCTCAAGATGCTGCTCCTGTAATTTTTACGATGACAGGTTGGTGAAAGGTTGAGCCGCTAATCTCCTATACACCGTCGTACCGGAAAGGTGCGACCAGAAACTGGGAGGAATAACCATGAAAAAGATTGCCGCACTTGGTGCAGCAACCATCTTTGCTGCCTTGTCCTTTACATCTTCCGCCTTTGCTTACGAGCCCGAACAGCCCGAATGTATTGCCCCGGCCAATGCCGGTGGTGGCTGGGACTTTACCTGCCGCCAGATCGGCAAGGCCCTGTATGACCTGAAAACCATTGCCAGCCCGATGCAGGTTGTGAACCTGGCAGGGGGCGGCGGTGGTGTTGCCTATGCCGAAGTCGTTTCCAAGCGCAATGACGACAATGACCTGATCGTTGCTGCTTCTTCGGCCACCACTACCCGTTTGGCCCAGGGGGCATTCCCCGGCTCCACGATGGATCAGGTGCGCTGGGTTGGTACCATTGGTGCCGATTATGGCGTGATCGCCGTTGCCAAGGATTCGCCGATCAACACCCTGCCGGAACTTTTTGAAAAAGTTAAAGAAAACCCGCGCGGCGTTGCTTTTGCCGGTGGGTCGGCTGTCGGTGGCTGGGACCACCTGAAGGTTCTGATCGCAGCCAAGGCGGCAGGCATTTCCGATGCCCGCGCTGTCAAATACATCGCCTTTGAAGGCGGCGGGGAAGCCGTGACCCAGCTTCTGGGCGGTCACGTGCAGGCTTTCACCGGTGACATTTCCGAAGCCAAGGGCTTTGTTGATTCGGGTGATCTGAAGATTTTGGCCGTTCTTTCAGAAGAACGCCTGCCGGGTGCCGAATTCGACAAATTCCCGACCGCCAAAGAACAGGGTATTGACGCCGTTGGCGCAAACTGGCGTGGTTTTTATGCCCCCAAAGGCATGAGCGATGACGCCTATAACTACTGGGTCAAGGCGATCAAAGACACCTATGCCAGCGACGAGTGGAAAGAAATCATGGCCAATAATGGCCTGATGCCGCTTGCCAAATTTGGTCCGGACTTTGAAAAATTCGTTGCCGACCAGATCTCCTCTACCCAGCAACTCAGCCGCGAAATCGGTCTGATCAAGTAATTTCCCGCCCTTACGGAGCGCCGCACCCTTTTTGGCTGCGGCGCTCTCGTCATTTTGGAGACGTGCCATGAGTGACAGAGTTCTGGGCGTTGCATGCCTGTTGCTTTCTGCATTCTATATTTTCATGGCGACCCAGATTCAAACCAGCTTTATCACGGACTATCTGGGCCCGAAATTTTTCCCGATTCTGATTGCCAGCCTGCTGGCAATTGCCGCCATTTTTCCGATCATCAAACCCGATCCCGACCCGGACTGGCCCGGAATCGGACGTTTCGTCGAAATCATTTTCGCCGTTGCCGTGATGGTGGCCTACACCTATGCCCTGCCCGTGGTCGGTTTTGTTCTCTCAACCGCCATTACATCGGGCATCCTGAGCTGGCGTCTGGGGGCGAAACCCATTGCGGCCGCCATTGCCGGTGTATCGATCTCCGTGGGCATTTACGTCGTGTTCCACCTTGTTCTTCAACTCTCGCTGGCCCGCGGGCCCTGGGGGTTCTGACATGGATGTATTCTCTCAACTCGCCGACGGTTTTGCCGTCGCCCTGACATTCCAGAATCTGGCACTCGCTCTTGTTGGCTGTTTCATTGGCACCATCATTGGGGCCCTGCCCGGTCTTGGCCCGTCCAACGGTGTCGCCATTCTGATCCCGGTCGCCTTTACCCTGGGTCTTCCGGCAACACCTGCCCTGATCCTGCTGACCTCGGTTTATTACGGGGCGATGTATGGCGGGCGCATTTCCTCGATCCTGCTTAATATTCCCGGTGACGAACCGGCCCTGATGACAACCCTCGACGGCTATCCGATGGCCAAAAAGGGACAGGCGGGCGAAGCCCTGGCCCTGTCGGGGATTGCATCCTTCGTGGGTGCTTTTTTTGCCACCTGGGGCCTGGTTTTTCTCGCCCCGCAGCTGGTCAAGGTTGCCCTGCTGTTTGGTCCGGCGGAATATTTTGCCCTGTTTACCCTGGCTTTCGCAACGCTTGGCGGGATTGCCTCGCAAAATCAGGGAAAGGCGGTTATTGCCACCATGATTGGTCTGGGCATTGCCATGGTGGGTGTGGATCATCAAACCGGCGTGCCGCGCATGACCTTTGGCAATATCCACCTTTATGAAGGCATCGACTTCCTGGTCGCGATTGTCGGTTTGTTTGCAATTTCCGAAGTCCTGTTGTTCCTGGAACATAAGGCCGGGTCGGCCCCAAGCGAAGCCAACCAGAAACTCGCCCGTGTCACCGCACCGTTCTGGATGCTGAAAAAGACCGCCGGCACAATGGGCCGCAGCACCATTATCGGCTTTTTGGCCGGTGTTTTGCCCGGTGCCGGGGCCTCGCTGGGCTCGTTTGTGTCTTACACAATCGAAAAAAAGATCAGCGACAAAAAAGGCACCTTTGGCACCGGTGATCCGCGCGGTGTCGCAGCCCCGGAAGCAGGCAACAACGCGGCTGCCGGCGGGGCCCTGGTGCCAATGCTGGCCCTGGGTGTGCCCGGTTCCGGCACCACCGCGGTTCTGCTGGCCATGCTGATGGCATTGAACATCACGCCGGGTCCGCTGCTCTTTACCCAGCGTCCCGATGTGGTCTGGGGGCTGATTGCCGCCCTGTTTATCGGCAATATCATGCTTTTGTGCCTGAACATTCCGCTGGTCGGCCTGTTCGTGCGCGTGTTGCGTGTGCCAAGCAAATACCTGATGCCTGCCGTCACCATGATTTCCTTTGTCGGCATTTATGGCATTTCGGGTTCAACCTTTGACCTGATCATGATGATTATTTTTGGTGTCGTCGGTTATGTGCTGCGCAAGCTCAATATCCCGACAGTGCCGATCATTCTGGGCATTTTGCTGGGCAATGAAATGGAAACGAACCTGCGCCGGGCGCTGGAAATTTCCAATGGGGATGTCAACATCCTGTGGGGATCGCCGCTGACGATTGGCATCTGGATTCTGGCAATTGCCGGTTTCGTTGCGCCGTTTGTGGTGGGTCGCTTCCTGCGGCCGAAAAAAGACCCGACCGTCGCCCCCTAAGCATTTCATCAAAGGCCGGGATCACAGCCAGGATCCCGGCCTTTTTTGTATCTATTATGCGGGGATTTACACGTATTAAGATAGATTTGGCCCCTAAAACCTGTTTATTCAGGTTAAATGATAACGTCCCCCCATAAACAGATCAGGTAGAACATGGCTGTGCCATCCGGTTTGAACACTTTCCTGTCAGGTCTGACACCGCGTTTTTTCCGCTTGCTGTTTACCGCCCTTTTTGTCGGTTTGCTGGGGGGGCTTATTGCCGATTATATCGCCATGCCCCTGGCCTGGATGATGGGGCCGATGCTGGCAACCTTTGTTCTGGCCCTGTTACGCCTGCCAATGGCGGTGCCGATGAAATTTCGCGCCGTGATTTTGGGGGTTATCGGCGTTTTCCTTGGCGGTTCCTTTACCCCCGATACCTTTGACCATGCCGCGCGCTGGCCTGCCAGCATGATTGCCGTTTTGCTCTATGTGCCCGTTATTACCGCGATTATTACCTGGTTTTACATCAAGGTGGCCCGCCTGGACCCCGCCACCGCGCTATTTTCCGCCACGCCGGGTGGATTAACCCCGATGGTGGTCCTCGGCGCTGCGGCTGGCGGCAATGAACAGGAAATCGCCCTGACACAGGGCCTGCGTGTTTTGCTGCTGGTGATGTCCGCCCCCATGATCGTGTTATTAATGACCGGTGTTGTTGCCAACAGCCACGGCGACGGCCATGCCGCCATCATGACCCTGAATGAAGGCCTGCTTACCGCGGCCTGCGCCCTTGCCACAATATTGCTGTTTCGGCGCCTGCGCATTCCGGCGGCCGAAATGACCGGCGCGATGCTTGCCAGTGCCTCCCTGCATGTCAGCGGTATTGTGGTGGGCAATTTGCCCGACTGGCTGTTGTCGGGCAGCCTGCTTATTTTGGGGGCGGCCATTGGCAGCCGCTTTGCCGGGGTCAAACTGGCTTTTCTGGTCCGACTGTCGGGTTATGCCATATTGGCAACCATCGTGATTATCGGATTTACCGGGCTGGTGGCCTATGGCGTTTCGCTGTGGCTGAATTTGAATTTCATGGCGGTATTACTGGCCTTTGCCCCGGGCGGAGTGGCCGAAATGTCGCTCATTGCGCTTGCGCTGAATATCGAACCCAGCTTTGTCGCCTTTCACCATATCGTCCGCATTTTTGAAATCGTGCTGCTGGCCCCGATGCTGGCAAAATGGCTGCAAAACCGGCATTTGCGTAAATTGCAGGGCTGAAAATCCATACCCTACCCTTTACGCTAAAGCGCTTTGCAGCCATATGCCAAAACCGGCTATCGTCCAACTGTTACGGCCATTGGACCAACGACGGTTTGTACCGTGCGGACCGAAACACTGGCAAAACCGGCCGCCCGCACCGCCTGTGCGATCTGGTCTTTGTCAAATGACGTGGCGTTGCCCTTCATGGCCGGTACCAGCCGCCCAACAATATGGGATTCTGGTGCTGTTCGTTCTTGGCACAATTCTTCATGAAAGCTGACAAACACCCCACCAGGGGCCAGGGCCTTGTGGCAACGGCGCAAAAGCGCCTCAAGGTCGCGGGCATAATAAAGCGTCATCGACGCCCAAATCACATCCTGCTTCTCGGGCAAATCAACAAGGTTAAAATCCCCCTCAATCACGTTAACACGCTCACGGGCAGGGAAATCCACCAATTGTTCTTGCTTCATCCGCCGGGCCAAAGGCGGTAAATCAATGATTGTGACCTGCCGCGCCGGGTGGGAAGTCACAATTCCTTGCGCCAAAATCGATGACCCCGCCCCAATATCGAGAACATGCCGGGCATTTTCCCATTCCGGCAATTCACTAAGGCAGGCAAACATCTGCTTTCCGGCCACGGCCCGATGAAAAGCCAACAAGCTTTTGGCAGCCCCATCCCAGTGCTCTTCACTGTTCATATCCAGAGGTACCGTCTTTTCAGCCCCCCGCAATAACAGTTCAAGATCATCATGCCGGGTTTGCGAGAGCTGAAGGAACAATTCACCGATGGATTTTTTACCATCGCTTCGCAAGAAATCACCATATTCGGCGCGATTAGCAAACAGTCCCTGCTGTTTTTCAATCAGTCCCATCGCGCACAGGGCATTCAGGTATAATTCACAGCGCACCGCATCAAAACCCAGTTTTGTCGCCAGGTCTTGCGCTGTTAAAGGGGTCACCAAATGATCAAAAATACCCTGTGAAAAGGCAATTTTGACAACTTGCCAGCGCAACGGGGCCTGCACCAAATCAAACAATGTGGCGGGCAGCAGGTTATCTTGTTTATTCATCACGGAATTTACCATTTTACCCGCCAGTTCACCCCGATTGTGCGGGCTTGCCCGTCTTCTACAACCATACCCGCCATTGTTGCCGTCGCCCGGCGGTAGGTTTCCTGATCAAAAATATTGGACATCCAAAGCGAAACTTCCGACCGCCCGAGGCGATAGCCGATTTCCGCATCGGTAATGGCATAAGCATCCTGACGGGCGGTATTCTGACTATTGAAATAATACGGCCCCGACCCGTTAAGCCCGGCCTGACCAAACCAGCCATTTTCGCCATTTTGCCGATAGGAAAGACCCGCCGCATAGGTATAGCTCGCTGCCATTGGCAATCTGTTGCCCGAAAAATCCTGTGTCGCGCCCATGGCCGTTGTCGTCCGATAGGATGTTGCTTCGGCATGCTGCAACCCGAACGAGCCATAAACCGACCATTCCTCGGTTACGCGTCCATCGGCACTGACTTCCAGGCCATAAATTTCCGCTTCACCCGCATTTGAAACTTTCTGGTTTCCCCCAACCACAAAATCAATGATCTGCATGTCGGTGACTTTGGTGTGGAACAGGGAAAGATCCGTCGTTAACTGCCCATCAAAGGCCGCTAATTTCACGCCGGTTTCCGCCGTCCAGCTATATTCAGGGTCATAGGTAAAACCGGAAATATCGGTTGATTGCGCATAATTATACCCGCCGGGCAAATAGCCCCGCGCATAAGAGGCATAGGCCATCACACCATCGGAAACATCGTAAGAAAGCGAAACCTTGGGCAAGACGGTGGTTGTCGTCGTATGATCCGCATAATAGGCGCGGTTGCCCGTACCACTGTCATAATGCTGAGATCCTTCCTGGCTGATACGCTCAAGCCGTGCCCCACCGCCCAGGCGGACTTTTTCCGTCACATTGACTTCCACCTGACCAAACGCAGCCGCCCCGGTTTGTTCAATATCTGTCAGGCGGGTTGTGCGCGGGGTGGAAAAGCGAAAATCGGTATTTGACCATTCATAAAAACCATACAAACCCGCCAGCCACCGCCAGTCCGAACCAGGCTGATCGGATGACAGGCGCACTTCCTGGGACAGGGCATCGTTTTGATTGGAAAGCTGCGTGGGCAAGGATGGCAGGGTCCAGGCATCAAGATCCATCTCAAAGTCACGGTCATAATGCGCCCAGCCCGAAACCGATGTCAGCTTCAAACCATCAAAGTCATGATCCACCCGCAGGGATTGAACGGCACTTAAACTGTCATCATAACTTGTTGAATTATAGTTGGTCACAAAACGGTCGGTCGCCCGTGCCCCGTCGGTATAGCGAATACGCTGCTTGCCAAGATTTTGCCGGTCAATCACGCTTTTTAACGTGATTTCGGTATCATCACCGGCCCAAATACTCAGCCCGGCCGAACTGGTGAAATTATTATCATCACCACCCTTTTTGCTGTCATCATACTGGTTGTAATAGACGCCATCCGTTGTTTCCCCCCGCAGGGCAAAACTTACGGCGGCCTTGTCCGGCACAATCACACCTGAAACCCTGGCATTGGCAACATAGCCCGGCACCCAGTTTCGCGCGCCATCCTCAAAATAGGTTTCCAGCCCCATTTCGGCACTGTTTGACCAGTCCGGTGTTGCGGTAGAAACCTTGATGGCGCCTGCTTCGGTATTGCGCCCATACAGGGTTCCCTGCGGCCCTTTGATAATTTCCATGCTGTCGGCATCAAACAGGCGCGGCGCCTGCATGGCACCATGCGGCAAAGCCACATCATTAACAAAATATCCCACCGGGTCCTGCATGGATGTATCCGTGGCCGTCATGCCTCGAATCACTACACGCTTTAAAATGGTGCTTTGTTCGATCTGAACATTGGGCACCTTTTTTGCGATCACGGCCAGATCATCCACCATCGGCCGGTCCAGGGCAGATTTCCCGAAGACCGAAACACTGCCTGGAATACGATCCAGCGTTTCCTGCCAACGCCTTGCATCAATCACCACCGGTTCCGTTTGAAAAACCGATACGGGATCGTCTGTCTTTTCCGTTTTTGGCCCTGCGCCCTCCTGGGCGGTAGCCGCCATATTGCCCAAACAAACCGCCATAACAGAGACCGTGGCACCAAGGCCTCTTTTCCCGATACGCATCCTTTGTACCCTTCCCTTTTCCAGGTTAATCCGGTGAAAAGGCTTAGTGCGTGTTGGAAAAAGCCGCGATCAAATGCCGAACACGGGAATATCAAACGGCGAACGCATATTTACGGCGCAAAAACAGGGAGATGACGCCAATCAATACCAACAGAAAAACATTCAGCACATAAGGTGCGATTTCGGAGACCTGATACAGCCCCGCCCCGGCCACCGGGCCTGCTGCCATGCCAATTCCCTGGGCAATGGCATTTATTCCCGCCCCACGTGCCTGCGCATCCGGCCCCACGGCAAGGCTTAACAAAGCCAGATTTCCCGGGATTAACAACCCCAGGGAAATGCCCAAAAAAATCATTGATAATGTCAGGGGCAATAATGTGGGCGCTGCCACAGCACCGATCATGGCCAATATCGCCATGATCGCCCCGCTTTGCAGCAAAACAGCCGGACGCCAGCGCAACATACGCACACCAATGCCCTGGGCCACCACCATGCCTGCCAGTGACAGCATCATCATCCTGCCGCTTTGCTGCATGGCCTGTTCCGCTGAAAAACCCATCACATCCTGCAACCGCAAAGGTGTGACCTGATACAACAGCCCGTAAACAGACAAGCCGCAGACAGTAACCATCAAAAACGGCACTAAACCATATAAATTGATCCGCCCCCCGTTTGCCGGGAACAAAGATGACGCCTGTTGAGGCACGACTTTGTGTGGATCATCCTGCAGGGTCAAGACCAGCCCCACAATGGTAAACAGGATAAACCCCGCAATCAGACCCAATGCCGGAAGCAGGGCTGTCGCACTCATCAGCCAGGCAACAATACCGCCCAGAATGGACCCCAGCCCAAAGGCACTTCCCATCAGTGCCATTGCAGAAGCCCGCTGTTGCGGACCGGAACGATCAGCCAGCCACGCCTGGGCGGCCGGCATCAAACCACCGCCCAACCCCACCTGAACAAGCCGTGCGCACAGCAAAACGGCGAACAAACTGCCAGGATGATCAAATGCCGCGCGTTTATATAGAATTCCCGCTAACAGGAGCAAAAACCCAACCGCGGAAATCAAAGCCGTCAATAAAACCGGGCGACGGCCTTTACGGTCACTAATGGCCCCCCAAAACGGACCGGACAGGGCCAATAACAATGCCGACATGCCAACCAAAAGGCCCGTCTGCATATCACCAAACCCAAATACCCGGCCCAAAGACGGCATCACAATCAGGATAAATGAATGTCCTGTTGCATTTGCAATCAGCGCCCCAACCAGACATCTCCGGGCAATCATGTCTGTTCTGCTAAAACCTTCCGGTTTGGCAATGTTCCGATCCATCTGATCCCTTCCCATGATCCGTGACGAAATAGTCATCCCGTCTCGTAGAAAGGTCTGTTTTCCGGCGCTATCATATGGCGAACATCCACCATCATCGGGCGAACATCATTTCACTTTTCAGGGCAACAACGATATTGCTGTGGTGTCAGGCCAAAGCGCGCGCGAAAACAACTGCCAAAATGGCTGGAACTGCTAAAGCCACAAAAATAGGCAATATCGGTAATGCTTTGATGGTCCCGGCCCAGCAATATTCTGGCCTGTTCCAGCCGGTATTCACGCAACCAGGCAAACACGGTTGTGCCATATACCTTGCGGAAACACCGATTAAGCCGGGTATGGGTAAATCCGGTCATCCGGGCCAGTGTTTCAAGGTCCGGCGGGCAGGAAAGATCCTTGGTCAGCACGTCACGAACCTGCGCGATCACCCGTTTTTCCTCTGCCGAAACGGCACCGGGCAGGCCTGGATCGATTATTGGCATTGTTTGCAAACAATCGACCAGCAGCGCCAAGGCAGCACTTTCCGCCGCAAGACGATCCAACGCTGTGACAAGCGGATTGGCAAGCAAATCACGCAAGGTCGCCGGCATGTCCAGACCGGTATTCAAGCGTATCGCATGACCGCCGGATTGAACCGAACTCACCCCGCTATCCGCCATTTCATCCAATACCGATGCAATGCGATGACCACCAAATTTAACGGCCACCATCTGGCACCCCTGACCGGCAGGTGTGTGGCGACACATTGCCTGATCATCAGGCGTATAAAGCCAAATATCGCCCGGACGGACCAAAGACGATTTTGAATGACGCCCAAAGGAAAAATTACTGTGTCCTGCAATGCCGAAGCCCAAAATCGCAACCGGCGCGTCATGATCTACACGGGATCGAAAATCCTGTTTTAGAAGACAATCGCTTTTGGTAATCGAAATTCCCGACGCAATATTTCCTGTGACGAAACGCGTACGGCCATGACGCACAGAAAGCTGATTTTCCCGCCATCCACGTTCCGCAACAAAACCGGACAAATGATCTGCATTCACATTTAATATGCCCGATGGCATATCTTGCAGCGCCGGAGAAAGAGTCATCAGAGGAACCTTCTTACAACACACAATCGCATTACCAATTGTAGGTTATTAAGAATGATAATGATACTCAGTAATGTCGCTGGATGTATGTTTCCCGCAAAAACCTGTCAGGAAAGTAAAGCCCCCTATCAGCCAGGCGTACGCTCGATGCCTTTATAAATCACTGTCTGACAGGGATTACCGCCAATGGCATAGGACAGTTCAGCCGGGCTATCGATACCCCAGACCACAAAATCGGCAACCTTGCCGGTTTCGAGGGTGCCGTGGGTGTCGCCACGCCCCAGGGCACGCGCACCGTTGCGGGTAATACCCGCCAGGGATTCTTCCGGTGTCATGCGAAACAGGGTACAGGCCATATTGGCCATTAACAGCAGCGACAAGGCGGGCGAGGTGCCCGGGTTGCTGTCGGTCGCAATCGCGATATTCACCCCATGCTGGCGTAACAGGTCAAGCGGCGGCAATTTGGTTTCACGCAGGCAATAAAAGGCACCGGGCAGCAACACCGCCGTCACCCCGGCCTTTGCCATCGCCGCCACACCGTCTTCTTCCAGATATTCCAGATGATCGGTTGAAAGGGCGTGATAATCCGCTGCAAGGATGCTGCCTTTTTGATCGCTTAACTGTTCAGCATGCAATTTCACCGGCAGGTTCAGCTTGCGCGCGGCCTCGAACACGCGGCGGGTTTGTTCGGTATTGAAGGCAATATTTTCACAAAACGCATCCACGGCATCGGCCAGCCCCTCGGCCGCAATGGCCGGCAGCATTTCCGAACATACAAGCTCGATATACCCATCGGCATCATCCGCATATTCTGGTGGCAGCGCATGCGCTCCAAGGAATGTCGTCACCACATCAAGGTCATTTTCCCGGCCAAGGCGACGGGCCGCGCGCAGCATTTTGGCTTCGTCTTCGGTGCGCAGACCATAACCCGATTTGATTTCCAGGGTGGTCACCCCCTCGCGCAGCAAATTATTCAAACGCTTTTGCGCTTTTGCCACCAATTCGTCTTCGCTTGCGGCACGGGTTGCCGTGACCGAGGCACGAATGCCGCCACCCGCCCGGGCAATTTCCTCGTAACTTACGCCATTCAGGCGTTTTTCAAATTCATCTGCCCGGTTGCCGCCATACACCAGATGGGTGTGACAATCGACCAGACCGGGTGTGACCCAGGCCCCGGCCAAATCGCTGACTTTTGCGGCCAGCTTTGCCGGGTCCCCTGCCAGGTCATCCATCGAACCAATCCAGGCGATCTTGCCGTCCTTTACCGCGATGGCCCCATTTTCAAGGGCACCATAAGGCGTCTCGATGGCCGGGTTCATGGTGGCAAATTGACCGTTGATCCAGATATGATCCCACATGGTTTTATCCCTGTCCTGGCAGTTTATATGTATATACATAAGCATGCGCCATTCACGTAATAACGTCAATGGCGCAGTCGCTCATGTTTTCAGGCTCATCCTGACCGGCCTTCCCCTTTCGGGGGAGCCAATTGATCAGGCAAAGCTGGGCAAAAGATCATCGACATAGCCGTGAATGACCGATGATTTCAAAAGGGTCTTTACCGCGGCAATATCGGGGGCGAAATAGCGGTCCCTGTCATAAAAGGCGGCCACCGCCCGCACCGATGCAATCACTTTTTCCAGTGCTTCGCTAGAGGTCATCGGGCGGCGAAATTCAATGGCCTGGCAGGCGGCCAGCATTTCAATTGCCAAAATACCATTCACATTATCGGCAATATCGGCCAAACGCCGCCCGGCAAAGGTTGCCATCGACACATGGTCTTCCTGATTGGCCGAGGTTGGCAAACTGTCAATCGATGCCGGATGGGCCAGCGTTTTGTTTTCCGATGCCAGGGCCGCCGCTGTGACCTGCGCAATCATGAAACCGGAATTCAAACCGCCATTTTCCACCAGAAATGCCGGTAAATCGACCATTGCCGGGTCAATCAACAGGGCAATGCGTCGTTCGGCAATGGCACCAATTTCCGATGCCGCAATCGCCAGAATATCGGCCGCGAAGGCCACTGGCTCGGCATGGAAGTTCCCCCCCGAAAGAATATCGCCCTGATCGGGGAAGATCAGCGGGTTATCGGTTACGGCATTGGCCTCGCGTTCCAGAATGGCGGCGGCATGATTGATCTGATCCAGACACGCCCCCATCACCTGGGGCTGACAGCGCAGGGAGTACGGGTCCTGCACCCGTTCGCAATCAACATGGGATCGGCGAATTTCGGAATCGGCCAGCAATTCACGGTATTTCGCGGCAACCGCAATCTGGCCCGGCTGGCGGCGCAGTTTATGAATGCGTTCATCAAACGGGGTATCGCTGCCCTTGGCTGCATCCACCGACACCGAACCGGCTAAAACGGCGGCGGCAAAATTATCCTCTATGGCAAACAGGCCCGAAAGGGTTAGCGCGGTTGAAACCTGGGTCCCGTTTAACAGGGCCAGGCCTTCCTTCGGTGCAAGGGTGACGGCCTCGATCCCGGCCTTTGCCAAGCCCTGAACGGCGGGCATCATGGTGCCGCTCTGGCGCACATCCCCCTCGCCGATCAGGGCCAGGCTCATATGTGCCAGCGGTGCCAGATCACCCGAGGCCCCGACCGATCCCTTGGCCGGAATGATCGGGTAAACACCATGATTAAACAGGGCAATCAGCGCATCAATCACCATCGGACGCACACCGGAATGCCCGGCGGCAAGGCTTGTGACTTTTAAGGCCAAAATCAGACGCACAACCGCGTCAGGCACCGGATCGCCCGTACCCGTGCAGTGCGAGAGCACCAGATTGCGCTGCAAATCGCGCAGGCTGTCTTCATCGATGCGGGTTTTTGCCATCAGGCCAAAGCCGGTATTGATGCCATAAACGCTTTTGCCGCGTTTGAGCACTTCTTCCACCGTACCGGCGGCGATGGCAACCCGCTCCCAGCAGGTATCGTCAATATCGATCTGCACATTGCCTGCGGCAATTTTGCGCAATTGGGCCAGTGTCAATTCGCCCGGGATTAATTTGATCGTTTCCATGATTTTTCACCATCGGCAGGTTGAGGCCCTGTTTGGGGCACGGTGATTGCAATGTCATATCCGGCATAACCGGCATCAATAGACCGCCGCCCGTGAATTGCCGGGCCATAGGCCTTCTTTTGATCTAATATGTATATACAAATATATAAATTGCCTTTTGTCAACTTGGCAAGAGAAAGGTTTTCGGATGCAAAATGCCTGAATATTGCGATATTTTTGATATGTCCCGGCATCATACGGGCCCAAAAGATCTATACATTTAACGAAATCGTGTTTAGCTCTCTGGTTCCATTGCCTCTTTTACGCCGATGACAACATCAGACATGACGAAAAAGGCCCGTTCCTTGACCCAGGATTTACCTGCACCCCTGCCCGCGACCAACCTGACCCTTGATGGCAATGGCCCACTTTATGCCCAGATCAAACGTGTGCTGGCGCGCCAGGTTATTTCCGGGCACTGGATTGCCGGGCAGCAAATTCCAACCGAAATGGAACTGGTCACGGTTTTTCAGGCATCGCGTATGACGGTCAACCGCGCCTTACGCGAATTGGTGGCCGAAGGCGTGCTGACCCGGACCCGGGGGGCGGGCACCTATGTTGCGGACCGTAAGGCACAATCGCCGCTTCTGGAGATCCGGGCGATCGAGCGTGATATCCGCGCACGCGGGCATCGCCATGACTGCGAAATCATCACCTTTGAAACGATTGAGGCCGATGCAGGCCTTGCCACCCAATTCGGTTTGACGCCGGGGGAAATGCTTAGTCATTTTATCTGCCTGCACCGGGAGGATGGACAGCCTGTTCAGATCGAGGATCGCTGGGTTAATCTGGCAGCGGCCCCGGCCTTTGCCCGCCAGGATTTTCGCGATATTACCGCCGCCGCCTGGCTTCTGGAAAATGCGCCCTATTCCGATGCCCAACATCTGATCGAGGCGGTTGCCGCCGATAACATCACGGCGAAACGGCTTGATATTGCCTATGGCGCCCCCTGCCTGGTGCTGCACCGGCGCACCTGGTTTCATGGCACACCGATTACGGTGGCAAAGTTCATTCATCCCGGTGAAAGCTATCAGCTGGGCGGGCACTTTGCCCCAAATCAGCCCAGTGATGGTTAAGATTGACGTTAAACATCAACAGAGAGTTGTCGACATGGATGCCCTGATATATTGCTTAGGCTTATCAAGTCGTTCAGACGCTCTAAAATGGATGTTTCATGCCTGACAAAACTGCACAATCCGGCACAGACCTACCGCAAACATCCGGGCATGAACAAAACTCTTCCGAAGCCACACCACATAGTGCTGCGCCCGGCGATGGCTTTCTGGGGCAACTGATCGCGTTTTTGTATCGTTATCGGGTTTGGTGTTTATTGTTATGGGTCCTGGCAATGGTCGTGATTGGCTATGCCGGGGTGGAACGCCGCTTCGCCGTGACCGACAAACACAATCTCGATAAATTTGTCCATGTTGGCGTATTTGCCGGGATGGCCTTTTGGCCGATCATGGTCTGCGGCTGGCGCAAAACCGGCTTGTTCTTTGTCCTGCTGGTTATTCTCGGTGCGCCGGGGCTGGAACTGATGCAGGCCCATTTTGGCAATGGCCGCATTGCCTCGCTCGCCGATATGACGGCCAGCCTGTGCGGTGCTGGGGCCGGCATGATTTTGGCGGCATTGGTGCGCCGGGCGGGTTGAACCATCGCCGATGCGAAATCATCTAGTGCCTCTGGGATGAGTGTAGATCCAAACCTGTCAGTCAGACAGGCGACTTCAGGATCCTCACAACCATGAAAATTTTCTGACAAGTGCTTGTTGTCGCGGAATTTATATCATTCAAAATTGATATATTTTTTCAATATCTTACCCGCCTTCCAAAGGGATCAAAAAGATCATTCTCATTTGAGTGACATTGCAACCGCAATTTTGCTATTCTTATGGACAGTTCCATTTCGCTTGTCAGCTTGCTAGGCAAAGCGTTAACTAATTTATACGTTTGACCAGTTTGGGGAACGAGCAGGAAGACGGAAACCTGCTTTGGTAAACGGCAGTGCGTCCGAAACATGCACAGGGACGATGACTGGCAAAGTGCGGGGTGCGCTTTGTCAGGTTTTAACGGGGGGAATGCTGGGTGTTAACACACGGCAGAAATCAGGCAATTTTGCGCGACCTTTTTACGCTGGGGGATGTGTTCCTCCTGCTGGCGGGTGCGGTTATTGCCTCCCTGCTAAGATTTGATACTTTTTTCCCGCCCGACGGTTTTCTGGTGCCCACCTTTATGGCGCCGTTGCTGTATCTCATGATCATGATCATGATCCGCGGCTATCAGACGCTAAACCCTGAAACCATGCAAATCGGCTTGTTCCGGTTACTTACAGCGCAACTCGGCACCTATGCGCTGCTACTGGTCTTTGCCTATTTTGCCAAGGTTTCCGAAGATTTCTCCCGCCTTTGGACGGGCTATTCATTACTCGCCGGGACCTTCTTGTTAATCGCACTACGTGTTGGCGTTTTTGTGTGGTTACGGCGCAAAGGCAAAGCTGGGCATTTCCGTCCGCGCGTGGCGCTCATTAATAGTGCGCCAGAACCGCTGATCATCTCGCAATTACGCGCCCGGGCCGAAAGCCATAGCTTCAATATTGTGCATAACCATCGCATTGTTCCAGGCGCACAAGCTGATGACAGCCTGCGCGATGCCCTGCACAATATGCGAACAGCCCAGCCTGATATCGTGGTGATGGCCGTCAATTCCAGCGATAAAATCCGCTATGCCGATATTCTCGACGATATTGGTGCCATTTCATCGGACCTGGTGGAAATTTCCGATTTAAATGAAGGCCAGGCCGGAGATGTGGCGAGCGAATGGGTTATTCTCGCCGGTCTGCCGTTTTTGCGCCGTGCGATGCGACCCTTTGGCAATCGCGGCTGGTGGGTCAAGCGGCTGGAAGATGTTATACTTGGATCTGTGGCACTCATACTGCTCTCACCTTTCATGCTCGCCATTGCCATTGCGGTAAAGGCAAGCAGCCAGGGGCCGGTATTATTTGCGCAGTTGCGTCACGGATTTAATGGCGAAACAATCCGGGTGATGAAATTTCGATCCATGTATGTGGATAAAATGACCGACACCCCGGAAAAAGTGCAACAGGCGCGCCGCAACGACCCGCGCATTACACCGCTGGGCGCATTTCTGCGGAAAACCAGCCTGGACGAGCTGCCACAGCTGTTCAACGTGCTGCGTGGGGACATGTCGCTGGTCGGCCCGCGCCCCCATGCCACAGCCCATAACCAGCTTTACCGCACCCGAATTGACGGCTACTTCGCTCGCCACCGGGTAAAACCCGGCATTACAGGCTGGGCCCAGGTCAATGGCTGGCGCGGCGAAACCGACACGGACGAAAAAATGCGCCAGCGCGTGCTGCACGACATGTATTACATCCAGAACTGGTCGCCATGGCTCGATATGCGGATTATGTTTATGACCCTGCTGAATGGTTTTGTTCATCGGAATGCATATTAGCATTTCAAATGTAAACTACACGCATCAAAAAATAAAAGATGAACAGAAATTTAGTAACTTTCATAAAAAATGATTTATTTCAAAAAATAGCTCTTGTTTCTATTGGAGCAGCGTTTGCACAAGCGATAAATTTAATATCGACCCCAATTATTAGCAGACTATTCGATCCAAGTGCATTTGGGATATTAGCGTTATTTACCGCCGTAACATCAACTATAGGCAGCATAGCTTCATTAAGATATGAGATTGCGATCCCCCTAGAAAAAACAAAAATCGGATCAAAAAATGTTGTATTATTATGCTTAATAATATCCGCTGTATCCTGCATTTTTCTCTCCGTGGCGATACCAATAGCTGAGAAAATAAATCACAACTATTTTATTCAAATTAATTTCGATGAATTCAAAAATCTTATTCCATTATACATATTATTTTCGTCAATAAACTTGACAATAGCCCAATGGACATGCAAGATCGAACGCTATACTATAACAGCTATTATTCCGATAATAAGAACCAGCACGATTGCACTTTTTCAAATCTCATCAGGGTTATTTCAAAGCACAAACATCTTTCTTTTATACGGATATTTCGCCGGCCAAGTATGTGCAATGCTTTTCAGTGCAACATGGGCTCAGCGAAACGGAAAAATATTTTCAGCAAAAAAAAGAAATATCCCGATAATAATAAAACTAATCAAAAAATATGCATTCTTGCCAAAGCTTGCCGCACCACAAGAATTATTGAATACATTATCTCAAAACTTACCAAACTTAATATTGCCCTTCTTTTTCAGCCCTCAACACATCGGGTTTTATTGGCTATCTATAAAAGTATTACAGATTCCCAGCACTATAATCGGCAATTCAGTAAGACAAGTCCTTTACGCGAAAATCTGCTCCCTACAAAATCAGAACAAGCCTTCAAGTTACATCATAATTCAGTACAGCATCATCCTATTTACCATAGGCACGATAATGTTAGCCCCTGTAGCTATTTGGGGTGTTGAAATATTTACGTTAGCATTTGGCCGAAATTGGACAGAGGCAGGAGAATACAGTAAATGGATAGCCCCTTGGATAATAATGGGATTTTCCAACATACCATCCACCTGCGCAATCCAGGCACTCAAACTTCAAAAGAAACTTCTTTGTTGGGAGAGTTTTCACTTCACGGCTCGCACCGCAACGTTATTATATGTCCCGCTACAATATGGCATGGAACAAACTGTGGCTGCTTATGCTACAGTTGGAATCGTTTTCAATGTCATATTAATAGCAATGGGATTATATTACTCGAACATGATGTTAAAAAAAGAGAAAGTGGAAGAGAAATGAAATACAATATTTTTTTAAGGTTAAAGCGCAGAATTCACAATGAAATCAAAAAAAAGTACTACTCAAAAATAAAGCCGGACACAACACTCCCTCCTGGGACTCCCAACTGGTTCATTCACATAGAAAAGCATTTCGGCGGTTATCAGAGTAATGTAAAAAGACGCAAGGTGTCTCCATCCGACACCCGCTCCAATTCTGAATTGATCAAAGGTGGAATGATTGGTGGTGACAGAATGTATCACCATGGGTATGCGAAATATTATTCGCAGCACCTAGAAAATATGATCAATAATAGGGAGAAAGAATATGTAATCCTCGAAGTGGGCATCCTAAAAGGCACCGGTTTAGCAATTTGGTCAACACTATTTCCTAACTCGACCATTATAGGATTAGATATAGATCTCACCAATACAAAAAAAAACATACCTAACCTTAAGAATTTAGGCGCATTTAAAAAACATGAAGTTGAACTATATGAATTTGACCAACTTGAAGACAACCATGAAACAGTAAAACATATACTACAGAATAGGAGAGTAGACTTATGCATAGATGATGGCCTACACTCTGACAAAAGCATCATTAATACGGCCAAGTCAGTAGAGTCATTTCTATCCAAAAACTTCATATATATAGTAGAAGATCATAACAACACTAAAAAATTACTAAAAACTGAATTTCCAAACTGGAATACAAGACAGTATGGTGAAATTTCGATATCAACTTTAAAGTAAAAAATTTTGGAACGATAAAATGATAAAATATTTCAACGAACCAGATTCAGAAATTGAAATATCTTCCGATATTGGCGGCGGGGAACCAATATATATATATATATCGCCAGACCGAACTTTTGCAATCTACTCATCATCCCTAAAAGATATAGTCAGCAATCATAAAAAAGAAATATTATTAAAAATTGACAGAAAAGCGATTTCATTTCTGTTGCAAAATGGAGTCATCCCCCCCCCGAATACGGTTTTTTGCAATTTGTTTCTAATTTCCATTGAAACAACTGCAACACTGAAAAAAAACGAAGGAATTATAACATTAACCACAAGAAATAACAAAAATTTGATTAAAAATAGCTATGCAGATAACCCAGACGGCCACTACAACGATAGAGATTTACTAGAAACTCTGTACTCAGCAATAACAAAAAAACTTGATAAAGGTAAAGAAAACTATTTATTCCACAGCGCAGGAAAAGATAGTAACGCTCTGGCTATCGCAATTGCAGAAGCTGGGGCGCAGGACCGCTTTACATTAATAACAAACAAATCCACAAATGATGCCAATTTAGATGAAAGCAACTTATCAGCACAAATAGCTCAGAAACTGGGTTTCAAGCATCATATATTACATCAACCGAAAGAATTAGGCCTAAAACATTTAGAAGAAATAGAAAATTTTTTCGCCCATGCTCCTCTGCCTTGCACGGACCCAGTGTCATTAGCCTACCCTTTATATTACTCCAACTACCCATTTCTTGCCAAAAGTAACCTCTTAGATGGCATGGGAAATGACATTTACCTCGGGCACATACCAGGAAAAATAGAATACAAGTTTCAAAATATTTCAAATATACTTCAGCATGGAAGACTATCAAGTTTACCTATCAGATCCGAGGGAAAATTTAATAGCCTTACACGATCAAGACCAGAATGGACAGGTTTAATTGGATTTACTCATAAAGAATCAAAATCAATTTTTCCAGAAAGTTTCAACACAAGGGAATATTGGAAAAATCAAGATTTGCCTCAAAATTATTTTTTATTTAGATCCGCTGTTCGCGGAAAAATCATTGATCAAGAAATTTACATGAGGAAGGTTCGAAATTTCGGCGATGTTTATAACAGTAACATTTTGTTTCCATGGACAGACGAAAATTTAATATCATACTGTATGAAAATACCTAAACATTTAAAGTATGATGAAAAAAATCTCCGAAACAAGATTTTTTTAAGGAACCTGGTCAATTCAAAAACTTCTGTTGATCCGGACAAAATTGGAAAAAGAACATACTTTTTCGAAATAAAGAGAATTATAAAACAAAATGAGAATTATTTCTCCAAAACAATTAAGAACTGCCGACTGTTTTCAGGAAGAGAAACAGCGACTATAGCTGACAGGCTTTTTTTAAATCTACAGCGAGACAACCGCGAATCGTATTTTTCATCTATATTAATAAATCAACTTTTTCTCATAGCCAAGTGGCTAGAAAGCAGAACATAAGAAAGGGGAAGAAGTGAAAATATTATTTATAAACTCTCTATATTATCCAGATATAGGGGGAGGACTTGAAATAAGCCTCAAAACATTAATTGACGCTTTGAAAGAAGAAAATGAGGTGGTTGTAATTACCACAACCATGGGAGAAGAACGTATAGATTATGTTGACAATGTGAAGGTGTATCGAGTTCAACAGAGGAATATTTACAACGGAAATTATAGAAAAAAAAGAGCGCGCATAGCAAAAATAATTTGGCACGCAACGGAAGGATTTAATATATTTAAGAACAAAACCATTAAATCAATTATAGAATCCGAAAACCCAGATATTGCTTCAATCCATAGTCTATCCGGGTTCGGCCCTACATTAATTGACATATTGGACCAATCGAAAATTCCGGTTATTCAAGTTTTACATGACTTATACAATACGTGCCTAAACTCTAATATGTTCAAAAATAGCTCCCAATGCAAAAAACAGTGCGTTACGTGCAAGGTTTTTAAGCATAGACATAAACTAAAGAGCTCGAAAATCACAGCAGTCTTGGGTGTTAGCAAAAACATATTAGAACGGCACAAAAAACTTGGATATTATAAATCAGTCCCCTTGGAATTCAGCATCCAGAACAAACGCAAGATAGAAAAAAGAATAGTTTATACATCAAAGAATGCATCAACATTTGGATTTATAGGTACCATCAATGAAGCAAAAGGCGTAGAGTTATTAATAAATGAGTTTTCAAAGATATCAGATGAAAGCATAAAATTATTAGTTGCTGGCTCTGGAGACGAAGGGTACATCGAAAATATTAAAAGGAATTCCCCCAATAATATTATATTCATCGGCCATACAGCACCCGACGAATTTTTTGAAAGAATAGACTGCTGTATTGTACCATCGATTTGGCCAGACACACTTCCTGGTGTGGTATTTGAATCGTTCATATATGGACGCCCGGTGATCGGATCAAACAGAGGTGGCATCCCCGAAATGATAGACAACGGGATAAACGGCTTTATATTTGACCCACAAGCTTCGGGAGACTTACGTCATAAAATAGAAACACTAATAAACGATAGTAAAAAATACATTGAATTATCTGAATGCGCTCAAAGGAAAGGAGCACATTATATCAAGATTACAGAATGGAAGGAAAAATACATGTCAGCATACCAAAAGACTATCAGTTTTTTTTCAAAAAAAATATAACATAATTTTTTTACGCTAAAGGCAGAATACGGTATTAATTCATGGGCATTTCATCAGCAATATTTTACGACAACTATGTTTTCTGTGGATTGACTGTCGCTGCACTTATATATGCATTTATAAATCAAAGATCCAATTTTAATCTAATATTCTTATACATAATAGCCACCTACTCTTCATACAATATCATGGTAAAACCAATACATGACTTCAACATAGTAATCGCCAGAAACTACATTTACCATCAAAAAGCAGTTGGCCCTTTAAGCTGGATAGATATAATATTTTTTGCCTTTCTTGTGTTTTATTTGGCCAAGACGTTAATAACGAGAAAAAACATAACGAGGATAAATGAATTCGATGAATATGGATTCATTAAGTTTTGCTTTTTTAGAGACGTCTCTTTATCATTATTATCGTTACTTTCTTTTATCGTATTTCTAGGACATGATGATCCAGCAAATCAAGCACAATGGATTAATCAGATAAGGCCGTATCGTGGCTACTTATACATGATCACAATAGTCTTAATCCTACGGGATAATTGCAAAGTCAACAACCCTACGAAGTTGTTACTATTCTTTTGTATGATTGATTTGATAAATTATTCATCAGGTTTAATAAGTTCCTTTTTGTTTCAAAATTATACGTGGAAAAGATACTTCTTAAACACAACAGTAATAGATCAAGACAACATATATTACCTGTCCATAACTTACTTAGCTTATTTTTTCTTATATATACTTTACCCAAAGAGATTTGAAAATAAAAAATTACTGGCAACATCCGGATTGATATCAATTCTTGTTTTTGTAAATTTCTACAAATATATTTACGTAATAATACTGGTGATTATGATTTCATATACATTGATAAATTTCATTTACCGAAAAATATCCGTTCATGCTTACATAATGATTGCGATTTCCATTGTATTTGCTTCTGCCTTTTTATCATTATTTTTAAACAGCACCGCAATAGAAACCAGAAAAGGACAATTAAACGATTACTTCATTGCAGTAGAGAATTATGGGTATTATGCACAATTATTCGGAATAGGAGATGGTGGATATTATAATATTATTTCCGATACATCAAATGACGGTGGAGAGATGAAAGAAATTGACCAAGAAAAAAACCCGTTCATTCGCACAGCGATTCAATTTACGTTAATTCAAATAATTAAACCAGTAGGAATTATTGGTCTATTAGTTTTTGTTCTCGCAAGCATTGCATTTTCATATAAATTTTTGATCAGATTTTCTTCCGGGTCAATATTAGAATTTTCTCTCTTGTCTTTTCCTTTGGTTCATTTTTTATTGGAGTTTATGTTTTTATCACCCACACCATTAAATGCTGTCGTTGGAGGAAAATGCTTTTTACTAAGCTATGCATTAAGGCAACATATACGTGAATCAAAACAGCGAACTATGTGATGAAAAAAATTTTATCGACAACAAACAAAACTAACGTGATGTCAAGAATGAGCAAAAAAATTTACGTAAATTGTCGTTATCTCACGCAGCACACAACCGGTGTTCAGCGTTACGCAGAAGAAATATGTAAGAAACTTTCTGAAATTGATGAAAATTTGATATTTGTTGCTCCACCCAAAAAATATATGCTAAAAAATCACACATCCATTAAAATAGTGAACTTTGGATTTTTTAATGGCCATATATGGGAACAATTTGTATTACCATTTTATTTCATAAAAAAGAGAAATTACATACTTCTAAATTTAGCAAATACCGCACCGATTTTTGGAACGAAGAATGCCCTAGTTCTACATGACATACAGTTTGCAAGAAAGCCACGTATACATTCTTTTTTGTTTACCGCTATATATAAAGCGATAATCCCTTTAGCACTCAAAAGATCTTCGCCAATAATCACTGTCAGTCACGAGAGCAAAAAAGATATTTTGAAATTTTATAAAACAAAAAAGGAAATTATAATAGCACCCAACGCAACATCAGAAACATTCTCTTCCAACGCGATCACTGAAACATTCAAAAAAAAATATATTCTATCAATCTCGCCATTTTCCTATCACAAGAACTTTTCAAACATCATTAAATCATTTCTGTCTCTTGAGGACAAAAGTTACCAACTTATCATTACCGGCACACCTAACAAAAATTTTAATTTTTCGAAAGACGACATAGAACTAAAAAATGTAAAATTTATTGGTAGAGTCACAGATACTGAGCTCAAAAACTTATATCAACACGCGAAATGCCTAATTTATCCGTCTTTTTCAGAGGGATTCGGACTTCCAATCATCGAAGCTCAAAAGTGTCAGTGCCCAGTAATCGCATCTGACATTCCAGTTTTTCATGAAGTTGGAGGAGAGAGCATCTTATACTGCAATCCATTCGACTATCGTGATATAGCAAATAAAATAGAGCTCCTTATAAGAGATGTCTCTTTATGTGAAGAACTTAAAAATAGAGGCTTGATTAACTCGGAAAAATATTCATGGCAACGATCCGCGGAAAAAATATATAACGCCATTCAAAAACAAGTTATATAATTGAATGATTTTTTTGAAGCAGGGAAAGATGAAAGAAAAATTAAAGAAAAAAAAATTAGCAATTGTCCATTACTGGTGGATAAACAACAGAGGTGGAGAAAAGGTTTTATTGCAACTTTTAAAAATGTTCCCAACAGCTGATGTTTTTTTGCATACCGGACGCGATGAAATCATAAAAAAAAGCTTGCCTGTTAATTACACGGGAAATATTAGATATACTTTTATTAAAAAACTACCATTATCACAAAAATATTATCAAAAATATTTACCTTTAATGCCTGTTGCCTTAGAGGAACTTGACTTGTCCGAATATGATATAGTTATATCTAGCGAATCCGGTCCTGCAAAAGGTATAATAACCAATCCTGATACTATACACATTTGTTATTGCCACTCTCCGATGCGTTATATTTGGGATATGTATCATCTTTATAAAAAGGATTCTTCATTTTTAACAAGACTTTTCTTTACTATAATATCTCATAAATTAAGAATATGGGACAGATTATCAGCAGATCGTGTTGATTATTTTATTTCCAATTCAAGTTTTATTTCCGCGAGAATAAAAAAATTTTATCGCAGAGAATCTACTATAATTCATCCGCCGGTTGATGTGATGAAATTTCATCCAAATAATGCCAGAAGTGATTTTTATCTTTATGCGGGGCAACTCACCAAATACAAACGACCCGAAGATGCTATTCTAGCCTTTAACAAGGCCAACCTCCCTCTAAAAGTCGTCGGCGGGGGTGAAGACGAGAAAAGGCTAAAGAAAATAGCTAATAATAATATTCAATTTTTAGGTAAGGTGAGCGATAACGATCTTCAAACGCTTTTCCAAACGTGCAAGGCGCTAATTTTTCCTGGAAAAGAAGATTTTGGAATAGTCCCAGTTGAGGCTATGGCAGGCGGTGCACCGGTTATTGCTCTGAAGGAAGGCGGCATTTTAGATACAGTTATACCAGGTGAAACAGGCATTTTATACGAATCTGCAGGTTATGAAAATTTATTGAAATCAGTATTATTATTTGAAGAAGGGGGTGTTAGACTCAATGCACAAGAAATACACAATCATTCTCATAAATTTTCCATCGATGTTTTCAATGAAAAAATTAATAAATTTATGGAAAATGCTACCAGAGGGGAATTAAATTGAAAACAGCCGTTTTGTTTGGTGGAAGCGGATTTATCGGCGTATTCTTCGCCAAATACGCGATCGAAAAAATGGGGTTTAGTCATGTGTATTTATATGATATTGCGCCATTAAAAGAAAAAGATCCATTTAGAATCAATCTTTTGGCCGAAATGAGTCAAAATATTACTTTTATAAAAGGTGATGTTCGCGATGAAATTACCTGGCGTCCAAATGAAGAAATAACGCTAATAGCAAATTTTGCAGCGATCCATAGAGAACCGGGTCATGCCCCTATTGAATACTATGAAACAAATATTAAAGGCGCAAAAAATGTATGTGCTTTTGCGGAGAAAGTTAACTGTAAAAACATAGTTTTTACAAGTTCTATTTCAGTATATGGAACCGCAACAAAACCAGCAACAGAAACAACAACAACTGTTCCATTCACCCCATATGGAAACTCCAAATTAATTTCGGAGTATATTCATATCGGATGGTTGGAAAAAAAACTTCAAGACCGAAATTTGCTTATCGCACGGCCAGGGGTCGTTTTTGGCCCCGGAGAGGGCGGAAATGTTACAAGATTGATCAAATCTGTGTTGGGTGGATACTTTGCCTTCACCGGAAATAAAAAAACAAAAAAAGCCGGTATTTATGTAGAAGAACTTTGCCGTGCGATTTTTTGGTGCCTAAACAAAAAAAATGAAAATAAAAACCTACCTTGTATATTCAATTTTGGAATGAGAGACCCAATATCTTTAGCTGAATATGTCTCTGCCATCAAAATGGTTTCTTCATCAAATCGATTTACCCCAAGCTTTCCATTGTTTATTATATTAATATCCTCTTATTTATTGAAAATAATATCTAAACTTTTAAAAATCAACATTCCAATAAATCCTACGCGAGTGCGTAAGACAGTTCGTGACAATAACATCATTCCGCAAAACCTTATTTCGACAGGTTATTGCTATAAATACTCTCTTGTTGAAGCTTTCGAAAGATGGAAAAAGCAAAAACCTTCAGATTGGGGAGGCGACTAAAGTCATGAAAAATCAAGAAATTATTCCTGTAATCCTAAGTGGTGGATCAGGTTCCCGTTTATGGCCTCTTTCCCGGAAAAGCTATCCTAAGCAATTCCTACCGCTTGTTTCCGCAGAAGAAACAATGATTCAAGGTACACTTATACGTGGTGCCCAAATATCCAATCATTGCCCGATTGTGATTTGCAACGAAGATCATCGCTTTTTGGCTGCTGAGCAAATTCGCGAAGCCAATATTTCAAATGCAGATATTCTATTGGAACCCCTATCCCGCAATACAGCTCCAGCCATTACATTGGCTGCTTTTCACGCTTTATCTCAGGAAGGATCATCCGATCCGATCCTTCTGGTGATGCCCGCCGATCATTTCATCGGTGATGCGAGAAAATTTTCTGCCTATATCGAAGATGGGACCAAGGCCGCGAATGCAGGAAAAATCGTCTGCTTCGGTATTCAGCCTGCTTATTCTGAAACGGGATATGGTTACATCGAAAAAGGTGCGGTACTTACTGCCATCGCCGATAACACCTTTGATGTGAAGGCGTTTACGGAAAAACCTAACCAGGACGCTGCCGAAGGCTACATTCGATCGGGTGAGTTCTGCTGGAATAGCGGAATCTTTATGTTCAAAGCATCGGTATTTCTTGATGAGTTGAACAAATATGAGCCAGAATTGGTGGCAACGTGTCGTACCAGCCTTGAGCAAGCAACGACAGACCTTGATTTCATTCGTATTGACGCCGAGAGTTTCGCCAAGGCGAAAGATATTTCCGTCGATTACGCATTGATGGAACGCACCCAAAACGCCGCTGTCATTCCCATGAATATCGAATGGAGCGATATCGGGTCATGGTCGGCATTATGGCAACTCAAAGACCAGTGTCCGAATGGCAATGTTTATGTTGGCGACGTGATTACCGATCAGGTAAGTAACAGTTACATCCACTCGACATCTCGGCTCGTCACGGCCATAGGTGTACAAGATGTCGTGATTGTGGAAACCAAAGACGCCGTAATGGTCGCCGCCAAAGACAAGGTTCAGGATGTTAAAAACATCGTTGGCAAACTTAAAGATCAAAACCGGCGCGAACAAAGCGATCATCGCGAGGTTTACCGACCCTGGGGCAAATATGATTCTGTCGATCAAGGCGCACGATACCAGGTTAAACGCATTACGGTGAAGCCGGGCGAGAAACTATCGGTTCAAATGCACCATCATCGTGCAGAACACTGGATCGTTGTGAGTGGCACCGCCAAGGTAACGATTGGGGAAAAAACGATCCTTCTTGGGGAAAACCAGTCAACCTACATACCCCTTGGTGACGTTCACGCCCTTGAAAATCCTGGTAAAATTCCGCTTGAATTGATTGAGGTTCAATCAGGAAGCTACCTTGGCGAAGATGATATCGTCAGGTTTGAAGATCGATACGGAAGGTCACAATCGTGACCTTCCCTGAATTTAAACGGGGTACACATTAGAATTAGTATTACTATTGCAACCTGTGATCTTGGCACAACGTAAAATTTAAACTTTAAGATTCAAGTCATATTCCCGATAATCACCCTTTAAATAAGCCTGCCACGCCTTTTCAATCCCTTCATCGAGGGTATATTTCGGACGCCAACCACAAAATTCTGCGCCTGAGCTGCTTAAAAACCGTTCAGCTACGCCATGAGGTATTTTGCGTAAAAATTTAGGCTGCCCATCAAAGCCGACAATATCGGTTACCTTATAAAAAAGATCCGCCATCGTAATGCTCTCGCGCACGCCAACATTAACCAAGTGGTGGCTCTGGTGATGTTTGATGATAACAACAAGCGCATCAGCGAAATCATCAACATATATAAATTCGCGCACTGCCGTACTATGGCCCAATATTGGCATATGCGTCAGATTGGCCTTTTTCGCCTCCTCTGCACCGCGAATGAATGCGGGCATCACCCGGCCCGATAACGGATCATAATTATCACCCGGTCCATATATTTCCGCTGGCACAATTGTGAGGAAATCCTTCTGGTACTGGCGATAATAACAATCACAAAGATGCAAAGCCGCCAGGCGTGCCGTTGCCGAGGATTCATAGGCTTTGTCAAGCGGCCCTGACATAAGTCTATGTTCGGAAGTGGGTACATGAACCATTTCCGGATAAATATGAGGCGCGGCAATATTGATCAGTTTCTCAACACCAGCCAGATATGCACCATGAATCAGGTGCATTGAGATTGCCAGATTTTCATACATGAAATCTGCCGAACGATTCTGATTGGCCAAGGCACTGCCCGATTTACCCGCTGCAATAATCACCAAATCGGGTTTTTCCTTTTGCAGCCAATCATGAACAGCAGCCTGATCAAGAAGATCCAACTCAGGACGCGGGCAAGTTAAAATTGTGCAATCTTCCTGCTCAAACCGGCGCACAAGAGCAGCACCAACCATACCAGTATGACCGGCAATAAAAATCCGCTTTCCCGTAATGTCGTAGTTCAACCAGGCCATTAAAAGCATCCCTGTTCTGCCAACAGAATACAGTTATCCCTTCCGGGCGCATGACATGCGTCCAGTTGGTGTCTCGTATCCTGTGATGTTGCGGAAATAAAAAAATCCACACCGAAATACGCTTCAGGCGCACATCGTGTGTGGACAAAAAACAGCTACCAAATAATCAAATGTACAACAGCCATTCAAACGAGTAGGGCGATTAATAGCAAGAATCTGCAATTTTGTTTTTACACCTGCTGGCGCCGGTTTTGTTCGATCACATTCCGTGAAAAAGCCATTGCCACCACAAAAACAAACCCTATGCCCATCGCGGGCATCTGCAGGCTAAAATCCGTCAAGGCATGTGCACCGACAATCACCATCGCCGATGTGCCAATAATCAGATAGAAAGTATCTTTGCGGGCCGAAAATACGCCCTTTGTAATTTGATAAAAAACAAGCAGGAAAGCGGCAAGCACAGTCACAAGCCCATACAGCCCGGTGCCAAAATAAAATTCGAGGTAACTGTTATGGGCGAGGCTCCAGGTATACGGGCTTAGTTTCACATCCTTGAATGGTCGAAAGCCCGACTCAAAGCTGCCATAACCATACCCCGTAGATAATGCCTGTGTCCCGGCAGCAGATACGGCATCATAAAGGTGCATTCGCTGTTTCTGCGCCCCTTCCAGATACTCAAACCGCTTCTCCAATCCGGCCCCACTGATTGCAAAGCCCCCAATTGCCAACAAAACCGCCCCGGCGATCATTACATTGCCAAAGCGCGACGATACAGCCCTACTGAACCTGAAACATAACAGCGCCACAAACACACCAATCATGCCGCTGACAAAGCCAGCGCGGGAATGGGTGAGCATCAGGGCTGTGCCGGTGGTCAGCACGCCCACCAACGGCAACCAGGCACTTACCAAAGTGCCATCAAGCATTTTTCGGGTAATCTGCCGCGCGGTACCGCCATCGCGGAAATCGCGGGCGAGGATCTTAACCAGGTAAACCAGCGACGCAACAAGGCCAATCGCCGCATAGGTGGCATAGCTGTTGCGGTTAATAAAGGTGCTGGTCAAATCACCGCGATAGGCGGTTTTGTGATACCACAGCACCGTCTCCCAGCCGCCGAAATAAACCACCAGGCCATAAACCGCATAGGCGGTTGAGACCAGCACAAAGAATTTCAGCATCAGCGAAGCATTCTCTCGCTTGCGGCCATAGCGGGCCGAAAGCCAAAATACGCCAGCATAAGCCAACAGCACCATCAACGCATCCCATGTCAGGTCCGGGGCAATGGTCACACGCGGGGCGAGCCGAATGCCCAGTTGCGCGCTGGCCTCTGCCCAGATCGGGTGGGCGATGGCGGGCACAATGCCCGGTGTTGCCTGAACAACAATCCAGGCCACAACAATAAAGAACAGAACCATCGGGATTTTAATGCGCTTGAAAAACTGTCTTTCGCCTTCAGGCGGCGACATCAGACAGGCAATCGCGTCCACCACCACCAGAATGCCGACCCATAGCGAAAGCAAAGACCACGCCCAGGGAAGATTACTGCCATAGGGCAAGGGGGCCAGCGCAACCAGTGCGAGCAACCCGAAAAACACAATACGGCGTAAAAGGCGGGCCAATTTATTCTCCCCGTTTATGGCGCTATGGGCGCACAATCCCCTTTGTGCAGCCTTCAATTCCGATGGCATCATTACCGGTATCAGCGTGCTACGTCAGCAATAAACATAAATTTTCATCATACTGCATCGCCTACTGGTTGCTGCATGCCAGAAAATTCCGTATAGCTAATCAATAAATCCGGATTTGGGACAATCCGGAACAAAGGGATACATACCGGGGGCCAGTTTGAGCAACTCCACCACAACACCTTCCGTCACTGCAAACACTCAGGCGGAAGAAAAGAGGTCACGACTGAAATCGCTGGCCAGCAGCATGACACCGAACAGCGAAAATGACGAGATCGATCTGCAGGAGCTTCTGCGGACGCTGTGGCGTCGCAAGGGCGTTATTTTTTCAATCGTCATCCTGCTCACCGTTCTTGTCACGCTGGTCGTCTTCCAGATCGCGCCAAAATATACCGCTTCCAGCAATGTCATCATCGATGGCCGAAAAAACCAGGTTGTCGATATTGAAAGCGTAATGAGCGGCGTTTCCTCCGAAATGGGCGCGCTGCTCAGTGAAGTGGAAGTGATCAAGTCAAGCTCGCTGATCCGCCGGGTGGTGACAGACCTGAACCTGCAAAAAGACCCGGAATTCAATGCCGAACTCCGCCCCATCCCGTGGTACAAAACGCTGCTGAACCCGGAAACCTATGTCAGCAACGATTTTCTGATCTCAATCGGCCTGAAAAAACCCGAAGTTTTGCTAAGCGAAACCGAACAGGCTGAAGAGCGCATCAACCGCGTTATCAACGATGTCAAAGAACATATGAATGTCAGCATTGTTGGCCGCTCTCAGGTAATCGCCATCAGCTTTACCTCGACCAATGCCCGCAAGGCAGCGCTCATCGCCAATACCATCGCTGACCAATATATTGTCGATCAGCTTGAAGCAAAGTTCGAGGCCACCCGCCGCGCAACCTCTTGGTTGAATGACCGGCTAGCCGCCCTGCGCGACAAGGTTCAAACATCCGAAGCCGCCGTTCAGGCCTATCAGGAATCCATATCGAAGAAGGTCGGTCAGGGTTCCAAAATGACCGAACAGCAGATTTCCGAGCTGAATTCGCAGCTGATCCTGGCCCAGGCCAGCCGCGCCGAAGCCCAGGCGCGGCTCAACCAGGTCCAGCGCCTGCTGGGCAATTCAGCCGATTTATCCTCGGCGGCTGAAGTCCTCAACTCACCCCTGATTCAGCGCCTGCGCGATCAGGAAGCCGAACTTCTACGCAAGGTTTCCGAGCTTGAATCGAAATATGGCGACCGTCACCCGGCCATGATCAAGGCCCGGGCCGAACTGGCCGATCTGCGCGTGTCAATCGAACGTGAAGTGCGCAAAATTGCCCAAAGCCTGAAAAATGAGGTCGGAGTTGCCCAGGCTCGTGTTAGCACCCTGCAACAAAGCCTGAACGGACTGGAACGTAAAAACAACACCCAGAACCAGGCTGAAATCCGTCTGCGTGAGCTGGAACGCGAAGCGAAATCCAACCGCCTGCTCTATGAAAACTTCCTCAACCGCTTCAAGGAAACCAACAGCCAGGAAGATTTGCAGCAGGCCGACGCCCGCATCATTTCACGCGCAGAAGTGCCGGTTGATCCCTCGGCACCGAAAAAGCAGCTTATTATTGCCGTTGCCTTTGTCGGTTCGATCTTCCTCGGTGTGGTGCTGGTCTTTGTCCTTGAACAGCTTGATAACAGCTTCCGCAGCACCGAACAGCTTGAACAGCTTGCTGGCGTGCCCGGCATTGGCATGATCCCGCTTCTGACCGGGAACCTGCTGGGTAAAACCGACGTGGGGCGTTTTCCGACCCACAAGCCAGGCTCGGCAACCACCGAATCGGTGCGTAGTCTGCGAACATCGCTGATGCTGTCAAACGTGGATAATCCACCGCGCATTGTTGGCATCACCTCGACTGTGCCGTCGGAAGGTAAATCCACCCTGGCAGCTTGGCTCGCACAGGTGACGTCGAATTCTGGGCAGCGCACGCTTTTGGTGGATTGCGATTTGCGTCGTCCCACTGTGCATAAAACCTTTGGTGCTGATAACACACACAGCCTTGTTGAATTGCTGGCCGATGAATGCACCATCGATCAGGCGATCAAAAAGGATGACGAAACCGGCCTCTATCTGCTACCGGCAAAAACAACTCAGGCCAATGCGCTGGATCTTCTGTCCTCAAGCCATATGCAGAAAACCCTGATGGCGCTGCGCGAGCATTTCGATTTTATCGTGCTGGATGCGCCGCCAATCCTTGCGGTTTCCGATTCCAAGGTCATTGGTCTGATGGCCGATAAAATGCTGTATGTCGTTAAATGGGACAGCACCCCGCGCGGTCTGGTCAAGGCCGGGCTGAAGGAATCGGCCGAAGCCGGAATTGACCTTGCCGGGGCGGTGCTGACCCAGGTCAATGTCAAGAAGCACGCCAAATACGGATATGGCGACTACGGTTATTATTATGGCCGTTACAAAGACTATTACGCCAAGGGATAAGGATGCGCTTTATCTCAAAGCGCAGGTTACCTGCGATCATCGGGTTACTGGCGGGGACAGGGCTGCTTGTTCTCGCCATTCCCCACACAATGGCAGCGATGCTCCTCGCACTGTCAACGCAGCGTTATGACTATATCAACAATCCCAACACCACCGACGCCACCATTGATGAGCTATATGACACCACAATGGCTGCCATTGACTGGGTGCCAACTTCAAAGGCCTGGACGCGGATTGGTTATCTCGAACTGCAACGCGCCAAGCGCGCCACAACACCCACGGATAAAACGGATCATTACCTGAAAGCCGACCAGGCTTTCACCCAGGCACTGACCATTTCACCAATGGACTCATTTACCTGGGCCCGTCTGACATATACCCGCCTTAAAACCGGCGGAAAAGAAGACGGCACCGCCGTCGCAGCCTTGCGCATGTCACTTCTGACCGGTCCTTATGAACGCAACATCGCGATCAGCCAAATCAACTATGCCATCAGCCTGTGGTCGCAGCTCACGACCGCCGAACAGGAAGATATTCGCAAAAAAATCCGCTGGATCGATACACTGGAACATCGTGCTTTGGTCAATCTGGCAAAACGAAATTTGAATAATATTGGCATTACCGTGGAAGCGATGACCAAGGCGCCAACAAAGCGTTTTTCACGCTTTATTCGCGATATTAACAAGCCATCGTAACCTTATAAACCATACCCGGAACGCGACGGCTGTCGTTGCGACACCAAACAGCGATCAATAATACCTGCTTCCTGAGCTTAGGCATATTTTGCCAAAGCAAATAGCCTGTGACATCCAGGCCACACATGACGTCAGCCCACACATCCCAAAAGTACACAAAACCGCTATAGAACTGCTGAACCATCGATAAGCAAGGGTGTCTTGCATTCACGTCACCCACACGCCACACAACATCTTTTGGTTGCATTCGGTCCCATTGAAATGCCTCTCAAGCATTTCATATGCCGTCATAAAGATGCTGATTCACTTTTATCGATTCTGGCAAATGCGCGCTTACGAAACAAAGTCGATAACCTAGAATCGTAACAAAAGAAAAACGTTCAACCTGAGCTTTCCGATGCAAAAACCTATCTGAAAGTTGAGCAGGAAAGGGCAATAGTTCAAATTATGTTGTAAATCAGCAACAGTCCTGACCCGTTATCTTTATAAATCTCGCAGAACGTGTAATATTGTTTGCGTCTAGTGCATACCTCCCATAGATTTATCCTCATGTATTAGGGCTAAGAAGCGTGGTTTTTTGTGCCTGCTTGCCTGATGGGGACCGAATAAAGCGCACGAAAGGGAGTCGCTGGAACATGAAGATGATAAGCAAGTTTGCAGCCGTCACTGCATTAGCTGGCGGAATGCTTTTGGGGGTCCATGGCCTCGCCAATGCACAGAGTGCGGCAATTACCCCATCGGTTATTGCGACACTTAACGCCGCAAGTACATCTCCAGAACTTCTGGCTCAAGCCGTCAGTAATCTGGTCCGCGCAAACCCGGCCGCAGCGGCCACCATTGCAGCCGCCGCAGCAAAAGCCAACCCGGCAGCCGCAGCACGTGTTGCCGGTGCCGCGGCTGCCGCCGCACCCAATTCAGCAAGTGTGATTGCTGCTTCGGTTGTTACCGCCGTTCCGGCTGCGGCCGAAACGGTTACCAGCGAAGTTGTCACGGCAGTCCCGGCGGCGGCGGCACAGGTCGCCGTTTCAGTGACAACAGCAGCACAAAATTCTGCGACCGCAACCGGCACAGCAAGTACAACCTCGCCTGCTGCCATTGCCGCTGCCGCGACCAAAGCATCCCCCAATAGCGCCCTTGCAATTGCCGCTTCTGTTTCGCGGGCAAACCCGCAAGCAGCCAGCCAGATCGCCAGCTCGGTTGCCGTTCAGGCCCAGACGAGCGGCTCAACGGCGACCCCGGGAATGATCGCGGCAGTATCCGCCGAAAGTGCTGGTATTAACCGCACGGATGTTGTACGCGCCGTTGCAACTGCAACAAACACAGCGCTTCCTACTGTTGCCACCCAATCTGCGGGTGCGGAAAACAATCGACTGATTAATCAGATTGTGAACAGTTCGACTGACACGGTGCAGACAGCACAAAATGATGCTGAAACCGCCAGTTCAGCCAATGATCAGGCTGATTCCAGCACCGAAACTGCAGAGGCCAACCAGCAGACTGGTGGGGATGTCGGAGATACTGGCGGCACTGATGATGATACACTTGCCGAAACCAACCAAGACAGTGAATCACAAAACAATGCCAGCCAGAACAAGCCTCAGAACCAAGGCTAATTCGGTGATGATACAAATATTGAACGCAAGAAGTTTATAAGGGGATACAACGTGAAATTTCTTAAAGGGGGACTGCTTGCATCCGTAGCAGTTGGCGCGTTGACGGTGGTTTTTCCGGCAGCAGCACAGGAATCGGTCAATCCGGATCAGGCGGTGACGCAACGCACACCTGAAGGATATGAACCGAACGGTATTCCCGTTGGCTCTTTCCGTCTTTATCCGAAGGTTGAAGCGGCCGAAGAATATAACGACAATATTTACAAGTCGAACACCAACGAGAAAGATGATTACATCACCAAAATCTCGCCGGGTTTGCAGCTGCGTTCCAACTGGAACCGTCATTTCCTGCAATTTGAAGCCTCGTCGGAATTTGGCATCTATGCGGACAGCAGCGACGATAATTATACCGACTATAATTTGCGCGCGACCGGCCGTGCTGATGCGACCGAAGCCCTGAAATTCAATGCCGATGCCCGCCTGCAGCACCTGCATGAAGAACGTGGTGGCGACGATGTCCCGGCCAATGCCAAAGAACCGGTTGAATATGACAAATTGACCGGTGTGATCGGTGGCACCTACAAACCAAACCGCTTCAGCGTTGGCCTGACCGGCACGGTTGATGATTATAATTACGATAGTAATGAAAACATCAACGGCACGACCACCAGCAACGACGGTCGTGATCGCACCGAAACCAAAGGTGAAGTCCGCTTCGGTTACGAAATCCAGAACGGATACGAAGCCTTTATCAAAAGCTCGGTCAATGACCGCAACTATGATAAAACGGCAACATCCGGCCCCAATGTCGGTGTGAACCGTGATTCCAGCGGTTACAAAGTCCAAGCAGGTATCGCCATTGACCTTGACCGTCTGATCCGTGCCGATCTTGGTGTGGGCTGGATGGAACAGGATTACGACAATCCCTCATTGAAGGATGTCGATGGTTATTCGGCCGATGCCCGCATTCGCTGGAACATCACCGAATTGACCACGCTTCGCGCGCTTGCATCCCGGACCATCAACGAAACCACCACCAATGGTGCCTCTTCAACGGTAGGCACCGCACTTGGTGTTGGTGTTGATCACGAATTGATGCGCAACCTGATCCTGAATGCCGATGCGAAATACTACAATTCGGATTATCAGGGTATTTCGCGCGAAGACGACAAATACACCTATTCGGTTGGCGCGGATTACAAGCTTAATCGCAACCTTTATGGTGGCGTCAAATTGACCCACGAAACGCGCAATTCCGACAATGCCATCAATGAATATGATCAGAATGTGGTGATGGTAAAAGTCGGCGGCCAGTTCTAAGCTGACGAGATATCGTTCCGCATTCTCATTATAGATGCTATGATCCCTTCGGGTTCGCCCGAAGGGATTTCTTTTAGACAGGTTGGTTATGCGTAAATTATGTGGATTCATCTTCGCCCTGTTCATGTCGCTGATGGCCATCAATGCGGCCTATGGGGCGCAGCCGGTTTACACACTCGGTTCAGGCGACAAGGTACGAATTACGGTATTTGGCGAACCCGACTTATCAGGGGAATTTGAAGTTTCTGGCGAAGGCCAGATTTCCCTGCCCCTGATCGGTATTGTTACCGCAGGCGGCAAAACCCTGCACGAACTAAGCTCCGACATCGAAACCAAACTGAAAGACGGGTATCTGGTTGACCCGAAAGTCAGTGCCGAAGTCATGAATTACCGCCCATTTTACATTCTGGGCGAAGTCAAGGAACCGGGCAGCTATCCCTTTGTCAATGGCATGAGCGTTCTCAATGCAGTCGCCCTTGGCGGTGGTTTCACCTACCGGGCGGACAAGGACGATATTCTGATCATTCGGGGGGGCGATGAAAGCCGCAAACCGGAAAAGGCAACGCCAGAAACCATTGTTTTACCGGGCGATATTGTCCGTGTTGAAGAACGTTTCTTCTGATCGAAATAAAAGAAATAAGAGACCTCAAAGCATCAAAGACCGGCCCCGTGCCGGTCTTTTTATCATCACGCCCCGGTCATAAGAAGCGATAGTCCCGCCCCTCCAGGCGAAGGCACGTCAATTGGCCGGAATAATAGGCCCCGGTATCCAACCCGATACGATGATTGCGAACTGTTGGCTCTTCCGTCACCGTATGTCCATGCACCACAACCTTGGCTAAGGTGCCCGAGAAGCTTAGAAACGGCTCACGTATCCAGCGTAGAATCTCTGGCCCCTGCCCGGCAATTGGCTTTTCCGGGTCAATCCCGGCATGAACAAACAGATAATCTCCCAGCTCGAAACTGTCTTTAAACCGGGCAAAAAAGCGGTCATGTCCTGCTTCCTGCAGGGCGACCTGTAAATCTTCTGCCGCCTTGATGGCCTTTTGGGCGTTAAAAGCCCCCGCCGCGACCGAAATATTGTAACTCAGCAAGGTTTCGGCCCCGCCATAGGTCAGCCATTCCATGCTGTTTTCCGGGTCCTCCAGAAAACGCACCATAAATTCCTCATGATTTCCCATCAGCCAGACCTGATCGATCTCATGGGTTTCTTCATGGGTAAGAATAAGGTCAATGACCTGTCGGCTTTTCAAGCCGCGATCCACCAGATCCCCAAGATAGATAACCGTCTTTTTCTGGCTGCCCGTCACGGGGTCGGCCATAATCCGCGCCAGCTTCTGTTCAAGTAAATCCGCCCGACCGTGAATATCGCCAATGGCGTAAACAACAACACCTTCGGGCACAGAAGCCTGGTCAAGCCCGACTTTTCCGGCCTTTGACCTGATTGTCGTTTCCGTCGGCTGCTTCTTTTTGCCGAACCACCCAAACATAAAATATCCTCGTTTTTTCTTCCGAATCAGGACAATCCGAAAGCAACAAACCGGGCCTCCCCGGTCAATGGCCGCCAGCGCCTGAGGGGCCTAGTCTTTGGCAACCAGATTCATATAAATCCAAACGCGATATGTCTTGCCATCCGGCCCGACATAGGAGAAATGGCCCCAATTATCTTTCTGCTCAAGCAATTGCATCGGCGTGCTTTGCGGCATGGCAAAGGCAATTTCATAATCCGTTCCCGGCCCCATGCGGGCATTGACATTGTCTGACGTGGTGCGCCAGACATCGACTTTTATCGGATTTACATCGCCATTGGCAGAATCGGCATCCGCTGTATCTGCCGTCACTTGTGCCGTTGTATCAGCAGAATCCGCTCCGGCCTCCGGGGCAACGGGCTGATCCGCATCATCGCCTGGCATCTCGGTATCAAGCGCGTTATTCATGCCAAGGGCTTGTGATTCGCGGCTTTCAAGGGCTGCTGTTTCATCAGGCGTATCGGCCGCATCGCCAGTCGCCCCGGCGTCAGACACCGTGCCAACCAGTTTTAACGGACGGCCATCAACTACCAGTTGGCTCAATTTCCAGCAGTTTCCAGTATCTCCCCCCGTTGGTCCGCAGGTATAATCCACCTGGCCATAATAGGCTGGCGAAAGATTGCCGCTGCGCGCCGTCCCGCGAAAAACCCAGCTATCCCCGTTGGTCCGGTCACCCGGAACCAGCATGGCAATTTTATAGCCGTGCAAATCAAAAACAGGCGAAATCTGATCTGCCATACCGGTATAAAGCGCGGCAGGCGATGGCTGAAAGTGATTGGCCATTTTTTGCTGCTTTGCCTGTTGCTGGGTCCAGTAAAAGACCCCTCCGGCAACGACAAGCCCAAAAACAACGATTCCGACGATCAGCTTTTTCATTCGCACCCGCTTTTATCGATTATCTGACACATCGGGAAATCAACCTGATTTCCCAGTCCGTTCCAGACTACCAGTTATCCTGACCGCATCCTATGAACCTGATCCCATTGAATCCAGTCACAAATTGAAATTTCATGCAATCTGCACGATTAAATCTCGATTGCCACGGTTTTAAAGCCCATTACGGCCACAACACCGTGGCATATGCGAAAACCACACCCCAAAACAGAATGATTATAAGCTCGAGGTAAGACGATTTGCACCATCGCCACCCACAGCGATGCCGTTCGTCGACCATGTGAAAGCGTCCAAAACGGCAACCTTCTTTTCCAGGCATAAGAAAGCATCCCTTATCCGGTGCTTTATCAAATATCCGTTCTTTACCTTACGCGCTGGTCATGGTGATATCCTTGGCGTTAGGACAATTCACTAACGCCACCATCTGCCACCAACGAGGAATAACATGTCCATACAACCCGGTTTGCGCCACGGCGGTCGCATCCTTGTCGATCAACTGCAAATTCATGGCTGTGAACGCGCCTTTCTGGTGCCTGGCGAAAGCTTTCTGGCCGTGCTTGACGGCATGGTTGATCACCCTGAAATCACCCCTGTCGTCTGCCGTCAGGAAGGCGGTGCTGCCATCATGGCCGAGGCCTATGGCAAACTCACTGGCAAACCCGGCATTTGCATGGTTACGCGCGGCCCCGGCGCGACCAATGCCTCTGCCGGTGTTCATGTTGCGCATCAGGATTCAACCCCGATGATCCTGTTTGTCGGCCAGATTGGCCGGGACATGGTGGACCGCGAAGCGTTCCAGGAAGTCGATTATCGCAAAATGTTCGAGCCCCTTTGCAAATGGGTCGGCCAGATCGACAGTATTGAACGCATTCCCGAATATATCAGCCACGCCTATCATATTGCCACCTCTGGCCGCCCCGGGCCGGTTGTGCTCGCCCTTCCCGAAGACATGCTGTCTTCCAGTGCAGAAGTTGCCGATGGCAAACCCTATGTCGAGGTTGAAGCCCGAACGGCGCCAGAAGACATCACCCTGTTCCGTGCGGAGCTGGAAAAAGCACGCCAGCCGGTAATGATTGTGGGCGGCGGCGGCTGGACCGCCGAAACCAGCCAAAATCTGGTTGCCTTCGCCGAAGCCAACAATGTGGCAATTGCCACCTCGTTTCGCTGTCAGGATTATATGCCCAACACCCATCCCAATTTTATTGGCGATGTTGGCATTGGCATCAATCCCAAGCTGGCTACGTTTATCCGCGATGCCGATCTGGTCATATTGGTCGGCTCGCGCATGGGGGAAATGACCAGCAGTGGGTATAGCCTGCTCGAAATTCCCTGCCCCAAACAGCGGCTGATCCATGTTTATCCAGGCCCCGATGAGCTCGGCCGGGTTTATCGCCCGGATATCGCCATCAATGCATCCCAGCGTTCTTTCATGCGCGCCCTTGCCCATATGGAGCCGGTGGATGGTTCTGCCCGTGCAGAGCAGATCAAACAGGCACGGGACGCCTATCTGGCGTTTTCAACCCCACTCGATACCCCGGGCGATGTGAAAATGGCCCATGTCATCGGCCATTTGCGCGATGTGCTGCCAGATAATGCCATTGTCACTAATGGTGCGGGCAATTATGCCGCCTTTCTGCACCGTTTTTATCGCTATCGCAGCTATCGTACCGAATTGGCCCCGACATCGGGTTCGATGGGCTATGGCCTGCCGGCATCGGTATCGGCAAAATTGCACCATCCGGACCGCCCGGTAGTTTGCCTGGCTGGCGACGGCTGCTTTTTGATGCACGGCCAGGAATTTGCCACAGCTGTGCAATATGGCGCCAATATCATTGTTGTGGTGGTCAATAACGGCATGTTCGGCACGATCCGCATGCATCAGGAACGCAATTATCCGGCCCGCGTTTCTGGCACCCAATTACACAACCCCGATTTCGCCGGCTATGCCCGCGTCTTTGGCGGTCACGGCGAAACCGTCACGAAGACAGAGGATTTCGGCCCAGCCCTGGAACGCGCAATCGCCGCCAACAAACCGGCAATCATCGAAGTGCAAGTCGACCCGCAGGCCTTAACACCGGTAAAGACGCTGGATGAGATAAGAAATGGTTGTTAAGCAAATCGCTTGGACCCAACGCTGATAGTTATTGAAACTGCCGCCAGTTGTTTTTCCTGGCGGCAGTTTCATCTACCCAAAAGGTATATTTCGCTTTCACGTTGCCACTGAACGACAAAGACGGTCAGGTCGATGAAGCCATCCAACCGCTTTACGACAAAACGACATCTCCGCTCTCAATCGCTCGTTCCAGCCGATCAACCGCCAGGCTCATTTTCTCATCAATGATGTGCAAATATTCGGTCCAGTCGGAAATATGGGTCAGTTCCTTTTTGCCATCGGAAATACCTCGCAGACCGATCAAAGGCAGACCAAATTTCTCACAAACACGCCACACGGCATAGGTTTCCATATCCACCATATCGGCAGCAATCGCATCATAGGCCGCACCAGAGACGATATTGCCGCCCGTCGACAGGGTTGCCTCTGCGATACCGGGAATACGATGAGGCAGCGCAACAATTGCCGGAAACTCGACAAAGGGAGTACACCCCTTTTCAAATCCCAAAGGCGACGCATCCATGTCGCGGTAGGACACGGCGGTCACTTGATAAATCTCCGCCTGAACCAGATCACGCGAACCAGCCGACCCCAAAGACACAACCACATCCGGAAGCTGCCCCTGCGCTTCGCGCCTGGCTATTGCCGCCGTCAAGTTGACTGCCGCCTCAACCGGGCCAACCCCAATCATCTCCGGCTTGATCCGCGCCTGCAGATGAGGACCATATTCAGCAGGGGCAGCCATGACACAAAGCACACTGTCTTTCATATTTCCTCATCCAGTTTGACAAGCAATACCATAACGATTGATCAAACTTTTCGCACAAGAGCGCAATTCTATATTGGAACTTCAGTCGTGATTGACACTCCAGCGTACTATCATTATACGATAGCACTTTACTATAGTTGGCAGTCAACACAATATCTACGACCAATCAAAACATAGATAAGCACTAAGGGCTACCTGTGACAGCAGCTGATCCCTCTTATTTCTAGGAACGCCGAGGAAACCTCGCAAAACAGGTCGCCTGGATGGCCTTGCCACGCAAAGATTGGCATCAAACAGGCAGAATCTAAAATTGGGCTAAATGGTTTTAATCAAAAAATAAATTGATTAATATTTTAAAGAAGAAAGATTCATAATTTATATAAATCACCGATATAAAACATCCAAATGGAAAAAGAAAAATTGTCTTCTAGCTGACAACCAGAACGGGATCAAAACCAAATGTCTCTTAGCCGTTTACCTATGTGCGCAGACCTCATCAATCAGAACTTTGAAGATTACAGCCTTCTAGATTTAGGTTGCAGAACCATGGATCTAAAACCACTCCTGCACAGCTGCAAAGAATACCATGGAACAGACTTTATTGCTGCAGAAGGTGTATTTCAATGCAACTTAGAAGAAGGGTTACCTCAATTTGAAAGCAATTCCTTCGATATTGTAACGGCCCTAGATGTTCTTGAGCATCTTGAAAATTCTCATAAAGCTCTTGATGAAGCTCTGCGCGTTGCAAAGAAGGCTGTCTTTGTATCCCTGCCAAATATGTACTACATCAAGTTTCGGTTGAATTTTCTGATGGGTAAAGGGCTATCCGGCAAATATGCTTTCCCTACCCGACCTATCATGGATAGACATCGCTGGGTTCTTTCTTTCTCTGAAGCTGTAAACTTTATTCAAGAAAACACGAAAAAACATGAAGTCAGTATTCATAAAATTATCCCTGCGCGCGGTCGCATGAAAATGATTGCTGAACCTATTGAAACCTGGCTGTCAGAAAATTTTCCTGACACTTTTTCTTACGGAGTTTTGTTTATGATCAGAAAGCAAGAAAAATGATAGATCTCTTTGTTCTCCCTTCATGGCAACGATACAAAGACCTATCTTTCTTTAAGACTGAAAATTTCAGCGTTTTACGTATTTTACAATATGAGATATTAAGAAAAAAGACATTCAAAGGGAAAACTCTTGATTTTGGAGGTGGAGCCAAATCTGATTACCACCAAGTTGTTTCCTTTGAAACATATGAATCGGTAAACATAGACGATTCTATGGACCCTACATGACTAAGCTCTATTGGAGAAAAACTATCTTGCCCTCAGGGAGGGTATGACACCGCACTCTCAATGAACACATTTGAGCATATTTTTGACGCGCGATTTTCTCTAGAACAGCTTCATAATGCACTTAAAGAAGGTGGGGAACTAGTATGCGCGACACCATTTCTCTATCCGATACACGCTTACCCTCAAGACTATTTCAGACCCACAGATATGTGGTGGAAAGAAACACTACAGGAAATTGGATTTATTGATATAAAAGTTACACCACTATTATGGGGACATTTTAGCACTGGCTTGGTTTGCTCCGGCACTCCTGGTCCATTCAAAACGATGCGTCTTCATATTGCATTACTCAAAGATTGGCTCTATATCCAACTGGGACAAAACCTTCAAAAACCTTTTATTAAAAATATATCTTACTTCTCCCTTGGATTTTTCATAGAAGCGAGAAAAAAATAATCAGCATCCACCTCCACCCATCTAATGCCGAATTCAGATAGTCACCCAAGACCTCACAAGTTTAATAATACTATCAAAAAACAAGATATTACATCAAAAAACGCACCCTATTAAATATCCTACCACAACTCAAAATCCTTTCAAAAGCACATCTGAGAAATATTTTATGATAATTACTTATAATCCCCGAAAATGGATGAAAGTTATGCTCAACGATCCAGTCAGTTTACAAGCCTCGATCACTGAAACACGTACGATCCTTAACAAGGAAAAACAAACACAAATTCGCTTTAACTGTTATTTTGATAAAAGCACAAAATGAAGCGACCGAACATCTTCCATACCGATCTTACACCGTAGATGTTCGATCAACGGATCAGCTGCTGGAACTCTTGGGGAAATAAGAATCTTGGCCTTAAGATTAAGCAATCTAGCATACCATATTAGCAAGCGAGCGCCAGTACTTGTAAGCAGAAAAATTGTTGAATTAGTTTGCGGAATGGCTACGTTTGCTATTTTAGCACGCGCATTGTCACCTGAGAATTTCGCAATCTACAGCCTGATTTTAGGCCTCATCAGCTTCGCACGACTAACATCTCTTCCCGGAATTGGCGTTGCACTCGCCCAGTCATTTGCGCGCGGCCATCGAGGTGACTTCCGTCGTGCGGTAAAATTATCAGCAAAAACATCTCTACTCGGTATGCTCGTACTGGCTATCGCAGCGTGGTGGCACATGTATACCGGGGACAAGAATATGGCTTCTGCTTTTTTAGCTGCAAGTATTGGCTTTCCGCTATATTCCGGTTTTCTCTACTGGCGCAATACTCTTTTTGGCGACGAGAAATTTTGGCGATTGCTATTTTTCGATAGCGCCTCTTTTACTCTACGCTCTGTCGCGGTTTCAATATGCGCCCTTACTTTTCCTCAGTATATATTCCTAGTTATTCTTCTTGCTCTTCTCATGCCCGCATTAGTAAACATTCTTGCAACATTTTGGCAAGCGCACCAGATTCCGATATCTGCATCACGAGAACCAAATGCACTTCGTTATGGGATCAAGGTGAGCATGTATGAAATCCCTTCTCTGGCAGTTCAACAGCTCGACCGGATTGCGCTTTTTTACTTTATTAGCCCAGAGGCTCTGGCAGTTTACAGCGTAGCTGTACGTATTCCTCAATTATTGCAAGCCATGATCGGCGAGGCGATCGCTGTTCTTGGACCAGTATTTGCGCGCCAAGAAAGTTATGACAGATCTTTGCATCGATTTACGTTTCTAATTACCGCAATCTTTCTTACTGCCTGTTTATTATTTTCGTTTATAGCCATACCATACATTTTGCCACTTCTCTCAGGCCCCAAATACGATGACTCTATTTTATACGCACAAATATTAACAACAGGAATTGCTATTGGGACAATCGGCCAAATCTACTTTCGCTATGTAAAGTCAAAACTGGACAGCAAGGCATTCCTACAGATTACGCTGACCCAAGCAGCTATCGATGGACCAACCATACTTTTACTGACGTTTTATTTTGGCATAAAAGGAGCTGTTGCTGCTTTCATCCTGAAAGGTGTGACCATCAGCTTAATCACTGCCTTTATAGTTTACCGTAAATACCATCAAAAATCAGCACCCATCTGCAACGAAGACCAATGACGGAAAATTTATTCCTGTCACCGACCAGGGAGCAATGACACATAACTGATTTTGGTTGTTCCAATCCTGCTCTCCGTGCATAAAGAACCACGAGACTACGGCCACTGAATACCTAACTTTTAGGAAAAATTAATTTATTATCATAAACTTGAGAACGTCAATATTGAACCTCTAACATTGGCCCTTTTCCATAACCAACTGAAGCACAGATCTACCGGCCCTCTTCAGAAGCATAAGACACACAAAGAACCAGTTCCTCAACTTAAAAGAACTTTCGTAGACAAGACAAAATGTTTACCGTCCAGGATGATCTGATACGCTGCGCACCAGTTACTCATTTTTATTAAAGCTTCACCCAGGTAAAATACGTCGATGACACTTTCAACGCCAATGGTAACAGCCGCGATCTGCAGTTTTAATGCAGCGCAAACCATTACTTCAGCGCTCAGTTCAGCAGCCTCGCAGGACTGGCCAGCCTTGGAAGTGCTTGTAATTGATGACGCATCAACTGACGACACCCTTAGTGCGATAGAAGAATTCATTCAGAACAACAAAAAAAACCCGCCAATTCGCGTCTTACAAAACCAAGAGAATCTTGGCGTGGCATCTTGTCGCAATCGCCTTATAGATGCTGCTAACGGCGAATTTATTGCATTCTTCGACGATGACGACATTAGTCAGCCACAACGTATTTCAATACAGATGGCGAGACTCGCAGAAGCAGAAGCTTTTATCGGCAAAGACTTGGCAATTTGTCATTCTGCACGCCAACAGATTTATCCCAATGGGGTGATACACTATGAGCAAACAATGGGCGGACAGACTGGCGAAATACCTTCAGGTGATGCTGTCGTTGAACGAATTCTTCTTGGCCGCGTAACGCCCAATGTCATTGGCTCGTGCGCAACATGCTCACAATTAGGACGCAAGACGGTTTATCAGCGACTGGGGTGCTTCGACGAAAAACTACGCCGAGCCGAGGATACTGACTTTGCAATCCGACTTGCGTTGGCAGGGGGCGCTTTTGCAGGTGTAGACGAAGCATTAGTGCAACAGTTAATAACTCCTGGCACTGAAAAGCGCCTGGAAGCCGAACATGAAGCCTATGTTGCACTGCTACACAAACACCGCGAATTTCTTGCTCTTCACGGCTGGCTAGGGTTCTTTGAACTATGGCAAGATGCTCGCTTACTTCATCTAAAAGGTCAGAAGGCCGCCCTATTGAGAAAACTCGCTTTAATCGGTATTCGATACCCATTAAAAACGGTACAAAAATTACTTTGGTCCCTGCCAGCCTCCAAAACCCGACGGCAACAGAAACGTTGGCACAATGCGCATAATATAGCGGAATCGCCATGACACCCCAGCCAGTTCCTCTGATTACCATCGGAATGACATGCTTCAATGCAGCGAAAACAATAGATCGCGCCTTAGACAGTGCATTAAATCAAGACTGGGAAAACTTTGAGGTTTTAGTAGTCGATGATTTTTCTCATGATGGCAGTCAAAAGATACTGCGACAAAGGGCAGCACAAGATTATCGGCTTCGAATAATAGAACATCCTGAAAACAAAGGATGTGCCGCGGCACGCAACACACTTCTTAACGAATCAAAAGGCGATTTTATCGCCTTTTTCGACGACGATGACGTCAGTCGGAAAGACCGGCTTCGCCTCCAATATACGCGAATCATTACATACGAGCAGACCATAGAAACAGACTTGATCGCCTGCTATGCTTCTGGTCAAAGAATTTACGACAATGGCTATGAAATGCCTATCAAAGCTATTGGATCAAGAGGGCCGGGACCGGTTGGAACAGAGTTGGCCGACTATTTATTATGTGCACGCTATCGTAGCGGCATTTTTTATGGCGGAGGTACTCCGACCTGCTCCCTGATGGCCCGCAAAACGATCTTCCAAAAGGTCGGAAAATTTGACGAAAACATGCGCCGGCAGGAAGATGCCGATTTTGCTATCAGGCTTGCTCTTTGCGGAGGTCACTTCATAGGCGTCTCTGAAAATGTATTAACACAATATGCGTCCCAAGGTTCAGACAAAACTGCACGACACGAACACGAGAGCTTTCTGTACCTCCTGGAAAAGAATAAAAAATACTTGCTAAAAAATCGAGATTATACCTACATGCGGCGCTGGGCAGAGCTTCGCTTTAGACATTTCAGCGGTCGGCCCGCAGCCGCAGCAAGTATTCTAATTCAATTACTCTTTACACATCCGCTCCGTACCATGCGTCACTTCTCCCGAACGGCGCTAGCTCGTTTTATTCACGAACATCGAATGAAAGCGTGAAAAATGTCTATCTCTGTTTTATTCGTCTGCCGTAATTTTCATCGTATGGCTGGCGGCGTTGAACGCATGGCAACGGCGATGATGAACGAGATGGTCAAACGGGGCTTCAAAGTAGGTCTGCTCACTTGGGATGAGAAAAACGCTGAAGCACATTACGATCTGGCCCCCCAAATTGAATGGATGCAACTGGATATGGGCCATCCTGACAAAGCAGCAGGGTGGCGCTTACGTTTGCGCCGGCAAATCCGTATTCGGAGCTTAATCAAAAACTTCAAACCTGATGTAACCATTGCTTTTCAAGTCGGGGCCTTCATCGCCACAAAAACTGCATTGCTGGGAACGAAAATCCCAATCATTGCAGCAGAACGTAACTCTCCAGACTTATTTGACCACATTCAACATGGCAAACGGCTTCGCCGCAGGTCGAATTTATTTTTGGCAACATCAGACTGCATTACGGTACAACTAGAAAGCTACCGTATGAAATACCCAGCATTCTTGCGCAAACGTATCGTCTCTATTCCAAATCCGGTATGGCAGCCCTTAAAGTCACCCCATATCAATAGTCAGGCTGCACCCAAACAGCTAATCCTTAGCATGGGACGATTGTCTTACCAAAAAAACCAAACCTTCCTGCTCCGCGCATTTGCATTGATAGCTAACAAAAACCCCGATTGGACGCTGGCTCTGGTGGGCGACGGCGAAGCAGCTTCGGAATTACGTAAACTTGCAGATGAACTTAAACTAACAGATCAAGTAATCTTCGCTGGCTCGGTGAAAAACGTATCAGATTGGTACGAAAAAAGTGCTTTTCTGGCTTTCCCATCTCTGTGGGAGGGCTTCCCAAATGCGCTGGTTGAGGCCCTGAGCCATGGAATTCCTGCAATTGGATTACAATCTACATCTGGCGTCAATGAACTGCTTCAAGATGGCTATAATGGTTTACTCGTTACATCTACAGAGGCAGCTTTCGCAGACGCAATGCAGCGCATGATTGTCTCTCCTGATATGCTCCAAGACATGGGAAAGATGGCTATTGAATCTGTGAAAAACTACGAAGCCTCTCATATATTTGATAGATGGCAGAAGCTTTTCACAGATTTGGCAAAAAGGCCTAAGTGATGAAAATAATGATGGTGATAAAGGGCCTCCATCAAGCAGTTGGAGGCGCAGAAAATGTTTTCTGTGAAATTGCCACATATCTTAATAGTAAACACACGGTAATATCATTAACTTCTGACGCTATTGGACAGGAACCATTTTACCCCTTCCCACCAAAAATTGAACGCATTAGCATGGGTATAGGAGACCCACACGAACCTTCCAATGCAATAGTTCTAATACGCCGCACAATAGAATTAAGAAAAAAAATAATTCAATACAAACCTGATGTAGTTCTTGCTTTTATGCATAGCAGCTTTATACCTGTTTCTTTGGCTTTAGTCGGTAGCGGAATACCCGTCATTGCCTGCGAACATACAAGCATTGAACATTATAAAAACCGACCAATTGAAAGACTTCTTTATTGGATAGCACTTCCTTTTTTGCGCCACATAACCATTCCTATGGAATCTGTTCGCGCAGAATACCCTGCATCTATAAGAAAAAAAATGACTGTTATATCCAATCCAGTTAATACAAAATCTCAGTCATTTGTTCCTTTTTTCCAACGAAAAAAAAGAATTATATCTATCGGTCGATTTGACGAATCAAAAGGCCATCAAGTACTTTTGGAAGCTTTTGCAAGTATAGCAGACGAAAACCCTCAGTGGGATCTAAGGATTTTAGGTGATGGACCTCTTCGTCCTCGCCTACTTCATCGAGTCAAAGAGCTGAAACTCGAATCACGAGTGGCAATGCCTGGCATAACTCATCCTGTAGAACCCGAGCTTCAAAAGGCTCAAATTTTTGCCCTAGCTTCACGTTACGAAAGTTTTGGAATCGTATTGGTCGAAGCCATGTCCGCGGGAATACCCTGTGTAGCCTTCGCCGATTGCCCTGGAGTTAACAGCCTTATTCAAAATAGTAAAACCGGTCTTCTTGCATCTGGCCCTATGACTCCAGAAACACTAGCAGCAAGCTTAAGAAATTTAATAAAAAACGATGAATTTAGGAAAAAACTAGGCGAATCAGCAAAAGATGATGTTTTGGAAAAATTCAACATAAAGACAATAGGCGCTCGATTGGAAAAATTAATATATGAATCGACGAGAAAAGAGAAATAAAAAACCTCGCAAAACTAATTTCGCCATAATTTTCACGATACAATATTTTTAATTATACTTAAAATAAGATTCCTTAATGACACATACCAGCATCAGGCGACAGGTTAAGGAATATCCCATTTTTTAAGATCATTAATATCTTAAAACCCAACCTTAAAACACCCTAGCAGATCTCCCCAACAAAAATCGTCCAAATAAATCTCTAACTCACTAGAAATCATCCATGTGCGCTTTATATTCGCTTTCTGGCCGAGTTATAAGCTTAAGGAAGATGCACTTAAAGGCGTATTTTAATTTTATGCCAGCATGCACTCGATAAGAAAAATAGAAAATACCCCTCTTTCGAAAGGTATAGACCAAGCTTTGACCTAAAAACTGCTCTACCATGCGTCGCACCAACATCGCTATTTGGGCGATTTTCATCAATGAAATCAGTTGGTTTTTCGGAGATGTGCATGGGGAAAATGGCGCACCCGACAGGATTCGAACCTGTGGCCTTTGCCTTCGGAGGGCAACGCTCTATCCAGCTGAGCTACGGGTGCGCAGGGCATTGGTGAAAGCTCACCAAGCGGTTTGGGTGATACAGGTTTTGCGCCGTGCGGGCAAGGGTTTTTGACAGGTTTTCGCACAATAACCCGTCAAGGACGATCCACCGCACAGATTATCAAAAGTCAGAAGCCCGCCCTGGCCTCATGCCAGGCAATCAACCTCTCCTGATCCGCAGCACAAGCACACATAGTGACACGGCGAAAACCGGGGGTGTCGACTTTTGACCATAGCAGAACTGCAATGGAACGACATTGTACGGAAAGCTCGGCACAACACATCATTATCGTCACGCCGACGCCGGCTCAATACCCGCTAAGCCGCGACATCATATCATCACATCAGCTTTCAACATCCCGCCGTTCATAAGGATCGCGCACCACCCAGGTGCCGTTCCATTCACGGTCCTGTTCACGGCGACGCAGGCGTTCCATGCGATTGATCATCAACTGGGCGGCAAAGTCACCATTGTTGAAATCCAGCACCTTTTCAAACAGCGGCGTCGCCTCCTCAAAGGCCCCCTCGCGATAAAAACCCATCGCCGTTTCATAATCCTTGCGCCATTCCCGGCGTTCGTCACTTAGCTGCCCGTTTTCAGCCAGCACCTCGTAAAGATAAACCACCTTTTCCGTGCCCAGCAGCACCACATGGTCCAGATCGCGCATTTCGACATCCGATGACGCCAGGCTGGCCGTCTCGTTCGAGGCCAGAATGCGTGTGCCATAAATGCGGTTGGCCTTTTCAAGCCGGTGGGCATAGTTCACGCAATCGCCGACCACCGTATAAGCCCGCGATTTATCAGTCCCGATCGAGCCGACAACCACCTCTCCCGTGGCAATGCCAATACGAATATCAAGGCCATGATCGCCAATCAAATCGGCATATTTGGTTTTAAGCGCGTTAAAGCGCGCCATCTGCTCCAGTGCCGCCTTGCAGGCGTGCATCGCGTGGCTTTTTTCATTGCAAAAAGGCGGGCCCCAAAAGCCCATCACCCGGTCGCCGATAAAATTGTCGATAATGCCACTATGGCCGGAAATCGGCTCTGTCATCGCGGTCAGATAGTCATTCAGAAAATCCACCAGTTTTTCCGGCGCGGTATGTTCCGCCAGCCAGTCAAAGCCGGTAAGGTTAACCACACTGACCGTCATCACCCGCTTTTGCGAGGTTTCAAGCGCGGTTTCCTGCGACAGCAGATTGTTCAGAACCTTGGGATCCACATATTTGCCAAACCGTTCGCGCATGCGAAAGCGCACCCGCAACTCGCGCGTCATGCGGTTAAAGGCATTGGCCAGCGCGGAAAAATCGCCCTGCCCCTTGAAATCCAGGCTGGTATCAAGCTGGCCAGACTGCACATTGTTGATTGCCTTGGTGGTGTCATTCACCGTGCGGGCCACACCAATGCCAAGGTAATAGGCAATGCCAAGCCCCGCCACCGCCGCAATCAGCATCATGATGAATTCCGCCTGGATCAGGAAATCCTCGCGCATCGAAACGGCCTCAACCGTCTCGGCAACATAGCGTTCAAGGCGCAAAATCTCGCTGCGCAAATTCAGAACAATGTTGCGGTGAATACCGCGCACGACATTTTCCTGGCGCTGGGCGGTGGCAATATTGCCTTCATGCACCGCATCCAGCAGCTTTTCCATCCCGATATTGAACTGGGACGAAATATCGGCAAATTCGCGCATCCGCACATCAAGATTAAGCAAAACACCCTGGTCAAAATGCGAACTGGCCTGCGCCCGCCCCAGTGCGGCCGAGGTAAAAGCCTTGCGAAAGGCCTGTTCAATCTGGGTTTGCTTGGCCTTGATCTCAATCTCGAGGCCACTGAGCAAAGAGGCATCAGCACCCTCGCTTTCCACCACCCGCATATAGCGGTCCAGCAGGGCAATCTGTTCAAGCTGGCGGGCGCGCACATCGGAAAGGGCATCCTTTACCGGCGTTACATAGCGCGACACCGCCTCAAGATCCCCATTAATGCCCAGCGACTGAATAACGGAGAAACCGGTTCCAATGGTCAGGCAAACGACAAAAAACGCCGCGACCCCCACAAACTTTGCTCGAACGGTCCGCAGCATACCGGCCCTGATCCTTCCGCAATGGACTGACCCATCACAACCGCATCCCAAAATGCCGCCCAATGGCCTGTCAGCCCTTATTTTTCAAACGCTTCAAAATGTTACCTGATCATGGCTCTGCGGTCAAAAAGCAATCCGTTACCGGCAATCAGCCGGTTTTGAATCCGTGCCACCTTTTACCCACGCCGCCATATCGGCAATCACACGGGGCCCGTTCAAATCGCGCAGCAGCATGTGATATCCCTTGTCATACACACAAATTGTTGCCGATCCCTTATCAACGTCACCATCTTTGTCATGTTCCGCAACATCACGGGCAAAGGCCGCCATCACGTCCGGCGGAATAACCTGGTCATGCCGCCCCATCATGATCAATGCAGGCACCTGCACGTCGCTGGCACGTTTGCGGGCCTCATCCATCAAATTGGCAAGCCCGGCCACCATATCAACCCTGACCGACGATAACATATTCGGATCACGGGCCAGTCGGCGCAACATTTCAATATTATCCGACGGCCAAATATCCAGCCCCCGGCCCGATACCGGCAACCACGGCAAACTGTACGACAAAACCGACAGGGGCAGCGTCTGATACCACGGCATGTCGTCACGGTCCCACACCGCAGGCGACACCAGAATCACCCCATCCATCAAATAAGGGCGCGTTGCCGCCGTTACCGTTGCCACCGCCGCACCCATCGAAACCCCGGCCAGATACACCGGTCGCCCCGGATATTTGTGGTGCAACAGCCCCAGCGCGTCGCTGGCATCCTGCACCAATGTTGCCGTTCCCGGCCAAAAACCACGGGTGGGCGAACGGCCAAAACCACGCTGGTCATAGGCATAAACCGCAATACCGTGCTGGCGCAAAATCTGCCCGGCTTCATCCAGGCCATTGGCATAATCGCCAAAGCCATGCAACGCCAGGATCACCGCCCTGGGTTCGGCCTGCCGACGATCCTCTGTTGCCTTGCCAGGCAGCCAGCGTTGCAGGGCCAGCAAGGTACCATCGGCGGTCTGATAATCTTTATTCGTGCTGTTCAGAAGATGTCCAGATGTCTTCACGTCACCAGACGCATCCGAAACACCCGAAGACGCAACAAACGAAACCGTTGCCACCGGGTCATCCGCCGCCTCAAGGGTCGGCGCACAGGCGGCGACCAGCAACCCAACTGGCAGAATCGCAAACCGCACCAAATACTGACCTATGCCGTTTCGCCGCTGGCATCGCAGATTTCGTTTCCAGCCCACCTGCCTGTTCTCCTGCTACCGGTTTTAGGGGCTTTATTTCCAATCCCGGATCATAACCACCGTAAAATATCCGGCAAAACAAAACTCCCGGCAGGGAAACAGTTCCCGCCGGGAGGGATGCACAACATCAATATGTCCGTTTTTTACAAACGCATCTCACCGTATCAGGCCGCCTGACCGGACGTGCCTTCAGCCAGTGATTTGTTGTTCTCGCGCGTCAGCATCAGGAAAATATCTTCCAGATCGCCTTCATCGGTCGAAAGATCATTGATCTCAAGACCGCTGGTCTGAATGGCATGCAAAATATCGGACATGCTGTTTTCACTGGGGCGATAATGCAGGGCAATCTGGTTTTCACCTTTCTGCTCCGCCCCCCACGGGGCCAGAGCATCGGGCACCGCATTCAGGGTGCCCTTCACGGTCAGCACCAGGGCCTTGTGATCAATGCGGCGCAACAGGGTTTTCTTGTCTTCATGGGCAATGACCCTGCCTTTGTTGATGATGGCAATTTCATCACACAGCTCTTCGGCCTCTTCCAGATAATGGGTCGTCAGAACAATCGTCACACCCGCCTTGTTCAGTTCCTTGACGTAAGCCCACAATTGCTGGCGCAGTTCAATATCCACCCCGGCGGTGGGTTCATCAAGCACCAGAACCGGCGGATTATGCACCATTGCCTTGCCCACCAACAGACGACGACGCATTCCGCCCGACAGCGAACGGGCATACGAATCCGCCTTGTCCAGCAGGCCAATCGCATTCAGAATTTCTTCGGTGCGCCGTTCGGATTTGGGCACGCCATACAGCCCGGCCTGCAATTCCATCGCCTGGCGCGGGGTAAAAAAGGCATCCAGGTTCAATTCCTGCGGCACGATACCAATCGAACAGCGCGCCTGGCGCATTTGATCGACAATATCATAATTCCAGATTTTGGCCGAACCGCCAGTTTTCGTCACCAAACCGGATAAAATGTTGATAAAGGTCGATTTTCCCGCCCCGTTTGGCCCCAACAGGGCAAAAAACGAGCCACGGGGAATTTTCAGCGATACATTATCAAGGGCGAGCTTTTCCCCCTGGGCACTTTTATAGATCTTGGTCAGTCCTTCAACCTCGATGGCATAATCAGGCATGGCATTCATAAATGAATGATCTCCGCTCTTTTCCACATGGCGCAATTGCGCTAAACCGATGCGGAAGTGTTGATTGAATATGCGTTATGGGTATCATCCCGGTCAAACCGGGGTCAATATCGCCGCAAACTGGGAACTTGATATATGAAGATCAGCGAAGAAATCAAAGTTGGCAGCCTGAATATCGCCTGCGATGGTGGCAAAGGCCACCTTGGTCATCCGACCGTTTATCTCAATCTTGAAGAAAAGGGCGAAGTTGTTTGCCCCTATTGCTCCAAGAAATATATCTTTGACAAAGAGCTGGCTCACGCCGACCACTAAGGTCGCCCGTCCGCAACGGGCCGGTCATCCAACCCACGCCTGACTGCGTAGACAATACGGTGTTACCTTCATTTGCCTGCCTTACCCGTCGCAGCCCTCATACTGCGGCCCAAACCGGGGACTTTCCATGACGTCTGCTCCGACTTCCGTAAACAGTTTTCGCTCCATGCCCGACCCTGACGGACATTTTGGCAACTTTGGCGGTCGCTTTGTTGCCGAAACCCTGATGCCGCTGATCCTGGAGCTGGAGCAAGCCTACAAGGATGCCAAGGAAGACCCCGAATTCCGCAAGGAAATGGATTACTTCCTGAAATATTATGTCGGGCGTCCCAACCCGCTTTATTTCGCCGAAGGCCTGACCAACCATCTGGGCGGGGCCAAAATCTATTTCAAGCGCGAAGACCTGAACCATACCGGCGCGCACAAAATCAATAACTGCATCGGGCAAATTTTGCTGGCAAAACGTATGGGCAAAACCCGCATCATCGCCGAAACCGGTGCCGGGCAGCATGGAGTGGCAACCGCCACGGTTTGCGCCCGTTTTGGCCTGCCCTGCACGATCTATATGGGTGCGAAAGACATCGAACGTCAGTCGCCCAACGTGTTCCGCATGCGTTTGCTCGGCGCCGAGGTCAAACCGGTCACATCGGGTTCCCGCTCGCTCAAGGACGCAATGAACGAAGCCCTGCGTGACTGGGTTACGAACGTTGCCGATACTTTTTACATCATCGGCACGGTTGCAGGCCCGCACCCCTACCCGGAACTGGTGCGTGATTTCCAGTGCGTGATCGGCAACGAGGCCCGCGCACAAATTTTGGACGCCGAAGGCCGCCTGCCCGATGAAGTCATTGCCGCTGTTGGTGGCGGGTCAAATGCGATGGGCCTGTTTCATCCCTTCCTGGATGACAAGGATGTTGCCATTACCGGTGTCGAGGCCGCAGGCCACGGTGTTCATACCGGCCACCATGCCGCCAGCCTGAGCGCAGGCCGCCCGGGGGTTCTGCATGGCAACCGCACCTATCTATTGATGGATGATGACGGCCAGATCAAGGAAGCCGACTCGATTTCCGCAGGGCTGGATTATCCCGGCATCGGGCCGGAACATTCCTGGCTGAAGGATATTGGCCGGGCCACCTATGTCTCAATCACGGACAAGGAAGCCCTGGATGCCTTTACTCTGTGTTCGGAAAAGGAAGGCATCATTCCCGCCCTGGAATGCAGCCATGCCATTGCGCAAATTATGAAAACCGCGCCCAAAATGAACAAAGACCAGATCATTCTGATGTGCCTGAGCGGACGCGGCGACAAGGACATCTTTACCGTGGCTGAAGCACTGGGAGTCAAACTGTGAGTGACGCAATCATCGGCGGCCAGGACCGCATCGCCAAACGGTTTGAAAAACTGCGCGCGGAAGATCGTGCCGGTCTTGTTACCTTCGTAACGGCGGGCGACCCGGACCCGGAAACATCGTTTGAAATTCTGAAATCCCTGCCCGGGGCCGGTGCCGACATCATCGAACTGGGCATGCCCTTTACCGACCCGATGGCCGATGGCCCCGCGATTCAGGAGGCCTCGAACCGCGCCCTTGCTGCGGGCATGCACATGCGCAAAACACTTTCGCTGGTACGCGGCTTTCGCGATCAGGACCACGAAACCCCGATCATCCTGATGGGCTATTACAACCCCATCTTTATTTACGGGGTGAACGAGTTTCTGGAAGATGCCCGCAATGCCGGTGTCGATGGCCTGATCGTGGTGGACCTGCCGCCCGAAGAAGATGACGAATTGTGCATTCCCACCAACAATAAGGGACTGAGCTTCATTCGTCTGACCACCCCGACATCCGATGACAAACGCCTGCCCAAGCTGGTTCAGAACACCAGCGGCTTTGTTTATTATGTGTCGGTTGCCGGTGTGACCGGGGCCGGTTCGGCCACCAATGAGCAAATTGTCGAGGCCATGGCCCGCCTGCGGCGCCATACCGATTTGCCCATCGCGGTTGGTTTTGGTATCAAAACGCCTGCCCAGGCCGCCGACGTCGCGCGAGAGGCCGATGCCGCTGTTGTTGGCTCGGCGATTGTATCAAAAATCGCAGAAAGCCTTGACGAAAACGGCAAGGCCACCGATAACACCGCCCGTGTGGTCACTGGTCTGGTACGTGAACTGGCCGACGGCGTGCGCAACGCCCGCAAATAATGTTGCCCGCCGCAAGACCGATATAGGCAAAACCGAGGATCAATATCCGATATGTCGTGGCTGACTGAATTCGTCCGACCCAAAATTCAGAAACTGGTTCGCCGCAGCGATGTGCCCGAAAATCTCTGGCACAAATGCCCGTCCTGCGAACAGATGATTTTTCATCGCGATCTCGCGAAGAACAACCATGTCTGTCAGCATTGCGGCCACCATATGCGGATTTCCGCGCGCAACCGTCTGGAGCTGATGTTTGACAGCGGCAAATTCCAGACCATCGAACTGCCCTCCGTCCCGGTTGATCCGCTGCGTTTTCGCGATCAGAAAAAATATACCGACCGCCTGAAGACCGCCCAGGCCAAGGCCGACTTCAAGGATGCCCTGGCCGTTGCGCATGGCACCGTTGGCGGCCATGACACCGTTATTGCCGTATTTGACTTTTCCTTTATGGCCGGGTCAATGGGCATGGCGGTTGGCGAAGGCATTGTTGCCGCAGCCGAACTGGCCGTGGTGCAGGACGCCGCCCTCATTATCGTTCCGGCATCGGGCGGGGCCCGCATGCAGGAAGGTATTCTGTCGCTGATGCAAATGGCGCGCACCACCGCCGCGATTGAAAAGGTCAAGGAAAAGGGCCTGCCCTATTTCGTTCTGCTGACCGATCCGACCACCGGGGGTGTTTCGGCCTCCTTTGCCATGCTGGGCGATATTCAGGTTGCCGAACCGGGCGCACAAATCGGCTTTGCCGGGCGCCGCGTGATCGAAAACACCATTCGCGAAAAACTGCCGGATAACTTCCAGACGGCTGAATATCTGCTGGAACATGGCATGGTTGATATGGTGGTGCCGCGCAGCGAACTTAACGCAACCTTTGGTCGCCTGATCGACATGATCCGTCGTCCCAAACCCGGCGCTTCCGTGGTGCCGATCAAGAACGATAAAAAAGCCGACGACAAAAAGAAAACCACAACTGCGGAAAAAGCTGACTGAAGATGCAGGTGCCCACACCAAGAAGCAGTGCCATTCTGGGCCGGCTCGGCCTGCTTCATCCCAAGATAATTGACTTATCCCTGGGCCGTATTGCCACATTGCTGCAAAAACTGGGCAACCCGCACCTTAAACTTCCGCCTGTCATTCATATTGCCGGGACAAATGGCAAGGGATCAACCCTTGCCTATTTGCGCGCCATCTACGAGGCAGCGGGTCTTCGGGTCCATACCTCGACCTCGCCGCATCTTGTCACTTTCCATGAACGCATTGTTCTGGCAGGGCAGCAAATCAGCGAGGACGATCTCTGCGATTTGCTCGAAGAAGTCGAACGCATCAATGATGGCGCCCAAATCACCTATTTTGAAATCACCCAGGCGGCCGCTTTCCTGGCCTATTCACGGGTGGAAGCGGATGTCCTGTTGCTCGAAACCGGGCTGGGCGGGCGTTATGACGCCACCAATGTGCTGTCCAATCCGGCGCTGAGTGTCATCACCCCGATCTCGATCGACCACCAGGCTTTTCTGGGCGACACGGTGGAAAAAATCGCCTTCCAAAAGGCCGGCATCATGAAAACGGGCATTCCCTGTGTTGTTGCCCCGCAAATGCTGCCCGCCTTTGATGTGCTGGTACGTCACGCCAGCAAAATTGATACCCCCCTCGTCACCAATTTCGCCATCACCGCCGAAGATGACGACGGTTTTGACATTCATATTAATGACGAAGCCCTGCGCCTGCCCGCCCCGGCCCTGCCGGGCCGCCACCAATATGTCAATGCGATGGTCGCCACCGTTGCCGTGCGCACAGCCGGTATCAAGGCGGCAAATGGCAATGATATTGATACCGAAACGATTTCTGCGGGCCTCAAAAGCGCCCGCTGGCCCGCCCGCCTTCAGCGCCTTGAACAGGGCCCGCTGATCGACCTTCTGCCCGAAGAAGCGGAACTCTATGTCGATGGCGGCCACAATATTGCTGCCGCCGATGTTATTGCCAAATGGCTGGAACGTACACCCGCCAGAGGGGATACGGTGGTCGTCATGGGTATGCTTAACAACCGCGACCCATTGGCCTTTTTACGTCCGCTTGCGCCTTTTGTTTCCGGTCTGGCGGCTGTGGATATTCCCGGTGAACATCAGGCCCATGTGCCGCAAACCCTGGCAGATGCCGCCACCGCACTCAACATTCCCGCCACGGCCTGTTCGGGGACAACCCACGCCATCGAAACCCTGTGCCATACCCATCCGCAGGCTCGCCGGTTTCTGATTTTGGGGTCTCTCTATCTGGCAGGGCTTGTTCTGGCGGAAAACGCCTGAAAGTCAGCTTTTTCCAACAATCCTGTTTATGGCAACCCTGATTTGCAAAAATAAATTTCCGGGGAATTTTTTATAAATCCCCCTGCTTTGCTGCGCTTAAAACACACCCTTTCATTATATTAATTTCAAATTTAACAAGAAAATAATAGCGGTTTAATTTTACATTTAAAAACCGTCATTTCATCGATAAACCTCTAGGCACGCCAAAATTAAATCCGGACATATGGTCAAGGGCCGGCCTTGTGGCCTTGGCCGAACGACCTGATAGAGAGGTGCCAAGAGATGAACAAACTATCCTTTCAGTCAAAGATAAATGACGACCCTGCAATTGATGTTCGCGCCCTGCGTCACAAGCTCTCTGATGACCTTGATCCCATCCTGAAAGCAGCTTTTGATAACGTTTCCGAATCTGTTCTGCCCAAAGGAACGGAAAACGCAGACCAACTGGTCGCCAATCAGGTTCGCACCTGGATCCACGCTCTTGAACCGTCGTCCGATATGCCGAAAAACACCGGACAACTGGGGCAACTTTATTATCAACTCGATTTTGACAGCCGCGATATTTCCCGGCTTTATCACCGCGCCTTTACCCTGTTGGCAAACGATCTGTCGCACCATTGCCGCTGGAAACACGCTCATCTTGAAACCCTGACCCAAAACCTCAATCACGTCATGACCCTGTCCCTTGAAGAAACCCTGCGGGATTTTTTCAAGGTGTCTTGTGACCAGGCCATCCGGGATGCCGGAAATCGTTTTGCCGATCAAATGCTCGACAACAATGTCGATTTATCAATGTCGATCAATGAAGTTGCCAGTTCAAATGCGTCGATGATGCGCGAAATGGGTGAAGTCGAATCCCAAACCCAGTCCATTTCCACCGCTGTCGAGGAAATGGCGACCGGCATTGCCGGAATCAGCGAAAATACCGCCCAGGTTGCCCAACAGGTAGAAACGGCAAATTCGACCGCAGAAAACGGCAGCAGCATTATCAAGGACACCGCCGAAAGCATGCACCTTGTCGCCCAGGCTGTGACAGAGGCCAGCCAGCGCGTTGAATTGCTGGCCGAAACGTCCAGCCGTATTGTCGATATGATCGGCATTATCGACGACATCGCCTCGCAAACCAATTTGCTGGCATTGAACGCCACCATTGAAGCCGCGCGCGCCGGTGACGCTGGCAAGGGCTTCGCCGTTGTTGCCGGTGAAGTCAAAAACCTCTCCAGCCAGACCGCCCGGGTCACAGTCGATGTTCGCAATACCATCGAGGCACTGACCGTCGAGATCGACGGTATCGTTCAGTCGATGAACAAGGGGGCACAAGCCGTCAGTGCTGGCGAGGAATCAATGCAGGATTCGGTCAAATCCATTGAACAGATCCGCAATCTGATCAGCGATATATCGCGCCGGTCCACTGAAATTGCCGGTATCTTGCAGCAACAAAAACAGGCCTCGACCGAGGTTTCCCAACGAATCAGCAAAATTGCCGGTGAAACCGCCGATAATGTCAACGTCATCCGCACCAGTGCCAATGCCACCGATCATGTCGTTGACAAGGTTGGCGAACAAATCGCCATCCTCGCCAAATTCGATGTTCCGAACAAAAGCATCCGGATCGCCAAGTCGGACCATGTGATCTGGAAAAAACGTCTGGCCGATATGCTGATTGGTCGCGAAAGTCTGAAAGCCGACGAGCTGGCACAACACACCAGTTGTAACCTTGGCCGCTGGTATCGGAGCGAAGATGCCAGACCCCTGCGCGATACCCCGGCTTTCCGGCAGCTCGAAGAGCCCCACAAAATTGTCCATGATTGCGGAATCGAAGCCGTGCGGCTGTACAATAAAGGGGACGTCGAAGGCGCCCTTGAGCTGTATGGCAAAGTCGAAAAGGCCTCGGTCGAGGTCATTCGTCTGCTTGATGCACTGATCAAGACCAAAACAGCCGGTCAGTAACCGCAAACAGGCTGCGGAATTGACCGGCACAACATCATACACCGGTCAATTCCGTATCTATCCTGCGTCAATTCGCGTTCGCTTCAGCAATCCATCCCCTGTCCTGGCAGCAGAAATGAGGTCCAAACCCTCTTGTTTCGATACCGACATAAAATCCGTATTCTCTCCAACACCCGCCCTCAACACACGATTTTCCCCCTGCAAGCAGAGTTCGTGCAAAGCCCGTCAAGACATATGAAACACGGGTGAAAACAACGAATACCGCAAAATTTGGCGCAAAACACGACACAAGACCCGCATCAGGACGGCGCAAAACCGCAGCAAACAGATGCGATGCCATCTTAATGGGAATTTGAGAATAAATTTTTTAATATCAAATATTTAAAACATACCAACCGGTGTGAATGCTGTGTAATCCCGTCAAAAAAACCGCCCTGCAGCGCATTTATGGCAGCGTCATTCCATCCTCGTAGAACTAAATCCCGTCACCTTGCATCATAGGACGCATTTTTTCGGCTGGATAAATTCCTGTTATCGCGGCGGGCAGGGCTCGTTGCCCCTGGTCTGACAGTATCACCATTGGTGCCGCCTTCATCATCGGGCGCGGAAATATCGCGTCGGCGCACCGCCCTTTGCGAAAACCAGGTATAAATGACAACATATAAAATAAAACCCCCGACACCGATGGTCAGGGTCAGAAACTGAAGCAAGGGCAAAAAGCGGCCAAACATGCCCGCGCCGCCATAAATCATGAAAATGCAAACGGCCGCCACCGGGGCCAAAGCCATAAAAAACAAACCCCGTACCCGCGATCGGATCGGCCGATAGTGCATCAGCATCAGATAAAACAGGTGCATCAGCACCACAAAAACCAGCAGTTTGATCAGCAAAACAACCTGGTCGCCATTTGACAGGCTCTGGTTGCGTTCATAAATGCCAAAAAGCCGAAAAAGCCCGTGTAGCATCCCGCCAAACAGCGCAAGGGTTAACACTGTGCGTAAAACCGGCCCGCGTGACAGCCATTTTTCCTCGCTGCCATTGCCAAGCCGCCGGTCGTTTTTTTTCTTTTGCCCTTTTTTGCGCCCCTTGCGACGGTTTGCCAGCTTCATATTATCGTGAATTTCGCGCGAAAAACCCGCCGCCTCGACTCCTTTTCCAAAAGGCCGATAAACGGGTTTTTCTCCCCGTTTACTTACGTTTTTTTCGTTGCGCCGCGTCACCTGGCCCTGTCCCTCGCACTTTGGGGCGACCTCCAAAAGAAGCCTTTGGTTGCAAACCATATCAACACAAACACGATATTGTCAGCACAAAGCACGGATCCTGACAAATCAGCCTTGCCCTACTCGACTTCTCGCACCTTATGCGGCATTCTGCGCCCATTCAATTCATCGAGAAAAACGAGCATCCATCGTATGACCGATACTGCCCAGCCCCCCCGCCGCGTCGTCCTGGTTGACGGGTCCGGCTTTATTTTCCGTGCGTTTCACGCCCTGCCCCCCATGAACAGCCCCGACGGAACCCCCGTCAATGCCGTTTATGGCTTTTGCACCATGCTGATGAAATTGCGCGAAGATACAAAACCCGACCATATGGCGGTTATTTTCGACACCAAGGGCAAATCGTTCCGCAACGACTTTTATCCCGATTACAAGGCGCACCGTCCGCCGCCCCCCGAAGAACTGGTCCCGCAATTTGGCCTGATCCGCGATGCCGTGCGTGCCTTCAACCTGCCCTCCATCGAACTTGAAGGCTATGAAGCCGACGACCTGATCGCAACCTATGCCCGCCAGGCCGCCGAACAGGGTGCCGATGTGATCATCGTGTCCTCGGACAAGGATTTGATGCAGCTTGTCACCGACCGCGTTGAAATGTTTGATGCGATGAAAAACCGCACCATTCGCGCGAGCGAGGTGATGGAAAAATTTGGTGTCGGCCCGGACAAAGTCATTGACGTACAGGCTCTGGCTGGCGACCCGGTCGATAACGTGCCCGGTGTGCCAGGCATTGGCGTTAAAACCGCCGCCCAGTTGATCACCGAATATGGCGACCTCGATTCGCTGCTGGAACGTGCGGGCGAAATCAAACAGCCCAAACGCCGCGAAAAGCTGATCGAGAATGCTGAAATGGCCCGCATTTCGCGCGATCTGGTCCGTTTGAAAACCGATGTTCCGGTCACACATCCGGTCGATGATTTTGACCTGCGCGACCCGGATGCCGATGTGTTGCTGTCTTTCATCGCCACACATGGTTTCAAATCGCTAACAGCAAAAGTAAAAGCCAAGTTTGGCGGCAATATTGACGAAACCGGCCTTGTTGAAGCCGGAACCGGTGTGAATGACGTTTCCGTCACCAAGGCGGAATATGAACTGGTGCAGGATGAAGAAAGCCTGAAAAAATGGATCGCCAAGGCCGATTATGAAGGCATTTTGGCGGTTGATACCGAAACCACGTCGCTGAATGCCCATCAGGCGCGTCTGGTTGGTATTTCCATGGCCGTTAAACCCGGCGAGGCCTGCTATATCCCGTTGACGCATGGCATGGGTGACGAAGAAACCGAACCCAAGGCGGCCCAGGGCGGGTTTGATTTTGGCAGCGACACTGCCGATGACACAGCAAAGGCCGACATCCCCCAACAGATCCCGCTTAACCGCGCCATCGAACTGCTGAAACCCCTGCTGGAGGATCGCGGTGTCCTCAAGGTCGGGCAGAATATCAAATATGATAAAATCATCTTTGCCCGGCATGGCATCGATGTGGCACCGATTGATGACACGATGGTGCTGTCCTATGTGCTCGATGGCACCAGCCACGGTCATGGCATGGATGAACTGGCCGATCTGCATCTGGGCTATAAAACCATCAAATTCGCCGATGTTGCCGGATCCGGCAAAAACCAGCTGACCTTTGATCAGGTCCCGCTGGACAAGGCGCTTGATTACGCCGCCGAGGATGCCGACATCACCCTGCGCCTGCATCGGCTGTTAAAACCGCGCATCGCCCAGGAACATATGGCCAGCGTTTATGAAACGCTGGACCGCCCCCTGGTGCCGGTTCTGGCAACAATGGAGGCTCTGGGCGTCAAGGTCGATGCAGATAAACTGCGCGAACTGTCATCGGACTTTGCCAGCCGTATGGAGGTCCTGGAAAAAAACATCCATGAAATGGCGGGCGAAACCTTTAACCTTGGCAGCCCCAAACAGCTTGGCGAAATTCTGTTTGAACGCATGAGCCTGCCGGGCGGCAAAAAAACCAAAACCGGCGCCTGGCAGACCGGGGCCGATGTGCTCGAAGGGCTGGCCGCACAGGGCCATGACCTGCCCGCCCGCATCCTGGACTGGCGCCAGCTCTCCAAACTCAAAAGCACCTATACCGATGCGCTGGCAAACCATATCAACCCGCAAACCGGGCGGGTGCACACCAGTTATGGGCAGACCAATGTCAATACCGGCCGTTTGTCCTCGAACGATCCGAACCTGCAGAACATCCCCATCCGCAGTGAAGAAGGCCGTAAAATCCGTACCGCCTTTATCGCTGATGAAGGCTGCAAACTGATTTCAGCCGACTATTCGCAAATCGAATTGCGCCTTTTGGCCCATGTCGCCGAGATTGATGCCCTGCGCACCGCCTTTAAAAATGGCGAGGATATTCATGCCTCCACCGCTTCCAAGGTGTTTGGGGTACCGATTGAAGGCATGGACCCGATGGTCCGCCGCAAGGCCAAGGCGATCAACTTTGGCATCATTTACGGCATTTCGGCTTTTGGTCTGGCCAACCAGCTTGGCATTCCGCAAAAGGAAGCCAAGGAATTCATCAACGCCTATTTTGAAATCTATCCCGGCATTCGCGATTATATGGAGCGTGCCAAGGACTTTGCCAAAACCCATGGCATGGTACGCACCCTGTTTGGCCGCAAGATTTTCATCAATGGCATCAATGATAAAAACGGCATGCGCCGCAGCTTTGGCGAACGTGCGGCCATCAACGCCCCGATCCAGGGCGGTGCGGCCGACATCATCAAACGCGCCATGATCGCGGTTCCCGATGCCCTGCAAGATGCCGGGTTGAAAACCCGCATGCTGTTGCAGGTCCACGATGAACTGATTTTTGAAGCCCCGGAAGCCGAAACCGAACAGGCGATCAAAATCATTCGCGACGTGATGGAAAACGCCGCCCATCTGAGTGTGCCGCTCATCGCTGATGCCGGCATCGGCGATAGCTGGGCCGATGCACATTAGTAAGATCAATTGGATTGCTTTGGAGTCAAATCAGGGTCGGGAATAAAACCCGACCCTGATTCCATGTTGTCCTGCTTTAGTAATTCTAATTTTGAACTAAAATAACTTTAAAAACAGCAAAAAGCACCCGCCTCAGAAGTATGGGGTCTTTAAAACTGAACGCATTCTAAAACTCCCCGTTTGGTAAAAACATTCAGGCGATGATTATTTTCCAAAATAGTCAAACACTGTCGCATGAATTGATTTATTATTGGTATAATCACTGCTACCCTAAGGTGATAGATCATCGTAAGGGAGCACACGGCGTGGCAGCCCTGGCAAAACAGCTCTGTTTTATCGCATTGCTGACCGGGTTAACGGTTGCTGTGTTATATGTGCCTGTCTACGCCGAAACGAATGGCCCGCCTTTCGGCCTGAAACACAATATCACGATCGATCTGCAAACCACCGAATGGCCGCCTTATAGCAGCGAACACCTGCCCGGTCAGGGGCTTGCCAGCATTATCGTTCGCGCAGCCTTTGCCCGCGAAAATATCTCTGTCCATATCGAATTCATGCCCTGGCAACGCAGCCTGCAAAATTTCAACACGGAGAACACCCCTGGCACCGGTCACCGGCCCGATGCCATTTTCCCGATCTATGACAATCCACAACGTCAAAAAGGGTTCTTTTTGTCACGGACCATCGTTCGCAGCCCGGTCGGATTTGTCTATTACCACGGCTCGGCATTCGACTGGCAAACTCTCGATGACCTGACCAATCTTACCATTGGTGTGGTGCGCGGATATAGCAATGGCAGCGATTTCGACCAGTATGTGCAGGATGGAAAGCTGCATATTGTTGAAACCCACGACGATACGACCCTGTTGCGGCTTCTCGCTGCCGGTCGGGTTGATGTCGTGGTTATGGATCAACTGGTCATGCGCCATATCCTTGATACCAACCCGGATTTTGACCAAACCCGGCGCTGGTTTTATTTTCATCCCAATATTCTGGAAAACAAAAGCCTTCATGTGGGGTTTCATCACACCCCCGAAGGCAAGGCGTTACGCAACGCCTTTGATCGCGGTTTAAGCGCCCTGCAATGCCCGGACAATAATTGTCCCGCCCGTCATGTTCCCCCCACGAAATTCCCGACCAATTAAAGGGATTTTCCTTTGGTCAGTGCTGCAATGAATCGGGCAAACCTTACATCGTGGCAGCAACACAGTTGCGATATCTGGTCAGATAAAGATGACAGGGCGATGAAAAAATTGCTTTCCCGCTTGAAAACCCTTGTCTGTGGCAAAATCTGATGGACACTGAACAAATGTCGAACTGAATGATGCCAGGCAATTTTGCAAACCGACAGACTTTATCGACGCCATCACGGGTCATGGGATGATGATCAAAAACGCAACGACAAATAGATGGCATCGCTGGCGTGCCGTGATCGCGGCGTTTTTTGTGCTGTATATTCCCCATAGCGTTCTTGCCGCCGACACGACATCCTCGCCCTTTGCCGGTACAACCGTGCGCCTCGCATCGCTGGACTGGCCGCCTTACACTGGCGAAAACCTGCGCGGACAGGGAAGCAGTGCCATTATTTCACGCCAGGCCTTCGCGGTGAGCAATATCGGCATGACAACGGTTTTCTATCCGTGGCGGCGCGTTCTCGACAGCCTGCATTCCGATGAAAGCCTGATCGGATATTATCCCGAATACAAATCCGCCGACCTGGAAAAACAATTCTATTTTTCCGACTCGATTGGCAACAGCGCCCTGGGGTTTGTCTCGCTGGCCGGATCGGCATTTGACTGGACGGTGCCGGATGATTTGAAAAAATGGCGGATCGGGGTAGTGGCCGGATATGTCAATGAACCGGTTTTTGACCGCATGATGAAAAATGGCGATTTAAAAACCCTGGCAGCCAATGACGATGTAACGCTCCTTCGTCTGCTGCACGCCAAACGGATTGACGCCGCCGTCATGGATGAACAGGTCCTGCATTACTGGATCAGGACCATGCCCGAATTCTCGGCTGTTTCGCAGGAATTTGTTTTTCATCCTCACCTGCTGGGCACCAAAACCCTGCATGTGGTTTTCCGCAAAACCGAACAGGGCCGCCAGTTACGCGACCTGTTCAATTACGGCCTTCAAAATCAAGGCAGCAACCTGATTTCCGCACAACAGGAAAGACTATTATCCCAATAGTCTTTCCAAGTATCATGCTGCCAATCCGGTCTCTTAAAGGCCCAGTACATCGGACATGGCATAAAGCCCGGCATCCTTGCCAAAGGCCCATTTCGCCGCCCGAACCGCCCCCTTGGCAAAAACTTCGCGCGACGAAGCCTTGTGCGTAATCTCGATACGTTCGCCCTCACAGGCAAAAACCACGGTATGATCGCCGATCACATCCCCGCCGCGCAGGGTGGCAAAGCCGATTGCCCCATCTTCACGGGCGCCAGTATGACCATCACGGGAACGCACGGCAACGTCATCAAGCGCCACACCCCGACCGCGTGCCGCTGCTTCGCCCAGGCCCAATGCGGTGCCAGACGGTGCATCAACCTTGTGCTTGTGGTGCATTTCCACAATTTCAATATCGGCTGTGTCCTTGTCCAGAATTGCAGCAACCTTCTCGACCAGGGCAAAGGCCAGATTAACGCCAACACTCATATTCGGGGCAAAAACAATCGCTGTTTTTTCGGCAGCCTTTTCAAGCTCTGCTTTCTGATCCGCCGACAGGCCGGTCGTGCCAATCACCAATACCGTCCCGGTTTCGGCGGCCAGCGCCGCATGCTTCATGGTCGCTGCCGGGGCGGTAAAATCAATCACCGCATCAACCCCGTTGAACAGGGCCTTGGGGTCATCGCCAATGGCAATGCCGCATTCTTCCAGCCCGGCCACCAGCGCAATATCCTTACCCACAAAGGAACTGCCCGGAAGGTCGGTTCCCCCGCCAATTTCACAGCCGCCAGTTTTGACCGTTTCCGCGACCAGCATCCGTCCCATCCGTCCGGCACACCCGACAATCCCGATTTTCATTTTTAGCCTCCTGTAGGCAAATCCGTTCAATATGCCATTTGCTTTAGCACATCGCGCCAACCGATGAAACGGCGGGAACCGCGCAAATATCACCCGGAAAAAAAGGGGCAATGCCAACACATCCCCCCTTTAATCCTGTCTGACAGCAATGCCGGTTTAATAACCGGCCACGCACCAACCATTACCCAATCAGATTGAATCAGGGATGATCAATCGCCGGGGCGTTTTGGGCCGCTTCCCAAACGCCATCAAGTTCGGCAACGATTTGCGCCGAAAGCTCCACACCCGAAGCCGCAATATTTTCCCGCAAGTGGGCAACCGATGACGTGCCGGGAATCAGCAGGATATTGGGCGCACGTTGCAGCAACCAGGCCAGCGCAACCTGCATTGGCGTCAGTTGAAGGCGCGCGGCAATATCAAACAGGATCTGCGATTGTAGGGGCGAAAAACCACCCAGCGGGAAGAACGGCACATAGGCGATATTCTGTTTTGCCAGCTCATCGATCATCGCATCATCATGGCGGTGTGCCAGATTATAGTGGTTCTGCACACATACAATGTCGGTAATGCCCATGCCTTCGCGAATTTGCGTCGCGGTAACATTGCTAAGCCCCAGATGGCGAATAAGGCCCTGCTTTTTAAGGTCCGCCAAAACCGAAAGCGGTTCAGCGATTGATCCTTCTGCCGGGCCATGAATGCCATGCATACTGCGGAAATTGACAACCTCCAGGCAATCCAGCCCCAGATTGCGCAAATTGTCATGCACCGCCTGCGTCAGTTCGGCGGGTGACATGGCGGGCAACCACGCACCGGTTTCATCGCGCCGCGCTGCGATCTTGGTCACGATCAGCAAGTCATCCGGATAAGGGTGCAATGCCTTGCGAATGATCTGGTTGGTAACGTGTGGGCCGTAAAAATCGCTGGTGTCGATATGGTTGATGCCCGCCTCTATCGCGGCATGCAAAACCTGTTCTGCCGCCTTGGGGTCACGCGGCGGACCAAACACACCGGGCCCGGCAAGCTGCATGGCACCATAGCCCATGCGCTTTACTGTATGACCGGCAAATTGAAATGTTCCTGATTGATCGATGATGGACATTGGGAATCTCCTTTCTGGATGACCCAAAGCTAACGCTTGCAACACTGATCGACAATTAGGCACAATCTGAACAACTTGTACGGAATAACGAACAATGAATGTTGATCTTGGCGATCTGAATGCCTTTTTAACCGTCGCCCGCGCTGGTGGTTTCCGCGAGGGGGCAAGGCTGAGCGGCGGCAGCGCATCCGCACTGAGCGATGCGATTCGCCGCCTTGAAACGCGCCTCGGGGTGCGCCTGTTTAACCGCACCACCCGCAGTGTTGCCCTAACCGCGGCGGGCAATGGCCTGCTGGCCCGGTTGGAACCGGCATTGGGCGAAGTTGCCAATGCCCTGGATGTGGTGAATGGCTATCGTGATCGCCCGGCGGGCACCTTGCGGCTGAATATTCCCGTCAGTGCGGCGCGCCTGGCCCTGCCCGAAATCATCCCCGCCTTTCTGGCAAAATATCCCGAAATCCTGCTTGAAATCATTACCGAGGAAAGCTTCGTCGATTTAATGGCCGAAGGCTGCGATGCCGGCATTCGCTATGACGAACGCCTGGAACAGGACATGATCGCCATTCCCATCGGCCCGCGAAAACAGCGATTCGCGGCGGCCGCCTCGCCAGATTATCTCGCCCGCAACGGCACCCCGCAGCATCCGCAGGACCTGCTGGATCATTCCTGCATTCGCGGGCGTTTTGCCAGCGGTGCCATGTTCCCGTGGGAATTTGAAAAAGCGGATCAAACCCTGGAAGTCGCCGTCACAGGCCCGTTTATCATGCGTCCGGGGGGTGGCACCGACCTGGCCGTGGAGGTCGCCAAGGGCGGCATTGGCATTATCTATCTGTTTGAAGACTGGCTGACACCCTTTTTCAAGGAAGGTTCGCTACTGCCAATTCTTGAAGAATGGTGGCCCTCTTTTCCCGGTCCCAAACTTTATTATCCCGGGCGCAGGCTGGTCCCTTCGCCCTTGCGAGCCTTTATCGATTTCATCCGCGCCTGGCCGCTACATACATAGCATTCCGGCCGTCCGGCCTGCATGAACGCATATCTCTAGCCGGCTTTGCTGCCTTCCTGCCTATCCTCTTTTACGGCATCATCATCGCGGATGTGGCCAAAGCGGCGGGCTTCTTCGGGGTAATCCTTCAGGCGATGGTCAAAATCAGCCGCAATATCGGCCAATGTGATGCTGGCAAAACGGTCCATCATCAGGGTCCGGGCCAAATCCAGCGTGTCGTCAATCGCGTCATTTACCGCCTGTTCAACCAGGCAGCGTGGCTGTTCATCGGCATTGCCAATGGCAAACAGGGGCGGTTCGCCCAGCGCATTATATATATCGCGCAAGGTAATATCGGCCAGATCACGCGCCAGTTGCCAGCCACCGCCATGCCCCTTTTCCGATGACACCAGGCCAGATTTTTTAAGCCCGCCCAGCGTGCGTCGCACCACAACCGGGTTGGTGCGCAACATCATGGCGATTTCGTCGGACGTGGCGTGAGGCCGATGACGGTCCAGGTGGATCAGCACATGTAACACCCGTGACAGCCGGTGATCCTGTCTCATTGCATTCTCCTGTTCGCATGATCGAGCTATAGCAAATTCACCACCACGTAACAATTAAAGTTACAAACTTCTTGACCCTCCATTCTTTCCATGTTTATGAAACTTCATAAGTTACGTAAACATGGATCGCAAATGGTGGCCCCACCTCCCAATGGAAGGAAATCCCATGCAACACGATTTTGATACGATCATCATTGGCGGCAGCTTTGCGGGCATGTCGGCGGCCCTGCAACTGGTCCGCGCCCGGCAAAAAGTCCTGGTGCTGGATGGTAATGTGCGCCGCAACCGCTTTGCCCGCCATTCTCATGGCTTTTTGGGCCAGGATGGCGCCAGCCCCGATAACATCATTGCCACATCCCGCGCCCAGCTTTTGAAATATCCGACGCTAAGCTGGGAAAACACGCTGGCCCAATCAGCCGAACAGATGGGCCGATTATTCAAGATCACAACCGAAACCGGGCAAAGCTATCTGACGCGCACCCTCGTTCTGGCAACCGGTGTCACCGATACCCTGCCCGATATACCCGGCCTTGCTGAACGCTGGGGGGATCGCGTTTTTCACTGCCCTTATTGCCACGGTTATGAAATGGACCAACAGCCCCTTGGCGTGCTTGCCAGTTCCGACCTTGCCATGCACCAGGCGCTGATGCTGCCCGACTGGGGCCCCACCACCTTTTTCCTTAATAATGCCTTTGATCCTACCGACATTCAGCTTTCCCAGCTTGCACGGCGCAAGGTGACACTGGAACGCACCCCTGTTGCCGAAATCACCGGGGATCAGGCAACTGTGCGCTTAACCGATGGCCGCAACATTCCCCTGGCCGGGTTACTGATCCAAACCAGAACCGCCATCACATCACCCATCGCATCCCAGCTGGGCTGTGCCTTTGTCGAGGGCCCACTTGGCCCCTATCTGCAAACCGATGCCATGATGGAAACCACCATTCCCGGCGTTTTTGCCTGCGGGGATGCCATGATCGCGGCCGGTTCGGTGGGGCTGGCCGTTGGCAATGGCATACGTGCAGGCACCGCAGCCCACCATTGCCTGATTTTCTGGGATGATGCGTAATTCCAGCACGTTCTGAACCGTTTCCCACCGTCGGCCATAATCCGCACCGCAAAAGAAAACCCCCTGCAACATCGCTGCAGGGGGTGATCCTTTTTCGCACGGCAAAGCCGGTTCCTTAATCCGTCAGGTCTTTCCAGATTTCCTTCATCTTGGAAAAGAACCCTTCGGATTCCGGGTGGCTGCCTTCTTCACGCGAAATATCGTCAAATTCGCGCAACAGCTCTTTCTGCCGGTCCGACAGATGCACCGGTGTTTCGACACTGACTTCAACAAACATGTCACCCCGCGCCTGGGAGCGCAGGATGGTCATGCCCTTGCCGCGCAGGCGCAATTGCTGGCCGGACTGTGTCCCGGCCGGGATATTGATGCGCGTGCGCGTGCCTTCGATGGTCGGCACCTCAATGGTACCACCAAGGGCTGCCTTGGTCATCGGGATCGGAATGCGGCAATGCAGGTTTGCCCCGTCACGCTGGAAGAAGCGGTGCGGCTGAATATCAAGAAAGATATACAGATCACCCGAAGGCGCATTGTTGGCCCCGGCTTCCCCTTCGCCCGCAAGGCGAATGCGCGTGCCATCCTCGACACCGGCGGGAATCGTCACCTGAAGGTTTTTCTGTTTTTCAACACGACCGGCACCGTGGCAAACCTTGCACGGATTTTTGACGATCTTGCCCTGCCCGTGACAGGACGGACAAGTACGTTCAATGGTGAAAAAGCCCTGCTGGGCACGCACCTTGCCATGACCATTACAGGTCGGGCAGGTCACAGGCTGGGAACCAGCCTCGGCCCCGCTGCCATCGCAGGCATCACACTGAACCGAACCGGGAATCGTGATTTCCGACTTTTTACCCTGGAAGGCATCTTCCAATGAAATCGCCATGTTATAGCGCAGGTCGGCACCACGATTGGGCGAACTGCCACGACGGCCACCGCCACCGCCCATCGCACCAAAGATTTCGTCAAAAACGTCGGCAAAGCCGCCACCGCCGAAGCCGCCAAAGCCACCGGCCCCAAACGGACCCCCACCGCCGCCAGCACCACCCTGTTCAAAGGCGGCATGACCAAACCGGTCATAGGCAGCGCGCTTGTCCGGGTCCTTTAGGACATCATAGGCTTCGCTGACTTCCTTGAATTTTGCTTCGGCAGCCGTGTCGCCCGGATTTTTATCCGGATGATACTTCACTGCCATTTTGCGATAGGCGCTCTTGAGCTCGGCTGCGCTGGCATCCTTGCTCACGCCCAAAAGCTCGTAATAATCCTGTTTCGCCATCCGTTACTCCGGAAATACGGGCGGGCCGTCCGCACATTTCATAACACAAGATATGAGTGCTGAACGGCCCGTCACGAGTTACAGGGCGGCGTGCATGACGACCGCACCGGTCGTCTTACTTGTCTTTCTTGCTGTCATCGACTTCTTCAAAGTCGGCATCGACAACACCATCATCAGCCTTGCCTTCGGCAGACGCACCGGCTTCACCAGCATCATCACCGGCTTCGGCCTGCTGGGCCTGATACATGGCTTCGCCAAGTTTCATCGAGGCCTGCTGCAATTCATTGACCTTGGCATTGATGGCTTCGGGATCTTCGCCGTCCTTGGCTTCCTTCAGGGCTGCCAGGGCATCGTCGATCATCGACTTGGTGTTGGCATCAACCTTGTCACCATGTTCGGCCAGGTTCTTTTCGGTCGAATGGATGATGGCTTCCGCCTGGTTGCGGGCTTCGACCAGTGCCTTGCGTTTTTTATCGCCTTCGGCATTGGATTCCGCATCCTTGACCATTTTTTCGATTTCATCATCCGACAGACCACCAGATGCCTGAATGCGGATCTGCTGTTCCTTGTTGGTCGCCTTGTCCTTGGCCGACACATTGACGATACCGTTGGCGTCGATGTCAAAGGTGACTTCGATCTGCGGTACGCCACGCGGCGCGGTCGGCAGGCCAACCAGGTCAAACTGACCCAGCATCTTGTTGTCGGCGGCCATTTCGCGTTCACCCTGGAACACGCGGATGGTCACAGCGGTCTGGTTGTCTTCCGCGGTCGAGAAAGTCTGCGACTTGCGGGTCGGGATGGTGGTGTTCCGGTCGATCAAACGGGTAAACACACCGCCAAGGGTTTCAATACCCAGCGACAGCGGGGTCACGTCAAGCAGCAGAACGTCTTTAACGTCACCCTGCAAGACACCACCCTGAATGGCGGCACCAAGGGCCACAACTTCATCCGGGTTCACACCCTTGTGCGGGTCACGACCAAAGAATTCCTTAACGCGTTCCTGGACCTTCGGCATACGGGTCATGCCGCCTACCAGGATAACGTCGTCAATTTCACCGGCCGAAATACCGGCATCCTTCAGTGCTGCCTTACACGGCGTGATGGTGCGTTCGATCAGATCACCGACCAGGGCTTCGAGTTTGGCACGGCTGAGTTTGACATTCAGGTGCTTCGGACCGGACTGGTCAGCAGTGATGAACGGCAGGTTCACTTCGGTCTGCATCGAGGACGAGAGTTCGATCTTGGCTTTTTCAGCCGCCTCTTTCAGGCGCTGCAGGGCCAGACGGTCCTTGCGAAGGTCGATCTGCTGTTCTTTTTTGAACTCGTCAGCAAGGTAATCAATGATCTGTTTGTCGAAGTCTTCACCACCAAGGAAGGTATCACCATTGGTCGATTTGACTTCAAAAACGCCGTCGCCGATTTCCAGAACCGAGACGTCAAAGGTACCACCGCCAAGGTCATATACAACGACGGTGCCGCCTTCTTTTTTGTCCAGGCCATACGCCAGGGCAGCAGCGGTCGGTTCGTTGATGATACGCTTGACTTCCAGACCGGCAATTTTACCCGCATCCTTGGTCGCCTGACGCTGCGAATCGTTGAAATATGCCGGAACGGTAATCACCGCTTCGGTTACCGGCTCACCCAGATGGGCTTCGGCGGTTTCTTTCATTTTCTGAAGAATCATCGCGGAAATCTGGCTCGGCGCCATTTTCTCGCCATTCACTTCGACCCATGCGTCGCCGTTTTCACCACTGATGATTTTATACGGCACCAGGTCTTTGTCTTTTTCAACTTCCGGATCCCCCATGCGGCGGCCAATCAGGCGCTTGATCGCAAACAGTGTGTTTTCCGGGTTGGTCACGGCCTGGCGTTTTGCCGGCTGACCCACAAGGCGCTCGCCGTCATTGGTGAATGCCACCATCGACGGAGTGGTACGTGCGCCTTCGCTATTTTCGATAACCCGGCCTTCCTTACCGTCCATCACTGCAACGCAGGAGTTGGTGGTGCCAAGGTCAATACCGATAATCTTGCCCATAATTCGTTCCTCTTTTAGCGGCCGGCCCGTCCCGCAGCCTTCGCCTTGAAGCGCCGCGCAGGACCTCCTGGGACCAATTGGTTGTCATAACGTGTTATACACGGGGCAATTACCCCGCGCACCTATATATGAAAGTCAAAACAAAGTCGCAAGCCGTCAAAATGTGGATTTTTGACGGTTTTTTCATCACAAACAGCCCCGGGACTGTCACAACTGACCCCAAAGCGGGGTTCTGTGCGCATATTTTCGGCCATCATCAACCAAAACCGGCCTTTTCCCGGCACCGGACCACTGGCCTGTTAAGGGCGCGTTAAGCACGCCTTCCTATCGCGATGTCGCACCATTCCGGCATATCAAAAGCTTCTCGCGCAGGGTTTGCGCCAGTTCCTGTTTGGCATCCTCGCCCAGAAACGGGGCAATTTCCACATCGCGCCCGTGACTGCGCAGGATCAGCCTGTGGCGCATTTCATCGCGCGGCAGCAAAATCACCTGCAGCCAATAGGTCTGAAAATCAAATTCCTCGCGTTCGCCGCGCACCGAAATACGGGTCAGACGGAGTACATTGCGGCGCAATTCAATCATTTCACCACAGCGCGCGGCTTGAAAATTCATATGAAAGGCAAAAGACAGCAACGCCACATCCACCCCCATAAAACCGGCAATCGGCCAGGCCCCCATCGACCAGAACAGCAATCCCAGTGACGATGTCACCCCGCCAACGCACAGAACAAGCCTGCGCGCGCCGCGCCGGGTGAGCGAGCGTTGCGGATGCAAATCGGTTTTGAAAACCGGTTTTTCGGTTCGTGGCAGTTTTGGCATTTTCTTACTGTCCTGCGCCAGACATCGCCCGCCCAAAAAACATCCCTGTCGGCTAACGACAAACCGGCAAAAGGCAGGATCGGGCGCGATCACGCGCACTTGGTGCAATATGTTCCCCTATCGGAGAAACACAACCGGGCTCACAGCCTCATGATGCCGTGAATTCTGGAATCACTCCAGCCTGATCACAAACAAAAATCGACCTGCGCCTTTCCCGGGCCTATAAATACGCAATAAACAATCAAACAATACCGGCCCGAACCCGCGCCTCAAACCAAAAGCAGAGATTCCGATGTCCCGCCCGATGAGCAAAGCCGCCATAGAAGAATTCTTCCAGCGCCTGTCCGATGCCGACCCGGAACCGAAAGGCGAGCTGGATTACACCAATGTTTACACCTTGCTGGTCGCCGTGGCCCTGTCGGCCCAGGCCACCGATGTCGGGGTGAACAAGGCGACCAAAAAACTGTTTGAAATTGTCGCCACCCCGCAGGATATGCTCAATCTGGGCGAAGAAGCCCTGATCAGCCATGTTCGTACCATTGGCCTTTATCGCGGCAAGGCCAAAAACATTATGGCCGCGGCGCAAATACTGGTCGATAAACATGGCGGCGTCGTACCCAACGACCAGGAGGCACTGGAAGAATTGCCTGGTGTCGGTCGCAAAACCGCAAATGTTGTGCGCAATATCGCCTTTGGCGAACCAACCATCGCGGTTGATACCCATATCTTCCGCCTTAGCAACCGTACCGGCATGGCCAAGGGCAAAACACCCCTTGCCGTGGAAAAAGCCCTGCAAAAAAAAATCCCGACCAAATTTATCCAGCACTCCCACCACTGGATGATTCTGCATGGCCGCTATATCTGCAAGGCACGTACCCCGCGCTGCCCGGACTGCATTGTTGCCGATCTGTGCAATTTCAAAGACAAAACACCCGCCGCGGAATAACCGGGCGGGTGCCTGTCAACAACGTGCTCTGGTGATCAGTCGTTGATCAAAACACCGCATCAAACGAGGCCGGGGCCGGGCTGATCACTTTGGCCCCGCTACGCGAGATCTGCATCACGGCATAACCGCGCTGGGTGCGGCCATCGGCCGTCAGGCGAAATACGCCATCAATGCCGGAAAAGCCTGTCGGGTTGGTCAAACCGTCCATCGTAATGCCCTGTTCCGTACCTGCCAGCACAGCGGCAAGGGCGGTGCTGTCATAAGCCAGGCTGACAATACGCGGCGGTTCGGACCCAAATGTTTTACGATAGCGTGCTGAGAATGCCTGCCAATTGCCCGGTTCCGGGGCGGCAAAAATCCCGCCATTCAGGGCCGGTTCGGCAAACAGGCCCGGATCATTCCAGCCAAAGGTGCCAATATATTGCACCGATGACGGATCCACATCGAAATAGGCCAGCAGGGCCGAAACCTGGCGCAATTCTCCGCCTGTTGCCGGCAGAATCAGGGCGTTAAAATCCGGATCGCCCAAGGTATCAAGCCCGGCCAGCCGTTGCAGGGCGCGCTGCGATGCGCTGGAGCCATCGGCTTCCAGTTCGGCCTTGCGCGCCACCAGGGCGGCATGGCGCTGGTTATATTCGGCGAAATCCTTTATCGTCTGTTCCATCGAATCACTGCCGGGCTGGTAAAAGGCGACCTGCCCCAGGCGCCCGCCCGCTGCGTTCACAATCCGGTCCAGCGAGGATGAAATCTGCCGGCCATAATCATTTTGCGGCAGCAGGGCAGCGAAATTGTATTTCCCCTGGCTGACCGCATAAGACGCCGCCCGTTTGATCTGGTCTTCGGGCGACAGGCCGTTCACCCACACCCCCGGTTCGGCAGCGCGGATATTATTGGAAAAGGATAAAACCGGCACATTGGCCTGTTTGGCCACTTCGCCAGCCCCATTGACCGAGTCCGAAAATAGCGGCCCCAAAATCAGCTTGGCCCCGGCATTGATCGCCTTTTGCGCTGCCAGACGCCCGCCGTCATAGGTCGCTTCGGTATCAATCGGCATCAGGACAAAATCATCACCCGCAGCGTCAAACAGGGCCAGTTCGGCGGCATGGCGCATTGCCCGGCCCAAATCCCCGTGCGGCCCCGATAATGGCAGCAGCAACGCCACCCGTTTATCGGTGGTGGCGGCTTCGTCATTATAAATGCCCGAAAGCACCTGCCCGTCGCCGGGCATACCATCAAACGGGCTGGGTTCACCAATCAGGCCCTGGTTGGGGGCACGTGTGGCCGCATCGGGGCCATTATTGGTGACAACAGGCGCTGGCTCACGGTTTGAATTCGTGTTAGTCAGGTCGGTACTGCACGCGCCCAGCCCCAGCGAAAGGACCAACACTGATGCCGTCCGGCACGCAAACCGGCGCCACGCCGAATTCCCGTTCCTCGTCGCAGACGGATGAAGTCTCGGAAAACCCACTCTCTTCACCTCCCAATGGCGTTATATCTTCGCAGGGTAATGCGGGCGATCCGGCAAGTAAACCGGATCAAACAGGGAATGACAAAACCCTGCCATTATCGGCCGGGCTCTATCTGGTTGCTACTCCAATCGGAAATTTGGGCGATATTACGTTTCGTGCGGTTGATATCCTTAAACGGGCCGAAATTATTTTGTGCGAGGACACCCGCACATCGGGCAAGCTTTTGTCACGTTTTGGCATAAAGACCAAACGCATTGCCTATCACGAACATAACGCCGAAAAAATGCGCCCGGAAATCATGGAAAGGCTGGGCAAAGGCCAGGCGATTGCCCTGATCTCCGATGCCGGAACCCCGTTAATCAATGATCCCGGTTACAAACTGGTGCGTGACTGTCAGGCGACAGGCCATACCGTAACGACGGCCCCCGGGGCTTGTTCCCCGATTGTCGCGCTGATTTTATCGGGCCTGCCCAGCGACCATTTTTTCTATGCCGGTTTCCTGCCGCCCAAATCAATGGCCCGGCAAAAGGAACTCACCCGCTTTGCCCCCATTCCCGGCTCGCTGATTTTTCTTGAAAGCCCCAAACGGCTGGCCGCATCTCTGCGCGACATGGCTGACTGCCTGGGGGCAAACCGCCCCGCGGCCGTCACCCGCGAACTGACCAAAATGTTCGAGGAAGTCCGCCCCGGCACCCTGGGCGATCTGGCCGCCCATTATGACGAAGCCGGTGCTCCCAAAGGCGAAGTGGTGATTGTGGTCGGCCCTGCCCCGGCCGGGTCCAACGACCCCACCGCCGAGGATATTGACAAGCGCCTGCGCGACCTGTTGCAAAACCACCGCACCAAGGATGCCGCTGATATTCTGGCACGCGAAACCGGCCTTAAAAAACGCGACCTTTATAATCGCGCCCTGGAATTGGGGCAGGATAAATAACAATCATGGGCATGGCACCCAAACGCCCCGCCCCACAGAACCGCACTCAGGCCCCCCGCATCCGGGCGGAACAATCGGGCCGGTTTGCCGAAAGCCTGTGCTGTTTCTGGCTTCGGATAAAGGGCTATCGCATTCTCGCCCGGCGCTATCGCGGGCCGGGCGGCGAAATTGATATTCTGGCCCGCAAGGCAAATATGCTTGTCGCAATCGAGGTTAAATACCGCAAAACCCGCGCCGATGCCCTGTTTGCCATCACCCCGCGCCAGCAGGGCCGCATCGCCCAAAGCCTGCAGGCATTTGCCGCCCGCACCGGGCATGCAGGCGATATGCGCATCGACGTCATGACCGTCAGCCCCAAAGGCCGCATTCACCATCATATCAATGTCTGGATGGGATAACCCCCTACCCAGCCCGGCAATCCGCCTCCAGCAGACGCGCCAAACGCAAAAGCCGGACGCATATCGCCCGGCCTGCCAGATCTCCCGAATATTGTTTTACATGCCCGCTGATCACGGGTGCATTTTGGCCCCTTTGGTGATTTTATCGGTCACCCGTTTTTCCGCCCGCAGAGCAATGCCCACCACCTTGGCGTCACCAGGCGCGAACTGGCCAAAAACCGCGCGGTTGGCGGCATCATGGCCGGTGGCAAACATTTCCTCGATATAAAGCGATGCCGGTACCCCGCGCTCGATAATCCGGTTATGGATTTTACCCATCGTGGCCGGATCGGCAGCCAGCACGATGGCGGGCTGCATTGACATGGGATTGTATTTATTGCCATTGCGGTCCACATAATCTTCGCCGATGATTTCGGGAAATTTCGCGATAATGCCGCTCATCAAAAAGGCGGTTACATTCAGGGCCTGCCAGCTTTGCAGGTCATTGCGCAGGACGATGGCAACTTTGGTATCAAACATGAACGTCATATTCCGTATGAAAGGGGAAAGGGGAAAAGAATGACCACGCTTTTAACTTCCCCCGATACCGACGGTATTGAACGTTTGTGCAACCACACTGTTCGGGAACGGTTTTTAACCGCGCCTGCCCTGCCCGGCATTGAACGGATCGAAGCCCAGTTTTACGGCGACATGTTTGCCCCGCATCGCCACGATACCTATGCGCTGGGTGTGACCCTGCACGGGGTGCAAACATTTTCGTATCGGGGCACCAAACAGTTCAGCCAGCCGGGCAATATCATCGTCCTGCATCCCGATGAGACCCATGATGGCGGTGCCGGGACCGAGGCCGGTTTGCGCTATCGTATGCTGTACCTGGATCCGGCCCTGTTATGGCTCGGTCTGGGCGAAAATGCCCCCGGCCTGCCCTTTGTCGCCCGGCCGGTTTTTTCCGACCCGGCCCTGTCTGCCACATTGCTTGAAATGCTGGCTCATCTGGATAGCGATATTGATGAATTGCTGATTGACCAGTTTGTCTGTTCGGTCGCAGAGGGTCTGTGCCGCCATGCCAGACAGCCAATTCGCCGCAGTAAAAAACTGGCCCTGCCCCGCCTCGAACGCGCCCGCGACTTTCTTGAAGCCAACACATCCGGCACCATCACATCAACCGATCTGGAAGATGTTACCGGACTGGACCGCTATACATTGATCCGGCAATTCAAGGCCCGGTATGCCACCACCCCGCACCGCTTTTTGGTCATGCGCCGCCTGCAACAGGCCAAAACCCTGATTGCGCAGGGCGAACCCCTTGCCGGGATTGCCGCGGATACCGGCTTTGCCGATCAAAGCCATCTCAACCGCCATTTCAAACAGGCCTTTGGCATCACACCGGGCCGCTGGGCCGACATGATCCGCCCACAGCTTTTAACACGACATAACGGCAAATAACGCCCCACAACAGCCAATAGAAAACCGGCAGATGCGCACTCTGCCGGTCATCCATGAGGTTAATTTGCCGAAAACAGGGTTTGATCAACCCTTGCGATAAGCGCCCTGACGTTCCAGCATCCAGCCCGGATATTCTGATGGCAGGGCACTGACCTGATCAAGCGCCTCCAGGTCCGCGCCGGTCAGCTTTATACCGGTTGCCTTGATATTATCTTCCAGCTGATCAACGCGCTTTGCCCCGACAATCACGCTGGTCACAGCCTGCTGGTGCAGAAGCCAGGCAAGGGCTATCTGGGCGACACTGCAACCATGGGCCTTGGCGACAACCCGCATCGCATCAATGCAATCATAGGCGCGGTCACGATTAACGGGCGGAAAATCAAAATTTGCCCGGCGACCTTCGCCATCGGTTTCGTTATTGCGATCATATTTGCCACTTAACAAACCACCTGCCAGCGGGCTCCAGACCATCAGGCCCACATTTTCGGATGTCAAAAGCGGGACAATTTCACGCTCCAGGTCCCGTCCGGCCAATGTGTAATAGGCCTGAAGCGAGGCAAAACGCGCCAGATTTTTCCGTTCCGAAATGCCCAGCGCCTTCATGATCTGCCAGGCCGCCCAATTGGAAACGCCGATATAGCGGACATGCCCGTGCTTCACCAGCGTATCAAGGGCCTCCAGCGTTTCCTCGATCGGCGTTTCGCTATCAAAACCGTGAATTTGATACAGGTCGATATGGTCAAGCTGAAGGCGTTTCAGGCTGGCCTTGATCTGATCCATGATGTGATAACGCGAGACCCCGGCCGAATTGACATTGCTGCCCATACGGCCAAAAACCTTGGTTGCCACAACAACATCCTCGCGAGGCACGCCCAGATTTTTCAGGGCCTGACCGGTAATTTCTTCTGACAGACCTTCGGAATAGACATTGGCGGTATCAATAAAATTGATCCCGGCATCCAGCGCGGTTTTCACCAGCTCGTCCGCCTCTTTTTGCCCAACGGCACCGATTTTCTGCCACAAGTCGCCCGTGCCGCCAAAGGTCATGGTGCCAAGACACAGTTCCGAGACAAAAAGTCCTGTATTGCCAAGTTTGTTATATTGCACTTTTCCGGTCCTTTCGGGTCATCATGAAAAGAAAGATGTGCCGTTCATCTGACAAAAGCCCGTTGCCTGGAAATTTATGATCAGAGCATCAGGCCCTGCAAACCGGCACATGAAATTCAAAAGGCATCCGCAAAATAAGCCCCGAAACAAAGCAGGCAATGGGCCCTGGAGGATCAGGCAAGGATCACATTTTATTGTTTCATCCCTGCCTTCCGACCACATTTTGTCCTGCTTGCATCCACATGGCCCAAGCGCCGGACGATCACCACCATTTTTAAAACTCTTTAATATCCGTCGCGCATAGTGATGACTGAAAGTGGGGTGGGCAGGCGAATCCATGATATCGATATCAAAACCGGGCAACCATCATGATCCGGGCAAAATAGCACCAGGGCACACCGGGTTGCGGCGCATTTGCGTCGGCCTGCTTTTGGCGGGAAGCCTGCTGGCAAGCACAGGCTGCACCTCGCTTGTGGTCGGGGCCGGGGCGACGGCCGGGGTGGCGGCCATGCAGGAACGCGGCTTTAAAAACTCGGTCAATGACAATGCCATCACCGCCAATCTGTGGCGCAAATATCTGGAAATCGACAAAGACATGTTTGTCGATATTGACATCGAGGTGGTTGAAGGCGAGGTCCTTCTTGCCGGACGGGTGCCCAGCGATGCCGTGGAAATGAAGGCGGTTGAGGTCGCCTGGCAAACCAATGGTGTCAAACGGGTGATCAATAAATTGCAGGTCGGCAAGGAAGTCGGCCTGATGGATACGGCAAGTGACCTTCTGATCAGCACGCGGATAAAAACCGCGCTGATGTTTGACAGCCGCGTTTATGCCATTAACTACACTATAGAAACCGTTGATGGCACCGTATACCTGATGGGAATCGCGCAAAACAGGGATGAACTTGATCGGGTTATTTCGCATGTGCGCGCAACAAGCTATGTTAAACGGGTTGTTAATTTCGTCCGCCTGAAGGACGACCCCACACGCAAGAGGACATAAAGATCACAGGCGTCATGACTGATACGGAACGGCATGAAACAGTCCTGCAATGGCTGAAATCCTATGCCGCGGGCGAGTATCCCGATGCAACCGCAGCCGAGGCGGCGCTCTATCTGGCCAGTCTGGACCGGCCCGAGGGCGATATCACCGCCTATTTTGCGCGGCTTGATGACATCTGTGAAGACCTGCAACGCGCCGTGGCCGATACCCATACCCCGGCAGATGCCCCGCCGCGTGTCATGGACCTTGCCATTGCCCTGCAAAATGTCATTCCCGGTTATCATGGCTTTCAGGGCGATGAAGAAAATTACGACGATCCCGAAAACGCCAATCTGATGTGCGTGATGGATCGCAAACGCGGCCTGCCTGTGGCCCTGGCCCTGTTATATCTGCATGCCGCTGCGCGCTGCGGGCTGGAAATGACAGGCATCGATTTCCCCGGCCATTTCCTGTTGCGTCTTGAAGCCAATGGCGAACGGGTGCTGCTGGACCCGTTCCACAACGGCATTGTGCTGGGGGCGGCGGAACTGCGCGAATTGCTCAAGGCGTTTCAGGGCCTTGATGCCGAATTGCAGCCCGAACATTACCGCGAAGCTACCGACCGCACGATATTGTTACGACTTCAAAATAATATCAAAGTCCGCGCGCTGCGCAGCGGCGATCTCGCCTATGCCACTGCCGTTCTGGAACGCTGCCTGATCATCGCGCCGGACGAACCGGGCCTGTGGCATCAGGCGGGTACGCTTCACGCGCGCCTTAATAATGATGAAAAGGCCCTGGCCTGTTTCGAGCAGTTCCTGAAGCTTAACCACGACCCGCGCCACCAGCAGCGCATTAAAACCCTCGCCGCCGAATTGCGCGACAGAATTGCCGGAATTTCGCCCGATACATCAGAAACAGCCGATGACAAGCCAGACGATACCGTCATCCCGTTCCATCCGGCAAAAAATACCGGGGCATCCGGCGCGGAAAACACCCCACGTGGCACATCATCCGCCGCCTCCCCGCCCCATGATGATCCATCACCGGCCTAAGTCTGAAAAATCTGGACACCACTCATAGATTCATAAGGGCGGTGTATAAAAATATATCCCTGTTTCTGGTGCCGAAAAACGACCCTTCGCCGCGGGGCATGGCAGCACGATCAGACAGAAATCCGTTATAACGTGCCGCTGGATCCTGATAACCGCTCCACCTCGCAGAAGTTAAAAAACAACTGCCAACACGTGTGATCTGGCCGGTATTCCATAATCCTCCCCCAATGTTTTTACGCCCTCTCCACCTCTGCTAGCTGCCAGAATGATGCCCGCTTAATGTGGTCTGCCCACAAGCGGCGACTGCGATTTCATATCTGAATCGAAACAATATGGCGCAAAAAATCGGCCATCTCCCAAAGCATATTCGCCGCATATTTCCCAACGATGCTTCGACAAAACCGGTCGACGCATCCAACCTTCCAATTTGGCGCAAAACCACGCCAATATGTGGATTAATCGCCTTTATACCGCCGATACACCCATATAGAGTTAATTGATAGATTCTATATTGATGTTTTATTAAATTAAACAAAACCATCTAATCACATACAAACCGGTTTGCATGAGTTGTAAATAGGCCAGAATTGGTAAAATCACCGCTCTTTTTGCCCATCAAAAACTCTGAAAGATGCTTATTCCCCTATTAATTGCCGTATTTTTGCCGCGCGTTACCCGGTTTGATCCTCCCATGCCAATTTGGAATACCCTGGCAAAAATCGAGCATTTCCGCCGCCTCGAACGGGAAGAACAGCCGATTTTTCACGCATCATTTTATCCCTCCAGCACGGCAGTGTCGGAGGACAGAAACATCCCGGACGGGCATCTGAACCGAAATTATTTTTGCCTTCGATGCTGTTAAAAAACTGCATATGCAGGCACGTGCCCTTGCGATTGGCAATACGCCCGCGCTGGCACCGGTCGCAAAACTTGCGTGGCAGACCTGAACGATTATACTGCCGCCAAAATTGCCCGGCGTTTATGTCGGCCCATCCCCAACCAGCAGGAATTTTACATGAGCGAACCCACCGTAGATGTCGTTGGCATCGGCAATGCCATTGTTGACGTTTTGACCCATTGCAGCGAAGAAGACCTTGCCCGTCTGGAACTGGTCAAAAATTCAATGACCCTGATTGATGCCGATCGCGCCGACGCGCTTTATGGGGAAATGGGGCCTGGCATCGAGATGTCGGGCGGTTCCGCTGGCAATACAATGGCCGGGATCGCGGCTTTGGGTGGCAAAGGGGCCTATATTGGTAAGGTTCGCGATGACCAGCTTGGCGAAGTATTTCGCCACGACATTCGGGCAATGGGGGTCAGCTTTGATACAAAAGCAGCCAGCGAAGGCACATCGACCGCACGCTGCCTGATTTTCGTCACCCCTGACGGGCACCGCACCATGAATACCTTTTTGGGCGCCTGTACCGAACTGGGCCCGAATGATATTGATGCCGAACTGATCAAATCAGCGAAGGTGACATATATGGAAGGCTATTTGTGGGACCGCGATGAAGCCAAGGAAGCCTTTGTCCTGGCTGCAAAGATCGCCCATGAAGCCGGTCGCCAGGTTTCGATCACGCTTTCGGATTCCTTCTGTGTGGATCGTCACCGGGAGTCCTTCCGCGACCTGGTGCATAACCATGTCGATATTCTGTTTGCCAATGAAGACGAAATCAAATCGCTTTACGAGGTAGAAACATTTGACGAAGCCCTAAGCGAGGTGCGCCGCCATTGCAAGGTCGCCGCCCTGACGCGTAGCGAAAAGGGATCGGTGATTGTTTCGGGTGACAATGTCATTGAAATTGCCGCCGAACCCGTGAACCGGGTGGTTGATACCACGGGTGCAGGCGACCTGTTTGCGTCGGGTTTCCTGTTTGGCTATACTCAGAATTATGATCTGGCAACCTGCGGACGGCTGGGGTCAATCTGTGCGGCCGAAATCATTTCGCATATGGGGGCCCGCCCGGATGCCGACTTGAAAGAGCTTTGCAAGGATGCCATTCCGGCCTGAGCCATAACGATGGCAAAATTTCACGGGACAGCAACAATGGGGCTGTCCCGCAGAAATACGCCATTGCCGGACGCATGGCTGCCATTTCAACGCTACCAGGCATTGACAATCTGCGGCCAATAGCGCATGTACCCGGCGTCTGTGTTGTATTTTTAAAAAATCAAGCACTCTGGCATTTGCAAGGCAGGTTATGCGCCGCCACCGCGCGAGCAGCACCCTGCCTTCACCATATTATATATCGACCAATCTTGTTTCTGACCGATGCGGCGGCACGACCGGCGCGCGGCATGTTATACGGAGTCCGCGCCCATGAACTTGCGCAATATCGCCATTATCGCCCACGTTGACCACGGTAAAACAACCCTGGTTGACTCCATGTTCCGTCAGTCCGGCGTTTACCGTGACAACCAGCGCGTTGACGAACGCGCCATGGACAGCAATGACCTGGAACGGGAACGCGGCATTACCATTATGGCAAAGCCGACCGCCATCCAGTGGGGAGAAACCCGCATCAATATCGTCGATACCCCGGGCCACGCCGATTTCGGCGGCGAAGTCGAACGTATCCTCTCGATGGTGGATGGCGTTGTTCTGCTGGTCGACTCGGCTGAAGGGCCGATGCCGCAGACCAAATTCGTGCTGGGTAAGGCCCTGAAGCTGGGCCTGAAGCCGATTGTCGTGATCAACAAAATCGACCGTCCTGACCAGCGCGCTGAAGAAGTGCTTGATGAAATTTTCGATCTGTTCGTATCGCTCGAAGCCAACGAAGAACAGCTTGATTTCCCGGTTCTTTACGCATCGGGCCGTGATGGCTGGGCGGCAGAAAACCCCGAAGGTCCGAAAGAAAACCTGACCCCGCTGATGGATCTGGTTCTCAACTATGTTCCGGCCCCGAAGGCAGAACTTGACGCGCCATTCGCCATGATCGCCACTATGCTGCATGCCGATAACTTCCTGGGCCGTATTCTGACCGGCCGTATCGCACAGGGCCGCGCCAAACTGAACATGCCGGTCAAGGTTCTGCGTGGCGATGGCACCGTTGAAACCGGTCGCCTGTCCAAGCTGATGGGCTTCCGGGGGCTGGAACGTGTCCCGCAGGAAGAAGCCGAAGCGGGCGACATCATCGCCATTGCCGGTCTGACCGACGCCACCGTGGCCGACACCATTTGTGCGGCCGAAGTCAAAGTCGCGATTGAAAGCCAGCCGATTGATCCGCCCACGCTGGCAATGACCTTCTCGGTCAACAACTCGCCGCTGGCAGGCCAGGAAGGCGACAAAGTAACCTCGCGCATGATCCGTGCGCGTCTGGAACGCGAAGCCGAAGGCAATATCGCCATCAAAATTGCCGAAACCGAAGACAAGGACGCCTTCGAGGTGGCCGGTCGTGGCGAATTGCAGTTGGGCGTTCTGGTGGAAACCATGCGTCGCGAAGGCTTTGAACTGTCGATCTCGCGTCCGCGCGTGCTATTCAAGGAAATTGACGGCGTTCTGTCCGAACCGTTTGAAGAAGTCCAGGTTGACGTGGACGAGGAATTTGCCGGTGCCGTCGTTGAAAAGATGAGCCTGCGCAAAGCCGAAATGACCGACATGCGGTCTTCGGGCGGCGGCAAGACCCGTATTCTGTTCGTTGCCCCGTCGCGTGGCCTGATCGGTTATCATGGTGAATTCCTGACCGATACCCGTGGTACCGGTGTGATGAACCGCGTATTCCATTCCTATGGTCCGGTGAAGGGCAGCATTGCTGGCCGTCGTAACGGTGCGCTGATCTCGAATGATCAGGGCGAAGCCGTTGCCTATGCCATCTGGGGTCTGGAAGATCGCGGGATCATGTTTATCGAACCGGGCGAGCGTGTCTATCAGGGCATGGTCATTGGTGAACATAACCGTGACAACGACCTGGAAGTGAACATCCTGAAGGGCAAAAAGCTAACCAACGTGCGGGCTTCGGGCAAGGATGATGCCATCCTGCTGACCCCGCCGCGCCGCATGAGCCTGGAAGAAGCCCTGTCTTACATCCAGGATGACGAGCTGGTTGAAGTCACGCCGAAAAGCATCCGCATTCGCAAGCTGCACCTTGATCCGAACGTGCGCAAACGCGAAAGCCGCAAGAAAGAATCTGAAAACGCATAATCGATTCGCGTTTTTACCACCCCAATCAAGCGAAAGGGCCTGTCACATGACGGGCCCTTTTGTGTTGCCGCCCTGTTTTTGGCTGAAATTGCCGATCCTTTTGTGCATTCTTTAACCGATAACGCCATAAGGTCGCCGATCGCAGGCAACCGGCGGATATGCAGGGGGAAGAATGAAGAGTCATACCAAACGCAGCTGGGGCGAGGCCTTTTGGGCCCTGACCAATGGCCGGGTGATTACCATGCTGTTTTTGGGCTTTTCGGCAGGCATTCCCATTTTGCTGATTTTCTCGACCCTGTCGATCTGGCTGCGCGAGGCCGGGGTGGAACGGTCGACCGTAACCTATTTCAGTTGGGCCGCCCTGGGATATTCGTTCAAGTTCGTCTGGGCGCCGCTGATTGACCGCCTGCCCCTGCCGGGCCTGTACGCGGCATTGGGGCGGCGCAGAAGCTGGCTGATTGTCGCGCAAACGGCGATTATCCTTTCCATTCTGTGGATGGGCCTGACCGACCCGGCCCAGCACCTGACCATGATGGCCTTTGCCGTCGTTGCCCTGGGGTTTTCGGCCGCGACACAGGATATCGTCATTGATGCCTATCGCATCGAGGCGGTCGATACCGATTTGCAGGCCATGATGAGTTCGGCCTATATTGCCGGTTATCGCATTGGCATGATCGTCGCCGGGGCCGGGGCACTCACCATTGCCGGTGTGATAGAGGGCGAAGGCCCCTACATGCCCCTTGCCTGGCGGGTCGCCTATGGCTGTATGGCGCTGGCAATGTGTGTGGGGGTCTTAACCACCCTGCTTATCAGCGAACCTGATGTGCCGCGCAAAGACAGCAAATATTTTCACCAGACCAGCGATTATATCCGTTTTCTGGCAATGTTTGCCCTGACCGTTATAACATTCATTGCTGCCAATGTCTGGGCGGGCAGCGCGGTATCACCGCTGGGCACCAGGTTAACGGCCTCGGGCATGACCCCGGAACTGGCTGGCTTTGTCACCGGCAGTCTACAACTTGCCATCGCGGTGCTGCTGGCGGTATTTGTTGCCTGGCTGACCACCCTGATCGGCATTACACCGCGTGAAATGGTGCGTGAAACCTATATCGCGCCGGTAAAGGACTTTGTTGATCGTTACGGCAAAGTCGCCATCGTGGTTCTCGCCCTGATCGGCTTTTACCGCATTGCCGATATTGTCATGGGTGTGATGGCAAATGTGTTTTACACCGATATCGGCTTTACCAAGGAAGAAATCGCCGCCGTTTCCAAAACCTTTGGCCTGTTCATGACCATTGCGGGCAGTTTTCTGGGCGGTGTGCTCTCGGTTCGCTATGGCGTCATCCGCGTCCTGTTTTTGGGTGCGCTGCTTTCGGCCATTACCAATATCCTGTTTGCCATTATGGCGCAAATCCCGGCCAATACCGTGATGTTTGCCGCCGTCATCATGGCCGATAACCTTTCTGGCGGTCTCGCCACCGCGGCCTTTATCGCCTATCTGTCCGGCCTGACCAATATTTCATTCACCGCCATGCAATATGCCATTTTCAGTTCGATCATGACCCTGTTTCCCAAGGTGATTGCCGGGTTTTCCGGAACGGTGGTGGATGCGGTCGGCTATCAGGCGTTCTTTATCGGCACGGCAATATTGGGCCTGCCGGTTTTGCTGCTGGTGGTGCTGGCCGGGCGCCTGACCGATGTTGAACACCCAAAGGCACAAGCAGGGCATGCCAAAAACGGCTGACCCCGTCAAAACCAGCGTCAAACCCAGAACAACCCGATTTCCACATAAAAACCCCGCCTGATCCAGGTCAGGCGGGGTTTTGTCATCCGGCACAGGCCGGAATGTCAGATCTGTCAGGCCGCCTGTTCGGCTTCGTCCTGGGTTAACAACGCATAGATTGCATCAGCCGATGCAGCCCCGCGCAGCTTTTCACACATGCCCTGATTGCGCAGCAACCGCGAGATACGTGCCAAAGCTTTCAAATGGTCGGCACCGGCTTCTTCCGGTGCGACAAGCATGCAGAACAGATCGACGGGCTGTTCATCAACAGCATCAAATTCGATCGGGTTCTGTGCCCGGGCAAACACCATATAAAGCCGGTCCAGATCGCCCAATTTGCCATGCGGAATAGCCACACCACCACCGACACCGGTGCTGCCCAGCTTTTCGCGATCCAGCAAAACAGAGAATATCTGCCCTGCATCACGTCCCGTAACCTCGGCGGCTTTTTCTGCGAGTTCCTCGAGAACAGCCTTCTTGGCGCCGGAACGCAATGCCGGAATGACCCCTGTCGGGGAGAGAATTGTTGAAATGTCCATCTTTCGCGTTGCGTTGTTTGGACCAGAGGTCGCGCCCGTCAGGCTGCACCGGCTTTTTCATCAGCCGGGTCAAGCCAGCCGATATTACCATCGGCCCGACGATACACGACGTTCAATCCGCCATGTTTGCCATTCCGGAACATAAGGGCCGGAATATCCCCCAAATCGAGACGCATGACCGCTTCCCCTACCGAGAGCGTATCAATGCGATCAGGTGTTTCTGCCACGATCAGCGGGTCAAAACCCTTGTCCTGTTCGTCGTCAGAATGATCTTCGTCTTCCTGCTGAATCACATAATGGCGCGCATCCAGCAAGGCATTCTCATACTGATCACGGTTGGTGTGGTGATCACGCAGGCGCCGTTTATACCGGCGCAACCGTTTCGCCACCTTATCGCAAGCAGCATCGAAGGCCGGATAAACCTCGTCTGCGGATGCTTTTGCCTGAACCAGCATGCCTTTGCCGACATGGACCGATATCTGTGTGTGATAAAGATGCGCCTGTTTGGTAATTGTTACCGTGGCTTCGATAGCATGATCGAAATATTTCTCTACCGCAAGGTCCAAGGTCTCGACGACGTGTTCACGCAAAGCGTTGCCAACGTCAAGTTGCTTGCCAATAACTGTAATCTGCATGGATCGCCTATCCCCAGTTGAGTGACTTCCAGTACATCTGCGAACGATGGTGCCCCTCAATCAGGTGGCGGCACCATATTCCGTCGCCAATGCCAAGTCAACATTTGGGTGTTAACCAATATGTTTCAACACCTTAGGCATTGTTTTCGAGCATCATGACCTATCTGGCCTGTGCTTTTTTCTCGCGCCGCCTTTGGACGGACGACGGAATCCGCATTGCCTCCCGGTATTTTGCCACTGTTCTACGGGCAATGTCGATCCCTTCCTTTTGCAGAAGCTCGACAAGTTTGTCATCCGAAAGAATCTTTTTCGGATTTTCCGCATCAATCAATGACTTAATCCGGTGACGTACTGATTCCGACGAATAGGAATCCCCGCCATCCGCCGATGAAATTGCCGTGGTAAAGAAGTATTTCAGCTCGAATATGCCGCGCGGGGTCGCCATGAATTTGCCGTTGGTCACGCGCGACACCGTACTTTCGTGCATGCTGATGGCTTCGGCAATGTCGCGCAAAATAAGCGGACGCAGATGCGAAACCCCGTATGTAAAGAATCCGTCCTGCTGGCGAATAATCTCGGTTGCGACCTTGAGAATCGTGGTGGCACGCTGATGCAGCGCCTTGACCAGCCAGTTTGCGGTTTGCAAACGCTCATTGATAAAGGTCTTTTCTTCGCGGTCGCGAATCCCGCTGCTGATCGTTGCAACATATTCCTCATTGACCAGCACACGCGGCAGGGCATCGCTGTTGAGTTCAATCATCCAGCTTCCCTCCGATCCGGCCCGCACCAAAACATCGGGAATAACCGGCGTTGCCGGTTCGCCGTCACTGGTGCGCCCCGGACGCGGATCAAGCGTGCGAATCTCGGCAATCATGTCGGCAAGGTCATCACCATCAACGCCGCAAATGCGGCGCAGGCGGTCAAATTCGCGCCGTGCCAACAATTCAAGGTTGCTCACCAGTGCGGCCATTGCCGGATCATACCGGTTCCGGTCACGCAATTGCAGTTCCAGACACTCCGCCAGGTTGCGGGCAAAAATGCCAACCGGCTCGAATCCCTGCATCTGGCGCAAAACCGCCTCAACATCGGCGAGATCACAACCAAGGGCATCGGAAACTTCAGCCAAATCCCCGCTGACATAGCCATTCTCATCAAGCATATCGATCAGATAGCTGCCGATCATACGCATGACCGGCGCGGAAAAAGCCAGATTAAGCTGGTCATCGAGGCGCTGGCGCAGGGTTTGGCTATCGGCGAGGGTTTGCTCCAGCCCGGGCAAATCATCGCCATCCGCTCCGCCCATGCCACCGCCATTATAAGGCAGCGAATAATCATGTCCCGCCCCCACCGGTGCACCATCCGGGGTAATTTCGCCTTCGCCGTCATAAAGGGCGTCTGTGGCGCAATCGAGCGGACTGCTGGTATCAGAGCCCATGCTGTCGCTGCCGGCCAGGCGGTCGGTTCCGCGCAAATCCTCGCGGTCCCGGAAATCGTCAATCGCGCGGGCATCCAGGCCCTGCTCCCCATTGCCCACGGCATCATCACCGCTTTCGGCAAAGGTTTGGCCCGGCTCCGCCCGTTCCAGAAGCGGATTTTCGAGAAGCTCGCTGTCAATGAAGTTGGAAAGCTCGATATTGTTAAATTGCAACAGCTTAATCGCCTGCTGCAATTGCGGCGTCATGACAAGAGACTGAGACTGACGAAGATCAAGCCTTGCCTTCAGGGCCATATCAGTACCTACCCCTTATCAATCCGCTTTCCCCCATTTTCCTGCCTCGTTTCACTTTTCCATCGATCCGCATTTCTTTTTACGATGCGATATCCGACGGGCAAAGCCTGATGACAAAACAAACCTGCCGTGAAACGCCGTTTTCAGACCCACGGGCAGCCGTTCAATCAATTGTTATCAGTCTGAAAAAGATACGAACAGCCAAATATGAACCATCTTGTCCTAAAGGCTGAACCTGTCACCCAGATAGACGCGGCGAACATCCACATTGCGCACAATCTCGTCCGGGCCACCTTCCATCAATACCCGACCATCATGCAAAATGTAAGCCCGGTCAATAATATCAAGGGTCTCGCGCACATTATGATCGGTAATCAAAACCCCGATCCCCCGATCCTTGAGGTGACGCACCAGATCGCGAATATCGCCCACGGCAATCGGGTCAATCCCGGCCAGAGGTTCGTCGAGCAACACAAAATTGGGGTGGGCTGCCAGCGCACGGGCAATTTCACAACGCCGACGCTCCCCGCCCGACAGCGCCAGGGCCGGGGTGCGGCGTAAATGTTCAATGGCAAATTCCGCCAAAAGGTCTTCAAGATTCTGTTCGCGCTTGATACGGTCGCCTTCAACCACTTCAAGCACGGCCATAATGTTCTGTTCCACCGTCATGCCGCGAAAAATCGAGGCTTCCTGCGGCAAATAACCAATACCCATGCGGGCACGCTGATACATCGGCATCATGGTGATGTCGCTGCCATCCAGCGAGATTGTGCCGCGATCCGGCGAAATCAGCCCGGTAATGATGTAAAAACTGGTGGTCTTACCCGCACCATTGGGGCCCAGCAAACCAACCGCCTCGCCCCGCTGAACCGAAATTGAAACATCCTTTAAAACCGGGCGCTTTTTAAAGCTTTTGCCCAGATTATGTGCCACCAGCCCCTTATTCGCACTTACCAGTCGCGGACCCCCGGCAATGTTGGTGTCCGCCATGACAAATGGTGCGCCCGCACCGTTATTTTTTGTGCTTTTTCGAGACCAGAACACGATCCGACCCTTTGTCAGTTTGTTTTGCCAGCAGCAGTGCCACCGGTTTTGGGTTTCTTTTCACTGTCAGGGACCAGCAGACCACGCACCCGCGATTTGCCATCACCCTTGTTATCTGCCATCAGACGGCTGATGCCGGTTTTCAGATCAACCACCGCCCGGTCGCCATTCAACTGGTTTTGACCGCGCGTGATCTTAACCGATCCGGTCAGCGTGGCGATACCCGTTTTCGCGTCATAAACCCCTTGATCACCAACAACATAATCCGTCGGGGTTTCAATGGTGACATGACCATAACCGTCAATACGTTCCAACTGGTTTTCACCTTTTGGCGAGGCGGTAAAACGCGCTGTCAGAACATCGGCCTTGAGTTTGCGGCCCTGCGAAATTGCCACCGCATCCCCACGCGCCACCGCCATACGCTTGGCTTCCCAATATTCCAGGCTGTCCTTTGCGGTCAGGGTTTCGGTGGGTGTGGTGTATTTCAAATTCTTGCCGGTCAAAACGACCACGGCCTGGTCAATATCGTAAATTGCCAGATCCCCGGTGGCTGTATCGGTATTTGTCGATAATTTTACATGACCATGCGCCTCGATCCGGTAAATTTCGGTCTGACCATTGGTTTCACGATAAAAGGCACGCAATTCATCGGCATGCACCTCGGACTCGCCCCGCCGGGCAAAGGCATTGCCGCGCGCAATCAACACATTGTCGTTGCGGCGCCATTCAATGCCGTTATCCGATTCCACATCCAGCCCGCCTGCCCCCTGCTGGGTCAGGCCCAGCGATGCGGCCGATGCGCCGTGCATCACCGGAAAGCAGGCAAGCCCCATCACAAGCGTCGCCGCAAATAACAATCCACCCCCACGCGGCGTTCTGATCATGATTTCCCTTTCAATGCCTTTTCAAATACCTTGAGTTTGGATTTGCCCAGAAAATGAATAACCGACCCCTTATTTTCCAGCTCAAACCCTGAATCCGATTTAATCGTGCCAAACGGCCCCTGCCCGTCAACCGGGTCCGTCCCGCTGGCATTGCCGTCTTTCAGTTTGATCTCGGCACTGTTGGTATGAATCTCGAACCCCTTGTCGTGATACATGTTCACCGCACCATTCAGATCAAGCCTGTTTTTGCTTTCCGTATAAAACCCCTTGTTCGCCGTCAGGGCAACCCAACTGCCATCATTCATGGTCATATCGGCCTGTGGTTGCTCAAGCATCACATGTTCCATCGCCCCTTCGCCATCCTTGCGCTGCTCGATGGCTTCGGTTGCCGTCACCGTGAAAGGCTGGCGTTTGCTATCCACCCCAAAAAAGCGCGGATTGCTCATGGCGACATTTTCCATCAGATCGTCAGGTGAGCTGGAAAAACCAAGATGAAACCCGCTTTCCTGCATCTGTTCGATCTGCGGCCACAAGACCACCAGTGCCAGCAACCCCGCCGCAATCATCGGCAGCATCAGTTTTAACATCAAAACGATGCTGCGCCGAAACGGATTGATCTTTACATCACGCCGCGTTTCGGACAACCGGTCCCGCGCGCGCGGCCCGGGCGTCCTGGGCGCTTGTGATGACGGGGTATCGGCTTTATCCGCGCTCATGCTCAGGCAACCCCCAGACGCAGCAGGTCATGGATATGCACAAGGCCACAGGGCAGCCCCTGGCCATCAACCACAAACAGCGACGTGATGCTGCGATCATTCATAATCGCCAGCGCCTCGACGGCCAAAAGCTCCGGCGTGATGGTTTTGGGATTGCGGGTCATGACATTTCCAACAGGCCTTGAGACCAGGTCATCGCCCATATGACGGCGCAAATCACCATCCGTCACAATGCCGACCAGCCTGGCTGTATCATCGGTTACACCGACACAGCCAAAAGATTTGCCCGTCATTTCCATCAGCGCATCGGACATGCGTGCCGCCTCGGAAACAAGCGGCAATTGATCCGCCCCGTGCATGACTTCGCGCACATGCAACAACCGCTGCCCCAGCTTGCCACCAGGGTGGAAGGTGCGGAAATCATCGGCGCTAAAGCCGCGCCGCTCCATCAGGGCAACGGCCAGCGCATCGCCCAGCGCCAGCATGGCCGTGGTGGACGTGGTTGGCGCCTGGCGGTTGGGGCAGGCTTCGGCACTGTTGGGCAGAACCAGCGGATAATCACATTGCGACCCCAGCGAACTTTCAGCCCGGCGGGTCATGCCGATCAGCGGAATATGAAAACGCCGCGTATAGGCAATAATATCGGAAAGTTCGGGGGTTTCGCCCGAATTGGACAGGGCCAGCACCGCGTCATCCTGGCCGATCATGCCCAAATCGCCGTGGCTGGCTTCGGCCGGATGAACAAAAAACGACGGTGTGCCAGTCGATGCAAAGGTTGCCGCAACTTTTTTGGCAATATGACCACTTTTGCCCATCCCGGTCACAACCAGCCGCCCCTTGAGGCCCTCGATCAGGGAAAGCGCACGACAAAAATCGCCATTCAGCGATTGTGCCAGTTCCTTCAGGGCGGCCGCTTCGATGTCCAGCACCTTGCGGGCTACAGCAATGTCTTTTTGGTCCGTTTCGCTAACTGTCATGGCGTTCTTCTTGGTCATCCGTCGGATGCAGTCCGGCTGTTATACGCGAACAGCCGGGGTCTCTGGCGCAAAAATGTGGCAAGAACCGGGTTCCTGACAACACAGGCGCGATCAGGACGTTCTAATGAGCAAAGATGTCTGTTTCTGCCCATCCCGCAAGGTCAAGGCTGGCACGGGTTGGCAGGAAATCAAAACAGGCCTTCGCAATTTCCATGCGACCTTCACGCTCCAGGCGGCGATCAAGCTCTTCTTTCATCTTGTGCAAATACAGAACATCGCTTGCAGCATAGGCAATCTGTTCAGAGGACAATTCCGCCGCCCCCCAGTCGGAGCTTTGCTGCTGCTTGGAGATTTCGACACCCACCAATTCACGCACCAGATCTTTCAGGCCATGCCGGTCGGTATAGGTTCGCACCAGTTTGGAGGCGATTTTGGTGCAATAAACCGGCGCACAGCGCACACCAAGATAAGCATCCATCACCGCAATATCAAAACGGCCAAAATGAAACAGCTTCAGGACATCCGGGTTGGCCAGCATTTTTTTCAGGTTGGGTGCGCTATAATCCGCGCCGTCAAACTTGACCAGATGGGCATCACCATCACCGGCAGAAAGCTGCACAACACACAAACGGTCCCGATGCGGGTTCAGGCCCATCGTTTCACTGTCAATTGCAACAATTTTGCCAAGATCCAGCCCGTCGGGCAGATCGCCGTGATGGAGGTAATTTGTCATCGCGCGTCTCCGGTCAGAAAGTTTGGCCTTGTCTTAACACAGCAAAGCCGCGCCCGCGATGCAAAAGACGCCTTTTTGCCCCCATTAAATCGACGATTCCGGCTTATTCCGGCATGACAGGCCCGCCTGCCCTTGCCTAACGGGCAAGGGCCCTGGAATCCTTGAAAACGCGTAACGCGGCCACGGCACAGGAAATCGACATCCAGGCCAGAATGGCCGGCCAGTTGGAAAAGGCGCTTTGGGTCGCGGCAAAGGGAAACAGCGACACATTCAGCGTCGCCAAATACAGCGCCACCAGCACGGTCTGCTGTTCGCCAAACCGGATCATGCGCAATCCGGCCCAAACCACCAGCACAATAAAAACAAGCCAGGGTAGTGTTCCGGCAAGGCCGCCGCTTGAAAGCCATTCCATATAAATATTATGCGGATGTGGATAACAGCCAAATTCCAATGATTCCGGCGGCATTTCTGCCTTGCACACTTTTTCAAAACTGCCCATGCCAATCCCGGTCAGGGGATGCTCGGTAAAAAAGCGCCAGCCCATCAGGGCCAGTTGCCCGTAAATCGAGGCGGCATAATCCGATACGACATGCTCCAGATCGGCCAACCGTCCGGCAATACGGCTGCTGAATGTCAGCAAAGCCCCAATTCCAGCAGCCCCGGCAATGCCAAGTCCAATGGAAATCAATCGGGCGCGCCCGCCGACAAAAAACAGCCCGATTACGACCGCCACAATCCCGGCAAGGGTCAACACGCTGGCCGTGCGTTCTCCGCTTAAAAAGATCACGGCCAAAACCGGCAGCATGACCATCGCGCTAAAAACAAATGCCTTCTTATCCCCGAAACCCTGACGGGCAACAAAGGCCAGCGCCATCACGGAAAAGGCCAGCTTCGACACATAAATGCCGATATTGGGCCGATCCAGCGGGCCGGTCAGGCGCCCCGCGAAACTCGCCATTTTCTGCCCGCCCAGCAGCGAATATCCCGTTACGAACTGAAAAAGCGCATCCAGTGCCGCCAGCAGCAAAGTGGCCGACACCACCCAGCACAGGATATGCACGACTTTTCGATCCGTGATCAACCAGCGTGTTGCGGCGGCATAAAACACCACAAAGCGCACCCAGATCAGCCCGCGGGTGAAATTTTTGCCCGGATACTCGCCAAATGGCGCCGCAACTGCCACCAGCATCAGCAAAGCAACCAACAGCGCCAGAATATCGGCCTCGCGCGCCCAGGCCCAGTCACGCCGCAGCGCACTGCGCACCAGAAACAGAATACCAACCAGCGACAGCGCGACATCTGCGGGACCCCGGGCAAATAACAACAGAACCGGGATCAGGCACAAAAACACCAGGGCACTGCCCCGCAAGCGATTTTCAATTTTTTCGCTATAAGGCAATGCTGCAAATAATGTCGTCACTGTGAATTCGGCCTCCGGACCGCAGAAATCATTTTGAATGCGTTATAAAGTTCATCAAGAAATGTGCCATCGGCCTGATACAGGCCCAGCTTGGCGGCAAAATAGGCACATTGCAGTTTAAGCCCCGGCATGGCATGACCATCGCGCAAAGCCTTGCGGGCGGCAGAAATACATTTTTGCCCCAGCTTCTGGCGATAGGCCGGGTCAAGCTGCGGATACTGCCGTAAAAAGTGATAAAAAGTCATGAAGCGGTCGTGATGCTGCTGAATCTTGTTATCCGACAAATGGCTGCCTTCATCGGGCACCCATGTCACCACGGCAGCTGTATCAAGCAGGCAGCGGGCCTGTGCGGCCAGGCGCAAAGGCAGCGATTCATCCTGAATAAAAACACTCTCATCACATCCCCCTGCCTTGGCAAACAGGTTGCGGTCAACAAGCCAGGTCATGCGCACAAGGCCCTTTCCCAAGGCGCGCTTCAACGGATCTTCATACACCTGTGTCGCAATATCAGCCGGAATTTCGCGGGCGTGAATATCGGCAATCGCATCGCCGGTTTTTTGCCATTTGCCATGCACCATATCCGCCCCGTGGCGACGCGCCAGCCCCAACAGGGTGATAACGGCATTGGGCGCGATCACTTCATCGCAATCAAACAGCACCAGAAAATCGCCGCACGCGGCCTGCGCGCCCTGATTCAGGCGAATGGCCGGGCCTTTATTTTCGCTATTTTCCAGGATCTGCACATTGGCAAGCCCGGCCGTTTCGGCACGCAAAACAGAGAGCGAGTCATCAGACGACGCATCATCAACAAAAATATATTCCGCGGAAAAATCGCCCGTTTGTTGGCGCAGGGACCGGATGAAAAACGGCAAAACAGCCGCCTTGTTATAAACCGGCAGAACATAACTGATATCTGGCACCCGCGCCCCCATTTGCCAAATTCGTGCTGACCCGTTCTAGCGGTATCACCGGGCCCCTGCAAAGACAAAAGTCTCGAACACAGAACCTCTCAATTTGCCCAAACGGTAAAGCAAGACACAAAACAGAACACCAAAGGCAATTCAGCTTACAACGCAGGGCAATGCGACCTGCTATCGGCCAATACGATCCTAAAATGTCTAAAAATCACGAATACGCTTCAAGGCAGACGCAATATCTGCACGATTATCCAGATCAAACAGTCCCTGCTGCAGGTTCATTTCCACCTGTTTACAATAGCCTTTTTTATCTTGTTGCGAATTGACCTTAGCTTTCAAAGCCTGCATCGCCATCTGATCAATCTGGTTTTTTTCATTTTTGGATAAACCACCAGTCGCTTCCATCACAGCGACAATCTTGCGCAAATCCCTGTCATGCCGCCGACTCCAGGACGCTGCCTCTTCAATCATTTCCGGTGCAGCTTCTACATAGTTATTGCAATATGCCGCGATGCCGGGCACCCAGGCAGAAGCCCCCATCAACAACATGGCATCATTGCGGATTTCCACCTGATCCCGGGACGGCACTGCAGACATTATTGTCGCAAAAGCCATGATGACCATGAAAACACCCGTCGCCCACAGCAAACTTCGGCCAAAACGGTGGTTCTGTTTTCTGATGCGGGCCCAACCCTCTTTGATTACAGCGACCAAAAGGCCAACCAGCCAGGGCGCAAGGCCATAACCGACGGCAGGCGGCCACTGCCTGGAAGGGATCATGCCCTGATACGTGGTTGTGGCCTCACAGACCATCAATGCAACGGAACAAATCGCTAAAATAAGGACCCAAACCCGGCTCTTGCGCACAACATCACTCCCGGAAAACATCACCTGCAACCTTAAATACATACAGTGCGTTTTCTAAGAAGAAATGTTCAATCAAGACAGGAATTTGAGATTAAAGTCAGATCGGATGGCAGTTTTTCCCACGCTTATCATGAAGGGTATTATTTGAATTCCCTTATCAAAGCTGTTCACGTTAAAACGAATTGAAAATTGGCCCAGAAAAGACAATACCCCAGCACATCGAAAGATGTACTGGGGTATGGTGCCCAGGAGAAGACTCGAACTTCCACGACCTTGCGGCCACTGGCACCTGAAGCCAGCGCGTCTACCAATTCCGCCACCTGGGCTTAGGGGCTTCTGGTCATTCGTTCCTGCGGTGTCCGCCGGAACGGGGCCGCTTGTAGTACAAGCTTGTAGTACATTCAAGGGAAACCGATGACCGACCCTGCGTTTATCCGAAAGGGAACGCAGAATGGTACGTATGGTGAAGCGAAAAGGTCGGAACAACTGGGAAATATTCTATCCGTTACCCGCTGATCTTCGGGTCGCCCTAAAGACCCCTGCATTGTATCGAACACTCGCAACAGGTGATCGCCAAGAAGCAGCGAATCGCTACCCTGCGCGAGTCGTTGAAGTCATCTTGGAAGTCACCAAGTTGAAACAGCGATTGACCCAAGCACCCTTCCCAATTGAGCCTAACCCTGAAGCGCAGCAACATCTTCAACAAACAGTCCAGCCTCCGAAGCCAGATATTAATGCCATCCGCATAAGGGATGTGATCGAAGCTTGGAGGAACGATCTCAAGCCGCAGCTATCAAAAAGCACACAAGAAGAATATGAGCGAGCCATCAGTCGCCTTCTGGCCTGGAGCAAGCCTCGTAGCCTTAGCTTCATGCACGAGTTTGACCGAAAGACTGTCCGTGAGTTCGTTACCGAGAATTACCACGGTCGCACCGGGAAAACCGTGAAGCTTGCGCTCGGCGGTCTTCGAGGCGTCTGGGACCATGCGTTTACGGTCGGTTTGGCCGATGATAAATCCACCATCTGGAGCAATCACAATTACAACGACCGCGTCAAGATCGGTACCGGTGAGGTCAAAAAGGAGGACCAATCGGAATTGCCGTTCTCATTTGATGATATCCGGGCATTGCTGGCAGGTTTGCAACCTGTTGGCTTCAAGCAGCTAATCGCATTGGCGTTGATCACTGGTGCCCGCAGTTCGGAAATCGCAAACGCCAGACGGGAACACATATCGCTACGTAAAGACGGTTACTGGCTCGACATACACGGCACCAAAACCAAGAGCGCCCACCGCAGCGTTCCGATACCGAAAGCGTTCGACCAGCTTATCGAGAGCCTTATTAATGAAACGAACGGTGACTATCTCATCCCCTTGTTTGAAGACAAAGAGTGGTCCAATGAGCGGGACCGCGCACGGTATATCAACAAAGAAATCAATAGAAAGCGCCGCCTTTTGAACCTCCCGAACACGCAGCGCCAAGGCATCCATTCAACGCGCCGAACCTACATTGAACTTTTGGAAGGTGAGGAAATCCCGCTTGGGACCATCAAATTGCTCGTAGGGCACAAACGGACCGACCTTACAATTGGCACTTATTCAAAAGGGACATACGTGAACTTGCGGAAAGCTGTGGAACATTTGGCGATGAACCAAGATTTCATTGGAGCAGTTATCTCGTCTATCTGACTTGACGATAACCTGGAATGATTTTGCCGGAAAAATCTGAGAGGGGGATTGATATAGATGCATGGCGAAATTCCCCCCCCCCTTCCCCTACCATTCAAGCACTACCGCGGCTAAAGCTTCTTTTATCTCTAAGGGGACATAGTTCTCCGCTAATTGGTCCGCCTCTTCGCTCTCAATAAGCTTCTTAACGTGCGACCATTTAGCTTGGATGCCTCGCAGCGGAACCCGATGGATTTCCTTACCACTACTTCCGTCATGGCCGAGACCACTTATGTTTACAGAGTAAAGTTCTTTTCCATTGCGATATACGTGAACGTGAGGTTCACCTTGATCATAATGAGGACCATCCCAAGCCAATTTCCATCCTTTACCCAAGTCTTGAGTTTTTCGGCCCTCGCTCAGAAGTGTGCCAACCTCAATCTCTGATGGACCGTCGTCCGATTTGTAGAGGATAGCAAACTTACTTCCAGAAACTTCTGTGTAGCGCATATCATCTCTCCATAATTCTACCTTTGATTGTATTTATATCGAATCTTCATAGTATTTGCCAAGAAGTACAAATTTGCCCAATCTCCATTACGTGATTTTGTACTTCAGGGCGAACACCATGAAAATCGTTGCCTATCATCGCGTCTCCACCGCCCGTCAAGGCAGTAGCGGCCTGGGGTTGGAAGCTCAGACAAAGGCCATCAATGACTTCGCAACCGCACGGAACGCGACCATCATCGGCACCTTCACCGAAGTTGAAAGCGGGAAGAACAACGTTAGGCCGGAACTGCAAAAGGCCCTTCATCTCGCCAAAGTCACAGGTGCAACCCTGGTCATCGCCAAGCTTGACCGACTTTCACGCAACGCTGCCTTCTTGCTGACCCTCCGAGACAGTGGGGTGAAATTCATTGCCGTAGATATGCCAGATGCAAACGAGCTGACCGTGGGCATCATGGCCCTGGTCGCACAGCAGGAACGTGAAGCCATCTCAAAGCGCACCACAGAGGCCCTGGCCGTAGCCAAGGCAAGAGGGACCAAGCTTGGCAATCCAAACGGTGCAGCCGCCCTGATACGCGCTGGAAAGGGAAATACGGCGGGTGTAAAGGCCATCAAACGGGCCGCTGATGATCACGCCAAGGACCTTGCACCGGTTATTGAAAGCATTCGGGCTGAAGGCGTTGAAAGCCTCGGCGGAATCGCAAGCATCCTCAACAAGCGCGGTATGTTGACGCCTCGCGGTGGGCAGTGGCACAAGTCTTCAGTGAAAAACCTATTGTCCCGCCTTGATCAACTCTCGTTCTGATTAATCAAGCAGTGGCGTCCTACACCCATTCCGGGTAATCTTTGCAAAACATTAGAAGACCAAAAGGGTATTACGTGGTTAACGGGGAAATCGAAAAGCGCCTTTGGGCGACAGCGGACCAGCTTTGGGCAAACTCTGACCTGAAGCCCGCAGAGTTCTCAACACCAGTCCTAGGGCTGATTTTCCTGCGCTATGCTGAGAAGAAATATGCTGAGGCCGAAGCCAAGCTCGGTCCCATTGGCACAGGAGGTCGCCGCAAGATCAGCAAGGCAGACTACGAAGCCGAACACGTCATCTTCCTTCCACCTGAAGCCCGCTTCTCGTATCTCCAAGCCCTGACCGAGGGTGATAATATCGGTAAATCCATCAACGAGGCGATGAAGGCGATTGAGGAGGAAAACCCTGACCTCAGAGGCGCTCTGCCGCGCAACTATACTCGCATCGACAATAAGGTCCTGATCGAGCTTTTGCGTTTGCTTGCACCAATTGACCTTTCCGGTGACGCATTCGGTAAAGTTTACGAATATTTCCTTGGCAATTTCGCGATGAAAGAAGGCCAGAAGGGCGGTGTGTTCTATACCCCTGAAGCCATAGTTAAGCTGATCGTCGAGATTATAGAGCCATATCATGGGCGCATCTATGACCCAGCATGTGGCTCGGGCGGTATGTTCGTGCATTCGGCTGACTTCGTTGAACGTCACCACAAATCCGCAATGGATGAAATCTCCATCTTCGGGACGGAAAAAGACCAGACCACGGTAAACCTGAACAAGATGAACCTCGCCGTTCACGGATTGTCCGGTGATGTGCGTGTGGCCAACACCTTCTATGAAGACCCGCATAACTCGGTGGACAAGCTCGGTGGACGTTTTGACTTCATCATGGCAAACCCACCGTTCAACGTTTCGGGTGTCGACAAGGAGCGCCTTGAAGGTGACGTTCGCTTCTCACTCGGCCTGCCAAAAACAGACAACGCCAACTATCTGTGGATACAGCTTTTCTATAACGCCTTGAACGAAAGCGGGCGGGCGGGCTTCGTCATGGCGAACTCTGCTGGTGACGCCAGAGGTTCCGAACAAACCATCCGTCAGAAGCTGATCGAAAGCGGTGCGGTAGATGTGATCGTGTCGGTTGGTCCGAACTTTTTCTATACCGTCACCCTGCCCTGTACGCTTTGGTTCTTCGACAAGGGTAAGATTGGTAAAGACAACGAAGACAAGGTCCTCTTTGTTGATGCACGGCATATCTTCAACCAAATCGACCGCGCCCATCGTGACTTCACGCCGCAGCAGATCGAGTTCTTGGCAAATATTGTGCGCCTATATCGCGGCGAACCCATTGAGCAACAGCAAGGCAGCGAAAGCCTGCTTACCGAGAAGGGACTGAACGAGGGCTATGTCAATGTTCCTGGCCTTTGTAAAGTCGCCACCCGCTCGGAGATCGAGGCCCAAGGTTGGTCCCTCAACCCTGGTCGCTACGTGGGCGCGTCGGCGCAAGAAGCCGAGGACGTTAACTTCACCGAACGGCTGGAAGAACTTAACGAGGAACTGGAGGTTCTCAATTCCGAAGCGCGGGAACTGGAAGGGCAGATTGCGGAGAACGTGGTCTCTGTGTTGGAGGCTGCTTCGTGACCTCAGGCAACACAACAGAATGGCAAACAGTTCGGCTGGGCGACTTGGGGCGAGTTGTCACGGGTCGAACGCCACCATCCAGTCGACCTGAGTTGTTTGGCGAACGCTATCCATTCGTTACACCGAGTGACGTGGCTTTGGGCGTTCGGAAAGCACCGACAGAACGCTTCATTTCAGACGAAGGAGCAGACTTCCTTCGGCGCATCATCTTGCCCCCAGACACCCCATCATTCGTCTGCATTGGTGCAACCATCGGCAAGGTCTGCTTGACGGATGCTTGGTCCTTCACCAATCAACAGATGAACAGCATTGTTGTTGATGTGGAGCAGTATGATCCAAGGTTCGTCTACTACCTGCTTGTGACACAGGCCAACAGGATCAAGTCACTGGCAGGCGGCGCAGCGACGCCAATCATCAACAAATCAGCCTTCTCAGACGTGGAAGTGGACGTACCACTACTCCCAAACCAACATCGCATTGCCTCCATCCTGTCCGCCTATGACGACCTGATCGAGAACAACACGCGACGCATTGCAATTCTGGAAGAAATGGCTCGGCGGCTCTACGAGGAATGGTTCGTGCATTTCCGCTTCCCTGGGCATGAGGACGCGACGTTCATTGACACTGAGCAAGGCTCAATCCCTGGCCGATGGGAAATCAAACTTGTAGCTGACACGTTCGAGATTATCGGCGGCGGTACCCCCTCAAAGAAGGAGCCTGAATATTGGGAAGGAGGGACGATAAACTGGTACGCTCCAACGGACCTTACACGCGACAAGACAGCCTTTATGGACAAATCAGGTATTCAAATCACCGATCTGGGTTTGAAAAAGAGTTCGGCGAAGCTATTTCCGCCGATGTCCGTAATGATGACAAGTCGTGCCACTATCGGGGCGATTGCAATCAACACGACAGAGGCCGCGACCAATCAAGGTTTCATTACCTGTCTTCCGAACGAAAATTTCCCCTTATACTTGCTTTATCAATGGCTTCGCGCAAACGTTGAGACATTCATCAATTTGGGAACTGGTGCAACTTTCAAAGAAATTACCAAAGGCACTTTTAAAACCATTCCCGTGATAGTTCCGCCACATGACATAGCAAAGAAATACCAAGAAACAGTGGAACCAATGATGAAAATGTCCCTCAATCTTCAGCGCAAAAACGATAACCTTCGTGCCCAACGTGACCTTCTGCTACCCAAACTGATCTCTGGTGAGATTACTGTGAGTGAGGGTGAAAACAACCTGGAGAACGCAGTGGCATGATTTCGAGGGGAGATCAAATCGCACGGCGCTCTGTAAAAAACTGGGGGCGTGTTGAAGTTGGCAATCAAACAATTGAGCGCCTACTCTATTCGCATGAGAAAGACAAAGACCGAAAGATTGAAACCGCCTTTGTTGAGCACCGTAATGATTTCCTCCTGGTCTGGCGTCCTATTTCCGAACCACCTTCGAAATGGCGTCCGCTGTACGAGTTACGAATGACCAGAGATAGCACCCCACGTATCGTTCTGCCGCTTAGAAAGGCAGTAACTGTCGAGGGGGTATCTCTAAAACTACCCCAAGCCGAACTCACGATTGACCCTGAGCTACGAAAGCACCTTTCAAACCTGAAAGCGGAGCCAAAGTGATATGACTCCACCGTCTCCCGCCTATGAATATTCTGAAGATGCGCTTGAACAAGATGCTCTGCGCCTGTTCGGGGATTTGGGCTGGGAGATTGCAAACCTTTATGGTGAATGGGCGAATGGTGCGTCCAGCGAAGGCAGAAAGAACGATCATGAAGTGGTGCTAGTTGCCCGCCTTCGCTCGGCACTGGTTCGGTTAAACCCGAAGCTCGGCAACGATGCATTCGATCAGGCAGTCGAAACCCTAACCCGTGATCGTTCCACCATGATTGCGGTGAATGCCAATCAGGAAATCTATGGACTGCTGAAGCATGGAGTTCGGGTCGAGGTTCACGATGAACACGGACGACCGACCAGCGAGCTTGTCCGTGTGATCGACTGGAACACGCCGGAGAATAACGACTTCTTCCTCGCGTCTCAATTCTGGGTGCGTGGCGATCTGTATAATCGTCGCTGTGACCTGGTAGGCTTTGTGAATGGCATTCCGTTGTTGTTCATTGAGCTGAAAGCCAGCCACAACACACTGAAAGCGGCTTACGACGGCAACCTCACAGATTACCGCAACGCCATTCCCCAGTTGTTCACCTACAATAGCTTCCTGATGCTTTCCAATGGCTCCAAAAGCGTGATGGGAAGCACCTCTGCCGCCTGGGAGCATTTCTTTGAATGGAAACGCATAAACGACGAAGGTGAAACCGGTGTGGTTTCCCTTGAAACGATGATCAGGGGAACAGCAACGCCTGAACGCCTGCTCGACATCGTTGAAAACTTCACGGTGTTTGAGGAAGCCAAGGGTGGCTTGATCAAGAAGGTTGCGAAGAACCATCAGTATCTTGGCGTTAACAAAGCCATCAAGGAACTGAAGAAAGTCAGCAAACGTCCTGCTAATCAAGCCGGTAGGCTTGGGGTTTTCTGGCACACCCAAGGGTCGGGCAAGTCGCTTTCGATGGTGTTCTTCACCCAGAAGATTTTGCGCACCGTTCCCGGCAACTGGACCTTCCTGATCGTTACCGACCGCGAAGAACTGGACAGCCAGATATACAAGACGTTTGCCGCCACCGGTGCAGTGACAGAGGCAGAAGCCCATGCGACCAGTCGCGCCCATCTGAGGCAATTGCTGACCGAAGACCACCGCTATGTCTTCACACTCATCCACAAGTTCGGCACGGCACAGGGTGAGGTTTACCCGAAGCTGTCAGACCGCCAAGACATCATCGTCATCACGGACGAAGCCCACCGTTCGCAATATGACACGCTGGCGCTAAACATGCGCTCCGCACTGCCAAATGCGGCATTCCTTGGCTTTACAGGTACTCCGTTGATTGCGGGCGAGGAGAAGACCAAAGAGGTGTTTGGTGACTACATCTCGGTCTATGACTTTGGTCAGTCGATTGCTGATGGCGCAACGGTGCCCCTGTATTACGAAAACCGTATTCCCGAACTTCAGCTCACCAACGAGAACCTGTCAGACGACCTACAGAAAATCCTTGAAGATGCCGAGCTGGATAGCGACCAGGAACGCAAGGTTCAGCAGGTTTTCGCCAAAGAGTATCATCTGATTACCCGCGATGAACGCCTGGAAGCGATTGCTGAAGACCTCGTGCAGCACTTCACCGGTCGGGGGTATCAGGGTAAGGCGATGATGGTCTGCATCGACAAGGCAACTGCCATCAAGATGTATGACAAGGTTCAGGCGCACTGGAAAGACCATCTGTCGCGTTTGAAAGCAAAGCTCACCACAGTCCCCAGGGAAGAACGCGAAGCCATCCAGGCGACCATTGAACGCATGGAAGAAACGGACATGGCGGTGGTTGTTTCCCAGGGGCAGAATGAAATCGCCGAGATGGAAGCCAAGGGTCTCGACATTCTGCCTCACCGCAGACGGATGGTCGAAGACGATATTGACGAGGAATTTAAAGACGCCGCCAATCCACTGCGCCTCGTATTTGTCTGTGCAATGTGGATTACCGGGTTTGATGTCCCGTCTTGTTCAACCATCTATCTCGACAAGCCGATGAAAAACCATACCCTGATGCAGACAATTGCCAGGGCAAATCGCAAGTATCCAGGCAAAGAAGCGGGCTTGATTGTCGACTATGTAGGCGTATTCAGAAAGCTTCAGGAAGCCTTGTCGATCTATGGTGGAGAGGCCGGAAGCGGTGGCGAACAGCCGATCAAAGACAAGAGTGAACTTGTCGAACACCTCAAGAAGCTGATCGCACCAGCGATAGGCTATATGGTCGAAAGGGAAATTGACCCCACCAAGATCAAAGAGGCAAAGGGTTTCGAAAAAATTGCTCTCGTTGATGATGCACTTGAGAAGCTGATCAAAAACGACGACGAGAAACGAACGTTCCTGAGCATGGCGTCCTCGGTCTCACGCGTTTACCGGGCCATTCTTCCTGATAAAATCGCCAATGAAGTTGTAGCCGACGCAGTTTTGATTTCGGTGTTAGCAATCAAGATCAAGAAAGAAGCCCCACCTATCGACATCTCAACGGTGATGGACCAGGTTGAAGACTTGCTCGACCGTTCTGTCGCGCCGGTTCCCTACCTTATCCATGAAACACCTGACGAGAAGCTTTACGACTTGGGCAAGATCGACTTCGAGAAGCTTAAGGAAAAGTTCGCCAAGGGTCGGAAACGGACCGAAGCTGAAAAGCTGAAGGCGTTGCTGAACGAGAAGCTGGTTCAGATGGCAAAGCTTAATCCGTCACGCGCTGACTTCCTTGAGAAGTTTGAGAAACTGATTGCAAGATACAACTCCGGCAGCGCCAACATTGACGAGCTTTTCGACCAGTTGCTTGACCTTGCGGCATCCACCAATGAAGAAGACCAACGCGCCATGCGTGAGGGCCTGACCGAGGAAGAATTGGCTGTCTTTGACATTCTGACGCAACCGGAACCCGCATTGACCGACAAACAACGAGAGAACGTCAAGAAGGTCTGTAAGAGCCTGCTGGAGAAGCTTAAGGCTGAAAAGCTGGTTCTGGACTGGAGAGAGAAAGCAGCCACCAGGGGCGCTGTGAGACAGGCCATCGAGATCGAACTGGACCGTGGCCTTCCAGAAGTATACGACGAGACGATATACGAAGATAAATGCCATGCCGCATTTGCCCACATCTTCAGTTCTTACTCTGGCGGTGGGGCTAGCATTTACTCTACGCTCCACTAATTTCCCTTTATCTGCCATTGTTTGCCCCTGCGGGAGCGGGGTGGCTATGCTGTGACCACCAGAATGACTGAAACAGAAGACCAAAAAGACGGAAAGCTCGAAGACCGCCCATTCAACCCTTGGCGCATCCCCATTACCGACAAAGCAAAGCAAGTTGTTGAAGAGGCAATCAAGCTCCTTGAAAGCTACGAACGTTACTACAAGCTTCGGAAACGTACTCGCCGTCCTGCTGACCAAACCGTTTTTGAACGGACGGTCTCGGCCATTCTCTGCGATGCGATCTATCACATCTGACCGGGGATGCTGGCGACATCTTCATTACCCGCTCCAACCAAGTGCTTGGCCGGAAGAGCCGTTATCGTCCATATGCACTGAACAAAAAGCTCCCTGCCATCCTCGACATGATGATTGCCCCTGAGATGGCCTACATCGCCCTTGAGGTTGGACATCAGGGCTACTTCGGACCTGCACGTAGATCGACAATCAAGGCGGGCTGGAGAGCGTTACAGCGCATTGAGGAACATGTCCTCTCCATCGAGGATTTTGGTCTTGCTGACGATCAGGAAGTCATCATTCTGCGCAGCAAGAAGGAGGATTTCTGGGATGAAGGCGAAGACATCGAATACGATGATACGCCTGAAACCATCCTCTATCGACAACAGGTTCGAGATATCAACGAATGGTTGGCCTGTGCTGACCTCAGCTTTGACGAAGCGACACTGAATGAGGGTGAAAGGTTCATAGACCCCAACGACCGTCGCTTGCGCAGGATATTCACCCAAGAACGGTTTGACAGCGGTGGACGCCTCTTTGGCGGCTTCTGGCAACGACTTAAGAAGAAAGACCGCTTTGGTAGTCTCATGATCGGCGATGAGTTTGTCGTCGAACTCGACTACGGCCAGATGACCCCACGCATCATTTACGGAATGCTGGGGGAAGAACCACCCGCAGACGACCTATATTCTGTCCCAGGCTTTGCCAATCACAGGTCAGGTATTAAGCGGGTCATGAATGCCATGCTCTTCAGCACCAAACCTCTGACCAGGATGCCCAAGGGGGTACGCCAGAGTTTTGCCAGAGACCATCATATCACCGATGTATGTAGAGCAATCGAGGCAGCTCACCCTGCGATCAGCTCTAAATTCTATACTGGCATTGGTCATGATACTCAGTTCATTGAGAGTGAAATCTTGATCGACACCCTGCTTCACCTCAAGGCGATGAACATCATTGCTTTGCCTGTTCATGATGCTCTGATTGTTCCTTCTTCTTCACAAGATCGGGTCAAGGAAGTGATGCTCTCTACCTTCAAAAAGCACACTGGTATTGATGGACTGGTGACTGTTGAGAGAAGGGAATAACACTGGTGTATATCCTTAATTAGGAACCCCCAGCTTACCATTAGAGGGACTCATAATAATTTCTGAAACATCAGATACTTATAGGACACTGAAAGGTGAACAGCAGCACTCGCACGTGTCGGTAATTCCCCTATAGTCCCGGCTCTGCCCCGCTCTCCAAAAAACAGATACACTCCCTCTCAGGCACTAACCGCAAACATAACAACACTTACGATATAGGGGCCTTAATTCCGTCGATCACGCGATAAACAGAAGATCTGGCAATCCCTAGTTCCTTAGATATGACCGTAGCGCCCTTGCCTTCCTCCATCAGTTGCTTGATGGCGGTGGGGTCTATCTCAGAGGGTCTCCCCTTGTACTTTCCTTCACGCCTTGCTTTCTCGATGCCCTCACGCTGTCGCTCAAGCATGATCTCACGCTCAAACTGAGCAATAGCGGACACGACCGTAAGCATCATTCTGCCTGTAGCCGTGCCCGTGTCGATGCTCAGGTCAAGGATACGCAGTGCTGCCTTCTTGCTCTCAATAACCTCCATCAATTCCATCAGGTGAGCGGTGGAGCGGGCAAGACGGTCGAGCTTGGTGACTACCAGCGTGTCGCCTTCGCGGATGAAATCTAGCGCCGCTGCCAGTTCCCCTCGTGCCTTCACATCAACTGATGAAACATGCTCAGTGAAAACCCTCTCACAGTGCAGGGCTTCAAGTTCCCTGACTTGGGCTTCAATGCTGGCTTTCTGGTCCAGCGTCGATGCACGGGCATAACCTACAAGCATGGCCTGTCTCCTGTCTTAGTGTCCGATTTACATCTAAGACGTTAGGCCTGTAGCGTCCCTTAAGTCAATTATTAATTTAAAAAAGACACTAATGGGCAGTGGGCAAGACGTCCTGTATGACCATGCCTAAATGCTACACTCGAATGTGCAGAGCTAGAGTCAGACCATGACTGAGAGGGAAAGACGTCGAAATAAATCAACGCACAGAGAAATCACCAAAGCCCCTATCCAGGGTCTGCTTTGACGGGAGTAAGGGGGGAAAGAGTGCAGGTCTTCATACATCAATACCCTCTCAAAAATTTTTGACCAAAATATTCTCGATCAATAGAGAGGTGCCTTTGGTAATTCAATGTCACCCCTGATGGTAGATCATTATGACCAGCATAGAGTTCTTCATCAGGCTTTCATTGAGTTATATCTCTATGGAATATCTATTAAGATTTTTACCATTGAGAAGATAATATCCAGAGCTATCTTTATGCTATCTTTATGGTATTAGTCTTGGCTTCCCTCAATTAGTGCAACCCAATCCAGATCGACGGCAAGGGGTATTTTTGAGTCATACAGAGTAACTACTCATGTCGGCACCTACCCAGCCAGCAGAGCGCCAGAGACTCTCCAGTGCCTGATTTTGGACTCCTGCGGATGTTCTCAATTGGCGTTATACACGAGCAGCTTCTGCCGGGTTCAAGAAATCAGGGAGCGCCAGGGACTGAGCTTTGAGCTGTGCCTCCATGCGATTGAACTCTTCGATGTATCGCTCTTTGAAGAGAGCAGCCTGTGCCCCGTTGAAACCCATCACCAGAAACGTGAAGCCGTCTTTGGTCATATTAAAACGCCGGGAGCTTGCGACCAGTGAGGTCAGTATAGCTACTGGGCTTAAAATTCAGCCGGTAAAATTGTTCGCTGCATCCCAAACCTTGAATGGCTCGGAGAGCGTTCTTAAAACAGGTATGAAGGGGATGCTTGAGATTCCAAGGCACCTATCGCCTTGTCAACAATCCAGTCAGCCTTTTAAACCACCCCAAATTTGGGGAGATTTCCGGCAGGACTTTATCGACGATGTCTCGCAGCACATGATCGTGCCTTCTTCCCGGTAAACCTCATAGCAAGCAGCGTGAAGCCCTCCTTGATCATGTCTTCTGCGTCATCATAGCGGCTGCCAAAGCCAACTTTTGTTTCGACCTTCACATGAAGGAACATCTTGTTGAACTCCTTTGCATCCAGATTTGGACGCAATGTATCTCTGATGTCCCGAAGGACGTGGGCATGTGATTTTCCAAAGTAAGCCGCAACGTCTCGGCTATTGGCGAACACTTCGTTGTTCTTGATGGTGACGACAGGGGTGGTGATCAGTTCACACAGGGACATGGCCGAGCAAAATGCCCGACCTACGCCGCCTCCATAAAACGCTGTGCTTCAATGTAGGCAAGTTTGTCAACTCGCTCATTGCCTGCATTTCCCGCATGACCTTTGACCCACCGCCATTCGACAGCATGCATTTGGCATAACTCATCTAGACGTCGCCAAAGATCAACATTCTTTACGGGCTTCCTACCTGAAGTCCGCCAACCATTGGCTTTCCAATTCCCAATCCACTCACTAATGCCCTTCTGAACGTATTCGCTGTCAGTAAATACAGTCACTGCAAGAGGACGTCTCAAAGCTTCTAACGCCCTGATTGCTGCGATCAATTCCATACGGTTGTTGGTAGTTGACGCCTCACCTCCACTAAACGTCTTCATACGTTTCCCTTGGCGGATTAGGGCTGCCCAGCCGCCTGGACCGGGATTACCGATGCAAGCACCGTCTGTAAAAATCTCAATTGAGCTATGGTTTTTATTCCCCATGACCGCACTCTTGAATTTTCAACGCGCTAGGTTATGAAAGCGGTGTCACCTCTGCTACCCAGACTTCCAAGTCGGCCAACAACTGGCACTATGTGAAGTTCACATGGTGGAGCGCCGGGCTCATCCCGGCACGCCTTTAATGGTCTCCACAATGCTTGAACGAAATCATTGGGTAGATACGGCTTTGAAGCTGATTAAGTTAGCCTGCTGGTGTGTAAAGCTGATGCAGGCTATCTCAGAAATCATCTAAATCTGCCGTAGCCAGAGGTGACACCGACACATCAGCGGAACTTCGGCTGATACATCAACGCCAGCTCCCAAAATCCTGCATCATGAGCCATCTCAAGAAGCCGACTTGCTGCTCGTGATGGGCTGACCTTTCCACAAACGGAAACTTCGCGAACAGCGGCGCAAATAAGATGCTTTGACTGCTCAAGAACGTTGTCAAGGCGTTCGTCTGCCGAACCGGCTAGAGCATCACGCAATTCGTCAACACCCATTAAGTCTGGCTCTCCATCATGCATAATTTCCAGAAGTGTGCTCAAACCGAGGTGATAGGCCAAACCAAGCTGGCGGCGGATGTTTTCGTACTGTGCCTGAAGGTTATTCATTGTGTTTTCCTTATCTGTTGTGACAATCGGACAACTGGTGGTCCATCAATTAGTGCCACCTAATCACAAGACATTGAAAACAAATGATTATTATATAAATCTAATATTAATAGCCGAAAGCGATAACTGGACCTGAGCAGTCGTGAATCGATCAACGTAAATGCAGTTGCTCGGTTGACATTCTCTCTCAACTCAAGCAGCTTTTTTGGCTAAATTATTGAAACAGCAGGGAAGGGAAATCGGTAGTACTTTTGTGTAGTACAAAAAGCAAACCCCAGGCTCGGAAGCCTTTGAAAACATTAAGTTTTTGGGGTATGGTGCCCAGGAGAAGACTCGAACTTCCACGACCTTGCGGCCACTGGCACCTGAAGCCAGCGCGTCTACCAATTCCGCCACCTGGGCTTAGGGGCTTGTTGGATGCTCCGGATTTGTCGTCCGGAACGGGGCGGAATATACGCGCTGACAAACAAGTGTCAACAAACTTTTTCAAAGTTTTTGCGCTTCTTTTTGCAGTTTTTTGACGGGCCTGCAAAAATGACGCAAATCCGCCATTTCGCTCCCTGCCCCTGTTAAACCGCTGGCTCAAAAAGATAGCCCAGAACAGCATTCAGACGATTGCGTCCCTGTTGGGTGGCCTGCAATCCGCGTTCATCACACGTCAAATCGCCCGAAGCCATCAGGGTTTCAAGCCGCTCTGAATCAAGCAAATCACGCGGCCCCGCCCCGCCAATGCGTTCAAACCGGGCCAGGGGAATCGGTTCATTCAGACGCAGGCCCATCATCACCATTTCAATCAGGCGTTCGTCATTATCAAGAACGACTTCTTCCTGTGTGCCGTGGCCCAGCTTTTCCACCCGGTCCAGCCAGATATCGGGCGCGCGGTGACGGCGCACTGCCGTTGGCGTTATGCGGCCATCCTCGCCCACCACGGCTTCACGGCCATGTGCGCCGGGGCCAATACCCAGATAATCGCCATAACGCCAGTAAACCAGGTTATGGCGGCTTTCCTGCCCCGGTCGGGCATGGTTGGACACCTCGTAACAGCGATAACCGGCCCGTTCGGTTTCTTCCTGGGTGATGTCATAAAGCTCGGCTGCCAGATCCTCGCCCGGTACCTTCAATTCACCACGCTGATGCAGGGTGTAAAACCGTGTACCCGGTTCAATGGTCAACTGATAAAGCGAGATATGCCCGCGAGCGATCTCCAGCCCCTCGCGCAATTCGCGTCGCCAGGCCTGCGGGTCATGGTCCGGGCGGGCATAAATCAGGTCAAAGGAAAAGCGGTCAAACACGCTGGTGGCAACATCAAGGGCGCGCCGCGCCTCCGTCGCGTTATGAACACGGCCCAAAAATTCCAGATCGCGATCATTGAGCGCCTGAATCCCCAGCGATACCCGATTGATGCCATTGGCGGCAAAGGCGGAAAACCGGTCAATCTCGACCGTGCCGGGATTGGCCTCCAGCGTGATTTCAACATCATCGGCCATGCGCCAATGGCTGCGAATATCGGCAATCAGCGCCCCCGCCGTTTCCGGGTCCATCAGGGACGGTGTTCCACCGCCAAAAAACACTGACCCCACCACCCGGTCGGGGTGCCGTGCCGCCCCGGCAGCCAGTTCCGCCCGCAGGGCCGCACGCCAGCGGTGATGATCCACATGGCTGGCAATATGGCTGTTGAAATCGCAATAGGGGCATTTTGACAGGCAAAACGGCCAGTGAATATAAATGCCAAAGGGAACGGTTTCAGGCGTCATTTACGGGAATGTTCTTTCAAATTTGCACAAAAACCCGGTCTTTCGCTCCGGGTTGAAAAAGTTCAGGCACCGACGATGTTAACCGACGGTGCCCAAAACCGGAAATTTCACGGGGATAGCCCCAAAAATCCCTATGCGAAGCAAGCCTTTACCAATTGGTCAAAGGCACGGGCACGGTGGCTGATGTCATGTTTTTTGGCCGGGCTCATTTCACCAAAGGTTTCATCATAACCACGCGGCTGAAACATCGGGTCGTAACCAAACCCGTTTTTACCCCGTTTGGGCCAGACCAGATCACCTTCGATCCGGCCTTCAAAATTTTCAACATGGTCATCGGGCCAGGCCAGTGACAGGGCACAGACAAACTCTGCCCGCCGGTCCGGATGGTTGCCCACCGCCTTGTTAACCTTTTCCATTGCCATATCAAAATCGCGGTCCGGCCCGGCCCAGCGGGCGGAATAAATGCCCGGTGCCCCATCGAGTGCTGAAACCGCCATGCCCGAATCATCGGCCAACGCAGGCAGATTTGCCGCCCGTGCTGCCGCCAGTGCCTTTAACTGCGCATTGCCGATAAAGGAATTTTCGGTTTCTTCGGGTTCCGGCAAACCCAGATCCCCGGCCGAGACAACCTCGATCCCGAAGGGCGCCAGAAGCTCGGCAATTTCAACGATCTTGCCTTTGTTGTGACTGGCAATCACCAGTTTCTTTTCGGTAAAGCGACGTACCATTTTCTCGCCTATTTTCTCGCCTGTGACTTTGTCAGTAACAATCAGGACCAATACGCAATCAGAAGAACCGGCTTACAAGCCAAGAGCCTGACGCTGCTTGACAAACAGTTCGTCACAGCCCTTACGCGCCAGTTCCAGCATCTGATCAAACGCTGCGCGCTCAAACGGTACATCTTCGGCAGTGGCCTGAATTTCAACAAGGCCGCCATTGCCGGCCAGCACAAAGTTGGCGTCGGCCCCGGCATTGCTATCTTCGGCGTAATCAAGGTCAAGAACCGGGGTATCGTTATAAATACCACACGAAATGGCCGCCACCGCCTGGGTTAACGGAATTTCCTTGATCAGGCCCAGGCGACGCACGCCCTGAAAGGCCAGATGGGCCGCAACATAGGCCCCGGTGATCGAGGCCGTGCGCGTGCCGCCATCGGCCTGGATAACGTCACAATCCAGGCGCATCTGCATTTCGCCCATGGCCTTAAGGTCGGTCACGGCACGAATGGAACGGCCAATCAGGCGCTGGATTTCCTGGGTGCGACCGGACTGGCCACCACGGGTGGCTTCACGCTGCATGCGCGAATCGGTCGCACGCGGCAGCATGCCATATTCCGCCGTGATCCAGCCCTTGCCCGAATTGCGCATCCAGCCCGGCACCTTGTCTTCGACCGTGGCGGTACACAAAACATGGGTATCGCCAAATTTAATCAGGCAGGAGCCTTCGGCATATTTGCTGACACCGGTTTCAATGGTGACATCGCGAAGCTGATCAAGGGAACGACCGGAAGGACGCATAAAGGAAACCTCGTAAGAAAATGAATAAACCGGCTGGCATCAGGGCCCCGCCAGATCGAGAATGGCCTCAAGCTAATGCTCCGCCCGGCAAAGGTCCAGCCTTTTCCCCGGTTTCTTGCCGGTTTGATCGCACTGAAACACCCCGTCCGTCCCAAGGGGACAAATTGTTGTCACCCGCCTCGTTTCAGCCTGCAATTGACGCCGCGCCGGGGGGTGTCTAAATTCTCATGATCGCACAAAACCGTATATGACAAGGTTTTAGATCTAAGATGACACTTTTGGACAACACAATGCTGGGCGATCTGAATGAACGATCCCGCGAGGTGTTCCGTCAGATCGTTGATGCCTATGTCGAAACCGGTGAACCCATCGGATCGCGGACCATTGCCCGGCGTTTGTCGGAAAAACTTTCGGCGGCAACCGTGCGCAATGTCATGGCCGATCTGGAGGAACAGGGGCTTTTGGTCGCCCCGCATATTTCGGCTGGTCGCCTGCCCAGCGAAAAGGGATTGCGGTTATTTGTCAACGCGCTGATGGAAGTGGGCGACCTGCCCAATGCCGAACGCGACCAGTTGACAAAAAACTGCGAACGCGCTGGATATTCACTTGATGAAATGCTGGGCGAGGCCACCAGCATGCTTTCTGGCCTGTCGCGCTGTGCCGGGCTGGTGGTTGCCCCCAAAACCGACGGGCTGCGCCTGAAACAGATCGAATTCGTACCCCTTTCGCCGGGCAAGGTGCTGGCGGTGCTGGTGGCGCAAAATGGCAGTGTGGAAAACCGCATCGTTGATGTGCCCACCAATATGCCGACCTCGGCATTGACAGAGGCGGCGAATTATCTAAATACGCAGCTAGCTGGAAAGACTCTTGATGATGCACGCCTTCTGGTCGCACGCGAACGCGAACGCATCCAGAGCGAGCTTGACGTTCTGTCGGCCAGCCTGATTGATGCGGGTATTGCAACCTGGGCAGGTGGGGTGAAGGATTCGTCACTGATCATCAAGGGTCAGTCACAGCTACTGGAGAATATTGCCACGATCGAGCAGCTTGAAACCGTTCGGCGGCTGTTTAACGTTCTGGAAGCACGCGATCAGATGATCGAGCTTCTGGATGTGACATCGGAAGCGGAGGGCGTTCAGATTTTTATCGGCACCGAAAACAAGCTGTTTGGTGGATCGGGGTTGTCGATGGTGATATCGCCCTATCAGAACGCCGAAGGAAGCATTGTCGGCGCAATCGGGGTTGTCGGACCAACGCGGATCAATTATGCCCGCATCATTCCGCTGGTCGACTATACCGCCAAGCTGGTCGGGCGACTGATTGGTTAATTTTAGGTGGCGCTGCGTGTCAGGCCACACAACAAATGAAGGTAGTCCAACAATGACGGAAACCGCAAAAAACACCACCGAAGAAGAAATGCACGATGCCTCCCCGGCCGAACAGGTTGCCGCCGAGGAAGCCGCACAGGAAGATGTGGCACAGGACCAGGCTGAAGCTGCAAAAACGCCAGATGATGTGATTGCCGCCCTGCAGGCCGAAAATGCCGAACTGAAAGACCGCCTGCTGCGTACCGCCGCCGAAGCGGAAAATATCCGTCGCCGGGCCAAAAAGGATGTCGAGGATTCGGCCAATTACGCCATTACCAAATTCGCCCGCGACCTTTTGGATGTCAGCGACAATCTGCGCCGCGCCCTTGAGGCTGTCGGCGATGGTGCACAGCAGAATGAAGCGATGAAAACGCTGATCGAAGGCGTTGAAATGACCGAACGCACGCTTTTGAAATCGTTCGAGCAGAACGGCATCGAAAAGCTTGAGCCGCTGGGCGAAAAACTGGACCCCAACAAACACCAGGCGGTGTTTGAAATGCCCAGCACGGAGCATCCCGACGGCCATGTCGCCCAGGTGATGCAGGCCGGTTACGTGCTTAAGGGGCGCCTGTTGCGCCCGGCAATGGTCGGTGTTGCCAAGGGGGGCAACGCAACCCCGGATGCCAATGACGAACCGGGCAGCAATGTCGATACGTCGGCCTGATCGCCGATACAGAACGGACCAGAATGGCCCCGCGCGCACCCTGCCCGGGGCCATTTTTATGCCGATTCGCAATGTTTCCGAGACCGGTTCGATCCTGTAAACTACGCCAAAACCAACCAGACCAGATGTTTTCTCGGGGCAAAGATGACAATTTCCAGGACGTTGACGGATATATTGCGCGATGAAGCCGCACCCATTGTTATTTTAACCGGAGCAGGCATTTCGCGTGAAAGCGGGTTACACACCTTTCGCGACCCGGATGGCATTTGGGCCAAATACGATATTTCCGAAGTTGCCACCCCCGAAGCCTTCATCGCCAACCCCGATCTGGTGCAGTCATTTTACAATGACCGGCGCAAAATTTTGCATGATACAGCGGTCATTCCCAATGCCGCCCATCTCGCTCTGGCCCGGCTGGAACGGGAATGGCCCGGGGATGTGTTGCTGGTAACGCAAAATATTGATGACCTGCATAGTCGCGCAGGCAGCAAAAACCTGATCCACATGCACGGCGAATTGCTGAAAATACGCTGTCATCATTGCGAAGCCATTTCGCCGTGGCAAAATGATTTGGGCGCAACCGATACCTGCCCGTCCTGTGACAAAACCGGCGGGCTGCGGCCCCATGTGGTGTGGTTTGGCGAAATGCCGCTGGAGATGGAACGGATTTATCAGGCCCTGGAAAATTGCGGGCTGTTTATCTCCATCGGCACATCGGGCAATGTGTATCCGGCGGCAGGGTTTGTGGAAATTGCCCATCACCATGCCCAGGCCGAAACCATCGAGATCAATCTGGAACCCAGCGACGGGGCCAGCCTGTTTGACCATGCGATCTATGGTCCGGCCACCCAAACCGTGCCCGCTTTTGTTGATCAGTTATTGGGAAGCGCGGCAAACAGGTCGTAAAACGCCTTTTCCCCGGTCGGGGTAAAATCAATCACGCGCGATTCGTTTGATTTTCTGGCCCAGCCGAGCTCAAACATGCGTTGTAACAACCCGGCGCCCAAGGCTCCTGCCAAATGCGACCGCCGCATGCTCCAGTCCAGGCATTCCCGGCACAGGGGACGGCGCATTTGCCGCATCTGCACCAAATCCAGGCCAAAATCCTGCACAAAGGCCGCGCCCTGTTTGCTGATGCGCATCTCGCCGCTATCGTCAAAAACGATAAACTGCCGCTGTTGCAAATTCTCGAACAGGGCAACGCCCATTTCGCCGGCAAGATGGTCATAACAAATACGGGCCTTGCGCAGGGCCGGGTCCTTTGGTCCCGTCCGCACCCGGTTATGCCCGGTGCGCTGGGCAATCCCCATCAGATTTTCCAGAAGTTCGACAATATCGGGATTATCAAGGGTGAAATAACGATGTCGCCCCTGCTTGCGGGCGGCAACAATCCCGCCTTCATGCAGTTTTGCCAAATGCGAACTGGCCGTCTGCGCGGTCACACCGGCCTCCAGGGCCAATTCGGTTGCGGTTAAGGCACGGCCAGACATCAGCGCGGTCAACATGTTGGCCCGCGCCGGATCCCCAATCAAAGCGGCCACACGGGCAATATCCGGTCCTTCTTTCATAATTCGATCTTAATCGAAACATTCGTGCAAAACAATCGCGATAATGGGCGAGCACGTCACGTTTTCATCCAGGGAGAAAACAATGATCCTGTCGCGTACCGCCTTTATGGGCGAACTTCTGTTATTGGGAATCTTGGCCCTGTTGTGGGGGTCGTCCTATATTTTTATCAAAATTGCCGTGGGGGAAATTCCACCGCTAACACTGATTGCCTTGCGCGTCAGCATCGCCGCGGTCTTTTTGACCGTCATTGTTTACATGCAAAAACAGCATTTTCCCCGTGATGCGAAAATCTGGGCACAATTCCTGTTACAGGCCTTTTTCAATTCGATCGGTGCCTGGACGATCCTGGCCTGGGGGCAGCAATATGTTGATAGCGGCCTTGCCAGCGTACTGAATTCCACATCGCCGGTTTTTCTGTTTTTCATCTCGCTGCTGCTGGTCCGCCACAATCAGGTAAACGGGTTAAAACTTGTAGGTGCCTTAACGGGGCTGGCTGGGGTCATTCTTATTGTCGGCCCTGCCGCCCTGAATGGTTTGGGGCAGCACCTTATGGGGCAGTTGGCGGTTTTGACCGGCGCTTTTCTTTATGCCTGCGGTGCCCTTTATGGCAAAAAATTTGCCGCTCTTGCCCCTTCCGTCACGGCTGCGGGCACCATGATCTGGGCAACGATCTGGCTGATCCCGCTGTGCCTGATCAACGATCACCCCTGGGCGTTACGACCTTCCTTCTCTGCCATTGGCGCTATCGTCATCCTCTCGGTTTTTTGTACCGGTGTGGCGCTGCTGCTCTATTTCCGGCTGGTGAAAACACTGGGGCCGATGGGGGTTGCCAGCCAAAGCTATCTGCGTGCCGGTATTGGCGTTTTCCTTGGCATTTTTCTTCTGCACGAAGATCCCGGCCCTCGCACCCTTCTTGGCATCGCAATCGCACTGACCGGTGTAATCATTCTGAATTGGCCCAAAACCACCGGAATACCCGCAATCAGACCTTCTGAAATCACATCCAAACCTGCTGCCCCGACACAAAAACAGGATTGATGCCGCAACGACCACCCCTCACCCAAATTTGTCTTATGCGTAAAATCAAAAAGGAACCCGAAAATGCTGACCTGTTTTATCCGTTATGAAATCGATCCCTATAAAAAAGATGCCTTCGCCGAATATGCCCGCAACTGGGGCCAGGCGATTCCGCGGTGCGGGGCCGATTTAATCGGTTATTTCGCCCCGCATGAAGGCACAACCACCACTGCCTACGGGGTTTATACCCTGCCCGGCCTTGCCGCTTACGAAGCCTATCGCGCCCGTTTAATGGCCGACCCACTGGGACAGGAAAACTACCGATTCGCGCACAAAGAACAATTCATTCGCCGCGAAGAACGGCAATTTTACACGCTGGCCTCCGGCCCGCATGCGCAAAGGATCGAACCATGATCGCCGTTATTTTCGAGGCCCTGCCCCGGCCCGATCATAAATCCGACTATTTCGACATTGCTGCTGCGCTGCGTCCCTTGCTCGATGACATAGACGGCTTTATCTCGATCGAAAGGTTTGAAAGCCTCACCACACCGGGCAAGATTCTCTCGCTTTCCTTTTGGCGCGATGAAAAGGCGATCAAGGCCTGGCGTAGCCTTGAAGAACATCGCACAGCACAGTCAAAGGGACGGGCACGCATATTCGAGGATTACCGCCTGCGCGTTGCCAAGGTTGCTCGCGATTACGGCATGACCAACAGAAACGAGGTGCCCGGAGATTCCCAACGCCACCACAATGCCTGAAAAATCAGCCCGGACCCAAATATATGGTCCGGGCCAAATCTGGCCTAAGTGCGGGCTTCGGCGGGCTGCTCTGATGGTGCGATCGCAGCAGCATCTTCGTCTTCACCCTTATTCTGATCCGCAGACGGGGCCGGTTTGGCCGTGCCCTTGAAATCCAGCATCATGACGGCAAAAATCACCAGCCCGGCGCCAACAAAAACAATCGGCATCGGCAGCACATCGAAAAACACCAGATCAACGGCCACCGAAAACGGCAATGCGGTATAGGCCGCTGGCGAAATGACACTGGCATCGGCCACACGCACCGCACGGAGCACCAGATAATTGGTCAGCATGGCAAAAAACCCGGCACCACCGGAAAAAACCCAGTCCGACAGTGCGGCAGGCTGCCACAGCATGATCCCCACCGGCACCCAGATGACCACCGCCACAATTTGCGGCCAGAACAGCATGGAAAAATTGGTTTCCGTGCGCGTCAGCACCTTGGCCAACATGGTTTGCGCGGAAAAACAAAACGCGCCAACCAATGCGGCGGCAACGCCGAGCGGCACGCCAAAACCATCCATTTTCGGCACACACATGATCCAGACGCCACCAAGACCCAGAAGGGTTGCGCCCAGTTTACGGGCCGTCAGCCTTTCCCCCAAAAACACCACAGAAAGCAAAACTGTAAGCAATGCCTCGATAAACAGATAGGCATTCACCTCGCTGATGCTCATCTGCCGAAGGGCGAAAAACACGCAAAACAGCGACCCGTACCAGATGACGCCGCGCAGCAAATGACCATAGGGACGACGGGTGCGAATTTGACGCACACCAACAAATTTGAGCACGGCGAGAAAAATCACCACCGTGATGATGGCCCGCATGGCAAGAATCTGCGCTGTCGGCACGTCAGCCGAAACCATTTTGGCGCAAACATCAACAAAAATACCCGAAGCCATCGCCCCGGTCATCCACAGCACGCCGCGCAAATTTCCGCTCAGGCGCATCGGCGTCCTGTCCATCGCCATTCTTCCCGTGTTGGATATGAAAAGGATAAAGAGGGAGTTTCCAAAGCCTGGATCAGTCAAATACTGCGGGTGGCGCAAGGAGACAATGGGTCTGGAAACCCTCTCGTTGGTTATCTTGCCCGGAACCATTCAAAAAAACGAATGAAGAGTTTTCAGCGACCGATGAGAAAATTTTGTACGAAATAAACAACCTGTGCTGATAAACAGGATCGTCCCACAAAGCCTGTTAGCGGATGTACTGGAATGCGTCGCAAATTACCGCCCTTACGCGCCCTTGTCGCCTTTGAAGCCACCGCCCGGCATCAAAGCGTCAAAGATGCTGCCGAGGAACTGAATGTCACCCAAAGTGCGATCAGCCATCAATTGCGCCAGCTTGAGGAAAGCCTGGGTGTTGTGCTGTTCCTGCGTAAAGGACGTGGCCTGTCGCTGACAAAATCGGCCCGCCAGCTTTTGCCCCGCCTGACCGCCGCCCTGGATGATATTTCCGGCATTACCGGGGAAATCGGGCCTGACAAGGGCCGCGCCATTCGCATTGGGGCGCTGGCAACCCCGGCGCTCAGCATTCTGATCGAAGAACTCGATAGCCTGCGGGCCGTTATTCCCGATGATATTCCGGTACAATTTCGCAAAATCGAATTTGATGACGATCTTGACCCGCTTGAAATTGATCTGGCGCTGCAAATTGCACCCAAAGACCTTCAGGGTCCGGACGGCTGGACAATGGAGCTTTTATCGCCGGAAATCTATCATGCGCTGGTTTCCCCGCAATGGCTGGCGCAACGAGGATTTGACCGGACAAGTGTGGATGTCGCCAAACTGGAACCCCGCGATATTCTGCTGATTGACAGCGACAGCGAACAGTTTTCCCAGATCACATCCTGGTTCGAAAATACCCGCTTTGCCCTGTCCGATTGCTGGACCTTCAGCCACCATATCTGGGCGCTTGAGGCCGCCCGCGAAGGACATGGCATTGTCGCCAGTACCGATGTGATCGCCCGCAAATATGTCGATCGCGGGGAACTGGTCATGCTCGATTTTCCCGATTTCATGTCAAGCTGGTGGTATCGGCTTTTGATCCGCCCGTCGCGCGAACGCGACCCTGCCGTCATGGCCGCAGCAGACTGGATTCGCCAATTGATTGGTCGTGAAGTGTACGAAAATACCGATTTGTAACCATCTGGCTATTGCCCCGCCTTCCCCGGCTCTGTACAACTTTCAATCACATTATTGTTAAGGGGCAATAATGGGGGATTAGATCTTGTATCGGGGGAAAGATGTCGAAATCCAGTCTCGTTTCCGTGATTGTCGCCACTTACAACTGGCCGACAGCTCTTGCGATGGTGTTGAAATCATTGCTGGATCAAAAAGACCGGCATTTTGAAATCATTATCGCGGATGACGGGTCCAAAGATGAAACCCGCGACCTCATTGCCCGTTTCGCCAGACAAAGTGACATTCCAATCCGGCATTTCTGGCAGGAAGACCGGGGTTTTCGCCTTTCTGAAGTCAGAAATGGCGCGCTCAAGCTTGCTCAGGGCGATTTGACGATTTTCATTGATGGCGATTGCTGTGTCATGCCCGATTTTATCTCCAAACACCGGGCAGCCGCGACCCCGGGCTGTTTTGTCACCGGCAAGCGCGTTTTTCTGAAACGCCGTTTTACCGAATTCGTCATGCGCAACCAGCCCGCGTTCCATAAATGGCCACGGGCTGCGTTATTTGGACTTGGCATTACCGGTCAATGCAATCGTCCGTTCCAGTTTATACCCCTGCCGCAATCGCACAAAAGCATGTGGCAATATGAAACATCGTGGAAAAAAGCGCAGGCCTGCAATCTGGCAGTTTTCCGCGAAGATATTGATAAAATTGCCGGTTTTGACGAGGCTTATCAAAGCCACGGCCTGGAGGATTCGGATTTTATCCTGCGTTTGATCCGGGCTGGTGTCCGTCGCAAAAATCTGGAATACAGTTCGCCCGTCCTGCATCTTTTCCATGCCCGCAAAATCGCCCAGCGCCATTCCGGTGCCAGCGATAATGGCCTGCTTTTCCGCACCCTGGAAGCTGAAAAACAACGTTTCCTTCCCGTGCAAAGCATATTTTTGCCGCCAGAAGCAGCGGAATAACGCAACTGCGACCAAGGATGAACAAGCAGGTTCTTGGAACATCGTACATTTCACGATAAAAGGGCGGCACCATTATTGTTGCCTTAATCAAGGTACATAAACAAATCCCATAACCACGCCCGGCAACGGGTGATCTGAAGCATATGCGAAAGGGTGTTACCCGATGGACCTCAGCAAGATTGCGGTTGGTAAAGACGTTCCCTGGGACGTCAATGTTGTCATTGAAATCCCGCAGGGCGGGCCGATCAAATACGAAGTCGACAAGGATTCAGGCGCGGTATTTGTGGACCGTTTTCTGCATACCTCGATGTATTATCCGGTCAATTACGGCTTCATCCCCAATACCCTGGGTGAAGATGGCGACCCCGTTGACGCGATGGTCATGTTCCGCGAGCCGGTGGTTGCCGGTTCTGTCATTCGCGCCCGCCCGATTGGCGTGCTGATGATGGAAGACGAAGCCGGCATGGACGAAAAGCTGATTTGTGTGCCCCATGAGAAGGTTGATCCTTACTACAAGGACATCAAATCGCACGAAGACCTTCCGGAAATCCTGCGCGACCAGATCCAGCATTTCTTCGAGCGTTACAAAGACCTTGAAAAAGGCAAATGGGTCAAAGTAACCGGCTGGAAAGGTGCAGAAACCGCCGCCGAACTGATCCATGCCGCCATCGCACGTTTTGCAAAATAAGGCTGTGACGGTTTTGCTGTCATTACGCTAACAGCAAGAATCCGCATGACATGATACAACGCCCTGCAATATTGCGGGGCGTTGTCATTTTCAAAGGCCGTCATCACCAGAACAAATTCCGCCTATCAGATGGCAGCGATCAAAACCGCCACCCAAAAACCAAATATCAATCAGGGAAATTTGCCATCATGGCCGACCATAAAAGCGCGAAATCCGCCCCGACAGCGCCACGGATCACGGTTGATGAAAGCGGTAAGCTGACCTTTATGGGCAAAAAATATCGCGCCGCAATTGGCAAGACAGGCATGACAGCCGATAAACGCGAAGGCGACGGGGCCAGCCCGATTGGCGAATGGAAACTGCGTTACGTGATGTATCGGGCCGACCGGGTTCCGGCCCCAAAAACCGGCCTGCCCACCCACGTCCTCAATCCCCGGGATGGCTGGTGCGATGCGCCCTCAAGCAGCCGTTACAACCGCCCGGTGCGCCTGCCCTTTAACGCCAGCCACGAGAAGCTTTGGCGCGACGACCCTGTTTATGATGTCATTGTCACCCTGGACCATAATGACAGCCCGGCAGTCGCTGGCCGGGGATCGGCCATTTTCATCCATATCGCCCGCCCAAAATACGAAGGCACAGAAGGCTGCATTGCCCTTGCCCGCGACGATCTTTATGAAATTCTTGCAGGTTGCGACACGGCAACACGACTTTGTATCAAGGCCGGGAAATCGGATCGGGCCTAACATATCCTTGCGGCCTAACCGCCAAGACCCTAGTTTGATCATCGTACATTCATCAGACCGGGACAGGACATGATCGAAGACGATTACCTATACAACAAGGGCGGCATCAAAGGTTTTGGTGCAAAACTGCGCGGCTTTTTTACAAGCGGGCGTTTCTGGCTTCGGGCCCTTGCCGTGATTGTTGTTCTCGCCCTGATTTATTATCCGGTCGGTATGCTTGTGGTTCAAAATATTGATGATAATACCGATTTTACCGGTAATTATCAGGGGGGCAGCCATGCCGTTGCCACGGCTGCGGCCCTGATTGACCGTGAGGTCAACCAGCATGACTGGACGGCGAATGACCCGTTCTTTATGCCCGGTGCCGCGCTGGACAATATGCCGAATTACCAAACCGGCATTATTTACGCCCTGTCGCGATTCGCCATCGAAATGTCCGACCAGATCGGCCGGGCCCGCGGGTCCAGCCAGGTTGACAGTGATCTCGATAACGCTGCCGGGGCATTAAAATTCCGCGGCGACAAATGGGTCTTTGATCCCAGCATCTCGCTGCTGCCCGGTGTATCTTCCGAACAGCAATACCGCCAGGCCATTTCCGCCCTGTTGCGCTATAATGAACGGCTGGCCGCTGGTAATGCGGTTTTTGAACGCCGTGCTGACAATTTACAGGAAACCCTGGGACGCATTGCCAATGATCTGGGGTCGGCATCGGCACTGATTGACAACAAGGTGGCCCACCCGTCGATTTTCGATACCACTGCAGACGACGTATTTTACGCCACCAAGGGTCGGCTTTACACCTATAGTCTGATCCTGCGGGACCTTGGCACCGATTTCGAGAATATCCTCAATGAACGCCAGGTCAGCCAGATCTGGGCGGAAATGGTCGCATCCTTGCAGGCGGCAGCAAAACTGGACCCGCTGGTTGTGATTAACGGTTCCGCCGACGGGATCATTTTACCCAACCATCTTGCCGGCCTGGGTTTTTACCTGCTGCGGGCCCGCACGCAAATGAATGAAATCATCAGCATCCTGCAACGCTAGGCGCAATATGGTATTTTGTTGAATACCCGACTTGCATGGTCGGACTTGATCTTTTTGCAAAATTGGCCCATTTAGAGACCAAAGTGAAAGACATGAGGCCGCCGCATTGTGCCATGCCTGCGGCGCCACAGAAAAAGGACTTGGTGAAAATGTTCATACAAACCGAACCAACCCCGAATCCCGCCACCCTAAAATTTCTTCCGGGGGAAGAAGTTATGGGCCGTCAGGGAACGGCCAATTTCACCAGCAACGATGAACATGTAAAATCGCCGCTGGCGCGCAAGCTGTTTGAAGTTGACGGTATTACCGGTGTCTTCCTGGGGGGTGACTTTATCACCATCACCAAGGAAGATGGCCGCGACTGGCAAACCCTGAAACCACAGATCCTGGGCGGCATTATGGAGCACTATACCTCCGGCCAGCCTGTTCTCGATCAGGGCAGCGATGCCACCAAGGCAACCAGCTCCGCCTCTGAAGGCGATGACGAACTGGTCAGCCAGATCAAGGAACTGCTTGATACCCGTGTACGCCCGGCTGTGGCCCAGGATGGCGGTGACATCGTTTTTCACAAATTTGAAGACGGTGTTGTCTATCTGGAAATGCACGGTGCGTGCTCTGGCTGCCCGAGCAGCACCGCGACCCTGAAAATGGGCATTGAAAACATGCTGCGCTATTATGTGCCCGAAGTGCAGGCCGTCGAACCGGTGATGGCGGAATACTGACAGGTGGCAAATTGCCACCTCATGCTATGACCACGATCTTTTCATAATCGCGCCGGAATCGTCAGCTATCGGTTTTCCAACAGATAAACTGGCTGAGAGGGTTCGGCGCGATTTTTACCGCATTGTACGCTTGAATGCCTTTGCCACATGATGTATTGCCGTGCATCAAAGAAGCACACCACATAAAGTGGGGATGTGCCATAAATGCCGGACCATATGGCAAATAAACAGGTTGGGAAAACGCCATGACCAACCTGACAAGAAGGGGTGAACGCATCCCCCATTAACCGATTCGTAACTTTTTTACGCCCCGTCGCGATCTTTCGGGTTCGTGATGCGTTGCCGCTATTATGCGGAATACGAGTATTGGCGGGGGGTTAATCGTGCATTGTTTTTTTACGGTTGCACCGCTTTCCCGGGCCGGTCATAGGTAACGGGGCGCGGAAAAACGAACAGGTTCAATGATCCTGGAGAGAGATGAATGAGTAGCGCAAACCAGACGACATTTACAAAAGTCGCACTTGCGTCCTTAATTGGCGCGGTGGGCTTGCAATATGCGCTGATGTTTGGCGACTTTGATATTGCCCCGAAACCGGCTGGCATGGTGATTGATGCCTCGGTTGTTGTGCCGGTAAAACCGGAAAAACCGAAGGTTAAAAAGCTTTATCAGCGCGACCCGGAAGTGGTCGCGCTGGATCAGTATTTCAAAAGCATCGACTATAAGCTGGGTAATTCCGATGCCATTCCCCGTGTTTATATCAAACGCGTGCCCAAAGGCCTGCGCGATCTAAGCTCGGTTGCGGAACGCAAACAGATTTTCCTGCGCATCATTTTGCCGCTTGCCCTGCGGGTGAATGAAGAAATTACCGCCCGGCGCGACCGGTTGCTGTCCATTCAAAGCAACGAATATGCCGGTGTGCCAGCAACACCGACCCAGCAAAAATGGGTTGAAAAAATGATGAAACGCTACCGTGTCGAAAGCGGTGGCATTTCGGCCCTGCTTGAGCGCATTGATATTATCCCGCCCTCGCTGATTCTGGCGCAGTCGGCCGAAGAAAGCGGCTGGGGCACGTCGCGTTTTGTCCGCAAGGGCAATGCCCTGTTTGGCCAGTGGGCCTATAACGAGGAAGAAGGCATTGTTCCAAAAGATCGCGAAGAGGGTAAAACCCACGTGATCAAGGCATTTGATACCCTGATGGATTCCGTACGCGCCTATGCCCGGAACATCAATTCCCATCCGGCCTATAAATCCCTGCGGGAAGAACGCGCCCGTCTGCGGGCCGAAGGGGATAACATCACCGGCTGGGAACTGGCCAATACGCTGGTGAAATATTCGGAACGCGGTGAAGATTACGTGGAATCCCTGCATGCCATCATGCGGGCCAATAATCTTGACGATCTTGATGGCATGAAATTTGCCGCCGAGGATGTTCCACCACCACCAAACCTGCTGGCATCTTTGCAGGATTAAACCAGAAAATCAGATGACGAAAAAAGGGTGCCCAATCAGCGGCACCCTTTTTTTATCCAGTTCCAACAAGCTATGGCTATGGCCGATAGATCCAGCCCTTTTCAGATTTCACCAGCCGGATTTCATTGCTGATACCGCGCCGGTCCCCCACGGTAAAACCGCCTTCTTTCAGGGCCAGCATTTTCATTTTCAACACATCCACCGCATCGCGGGCTGCCTCACTTGCCGCATCAAGATTTTCGGCCTGCTTGCCCTGTTCCATCACATCATCGGCGAATTCGGCAATGCTGCGATCAAATACCATGTCATAACTGACCATCACCGTCACAACCCCGTCGCCTTCGGGCACGCTGTTGGTTTTATGCACATTCTCGACATGGGCGACACGGGCATAGGGATCGTTGCGGAAACGTTCAATCACGGCCGTGGTAATTTCATCGGCACTCGGTTCGGCACTGACCTCGTCATTGCAGGCCGATAAAACCGGCACGATCAGCAAAAAAGCAAAAATGGCGACAAGGCGCAGCATCAGGTTCGATCCTTTTTTCATCGATCGGTGGTCAATTTTCAACACACTATAAAACAGATATGGCGGAAATCGGGTCTCCCGTTTCCGCCATATCCTATCAGATGATGTTTTTACCGCCCAAATAACAAAAAAGCCAAGGTGAACGGTATCATAACCCGGTCAACAAACCCCCGGGAAAGGCCCGCTTAGCCGTGCTCTGCCTCATGGGCGGCAAGGGCAGCCAGATTGACAAGGTCGTTCACAGTGGCCCCCATTTGCGTAATCTGGGCCGGTTTGGCAAGACCAATCATCACCGGGCCAATCACCGTGCCACCGCCCAGTTTGCCCAAAAGCTTCGATGCCGTGGTCGCGGCATGAAGGGCCGGCATGACCAGCACATTGGCCGGGCCGGACAGGCGGCAAAACGGGTAAAGCTTCAGAAGTTCGGTATCAAGCGCGACATCGACACTCATATCGCCATCAAACTCGAAATCGACATCGGCATTTTCCAAAATCGATACCGCCTCGCGAATGCGGTCGGTATCCTCGGTCCAGGGGTTGCCAAAGGTCGAATGCGAGATCAGAGCCACACGCGGTTCATGGCCAAGCTGACGGGCCTTTTTAGCCGCCTGAATGGCAATTTCCGCCAATTGTTGGGCATCGGGCACATCATGCACACGCGTATCGGCAATAAACACCGTGCGGCCCTTGGCAATGGCGATCGAAAGCCCCATCGGGATTTCGCCATCCTTGGCATCGATCACGGAACTGATATCGGAAAAACTGCGATTAAAATTCCGCGTCAGGCCGGTGATCATGCCATCGGCCTGGCCCATTGCCACCATCGTGGCGGCAAACACATTGCGTTTCTGGTTCACCATGCGCTGGCAGTCCCGCCACAAATAACCTTTGCGCTGCAGGCGCTCATACAGGAACTCGGCATATTTGCGGTTATCGTGCGACAGAGCCGCATTGGTAATTTCCACCCCTTCCAGGCTTTCAATCCCCAACTGTTTTGCCGTATGCAAAATGCGGTCTTCACGCCCCACCAGGATCGGCGTGCCATAGCCCGAATTGCGGAATGCCGCAGCCGCGCGGATAACGGTTTCTTCCTCGCCTTCGGCAAAGGCGATGCGTTTGGGATGGGCGCGCACATAATCGGAAATCAGTTGCAAATGGGCTGCTGTCGGATCAAGACGGCTGCGCAACTGGTTTTCATATTCGCCCATATCAAAAATCGGACGGCGGGCAACACCGCTATCCATTGCTGCCTGGGCCACCGCCTTGGGCACGGCAATAATCAGGCGCGGGTCAAACGGGGCGGGAATGATATATTCCGGGCCATATTGCAACCGCCGGCCGGAATAGGCCGCTGCGACCTCGTCAGGCACGTCTTCACGCGCAAGTGCTGCCACGGCATGGGCGGCCGCAATTTTCATTTCCTCATTGATGGTCGATGCCTGAACATCCAGCGCGCCCCGGAAGATATAGGGGAAGCCCAGCACGTTATTGATCTGGTTCGGGTAATCCGAGCGGCCGGTGGCGCAAATGGCATCATCGCGAATTTCGGCAACTTCCTCGGGCGAGATTTCCGGATCCGGGTTGGCCATTGCAAAAATGATCGGTCGCTTGGCCATGCTTTTAACCATCGCGGGCGTAATCGCCCCTTTGACCGACAGGCCAAAAACGGCATCTGCCCCCTTCATGGCATCTTCCAGGGTGCGGGCATCGGTATCGGCGGCGTGGGCCGATTTCCACTGGTTCATGCCATCTTCGCGGCCCTTGTAAATCACACCGCGCGAATCACACATGATGACATTATCGGGTGACACACCCATGCTTTTCACCAGGGCAGCCACGGCAATGGCAGCAGCCCCTGCCCCGTTCACCACCAGTTTAATGTCGGCCAGGTCACGCCCTGTCAGGTCGCAGGCATTGATCAGGCCCGATGCGGCAATAATCGCCGTACCATGCTGGTCATCATGGAAAACCGGAATATCCATAAGTTCGCGCAGGCGGCTTTCAATAATGAAGCATTCCGGTGCCTTGATGTCCTCAAGATTGATGCCACCAAAGGTCGCACCCAAAAAACGCACGCAATTGACAAACTCGTCCACATCTTCGGTCGAAACTTCAAGATCAAGGCCGTCAACATCGGCAAAGCGTTTAAACAGAACCGCTTTGCCTTCCATCACCGGTTTGGAGGCCAGTGCCCCCAGATTGCCCAGGCCCAAAACAGCCGTGCCGTTGGAAATGACGGCCACCATGTTACCCTTGGAGGTATAATCATAGGCCGTGGCCGGGTTTTTGGCGATTTCCAGACACGGCACAGCCACACCTGGCGAATAGGCCAGAGAAAGATCGCGCTGGGTGGTCAGCGGCTTGGAGGCGGTAATTTCGATTTTTCCGGGGCGGCCGCTGGAATGAAACAGCAGTGCTTCGCGGTCACGAACCTTGATTTCTTTTTCTTCCATATGTCTTCACTGACGCTTGCATGGTGGGTGAGAAAAGCGGTGAACCCGAAGACAGGTTGTGGGACTGCCAAAGGGAACCTCGTAATAAATCAGGGTTCCGCACGCCGGTCAAAGGACCAGTTGATGAAAATTGCAATTTTTCCTGCATTTTCCGTATGTTGCATCGCAACATCAGCACATCGGAACAGAGGATTTCAATGACACCAATAAAAAAAGGCACCCGGCGCGCAGGCAGGGTGCCTTTAAGCAATTCGTTACCAGCCCGTAATCAGGCTTCAGCCAACGGTTCAACCGGTTCATGGATATGAACATTATGCGCGTTATTCAGCGCAAAAATCTCGCGGGCTTTGGCTTCTTTGGCCGGGTCTTTCGGGTCAAGACGGACCCACAAGGCGGCTGACCCTTCCTTGATCGCCTTGGCGAAATCTTCGGTATGGGGGGTGGATGTGACCTTGTCGATAAAATCGGTCAGGGCCATTGTGCCAACCCCGGCCCCAATCGCCAGCGCAAGGGCCGCTGTTGCCGCCCCGCCAAACAGGGCAATCGCACCCGATGCCACCAGCGGAACTTCATATTTGACCTCGCCAAACATCGCAGTCAGGACATCGGTCCAGGACTGGCCTTCCTTGCCCGCAACATCGATGCTTTCATGGGTGCTAAGCGCGGAAAGATCGGTATGGGAAAAACCCGAAGCCGTCAGCGCCTTTACCGCCGCATCAAAGGATTCTTTGGTATCAAACAAGCCGACCAGTTCCGGAACCTGGGCTGTGATGTGTTCTTCAGACATTGTTTTTCTCCTCGGTCACTGGTCCGATAACATCCAACAAAAGTATTTTATCATATATTGCAAAACTTTAGGGCAAAATAACGGCCCCCCTCGCCAAGTCCCGCCGGGTTTGCTATCAAGGCTGCCATGAACAAAATGCCCGGATTTTCTGAAAAAACCATGACCACACCCGATTTTAACCGCGACGGCGCAACCCCGATGATGATCCAGTTCCTTGAGCTTAAGGAACAGTATCAGGACTGCCTGCTGTTTTACCGGATGGGCGATTTTTACGAGCTGTTCTTTGACGATGCCGTCAAAGCCGCCGAAGCCCTTGATATTGCCCTGACAAAACGTGGCAAACATCAGGGAAACGATATTCCGATGGCAGGTGTTCCGGTTCATAGTCACGAAACCTATTTGCAGCGTTTGATCCGCAAGGGATTTCGCGTCGCGGTGTGCGAACAGATGGAAGACCCGGCAGAAGCCAAAAAACGCGGTTCCAAATCGGTGGTCAAACGCGATGTGGTGCGCCTGATCACGCCCGGCACATTGACCGAAGACAGCCTGCTTGATGCGCGACGCCACAACTATCTGGCGGCCATTGCCGATGTGCGTGGCAAAATGGGGGTGGCCTGGCTGGATATTTCAACGGGTGATTTTTATGTGCAGCCCTGCACCAGTGCGGGGTTAAGTGCCGCCATCGCCCGGTTGGACCCGGGCGAGATCCTGATTTCGGATCGGTTGCTGAACCGGTCGGAGATGTTTGATTTATATAACGAATATAAAAACATCATCACACCGCAGCCTGCCGCGCGGTTCGATTCGGCCAATGCCGAACTGCGCCTGAAAAAGCTGTATGATGTCGCCGCGCTTGATGCCTTTGGCGGGTTTGAAACGGCCGAGCTTTCGGCCGCTGGCGCGCTGATTGACTATGTCGAGCTGACCCAGAAGGGCCAGATGCCGCGCCTGTCGCCGCCCACGCGCATGGCACAGGGCGCGGCAATGGAAATTGATGCCGCCACCCGGCGCAGCCTGGAACTGACCCAGACCCAAAGCGGGGAACGCAAAGGGTCGCTGTTATCGGTGATTGACCGCACCCGCACCGGGGCCGGTGCCCGGTTGCTGGCCGCCCGCCTTTCCGCCCCGCTGACCGATGCCAGGACAATTAACCAGCGGCTTGATCTGGTCAGTTATTTTCATGACCATGACGATTTGCGGGGCGATTTGCGCAATGCCCTATCGGAATGCCCCGATATTGAACGTGCGCTGTCGCGCCTGTCGATTGGCCGGGGCGGCCCGCGTGATCTGGCCGCCCTTCGCGATGGCCTTGCCTGTGCCTTTGCCATTCGCACCCTTTTGGACCATCCGGCTGATAACAGCCTGGATACCCTGCCCGCCGCCCTGAACGATCATTTGACCGAAATGGGCCATCATGGTGACCTAGTTGACCTGCTGCGCCGCGCCCTTTCCGAAAGCCTGCCTTTGATGGCGCGTGATGGCGGTTTTATCGCCAGCGGCTATCACCCGCCGCTTGATGAATTGCGCATGCTGTCAAGCGAAAGCAAAAAGCTGATTGCCAATTTGCAGGCGCGCTATACCGAACAGACCGGCATTTCCAGCCTGAAGGTCAAACACAACAACGTGCTGGGCTATTTCATCGAGGTGCCGGCCAAACAGGCCGACAAGATGATGGATGTAGATGAATTTATTCATCGCCAGACCATGGCCAATGCCGTGCGTTTTACCACCGTTGCCCTGTCCGAACTGGAAAGCAAAGTCGCCAAGGCCGGTGACCAGGCAATGGCACTGGAGCTGGAACTGTTTGCCGATCTGATCAATTCGGTGCTGGCCCATGCCGACCCAATTGCCCGCTGTGCCCAGGCGCTGGCGGGGCTGGATGTCTCCGCCTCCCTTGCCGAACTGGCACGCGAGCAAGGCTGCATTCGCCCGATCATTGACAACAGCCTGTCCTTTGACATTCGCGCAGGCCGCCACCCGGTGGTCGAGGCTGCCTTACAAAATGCCGGGGAATCGCCCTTTGTTGCCAATGACTGCCGCCTTGAGGACGAACAGAAACTGTGGCTGATTACCGGTCCCAACATGGCGGGTAAATCCACCTTCCTGCGCCAGAATGCGCTGATTGCCGTGCTGGCGCAAATTGGTGCATTTGTTCCGGCGCAATCGGCCCATATTGGCGCCATTGACCGATTGTTTTCGCGCGTTGGCGCGGCCGATGACCTGGCGCGCGGGCGATCCACCTTTATGGTCGAAATGGTGGAAACCGCCGCCATTATCAATCAGGCAACCGACCGGTCGCTGGTTATTCTCGATGAAATCGGGCGTGGTACCGCCACCTTTGATGGCCTCTCTATTGCCTGGGCGGTGGTGGAAAACCTGCATGAAGTGAATAAATGCCGGGGGCTGTTTGCCACCCATTACCACGAACTGACCGCCCTTGCCGCCAAGCTGGCGCATCTTTCCTGCCATACCATGCTGATCAAGGAATGGCAGGGCGAAGTGGTGTTTTTGCACGAGGTTGGCCCCGGCAGTGCGGACCGGTCCTATGGTATCCATGTGGCCCAGCTTGCCGGTTTGCCCAAGGCCGTGATCAAACGGGCCGAACAGGTGTTAAAAACCCTGGAAAAGGGGCAACAGGGCGGTGCCGTTTCCAAACTGGCCGATGATTTGCCGCTTTTTGCTGCCGCAATGGCCCAGGTGGAAAAGGAAGAACAGGACGCCGCCCCGGCATTAAGCGCGCAACAGCAATCGCTGCTTGATGCGGTAAGCGCCCTTGAGCCCGATGACATGTCCCCGCGTGAAGCACTGGATGCGCTGTATCGCCTGCGCGATTTGAAACGCCAGGCGGAAAGCTAACCCCGATTATTGGCGAAACCCTGTATCGCCTTTGCCCGGCAACACTAGAAAAAACGGTTTTGCGCCAGATATATAAAACCGGCTGATGGCAAATATTTTACTGGTAATCAAGGGGGCGGCACGCAAAAATCGCCCCCTGCACCAAGGTTGCCTGGATATAGGCACCACCATAATGGTCTGTTGCTTTCATGCCCGGCCCCGGAACCTGGCATCCACGTCCCGACAACAAGGACACCGCATTTCGCCATGCTTAAAGTCAAGAATCAGCGTGATATTATCGACCGTCGCAAAGTTTTCACCGAACTTGGCAATATTGGCAAAGAGGGTGATTTAAAACCCCTCAAGCAGCGTGCAGCGGTGTTGCGCTGTCTGAAAGACACGCTGCAACACGGACGGGCCGAAATCCGCGCGCGATTTGAAGCCAGCAATTCCGGCCATGATGCGGTTTTTTCCTACAGCTTCCTGATCGACCAGATCGTGCGGCTGATCCATGATTATGCGGTCGAATTTGTTTATCCGCTGCATAACCCGACCAAGGAACAGCGCATGGCGGTGGTCGCGGTGGGGGGATATGGCCGGGGGGATATGGCACCGCATTCGGATGTCGATATTCTGTTTCTGTTTCCCTACAAACAGACCGCGCACGGCGAACAGGTTGTGGAGTATGTCCTTTATATGCTGTGGGATCTGGGCCTGAAGGTGGGGCATGCCACCCGCTCGGTCGAGGATTGCCTGCGCATGGCGCGCCAGGATATCACCATTCGCACCAACCTTTTGGAAAGCCGGTTTGTCTGGGGTGACGAGAACATTTATGACCAGTTTCGCACCCGGTTCATGGATGAACTGGTCAAGGGCAGCGGCCTGGAATTTATTGAAGCCAAACTCAATGAACGCGACGAACGCCATATCCGTATGGGCGATTCGCGCTATGTTGTCGAACCCAACGTCAAGGATGGCAAAGGCGGCCTGCGCGATTTGCACACCCTGTTCTGGATTGGCAAATATCTGTACCGTGTGAACACACCGATGGAACTGGTCGATCAGCGGGTTCTGACCAAAAAGGAAGCCCAGGGCTTTTTGAAAGCGCAGAATTTTTTATGGTCAGTGCGCTGCTGGCTGCATTACCTGTCTGACCGGCCCGAAGACCGCCTGACATTTGACATGCAGCGCGAAATCGCCACCCGCCTTGGCTATACCGACCATGCCGGAACCATTGGCGTTGAACGCTTCATGAAGCACTATTACCTGATGGTCAAACATGTGGGCAATCTGACGCGCATTTTCTGTGCCGCCCTTGAGGAACGCCATCAGCGCCGCCCGCTAATCCGCTTTCCGGCCCGTTTTTTTGGCAACAAGGAAATTGACGGCTTTCAGTTGCGCAATGACCGGCTGGCCGTTGAAAGCCGTGATGTGTTTCGCGACGACCCGATCCAGATGCTGCGCCTGTTTTTGGTCGCCCATCAGAACGGCGTTGGCATTCACCCCGAAAGCCTGCGCTGGGTGACGCAAAACCTGCAACTGATTGATCAGAATTTGCAAAAGGATCCGGCGGCAAACGCCATTTTCCTGCAAATCCTGACCCATAAAATCACCCCGGACATTCCGCTGCGCAAAATGAACGAAGCCGGTGTTCTGGGGCGCTTTGTGCCCGATTTTGGCCGTGTCGTGGCCCAGATGCAATATGACATGTACCACACCTACACCGTGGACGAGCACACCATCCGCGCCATCGGCATTCTTAACCAAATCGAATGTGGCGACCTTGCTGACGAGGTTCCGGTGGCAACATCGGTGATCCACAAGGTCATATCGCGTCAGGTTTTATATGTGGCCGTGTTGCTCCATGACATTGCCAAGGGGCGTGGTGGCGACCATTCCGAACTGGGGGCTGAAGTCGCCGAAAGGCTTTGCCCGCGCCTGGGATTAAGCCCGGCTGATACCGAAACGGTGGCCTGGCTGGTCAAGGCGCATTTATGGATGAGTGCCACCGCCTTCAAACGCGACCTCAATGACCCGACCACCATTCGTGCCTTTGCCGATCTGGTGCAGTCGCAGGAGCGTTTGCGCCTGCTGTTATGCCTGACGGTGGCCGATATTCGGGCTGTTGGCCCCAATATCTGGAATGGCTGGAAGGCATCGCTTCTGCGCGAGCTTTATTACGCCACCGATGATTTGCTGTCGGGTGGTTTGAATGCGGATAACCGCGATTCCCGCGTGGCCCGTGCCCAGCAAAAAGTGCGCGAGGCCCTGACCGGCTGGAGCGAGCAGGATATCGAAGATTTCATCGCGCGCGGTTATCCATCCTATTGGCTGAGTTTTGATACCGAAACCCAGTTGCGCCATGCCGAACTGACCCGGAATGCCAAAAAATCCGGAGCGGACATTACCATTGATACCCGCATTGAAACCGACATGGATGCCACCGAAATCACGGTGCACACCACCGACCATCCTGGCCTGTTTTCACAAATTGCCGGGGGCATGGCGGTATGTGGTGCCAGCATTGTCGATGCCAAAATCCTGACACTCAGCGACGGCATGGCCCTTGATACCTTCTGGATTCAGGATGCCAATGGCGAGGCGTTTAATGACAAGGGGCGGCTCAACAAACTGCGTAAAACCCTGGAAGAAGTCATTTCCGGACAATTGCGCCCCAGCGGGGAAATCAAAAAACGCCAGGTGGTGGATAACAAGGCCCGCACCGCGGTGTTCCGGGTGGAACCCAATGTGATTATCGACAACAAGGCCAGCCGCACCCACACCGTGATCGAAGTCAACGCACGGGATCGCCAGGGCCTGCTTTATGACATCACCCGCGTTTTGCGCGATCTGTCTTTGCAAATTGCGTCGGCGCGCATTTCCACCTTTGGTGAACGCGCGGTGGACGTTTTTTATGTGAAGGATGTTTTCGGCCTGAAAATTGATAGCCGGACAAAATTTGTCCAGATCAAGGAAAGCCTGATTGATGTTTTAAGCAAACATGACCCGCGTTAAGGCCGGTCAATTATCCCGGCCAAAACCAATTCCCTGATCATGTGACGAGAGCGAGGATATCTCCACCAGCCCTGTCGGTCTGTTTGACCGGATCGGCCTTACTCTTGGCCTGACAGGATGGGGGATCCTTTTTATGCTCTCGTCCGTCAAATTCCAGAAGCTCGTGTCCCAACAAAAACTGGAGACACCAAAATGAACCAAATCACCGCCACAAGCCTGTGACAGCCATCACAAAGCATAAATAATTTGTGAGGTCACAGGCTCGAAACGGGCAAAAATTACCGTTTCTTTCACCTTCCACTGGCACTCTCGCGGCCAAAGTGCGGAAATTTCGGATCAGATAGGCCATGTCACTTGTTCGCTCGATTGCCACTGTCAGTGGTTTTACCCTGCTGTCACGGTTGCTGGGATTTGCCCGCGATATTCTGATTGCCGCTATGCTGGGCGCAGGCGGCATGGCGGACGCTTTTTTTGTCGCCTTCAAATTTCCCAATCTGTTCCGCCGTCTGTTTGGCGAAGGGGCCTTTTCGGTGGCCTTCATTCCATTGCTCGCCGGTGACATTGAAAAACGCGGGATCGAGGAAGCACGCGATTTTGCCGCCAATGCCTTATCAATCCTGGTGGTGATTACCGGGTTTCTGGTCGCCCTTATCGAAATTATCATGCCCTGGGCGATGCTGGTTTTTGCCCCCGGTTTTTCCGAAAACCCGGAAAAATTCGCGCTGGCCATCGAACTCTCGCGCATTACATTCCCCTATCTGGCCTTTATTTCGGCGGTTGCGCTGATGTCGGGCATTTTAAATACCCTGCACCGTTATGCTGCCGCCGCTGCCGCCCCGGTGGTTTTGAACATTTTCATGATCGGGGCTTTGCTGGGTTTAACCCCCGTGACCGAAACCCCGTCCCATGCCCTGGCCTGGGGGGTATTGCTGGCCGGAATTGGCCAATTTGTCTGGCTGGTGATTGCGTGTAAACGGGCCGGATTTGCCATCCGCTGGCAATTGCCGCGCATTGACGACAAGGTCAAACTGCTGGGCAAACGCATGATCCCGGGCATGATCGGGGTGGGCGTTTATCAGCTTAACCTGCTGGTCGATACCATGCTGGCCTCGATGGTGTCCGACGGGGCGGTTTCCTGGCTTTATTATGCCGACCGGGTGCATCAACTCCCTCTGGGGGTCATTGGTATTGCCATTGGTACGGCCATGCTGCCCACACTTTCGCGCCAGTTACAGGGCAAAGACCCGTCTGTTGCGATGTATAGCCAAAATCGCGGCATTGAAATCGCCCTGCTCCTCACCCTGCCTGCTGCCATCGCGCTCGCGGTTATGGGAACCCCGATCATTAACGTGCTGTTTCAGCGCGGGGCCTTTAGCGCAACCGAAACCAGTGCCACGGGCATGGCGCTGACGATTTTTGCCTGCGGGCTTCCGGCATCGGTGTTGGTCAAGGTGCTGGCTCCTGGTTTCTTTGCCCGGGAAGATACCAAAACCCCCATTCGGATCGGCATTATCTGCATGTTGCTCAATATCGGCATGATTGTTGTTCTGATGCCGTTTTTCGGTCATCTGGGCATTGCAGCGGCAACGGCGGTGTCGTCCTGGATCAATGCCCTGTCGCTGGCGACAATTTTGCGCAAACGCAACCATTTAACGCTGGATGACCGGCTGAAACGCCGGGTGCCGCGCATCCTGCTGTCATCCCTCCTGATGGGGCTGGTTCTGTGGGCGGCGATCGTCTTTTTCTGGAATGCCGGTTACGATGCCATCCTGCGGGCGGCCATCATGGCCGGGATCGTGATCACCGGCATGGTTGTGTATGCCGTGATTGCCCAGTTAAGCGGTGCCACCAGCTTTCGCGAACTTAAATCAACCCTGAAGCGCGGCAACCCGGCATAATAACAGTGCCGGGACCACAGGCATGGCGTGATCGCGGCTAATTTGCCCGATATACGACAAGCTGCTTGACCTGTTCGCCTTCGGGGGCTTAACTCCGCGCGTCTGTTCGTATGCTCGTCCGCCGGCGGGTGTCCACAACCTGGCGGAGCATGCGGATTTTTTGTGAACAATCCTGAAATGGACGATACACATGCAACGTGTTTTCTCGGGCGCACAGCCCACCGGCAATCTTCATCTTGGCAATTATCTTGGCGCAATCCGCAATTGGGTTGCCCTGCAGAACGACTTTGAGTGCATCTATTGCGTCGTCGATCTTCATGCCATCACCGTCTGGCAGGAACCAGGTGAACTGCGCGCCAATATTCGTGAACTGGCGGCCAGTATGATTGCGTCGGGCATTGATCCGGAAAAACACATTCTGTTTAACCAGAGCCAGGTTTCCGCCCATGCCGAACTGGCCTGGATTTTCAATTGTGTCGCGCGCATCGGCTGGCTCAACCGCATGACCCAGTTCAAGGAAAAGGCGGGTAAGCATCGCGAAAATGCTTCTCTTGGTCTTTATGCCTATCCCAGCCTGATGGCAGCCGACATTCTGGCCTATAAGGCGACCCATGTGCCGGTTGGCGAAGACCAGAAACAGCATCTTGAACTGACCCGCGATATTGCGACGAAATTCAACAATGACTTCAGCGCGGAAGATTTCTTCCCCCTGCCCGAGCCGCTTATTCTTGGCCCGGCAACCCGTGTGATGTCATTGCGTGACGGGTCCAAGAAAATGTCAAAGTCCGATAGCTCGGACATGGCACGCATCAACATGACCGACGATGCCGATACCCTGGCTAAGAAAATCCGCAAGGCCAAAACCGATGCCGAACCGCTGCCTTCCGAGGCAGACGGCCTTGAAGGCCGCCCGGAAGCCCGCAACCTTGTCACCATTTATGCGGCCCTGATGGATAAACCGGTCGCGGACGTTCTGGCCGAGCATGGCGGTACCCAGTTTTCGGGTTTCAAGCAGGCCCTGACCGATGTGGTGGTTGATAAACTGGCCCCGATTACCGAAGAAATGGCCCGTTTGAAAAATGACCCGTCCTATATCGATGCGGTTTTGGCAAAAGGGGCGGAGCGCGCCGATGCCATCGCCCAGCCGATCCTGCGTGAGGTGAAGGAAGTGGTCGGCTTCCTGAACCGCTAAAATTCAATCTTCTGGCAAAAGGCCCGGCTTCACACGAAACCGGGCCTTTGTCATGCCAGGAAAAAATGCCGGGATATCAAATCGACCCATGACTCTGCTGGCGTTTTTGCATCGCCTGGTATTTCTGCAAACCATCCATCATAGTCTGGCTAAACCATGCCCCCACCGGGGCCTGACCAGCATCATGCTGCTCGGCCTCGCGTAACAGCGGATGCTCCTCGGCCGTGGCAACATTTTTTGATGCCGCATTGTCAGAGGCAAGATCCTGCTGAGCCCGATCAGCCCCCTTACGGTTTTCCGCACTGGCAGAAACTCGGTTATGGCTAGTTGCCTTATGGGACGATGTGCTGGTGTCACCCCCCGTGCTAGCCGGTGCCAGGCCCAGGGCCGAATTAAACCGTGCCGCCATTTCTGCGGGCGAAAGAGCCGGACCAGACTGAAAATCATCGCGCATTGCAGCATCCGTCATCAGGGCCGGATTCATGGTTTCGGTTTCGGCGCTGCCCTGTCGAGAACGCGCCCTGATCAATTCACCCTGCACATCACCGCCAAAAGACGGACCCGATACACGCCCGTTATGTTCCGCCCGCTGCCAGACGGTTGCGCCCTTGGCATAATTGACATGAACAGTGCCAGCCGACCGCGACGACACCGTTCCTGTTTCACGCTGCGCTGTCAAACGCGAGGCATAATCGCTATGCCCGGCGCGGGCCAGGGTTACGGCAAGTTCTGCCGGGTCGGCATTTTGAGCCGCGCGCACCGCACCTTTTTCAAACGGATTTTCAGGCTGGGGGGGCTCCTGCCCGTCTGGCTGTACAACGGACGAAGGCGCGTAGGCAGACCGGGTGGTCGCCATACCGGCTGCAGATTGGGCAATATTTTCCGCCACACTGTCACCGCTGGCAACATCCGCAACATCCGGATCAAACGGCAGGGAGGATGCCGCTGAGGGTGCCGCTGCCCCTGCACTTTGCGCCGTTGCCTGATCCCCGGCCATCACCGATGCCAGTGATGTATCGCCCGCTGACCACGGCAAAACCAGCCCGTTATCAGGGCTACCACCCTTGGTTTTGCCCGAAGAGCCCGCATGTGCACTGTCATTTTGGGCAATTGCGGTTGCCCCGGTCGGATCGGGGGCATCATCCCCCCCTTCAAACAGGGCCAGAACATGCGCGCCGGTATCCTCGCCGGTAAAACCCTCGACAGCGGCATCAACCGCAGCACCAGCCAGACCAAAGACACCGCCAAACAGGCCGCCGCCAACAATACGGGCTCCATTGCCCATCTGGTCGCCGGTCAATTCACGATAGAGCGCGCCGACAACAGGAATATGTTGCAGCGGATTGATCACATCAATGATGTCACCAAAATCAAAGCCATCATCACCAAACAGGAAGCTGGCAAATCCCCCGGATTCGCCATTTTCTGCCACCTGCTGTGCCGGGTTGCCCGCTTTGGCTGCGCTTTGCTGCGCGCCATTTGCCGTTTGCGCCCCCGCACCGGGCGAAATTTGCCGCCAATCTGCACCTATCGACATCGCAATCCTCCTCTTGCCGATAGATATGCAATCAGGATGCCAAAATCGATCGTCACTGTTTTATCGCCAGAATGCGGTTCTTTTTTAACCCAAACAGCCCATCAGACGCCGCCAAAAAAACATCCCGGCAGAAGCTGCCGGGACAAGAAATGCGTTCCGTGCTGAAATGTCCGACAGGGCCTAAAACAAATGCCCTGCCCGGTCCTTTTTGGTTTTCAGATAAAACGCATTATGGCCGTTGGACGGAAATTTATGGGGCACCCGTTCGCTGACACGAACGCCCCAGTTTTCCAGCCCGCGCAGTTTTTCCGGGTTGTTGGTCAAAATCCGCACGGTGGAATAGCCAAGCTGGCGCAGCATTTCCGCCGCCGGACGATAAACACGTTCATCGGCATCAAAACCAAGTTCTTCATTGGCATCGAGCGTATCAAAACCACGGTCCTGAAGGGCATAGGCGCGTAATTTATTGACCAAACCAATACCGCGCCCTTCCTGGCGCAAATACAGAACAATGCCGCCTTTGCCCCCGGCTGAAATTTCGGCAATGGCCCCGCGCAATTGCGGGCCACAGTCACAGCGCAGCGATCCGATCAGATCGCCGGTAAAACATTCCGAATGCAGACGTACCAGCACCGGTTCGTCCGCGGCGGGTTCATCGATAATGATGGCAATATGTTCCTGTCCGCCATCCACCGGGCGAAACGCCACCACACGGGTATTTTCCGCATTCTCCAGCGGCACGCGGGCATCGCTAACCTGGCGCAGAGACCCGGCAGCGGCATCTTCATAGCCGTTAATGATGCCTGCCTCGAGCAACAGCAGGTTTTCGGCAGTGGCAAATTCCGCAACGCGATCCGCATCAACGGGCACCGCCACAATAGCAGGCAGCAAACGTGCCAGTTTTGCCAAGCGAATGGCGGCATCCTCGCCTGCGTCAGTCTGACGCCAGCTTGCCGAGGGTGCCTCGACCATATCCAGCAGCGGGTTTGCCCAAATACCGAATGTTGTCCCATCAACCTGATCGGCATGTGCCGGTTGAAGAGCACAAAAGCCATTGCTGGCATCGACATATCCCAGGGCGCGGGCCCGCACACGCGGCAATATCAGGGCAATATCCCGGGCATTGACGGCAATCGCACGCAAACGTGCCAGCCCGTGATCCGATAAGGGTTCGGTCGCGATGGCGGCAATTGCCGTTTTTTCGGACCGGATCAATATCATCTCGCCACGGCGCAGGTCGGCAACGGCACGGGAAACCGAAATCAGCTCGGTTGTTGAAATTTCGGTATCTGCCGAAAAGCTTTTGGACGTGGTCATCGTCATACTTAATGTTATTACCGATTTGGGGCCAACACGATCACAAGATCGCGATCAGGTCGGTATGAGGCTGGATCATTCATTCGTCAATGTCTAAAGCCAAAACAGTTTGTTCTTGAAAAAAGGACGATTTGAGTGTGAGAGTTCGCTATATTGCAAACAGGCAATGCACTCGGGTTGCCAAAAACAAGAACAGGGCCTGAATATAGACGGAATTTAGGGACCAGCAAGGGATGGCAATGACGACAGGTAAACAGGTTTTAGTGGTTGAAGATGATGCGGCGCTGAGCCAGTCACTGACCGAGCAACTCCGCCTTCATGAAGAATTTGACTGCGTGGTTGCCAATAGCGGCCAGGAAGCGCTTGAAGCCGTTAAAGACAACTATTTCGATGTCATCCTGCTTGATGTTGGTTTGCCCGATATAGACGGGCGCGATGTGTGCAAATTGATGCGCCGTGCCGGTGTCAAATCCCCTGTGATCATGCTGACCGGTGCCAATAGCGATTCTGACACGATTCTGGGTCTTGAATCCGGCGCAAATGACTATGTCACCAAACCGTTTCGCCTCAATGTGCTGCTGGCCCGTATTCGCGCCCATATTCGCCAGCATGAACAAAGCGAAGATGCCGTTTTTGCCATCGGTCCGTATAGCTTCCAGCCCAGCGCCAAAATTCTGGTTGAAACGGCAACCGACAAAAAAATCCGCCTGACGGAAAAGGAAACATCGATCCTGAAATTCCTGTTCCGTGCCGGGGATAAACCGGTTTCACGTGAAACCCTGCTTGATGAAGTTTGGGGATATAACGCTGGTGTGACAACGCATACACTTGAAACGCATGTGTATCGCCTGCGCCAGAAAATCGAAAAAGACCCCTCCAGCGCGACGATCCTGGTTACCGAACCCGGTGGCTACAAACTCGTCCCCTGAACCGGGTTTAATCCCGTTTTCCGATGATGCGCGATATTGAGCCTGCCTTGCAGGCTCAATTACTTTAAGGCGGATAAAAATCCCTATCACGCAGCTTTCCCGATCCGCTCCGATCACGATTTTTGGTTTTCCCAAAAATCTGCGTCACAGATTACCAACTTTGACGTCTCATCTGATTGGGGAAAAATCGATCTGTTCAAAAGCCAGTTTAGCCAACTGCGTGCTTAAACGCGGAAAACCCGGCAAAAAGACCTAATAACAGCAAATATTCAGGTAAAAAGGACGGAATTAGTTTGAATTTCGCCCTTTTTCAGCATCAATGGGCAAGATTATAGGCGCGATGCCCAAAAATTGCGGTTCCAACCCGAATATGCGTAGCGCCAAGGCGAATTGCACATTCGTAATCACTGCTCATGCCCATACTGCGCACCTTTAAACCATGCCGGTCTGCGATTTTTCCCAACAGGGCAAAATGGGGTGAAGGTTCTTCGTCAACTGGGGGAATGCACATCAGCCCGGTTACCGGCAATGCCAGATCATGGATACATTCACGAATAAAATCATCGGCATCGGCGGGGTCAATTCCCGCTTTTTGCGGTTCGCGACCAATATTGATCTGAATATATAATTCCGGGCACTGGCCGGTTTCATCGCGAAGGCGGGCAAAGGTTCGGGCCAGTTTGGGGCGGTCCAGTGTCTCGATGACATCAAACAGGCTCATGGCCTCGCGAGCCTTGTTGCTTTGCAACGGGCCGATCAGGTGTAGTTCGACATCAGGGAATTCCTGCTTTAACTCCGGCCATTTTTCAGACGCTTCCTGAACCCGGTTCTCGCCAAATATCCGCCGCCCAGCAACCAACGCACCCCTTACATGGGGGGCATCGTGGGTTTTGCTGACACATACCAGTGTCACGTCATCGCTTTTCCGGCCAACGGCACTGGCAGCTTCGTCAATATTTTGCTGAATGGTGGCAAGGTTGGCAACGATATCGACATCGCCTGATGAATCGTTATGATCGCTCATGTTATGCGAGATTCCGGTTCAGTGCCCAAAAGGACGTTACAACATAATGGAGCCCAAACTAGCAAAGCTGGCGCAGCAACTCAATTTACGTAACGCACCAGATCGCAGGCTTTCACCCGTTATATTAATGAGCGACGATAAAAGACTGCCTGATCCGCACCAGGCACTCACCAAACTGCCCAAGGGCAGCACCCTGGTTTTCCGGCATTATGATGCCCCTGACCGGGCACAACAGGCACTAATCTTACGTAAAATCTGTCGCAGGTTGGGGCACCGCTTTTTTGTTGCTGCTGACATTCTGCTGGCCATCCGCCTACAGGCAGACGGGCTTCATATGCCAGGCTACATACAGAAAACCCCCGATGATCTGCTTAATACCGCAAAAAAACATGGTTTGATGGTCAGTGCTGCCATTCATGACATGCCCCAGCTAAGGCAACTGCTGGCATTTGGGCGCAATATTGATGCCGCCATCATCTCCCCGTTATTTGCAACCCAAAGCCACCCGGGAGCACCCTGTTTGGGTTATGCGAAATTTGAGCGGATGGCGCACCTGGCGACCTATCATGGGATAGGTGTCTATGCTATGGGGGGCGTTGACGTTTCCAGGGGACATATGCTTGGAAAATTGCCGATTTGCGGTATTGCCGGGATCGGATTCGCCACTTAATGTCGGCGTAATTGGGCCAACAATCATTTCCCGTGATCAGCCCCCGTAAATTTCCAAGGATTCCCGCTTTGGCTTCCAGCAACGTGCATCTGTCTCGCGCCCGTTTCACCCGCTTTAAAACCAAACAGCCCTTTGAATTTGGTCTGCCCAATGTTGCTGCCGGGATCAGCCAGAAATCCGATGGCAGTTCCAGCTATCTGACACGGGTGTCGTCGCTTTTGCGCCAGCAGGTTTTACCACGCGCTGCATCCGTCAAGATTGTATCGGATGAAATCCATCTGGATGTTCTACCCAAACCGCAATGGACCCGGTCATTTGATCGCAAACGTGTTCTGTTTCTGATTCCGGCCGATGCCTTGGGCGATTGCGTGGGCATGACAATGTTTTTACGCGCCTTTCTGGCCGCCTTTCCCCATTGCAAAATCGGCCTTTTGAATACCGGAAGCGCCAGTGACATTTTCGCCAGTCTGAAAAATATCGAAATTTTTCAGCTGTTTATTTCGGCTAATGCTCTCAAGCGGTTTGATTTTATCATCGACCTGTCCGAGATGGATGGCTGGAAAGATATTGCGACGGCACCCGTTGATTGCGAAGGCGTATTATGTCGCGAATTTGATGTTCCGCCTGTCCCATTACCCCACAAGGACGTGGCAAAGGGCAATATGCTCCAAATCGGTATTTTGCCGATGGCATCCTCGCCACTGCGCACCCTGCCACCCGAATTTGTGGCAAAAAGCATCCATGCTCTACGAGATAGCGCAGGGGCGACTGCTAAAATTACAGTCATTCTTAATGCCTATCAGGGGGTCAAGGAAGCCTATAAGGCCGCCCTTGGCGAGGACATAGCGCAGGATGATCATATCGAGCTTGTAGACGGATTTAAAACGATTGCCGAGCTGGTGAGCTTTATTGGCAATTGCAATTATGTCCTGGTGGCCGATAGTGGCCCTGCCCATATCACCAAACTTGCCGGTATTCCCGGTATTGGCGTTTATAGTTCGGCCTCATCAGAAGTTCTGCACGGCCGTTTTCGCAATATCAAAGCCTGGCAAAGTGATTTTCGCGGTGATTATTGTGCTGCCCCATGCGGATTAGCAAAAATGCATGCCACCGAAGACGGAAAGATAGGCTGTATGGGAAGCCTGACAGTTACCAAAGACAAGCTCGTTGCCCTGCCGAATCGGCGCGATCCGGCACTTGTTCAACGCACCTCGACAACTGATCCTGTTCCCTGCGTGAAACATCTGCTTACCGAATTCGACCGATTCGAAGCGTTTTTACACGCCGATTTCAAAAAACAAATCACCAAAGCCTGACTCACCGTTCGTTTCGAAACCGACCATCAAACAAAAAAAGAGAGGGCGCCGAAGCACCCTCTCTCTTGCAATTGCTGATCTTTACAGGATCAGAAGTCGAGACGCAGACCGGTAACAGCGCCGTAGCCGTCATTGTCGGCAGCAGAGTTGTCATTGTCATCGTCGAACCAGAAGATCGACGATTTCCATGCAACGCCAGCGCCGAGCTGATAAGCGAGACCAAGATCCACCGTGCTTATTTCGCCATTTGCACTCGGACTAATGTTGTTGCTCATAGCTTTGGTCGAACGATTACCGTAATCAGAGTAAGCGTAGCTCAGGGAAACACTTGCTGCGTCCATGGCATAAGCGATACCGATGTCGTAGTTGTTGGTGTCCTTGGTAGCCTCAGTTTCCCGGTCGTTAATGCCATAATCGTCTTCAATTTGGCTCCAAGAACCACCAAATGTAAAGTTCCCAAAACCAACATTTACACCAAGGCCGTACCAGTTACCCTGACCTTTATGTTCGCCAACAGCGGACAGGCCAAGTGCAACACCATCAAAATCATGGTCGTAAGACAGACCAGCAGAAACAACCGGCAGACCTTCAGTTGTGCCCTGACCCAGATTACCACCGCTACCACCAGCATTTTTCGACTCGTCGCTATCGGTGTAAGAAACACCAGCGCGGAAGCCGCCCATGACCGGGGTGAAGTAGGTGATCTTGGGATCATCACCAGAACTCTGGACTGTGTCAGGAAGATAAGTGTCAACCCAGTTAGTCAAGTCGCCGTCATTGACGCCAACCGGGCCGACTGCCGGTGCTGTGAGTCCCATGTCGTCGGCTGCACCGTCGTCTTCGCCCATTCTGATCTGACCAAACGAACCATTAATATAGAGATACTGTTCGTCAACCTGATCGTCAGAAGTTTCACCTTCAAGTTCAACAACGGCGCCAACTTCGATGCCGTTATCAAGAATGGTCGAACCCGAGAAATGAATTTCGGTATCGGACTGGAAAGCATTTTTGTTATCAAATGCATCATCCTGCGAGGTGATACCGGCCCACTGTTCCATGTAACCACCGACCGAAAGTTTGATCGGTTCGGATGCGCTGGCAGAAACGGCGAAACCGGAAACGGCGACAAGTGCCGTGGTCGCAACAAGAATCTTTTTCATCTTTTCCCTCATTGAAAACAAACGCTGTTGGCGTTGGTTAGCAGAACATTTTTCTGTTTGCTGAGACCTAACTAATCCAATAAATGACCATTGGTCAATTAAAAGAGATGACAAACGTGATCTTTTTGCCCGATGCGTGATAAAAAAATCACAGTCGACTTCTGAATTCGGCTGTTTCTCGAGTATAAGCCCAATTTATGTAAAATACCCGTGATTGGAATCACTCAGAGAATTCAAAACAAGTTCATTTAATGACCACTGGTCATTTTTTTGTCACAATTTAAAATGGCTTGGTTAAATGTGACGACATCCATCCTTCATGGAGGAACGTTAACAGGGCAAAATCAGCAAAAAATTTAGATTAAAGATTCCCGAACTTCCAAACTGGAGAGCATTATTCCAAGGGAACAATCAGACAAGAATGAAACAAGGTTTTCAACAGCCCTTAATGCAACCCGTTCGTGATACAGCGGGAGTATCAAAGACTCTAACCTACTGATTTTATTCCATGAAACAGGCAAATAAATAGTACAAAACTGTTGATCAATTTAGCTATACAGAGAACCGCACCTACTCATCCAAACAAAACAAACACTAAATTCTCACGTCGATTTCAAACAAAAAAGGAGGGAGCGTAAAAACGCTCCCTCCTCAATTCGTTCAACTAACCCGAGGATTAGAAGGACAATTTAATACCGGTAACGGCACCAAATCCATCGTTGTCGGTACCAGCAGCGGTTTTTGCATCGCTGTTGAACCAGAAGATCGATGTCTTCCAATCAACGCCAGCGCCAAGAGCATATGCCAGACCGAGATCAACGGTATCAACGTCTGAGCCGTCACCTGCATCATTGGTAACGATGTCAGCATTTGCATAGGACAGGGAGATAGAAGCCGCATCCATTTTATAAGCAACGCCAACGTCGAAACCAGTGGTGTCGTCAGCTTTGTCAGCGACGTTGTCGTTCACACCGTAGTCTTTGGCTTTCACACCGTAGGAACCACCAACGGTGAAGTTACCAAAGCCAAGGTTGGTACCAAGGCTGAACCATTCACCGCCACCCTGATGTTCGCCAACAGCCGACAGGCCAAGCGAGAAACCATCAAACTCGCCATTATATTCAAGACCAGCAGACACAACCGGCATACCACCAGTGGTATTCTGGCCGGTATCGGTATCGCCGCCAGGACCGTCGTTTTTGGCATCGGCACTATCGGTATAAGAAACGCCAGCGCGGAAACCGCCCATTACCGGGGTGTAGTAGGTAACTTTGGGATCATCACCAGCATCCCAGACAGTGTCCGGCATTGCAGGAATATCAGCCCAGTTCGTCAGGTCACCATCATTCACGCCAACCGGGCCAACGGCCGGAGCAGTGATACCCATGGCAGCAGCGGCGCCATCGCCTTCACCCATACGGGCCTGACCGAAAGAACCGTTGATGTACAGGTACTGTTCGTCGATCTGGTCGCCTGAGGTTTCGCCTTCAAGCTGGATAACAGCCCCAACTTCAATGCCGTTATCAAGCGTGGTTGAACCAGTGAAATAAACCTCGGTATCAGACTGGAATGCATTGATGTTGCTAGCGGAATCGTCCTGAGAAACAGTACCGGCCCACTGTTCCATGTAACCGCCAACCGACAGTTTAATTTTTTCAGAGGCCTGTGCCTGGCCTGCAACTGCAACAGCGACGAGTGCGCTGGTAGCAATAAGAATCTTTTTCATCTTTTCCCTCAACGTCTTCTTCAACCCGCTTAAGCGGTTATTTGAAGTGTGAACGACAATTTCCTGCCGCCCGGTTCGACGCTATGGAGCCAGCATTTTGCCATCCCGTCAACCAAACTGTGGCGACGATGTAACATTTTTGCGCCGCTGTGGCGAAAAGGACACACTTGTTTTCTTTGCTCTCCTCGCAATTGCTGCTTATAGTGCGCTCTGCATTGCCATTGACTGATCAGAAGGCCGTACAACGTGTCTGTTTCAAAACTGAAAATCATCGCCGCCTGCACCCTGGTTACAACACTTGCAGCCTGCAGCGGCGCATCGCAATCCGACTATGACAATTATCCGGGTTCAGCCCCTGGCAATGAACGTATTCTCGGTCGTTCCGCCACCATTGCAGACAAAAAGAAACAGGGCGGCGTTTTTGGCGACGAGGGACTCAACCTGTTTGGCAGCGACAGCAAAAAGCAGCAGGGTGGTTCGGGTATTGGTGTGAACAGCTATTTGTGGCGCGCTACCCTTGATACGCTTTCCTTCATGCCGCTTAACTCGGCTGACCCGTTTGGCGGTGTCATTATTACCGACTGGTACAGCCCGCCCGAAACCCCCAACGAACGGTTCAAAATCACCGGTTATATTCTGGGAACGGCATTGCGCTCCGATGCCATCAAGGTTTCGATTTTCCGCCAGGTCCGTGCCGGTGGCAATGAATGGGCCGATGCCGTGGTGGACCCGAAAACCGTGACCGCAATGGAAGATTCGATCCTGACCCGCGCCCGTCAGTTGCGTATTGACAGCGCCAATAACCAGTAATTTCGGAAATGGCTTCTGTGGCAGTTATCCACACAGGCTACGCCTCGCCAACATACAATCCCCATTCGCTCTCCCGGCGATGGGGATTGTTTTTTTCCGGGCGGATATTGAACCATCTGCCAAACGAACAAGCCCCGAATCGGCAAACCCGGGCCTTTCGGTCACAACTGGCAAAATGGATACAGACAGACTTTCAACAGTCCTTCCTTGCCTCCGCATCCCAAACCCAAGCATATCACAAGATCACACACGCCCGGGCGACGGCGTCATGCCCCCCCGACATAGCGCCTGTTTTGTTAAAAGACGATATTTCCAGCCTTGATGATCTTGTTAAAGAAACCGGTATCGACGTCCTCGCCCTGGCCGTTCTTGCCGATGTACCGCTGAACCGGCCCCGGAACCTTGAACTGGAAGATCTTGTCGCGCAATGGCGCTGGTTACGGCTGGTCTGGTCTCATTTTTCCAGGCCGGAAGGAACCCCGTTAACGGACAGGCCTTCAGTCGCGCCATCGGCGGATGTTATGTCGATTGCACGACAGATTGAGCAATACCGCCTTAACATCGCGCTGGCCGAATTGCGCATAATGTTTCAATATTTGCAAAAAGCACCTGCGAATCGGCAAAATGCGTTGCAGCTATGCTTTATTGAGCTCCTGCGGCTATTTTGTCCTTACATCGGGCATGAATTATTGTATCGCTATGGAGCTATCAAATCGCCGGATCAAACGGAGTCCTGACCTAATGTTGCTGCGCCCGATCATGACGTTGTTTTTGTGCCTTGCCCTGCCGGCTCTGGGTGCATGCGGTTTTCAACCGCTTTATGCCAAAAATCAGGTCGGCGAGACCGCTACGGATCCTCTTGCCGCCGTCAAGGTCGACATGATGGAAAATCGTGTCGGGCAATTGACGCGCAACATCCTGCTGGAAAACCTGAGACCAGAAAGCCAGAACCAGTCTCCGCTTTATGAACTCAAGGTTGATCTTGACGAAACCAATGTCGATCTTGGTTTTACCAAACAAAATGAAGCAACCGTTTCGGACTATATTCTGACGGGCAAGTATCAGCTCATCCGGATATCAGATACCAAAATTCTGCGTACGGGAACGGTTCGCGCCAGAACAAGCTACAATATCGTTCAATCCGATTTTGCCAGCCTGGAAGCAAAATCAGCTGCCCAGGAAGATGCCGCCCGTAACCTGGCGCGGCAAATTTCCAATCAGGTGGCGATCGGCGTTCGCAGCGTTGAATAAACTTTTACCGGGACGCCATGAAGCTTAAAGCAGCCCAGGTCGATTCGTTCCTCCGCTCTCCGGATGCAAAGGCACAGCTCATCCTTATCTATGGAGAGGATGAGGGGCTGGTGCGCGAACGTGGTGCACAATTGGCAAAGACCGTTGTCGAGGATCTTAAAGATCCGTTCCGTGTTGTTGAACTGGGCGCGACGCATTTAAAGGAAGATGGCAGCCGCTTGCGTGACGAAGCTGCCGCCATCAGCTTTGGTGGCGGGCGGCGCGTCGTCCGTCTGCGCGATATTGGCGATGCCCAGGCACCCGTTATCGCAGACTTCCTGCAACACCCGGCAGGAGACGCCTTGATCATCTGCGAGTCAGGAAGCCTGCCAGCACGTTCAAAGCTGCGTCAGGCCGTGGAAAAGGCCGGCAATGGCATGGCCCTGCCCTGTTATGCCGATTCGGGGCGCGACCTGGAAGGGCTCGTCCGCTCTGTCATGGATGAACATGGCCTTGCCATTGACACCGACGCCGTGCGTTATCTTGTTGCCAATCTGGGCAGTGATCGCATGATTTCACGTAACGAACTGCAAAAGCTTGCTCTTTATGCCCTAAACCAGCAACGCGTCTCGCTTGGTGATGCGATGGCCTGTATCGGCGACAGTTCGGCCCGTCATTATGATGATGTGCTTCAGGCGGTTTCAGCGGGCAATGTAACCAATCTGGACGTTGCATTGACCCGCTTGGTCGAAGAGGGCCTGAACCCGGTTGGCGCGCTGCGCATGATGATTGGCTATTTTCAGAAACTTCATCTGGTCAAAGGCCAGGTGGCACAGGGAACGTCTGTTGACCAGGCAATGAAATCCCTGCGACCGCCGCTGTTTTTCAAGGCAGCAGATCAGTTTAAGGCGAACTTGAACTATTGGCCGCTGGCCCATATTCAGCGCGCCCTGCAAATATTTCTGGAAGCGGAAAAGGACTGCAAAAGTGGGCTTGCCATTCCCGAAACCCTGGCGCACCGCGCGATGATCAAAGTTACTGTTGCACGGCAAAAACAGGGAAGACGCTAGAATTTTCACTGCTTTCCTTCAAAACTAACGAGTCGCAAATAAAACAAAGGCCGATCGCTAACGACCGGCCTTTGTTGCATTGCAGCATTACATTTATTGTAACTCAGGACGACTTTTTACCCTCTTCGGCGAACACATCAGCAAAAGCAGCCTCGTCAATTTCTTCACGTTCCACCGGTACATCAGCTTCCGGTCCCTGCTCTTCTTCTGTTTCGTCATCCCGGGTCAGATGCAGCGAGATTCCCGATGTATCTGCAATCGATTCCAGTTCCTTGGTGATTTCCTCGGAATTTGTTTCATCAACATCATCACGATCTGCCGATTCATCCAAAAACATGGAATCAAATTCGTTATCGTCTTCCGCTCCATCAAACCCGGCTGCATCGCCACCGTCATTCGCCACACTTTCAGCACGGCCATGGGTTAGACGTTGTAAAATGTCGTCAAGCTGCTCGAGCGTCTCATAACGAACCGTCAAACGCCCGCCTGCCCCGTCAAAATCAATACTGACCGCCAAGCCAAGCATATTGCTCAGATCACGTTCAAGCGAAACAGTATCCGGGTCCTTTTGCGCCGCCGTATTTGTTTTTTCCTTTTTGGTCCGGGAAAGCTTACCGCCATCGGTTTTAACAAGCTTTTCGGTCTGACGCACATTCAGGCCTTTTTTGACAATCTGTGTCGCCAGTTCGACCGCATTTTCAGCCCCCAGCAAAGCGCGCGCATGGCCTGCACTCAGCACCTTATCTGTCAGCATCTGCTTGATCGGTGACGGCAAAGACAAAAGGCGCAAACTATTGGCAATATGGCTGCGGCTTTTGCCCAGTGCCTGCCCCAGGGCTTCCTGGGTATGGGAAAATTCGGCCATCAGGCGGTTATAGCCCTCTGCCTCTTCCAAGGCAGAAAGATCCTGACGCTGAAGGTTTTCAATAAGGGCAATTTCGGCCGTTTCGCGATCATCAAATTCACGGACCAACACCGGCACTTCATGAAGCTGTGCGCGCTGCGCCGCCCGCCAACGCCGTTCACCGGCGATAATTTCATAAACGGTTTCGCCCGTAGACGACGCACGAACCAAAATAGGCTGAATAATGCCCTTTTGGCGAATCGACGCGGCCAGATCATCAATTGCCTCATCGTCGAAATTGCTGCGTGGCTGAAAGGGTGACGGCGCAAGGTCGCTGATCGCAACCAACTGTGTTGTTCCCCCCGGCCCGGGATGGGCAACCTCGCTGGCACCAGAAGAACCGGCACTAACGGCTGCGCCGACTTCATCATCCTCTTCGCCCAACAGGGCCGAAAGCCCCCGTCCCAAACCGCGCTTTTTTGTCTCACTCATGCCTTCACTCCTTCGCGTTTCAGGACTTCACTTGCCAAATTCAAATATGCCCGCGATCCCGGACATTTAATGTCATAAACCAGTACCGGCGCACCGTGACTCGGTGCCTCGGACACCCGAACATTGCGTGGAATAACGGTGCGATAAACAATGTCACCAAAATAATCGCGCACATCGCTCGCCACCTGGGCCGACAAATTATTGCGCTTGTCATACATCGTCAATACGATGCCCTGGATTTCCAGATTGGGGTTAAACGCCTTTTTAACCCGTTTAATGGTGCGAACCAGATGACTCACCCCTTCCAGGGCAAAAAATTCGCATTGCAGCGGGACCAAAACCGCATCCGACGCAACCAAAGCATTCAGCGTCAGCAAACCCAGCGAAGGCGGGCAATCAATTAATACGTAGTCAACATCCTGCGGCAGTCGAGAGAGAGATTCTTTAAGCTGCATTTCGCGACGCTCAAAATCGACCAGTTCAATTTCCGCGCCGGACAGATCCATGCCCGACGGCACGATTTGCAAGCGCGGAATAGCGGTCGCGCGCCGCGCCTCCATCAAGCTGGCCCCATTGATCAGGACGTCGTAAGAACTGATATCCCGTTCAGAAGAGCGTAATCCCAAACCAGTACTGGCATTGCCCTGCGGGTCCAGATCCACAATCAACACACGCTGATCAACTGCGGCAAGAGCAGTTGCCAAATTGATGGTGGTCGTGGTTTTGCCAACGCCTCCCTTCTGATTGGCAATGGCGATAATACGTGGGCGCTTTCCGCCGCTATTGGCGGCCAATTCAATCACATCACTCATCGCTCTACTCCCTCAAGGATCATTACCACACCATCCGGGTCAACGATCCCGGGGAAGGTCGTCACAGAGAATTTCCAGCCTGCATCACGCGCATCGGCCAATTCCGCCTCATATGCCCTACCCTTCAGCAGCACATATTTGCCACCAGCTTTTAAATGCCTTTGCCCCATTTCCAGCAGCTTGGGCAAAGGGGCAAAAGCGCGCGCTGTAATAATATCGGCATTTTCCGGCTTGGCGGCCTCAATCCGTTCACGGGCCACCCGTGTCTTAGCCAGGCATCCGCAAACACGGCAGGCTTCCATCAAAAACACGGTCTTTTTGGTCACGCTTTCCATCATGGTAACGTGATTTGCCCCCAAAATGGACAAAACAATGCCGGGGAAACCGGCACCGGATCCAAAATCGACGATTTTTGTTTCTTCTTTTTGGGCGTTTTCGGCAAGATGCGGCCAAATCTGTGCCGAATCCTGTAAATGACGTGCCCAAACGTCTTCGGTCGTGCTGGCGCCAACGATATTAATGCGGGGCTGCCACTTCACAACCAGATCGGCATAAAGCTCAAGGTGAGACATTGTTTCACGTGAAACATCAAGTTCTGTCTCGAACCAGTTTTTTACGGCATTTTTATTTGTGTGCATGATTTTCTTATAAATCTGGAACGCATCCTTCGCCAGCGTTGTTTTTATAACAAGGCATCTTTTTAGGCGAATTGGGAAAATTTTATCAAAAAAAGGCCACCAATGTTTCACGTGAAACACGGGTGGCCTTTATTAAGCTTCGCAAAAACCTCTGATCAACAGAGTAAGATTAGAGCATCATACCATTAAACACAGCGCGACAGTGCAAAACAAAACCCGACTTAAGCGGTCTTGCGGTTAATTGCCTGATGGCGGTGCGACCGGATATGCCCCAAAAGGGCGGTAATCGCAGCGGGTGTTACACCGGGAATACGCGATGCGGCACCAATTGTTTCCGGCATGATTTGCTGTAACTTCAAACGGATTTCCGTTGAAAGGCCCCCTACCTGATCATAATCAAGGTTCCGCGGCAAACGCAGTTCCTCGTCACGGCGGAAAGCGGCAACATCTGCGGCCTGACGGTCAAGATAGCCCTTATATTGCGCATCGATGGCAAGCTGCTCGCGAATGGCAGGTGCAATATCGGCCAGATCGGGCCAGACCTGAACCAACTGGTCAAACGAGATGTCGGGATAGGCCAGCAAGTCAAAAGCACTGCGCCGAACCCCATCCTGGTTGACACGAATACCATGTTTGATCAGCTGATTGGGTGTTTCCGCAAGATCACCGATGCGTGTTTTTGCCGCCAGCAGCGCATCGCGTTTTGCCCCCCACATATCCCGGCGATATGACCCAACACACCCGATTGCCAGGCCCCGTTCCGTCAAACGCTGGTCAGCATTATCCGACCGCAGCATCAACCGATATTCAGCGCGTGAAGTAAACATACGATACGGCTCGCGCGTTCCCTGCGTGACCAGATCATCGATCATAACACCGATATAGGCATCCGCCCGGTCCAGCACAAACTGACGCGCGCCACCATCCACCACCAGGGCGGCGTTGACCCCGGCAATCAGGCCCTGCCCGGCGGCTTCTTCATAGCCGGTGGTACCATTGATCTGCCCGGCAAAAAACAAACCGGCGATTTTTTTGGTTTCCAGTGTATGACGCAGCTCTCGCGGATCAACAAAATCATATTCAACTGCATAACCGGGACGGAAAATTTCCACCCGTTCCAATCCGGGAATGGTTGCCAGCAAGGCCAACTGCACATCCTTGGGCAAGGATGTCGAAATCCCGTTCGGATAGACGGTATGATCATCCAGCCCTTCCGGCTCAAGGAAAATCTGGTGTTCGGATTTATCGGCAAACCGCACCACCTTATCCTCGATCGACGGGCAATAACGCGGGCCGCTGCTGCTGATCTGGCCGCTATACATCGGCGCGCGATGCAAATTATCGCGGATGATTTTATGCGTTTCGTCCGTCGTGTGCGTCATATAGCACGAGATCTGCGGAACGGTAATTGTATCATTCAGGAACGAAAACGGGTCCGGCGGGTTATCCCCCGGCTGCTCAACCAGGCGATGCCATTCGATGGTACGGCCATCCAACCGGGCGGGCGTTCCGGTTTTTAACCTTTCCAGGGCAAACTCATATTTCCCCAGCGTTTCCGACAGCCCCATCGACGGGGCATCGCCCATCCGGCCTGCGGCCATTGTTTCTTCGCCAATATGAATAACACCGCGTAAAAACGTCCCGGTGGTCAACACCACGGCACCAGCGGTATAACGAACCCCCTCACCGGTGATGATCCCGCCAACACGATTGTTTTCATCAATGATCAGGTCTTCCACCGCCGCTTCAATGACCGACAGGTTTTCCTGTTCTGCCAGGATATCCTGCACCGCCTGACGATACAGCTTGCGGTCCGCCTGGGCGCGTGGCCCGCGCACGGCCGGTCCCTTGGAGCGGTTAAGCATACGAAACTGAATACCCGCGCGGTCAATCGCCCGGCCCATCACACCATCAAGTGCATCGACCTCGCGCACCATATGTCCCTTACCCAAACCACCAATGGCCGGGTTACAGGACATTTCGCCGATTCTGTCCGCACGGTGGGTAATCAGGGCAGTCTGTGCGCCCATGCGGGCCGCCGCAGCAGCAGCTTCACTGCCGGCATGTCCACCCCCGACAACAATCACATCAAAACGGTTCTGTGACATCAGTTCCTCATGCCCCTTACAGGCGTTGAAAGGTGCAAATCCCCGGCAATAATTATCCAAAGACCGCATATATGTTTCGTTTAGTCAGATATAAATCCGTTATCGGAAGGCAAAATGTTTCACGTGAAACACATTTGATTGAGCCTATTTTCCGATACAGAAATCGCCAAAAATGATGTCGAGCAAATCTTCAACATCAACGCGACCGGTAATCTTGCCGATTTCCCGAACCGCCAATCTAATATCTTCGGCAGCCAGCTCTGCAATGTCTGTCGCCAAACCGCGCTGCAAATGCCCCAGGGCATTTTCCAGTGCATGGCGATGGCGCATTCGTGTTAACGGAACCGGCCCGGCAAAATCGAGCCCCTCTTTTACGCGAGTTTCGAGCAGTTGCAAGAGGCTTTCCATCCCGGCCCCCGTCATAGCCGATATGGCCAAAACCGGTAGCTCGACCGCGTTACCCTGCCCGTCCTGCCAAGACCAAGTGGATGTTTCGCCTGTACGAGACAAAACATCATCTTCCCCCAGGTCAGCCTTGTTCACCAAAATCAGGGTATTTTGGTCGATCAGGCGTTTTGCTTCGCCGTCAATCCGGGGCCAGTCGATCCGGTCAATCACTACCAGTTTAAGGTCGGCATTTTCGGCCCGTTCTGCTGCACGGCGCACCCCCTCGGTCTCAATGGCATCACCAGACTCGCGAAGCCCGGCCGTATCGACCATTGTCACCGGAAAACCGCCCAGATCGAGATGGATTTCAATTGTATCACGCGTTGTGCCTGCAATGTCGGAAACAATTGCCGCATCGCGCCGCGCCAAACGGTTTAACAGGCTGGACTTGCCCGCATTTGGCGCGCCCAGAATAACAATCTGAAACCCTTCACGCAGCCTTTCACCGCGCCGGTTATCGGCCAGATGCCCGCCAATCTCATTGCCAATATGCTGCAAATCATTTCGCAAGACGGCAACGATGCCTTCGGGCAAATCTTCATCGGGAAAATCAATATCGGCTTCAATATGCGCCAAAGCGCGCATCAGCCGTAATCGCCAATCCTCGTATAACCGGCCGAGTTCCCCGGCCATCTGGCGCACGGCCTGGCGGCGCTGGGCAGCGGTTTCGGCATCAATCAAATCGGCGATGCCTTCGGCCTCGGTCAAATCCATTTTGCCATTCTGAAAGGCGCGTCGGCTATATTCCCCCGGTTCAGCCAGGCGCAAACCAGGCTGACGGCCCAGACATTCCAGTACCCCTTCAATCACCGCCCGGCCACCATGCACATGCAGTTCAACCACATCTTCGCCGGTAAAGCTTGCCGGTGCCTGAAAATACAGGGCAATGGCATCATCCAGCCGTTCGCCATTTTGCGGGTCGGCAATGGGCGCATATACCGCAACACGCGGCTTGGGCGGGTTTTCGCGGCCCAGAAGCGCACATAAAACCGGCAGCGAACGCGGGCCAGACAGGCGAATAACCGCAACACCGGCGCGACCGGCACCGCTAGACAGAGCAAAAATGGTATCAGAATGGCCGTACAAAACCTTAAATCCGTTCTTCTGGCAGTGTAAAAAGGGCCGCCAATGGGCGGCCGGGGCTGTTTTACTGATCGGGCTGCTATAACAGCCGTTTTATTGATCCGGCTGCAATTGCAACCTTTCGACAATTTTGCCTTCTATCAAATGAGTCTGAAGAATTTCTTCAATATCATCCTGGCTCTCATAACGATACCAGGTTCCCTGCGGGTAAATCACCATCACCGGCCCCAATTCGCAGCGATCAAGGCACCCTGCTGTATTGATCCGCGTTGCAGGAAGACCCAGTTCCTTGACCCGCACCTTCATATAATTGCGCAAGCGCGTGGCACCTTTAGCCTGACAACAGCCCCGCGGGTGCCCGTCTGGACGCTCGTTTTGACACACAAATACATGCGACTGGTAAAAATGCTCTGACATCGTCACCCGCAATCAATCCTTTTTCATCGTGCCGCCATTATTGAACTGGTTCCAGAATGCCTTTTGCATCTGTTCCCAGTTCTGCATGCCCTGCGGCAACCAGGTTTTCAACATTGTTTCCGGGTCCATCGCCTGCAAATTGGCCTTCATGCGATCTTCAATATCCTTCATCAAAGCCTGCTGCATGGGCTGCACATCCGGTAAACCGAAAAATGTGCGCAACTCTTCGGGTGTGCAATCGATATCGACTGAAATTTTCATCGCCAGACCTCCTCGCTGATTATTTTATGGTATGGCATAGACCATGACTAAAGTCTGAAAGCCGCACCATTTTCCACGCATTAACGGCTTTGTCACGGCTGTCATTTTCATCCCATTTGCACTTCATGGCAATCAGACAAAGCATTTCCCTTTCTTTTCAATAGTTTTCACCCTATTTTGTGAAGATAAGAATTTGCGAATTTACCCCTTTCGTCCCCGCACGGCTCGATTAATGCCGCAGACGACAGGAACGCGAAACGCAATCAAAACAGCTTGGGACAGCACGCTCTTATGGATCTTGGACGCAACAATCTGGGGCAGGAAACCAGCCCCTATCTTTTGCAACACCAGACAAATCCGGTCCACTGGCAGCCCTGGTCCCCGGATGTTCTTGCCGCCGCCCAACAGGCCAACAAGCCGATTTTACTCTCGGTCGGCTATGCCGCCTGTCACTGGTGCCATGTCATGGCGCATGAAAGTTTCGAGGATGACGACATTGCCGGTCTGATGAACGAGTTGTTCATCAATATCAAACTGGACCGCGAAGAACGCCCCGATCTGGATGCCCTGTATCAAAATGCCCTGGCCCTGCTGGGACAACAGGGGGGCTGGCCGCTTACCATGTTTTTAACCCCCAAAGGCGAACCCTTCTGGGGAGGGACCTATTTCCCCAAACAGGCCAAATATGGTCGGCCCGGCTTTGGCGATGTTTTGCAGTCCATTGCCAAAATCTATAACAACGAGCCCGATAACGTCGCCCATAACGTCAAGCAGATCAACACTGCGCTGTTGCGCCTGAACAATACCAAAAGCGGCGATATACCCCTGCCTGAAACCATCGATGAATTTGGCAAAAGCTGCCTGCAAATGATGGATTTGCAAAATGGCGGTACCCAGGGCGCACCGAAATTTCCCCAGCCTGCCCTGCTCTCCTTTTTATGGCGTTGTGCCATGCGCACCCATAACGCGGCCCTGGAAAACGCTGTGAAGCTGACCCTCGATCGCATGTCGCAAGGCGGTATTTACGACCATCTGGGCGGCGGTTTTGCCCGCTACAGCGTGGATGACCAATGGCTTGTCCCGCATTTTGAAAAGATGCTGTATGACAACGCCCAGCTGATCGACCTTTTGACCGATGCCTGGCGTGTCACCAAAAACCCGCTTTATCGCCAACGGGTCGAGGAAACAATTAACTGGATTTTGCGCGAAATGCGGGTTGCGGGCGGGGCCTTTGCCGCCAGCCTGGATGCTGATAGCGAGGGCGAAGAAGGCCGTTTTTACGTTTGGGACCAGTCAGAGATCGAAAAAACCCTGACCAGTGATGCCCCCCTGTTTGCCCGCTATTACGACATATCGGCGGCCGGCAACTGGGAAGGCCACAATATCCCGAACCGCACACAGTCCGGTTTGTCCCTTGCCGATGATGAAACCGAGGCCTCCCTGGCCGATATGCGCCAAATTTTGCTGGCAAAACGGGATAAACGGGTCCGCCCGGGCTGGGATGACAAAGTCCTGACCGACTGGAACGCCATGACCATCGCCGCCCTGTGCGATGCGGCAATGGTGTTTCGTCATCCGGAATGGCTGGATTATGCCCGCCTGGCCTATAATTTCATCAAGCGCAATCTGGGCCAGGACGACAAATTGCTGCACAGCTATCGTGCCGGGCGCTCCCAGCATGCCGGTATGCTGGAAGATTATGCGCATATGATCCGCGCGGCCCTGCGCCTGTTTGAAATTTCGGGTTCAATGTCCTATCTGCGCGATGCTGAAAACTGGGCCGAACAAGTTGAAATGCAGTTCTCAGACCCGCGCCTGGGCGGATATTTCCAATCCGCAATCAATAGCAGCGATCTTGTCGTGCGCAGCAAGCCCATTACCGATGGGGCGGTAGCATCAGGCAATGGCATCATGGTGCAAAACCTGGCCAAGCTATACAGCCTGACGGGCAACACGCACTATCAAACCCGTGCCGAAACCACCATTGCCTGCTTTGCCGGGCGCCTGCGCGACCAGTTTCCGGCCATGCCAAGCCTGCTGCTGGGGGCGGAAATGCTGCAAAATCCGCTCCAGATCGTGATATTGGCGCCTATGGGCAGTCCCGATTTATATGACATGCGCAGGGCGGTATTTGCCGCCTATCTGCCCAACCGGGCAATGACAATCCTGCCAGGCGACAACACCCTGCCCGAAAGCCATCCTGCCTTTGGTAAAACCCGTATCGATGGCAAGGCCACGGCGTATGTCTGTCAGGGGCCGGTTTGCTCCGCCCCCGTCACATCACCCGAGGAGTTGGTCAAATTGCTTTCCCGCCTTGATGAAAAACCAGCCTGATCACGCCAGCGCATCATCAGGCACCTGCACATCAGGCAGGGCATCCCGCGCGGGATTGGGGCCAAATGCGTCTTTCATTGCCGCGATGAAGTGGCGCATTTTGGCTGTTGGCCGCCGATTGGCAGGATAAAGCACATATAAGGGGCGTTCCGGCCCCTGATAATCAGGTAATACCTGCACTAAACGGCCAGATGCCAGGGCTTCGTGCAAAGCAATTTCAGGGCCCAGTGTTATCCCTGCCCCGCCAATCGCGGCCGACAATAATGCCGCCCAGTTATTGCTGCGAAACGTGCCGGTGACATTCACCGTTTCAAGACGGTCGCGATTGGAAAATGTCCACTGGCAACACAGAGATGGCGACCAATAGGCAAATCCCAAACAATTATGCGCAATCAGATCCTGCGGAACTTTTGGTGTTCCGTGCCGTGCCAGATAATCCGGCGCAGCACAGGCGATAAGCCGATAGGGTGCTAATGGCTTGCCAATCAAACGGCTATCTTCAAGCGCCCCGATCCTGATCACCACATCCACTCCCTCCTCAAGCGGATCAACAATTCGATCATTTAAGATCAAATCAATCTGTATATTGGGAAAATCGTGCAAATAAGCCGTGATAAACGGGGCTAATTGGCTTGTCCCAAACGTCACGGGTGCCGCCACACGCAAACGACCACTTGGCTGGGTACGAACCTCATCGGCCAGGGCATCGGCCATGTCGGCTTCGGCAATAACCCGTTTGCATTGATCAAAATAAGCACGGCCCAGATCCGTCAGGCTTTGACGCCGCGTTGTACGATGCAGCAATGTTGCCCCGACCCGATTTTCAAGATGAACAACATGCTTGGCCACCATTTGCGGCGAAAGGCCCAAATCCTTTGCCGCAGCGGCAAAAGATCCAAGCTCAACAACGCGGACAAAAACCGCCATGCTGGTTAAACGATCCATCTTTTCCCCGCCTATTCCCTACCAATAGTGTTGAGTATACCTTCAAGCCAACCATTTTTCGCCAATTTAGGTTGAATTAAAATCCTGCCACAGAACAAACCCGTTTGAAGGAGCAAAAATGAAAATCGGGATCATTGGTGCAGGCGATGTTGGCCGTGCCGTGGCAAAGCACGCGATAAAATCAGGCCATCAGGTCATGATCAGCAATTCGCGCTCTATTAATACACTCTCAACCCTGGCAGCGGACCTTGGTTGCGCCCCTGGCACGCGCGAAGATGCCATTGAATTTGGCGATGTCGTGGTCATTGCCATTCCCTATCATGCCTATCCGTCTCTCCCGGCACGCGCTCTGGCGGACAAAATTGTGATTGATACCGGCAATTACGCTCCGGAACGCGATGGCAGAATTGAAGCACTTGACCAAAAACAGGCAACCACCACAGGCCTTCTTGCCGCCCATCTCAGCTCAGCAGGCAACATTGTGCGTATCGCCAAGGCGTTTAACGCCATTAAAATGTCCGACTTTGAAAGGGATGGCAAACCGGCCCACACACCAGGCCGCCGGGCCCTTCCGATTGCGGCAAATGATCCCCTTGCCCGCAACACCGCCCTTCAACTGACAGAAGAATTTGGCTTTGATGCGCTTGATACCGGCAGTCTTGAGGAAAGCTGGCGATTTGAACGCGGCACACCGGCCTATTGCGTGCCAATGACCCTGCCAGAACTGAAAACCATATTGGACAAGACTGATCGCGATACGCTCCATCCAGGAGGCGTCAAGCTGCCGTAAGCCATCGCAAAACACTTGCAGTCCCGGGGAAAAACGCCGCATAACGGGACAACAATACCTTTGTCCCCTTTGCCACATTGGAAAAGCACCATGCCCCAGATTTCAATCAACAGCCCGGTTGGTGCGCTGACCATTTTTGAATTTGACGACCAGATTGTCTCGCTGGACTGGGGTTTTGTCGAAGAAATGGAAACCAGCCCGGTACTGAACGAGGCCAAGGCACAGATCAACGCCTATTTCGCCAAAAAACTGCACCGCTTTGACCTGCCCCTCGCGCCAGGTGGTACCACCTTTCAGGCTGCCGTATGGGCCGCAATCCGTGACATTCCGCTGGGACAAACAGCCACCTATCAGGAACTGGCCCGCGCTGCCGGGTCCCCCAAGGGGTTTCGTGCCGTGGGCATGGCATGTGGCAAAAACCCGATTCCCATCCTGATCCCCTGCCATCGGGTTCTAGCAACCGGCGGCAAGCCCGGTGGCTATTCCGGCGATGGCGGGCTGGAAACCAAGGAAATGCTGTTAAGGCTCGAAGGCGTTGATCTTTACAACCCCGGCCAAGACCAAAGGCAGGATACCTTCAATCTATAAAACAGCCGGGAAAAGCGCCAAACCGGATGCTAATGAGCCTTTTAGTGTATCTATTTTGCCGATAATTCCCGTTCTTGGATCAAACGAGAATATCTAAGTAAAAATCCATTATATCTTGCGGATGCACATGATCGCCGCGATAGCAGATAAAATCAGCCTTCTGCTGGCTGCATTTTGCTGTCATGCCACGCCCTGACATCGCGCGAGATGGCATCAAAGCGGTCGCTCAGGCCGTCACAAACCGTCCGGCACGGGGCAACAACCGCTTCGGCCCAGTCAACATACCCTAAAATCTGTGCCCGATCCCAGCCAATCGGCGTATCAGTCAGCATGGCACCAACATTGGCAATTTTATCAGCCAGGCGTACCAGTTTTGCGCTCTCGCTTAAATGCGGTGCCATTTCGATCTGTTTGGCCTTGCGCTCGTCGCGCGGCAGTGCCTTGTCATCGCTAACTTCCAGAACGATATTGGCGATATTTTCGTTAAAACAGGCCGCGATTTCCGCGTGGGTCGCCCCGCAATCCTCGATCACATCATGCAAAATGGCGGCACAGAGCACATCTTCCGACGTATCAGGCTGGCATTCCACAATCAGGCGGGCGACCTCGACCGGATGGTTGATATAGGGTTCCTGGGCCGGACCTTTGCGGCGCTGATCGCGATGGGCACGGGCGGCGAAATCAACGGATTTTAAAAGAAGCTGCATCTTCCTGTCGGACATCGTGAATACTGGCCTCAGCCTCCCACGACTTTAAAATCGCTGCAAGCACTGATCGTCTCTCGACATTGAATTTCGCACGCCCCACATAAAGGCCGGATAAGCAAATACAAAAACCCGGAGAACCTCCATGTCATCCCCCATGACCTTAATGCTGACGCTGGAAAACAGGCATGCGACAACGCCCCTGCATCTCACCAGCCTGGCCCCGCAAGAGGGCTGGCAAACCCCACCTCCCCGCCATCTCGCCCCTGGTACACGGCAAACCTGTCGCATCGACACGTCCGATCGTCTCGCCATCACCCTGCATTATGGCAGCTGGCATATCGGAATTTCGCTGGAAAATGGCAAGCTGGAGGTAGAACCGGGCCTGGCAGAGATAGAATATCAGGCCATCTCGGGCCATCAGGCCGACATCACCCTTCGCCTGGGCTAAAACATCGTTTGCAAGTGGCCGGAATGTTTCCCGTGAAACATTTTGCGTCACGCATCAAAATCGAAAAGACACATCGCTTTAGGGGATGGCGCGTGTCCCTGCACCTGGCCTATCGCGCATGAACAAGACGGCGCGCCTGCCATTCGACTGCGCGAATCGCATAAATATACTCATCCCCCCAGACGCCATTAAAGCGGTCGTTTTCGATCAGATGCGCTTCGCAGCGCAACCCCAGCCGTTCAACAATCCCGACCGATCCGACATTTTGCGGGTCCAGACGGGCAAAAATGCGGTGAAAGCCAAAATGATCAAAACCCAGATCGATCATCGCCGAAACCGCCTCGGTCGCATAACCATAGCCTTCATAATCGGGATTGAAAATATAGCCGATTTCGGCCTGAAGGGCGCCAAGACTGGCAATCTTCAGCAAAACCTCGCCGATCAAAGCATCATCATCCTGCCGAATTACGGCCAGCCGGAACACATCATTTTCAGTTTCAAATGATGCGTTCAGAATTGCAGAGAACTGTTCGTGCAACGCCTTGCCAACCGGTGGCGAGGCATAAAGATAACGATAAACCGATGGCAGAGCATGATAGGCAGCATATTGCTCAAAATCGCACGCCATAAAAGGACGGAGCAGAAGACGACTTGTTTGAACCGGCTTTGAAGGAAGCGTAATTTTCATTTTAAAACAATATGTTATTGATACTTTACGCTATGTAGGCAGGTCCCCGTTCCCCTTCAAGCGAAGTAGATCACACTGATTTAAAGCGATTTGTCTTTTCCCCGGCCAAGAAAAAACCCCCGACAAAGCCGGGGGTTTTCAATGACAGGTCGATTACCGGATGAAACGGCGATCAGCCATTCATGGAATCGAAGAAATCGTCGTTGTTTTTGGTGGTCTTGAGCTTGCCCAGCAGGAATTCCATCGCATCCTGCGGGCCCATCGGGTTGAGGATACGGCGCAGCACCCACATTTTCGACAGCTCGTTTTTGCCCACCAGCAGTTCTTCCTTACGGGTCCCCGATTTAAGAATATCGATTGCCGGGAAGATACGTTTATCAGCCAGTTTACGATCCAGGATAAGTTCGGAGTTCCCCGTACCTTTGAATTCTTCAAAGATGACTTCATCCATACGTGAACCGGTATCAATCAGCGCGGTTGCAATGATGGTCAGCGACCCGCCTTCTTCGATGTTACGCGCCGCACCAAAGAACCGTTTGGGGCGCTGCAGGGCATTTGCATCGACACCACCGGTCAAAACCTTGCCCGAGCTTGGAACCACGGTGTTGTATGCCCGCGCCAGACGGGTGATCGAATCGAGCAGGATGACAACATCATGCTTGTGTTCGACCAAACGTTTGGCCTTTTCCAGCACCATTTCGGTGACCTGGACGTGGCGCTGTGCCGGTTCGTCAAAGGTCGAGCTAATCACCTCGCCCTTCACCGAACGGTCCATATCGGTCACTTCTTCCGGGCGTTCGTCGATCAGAAGAACGATCAGATAGGCTTCCGGATGATTTTCCTCGATCGCATGCGCGATATTTTGCAGCATCACGGTTTTACCGGTGCGCGGCGGCGCGACGATCAGGGCACGTTGACCTTTACCCAGTGGCGAAACAAGTTCGATCACCCGGTTGGTGATGTCCTTGTTGCCTTCCTGATCCAGATGACGTTCCATTTTCAGGGACTGGTCAGGATAGAGCGGTGTCAGGTTGTCAAAGTTGATACGATGACGGACCTTTTCCGGCACATCAAAATTAACCTTGTCGACCTTCAGCAGGGCAAAATAACGTTCCCCTTCCTTGGGAGAACGAATTTGGCCTTCCACCGTATCGCCGGTACGCAGGCCAAACCGGCGCACCTGGCTTGGCGAGACATAAATATCATCCGGGCCCGCCAGATAGTTGGCTTCCGGGCTGCGCAAAAAGCCGAAACCGTCCGGCAGCACTTCCAGAACGCCTTCGCCGTAAATGGCATGGTCGTTTTCTGCAAGCTGCTTGAGAATGGCAAACATCAGCTCCTGCTTGCGCAAGGTGCTGGCGTTTTCAATTTCGAGTTCCTCAGACAGGGCCAAAAGCTCGGTCGGGGATTTAAGTTTCAGTTCCTGGAGATGCATGTCTGCGTATGATGATTTGTAATTGCCGGAAAGGGCGAATAGATCAGAATGGAAGGGCGATATTTGCGTATGGTGTTCCAAGCCGCATTTGAAATACGACATAGAAAGACCAACAATAAAACCGCTGATTGCTTAAGGTAGGGATGCTTCGTCCAGAACGTGACGAGACATGAGGAACAGATAACGCCGATCTGGCAATTAGTCAAACCGGTTTGACCCCAACAGGCGCTATCAATGTGATTGAGGTCACATTGACGGAAAATTTCAACCCCATTGCAACAAAACTGGCCGCATATCCGTCAATATATCCGGTTTTAATCCCGCAACAGGTTTAACCAGCAAGTCGCACATTCACACATCAACGGTGGATCATACCGCTCAGGCTGACAGCGGGACAGGACACATGCCCGTCCCGCTATCAAATCTCCGATGGTGCACAAGGCAATCAAACGGCCTTGTCTTCCGCAACCGATTTAAGAAAGTCCTCGATCTCGGTACGCAGATCGGTCGATACACCCGTGACACTTTCACAGGCCTTCATCAGGTTCTGTACCGCCTGATCAGCCTGTTCGGTGGCGGCACTGACATCGGCAATATTGCGCGAGACTTCCCCCGTGCCACTTGCGGCACGCTCAACATTCACGGCAATTTCCGATGTGGCCGCCTGTTGCTCGTTGACCGCTGCCGAGAGGGAAGCAGATGTTGTATCAAGTTCCTCGATCCGTGATCCAATACGGCCAAAGGCCCCGATGGCCTGGTCCGTCGCAGCTTGCAAACTGTTGATATGACCACTAATTTCATCCGTGGCTTTTGACGTCTGACTGGCAAGATTTTTAACCTCGCCCGCAACCACGGCAAAACCCTTGCCTGCCTCGCCGGCACGGGCGGCCTCAATCGTCGCATTCAATGCAAGAAGGTTCGTCTGATTGGCAATATCCCCAATCAAACCAATGACTTCTCCAATGCGGCCTGTCGCCTCTCTTAGTGTATTGGCAATGCCATCCGCATCACGCGCATCCTTGGCTGCTTCGGACGCCGCACTGGAGGCCGCTTCGATCTGCCGGGAAATTTCAAGGATCGAATTTGCCAACTCCTCGGTTGCAGCAGAAACCGTCGACACATTGCCCGACGCTTCCTCGGCATTGCTGGCAACCTCGATGGCCCGGTCACGACTTTGTAAAACCGCATCATTCATTGTCATCGAGGTGCCCTGCAAATCGTCACTTGCGCGCGCAACCCGGTCAAGCAGGCTATCCACATTGCCCCGAAAAGCATTGGTCAGTTTTTCAATGCGTTCGGCGTGCGCGTCCCGCGCCCGCTGATCGGCCTCGCGTTGACGGACAATATTGCGATTTTCCTCAAGATTTTGCCGGAAAACTTCGACCGAACGGGCCATATCGCCAACTTCATCCCCGCGATCCTGGCCGCCAATATTCTGGCTGAAATTGCCATCAGCCAGGGCTGTCATACAGGAGGTCATATCCCGGATCGGATTTGTAACGCTGCGTCCAACCGCAAAAACCAGTCCGCAGGCAAGCGCAATAACGATAAAAAGACCCGCCAGTGTGGCGAAAAAGAAGATCTGTGCCGTGGAAAACTTGTTATCTGCCCGCAGCACAAGCTGAGCGGCAATATAATCCTCGACCGTCTTATACAGATTGATCTTCTGGGTAATCGTGGCAAACCAGTCCGAACCGGCAACATCATTTGTTGTGCCCGTAACCGGATAATTCAGGGCAATCGCGCGTAAATCGGCGACCTTTTTAACCGCCGGATCAGCCATCGTCTGATTATAAAAATTTGTCAGATCCGGATTGGCAAATTCCTTGAAAACCGACAGATAGCCATCCTGCAAGGTGATCAATTCTATAAAGCGGCGATACAGGGCCGGTTCAAATTTCCCCATACCAAAGCCAACCGCGCCGGTCGCACGTTCCAGCCCGGCACGTTCCTTGGCCTGCATGAAATTATTGTAAGACGCGATGAAACGCAGAATTTCGGGATCATTACTAAGCTGGGCGGCTTCATTAACAGTCCCCAGCATGCTTGTGATGATACCGGTATAAAAACCAACGACATCAGGCACCTTGAGATCAAGAGCATCAACCGCAATGCGTGTTTTGCCAATCTGGTCGACCTGGCGGGTAAAAGCCATGATCTTTGATTGCAGTTCCAAATCATAACGATCCATGTCGAAACCGGAAAGCGCATCATTCAGGGCGGTGATTTTCTGGTCTGAAAGGGTGCGTTGCTCCTGAAGCTGAGCGCCAAATTCTTTTCCGCCCGAGCCAATAAACCCGGCCGATGCGCCACGTTCTTTTTGCAATTCGTGAACCGTTTCCCCGATTTCCCCGGCCAGCGAAGCCAGGCCACGAATCTTGCTTAACTCGTTCATTTCCTGGTAACGCGCGCCAATCACAAACAGTGATAACACAACCAGTGCAATGACGGGTGGCACCAAAGAAATGGCAAGTTTCACCCCAATCCGAATGTCGCTAAACATCTTTATTCCCTGGAAAAAATCATCATCAAACGGACAAACAAATACCGTCGCTCCTGACATCGGAAACCAATGCCAATTGCGACGATAATAGTATTGTAAAAATTCCACGTATTTGATCTGGCACCATTCTCAGGTGCAATTAGGGATATTGTAATGCAGGATCTACACTTCAAGGATGTGTCATTGACCATCCGCCCCATATATCCAAATCGGAATTTAACCGTCCTGGAACCTGATTAACCTGATTATTCGCGAATGATCATGAGCATACGCGCAAGCTGATCATCACTTAACCCGGCAATACGCTCGGCCAGCAAATTGGCCAATTCCGTCGCCTCGGGTTCAAGACCCGCCGTATCAACGGTAATTTTGGGATGGGAAAGCTGGGCAAGGCGTTTGATTTCATCCACCTCATCCCAGATCAGATTAAAATAGCCGCAAATCTGCTGCACCAGACCAGGGCTGGGACGACCACGATGACCATGCTCCAGCGCCGAAAGATAGGCAGGCGAAAGCTGCAGCGCATTGGCCATTTCGGTTAGCGTTACATTCTGGCGCGTCCGCAATTCGCGAATGCGATTGCCAAAAGGGGTCACACACGTCTCCGTTTCAACAAAACATAAAAGGCCCCGGCCCCACCGTGACCGATTTGTGCCTGGCTTACCGCCAAAATATGCGGGCGTAACCGTGGCGCGCTAAGCCATTGTGGCAATCGCTGGCGCAAAAGACCGGTACGGCCATATTCATCGGCCCGGCTGCCCTTGCCGGTAATCACCAGCACACAGCGTTTATCACTGCGCCAGGCCGCTTCGATAAAACTGTTCAGCGCCCGGTGCGCCACATCCTGGGTCATGCCATGCAAATCGATCCGGCCTTCAATGGGCATACGGCCCTTTTTGAACCGATCCGCCGTCGAACGGTCAATACCGGCCATATTGCCGGTTTTAATTTCCTGAAGACCGGCATTTTTCGGAGTTGCCGTGCGATCCGCATCGCGGGCGGACGGCAGGTTCCGCGCCAGCCGGTTGGCTTCGGAGCGGGCAAGTTCGTCCCCCAATGACGCCGTGGGTGAAATTGCCGTATCCCCGGCAGGCTGGTTGGCGCTCTTTGCCAGTTCATCTTCCAAATCGGCATCGTCGTGATCCCGCAATGCTTTGCGGCGCGCGCGCAAGGGCACGACATCACGGGTAAAAGCCTCCCACAGGGCTTTTTCCGATTCAGTCACATTTCGGCGTCGGCGATGGTTCTTGCGATCTGTCATCGGCTAACATATAGCCGGAATGTTTAAAAATTGCATCGGTCAGAAACGGGTAAAACCGGTGAAATTTGATCAAAACCGGCCTCATCATGCCAAATAGCAAAAACCGGCGATCGCTGCCGCCGGTTTTTCAAACTGTTTTTTCGATCTGATTTGCCAATCATCCGGCATCATCATGGCACTTGATCTTTAAATCGCCTCAGGTTTCGTCATTGACCAGAACAATATGCAATCGACGTGGGCCATGCGCGCCTAACTGTATCGTTTGTTCAATATCCCCAGTGCGCGACGGGCCTGTCACCCACAAAAAGGTTCGCGGCATGGTACCCCGGCCCTGATCCTGGCGCTGCAAACTCCAGACTTCCTCGTAAGTACCGACAACCTGGCTGGTTTTGACCACCACAATATGGGTATCGGGCAGCATATTCAGCGTATAGGGCTGATCCGGCCCGGAACGCAGCATCAAACTGCCGGTTTCGGCCACCCCGGCAAAGGCCGATGTGACACTGACCATATCGTGCGGCCCGGCAACCCCGCTTGAAATTTCCAGTGTGGTTTTGGCCCAGTCCAAACCGGTAATTGCGGCGTCCGGCGCCAGTCGCACAACAGCAGGCTGGTTATGTTCAGCCAGATAACGCGATATTTCGGCCGGTACCCCATCCATATTTTCAAGGCGTGTTACGCTGGCGGCAACGCCCTTTGCCATAGAAACAAAAAGATCAAGCTGGGCATCATGATCAATCTGCGCGCGCGCAGGCATGATATTGCGCGGCGGGTTGGCAAGCCTCGCGACTACTTCGGCCGGGGCATCCCGCGGGCCACTCCCCCGACCCAGATTTTTGCGAATACGGCCCAAAATGGCATTGCGCGAAGATGATGATGACTGGTTCATAAAATCTGCTCCGGCGTCAGGCTTTTTTCGCGGCTTGCTGTTCCGCCCAAAGCTGTTTGAAGGTTTTGCCCTGCGGTGCTGGCAAATCGCGAATGTCTGTCCAACCGCTGGCCAATGGCAATTTGCCAATCTTCTGCTTGCGTCCGCCAATTGACTTTAAAATTCGCGCTGCCAGCCCGGTCGCCTTGCCATACAGTGCCGGTCGGCTGGCAAACCAGGCCCATAAACGAATGCCAAACCGCATCGATTGCGGCCCCAGATGCTTTTCAAATTCGCGTTCGCGCCAGTGACGCATCATTTTCGGCAGGGGAATGCGCATCGGGCAGACTTCCTCGCATTTCCCGCAAAAGGTCGAGGCATTGGGCAAATGCCCCGCTTCGTCCACGCCAATCAGCGATGGTGTCAAAACCGATCCCATCGGCCCCGGATAGACCCAGCCATAGGCATGGCCGCCCACCGCCCCGTAAACCGGACAATGATTCATACAGGCGGCACAGCGAATACAGCGCAGCATTTCCTGAAATTCGGTGCCCAGCATGTTGGACCGGCCATTATCAAGCAAAATAACATGATAGTCTTCCGGTCCATCCAGGTCGCCATCACGCTTGGGCCCGGTTGAAAAGGTGGTATAGGACGACATTTCCTGCCCGGTTGCCGAACGTGCCAGCACCCGCAAAATGCTGGAGGCATCCTCCAGTGTTGGCACGACTTTTTCCAGGCTGGCAATGGCAATGTGCACCTTCGAGAGGGTCTGGGTCAGGTCGCCATTGCCTTCATTGGTGACAATCACCGAGGTTCCCGTTTCCGCAATCAGGAAATTGGCCCCGGTAATGCCAACATCGGCGGCAAAAAAATGCTCGCGCATGACTTCGCGGGCTTCATCAAGCAAATCGCGCGGTTCATCAAGCGGGCGGTTAATATCGCGTCCCTTGTGGGTTTGCCGAAAACTGTCGGCCACCTGTTCCTTGTGAACATGAATGGCCGGGGCAATGATGTGGCTGGGCGGTTCATTGCGCAACTGAATGATATATTCGCCAAGGTCGGTTTCCACGACCTTCAAATCCTGCTTTTCCAAAAAGGCATTCAGGCCGATTTCTTCCGAAATCATCGATTTGCCCTTTAACACCGATTTGGCCTTTTTATCCTGGCAAATCTTCAAAACCGTCTGCCGGGCTTCCTCGGCATCCGCGCACCAGTGCACATGCCCGCCATTGGCAATAACATTGGCTTCAAAGGCGGTCAGATAATGGTCCAGATTGGCCAGGGTATGATTTTTAATGTCACGCGCCGTATCACGAAGCTGTTCAAATTCCGGCATATCGGCAATGGCAGCAAGGCGTTTGTCCTTAAAACCGGTTTTAAGCCGGCCAAGGGCACGCTGCAGGCTGGCATCATGCAGGGCGTGATGGGCGTTCTGTTTGAATTTCGGCGAGGTTGACTGTTCCATGACTTAGCCCTTCTCCGAACCGGCAATGCCCGGGGCCGCCATTGTCATATCCGCCAGGACCTCGGCAACATGGCGCACTTCCATGTCCGACCCTTCACGGCGCAGCTTGCCTGCCATATTCAAAAGGCACCCCATATCGCCAGCCACCAGCATGTCGGCACCGCTATTTTTAATGTCTGTGGTTTTATCGCCGACCATTTTGCCGGAAATTTCCGGGTATTTGACGCAAAATGTCCCGCCAAACCCGCAGCAGGTTTCAGGTTCCTGCAATTCCCTGATCTCAAGACCCTTCACACTACGCAACAATTTACGCGGCTGTTCCTTAACCTTAAGCTCCCGCAAACCCGAGCAACTGTCATGATAGGTAATGCTGCCCTCAAAGGCAGCGGCAACGCCATCAAGCTTCATCACATCGGTTAAAAACGACACCAGTTCCCAGGTTTTGCCCGCCAGCGCCCTGACCGGTTCGGCCAGTTCCAGGTCATTGGCGAACAGTTCGGGAAAATGTTTGATCATCATACCCGCACAGGACCCGCTGGGGGCAACCACATAATCATGGTTTTCAAACATCGCAATCAGGGGCCTTGCCACCTTGCGCGCCGATTCCAGATCGCCGGAATTAAAGGCTGGCTGACCACAGCACACCTGCTCCATCGGCACATCAACAACGCAGCCTGCCTCTTCGAGCAATTTAACCGCGGAAAAGCCAACAGTCGGGCGGAACATGTCAACCAGGCAGGTCACAAACAAACCGACACGGGGTTTGGATGATGGTGACGACGCAGACGATGCCGATGATGGCGCAAAAGACATTCCGATTCCCTCTCTGATAGGCGCATTGGCAGGCATGATATGCGGGATCTGTCTGCTCTTTTGCCAAAAATATCTAATTGGTATTACCAATTTTGTATTCTGCGGTCCAGCCTTTGATGCAGGACGATCTGAAAAGCATTCCAGAAATCAAAGAAGAAAAAACCGGACTAAAATGGCAAATTCTGTTCAGGTTCCTATGATTTTTTCAAAATTGATATAATCAATACATTCTAGTCAATATCTTTGCAGCCGACATTCCGGTTTTCAGGGTTTGTAATGGCCTTGATAAAATTGCTTTCCGGGTCTGCATTCAGGTCAAATTTGCGGCGCATCGCCAAAAAACGTCCATCACGATAAAATTGTTCAAGACTGTTTTGCAAATCCGTTATGTCGGTATCGGGACTGTCTTTACTCAGGGCAAAATACAAATAACACACCCGGTAGCTTGTCAGCCGACCAATATCTATTTCCGGCTGTTCGGAACTATGGGTCAAAAAATCAATCGATGGGACCCCCATTGCCAAAACATCAACCCGGTCAGCATTTAACATGGCAAAAAGCTGCTCATCCCGGGCAAAGGCAACAACGTTTTGCGCACCCCGTTTGCGCAAATAATGCTCGCGGGCAGAGCCCATCGCTACGCCGATCCGGGCAGATTTGAAAATTTCAGCAAGCGAGCGCCCCGCCCAAACCGAATTTTTACGACTATATAAATTCCAGAATGTGCGACTGATGGGACCAACCCATTTCAGTTTATCTTCACGGTCCTCTGTACGGGTTGTCGGATAAATAACGTGGCGCGGGCCATATATTGTTTCCTGATAGGCCCGTTTCCAGGGTTGTTGCGGTTGCTCGACAAAGGAAAGCCCGGCATCCTCAAACAGGTTCCGGGCCATCGCGTCAAAAAACAACTGTTCGGGGCGCCCTTCCTCCATATCACGGGGAAAACTCTGATGCAGAATATACGGGGGTACCTGTTCCGTTAAGGTCGCATCGGGCAATGTTGCAAATTGTTGTTGGGCGTATCCCTGCCTTGCAAACACAAACAGACATATCAATACAATGCCAGTATTCAAGCCTGTCTTAAGGCCCAAAACCCGCAGTTTTTTTCGACCGACCAACACCCTCACCCCCCGACATGATGCGTGCTATTTCAACCAGACAGCATCTTTTATTTTATCTGCAATATAGGCCTGATGACGTGCGATTTCTTCGGGTTTTGCCGCATGGGGCCGCGGTTCACGATACGGTTTTGCCGATTTGACCACCCGATGGGCCGAACCCAATTCAGACTGACCCGACAGGCTGGAATCCAGGCCCAACCCGTGTTGACGCCCGCCCAGAAGTTCCAGATAGACCATGGCCAGCAAATCGGAGTCCAAAAGTGCGCCATGCAGGGTACGATTGGAATTGTCGATTTTAAAACGACGGCACAGGGCATCCAGGCTAACAGGTGATCCGGGAAATTTCTTGCGCGCCATTTGCACTGTATCGATGGCACGGTCATTGGCAATCAGCGGTTTGTTCAGCCAACCCAGTTCCGCATTCAAAAACTTCATATCGAACGCGGCATTATGGATCACCAATTTGGAATCATCGCCAATAAATGCCAGAAAATCATCAACAACTTCGGCAAAAACCGGTTGTTTTGCCAAAAACTCATCGCCCAGCCCGTGCACATCAAAGGCTTCTTTGGGCATGGACCGCTGCGGATTGATATATTGATGATACTGATTGCCCGTTGGCATGTGATTGACCAACTCGATACAGCCAATTTCAACCAGCCGATGATCGGCATAGGGGTCCAGACCGGTTGTTTCCGTATCAAGAACAATTTCACGCATGGCAGTTCCGTTATGTCCGATGTGTCAGTTGGCGGATAATGGACTGAATTGCCCGAAATGTCACTGCACGTCCCAAACCCGTCGGAATAATAAAATCGGCCTTCCGCCGTTTTTCCCGATCAGGCATTTGTTTTTTAAGGATTTCGGTAAATTTTTGCGAGGTCATGCCCGGGCGTTTCAGGACCCGCTGCCGTTGAATAAAGGCTGGGGCTGATACCACCGCAACATAATCGCACTGCTTTTGGCCGTCGGTTTCAAACAGCAAAGGAATATCAAGAACCACCAGAGCAAAGCCCGCCCGCTGGCAATTGCGGATAAAATCATTTCGTGCGGCACGAATCAGAGGGTGCAAAATGCCCTCCAGCGCCTTTAACGCAGTCTGATCAGCAAAAACCCGGGCGCCCAATAATTGACGGTCAATTTTACCATCCATAATCACATCCGGAAAAAGTGCGGCAATATCGGCAAAGGCCGACCCATCCGGTCGGGTTAGGCTGTGGGCATTTGCATCGGCATCATAAACCGGCACACCAAGATGGCGGAACATGCCCGCCGCCGTTGACTTGCCCATACCGATGGACCCGGTAAGACCGAGAATTTCCATTTACGAAAATCCCATTATTCCTGCGATACGCCCAAGACGAAATCGCGTAATTCAGCGCTAACAGCCGGATCAATGCCAAACCAGCGATGAAATCCTGGCCGGGCCTGATGCAAAAGCATGCCCAACCCGTCAACAATCCGGTTTCCACGGGCTTCTGCCTGGGTCAAAAGCCCGGTTTTAAGCGGTGCATATACAATATCGGTGACAATTGCCTGCGCAGCCAAACCGGCAAGGTCAATTTCCAATGGCGGCTGCCCAACCATACCAAGGCTGGTGGTATTAACGAGTAATGCCGCATCATCAAGGCAATGATTGGCCTGTTCCCAATCAATAACCCTGATACGCGGATCATTGATTTCACCTGCCAGGGCCGTAGCACGGGCCTTTGTGCGGTTTAACAGGCGAATTTCCGGGCAATTTTCCTCCAACAGTGACACAATAATCGCCCGACAGGCCCCACCTGCCCCCAAAATCACGGCTGGCCCGCAAGTAAAATCGATTTCCGGCGCGTTTTGACGCAAATTTTCGATAAAACCAAATCCGTCGGTATTATCGCCCAGTATTTTACCGTCATCTGTAAATGTCACGGTATTCACCGCGCCAATGTGTTGCGCACGATCGCTTAATTGATCACAAACATCAAAAACAGCCTGTTTATGCGGGATCGTCACATTCACCCCGGCAAAGTCCAGATCGCGCAAAGATTTAACAGCAGACACAAAATTTTCCGGGGCAACCGGCAAAGGCATATAGCTACCATCAACGCCATATTTTGCCAGCCAATAACCCTGTAAACGTGGCGATTTGGAATGGGCAACCGGCCAGCCCATCACCCCGGCCAGGCGCGACGTTCCAGACAAAGTGCGAATATTATTTGAATTGTCAAAATCCATCATAAATCCGTCGGGCAAATACAGAACAACAATCAGGCCTTGAGAACACCATGATCACGCAAAAAACCGATCAGGGGCAAAAGTGGCATGCCCAATACGGTAAAATAATCCCCTTTTACCTCGGTAAAAAGCTGTGCGCCCAACCCTTCCAACTGATAGCCGCCGACACAATGAAAAATTTCCTCGCCAGCCTGGTCAAGATACCATTCCAGCCAGTCATCACTAAAATTGCGCATGGTTAAATGGGCGGTATCGATTTTGCCCCAAATGCGCGACCCTTCCTTGTAAACCACAGCCGCCGATACAAGCTGATGACGCTTACCACGCAACGCCTGAAGCTGCGCACGGGTCTGGTCCCGATTCCGGGGTTTATCAAACCAGATCCCGTTACATTCCAGCATCTGGTCAGCCGCAATCACAATGGCATCGGAGCGCTGGCGATACATGCGCAGGGCCTTCATTTCCGCCAGGGTTTCGGCAGCTTCCATTGCCGATGCCCCCTCGGCCTTCATCGCCTGCTTGTAACCATCCTCATCAATCATCGATGCCACGGCTTCGCAATCAATGCCGGCATTTTGCAGCATCGTTAATCGGGCCTTGCTGCCAGATGCCAAAACAAGACGGTTCATTCACTTTCCTCCCGGCGGTCATTCAGGGTCGCCATAATCATGGCTGCCGTTTCTTCGATGGATCGGCGCGTTACATTGATAATTTTCCAATTACGCTGCGTAAAATAGCGTCTGGCCTGAAAAACCTCGTCACGTACCGCAACCGGATCAACATAATCGCCACCTTCACCGCGTTCAATCTGGCGCAACCGGTTTTTCCGAATGGAAACAAGCTGATCCACATCCTTGATCAGGCCAACAATCAACGGTTTTTTCAACTGATCAAGTTCCGGCGGCAAGGGACATCCCGGCACAAAGGGGATATTGGCTGTTTTGATCCCGCGATTGGCCAGATAAACCGATGTCGGTGTTTTTGATGTTCGCGATACGCCAACCACTACCACATCGGCATCCTCCAGATCCCAGGTTGCCTGCCCGTCATCATGGCTAAGCGCGTAATCAATTGCTTCGATCCGGTTGAAATAATCTTCATCCATTTTATGCAGCGCACCAATCCGTCCGTGCGACTGCTGGCCCAGATAACCGGCCATCATGGTGATGGTGGTATCAAGCACATGGCTGTGCGGCACCTGCATGCGCCGGCACCCTTCTTCCAGCTTGCGGCGAATATCGCTGTTAAACACCGTATAAAGAACAATGCCGGGATGACGTTCAATATCGGCCAGAACACGGGCAAGCTGGGCATCGGTGCGGATCAGCGGCCATACATGTTCATGGGCCTGAACATCGGGAAACTGGGCAACACAGGCACGCGCAACCCCGTCCACGGTTTCCCCGGTTGAATCCGACACAAGGTGCAGATGAAAAATGCTGGTCTTGTCGTTCATATCTGCTCCATCGCGAATGCCTGTTTTTTACGCAGTCTCAAAAGGTACTTTTCCTGAATCGGAGTCGGGCCTGTGGATAAATGTGCATAACGGGTGCGACTCCGGCAAAATTCATCAGACGAATTTTATCCCAAGCCCTTTACAAAATTGCTCAAACCAATTGTCCCATTCGGGATAACCGAAAAATTTCTCCCGTGATAGCAGGGATAACGGGCACAAAACCAGTTTATTCCCCGTTATCCCCATTATTCAAAATCGCCTTTTCCCAAGGCAGAGTCTGAGAGTCGTTCAGAGTCGTCCCCAGTTTTCCCCAAGATTGATTGCGACGGATCAAATTATCCGAGTCGCAATGTGGATAAGATGTGAACCAAATTTAATCCCGGTTATCCACAGGAAACCACTAACAAACAACATCCTTTTTTCTTTAAAGGGGTTTTGTTAGGAGAACGGTGGAAAAACGGCCTGGATAGGTCACGGCCCATCTTGGGCACCGTGGACCGGGGATCGAAAAACAGGAACTGGACAAACATATGCCTGAACAAAAGAAGCTGTTTCTGCGTGCGTTAGCTGGCGAAACACTGCCAACGCCCCCCATCTGGCTGATGCGCCAGGCCGGTCGTTATCTTCCGGAATATCGTGCCACCCGCGCAGAAGCCGGTTCGTTTCTTGATCTTTGTTATAACCCGGATCTGGCCTGTGAAGTAACACTGCAACCGCTGCGCCGTTATGATTTTGATGCCGCCATTCTGTTTTCCGACATCCTCGTCATTCCCCAGGCGCTGGGGCAGCATTTGGCCTTCAAGCAGGGTGAAGGCCCCCAGCTTGACCCCATTCGCGATGAAGCAGGCCTTTCACGCCTGAATATCGATGGCATTCATGATGTCCTTGGCCCAATTTACGAAACCGTCAGCAAACTTTCGTCTGCCATTCCCAAGCATACAGCCCTGATTGGCTTTGCCGGTGCCCCCTGGACGGTGGCGACCTATATGGTTGAAGGCAAGGGCAGCAAGGATTTTGCCAATATTCGTCGTTTTGCTTATGGCGATCCGGCTGGTTTTTCAAAACTGATCGATATTCTGGTAGAAGCCACCACACAATATCTGTTGGCACAGATCAAGGCCGGGGCGGAAACCATCCAGCTTTTTGAAACCTGGGGTGGTGTTTTGTCGGAAAACGGTTTTCATCGCTGGGTAATTGAACCAACCCGCAAGATTGTTGAAAACATCAAGGCCGTGCACCCGGATATGCCGATTATTGGCTTTCCAAGGGGTGCGGGTTTGCATTTGACGGATTTCAAAAATCTGACCGGGGTGGATGCTGTTGGCCTTGATAGTGGTGTTCCGCTGAAATGGGTTGCCGAAAATCTGCAAAAACTGGGTCCGGTGCAGGGTAATCTGGATCCGATGTATCTGATTACGGGCGGTGATGAAATGTTGGCCGAAACCCGTCGTATTCTCGATACGCTGGGCAAAGGGCCTTTCATTTTCAATTTGGGTCACGGAATTACGCCGGAAACCTCCCCTGAAAATGTTGCCAAGCTGGTGGATTTCATTCGTCGCGGTGGATGAATTATTTCATCAATGAAATCCATTGGAAAAATCAATTCGTAATGAAACGCAACTTCATTGCTTTATTGAGGGTTCCTGTCATCCTGTGCGCAGGATCAGAGCGGATTTTTTGATTTACGGCCAAATGGTGCATTTCGCCAAGGCGGAATGACGGAAGGATTTTGTCTATGCCCGATCAAGTTCAAAAAAAACGTGCCATCATCCTGTTTAATCTTGGTGGTCCGGATGGCCCTGATGCCGTAAAACCGTTTTTGTTCAATCTTTTCAATGACCCGGCTATTATCAGCCTGCCCAATCCGTTTCGGTTTTTACTGGCAAAGCTGATTTCATCGCGGCGCGAGCCGGTCGCACAGGAAATTTATGCCCATCTTGGGGGGAAATCCCCCCTGCTGGAGCTGACCCAGGATCAGGCCAATGCCTTGCAAACCAGCCTGAACGACCTTGATGACGGTTTTGACAATCGCTGTTTCATTGCCATGCGCTATTGGAAACCCTTTGCCGATGAAACAGCCCGTGCGGTCAAGGCCTGGGGTGCTGATGAAATGATTTTGCTGCCGCTTTATCCGCAATTTTCAACCACAACCAGCGGATCATCGGTCAAGGACTGGAAACGGGCCTGCCGGGAAATCGGTTTGAATGTGCCGATGAAAACCGCCTGCTGTTACCCAACCAATGCCGGATTTGTCAGTGCCACGGCAGAAATGGTACGTGAAGGCTATGAAAAGGCGTTGGCTGAAAATAAAGGGGCGCCGCGTCTTTTGTTTTCCGCACATGGCGTGCCCAAGGCAGTCATTACCAAGCGTCAAGACCCCTATCAGTCGCAAATTGAAAAATCGGCCCAGGCAGTGGTGAATGAAATGGCCATTCCGGGTCTGGACTGGCTGGTTAGTTATCAAAGCCGTGTTGGTCCGATGGAATGGATTGGTCCGTCAACCGAGGATGAGATCAAACGGGCCGGTAAAGATGGCGTGCCTTTGGTGATTGTACCAATTGCATTTGTAACCGAACATTCCGAAACCCTGGTGGAACTGGATATTGAATATCGCGAAATTGCCGATCATTTGAATATCCCGGTTTATCAGCGGGTCAGAACAGTGTGTTCGCATCCCAAATTTATTGGTGGTCTCGTAAATGTGATCAATGAAACCCAAACAGCCCTCGACCAAAATGGTGCGGATAGTGATAGTGCCCAGACCCGTGGCTGGTGGTGCCCGGATGATCATGTTTGTGCAACAGCCAAACAGCCGGGCTCTACACATTGATCCGGCTGCTTTGAAAAATCAAAACCGAGAGATCGATGGATTTATATAGCATTATCAAGTCATTACATGTCATCAGCATCATTGCCTGGATGGCGGGTATGCTTTATCTGCCACGTCTTTATGTTTATCATTGCGACGTTGCACCAGGCTCGGAAGCTGATGAAAAATTCAAAATCATGGAACGTCGTTTGTTACGCGCCATTATGAACCCGGCCATGATTGCCAGTTGGCTGTTTGGGGGATATCTGATCAGCGTGACCGGTGCCATGACCGAAGGCTGGTTTCACGTGAAACTGCTATGTGTTGTCCTGATGACGATTACTCATATGATGCTGGCAAAATATCGTCGCGTTTTTGAGGCGGGTGCCAATACCAAACCGGCAAAATTTTATCGTATCCTGAACGAAGTACCGACGATCCTGATGATCATTATCGTCTTTATGGTCATCGGAAAGCCCTTCTGATTTTATTTCAGAATATCGGAACGACCAAAATAGAAAAAACCCCGTTATGAAAAACGGGGTTTTTTTTGTTTTAAGATATTTTATAAATATCTAATTCTATAAATCAGGCGTTACCGGCCGGGGTGCTTTCGGCGGCTTGCGCGTATTTTTTGCGAAACAGGTCGGTAAAATCGATCGGGTGCATCATCAGTGGCGGGAAACCGCCATCGGCTGTCAGATCGGCAATGATTTTACGGGCATAAGGGAACAGCAAACGCGGAACTTCGATCAGAAGAACCGGCAGGCGGTGTTCATCGGGAACATTCAGGGTAACAACAGCGCCATATTGCAGTTCGGCAATGAAGGCGACTTTTTCGGCGACTTCTGCCTGAACGTCGATTTTTAACACCACTTCATGCAGGCGCTGGTCTTCGGTTGTCCGGGCCTGAACATCAACATCAATGTTGATTTTGGGCTGCTGTTGCAGGGCAACGCTTTCCGGCGCATTCGGATTTTCAAACGACAAATCCTTGATATACTGGGCATGAATGGTGATCGGATTGCCAGCCTGCTGTTGTGCTGCTTCCGTGCCTTCTGCACCGGTGGTATTTTCAGCCATTAAAAGATAACTCCCTCAAATCCTGGAATTGGTCAGAAAAAAGCCGCCTCCTTCTGGTCGGGCAAGAGACTGTCATTTGACCTGTTCCCGCCTTTTTCAGAACCCGTCGCGAAACCGGCTTTTTTCTGACATCAAAGGTTCGGTGCCCCCAAGGGGCATACGAAAATAACGCCTGATGGCCTAGCATGTCTGGATCAGACGGGCAAGATCAAGGCGCGGACAACGCCGTTTTTGCCTGTTTTGCTGACCGTACCGGGTAACACGAAGAGGGGTAAACCTTTTGGAAATATCGCCGGAAAAACCGGTTTTAAATCAGTTATTTCAATGCGATGACCTTTTACTGATCATATAAAAAGGCCGGGTTTGCGGCCCGGCCCCGTATATTGCATTTTGCGTGTCCGATATTGGATATCGGGTTGTTATCCGGGATGCACTTAGTCACGGGGTGGCAGATTGCGATTTTGATCATCCGGGTCAGATGACGTTTCATCGGAATTGCCATTACGCTGATCAAGATCTTCGTAATCCCCGTCAATGATCGGGCCGCTGCCCGGGCGATGGCGCCCGCCAGATGACGAGGGACCAGCCGAGCCAAACGGATTGCCACCAGGTTTGTGGCCGCCCTGGCGCGCATTTGCCCCAAAGGACATGCGCATTTTTCCCGATTTCATCAATTTCAAAATCACACCGGCACCAATGGCACGGCGCAACGGCGGAATCAGGAGCAAAAAGCCCATTGTATCGGTGACAAAACCGGGCGTTAACAGCAGGATACCGGCAATCAGGATACAGACACCGTCAAACAGGGGGCCAATGGGCATTTCGCCACGGTCCAGCTCCTGCTGGGCGCGGGCAAGGGTTTGCAGGCCTTGCACCCGCATTAATGATGTGCCCAAAATTGCCGTCAAAATGACAATTGCAATGGTTGGCCATAATCCAATCAGTTCGCCTGCCTGAATAAAAACGGCGATCTCAATGATCGGCATGACGACAAAAATGCCAAAAAGAATAAAGCCCATAATTGCTCCGTCTGGCGCTGGCTATTTGTAAACAAACAGAATTGTCTATAACGCAACATTTTGTATCAAATGCTGTCAAGCTATTGCGATACCGACATAACTGGACAAAAATGCGGCATCGCGCCAGCAATCTGATGTTGTTTTAACACGTTTATCGATGTTCTGGTGAAGTTGATCACATTTTTCCTGTTTGGACAGTTGCCCTTGCATTCAGATAAGGCCATACCATTTCACGAACACAGGCTGTATGATGGCGGTTGCCGTCCGTCGACACCCCAAAAGCATGAGTCCGGAATTGCAATATTTTGATATAATTCTATTTGCTCTGATTGCTGTTTTTCTGATTTTGCGCCTGCGCAGTGTGCTGGGCCGTAAAACCGGCAATGAGAAGCAGGGTCCAACCGACATTTACGGGCGTCGCACCCGCGATGATGCAAACGGCGTGTCGCCGCGCGAGAATTCTGGCACACAAAGCAGCGATAATGTGTATCGTTTGCCGGATGCGCAAAAGGGGAATGCGGCTGATAACCCGGTCTCCAGTCCGGCATTGACACAAATCCAGCTTGCGGACAGTTCCTTTAGCCAGCAGGACTTCCTGAATGGCGCGCGCATGGCTTTTGAAATGATCGTTGAAAGCTTTGCCAAGGGTGACAAGGATACGCTGAATTCCCTGCTGTCGCCCGAGGTTTACAAGAATTTTTCCAGTGCGATTGATGCCCGTGCCAATAGTGACGAGCATGAAGAAACAACCCTGGTCGGCATTAAGTCAGCGGTTATCGATGATGCAAATATTGAAGGGCGCACCGCCTATATCACGGTGAAGTTCGTTTCCGAAGAAGTGTCGATCGTGCGTAACAAGGCGGGTGATGTCGTTTCTGGTGATCCCAATCAGGTGATTGAAGCCGAAGATTTGTGGACCTTTGCCCGTAATCTTGAAAGTTCCGATCCGAACTGGCTGCTTGTTGCGACCGAAACGCCTGGTGATGAAGGCTGATTACCTTTCCCGGGTTTGGCAGGTTTGATTTTGATTGAAAGGCGGGTCTGTCATGTGCAGGTCCGCCTTTTTTGTGAAATCTACTGCCTCTGATTCTGGTTTTTTAACCGTTTCTGGTGACACTGTGCCGATAAAGTTTTGGTTCCGGTCTGTTACATGGCGGCTTTTTTGACCCATAAATCTTCTTTCCTGCTCCGTGGTATTTTTGTCGGCTTTATCGCCCTTCTGGTAACAGGGGGGGCGGCATGGTTTTTCTGGCCGCAAATTTCCCAATATATTACGCCGCCGGAAAAGCCGGATCACTTAACCCTGTCCCCTGCCCGTTTTACCGATCTGGATGGCTGGCAAAGCGACAATATGCAGCCGGCCCTGATTGCGTTCCAACGCTCCTGTGAGCGCATGTTAAAGCGTGCTGACGATAAAAATATTGGTCCTGATCCGCGCATGGGCACGGTTGCAGACTGGCGGCCAGCCTGCCAAACGGCCCTGGAAATTGATGCCCAAACCATTCGCAGCGAAGATCTTAGAACCTATTTTCAAACCTATTTTACGCCTTATCTTGCCGGGAATAACCATGATCCGGTCGGGCTTTTTACCGGCTATTACGAACCGGAACTTCAAGGCAGCCTGACCCGGCATGATGCCTATCAAACCCCGCTTTATCTCAAGCCCGATGACATGATCGATATTGATCTGGGGGATTTTCGCGAGGATCTGAAGGGGCAAAAGGCGGTTGGCCGGTTAACGGGGAAGAAGGTGGTTCCCTATTTTAACCGCAGCGAGATCGAGGCAGGTGCCCTGTCAAACCGTGATCTTGAACTTGTCTGGGTTGATGATGCGGTGGATGCCTTTTTCCTGCAAATCCAGGGCTCCGGCCGGGTGGTTTTGGATGATGGAAGTATTTTAAAGGTGGGTTATGCGGCCACCAATGGTCAGGCCTATTTTGCCATTGGGCGCGAGCTGATTAAACGCGGGGCGTTGACGCCCAAAACCGTTTCACTTCAAACCATTCGTCAATGGCTGCATGACAATCCCGACCAGGCCGATGACGTGATGAATATGAACGCATCCTATGTCTTTTTCCGGCAATTACCCGGCGATCCCGATGCCGGTCCGATCGGGGCACAGGGGGTGCCACTGGAAACCGAACGGTCGCTGGCGGTTGACCGGCGTTTTCATGCGATGGGGGTTCCGATTTGGCTTGAAACCCGGGATGCGATGAATGCGGATCGCAATTTTCATCAATTGATGATTGCCCAGGATACCGGCGGGGCCATTCGCGGTCCGGTGCGCGGCGATATTTTTTTCGGCCCCGGAGAAAAGGCGGCGTTGCATGCCGGTCATATGAACCGCCAGGGGCAAACGTATCTTTTGTTACCACGCAGTATTTCCATTGATGACCCGGCAACAAACCGGCAGGATAACAGCTAAGATAAAATTCTATCCGGTTCTGTTTTCCCGTTGTCAGGTACGAACCTTTGATATGATCCGTCATATTGTTTTGGTGCAGGTGCCCTATCATGCCGATCCGGCTGAAAGGGACAAAGTTTTTGCAGCCCTTAAGGAAATTGCCCTGGAAACGCCCGGTATGCTGGCATTTTCAGTTGGTCGCAATTTGGAAAAAGATGGCCTGCATCAGGGATTTACCCATGCCTTGACCATTGATTTTGTCAATATTGCCGCTAAAAATGATTACCTTTCCAGCCTGGATCAAAACAATGCAGGCAATCGGCTGACCAAATTGGCCGAAGGCGGGCTTGGCGGTATTCTGGTGATGAATATGGAACTGGACCCGGTAGGGCCAGATGAACCTGCCGGACCGGAACGACCCCGCAAATTGCAGGCAAGCTGGGGTTAGTCTGATATGAGGGCGGCATAAAAAACCCGGCCAGGATCAATTTCCTGCCCGGGTTTTATTTTGCGGTTTTTTCCGATCAGTGCCGTTTTACTGTGCGGCAACCGTGTCGTTATTGGCAGTTGGCGCTGTATCGCCTTTACAGGCGCGTGATTTACGCTGGCGCTGGCTTTCCGATTTTAGCTGACCACAGGCTGCCAGAATATCGCGGCCACGCGGCCAGCGGATTGGCGCTTCATAACCATATTCATTAAGTGTATTGGCAAATTTCTTGATGCCCGATGTCGGCGTGCATTCATAATCCGATCCCGGCCATTTATTAAACGGAATCAGGTTGAATTTGCAGTGAACGCCCTTCACCAGTTTTGCCAGTGCCCGCGCATGTTCCGGCTGGTCATTGACACCCTTCAACATCACATATTCCATCGTGATGGGGCGCGAATTGGACATGCCGGGATAATGGCGGCAGGCATCCATCAGTTCCTTAAGCGGGTATTTCTTGTTGATTGGCATGATTTCATTGCGCAGATCATCTTCCGGCGCATGCAGTGAAATTGCCAGGCCAACACCCAGATCCTCGCCCGCGCGGACAATTTCGGGCACCACACCAGAGGTGGACAGCGTGATACGACGGCGCGAAATCGAAATGCCTTCGCCGTCCATCGCAATGCGCAGGGCATCGCGGACATTTTCATAGTTAAACAGCGGCTCGCCCATGCCCATCATGACGATGTTGGACAGGCGACGTACCCCATTGGCCGGGGTCGGCCATTCGCCATAGCTGTCGCGTGCCACCATGAACTGGCTGATGATTTCGCCCGGTGTCAGGTTGCGCACCAGAAGCTGGGTACCGGTATGGCAGAACTTGCAGGTCAGCGTGCAGCCCACCTGGGAGGAAACACATACCGCACCGCGTTCTTCGTGGCGGTCGGGGATGTAAACGGCCTCGGCCTCGTTACCGTCACCAAAGCGCATCAGCCATTTATGGGTGCCATCTTCGCTAAGCTGATCTGCGGTCAGAACCGGGCGCCCAATAACGTAATCCTGGCTTAAGCGTTCGCGCAGTTTGACCGAAATATTGGTCATGCCATCAATGCTGGTGACACCGCGATTATACATCCAGTTCCACAGCTGTTTGACGCGAAACTTGCTTTCTCCCATACCCGATAGAACTTCGGTCAGTTCCTCGCGGGTCATGCCAATCAGGTCCTTGCGGCCATCGGCGGTTAATCCGCCTTTGGCCCGGGCGACAAAATCGGCCAGACCGGGTTTTGACGCATCAGCAACCCCGGCGTCAGTCTTAACCGCTGCGGGCGCAGTGCGGGCCGTGGCGACATCAGGATGCTGATGCGACGGGGCCATATCGCTAGTGGCGGTGTGTAAGACATCGCTGTCGGTCATTCCGGTCTCTCTCTTGTCCTGCAAGGGATGCTGTGGTGCTTTGGTGCTTTGGCCTGGTTTCTGCGGTATTCGTGGCAGCCAGACATAACATATTTGCGTGCTGCCTCATATGGGCATGGCCGTTGCCAATGCAAATGCCAGTGCATATTTGGCAGAAAATTCGATGTTATGAATGGCTTAAAAACACGCAATCAAGATGATCAACGCCAATTCTAAAAAGCAGTCGCCCCGCATATAGCGGAGCGACGATCATTTATAAACGATAAATTTCACATTGCAGCCATCAGGCCCAAACAGGGCCGGAGCGTTTCGGGTCTGTGCCATCATCAGCGTTCCGGGCCTCGCAAGCCGTCTTGTTCGATATTAATCGACGGTCTTTGCGTTGCAAGCCTTTGAAATGGCGTTATAGGCATCGGTAAAACCGGAAAGCGAATAGGTGTCCGTCGTTTTGGTATCACGCGAGGAATAGCCCACGACGGTCATTTTCATGCCGGCTTTCATCGCCTTGACCAGCTTGCGGTCTTCTTCACTGTTTACGGCCCAGGCTGAATCATCATAGGTGAACAGTTTAAAACGATTCGAATCGACACGGACGTCAACTTCGCTGTTTTTCTTGTAGGTATAACCGGTGATGAAGCTGACTTCGTTAAACAGTTTCAGGGCGGGGCGATGCGTGACCATCACGTAAATTTTGCCACGCTTGGTATAGTCGCCTTTGGCCGACGTTGGCTGGCTGCCCATATAACAGACTTTTTTGCCCTTTTCCGTATAGGTATAGGCTTCCCACTTGTTGTAGACGTCGATCAATTCCGGGGAATTCTGCGCAAAGGCCGAACTGCTGCTGGTCACGGAGACCATCATGGCGATGGCGCCAATAACGGTGCTTTTGACGAGACGATGTACTGCTTTTTCCATTGTATCCGCGTAACTAATCTGTGGTTATCAGGATCTTGGTGCTGGCCTGAGGTCAGCAGGCGTACATTGCGACTAAAATGGACATCCGCACCACGGGGGTGGTTTTGCCGGGCCATTTTGATCACATTATAAACCGGTTAAATCATTACCGACCAATGTGGCCGTGAAAGGTAAAGATTCGACCAAGGAATCACAGCTTTTTCACCATTGGCGGATGTATTTTCCGACCCAATTTTCACCCCTGGTGCGGTTTCCGGGATTTTACAATCTCGTCCAGGCATTCCTGAAGGTCTATTTTGCCGTCGCCATTGCGCAACCGGGCCAGCATATGCACCAGAACCGGTTTTTTACTGTTGCCCTGCGGATAAAAGAAAACATCCAGCGCACATCGGTCGGAACGATATTGCCATACCTTTGCCGATCCTTCCCCGCGTTGCATCTCAGGCTTGCCCAGTTTGGCCTCGACTGCTTTGCCATCCAGATTGGCAAGCGATGCCGCTGGGATCCGTACAAAGGGGATGGCGGCGGTTTTTTTCGGTTTGGCCGGTTTGACAGGCGGCTTGCGTGCTGCAAGTGCGGCAGCCTGATTATTGGCTTTCTGCACCGTGTCATCTTTGACTTTGTCTTGATGACCGGGTGTTGTTCCGTCGCTATAGGATGCCCCGTTCAGGGTTTGGTTGCCGTAAGTATTGTTTGTCGCACCGGGGGGAACGGCATTACCGGCACAGGCTGCCAGCAAAACGGACAGACCAAGAACGGATAAAACGGCACACAGCCTTTTCCGGGAACTGAGAGGCAGCTTCCCGGAAATGCCAGGCAGGTTTTTTACACGAACTGACGCAGCCACGGATCAGGAATCGTCACTTTTACGCGGAATGGTGATGGCAGCAGACGGTGCCTGGCGATGGGCCGGGTCATCGTTGCCTTCAACATAATCAAGGCTGCCCTTGATGCGCGCGCCGCTGGCAACCTGCAGGCTGCCATAATTGATCGCGCCCTGGATGTCTGCCGTTCCCGTAATGGAGACGCGATGGGCATTCAACTCGCCCTGAAAGGTGCCGCTGATTTCGGCTTCATCCACCGTCACCGTGCCGACAAAGGTGCCGCCGTCGCAAATTTCAATGCGCTGGCAATCATTGATCTGGGCTTCGACATGGCCCTCAACAACCAGAATGTCGCACGAGCCAATTTCACCCGACAGGCGGATGTCGCGCCCGACCGTCAGTTTTTTGCCATCATTGTTGGAAACCGGATTGCTGGGACGGTTAGCACTGCCGCGGGTCGGAATTTCCAACGGACGTTTCGGGATTTCCGGGCGGAAATTGGTAGAATGCGGTTTGCTGGACATTGCGGGTTCATCCTTGGTACGCGTCTGGGTAAACAGGCGCGGTTCGCTGCGTTTTTCAGGTGTATTTTCCGGTTTTTCTGCCGGTGATGATGCTGATGTTACCTCAGGCCGGGCAATCGACGTATCATTCTTTGCGCCGGTTTCTTTCGGTTCCAAAGATGTATCGGACGAAGCGGGTCTGCTGTCGACTGTTTTGTTGGCTTTTTTCTTACCGAACATGGGATTGACCAATCCTTGTCTTGCAGTTTATGGCGAGAGGCAGCGCCATGATGGGTGTGACATTAAAACGGGCTTTGTCGCCCTTAAGCGATGGCACCGGGCTGGAACGCACCAAGACGGATGCTGTAATGCACCATGAAGGCCGTTGCAATGATGGGTGCAATCAGATTGACAATCGGAATCGTCATAAGGAAAGTCAGGCCAATGCCGGCAATCCAAAGTTTCATCTGGCGGCGTTTGCGAAAGGCCGTCATGGTGGAAATATCATAGCGCCGGGCGGCAACCAGCTCAAAATACTCGCGCGAGAGCAGATAACCATTCATGCCGTAAAAGGCGATGACATAAAACGGGCCTGTAATGAGCAGCGGCAAAATCAGAATATTGAGGAACAATGCTGTCAGCGCAAATTTGAGACCGCTGATCAGTGCCTCGACAATCGGTTGTTCGCGCGGTTGTGGCAGATCAGGATAATGTTTTTCTTCAACTGCCTCGGCAATCTGGTCCAACAGCAGGCTGCTGATCAGAACCGTGACAGAGGGAAATAACAGCAACACCAGAACCGCGAGGCCCACCCCCAAAAGCCAGTCAACAGCGGTTTCAAGCCATCCGCCATTGGTAAAAAAATCAATTGAATTCAGGGTAAAGCCAATCGCCGCCCACAGGGCGATAATGGTGACAATCGCACCGCCCACCCCGATCAGAACCACCCGGCGAAACCGGGGATCGGAAAACTGGGCCAGGGATTTCATGAAATCATTGATCATTTTTTCGGGTTGGGTCCTGTGTTTATGCAATTGGTCATTTGCCAAATCCGCCCGTTTCCATCTGTAAGGACAGATCCACGGGAGGTGATTTTCATGACGTCTTACCGTGATAGGCAATGAAAATTAACAGCCGGTGAAGCCCGCGTCTTCTTTTGCCAATAACGGCGAAAAGATGCAAATAATCGTTATTTTTATATCGTTTTTGCCGCCACCGGGTTTCATGATTCGTGATGGTGGAACACACGGCATCAGGATTATTGCAGACAAAAAAGACGCCCGGTCAGGGGGATAACCGGACGCCAGAGCTCCGTATCTTGCGGAGCGCGAGGACCGGCAGGGGAAACCGGATCCTCACCAGAGGTCTTCCCGAAATTCGGGAAGCCTTGTAACATCGACTCATATGGGAATGAACTGGCCGGAATGCCAGTATATGTGCCGACATGGCGGCCATTAATTTAACGCATGGCGATGCGAAAAACGGCTTATGACCTGGTGTGAAAATTCCGGGCCTAGTTACCCCGGCCCACCCAGATCCGTTTGAATTTAAACAGCTCGGGGTCCAGTTTCATGCCTTCCTGGGCATTATAAAGCGTTACCGTTGTTTCAATCCCGGTCGCATCTTCAACAACCCATTGGCGCAATTGCAAAGGATTATCCTGGAAAACCAGGGTCACATTGCCCGCACCGGGGTCGGATTTGCGAATCAGCGTGATGCGAATGGTTTCGGCTGTGCGGCGGAAATCGGTAATCTCGACATCACGGCTTAACGAAACCTTGTCGGCCAGAATCAGCCCTGCCGGGGTTTCATCAATGTTGAAATAGGTCGGGGCGTTGATTTCCTTGTCGTAATAGATGAAATCATGCCCGGTCGCGACCAGCAGAATTTGCGAGGGCGGCGCATATTCAAAGCGCATTTTGCCCGGTCGCTGCATGTAAACTTCACCTTTGGCGGCTCCGCCATCTGACGAGATCTGGACAAAGTCGGCCTTTAGCGTCGTGATCCCGTTCATGTAATCCTCGATCCGGGAAACGTCTTTTTGCTGGTCGCTTGTCAGTTTTATTGCTTCGTCAGCCTGGGCACTGGCCGGTGCAAACATGCCGGTGCCGACAAAAGGCAAACCGGTGATGGCGGTCCCGGCCAACAGGGCTGTTAGCGCAAGCGGACGAACCGCAGAGGCAATTTTTTTGGCAGTTGTGGCGAAGCGCAAATTTAAACCCATTTAAGTAGCCTGTTTGTCAGAACCGCTTGATGCAATGGCAATTGCGAAAGGCCAGCGGCAGGTGATAGTTATTTCAGTAATCATATCGCATCATTTGGCGTTCAAGGCCAGCCCGGTCAAGTAATGCCTGCAAATGATCACAATTGGCGGAAAGTTGCCTGAATTGGCCGCCGCGACAAGGAGATACCCGGAAGATGAGCCGTATTGTCGCCATCCAGATGGACCCGGTGGAACATATCAATATCAAGGGTGATTCAACCTTTGTCATGGGTCTTGAAGCACTTGCACGAGGTTATCAGCTTTATCACTATCATCCTGATGACATGTTTTACGATCAGGGCCGCGTAAAGGCAAAGGTGCGCCCGCTGATCCTGCGTAATGAAGCAGGCAATCATTATGATTTGGGCGACGCAAAGATCATTGATCTGGCCCGTGAAACCGACGTGATCCTGATGCGCCAGGACCCGCCCTTTGACATGAACTATATCACGGCAACCCACCTGCTTGAAGCGATCCACCCGGAAACCTTCGTGGTCAATCATCCCGGCTATGTGCGCAATGCGCCGGAAAAGCTGTTTGTCACCGAATTTCCCGACCTGATGCCGCCCACCATGATCACCCGGTCACTTGAACGGATCCGCGATTTTCGCAAGCAGCACAAAGACCTGATCATAAAGCCGTTATTTGGCAATGGCGGCGCAGGCGTGTTTCATATCAAGCCCGATGATGAAAATATCGCCTCGCTTGTTGAACTGTTTGCCGCCCAGTCGCGCGAACCGCTGATGGTGCAGGCCTATGTGCCGGCCGTGCGCAAGGGGGATAAGCGCATCATTCTGGTCGATGGCAAACCGGTGGGGGCGATTAACCGTGTACCGGCGGATGGCGAGGCACGGTCCAACATGCACGTTGGCGGTGTTGCCGAAAAATCGATGCTGACCGATCGCGAAAACGAAATTTGTGAACGCATCGGGCCGGAGCTTAAAAAGCGTGATCTGATTTTTGTCGGCATTGATGTGATTGGCGATTATCTGACCGAAATCAACGTGACCTCACCGACCGGTCTTCAGGAAATCAACCGGTTTGATGGTTCCAAACTCGAAGGTCTGATTTGGGATGCCATTGAAACGCGCCTGTCCTGACGGGTCTTGATCGACATTTTAACCCCTTTGACCGTTACCCGATGGTCAAAGGGGTTTTTTGTTTGCAGGGCATGGGGATTATTGATCTTTGCCACGATAATGTCATAGCGGCTCGTCAGGGTTAATTTTTCCGGAACCTGTCCCTGTTTCAGGGCGTATTATTTGTTCCAGGATGCGGCACAATTGGCAAAAGGCGGCAGTATGAACGAAGCACGTGACGAAACTTCTGGTTCCTGGCTGGCAGGGCCTTTTTTGTTTGGTCGCGGGTGCCATGCCGGTATGGCGCGAATTTCCGCTCTTGTTGTGACGGGCAACGATGTTTCAGCCCCGCTTTTGGCGCCAATGGGCAACGGGGCGGTTCGGCCTTTAAAGCTGGCGGAAAAATTTGGCCGGATTTACTGGCGCTATGATTTTGGCCTGCCCCAACAGGCCGGGGCCTGGTACACGCTTGAGGATTGTCACTTCCCTGTATGTACCGATCTGGATGATGATGTTCGTCTGGCGTTTGTCTCCTGCAATGGTCAGGAAGATGGCGATCTTGACCGCCCGATTGAGGATCGAAATGCCCTGTGGGCGGATTTGTGTGACCGCCATGATGTGCAGCCGCTTTCTCTGCTGCTGCATGGCGGGGATCAGATTTATGCCGATAAGGTCTGGCAATGCCACCCCGATATTGCAGCCTTTCAAAGCGCCTCGACCCGGGAAAAACGGGCGACGGTTTTTACCGACGGGATGGCCGATGCCGCTTTGAAGTTTTATCTGGACCATTATCTGACCATTTATAATCTGCCCCAGATTGCCTATCTGATGGCGCGGGTGCCGTCTTTGATGATGTGGGATGATCACGATATTTTTGATGGCTGGGGCAGCCATCCGGGCGGGTTTCAGCAAATGGATGTGCCGCGGGGCCTGTTTCAGGCGGCCCGTTATGCCTTTATGCTGATGCAGTTATGTATCGCCCCTGATGGCACGGAGATGCCCGGTGGCGTGTATGATCGCACGGCCCATTCCTTTGGCTGGCGCTATGATTATCCCGGTTTTACCGTGATTGCGCCGGATTTGCGGTCCGAACGGCGACGTGATGCCGTGATGGGCGAAACGGGCTGGCAGGTGATGGAAAAAATGCTGGCCCATATCCCCGATGGCAATCGTATTTTACTGATGTCGAGTGTGCCGGTGATCGGCCCGCGCCTGTCGGTGGTCGAAAAGATGTTGGGCATCATGCCGCAGGCCCAGAAATATGAGGATGACCTGCGCGACCAGTGGCAAAGCCGTGCCCATCGGCGCGAATGGTGCCGATTTCTGGAATTGGTTGAAGCTGTCGCGAATGAAAATGATCACGACATCACCCTGCTTTCGGGGGAAATCCATTTGGCAACGCGCGGTACTTTTGACGTTCGATCGCGGGTCATTCACCAATTGGTGGCATCGGGCATTGCCCATCAGGCGCCACCGGGTCTTTTTGCCCGCTGTCTTGGCTTTTTGGCCTGGCTGGGCGAAAACCCGTTGCCGGGTCGCCCAACACGGTTACGCCCCCTGCCCGGTCAGAACAGCGTTTATGTCGCGGAACGCAATTATTTGCTGTTAACCCGGCAAAAATCCCTCTGGCGGGCCAATTGGCGGCTTGAACAGTCCGGTTTGGGGCCGGATCTGGAAATTTGACGGGGCGCGTTGTGATATTGGTAAAATCGGTTATACAAAGGGCCGGAACTTTGCCCCATTTGCCTCATCTGGCCCTCGCAATGATTGGATTGTTAGTACATGACTGAAAAAATTTCCCGTGCGGTTCGTGAACGTGCCTGGGCGAAGGCAAAAAGGATCGAGGGTGAAAACCCCGATGAAGTACGGATGCACAAGGCCAGTGGCATTACCATGAAACGGGCCAGCTTTGGCAAAATGCGCAATTTTGGCTGGACCGTGGTAGAGGGCAAAGCCGTGCCCTGCCGCAAGGAGTTCCTGAAACCGCAGGCCGAAGATCAGGCGACGGACCCTGCTTCGGAAAACAATGCGATTGCCGATAAAGAAGAAGCAAATTCAGAAAACGAGAAAAAATCGTAATCAGAATTTTTAATTTAATCCTGATGTGAGATTTCATTTATCAAATATGCCAGTGAATATCAATTTAGATATATTTGGTATATTTTGATGTGATGACAGATTTGCCATTTACCGCGAACCTGTCGGTAAAGCATTTCAAAATTGCACGTGCTGGTTGCCTGTTGCCGTTTTTGCCGCCAAAGTAGGCGTCTTGGGGGATTAAACAGGCAGCATCATGACCGCACATGTAACAACCGTGGCCTTTGCCGGCATTGAAACCATTGCGGTGGATGTTCAGGTTCAAATGGCCAGCGGCCTGCCTGCCTTTACCATTGTCGGCCTGCCCGACAAGGCGGTGTCCGAAGCCCGCGAACGGGTACGTTCCGCCCTGTCGGCAATGGGTCTTGCATTGCCGCCCAAACGCATCACCATCAATCTTGCTCCGGCCGATTTGCAAAAGGAAGGCTCGCATTTTGACCTGCCCATTGCTTTGGGGCTGCTGGCAGTGATGGATGTGATCAGCCTGGAAGATGTTTCATCCTGGGTGGTTTTGGGGGAATTGGGGCTGGATGGCTCGATTTCGCCGGTGGGCGGTGTTTTACCTGCGGCGATGGAGGCGGCAGGACGGGACTGCGGCATTATCTGCCCCAAACGGAATGGCACCGAAGCCCTGTGGGCGGGCGAACTGGATATTCTGGCCGCCCCCAGCCTGATTTCCCTGATCAATCATTTCAAGGGCAGCCAGATTTTGCCCCGGCCCGTTGCGCTCGCAGCACCGGTATGTGCCGAAGATCAGCCCGATTTGCGCGACATCAAGGGCCAGGAAAGTGCCAAACGGGCGCTGGAAATTGCGGCGGCGGGCGGACATAACCTTTTGATGAATGGGCCGCCCGGTTCCGGCAAATCGATGCTGGCAGCCCGCCTGCCTGGCTTGCTACCCGAGCTGTCCCCCGCCGAAGCACTGGAAAGCACTGTGATCCATTCGGTTTCGGGCATTCTGCCAGAAGGCGGGTTGGTGCGAAGGCGGCCTTATCGTACCCCGCATCATTCGGCCAGCATGCCTGCCCTGGTGGGTGGGGGGCACAGGGTGCGGCCGGGCGAAATTTCTTTGGCCCATCATGGCGTGTTGTTTTTGGATGAACTGCCGGAATTCCAGCGCAATGTGCTTGATGCCCTGCGCCAGCCTTTGGAAACCGGGCAGGTCTCGGTGGCACGTGCCAATGCCCATGTCACCTATCCGGCCCGGGTGCAACTGGTGGCGGCAATGAATCCGTGTCGCTGCGGGTATCTGGGCGATGAAAACATGGCGTGCAGCCGGGCCCCACGCTGTGGCGAGGATTATCAAAACCGTCTTTCCGGCCCGCTGATTGACCGTTTTGACATTCAGATCGAGGTTCCCGCCGTCACGGCAGAGGAACTGGATGCACCTGCAAATGGCGAAACCACGGCCATTGTGCGCAGCCGTGTGCTCGCGGCCCGGGCCCGCCAGCAACACCGTTACCGCGATGATCGCAAGGTCAGTTGCAACGCAATGGCCGATGGCGACCTTTTGACGCGTCACGCCACGCCCGATGAAGAAGGCCGTGGCCTGCTTCAGGATGCAACAAAACGATTGCGGCTTTCAGCCCGTGGCTATCACCGTATTTTACGGGTGGCGCGCACCATCGCCGACCTTGCCGAAACCGATATTGTCCGGCGGACACATATTGCCGAAGCATTGATGTACCGACAGATGGTCTATCGTCGCGGATAAGCAGGCTTTTTTTCAAAGAGAAAGGCGGGAGGGATAACTGGACAGGTCAGAAAGGCGTTCAGGCGGGAGTGTTGGAGATATTTTACCAATTGTACCGGACAGCTTGAAAGGAATTCAGCCAAACCAGGTTTCGTCATCTTCAAGTCGGGAAAATCGGTAAACACTCGATGGCGGTACATTTCGTATGGTATGGCCAACGCGTGCGGCTTTCAGGCCCAGTCGATCCAGAATGCTGGCATGGACCGGACAGCGCGGGCTGTAGGTAAATTGATAAAAATGTCCGCCCTGCCGCAGATAGCGGAATGCGCCGCCAAGAACCCCCATCACCTGGCGCGGATTCATCGAAAGCAACGGCAAACCGCTTATGACTGTACCCAGATTCTGTTCGGGGTAAAGATTGGCGCGACCCAGCCGGGTGGCATCCATGCACACAACCCGCGCCTGCGGAAAGCGATTGGCAAGGGTTTGTGCAAAATCTTTTCCTGCCTCGATCAGTGTCAGGTCATGTTGATCAAGGCCGCGGGCCAGAAGGCCACGGGTAAATACCCCTGTGCCCGGGCCAAGTTCCAGAACCGGGCCATTTTCCGGGGTTACTTCCCGGGTCATAAGTTCTGTCAGGGCGGGCCCGGAGGGGCTGATGGCGGCAACACGTCGGGGATCAGCAACCCAGGCGCGTAAAAACGGCAAAAGATCGGACATGGGGTTTTCCATCCTTCCGGAAGCGGGGGGAACCGCTTGGCATTTGTTATCAGGCGCTGATATATGCTCGCCAGAAGGTGGTGATTTTGCGGCAAATTTACCAATTTTTGCAGACGTCATTGCCCGATTGTCCCTGATGCCATCGTGCAGCCGATCATGGTTTTCAACCTAGTGGCGGTTCAGCAGTTGATCAATGATTTTTGCCTTGCCCGGATCGGCATAAAAACTGGCTGGTACGATCAGGGTGCCTTTGCTGCCATCTTTGGCTTCGATCATGTAAATCGTGGCATCATCGCCAGGGTCGGTGCCGGTATCAACGCTTCTGCTGTGAACAATACGCAAATCGCTCACCGGATAGACCGGACCATCGCCATCACGCTGCACGCCTGTGTCGGTACAGACAAAATTATGGGTAAAACCATGTTCTACGGCGTTGTTCTGTAGCTCGGACAGGTTCATAACGCTCTCCTTGGCTGGTTATCGTGCGTTTTTAACGTTCTAGCGTGCCTTGTGTTCCCGATAGTTCCTGATTGTTGATGACGCGCTTTAAGGTGCAGTGTTACATTTAAATGTGGCATTCCGCTGTCAGTTTCGTCAAACAATCCTTGCATCAGGAAAAGTTGGACCTTGCCTGCAGATGCGTTTGCCGTGTCTGGCTCAGAGGTCGCGCTTCATGCCTTCATGACTGGAAACAAAACCCAGCCTTTCATAAAAGCGGTGGGCGTCCTTGCGGCTTTTGTCGGTGGTAAACTGCATCAGGCTGGCCCCCAGCGCACGCGAGATGTCTATTGCATGCAGGATCAATGCTTCACCTATTTTCTTGCCGCGATGATGCGATGATATCCGCACCCCTTCAATTTGCGCACGCAAACGCCCCTGGCGCGACAGGCCGGGGATCAGGGTCAGTTGCAGGCAGCCAACGATTTCGCTATCGAGAATGGCAAGCAGATATTTATTGGGCAGGGAATCGCTGCTGACCGATTCCATCGCCTCAAAGGCGCGGTAATAAAGTTCGGGCAGCGGGTCGGAAATCTGCTCGCGGGTTTTGCCTTTTTCATCATCGGCCAAAAGGGCCACGATGGCCGGAAGGTCCGAGCGGACAGCATAACGAAACATCAGATTCTGCATGGGCATTCCCGGTAAAAAGACGCACGGTTTGGCGATAATTGGTGGGGGGATGACAGTGTTTCAGCCAAATGCCCTGCCAACCGCGTATCTGGCAGGGAATTTGCGCCAGACCGGACTTAATAACCGGTGTCACGATCCACCAGACCGGCAGGGGTTTCGCCCTTTTCCAGGCGGTCAATATTATCGGCAATCTGGTCCACCGCCGGGCCGATGCGGGTGGCAGCGGCAATATGCGGTGTTAATCTTATTTTAGGATGATTCCAGAAGGGATGGCCCTTTGGCAGCGGTTCGTTCCGCGCGACATCCAGAAATGCCCCGCGCAGATGGCCGGTATCGACCAGGCGCAACAGGTCCTCTTCGACAATGGCGGTCCCGCGGGACGCATTGATAATGGCGGCATTGGCGGGCAGTTTGGACAGGCGCGCACTGTCAAGCAGGCCCTCGGTCTGGCGGGTGCGCGGCAGAAGGCAAATCAGAATATCGCTTTGGCCCAAAAACTCGTCCAGGGTTTCATCCCCGGCAAAGGTGGCGACATTTTCAATCGCTTTCATACGGCGGCTCCAGCCCGACACATGAAAACCAAGGTTCGACAGGCTGGTGGCAACAGCCGCCCCCAGCGCACCAAGGCCCATGACCCCCACACGAAAGTCGCTGATTTCGGCCACATCATGCGGGTGCCAGTCGCCCTCTTTTTCATGGCGCAGGTAATGGTCAAAATCGCGCATGAAATGCAGGGTGGCATAAATATGATATTCAATCATTTGCTGGGCCATGCCGGCATCTTCCAAACGAATGATCGGGACATCCTCGGGCAGTGACGGGGCAGAAAGCACATGTTCCACCCCGGCGCCAAGCGAGAAAATGGCGCGGATATTTTCCAGATTCTTGATCATGCCCTGGGGTTGTTTCCACAACAGGGCATAGTCAATTTCCGCCGGATTATAATCCTCGTCCTGGGTGTAAATGGTGGCGTCGGGCAGCCGCGTCGTCATTGCCTCTTTCCAGCGGGTTTCGTCGCCTTGCGAGGCGATAAGAATTTTGCGTGGCGCAGACGCAGACATGGCTGCTCTCCTTTTTTTGGTTTTGTTGCGGTGTATTTATATAACGCAACGGGGTAAGGCTGCGTTCCCGGACCATTTGACTGGATCGCTGGGGAAATACTATCAGTGGGCAAAAATCATTGCCGGATCGCGGAAGGTTTTAAATTCCAGGCCATTCCCCGCCGGATCACTGACAAAGAACGTGCCCTGCTCGCCCGGTTCGCCAACAAAGCGGATTTTGGGTTCCAGCAGGAAGGGAATGCCGGCATTTTTCAAGCACTCCGCCAGGTCATGCCATTGCTGCCATTCCAGCACCGCGCCAAAATGCGGGATCGGCACGGCATCGCCATCCACGGTACCATGACCGGCATTTTGCCCGGCATCGGCGCGGACATGGGCCGAAAGCTGATGGCCGAAAAAGTCAAAATCGATCCAGTTTTCAGTCGAACGCCCCTCCTCGCATCCAAGGATGTCAATATAGAAGGCGCGGGTATCGGCAATGGACTTGATCGGGAAGGCCAGATGAAAGGGCGGGATCTTCATGACGTTACTGTCCGGAAAATGAAGGATATTTGCTTGTGACTGTAAATCAGAATGATAACAGCGACAAAGCCTGAAATCGGCCCTGCCCCGTTTCCTCTGTTCAGCAAACACGGGACTTTGCTGAACGTGGTTTAATTCTGTGTGGTCTGGCGCTGATAGAGGCTGTGTAATTCATAATCCTTGTTGGGACCGGTGACTTTAATTCTGGTTTCAAAATGATTGGTGTCCTGCCAGATCATGCGATGATGATACATGTCATTGCCGCACGGGTGATGATCCTGGGCGAAAAGGCTGTTTTCCGGGTTATTGCTATTGGATATGTTCGCCGGGCTGAAACTCAGCAGCACATAGCGATTGCCAAAACCGACCGGGTCGCGAAACAGCAATTCGATGGCATCGTCGTGCAGCACAAAATCATATTCCCGGTAGCCCTCGAATTTTTGTCCGTCAAAACGGTGCAAAACCCCTTCTTCCCGATAGCGCAGACTGTTTTTGGCACTGTCAGTTGCGATAAAAAACCGTGCTGTCCCCATGAAGTGCCCCATATCCCCCATGTCACGTTCAAGATTCCAGTCCCCGTGCAGACTGTTAAAAACGCGATGGACGGGAAGGTCGGGTTTGGTGGCCATAACGGTCCTTTAGTGGCTTGCGAACGTGTCTGGCAGAATGGTGCAGGATAAATCCAGACCCCGTTTATTTTATTTCGATAGCAAAATGGCATGTATGATTCTCATCAGGGACATGCCATTTGATTGTCGATGAAAGTGGATATACCAGCCCGGATCGGATCGGGCATAAAAGCGGATCAGTCCTTGGGCAGCATCAGGCCCAGTTTTTTACCGCCAATGATATGAATATGCAGATGTGGCACATCCTGGCGGCCGTGTTCACGGGTATTGGCAATCAGGCGATAGCCATCCTCGGCAACACCAGCCGCTGCCGCGATTTTGCCAATCGCCCTTGTATAGGCGATAATTTCCGCATCCGACGCATTTTGGGCAAAATCGTCATAGGAGGTATAGGCCCCCTTGGGAATCACCAGAATATGGGTCGGGGCCTGCGGGGCAATATCGTGGAAGGCCAGCACATGCTCATCTTCAAAAATCTTGTTACACGGAATGTCCCCGCGCAGGATTTTGGCAAAGATATTTTCGGGATCATAGGGTTTTACGGCCATCGGAAATCTCCTGAAACAGACGGGATATGACCCGGATTATTGGCGACGCGATGCCTTTTCGGCAATACCGGAAATGCCTTCACGTTTGGCAAGAATGGCCCAGACATCCTCGGGCTTCACCCCCTGATCGGCCCACAGCACCATCAGGTGATATAACAGGTCGGCACTTTCGGAGGCCACATTTTCCGGGCCTTCCGCCAGGGCGGCAATCACGGTTTCAACGCCCTCTTCGCCTACCTTTTGCGCGATTTTGCGCGTGCCCTTGCTAAACAGTTTGGCGGTATAGCTTTCTTCGGGGTCTGCCCCCTTGCGGGCGGCCACGGTTTCATACAAACGATCCAGAATGTCGCCATTCAGTGCTGTGGTCATTTTTTCCGTCCTGCTTATTGTTCTGGCCCTTGGCAAAGCGTGGCTGAATCACAATATCCAGAAAAATGTTCTATTTCCGAAATGTTATGCGTCGCGGACCGGAATGCCCGCTGCCTTCATGTGATTTTTGACATCGCGGATGCGATAGGTGCCAAAATGGAAAATCGATGCTGCCAGCACCGCCGAGGCATGGCCCTCTGTAACCCCTTGAACCATATGGTCAAGTGTGCCAACACCACCCGATGCGATGACGGGAACCGACACGGCATCGGCAATGGTGCGGGTTAGCGGAATGTTAAAGCCCGACTTGGTACCGTCGCGGTCCATCGAGGTCACAAGCAATTCACCGGCACCATATTCCGTCATTTGTTTCGCAAAAGAAACGGCATCTATTCCGGTTTCGTTACGACCACCGTGGGTGAAAATCTCGAATTTGTCCGGTCCGGTGGATTTGGCATCGATGGAAACCACAATACATTGCGAGCCAAATTTGCGCGCAGCCTCGCGCACAAAATCCGGGTTTTTCACCGCGGCGGTATTGATTGAAACCTTGTCCGCTCCGGCCAGCAGCAATTTGCGAATATCTTCAAGGGTGCGCACACCCCCGCCCACCGTCACGGGCATAAAGCAGGCCTCGGCGGTGCGGGCCACCACATCAAAAATGGTATCGCGGTTATCGCTTGATGCGGTGATATCCAGGAAACAAAGCTCGTCCGCCCCTTCGGCATCATAGATGCGGGCCTGTTCGACCGGGTCGCCCGCATCGATCAGATCGACGAAATTCACCCCTTTGACCACGCGGCCATCCTTGACATCCAGGCAGGGTATTACACGGGTTTTCAGCATGTCGTTTTCCTGTCGTTATGCCAGCGCGGCAATGGCCTGGGCCAGGTCAATGCGGCCATCATACAGCGCACGGCCTGAAATGGCGCCGTCAATTCCAGCATCGGCCCGGGCCTTGATGGCAAGAAGGTCTTCCAGCGAGGAAACCCCGCCCGAGGCAATGACCGGGGTTGAAATTGCCTTGGCCAGGGCGACGGTTGAGTCGATATTCGGGCCGCCCATGGCTCCGTCACGGTCAATATCGGTGAAGATGATGGCCGTTACCCCGCAATCCTCGAATTTCCGGGCCAGCTCAAGGGCGGTGATTTCCGATGTTTCGGCCCAGCCTTCAACGGCAACAAAGCCATCGCGGGCATCAATGCCAACAGCAATACGTCCCGGCCATTTTGCGCAGGCTTCCTTGACAAAGTCCGGGTTGCGCAGCGCTACCGTGCCCAGAATGACGCGGTGAACGCCCTTGTTCAGCCAGTAATCAACGGTTTCCATATTGCGGATACCGCCACCAAGCTGCACCTTGGCGCGTGTGCCAACGGCGGCCAGAATGGAATCAACCGCCGCCCCATTGACCGGTTCACCGGCAAAGGCCCCGTTCAGGTCCACCACATGGACCCAATGGCATCCTTTATCGACAAATTCCGCTGCCTGGCTGCCGGGATCGTCGTTAAAGACGGTGGCCTTGTCCATGTCGCCACGCAACAGGCGAACGCAGGCCCCGTCTTTCAGGTCAATTGCCGGATAAAGGTTCACTGTTCGGATTCCTGTATTTTCTTGGTGTAGTAATAGCCTTCGACCATTTTGCCGTCGATCATGGCGTAATAGGGATTAATGCCCCAGCGCACATATCCCATGCTGTGATAAAGGGCGATGGCCGCCGTTTGGGTTTCGCGCAAATCCAGTTTCAGCACGCTGTAACCTTTTTGCCGGGCGAAATATTCAATCGCGCGCACAATCGCCTTGCCATTGCCCCGGCCCCGTGCCCAGGGTGCAACAAAATGCCCGGTAATTTGCGCGGAATGGCGTTGGGATTCCAGGTTGGCTGGCGTTTCAATAAGTTGTGCCGCCCCCGAAATGACCCCGTCCACGCGTGAAACAAACAAATGCCGTCCTGGCATGATCAAAACGCCGCGCCAGTATTTTTCCATTTCCGGGCGACCGGGCGGGGTTAACCAGCCAAAGCCGCCGCCTTCGACAATAGCCTGAATACAGGCATCCACAATGTCCGACAGGTCGCCGGGCGAAAGCTCGGTGACATGTTCGGCATAAACATTCGGGTTCAGGGTGACGCTGGGTCCGCTCATGGTCTCCATCCCAGGAAATTCCCGATCAGGGTCAATCCTGTTTTCTGGCTTTTTTCCGGGTGAAACTGTGTCCCGATCATATTGTCACGCCCGACAATGGCTGTAATTTCGGTTCCGTAATCAACCCGGGCCAAACGCTGTGACGGGCTGGTGATACGCATATGAAAACTATGGACAAAATAGGCGTGATCGCTGCTGGAAATGCCCGTAAGAACCGGGTGGTTTTCTCCGGTATCATCAAGGCGCAATTCATTCCAGCCCATATGCGGAATTTTAAGGGACGGGTCATCGGGTTCAATGGCAACAACCTCACCGTCAATCCAGCCCAGACCTTCGGTGTCGGTAAATTCACGGCCAACCTTTGCCATCAATTGCATGCCAACACAAATGCCCATAAAGGGTTTTCCCCCCTTAATGACCTGTTCTTCAAGCATGTCCACCATGCCTTCGACCGCATCCAGGCCAGCCCGGCAATCGGCAAAGGCACCAACACCGGGCAGGACGATATGGCTGGCATCGCGCACATGATGCGGGTTGTCGGTGACGACAACATCAAGGGCAAGGCTGTTTTCGCGGGCCGCCCGCTCGAATGCCTTGGCGCAAGAACGCAGATTGCCTGAACCGTAATCAATAATCGCGACGGTCATGGGGTGGGGGTGCTCCCGTAATAGGACGAAACAGGGGTCGGAGTTACGGCGGTATGTTTCACCGCCCGATGCACATATTGGTAAAGGGCATCTTTTTCGCTGCTGCTGGCAATGATATCCACCATTTTCCAGCCCTGCTTTGCCAGTTTGCGCCGGCGCAGGTCATTGGCAATCAGACCAAAGCCGATGGCAACCACGACATTGAGCCAAAACTCCATTTCTGGCCCGCCATTGGCGAGATGAATCGTCAGATTGACGAGGCCGGAAACCACCAGCAGAGCGATAAAAGCCAGCCATTGCCGGTGAAACAGCGCCCACAGGCCGGTCAGCAGAAAGGCCCAGAAATTGAAACCTTCACGTACCAGCACCGCATCTTCGATCGGATCGGCCTGGCCGGGATTGATATGAACGGTATAAACCTTCATCGAAATTCAGACTTTCGTCCCGGAACCGGTTAATCGGCCCCGGAATGGATTGGCCTGGACGGCAGGCCGGAAAACGGGACGTTTACAGTGACCCGCCCAGAACACCCTTTGTTGACGGAATGGCATCGGATTTGCGCGGATCAATTTCGATCGCATCGCGCAGCGACCGCGCCAGCGCCTTGAAGCTGCTTTCGATAATATGGTGATTGTTTTCACCATACAGGTTTTCGACATGCAGCGTGATGCCTGCCGCCTGGGCAAAGCCCTGAAACCATTCGCGAAACAGTTCGGTATCCATATTGCCGATCTTGTCACGGGTGAAGGTGACATTCCAGATCAGATACGGACGACTGGAAATATCCAGCGCAACACGGGTCAGGGCTTCGTCCATTGGCAGAAGGCAGCTTCCATACCGGGTGATGCCCTTTTTATCGCCAAGGGCCTTGGCAAAGGCCTGTCCAATGGCGATGCCGGAATCCTCGGTGGTATGGTGGAAATCGATATGCAGGTCGCCCTCGGCGCGAACCGTCAGGTCCATCAGGCTGTGGCGTGAAAGCTGTTCAAGCATGTGATCCAGAAACCCCACACCGGTTTTGATGTCATAGACACCGGTGCCGTCCAGATTGACCTCTGCGGTGATCCGGGTTTCGTTGGTATTGCGCTCTACGCGGGCCTTGCGCATGCAAAGGCTCCTTTCCTGCAAAATCAATGCGTCTGTCTGCTGGTTATTTAGCAACATCGCATCTGAATTGCCAGTTTAACCGCATACGCAATGGCCGCAAAAAAACATCCAGGGTTAAAAACAGCACAGTCCGGCAGGCCGGCAACGCCCAACCCCTTGACCCTGCCTTTCTACGTGCTAACTCTTGACCGGAACATGTAAAGGCCAATTTCAGGAAGTTTTCATGAGCGATCAATCGCAGCAAAGCTGGCACGGGACGACAATTCTTTCCGTTCGCAAGGGTAATCAGGTGGTGATTGCCGGTGACGGGCAGGTGTCCCTGGGTCAGACCGTGATCAAGGGCAATGCCCGCAAGGTGCGCCGTATCGGCCAGAAGCAGGACATTATTGTCGGCTTTGCCGGGGCCACCGCCGATGCCTTTACCCTGCTTGAACGGCTGGAAGCCAAACTGGAGCGCCATCCCGGCCAGACCATGCGCGCCTGTGTCGAATTGGCAAAGGACTGGCGGACCGACCGTTATTTGCGCCGTCTTGAAGCCATGATGGCCGTTGTTGACCGTGATATTTCACTGGTTCTGACGGGCATGGGCGACGTTTTGGAACCTGAAGACGGCATTATCGCCATTGGATCGGGCGGGAATTATGCCCTGTCGGCGGCCCGTGCCCTGATTGACCAGGACATGGATGCCGAGGAAATTGCCCGCCGGGCGATGAAAATTGCCGGTGATATTTGTGTTTACACAAATGGCAGTATCACCCTTGAAAAACTTGATGAGGCAAAGGACGTCGCCTGAGCGAGACGTCTGTCATCCGCGCCGTGATTGCCCATTATGGGGATCATCGCGTTACAAACCGGACCAAAATACATGACACAGCAATTCAGCCCGCGCGAAATTGTTTCAGAACTTGATCGCCATATCATCGGACAAAAAGAGGCCAAGCGCGCCGTTGCGGTGGCCCTGCGCAATCGCTGGCGTCGCCAGCAACTGACCGAGCCGATGCGCGGCGAAGTTCTGCCGAAAAACATTCTGATGATCGGCCCGACCGGGGTGGGTAAAACCGAAATCGCCCGCCGCCTTGCCAAACTGGCCGACGCCCCCTTTCTGAAGGTCGAAGCGACCAAATTTACCGAAGTCGGCTATGTCGGGCGCGATGTCGAACAGATCATTCGCGATCTTCTGGAAGTTTCCATCGATCTGACCCGCTCGATGATGAAACGCAAAGTTACCGCCAAGGCGGAACTCCAGGCCGAGGAACGGATCCTTGACAGCCTGGTCGGTGAAAATGCCTCTGCCGAGACGCGCCAGAAATTCCGCAAGAAATTGCGTGAAGGCGAATTGCAGGATAAGGAAATCGAGATTCAGGTGCAGGAAAGTGCCTCGACCTCGATGCCGACCATTGATGTGCCGGGTATGCCGGGCGCGCAGATGGGGATGCTGAACCTGTCCGATATGTTCGGCAAAGCCTTTGGCGGCCAGACCAAGGCCAAACGCATGAGCGTGGCCGAAGCCTTTGAGCGTTTGATCGAGGAAGAATCCGACAAACTTCTCGACATGGAAAAGGTGACAGCCGAAGCCATCGAGAATGTCGAGCAGAACGGTATTGTCTTCCTGGACGAGATCGACAAGATCACCGCGCGGTCCGAACGCGGCGGAGATGTGTCGCGCGAAGGCGTACAGCGCGACCTGCTGCCCCTGATCGAGGGTACGACGGTTTCCACCAAGCATGGCACGGTGAAAACCGACCATGTGCTGTTTATCTGCTCGGGGGCGTTCCATCTGGCAAAACCGTCGGACCTGTTGCCGGAATTGCAGGGACGCTTGCCGATCCGGGTTGAGCTGAAGGCGCTGACGGAAGCCGATTTCCGCAGCATCCTGCTGGAACCGGAAGCATCGTTGATCAAGCAATATATCGCCCTGATGGGCACCGAAGATGTGTCGCTGGAATTTAGCGATGATGCGATTGACGAAATCGCCCGCATTTCGGCGCTGGTGAATGAAACGGTTGAAAATATCGGGGCCCGTCGCCTGCATACGGTTCTCGAAAAGCTGCTTGATGATATCAGCTTCACCGCCACCGATCGTTCGGGTGAAAAGGTGGTGATTGACGCACAATATGTGCGCGATCAGGTCGAGGAACTGTCGAAAAACACCGATCTATCGAAATTCATTCTCTAACCGTAATGGTCGGGGTTTTTCGACCTGCATGATTAACTTTAAAAGGCCGGCGCATTTATCGCGTCGGCCTTTTGCGTTTGCTTTTGCTAAAAAAGCACTTTTGGCGAACGGCGTGCCGAAATCTTGATAGGGAGGTGGCATTTTGCTACCTTTTATTCAGGTGGCATTTTGCCACTTTTGGTCAGATGAGCGCAAGGAGGTGATCATGCCGCAATCTGTGAAACTGTCTGACGAGATTATGGCCCTGGTTCGGCATGAGGCGGATATTCACAGTCGTTCTGTTGCCGGGCAGATCACTCATTGGCTGAAAATCGGACGGGCAATTGAACATTCCGGCAGTTTTGACCATGCCAAAATTACGGCAGCACTTGAGGGTGCCCGCGATACAACCGAATTGAGCAGCGAAGAAGAAGCATTTTGGCTTGATGGTTTTGTCACGCAAATGGCGCAACCCTCTGATTCGGAACAGGCGTTTTTTGCCAAACGCCGAAAGCTGGGACAGGGTGTCGGCCTGGATGCAGGCGGTAATTTGTGTTTTGCCAAAAATGATGATGTGGCATGAAACCCAGCCTTGTTTTGTTGGCCGGGCCAAACGGTGCGGGCAAGTCCACCTTTTATCAAACCCGTATTGCGCCGCATTTTGCCGGTCCTTTTATCAATGCCGATATTATTCAGCGTGACGAGCTAAAGGATCGGTCGCCTGAAGCTTCTTACGATGCGGCAAGGATTGCGGATGATCGTCGATCCCGAATGCTGGAACTGCGCAAAAGTTTCGCAACGGAAACCGTTTTTTCCCATCCCTCCAAGTTGCAGTTTATCGATGACGCCAAAGGGCGGGGTTATATCGTTATCGTTGCACATGTGGGTGTGGAGAGTGCCGATCTTTCGGTGGCACGGGTCAGGGAACGCACCCGGGAAGGCGGACATGATGTGCCCGAGGATAAAATCCGGGCGCGCTATGATCGGGGGAAACCCTTGATTAGGGATGCCGTTTTGCGGGCGGATCGGGGTATGGTTTTTGATAATTCCAGGCTTAATCAGCCGCCGCAGCAGGTTTTGCTGTTTGCCGATGGCCGCCTTGTGCAGGCTGCGCCGATCCTGCCAAACTGGGTTTTGACAACCTACGATGCGGATCTGTCGCGATAGGTGTTTTTGTCACGCCCGATGAAGTTTATGGACATTATCGCCGGTCCGGGCAGGCAGATAGACGGTAAAGACCGATCCCTTGCCCACTTCGCTTTCGATGGTCATGGTGCCGCGATGGCGCTGAACCAGGTGTTTGACAATCGCCAGGCCAAGGCCGGTGCCGCCGACTGCGCGTGAGCGGGCGGTATCAACCCGGTAAAAACGTTCGGTCAGGCGGGGTAAATGTTCGCGGGCGATGCCATCGGACTGGTCACAGACCGAAACCGACATGATGCGGCTGTGACGATAGCGCGCCAGAGCGGCAGGCGGGTTTTTCGCCAGATCAATTTTGACATCGACCGTGCTGTCCTGATGCCCGTATTTGATGGCATTTTCGATCAGGTTCTGGAAAACTTGGATCAGTTCCTTTTCTTCGCCAATCGTGTGGGTGTTTTCGAGATTGGTGGTGACACGGATATCCATGTTTTTGGCATCCGCCTTGACCTTGAGGGCCATTGCCACCTTGTCGATAATGGTGCTGACATCACAATCGTTCGAGGGGGGTGTGTGTTCATTCAGCTCGATCCGGGCCAGCGAGAGCAGATCTTCAACAAGGCTTTGCATGCGTTGCGCCTGATCACGCATCACCGGCAGGAACTGCCCCAGGGCATCGGGGTCATCCTTGGCCGGGCCTTCCAGGGTTTCGATAAAACCCAGCAAGACCGAAAGCGGGGTGCGCAATTCATGCCCGGCATCGGCGGCAAAATCGGCGCGCATCTGTTCAACCTTGCGCAGTTCGGTCAAATCACTAAAGGACAGCACGAAATTGCGGTTGCCGGTTTCGGCGGGCAAATGGGCGGTCAGAACATCAAAATGGCGCTGGGCGTCGCTCGACATCACAAATTCGGTATGCTGCATTTTGCGACGGCCCGATGATACCGTATCAAAGGCATCGAGCAAAATGGGATCGCGGATAAAGCGGGTCAGGTCATAACCGGTTTCCAGATTGTGAAACAGCGACTTTGCCGCCTGGTTAAAGCCGGTAACGGTGCGCTGGCGATTGACCATAATCACCGGATTGGGCAAATGATCGAGAATTTCGGCATCGGTGCTGGTTTGCGCTTCCAGCGTGATGATGCGTTCGCGAAAGGCGGTTGTGATCTGGGTATAAAGCGAGGAAAGCTCTGCGGCGGCCTCGAATGTCATGCGCTGGGGCGGGGTGCCGCGAAAATGATCGCGCAGGGTGGCCGCATAGCGCGCCACGGCCCGCAAGTCCTTGAAATAGATACGCAGCAGTCCGACAACGCCCAGCCAGGACGCCCCGGCGGCAATAATGGCAAGCCCCCAGGCAATCTGGTCGGATGCCGCGAGCAATACCAGAATGGCCGTAGGCGGAATGTTGAGTGCAAACGCGGTTGCGAGCAGTTGCCGAAAGCCCAAGGGTTTCTCCAGATCAAAACGCCAGCCTTAAAATGGCGATATAAATTTGGCCTACCATGATGATGTAAGAGTGAATATCAAATCAACTTTAGATGACAGTTTTCAATTCGTTGAAAAATATCGGATTTTTCATGTGAAAAATGCCGCCGCGTTTGAAAACGGGGCGGCATTGGGCCGAGTCGTATCGTAAAACCCGTTAAATGATGCTGGCCCCGTCGTCAAAACTCATGCGGGGGCTGCGATCAAACAGTTTTGCAGGGTCGCCATAGCCGATATTGATCATGAAATTGGTTTTGACGGCGGTACCGGCAAAAAATTCGCGGTCAACCCCATCGGCATCAAAGCCGGACATTGGCCCGCAATCCAGGCCAAGTGCGCGTAATGCCATAATCAGATAGGCCCCTTGCAGGCTGGCATTGCGAAAGGCGGTGGCCTGGATCAGTTCCTCATTGCCAACAAACCAGGAACGGGCATCGGCATGGGGGAACAATGCAGGCAGCTTTTCATAAAATTCCATGTCTTGGCCGATAATCGCCGTTACCGGGGCCGTCATGGTTTTGGCGCGATTGCCTTCCGCCATCAGCGGTTCAAGGCGTGCCTTGGCGTCGCTGCTTTCGACAAACACAACGCGCATCGGTTCACAATTGGCGCTGGTAGGGCCCATCACGGCAATATCCCAGGCCTGTTTCAACAGGGCGCGGTCCACCTTTTTATCGAGCCAGCCATTATGGCTGCGTGCGTCATGAAACAGAATATCGAGCGCTTTTTGATCAATCATTGCGAAAACTTTCCGGATTGTTCAGAATTCAAGAGTAATCAACCTCTTAAGAATAGCCTATGCAATTTACATGGCAATGAGAAGGCTGGACCCGTGATGCCCCAGAGGCCGCACCTGTTTTGGTTCTGGAATGAACAGGACAGCAACATCCGTGCCAGTGTAAAGGTGCCTGTGTCAAATGTCATGAATACAGGTTTTACAATATTCAACGGCAGGAAAATGCCGAAAACCAAAAAACATTTGGGGGACCGGCAAGGGCGTCATCGTGCTTTGCCACAATATCGCGATAATGGCGCTGTTTCATGGCGCCAATCGATGCACATATTATTGAATGGCATGGAAAAACCAATGCAGATGACTAAAAATACGTTGCGGCTTGACGCACGGGCAAAAGCAGAAAAACGTCCTTATGCCAAAATGCGTCACGCATTTTGGGGCGTTGCCGGTGTGCTGGTTTTCGCTTTGGCGGTTCCTGCCTGGGCGCAGTCGGATACGGCGACGCAAAAGGCGGCGGATGTCAGCGCCAATTCTGGTGGCAGTGCCAGCAGCGATGTGCAGGCAAAGCCCTCCGCGAGCAAGGACGATTCCTCGGCGGTGGTCTTCATGTATCACCGTTTTGGCGAAAGTGATTATCCCTCGACCAATATTACGCTGGACCAGCTTTCGGCCCATATCGCCGAACTGGAAAAACCCAAATATCATGTGATGGATGTGGCAGACATCGTTGCAGCGATTGCCGATGGCAAGGCCCTGCCAGATCGTGCCATTGGCATTACGGTGGATGATGCCTATCGCAGTTTTTATTCCCAGGCCTGGCCAATGTTCAAAAAGGCGGGGTTGCCGGTCACGGTGTTTGTTTCCACCAGCCAGCTTGATGATGGTTATGAAAGCTACATGACCTGGGACATGGTGCGCGATCTGGTCAAGCAGGGGGTAAAAATTGGCGGTCATAGCGACAGCCACGCCCATTTATCCTCTATCCCGATTGCGGATGTGAAGGCGGAACTGGCAAAATCGGCCCAGCGGTTCAAACAGGAGCTGGGCTTTGTGCCTGAATTGTTTGCTTACCCCTATGGCGAAGCCAGCAGCGATGTGCAGCAGGCGGTGCGCGATGCGGGCTATAAGGCCGCCTTTGGCCAGCAAAGCGGCGGGTTTGATAAAACCGCTGATATGTTCTATCTGCCGCGCTTTGCCCTTAATGAACATTACGGGTCACTCGACCGGTTTGAACTGGCGGCAAATTCCCTGCCGCTGGATGTTTCCGATGTGACCCCGGCGGATTATACCCTGCAACGCAATCCGCCCGCCTTTGGCTTTACCCTGTTGCAACCGGCCAGGGATGTGCAATGTTATCCGTCTGACGGGACCGCAACCCTCAGCCGTCTGGGCGAGGAACGGGTGGAAGTCCGCCTTGACGGTCCGGTGTCACCGGGGCGCTGGCGGATTAATTGTACCGCTGCCGGCCCGGATGGCCGCTGGCGCTGGCTCGGGATGCTTTATACCGTTCCCAAAGGCATTGAAAACCCCGGTTAATTCCGGGGTTTTCCCTTATTTACGTATCATTTTCGTTTTTTGTGGCTGAATAACGCCTATTGCGTGTTGAACCGCAACGCGCTAGGTTATCCACAGTTTGATAACGTAAATAATGGCTATCCACAGTGCTGACAGGAAAAAACATCCTTTTAATCATCTCGGGCGGGATAGCCGCCTATAAGGTGTTGGAAGTCATCCGCCGTTTGCGCGATCAGGGGGCCTCGATCCGGGCCATCCTGACCCAGGGCGGGGCCGAATTTGTGACCCCCCTGTCAGTAGCCGCGCTTACCGAAAACAAGGTATATCAGGATATTTTTTCCCTGACCGATGAGGCCGAAATGGGCCATATCCGCCTGTCGCGCGAGGCGGATTTGGTGCTGGTGGCACCCGCCAGTGCGGATATTCTGGCAAAGATGGCGGCGGGCATGGCCAATGATCTGGCGACAACCGCCCTTTTGGCGACCAACAAACCGGTTCTGGTCGCGCCGACCATGAATGTCGAAATGTGGAACAACCCCGCCACCCGGGCCAATATTGCCACGCTGGAAAGCCGGGGCATTTTGCGGATTGGCCCGGCTGGCGGCGATTTGGCGTGTGGGGAAACCGGCACCGGGCGGCTGGCCGAACCGGCCGAAATTATTGCTGCCGTGCAGGATTTTTTCGCCCGTCAGGACGGGCCAAAACCGTTGGTCGGGAAAAAGGCCGTTGTGACCAGCGGCCCCACCCACGAGCCAATTGACCCGGTGCGGTATATTGCCAACCGGTCATCGGGCAAGCAGGGCCATGCCATTGCCGCCGAACTGGCGCGTGCCGGGGCCGATGTAACGCTGGTTTCCGGCCCGGTCAATCTGCCCGACCCTGTTGGTGTAAATGTGGTACGGGTGGAAACGGCGCGCGATATGCTGGCATCGGTGCAGGCGCACATGCCGGCCGATATTGCCATTTTCGCCGCTGCCGTTGCCGATTGGCGCATTAAGGACCAGGCCGGGCAGAAAATAAAGAAGGCCGGTGACGGGGCCTTGCCGGTTCTGCAATTTGCCGAAAATCCCGATATTTTGGCAACCATCAGCCAGAGCGGCCCGCTGCGCCCGGCGCTGGTGGTGGGATTTGCCGCCGAAACCGAAAATGTTGTTGACCATGCGCGTGCCAAACGGGCGCGCAAGGGATGTGACTGGATATTGGCCAATAATGTTGCGCCTGATAGCGGCACCTTTGGCGGCGAGGATAATGAGATCCATCTGATTGCCGGAAATGATGTGCAAAGTGACGAGCTTTGGCCCAAACAAAGCAAGATCGCGGTGGCAAGAACACTGGTTTCTCGCATTGCCCGGCATTTTGACACGTAAATATGGCCCGGAATATATCCCGGCGCGGTCTGGTGCCGTGTGCGGAACATGTAATGATGAAACAGGATTGATGAATGACGACTTTGTCGGTTGATTTGAAGGTTTTGGATCATGGCCGGGATTTGCCCCTGCCCGCCTATGCCACGGCACAGGCGGCAGCGGTGGATTTGCTGGCCGCCATTGAGGCCGATGTGGTGATTGCGCCGGGCAAGCGCGCCATGATCGAAACCGGCATTGCCATTGCCCTGCCCGCCGGGTTTGAAGCCCAGGTTCGCCCGCGTTCGGGGCTGGCGGCGAAAAACGGTGTGACGGTGTTAAACAGCCCGGGCACGATTGATGCGGATTATCGCGGCGAAATCAAAGTCATTTTGGTCAATTTTGGCGACGGGGATTTTCGCATTGAACGGGGCATGCGCATTGCGCAAATGGTGATCGCGCCCGTGACCCAGGTTGGATGGAATGTGGTGGCGGACCTTGACGCCACCGAGCGCGGTGCAGATGGTTTCGGGTCAACAGGTGTGGCCTGACCCGAAACCTGACTGAATATGTTCAGCGCAGATCTCGTGGCTGCGATGACAGGCATAATCGAGGGAGCAAACGAGAAACGATGCTTAAACTTTCAAAAAAGATGCTGTTTGCCATCGAAGCTGTGGTGGACATTGCCTATAATGCGGCGGGTGAACCCGTCCAGAGCCGGGATATTACAGCCCGACAGGGTATTCCCAAACGCTATCTGGAACAGACCCTGCAACAGCTTGTGCGGGCCGATATTTTGACCGGTGTGCGCGGCCCGCGCGGGGGCTATCGGTTGGCGCGCGAACGCCGCCGTATTACCCTTGCCGATATTGTTGCGGTGATTCGGTCAATGGAAACATCGGAAGATCCGATCGAGGATCCGGCAGGATCGCCGCTGGGCAAGGAAGTGGTACGGCCGCTATGGCGCGAGCTTCAGGAAACCATGATGAAGCAACTGGAACATATTACGGTTGAAGATTTGTGTAACCGGGCGCGCGATGCCGGTTTGCGCAGCGGGATCGAAGAATCGCCGGACTTTATTATCTGACTTTTTGTCCGGCTATGGTGTCGCACGCCATTAAATCACAGAAATATTTGGCAATTTGTAGAGATTGCACATTGGCAAGTGGCGATGCGGTAGCGCAGAAATGTAAATATTCCTTGTAGACTCTTTGACTTGGGGTAAACTCGGATTAAATACAAATACAATATGTGTTGACTTGTAATACACACAAAAATGCGAGGAAATCATGACTGAGTTTCGCGGCAAGATTTATGACAGCATCATTGATACCATTGGGGCCACACCGCTGGTGCGCCTGTCGCGTATCGCCGATGCCGAAGGGGCCAAGGCCGAAATTCTCGGCAAGCTGGAATTTTTCAATCCGCTGGCATCGGTCAAGGATCGCATTGGCCTGGCGATGATCGAGGCTGCTGAAAAAGACGGGCGCATTAAACCGGGCGCAACCCTGGTTGAGCCGACCTCGGGCAATACCGGCATTGCACTGGCCTTTGTTGCGGCGGCCAAGGGCTATAAGCTGATTTTGACCATGCCTGAAAGCATGTCGTTGGAACGTCGCAAGATGCTGATGCTTTTGGGGGCGGAAATTGACCTGACCCCGGCGGCCAAAGGCATGAAGGGGGCGGTTGCCCGTGCCGAAGAACTGGTAAATGAAATTGACGGGGCCATCATGCTCCAGCAGTTTGACAACCCAGCCAACCCGGAAATTCATCGCAACACCACGGCCCAGGAAATCCTCAAGGATACCGATGGCAAGGTTGATATTTTTGTCGCCGGTGTGGGCACAGGCGGCACTTTGACCGGGGTTGCCAGTGTGCTGAAGGAAAAAAATCCTGGCGTGCAGGTGATTGCCGTTGAACCCGAAGATAGCCCGGTGATTTCCGGTGGCGCACCGGGACCGCACAAAATTCAGGGTATCGGGGCCGGGTTTATTCCGGGCAACCTGGATACCAAACTGATCGACAAGATCATGACGATTGGCAATGAAACCGCGTTCTCGACAGCGCGCAAGCTGGCCGCCCTTGAAGGTGTTCCGACCGGTATTTCGTCGGGCGCGGCGGTGGCTGCCGCCATCGAACTGGGCCAGATGCCGGAAAATGAAGGCAAACGGATTGTCGTGATCATTCCGTCCTTTGCCGAACGGTATCTTTCGACCCCGCTGTTTGAAGGGCTTTAAGACAGCCTGATATTTTCAGATGTGATTCAAATTTCATAAGGCGGCCCGGAGCATTCATGGTTTCGGGCCGTTTCTATGTCCGCTTCATCATCGAATGAATATCTTTATATTACAAATGCTTGATCGGCATGATGCGTATATTATGTCCGGATAAATGTCCGCTTGTTTGGCCGTTTTATAAAACAGTTATCCGGCAATTTTATGATTGAGCAACAGGGTCTTGCACCCTATCTCTAGGGAAGTAACCAGTGAGGCCTGAAGATGGATTTTGACTTTAGTGATAGCGAAATACAGCGTTATGCCCGCCATATCGTTTTAAAGGATGTGGGCGGAACGGGTCAGATGAAGTTGAAACAGGGGCGTGTGCTGATTGTCGGGGCTGGCGGACTGGGCTCGCCCCTGGCGATGTATCTGGCAGCGGCCGGGGTTGGCACCATTGGCATTATTGATGACGATGTTGTGGAACTTTCCAATCTGCAACGCCAGATCGCACATGGCATGCGCGACCTTGGTACCGCCAAGGTTGAAAGTGCCAGGCAGACCATGATCAATATGAACCCGGAAGTTACGGTTCAGGCCCATCAGATGCGGTTGACGGCGGGCAATGTGCTGGATTTGATTGCGCAATATGATGTGATTGCCGATGGCTCAGATAATTTTGAAACCCGGTTTTTGCTGAATGATGCCTGCTATTTTGCCGGTAAAACCCTGGTCAGCGGGGCGGCATTGCGCTTTGACGGGCAGGTTTCAACCTTTAAGGCCCATTTGGGCGCACCGAATCCGTGTTATCGTTGCATTTATCATGCGCCGCCCCCGGCGGATGCCATTCCCTCCTGTTCGCAAGGCGGTGTCTTGGGCGCGGTTGTGGGTACCATTGGCGGCTTGCAGGCGACAGAGGTGCTTAAGGAGCTGATGGGCATTGGCGAAAGCCTGAGCGGCCAACTGTTGATCGTGGATGCCCTGTCTGCCAGTTTCCGCAAAATTCGCGTCCCGCGCGATCCGGGATGCCCAATTTGTTCTGAAAAGGCAACAATCAAGGATTTAAGCTGTCATGAGCACTGAGACCGGCCCCGGGGCTTCCGTTGCAAAATTGTCGCTGGTGGTGTTTTCCGGCAGCTATGAAAAAGTTCATTACGCCTTGGTAATGGCAAGTGCGGCTTTGGCAACCGGGCGCGATGTGACCCTGTTTTTCACGATGGAGGCCAGCCGCACCCTGCTGGCCCCGTCGGGCTGGCGGCATTTACGCACCGATGCCCAGGGGGCCACGGCCACCAGCCTTGATTTTGGCTATTCCGAACGCGGTGTTGCCACTTTTGAAGAGCTGCTGTCGGCCTGTGGCGATTTGGGGGCCAAATTCATGGTTTGTGAAATGGGTCTGCGCGCCCTGGGCCTGGAACATGAAAAACGCCGTCATGATCTGGATATTGAAGTGGGCGGTGTGGTGACATTTTTAAATGATGCCCGCCAGGACGGGGATATGCTGTTTATCTGACGTGATGATCAGGGACTGTGCCGGTTAGTTGCTGGTCAGGATTTTAATACCCAAGCCCGCCAGGCATGCCCCTACCCCGCGTTCGATCCAGCTTTTTACCCCTTCGATGCGGGCCTGTATGGCAGGCAGGGTGAGGGCCAGGGCAACAATCGCAAACCACACCATGTGGCAAAGCGCAATGAATACGCCGTAGCCGATTTGCAGTACGGCACTGCTGTCGCTGGAAATAACCTGGCTGAACAGGGATACAATAAACAGCATCGCCTTGGGATTGAGGGCATTGCAGACAAAGCCGCTCCAGAATGACGCTGAACTTCCTTTTGCCGTTGGGGTTTTGGCATTCTTTGTTGTTTCGATTTCGATATTTTTTGCCCTGTCATTTTTACGCCGTTTCAGAACTTTGGCCAGATCGGGCCAAAAGGCGCTGATACCCAGCCAGATCAGGTAGCACGCACCCAGAATGCGAATGGTATTGAGCACCCAGACATTGTTGGCAAAAATGACGCCAAGGCCGATCATGGTATAGGCCACATGCACCGAAATGCCGGTGCCAATGCCTATGGCACATAAAACCCCTGCCTTGCGCCCGCGTGACAGGGCAATGCGTGTTACCATCGCAAAATCGGGGCCGGGGCTGATGACGGCGAGGACGGTGATCACGGCCACCGCAATCATTTCGACAGAAACAGTATCGGCCATTTTGATTTTCCTTGATCTGTGAGAAAATCAATTATCACGGCGAAATATGCGCCGGAAAATCGAAATAAAATGGGATTTATGGTGAATAATATTCACATAAAACGCGGGTTCTTGCCCCTGGCCGCCCTGCCCGCCTTTGAGGCCGCCGCCCGTCATCAAAGTTTTTCGCGCGCGGCAGAGGAATTGAACCTCACACATGGCGCGATCAGCCGGGCGGTAGCACAGATCGAGGATCGGCTGGGTGTTGACCTGTTTGTGCGGCGAAACCGGCGGGTTTACCTGACCCGTGCCGGTCAGCGTTTGTTACGAACGGCCAATGAAATGCTGGCGGCCCTTGATCGCACGGTCGAGGACATCCATCGCCATGATGTGCATTCGCCGATCCTGTCGGTATCATGCGAGCCGAGCCTGGCGATGCGCTGGCTGATGCCGCGTCTGGGCCGGTTTCGCGAGGATAACCCGGATTTGAATATTGAAATGCACATGGCGGGCGGGCCGGTGGATTTACTGGCATCGGGTTATGACATTGCCATTCGCCGCCAGGATTTTGGTGTGCCAGATGATTATGTTGTGACCCCGTTATGGGCGGAACTGGCCGGCCCGGTTTGCGACCCGGACTGCTGGCAAACCATTTTGGCCCGCGATTTGGGCAAGGCCCGCTGGCTTCATAGCCGCACCCGGCCTGAAGCGTGGGAAATTTGGAAAAAAGCCAGCGGCTATGAAGGCCGCCCGGCCAGTGAACAGTATTTTGATCATTTCTTTTTTGCCCTTCAGGCGGCGGTCAACCGGTTGGGCACGGCCATTGGTTCCCTGCCGCTGGTGATTGATGATCTGGCAGCCGGGCGGTTATGTGCGCCACTGGGCATGGCCCCGACGGGCAATGATTATGTGATGCTGACCCTGGATTCCCCGAAAAAGGATGGCCGTATTGCCCGTTTTGCCACGTGGCTGTCGCATCAGTCAGCCGAGACGGCAGCGCAGGCAAATCGGCTGTTTCCCCTGCCCGATGATGGTTGATAATTCCCCTCGCCATTGATCGTCTGGCGGTTTTGAATTGCAGGCAGCATGTTTCAATATGGAACATTGGGTAAATATCTCACGTTAGGGTTTCAGGTTCTTAAGCGGGAAAGCCTGAACACATGTTTGACATGCCCTATTTTGCAACAGCCAAAAACTATTTTGACATCGGCCTGATTGACCTGATCTTGCGGCTGGTCGCGGCCACTGTCATGGGGATGCTGATTGGTCTTAACCGCGACATTAATGACAAGCCAACCGGAATGCGAACCCTGGCCCTGGTCTCGCTCGGCGCGGCGGTGGTGTCGGTTGTGGCCGTGCATTTTCAGGATCTGATTGATCATCCCGATGCGTTGTCGCGCGTTGTGCAGGGCATTTTGCAGGGTGTTTTGACCGGCATCGGTTTTATTGGCGCCGGGGTAATTTTGCGTCAGCCAAAAGAAATGAAAGTTTCCGGCCTGACCACGGCGGCAACCGTCTGGATCACGGCGGCCCTGGGCATCGCCTGCGCGCTGGCCGCGTGGCACATTGTGCTGGTGGCAAGTATCCTGACCTTTTTTGTGCTGATCGTTTTAAAACCGGTCGAGCTTTTTCTGGTGCGCATGTTTGGGGGCGATCCGAAGGCTGCCCGTGACGATGAGTAAGGATGTGCCGTTTTAGCCATTGTGGCGCAAACAGATTGACCGGAACGGACGGGATGGTTTCCGTTCCGGCGCAGTTTTGGATGTGCTGCTGTCATGCAGCCTGGGGCAGACGGGCCACGACCTTGATTTCAAAATCAAACCCGGCAAGCCAGGTCACACCAACCGCCGTCCAGTTGGGATAGGGCTTTTGCGGGAAGATTTTGTTTTTGACTTCCATAATGGTATCGAACTGATTTTCCGGATCGGTATGGAAGGTGGTGACATCGATCAGGTCCTCAAATGTCGCCCCGGCTGTGGCCAGTGTCGCCTTTAGCCGTTCAAAGGCCAGTTCGACCTGTTTTTTGAAGTCCGGTTCCGGGCTGCCATCCTCCAGACTGCCCACCTGGCCGGAAACAAATAACAGGTCGCCAGAACGGATGGCGGCCGAATAGCCGTGTTTTTCATACAGGGCGTCGCGGCCGGGGGGAATAATTGCTTCACGCTGGGTCATGATAGTAAAATCCTTGATCATTTAAAAAAACAGCCCGGTTGGCACCACCGTATTTGCCCTCCGGGCTGTTTTGACATACGGTGTGTATGTTAAATAATCGAAATACGAGGCGTATGTCAAATTAATATACGCCCCGTATGTGAATGGAGGGGATGACTTGGCAGCCAAAAAGCGTGCGGAAACGATGGCGGAAAACCGTGAAAAGCTGATTGCGGCTGCCCGCAAGGCCTTTGCCCGAAAGGGGTTTGCCGCAGCCTCGATGGATGAATTGACGGCGGAAGCCGGGCTGACGCGCGGTGCGCTGTATCATAATTTCGGGGATAAGCGCGGCCTGCTGGCCGCCGTCGTCAACCGTATTGACGGTGAAATGGCAGCGCGCGCCCGCGCCATCGGTGCCCGCCGGGATGACCCGTGGGAAGGGCTGCTGGCCGAGGCGGAAGCCTATATTGAAATGGCACTGGAACCCGAAGTGCAGCGTATTGTGCTGCTGGATGGGCCGGCCTTTTTGGGGGATCCATCGCAATGGCCCAGCCAGAACCAGTGCCTGGTGGCAACACAGGAGCTGGTTGAAAGACTGGTCGCGTCGGGCTTTTTAAAGCCGGTTGATCCGGAGGCCGCCGCCCGCCTGCTTTCGGGGACGGCGCTGAATGCGGCATTGTGGATTGCGGCAAGTGAAAAACCGGCAGAAATTCTGCCAAAGGCGGTAGAGGCCTTTCGTGTGCTGGCGACCGGGTTGCTTGCACCAGCCGGGGCGAAATGACTCTTTAATGGCAGGTAAAGGATCAGGCCGGCCGCCGGTATTAACCGGCGGCACGCATCATCGGGTATTTAAGCGAACTGTCGGAAAAGAGCGGATAACGGGTGCGCGCATTGGGCAGTTGATAATGCCACCATTCGACATGATAAAATTCAAACCCGGCGCTGACCATGATGCCAAGCAGCAATAAACGGTTGGATTCTGCGGTTTTGGAGATGCCCTCGGCCCCGTGATAGGATTTGGGATCCATTTCGTCAAAACCGGTTCCCATATCCAGTTCCTTGCCGTTTTGATCCAACAGCGTTAGATCAATGGCGACACCGCGGCCATGCGGTGATCCGATATCGGGATTGGCGACAAAATCGGCATTCGGGGTGTGGTTCCACAGGGCACGTTGGGCTTCCTGCGGGCGAAACGCATCAAGCAGCCGAAGTTTGACGCCCTGGCGCCGCGCCATCAGGCTTGCCTTTTTCAGGCAGGCAGCCGCATCCTGATGCAGATAACATGCTGGCCGCAAATAGATTGGTGCCCCGGTAAAATTTCGATCGGTGGCATAGACGATGTCGATCTCGACATCATATTCTTGCGGCGTAATTTCAACCAGCGCCATTGGCGGAGGCTCCCTGTTCTTGACGTTTACCGACTACATCAAAAAGATGCTGACCGGCGAGATGATTAAGTCATCGCATAGCGCAGATCACGACACGGCGCAAACCGGCAGCGAGGAAATGGCGCAAACGCCCGCCGGGCCGACTTTGCTGGCGATTGATACCGCATCGACATCGCTGGCAACGGCTGTGCTGGTCAATGGCGAGGTACGCGGTGAACTGTTTGAAAAAATGGAACGCGGACAGGCCGAGTCGCTGTTGCCCTTCATTATGAAAAGCCTGCGCGAGGCCGGGGTTGAATTTGCCGATATTGACGGCATTGCCGTCACGGTTGGGCCGGGGGCCTTTACCGGGATGCGCATTGGCCTGGCAACCGCACGCGGGCTGGGCCTGGCGCGCAAAATTCCGGTGGTCGGGGTCAGTTCGCTTGAGGCGGTGGCCTACGGGGTCGAGGAACGCGACCATCAGGGCCGCAATATTCTGGTCGCCCTGGATAGCAAACGGACCGAGATTTTTGCCCAGGCCTTTGATGCAAAAAAAAATCCGATCAGTGCGGCCGAATGTGTGGGGCCGCGCCAGGCCCTGCTGTTGCCGCCCCCCGGCCCGACCCTGCTGGTCGGGGATGGGGCCGCACGGCTTTTGACGCCTGCAACACATAGTGGGGGTGATTTTTTTGCCGGGACCGCCCCGGGCCTGCCGCGTGCGGGCAATGTGGCGCGTATCGCTGCCGAACGCTGGGATAATGGCAAAAACCTGCCACCTGTGCCGCTTTATTTACGCGCGCCCGATGCCAAACGCATGGATGAACTGGCCCGGGAAAAAGCAGCCAAATCGCAGGATGATGCCTGACAGCGCCAAAGGCTGGCATGCAGGTATCGCGAAGGCAGGCCTGTTTAAGGTGTCTGCCAGCGCGCCATTGAAGGAAATGGATCATGACAACGCAAACGGCCGCTTTTGAAATTGTGGAACTGACGCCTGCATATGCTGCTGTTGCCGCTGCCCTGCATCAGACAGGGTTTGAAGAATGCTGGGATGAAACGGCAATTTGCGATTTGCTGGCCGTGCCGGGGGCCTTTGGTTTGCTGGCTTTTGTGCCCCAGGGCAACCTGTTTAAGGGTGAAACGATTGTGTCAGATATGCCGCTGGGCTTTGTGCTGGTGCAGACCGTTCTGGATGAAGCCGAAATCAACACCATTGTTGTTGATGCAAAAGCCCGCCGTCATGGGGTGGGGAACGTTTTGATGCAGGGCGTGTTTGCGCGGTTGCAAAATCAGGCCAGTACCCGTTTGTTGCTTGAAGTCGCCATTGATAACGCCGCTGCCATTGCCCTGTATCGCAAGCTGGGTTTTGCCGAAATCGGGCGCAGACGCGGATATTACCGCCGTAAGGACCGGCCCGCTGTGGACGCACTGGTGATGGAACGGGTGTAAGGCCCTGTCTCCAAGATAAATCCGGGATGATTTGAATTTCACAAAGTTTTTGAATAACTATATGATATTATTGGTAAAATAAACCACATAAAGGGTGTGGTCTTGATCTTGAAATTGTTATAATATTTGCCCGATCATCATGACGGGCTTTCCTGTTTTCAGGGGTCCGGAGACTTAATTTTTTCGGATTGTCAGCCGGTAGATGCCGGTGGCATCTGCCATTTTTGTCAGGTCCAGAACGTCGTCGCCCATTTCTGTAACGGAACGCGGAACATTTTGAAGTGCTTCGCCGTCTGAAAGAAGGACTTCCAGAATTTGACCCGGTGTCATTTTTTCGAGTTTCAGACGCGTTTTGACAAAGGTCATGGGACAGACATCATTTGTGATGTCTATTGTGATATCTGGCGTCGAAATTTGGCTGCTGCTGGACATTCCAACCTCGGTAATCAGGGCATCTGGTGACGGGGTAACGTTAAATGAAGAAAACGGCAAGGCGTGCCAGGGTATTTTCGTGAAATCGGTCTTGCGACCGGGCGAAGATTTCCCGATATTTAGGGCATCAGAGCGTAAGTTGCCTGCGGGCCTTGGGGACAGGCGGAACCGGAAACGAGAACAAGAGTATGTTGGCAGAATCAACCATCGAGCAAAAGTGCATTGACGCAGGCCTGAAAATGACCGGGCAACGCCGTGTTATTGCAAAGGTATTGTCGGAGTCCGAAGATCATCCGGATGTAGAACTGGTATATCGTCGGGCCACCGAGATTGATCCGAAAATTTCGATTGCCACGGTTTACCGGACGGTGCGCCTGTTTGAAGAGGCGGATATCCTTGAAAAGCACGATTTCGGCGACGGTCGTGCCCGGTACGAGGAACTGACCGAAGAACATCATGATCATCTGATTGACATGCGGTCGGGTACGGTCATCGAATTTTCAAACGAAAAAATCGAAAAGTTGCAGGAAGAGATCGCCCGCGAGCTGGGTTACGAGCTTGTCGGCCATCGGCTGGAACTTTATGGCGTGCCTGTTAAAGACGGAAAATGACAGTTTACTGACTGTTTACGTACAATAGGTGTATATAAAAGCCATCCGTGCTACAGTGCGGGTGGCTTTTCACATTTTTGTTACGTGTTCTTAACAAAGCCTTCACTCGCTCTTGAGGATTTTCTTGCGCAAGATTGGCGCGATCAAACGAAAGGGAGTTGCGATGAGCGACGTTCGACAGCAGCGACTGGAAGTCCGTCTGGCGCAAAGCGAGGCGGAAATTCTGGCAAGCCAGCGTTTACGGTATAAAGTGTTTTACGAAGAACGCGGTGCACAGCCCTCTGCTGAGATGATCGACTCCAAACGGGATTTTGACCATTACGACCCGATTTGCGACCATCTTCTGGTGATTGATCATGGCAAAGGTGACGGTGCCGACGGGGTTGTTGGAACCTACCGTTTGTTGCGCCAGTCTGTTGCCAATCAAAATGGCGGCTTTTACAGTGCCGATGAATATCAGATCGACTCGATGCTTGCGGCCATCAAGTCCGGCGAGATCATGGAACTGGGCCGTTCCTGTGTCGAGGAAGGCTATCGCAATATGCCAACCCTGCAATTGCTGTGGCAGGGCATTGCGAAATATGTTTTTGATCACGACATCAAGCTGATGTTTGGCTGTGCGTCCTTTCATGGTACCGACCCTGATGATTTCAGCGATGTTCTGACCTATCTGCATCATCATCATCTGGCCCCCGAAGACATGCGCCCGCGTGCGGTGGACGAACGCTATGAAAGCATGGCGCGCGCCAGCATTGATGCGATTGACGCCCGCCAGGCGCTGCGGGATCTGCCGCCGCTGATCAAGGGGTATCTGCGACTGGGCGGTTATGTGGGCGATGGTGCCGTGGTGGATCATCAGTTCAATACGACCGATATTTGTATCGTGCTGCCGACGGAAAAAGTGACCGAACGCTATTACAAGCATTATGAACGGACCGCGAGGGTGTCGTGAGCTGCTATCCCTGTGCCGCTATCAGACTTTTGATCTATGCTTTGCTGACGCTGGTTCTGATTCCGGTGCAAATGGTGGCAATTGCCCTGCGCTTGAAGCTGGCCGACAGCCTGCCGCGTTTTTATCACGGGCTGTGCCTGAAGATCATGCACATTGAAGTGCGTTATTCGGGAGTACCGCTGATGGAAGATAGCGGTATCATCGTTGCCAATCATGCGTCTTATCTGGATATACCGATTTTGGGGTCGATGACCAAAGGCGGCTTTATTGCCAAAAAGGAAGTGGCAAGCTGGCCGGTTTTTGGCCTGTTGGCAAAGCTTCAGCGGTGCAGTTTTATTGAACGCCGTGCCACACGGGCCAAACAGCAAACCACGGAACTGAGCCAGCGCCTGGCGGATGGTCACAAGTTGATCCTGTTTCCCGAAGGAACCAGCAATGACGGCAACCGGGTGCTGCCCTTCAAATCGACTTTGTTTGGCGTCGCCGAGACGGTTTTGCCCGATGGATCCCAAGTGAAGGTTCAGCCGGTGTCAATTGCGGCCACCCGTTTGGACGGGGCACCGATGGGCCGTGATTTGCGGGCCTTTTATTCCTGGTATGGGGATATGGACTTGGTGCCGCATTTGTGGCAGTTTCTCGCCCTCGGCAAGGTTACGGTGGAAGTGGTTGTTCATCCGCCAATGACGCTGGCGCAGGCAGGATCGCGCAAGGAAATGGCCCGTAAATGCGAGTCGCTGGTTGTTCAGGGGCATCAGGCGGCATTATCGGGTGCTACAGGCGGGGTTCCGGTCCCGTTTTCTGAAGAGCGGCGATCTGGTGACTTGATTGGCAGTTGTCCTTTGGCAATTGTTTTTGAAGATTTTCGCCTGTTTGGCTAGGTTCCCTGACGCGTTGCGATGTCGGCTTTTTTACCGTTCCGCCGAAAAACGGGTTGCATGAACGCAAAATTGTGCCACCTGATCTCAGATATCAGTCATGTTCGACATGCGGCGTGAGGTTCACGCCGCTTTCGGCGTATGAAACGAGCGGAAACGGATCATTAAAGTGAGCGCGACGAAAAAGCTTTTTGTAAAGACCTATGGCTGCCAGATGAATGTCTATGACAGCCAGCGCATGCAGGATGTACTTGCACCGCTGGGCTATCAGTCGGTCGATGAAGCTGAGGGTGCGGATATGGTGATTCTGAACACCTGCCATATTCGCGAAAAAGCCGCCGAAAAGGTTTTTTCCGATCTGGGCCGCATTCGCAAACATAAAAAGGCCAAGGAAGAAAACGGAACCGACAAAATGATTGTCGCCGTCGCCGGGTGTGTTGCCCAGGCCGAGGGCGCGGAATTGATGCGTCGTGAACCGATTGTCGATATGGTTTTTGGTCCGCAGACCTATCATCGCCTGCCTGAAATGGTGGCGCGCGCCAACCGGGCGATTGGCAATGACCGCATTATCGATACCGATTTTCCGGTCGAGGAAAAGTTTGACCACCTGCCCGCCCAGGTTTCGCAACAGGGTTATTCCGCCTTTATCGCCATTCAGGAAGGGTGCGACAAATTCTGTACCTTCTGTGTGGTGCCCTATACCCGTGGGGCGGAATATTCGCGTCCGGGCATGGATATTGTTAATGAAACCCGCCAGATCGTGGCACAGGGCACCCGTGAAGTGACCCTTCTGGGCCAGAATGTGAATGCCTATCATGGGGCGGGGCCCGACGGGGATGAATGGACGCTTGGGCGTTTGTTGCGTGAACTTTCGGAAATCGACGGGCTGGAGCGCATTCGATACATCACTTCGCATCCGCGTGACGTGGATGACGACCTGATCTTTGCCCATCGCGATTTGCCCAAGGTGATGCCGTTTTTGCATCTGCCGGTACAATCGGGCTCTGACCGTGTTTTGCAGGCGATGAACCGCAAACATGACCGTCAGACCTATTTTGATATTGTCAAACGTCTGCGCGAAGCCCAGCCGGATCTGGCCCTGTCATCGGACTTTATTGTCGGTTTCCCCGGTGAATCGGAAAAGGATTTTGAAGATACGCTTGATCTGGTGCGCCAGGTTGGCTTCATCCAGACCTTCAGTTTCAAATACAGTCCGCGCCCCGGCACCCCGGCATCCGCAATGGAATTGCAGGTCCCCGAAGAGGTCAAGGCCGAACGCCTGGCCCGTTTGCAGGACCTTTTGGCCGAACAGCAGCTTGCCTTTAATCAAAACTGTGTCGGGCGTGAAATGGATGTTTTGCTTGATCGCACCGGCAAATTTGAAGGCCAGCTTGTGGGTCGCAGCCCCTATATGCAGCCGGTTCACGTTAATGGCCTGACCGAGGCCGATTTGGGCCGCATCGTGCGTTTGAAAATTACTGCCGCCAAGCCGTTTTCCCTGGCCGGGGAACTGGTTGAAGAGGGCGGTTCGGAAAGGAATGTTGCGTGAGTGCATCGACGGAAAAAGCAAAAGGCCCGATCAGGAAACAAAAACAGACTCCGCTTGATACCGATCAGATAGAATTTGCCGACAACGCCCTGTCTCAGTTGCTGTACGGGCCGCAGGCGCAGAACCTTTTGCGCCTTGCCGAAGGCACAGGAACGGAAATTTCCAGCCGGGGATCGATTGTTGTGGTGCGCGGCGCGCCGCAAAAGGTCAGTCAGGCCAAAACTGTGCTCTCCCAGCTTTATGCCCGTTTGCGCGATCAGGAAATTGACCGCGTGGATGGAGAAACGGTGGATGCGGCCATTCGCCTGTCGGAACCTGATGAAGGTAATCCGTGGGATGACCCGGCATCGCCCGGGGCAGGCATGTTTGGCGGGTCGGAACTGGTGATTCAGACCAAAAAACGCCGGATTTCCCCGCGCTCCAAACGCCAGAAAAACTATGTCAAGGCGATGCTGGAGCATGAACTGGTTTTTGGTGTCGGTCCGGCAGGTACGGGCAAAACCTATCTGGCGGTGGCAATGGCGGTTCAGATGCTCTCCCAGGGGCATGTGGACCGGATCGTGCTGTCACGTCCGGCGGTGGAAGCGGGCGAACATCTGGGGTTTTTGCCTGGCGATCTGAAAGACAAGGTCGATCCCTATCTGCGGCCGCTATATGATGCGCTGCATGACACGTTGCCGGGCGATGTGGTGATCAAACGCATGGAACGCGGTGAAATCGAGGTGGCACCGCTGGCCTTTATGCGCGGTCGTACCCTGTCACATGCGTTTGTCATTCTTGACGAAGCCCAGAACACCACGCCAATGCAAATGAAAATGTTCCTGACCCGCCTGGGCGAAGGGTCACGCATGGTGATTACCGGCGATTTGACGCAGATCGACCTGCCCTCGGGTGTGAAATCGGGTCTGCGCGATGCGATGGAAACGCTGGAAGATGTTGACGGTGTGGGGCGCATTCAGTTTGACCAGCGCGACGTGGTGCGCCACGCCCTGGTGACACGGATTGTCAAGGCCTATGACGCCGCCGATGCCCTACGCGAGCGGATTGGCAAAAGCTATCGTCAGGGGCATGGCCCGCGTGATGCACAAGAGATTGCCGGTGATGACAGCACAGCTTGATCTTGATGTTGCCATTGAGGCGGGAAACTGGAGTGACGCCGAGCAGGAAGCCATCATGGGTGCCGTTAAAGCAGCCTTGCGCGCGGCGACGCAAGATGGCGCCCTGTGGGACGAGGCGTGTGACCAATCCCTGCTCGATCAGGCCGGTGTGATCGAGGTGAGTGTCACGCTGTCGGACGATGCCCGCGTGCGCGATTTGAACCGGGATTATCGTGGCAAGGATGCGCCGACCAATGTGTTATCCTTTGCCGCCCTTGAAAGTGACGAGGGTGCGAGCGATTTTGCGATGGCATCCGATATGCCCCTGATGCTGGGGGATATTGTGATTGCGCGCGAAACCTGCGAACGTGAGGCGATCGAACAAAACAAGCCGCTTTTGCATCATCTTATTCATTTATCGGTGCATGGGACTCTTCATCTTGTCGGTTATGATCATATGGTTGATGATGAAGCCGAACATATGGAGCAGCTTGAGCGCCATATTCTTGCCGGGATGGGAATTGATGATCCCTACGCCCCTATCGAAGATCAGGATGTCGAAACAGGACAATGAACGACATAAGTGAACGCGACGAAGACAAGGACAGTATGACGCCCCGCACAGGTGGGGAGTTACAGGAAGAAGCCGATGGGGCTTCGTTTTGGGGTAATGTTGCTTCGGTGATGGGGCTGCGCAAGCCGCGCGCCCGCAATGGCGAGGCCTCGCTCAGCGATACGCTGGAAGAACTGGCCGAACGCACCGAAGAAGACGACGAACCGGTGTCGCTGCACGAACGGTCGCTGTTTGAAAATATCATTGCCCTGCGCGACATGACGGCAGAGGACGTGATGATTCCGCGCACCGATATTGTTGCGGTTCCGAAAAAAATCAGCCTGCCCGATCTTGTTAATGAAATGGTGACAAAGGCGCATTCGCGCCTGCCGGTTTATGGCGATACCCTTGATGACATTGTTGGCATGGTTCATATCAAGGATGTGCTGGCCTGCCATGCTGCGGGCCGGGATTACCGGCTGTCGGCCCTGTTGCGCCGGGTATTGTTTGTTTCACCGGCCATTCGCGTACTTGATCTGTTGTCGGAAATGCGGCTGTCGCGCACCCATATGGCGCTGGTGGTTGATGAATTTGGCGGCATTGACGGCCTGATCACCATCGAGGATCTGGTCGAGGAAATTGTTGGCGAAATTGATGATGAACACGATGTGGACCAGACGCCAAAGCTGATTCGTCTTTCGGATGGCTGTTTTATTGCCGATGCCCGCTACGAGATTGAAGATCTTGAGGAAAAGCTGGGTTTTGGCCTGCTGGACGAAGAAGAGGACGAGGATATCGACACGCTGGGCGGGTTGGTGTTTTCGCTGGCGGGCCGGGTGCCGGCGCGCGGTGAGTTGATCGAACATCCGCTGGGGCTGCAATTCGAGGTTCTCGATGCCGATCCGCGCCGTGTTCGGCGTTTGCGCATTCATTTGCATCGAACCGATCCCTCCACTCCTTCTGTTCCGGAAGGGGAAAATTCTCAGGAATTGCTTAAATGATGAATCGCCTGGCCAACCGTGTGGCCGCTTTAACAGGCTGGCCGCGCCGTTTGGTGTGGCTGTTATCGGGGGCGGCGGCAGTATTGGCTTTGCCGCCTTTCTTTATTATTCCTGCATTGCCGCTGGGTTTTGCCATTTTGCTTTGGTCACTGGAGGGGGTTAAAACCCGCAAAAGTGCGCTGGCGGCGGGCTGGTGGTTCGGGACGGGTCATTTCGCCGCCGGGTTTTACTGGATCAGCCATGCCTTTTTGGTTCAACCCGAAATTTATGGCTGGATGATCCCCTTTGCTTTGCTTGGCCTTGGCGGCGGATTGGCGATTTTCCCCATGCTGGCGGTATGGGGGAGCTGGCAGTTGGGCAAGGGGCCGATCGCCCGGGCCTTTTTGCTGGCATCCTTCTGGGCCATTGCCGAATTTGCCCGTGGGCATGTTCTGACCGGTTTTCCCTGGAACCTTTTGGGGCATATCTGGGCGATTGATCCGGCCCCGATGCAGTTTGCATCGGTTGTTGGCATTTATGGGCTAAGTGCCGTGACCGCCCTGTTTGCAACCCTGCCCTCTTTGTGGGTTGTCGGACGTAGCGGGCGGTTTTGCGCGGTTGCGGGCGTGTTGATTGCGGTGCTTTTGTGGGGGGGCGGGGCAATCCGTCTTTCCGGCGTGCCTGATGTGGCAACTGAACTTGCCGACGCCCCGTCAAATGCCCCGGTTTTGCAGGTGGTTCAGCCCAATATTCCACAATCGGAAAAATGGGAAAAATCGCTTGAGGATGTCCATTTTCGTGAATTGCTGGCAATGTCGCGGCGTCCGGATAATCTTCCGGCCAGTCGGCAACGCATTGTGATCTGGCCGGAAACGGCGGCGACTTTTTTTCTTGAAACCGATCCGACACGTCGGGCATTGATCGCCGGTATTTTGGGCGCAAAGGATGTTCTGATTACGGGAGCACCAAGAACTTTCCCGCGTAAAAGCCGGGAATTCCAGGTTTGGAATTCTGTCGAGGTCATAGATGGTCTGGGTGATATTGTTGCCAGTTTTGACAAGTTTCATCTGGTGCCATTTGGCGAATATGTGCCGTTCCGGTCCATCCTGCCATTTCCCAAATTAACAGCCGGACGAACGGATTTTTCTGCGGGGCCGGGGCCGGCAACCTTGCATGTAAATAATTTACCGCCTTTTTCTCCGCTAATATGTTATGAAATTATTTTTCCTGGTGCCGTAACCGATGATCAGGACCGCCCGGAATGGCTGTTGAATGTCACCAATGATGGCTGGTTCGGACACAGTGCCGGCCCCTATCAGCATCTGGCGGCAGCCCGGTTTCGCGCGGTTGAAGAAGGTTTGCCGCTGGTGCGGGCGGCCTATACGGGTGTATCGGCTGTCTTTGATTCTTATGGTCGCTTCCAAAAAGAACTGCCCTTGACGAAAAAGGGCATTTTGGTTTCCCCACTTTTGGTGGGGAAAAACCATACCACCGTATATTATTTGTGGCGCAATATACCATTTTACGGTATTGTAATCCTGATTTTCGTTCTCGTATTGGGATATCAACAGGTTAGAAAATCTCCTGGGACGAAAAAATAATTTACCGGACCGCCCAAAAAGTGTCCCCCATAAGAACAGGGCGGCAGGTCGGAGTGTGAGAAGGACAAGACGATGTCGCCGAAGGATGACAGTGTGATGATTGTAAAGAATACGCGTGGTCGTGGCCGTGGTCGCACGGCCAATGGCAAACCAAATCCGGTGGATATTCACGTGGGTTCCCGGGTGCGGTTGCGGCGTACTCTTTTAGGTATGAGCCAGGAAAAGCTGGGTGAAGCGATTGGCCTGACATTTCAGCAGGTGCAAAAATACGAACGTGGTGCCAACCGTGTAGGTGCGTCGCGCCTGTATGATCTGTCGCGTGTGCTTGAAGTCCCGGTTTCATTCTTTTTTGATGATATGCCTGACGAGATTTCGGCAAAATCGGTGCATGAACGCCGTGAAATGTCGGAAAGCCCGGATCCGTTTGACAATGATCCGATGAATCGTCGTGAAACGCTGGAACTGGTGCGGGCTTATTACCGTATTGTGGATCCGGTTCAGCGCAAACGCGTTTTTGAACTGGTCAAGGCAATGGGTGTTCTGCATTCGGCCGATGAAGGCGAGAGCAAATAAGCCTGCCTGTCGCACAGAAAGACCTGGCGATATTTAGCACTTTGAACTGGGCGCATCCGGTCTTTTTTGCCGGATGCGCTTTTGTGGTTTTGCCAGGCCAGATTGTTTCATTTGTCACCTGACAGGGGCAAATTCATAACTATTTTCCGTCATCAGTCTTAAAATGCTTGGGTCATGTTTCCATTTGGGATATGACAACCCGATGACGTGGACGGATTTGGACCGCTTGCCACCACGCAAAAAAAGGCTAAGTGGGCGCTGAACGATACGTTCGTATCGCGGCCCTCCGGTCCAGTTTTTTGGAAACTCCCTTTTCACCGGAGAAGGTTTATATGTCTCATAAAGAATATCTGTTCACGAGCGAATCCGTGTCTGAGGGTCATCCGGACAAGGTTTGCGATCGTATTTCCGACTCGATTGTTGATGCCTTTTTGGCCGCTGACCCGGATGCCCGCGTGGCTGTTGAAACCCTGGCGACGACCAACCGTGTGGTCCTGGCGGGTGAAGTTCGTGGTCCGGCAAGCGTTGCCAATGATGAAACCATGATCGAAGCCGCGCGCGAAGCCATTCGCGCCATTGGATATGAACAGGAAGGTTTTAGCTGGAAAACGGCTGATATTTCCTGCCATGTGCATGAACAGTCTGTCGATATTGCCCAGGGCGTTGATTCCAAGGACAACAAGGACCTTGGCGCGGGCGACCAGGGTATCATGTTTGGCTATGCCTGCGATGAAACCGACGAATTGATGCCCGCTCCGATCCAGTTTTCGCACCGGATCCTGCGTCGCATGGCAGAAGATCGCCATTCTGGCGCATCGGCCATTTTTGGCCCGGATGCCAAAAGCCAGGTCACGTTGCGCTATATTGACGGCAAACCGGTTGGTGCAACCTCGGTTGTGGTTTCGACCCAGCATAATGATGGTGTCAGCCAGGACGAGGTTCGTGCAGCCGTACTGCCTTATATCGAAGCCGCCCTGCCGGACGGCTGGCTGCCCTCCCAGGACGAAATTTACATCAACCCGACGGGCCGTTTCGTGATTGGCGGACCGGATGGTGATGCGGGCCTGACCGGTCGTAAAATCATTGTCGATACCTATGGCGGTGCGGCACCGCATGGCGGCGGCGCATTCTCGGGCAAGGACCCGACGAAGGTGGACCGTTCGGCTGCTTATGCCGCGCGTTACCTCGCGAAAAACGTGGTTGCTGCGGGTCTGGCTGGTAAATGCACCATTCAGGTGGCTTATGCCATTGGTGTTTCCAAGCCGCTGGCGCTGTATGTCAACACCCATCAAACAGGTGAAGTTGACGAAATCAGGCTGGGCAAGGTCCTGCGCGAATTGATGGATCTGAGCCCGCGCGGCATTCGCGAACATCTGAACCTTTGCGCGCCGATCTATACGCCGACCTCGGCTTATGGTCATTTTGGCCGCCAGCCGCGTGATGGCGGTTTCTTCTCGTGGGAGAAAACCGACCTGGTGGGTGATCTTAAATCGGCATTTGGTGCCTGATGGTGCCAGTGACCATCGATAGGTGATTGGTGATTTGCCAAAATCGCCAGACATGTTATGAGGCGGGGGGTTTTTAAACCCGCCCGTTTCGCCTTTAAAATTGCCAGAAAAACCATGCGTAGCAACAGACCCATTCCGACCCCAGACCGCCCCAATTTTTATGGCCGCCGTGGCAGCCGTGCGCCCAAGGCGTCGCGCAAAGTTCTGATGGATGAACTGTTGCCCAAACTGACCATCGATTATCCCGACCAGGCCGGAATTGATCCGCGCAGCTATTTTGCGCCCGATCGCCGGGAAGTGTGGCTGGAAATCGGGTTTGGTGGCGGTGAACATTTGGCCGGGCAGGCCGAAGCCAACCCGGATATCGGTATTATCGGCTGTGAACCCTATATGGATGGGGTCAGCAGCATGGTCCGCCATATCAGCGAGCGGAATTTGGAAAATGTGCGCATCGTGCCCGATGATTCCCGCCCGCTGCTCTATAAGTTGCAGGATGCCTGCTTTGCCCGGGTGTTTTTGCTGTTCCCCGATCCGTGGCCGAAAAAGCGCCATGCCGAACGGCGCTTTGTCGGTCCGAAAAATCTGGCGTTGCTGGCACGCTTGATCAAGGATGGCGGCGAGTTTCGGGTGGCCAGCGATGATATGCAGTATATTTCCTGGACGCTCCAGCACCTGCATAATCATCCGGATTTTGAATGGCTGGCCGAAAGCCCGGATGACTGGCGCAATCCGCCGGAAGACTGGGTAAAAACCCGCTATGAGCAAAAGGCATTGCGCCAGGGTAAAAAGTGCAACTATTTGCGGTTTCGCCGGAAAGCCCGTAGCTGATAACGGTGGCAGAAAACCATCAATTCAAGGCTCTTCGCATGCTCGAAGGGCCTTTTTCATGATGTCAGAAGGCAGCATTCATCGATACATTGATGTAAAATTTTATTGAGAATGATTTTCATATGCGATATTCCTGCTGTAACACCAACATGACATTGTCCGTCCCGTTGTCGCAAAGCGACAGATAATGGACGGCTGCGTTTCAGAAGGTCAGGTTCGTGACTCAGTGGGATATCAATCAGCTTTTTCGCACGTATCACGCGCGATTGCGGCATTTTGTTCAGAAGCGGAAACTGGCCTGGTACACCGCCGATGACATCGTGCAGGATACATTTTTGCGGGTTGTGGCAACGCCGTCCCTGCCCGACGTGAAATATGCGCAATCCTATTTGTATCGCACGGCGCAAAATCTGGTTGTTGACCATTTTCGCCGCGAACGGATTTTGAAATTCGTGCCGGATGCGGAAAAAAGCCTCGAATATGTCGCCAGTGACAGCCCTTTGCCGGACCAGATCGTTTGGTCCCGGCAGGAATTACGCCGATTGCAGAGTGCAATTAACAAATTGCCAGCATCCACCCGCGAGGTTTTTGTTCTGGCCCGTCTTGAAGGCAAAACCTATGCCGAAATTGGCGAGAAACTTGGTATTCCGCCACAAACGGCCTTTAGCCGGATGGTGCGTGCCTTAACACTGCTGCGCGATCAAACCAAAATCGACGAAAAAAACTGAAATTCCCCTCGGATATTGTCGTGGCTGCTTCGTCATAAGAAAAAGCCCTGCTTTATGTGCGGGTTTGTTGTGCAGTTGGGACAGACGCATGATGGAACGAAGCAACGCGATCTTTGAAAATCCACCGGCAGATGATGTCTCCGAGCAGGCAATTTACTGGTTTGCCCTGCTGCTGGACGGGGCGGAAACGGATCAGGACCGGCAGGCATTTGCCCGCTGGATTGAAGCCGATGAAACCCATCGCCAGGCTTTTCTTGACATCGAACGTCTTTGGGCTGGCACCTCCAGCCTGGATATGTCGGAACCAGCACGGACCCTTGGCCGAAGGGCCTTTTTGGGGGCGGGGCTGGCGGTTGGTCTGGTTGGGGCCGCAGGCTGGTATGGCAGGATCATTCCCCATCATCCCTTTGCCGATTTTGCCGCTTCCAGGGGGGAGAGGCGCAACATAACCGTCATGCCGGGTATTCAGGCCGAACTGGCCAGTCAGACATCGCTGTCGCTGGTGCAAAACCAGTTTGGGCAGACCGGCCTTGCCCTTCATGAGGGCGAGGTTTTTATTGAACATGATGGTCGTCAGCCGGGCTTCTTTGTTCAGGCGGCGGGTCTTGTCACCCGGCCGCGTGAAGCAGCCCGGTTTGACATTTCCCATTATGATGCGGGTGGGGACGTGATCGCCGCGAACGGGTCGCTGGATGTGACCCTAAATGCCGGTCATCACAGCATTTTGCCGGGCCAGGCCATGTCTTTTGCACCGGGCGATATGGGGATGCCACGTCCGGTGGATCTGGCTGTTCGGCTGGCCTGGCGGCAGGGGAAGCTGGTTTTTGTCGGAGATCCGCTGGCCCATGTGGCAACTGTTTTACAACGCTGGCAACCGGGGAAAATCATCGTGCTGGGCGAACAGCTTAAAAAGCGCCCTGTGACGCTGGTGGTTAATCTTGACCGTACAGCCGATATTTTACCGTTGATGGGCAAGGCGCTGAATGTCGAGGTTGATCAGATCGGCCGCTATCTGACCATTTTACGTGCCGCATGATGCGCTGTGGCTGGGGTCTTTGGGCCCAATAAGCAGGTTTTTACGATCCTTTCTTCATCCGTTTTTGGCATTGCCCGTCTTGCTGGCTTGCTCCTGCTCCTTCGACAGAACTGTTCCTTGTCCTCCTTTTTGCCTTTCTGTTTTGATAATAAAAATTATTTGCAAAAAATGTTTCCCCTCCTTTCGGATATCTGACGTTTCAGTTCGTCATAATGGATAGACAAAGATAATGCGAAGCATTTGCATATTTAGGAGACGCATAAATGGACTATCCGTGGGGATCTGCCGGACGTTGGTGTCAGGGGACATGACATTGGGACGAAGACGCAGCGATTTGGCGCAAACGCTTGCTGCGACCGCGCTTTGCGGATGTTTGCTGGCATTTATCCCGCAGGGGGCACTGGCGGGGACCGATGTGGGGGCAGATGCCCGTCCTGCGAGGGATGAACTGGCACAAAGTGGTACCCTGGATCAATCGTACCGTTTTGATATTCCGGCCCAAAAGCTCGCTCTGGCGCTGGTGGAATATTCAAAAATCACCGGCATTGATGTGGTGGTTGATGGCAGCCTGCCGACCAATCGCCTGACGGCTGCCTTTGCCGGTGACATGACGGCGCGCCAGGCGCTGGATCGTTTATTAGGTGGTAGCGGCCTGACATGGCAGGTGCTGGATTCACATACGGTGTCGATTGTGGCGCATCAGACTGACCAGATGGATCAGTCATCTTCTGCCGTCATGACTGCGCCGGTGGTTATTTCGGCACGAACAATGAATGAACCGGGATATATGGGAAATCCTGACTGGGTTTATGAAACACCAGGGTCAACAAGTGTCATTACGCGAGAACAAATGCGTAAAGTTCCAGGCCGAACGGCAGGAGATATTTTTGAACCCCTGGCTGGTGTAAAGGTTGATGGAAATCAACAGGTTCCCGGGCTGTCGATTAATGTGCGAGGACAGCAGGATCAAGGCCGGGTCAACATGAATATTGATGGTGCACGACAGAATTACAACCAGTCTGGTCACGGCATTTCCAACTCGGCGTATGTTGATACGGCCTTATTGGCAGATGTTGTTGTGGAAAAAACCGATTTGTCAGGGGTTGGCGGTGCCGGAACCTCTGGCGGTATCGTTACCATGCGTACCTTGAATACCGACGATATTCTTGATGCCGACGAAAAATGGGGGGGCAAATATGATATCCGTCGCGGGACAAACGAGTATAATTTTGCCGGTGATATTTCCGCCGGGATGCGATTTTCCCCAAAATTTGACATGGCGGCAGCCGTAAGTCGGAAAGTGGTTGGTGATTATAAGGGAGGCACAAATAATCCTGCCCTTTATACCACCTTTGATAGTGGCGGGACCCCAACAACCGTATCAGCCGATAATGGGCATGAGGCTTATACTTATCAACGTCAGACTTCCGGGTTGGTAAAGGCCAATATTCATTTCAACGAGGAACAGGATTTAAATCTTGGATATGTTGGTTTTACCAGCAGCTTTGGCAAAACGACAGACGCAAACAATATCTATAATGATTTCAATGATGTCGAGACGCATACTGTAACAGCGAAACATCACTGGAATCCTGATTCCGAAATTGTTGATCTTAAAAGCAGCGTCTGGTGGACGCGGACCCAAAATAACCAATATCGTCCGCCGAGAAGCAATACGAAGGCGTATCAAACACTGTATCGTGTTGATACTTATGGGTTTGATGCAGAAAATACCAGCCGGGTCTATCCGGATAATCCGGGACTTGAGAACAGCAATGTTACATTCGATTATGGTGTTGAAGCATTTCGCGATGAAGCGGAAACGTCTTCCGAGTCTATAGGAAATCAGGCGAATGGGGCTGCTTATGAACTCGAGGGTTCAACACCAAGTGGTCGCCGTGATGTTTATGGGTCGTTTGGAAATGCGACATTTGACTATAATGGTATCTTCGAGCTGACGGCTGGGCTTCGGTTTGATCGTTATCAGCTAAGGGGTACGTCTTATTGGTGTAAAACCGGCTTTTTTACACCGGTAGCAGATCAAAACTGTGACACGGGTGGTACGCCGGTTGACATTGATATGAATGGTCAAAAGGTTTCTCCCTCTGCCCGGCTGGCTGTAACACCGATCGACGGTATCCAGTTTTATGGAAGTTATCGGGAAAACATGCGTCCGCCTTCAATCATGGAAAGTATGATTAAAGGCTCACATGTTGCTGGCGTGCCAATTGCATTTCTTCCAAACAACAATCTTAAAGCTGAAGAATCTGTCACGCGTGAAGTTGGTATCAATTTCAAGTATGACAATGTTTTGTTTAAGCAGGACGGATTTCGCGCCAGAATTGCCCGATATCATACGCGGATCGATAATTATGTGGTTTTGGGGCAGGTTTACCAGCCTACGCCAGGGTGCAATTTCGGATTTTGTGTTTCAGAGCAAGCGGAAGCTTTTGTAAATCTGTATGATCCGGTTGATATTACTGGTACCGAAATTGAAGCTTCTTACGATGCCCGGACTTTTTACATCGGCGGGACTTTCTCCCAGGCAGATACAGATATGGTTGGCGATTACAATCCGGTCATTTTTCCTTTGAATTTTCCGGCAGGGACCCAAGTTTATACGCAGGGCTACGGAAATATTCAGGGCATTTCGACAGTCTACACCTTGCCCAAACGCAAATTCACGGTTGATGGTGGTGTTCGCCTGTTTGATGAAGATCTGGTGTTGGGGGCTCGCGCTACCTTTGTTTATCCGTCGCGTAATATTTCGGAATCCTCAACCACTGTCGATAACGGAATTTTCTACCGTTATCGGACGTATGATCTTTACGGCAGCTATGAAGTCGACAAAGCGGTGAGTGTGGGATTTTCCGTGAACAATTTGACAGATGAGGCTTACGCAACAGGTGGCTATGTTCCGGCTCCAGGTCGGACCATCACAGTGAGTTTAAGCGGAAATTTCTGAAGGTTTCCAGATTGGGTATCCATCAAGTCGGCGACAGATATGTCGCCGACTGCTTAGTGCTTTTTTAATTAAGTATTTGAAATAAAACGATATTTTCTGTTGACTCCAAAATAATGATAATCATAATCATTATTACTTCCCGATGATGGGAAGCACATATCACAGGAGTTAGTAATGGCTATTCAAATTGATCTGACGGCAGATTCTTCGGGTAATGGTGTTGATCTGCAGGCCGCTCTGAATGACTTTAATACCAACTTTTCTGCCGGTTCTGGCAATTATTGCCAGTTTCGCGGGGGCGCTACGCCGTTTACAGGTGAGCAATTCACCCTTGATGATCAGGATAGTGCCAGCAGCTATACGGGTGGTTTTATTGCTGAAACAGGTACCGGCGAATTCAGTTACAACTTCATGAATCACACCGTTTCTGGGAATCTCGATTCCGTATCATTTGGCGAAACGCTTAGTGTGGACAGTTCAACGGGCCTTGCTGAATACACTGATTCTTCGGTTGATATTTCCGGGCTCAATCTTGGAAATTCAGACACCAATGATGTGTTGGCTGACTTGCGCGGCGGTTCGACCGACAGCCTGGACAACATTTTTGCATCCCAGGGTGTTGCCATTAACGGCAGTGCCGGGGCTGATGTGATTGAAGGCTGGTCGGGTGATGACGTTTTGACCGGCAATGGCGGTGCAGACGTTTTTGAATTCGATGCCAGTGCCAGCTTTGGCGATGACACGATCACCGATTTTGAAAATGGCAGCGACCAGATCGGGCTGGATTACAATGATGTCACCATCAGCGGTGATTCCAGCCACACCGTCATCACCCATGCCAATGGTACCGTGACCCTGGCGGGCGTTGATTTTGCAACCATTGACCAGAATGATTTTGTCTAAGGCAAAATAAAACCCGTTCCGCGACGGCTCATCACGGAACGGGCGTATGGTCTGCTCGGGTGTCGCGCACGGCAAAATGGGCGACACCCACCCTTACCTTACCGGCAAATCACGGGAACACCAATAGTCATGCTTTGGCGTGCCAGCACCGCTGCCTATTCCCCCTCCTCCTATTCCGCTGCCCCATCTGTCGGGGCATCCGGCGCATCAGGTTTGTCCGGGGCTGCCGGTTCGTCCGGGTCGTCCGGGTCATCTCTGGCGCGGGTCATGGCGTCGCTGCGGCGCGCCTTTTATTGTGTTGCCGCGCTCAGTGGCGTTTCCAATATTCTGATGCTGACCGGCCCGCTTTTCATGCTTCAGGTCTATGACCGGGTGCTGGCCAGCCAAAGCATGCCCACTCTTTTGGCGCTGACCATTCTGGTTTTGGTGCTGTATCTGTTTTTGGGCACGGCCGATGCCTTGCGTGCCCGGATGCTGGTGCGGATCGGCTGGCGTGTGGATGAAGAGACTGGGCCGGATGTTTTGCGACATGCCCTGAGCAATCCGCTGGATCATCCGGGCTCCGAGGCACGGCCGGTGCATGATCTCGACCAGATCCGCCAGTTTGTCGGCAGTGCCGGGCCGGTGGCAATTTGCGACCTGCCCTGGATGCCGCTTTTTATGGGGATTGTGTTTTTATTGCATCCCTGGCTGGGTGTGCTGGCCCTGGCCGGTGGGGCGGTGTTGATCGGCCTGACCCTGATCAGCGAAATCCTCTCCCGCCGTCATGTCAAACGGCTGAATCATCAATCCGCCCGGCGCAGCCTGTTGCTGGAAGCCGGGCGCCGCAATGCCGAGGTGTTGCGCGCTATGGGGATGGTCCCGGCGTTTCTGGGCCGCTGGGCAATGGTCAATGACCGCTATTTGCAAACCAACACCGCCGCTGGCGACGTCACCTCGACCTTTACCGCCTATATAAAGGTCATTCGCCTTGCCATGCAGTCGGGGGTGCTGGCGCTGGGGGCGTATCTGGCGATTTTGCAGGAAGTCTCGCCCGGGGCGATGGTGGCAGCCTCGATCCTGACGGCACGCGCCCTGTCGCCGGTGGAACAGGCGATTGGCAATTGGCGCGGATTTGTTTCTGCCCGGCAGGCCTATCGCAGGATTGGTAAAATACTCAGGGACACAACCGCCTTTTCCGCCGGGGGGGATCAACCCCGCCTGTCCCTGCCCGCCCCGTGCGAAAGTTTGACCGTACAAACTCTGGCTGTGCATGCGCCATCGGTGCGGTCGGCCCGACCGGCTGGTAAAACCGGTATCAGAACCGGCAGCGGGACGGGGCGTGTTTTATTGAAGGTGACAAGGCTGGAGCTTAAGGCCGGAGATGGCCTGGGCGTGATTGGCCCCAGCGGGTCAGGAAAATCAACGCTCGCCCGTGCCCTTGTCGGTATTGGTCACTGTTTGCAGGGGACCATCCGCCTTGACGGGGCGGAACTGTCGCACTGGTCGCGCGATGATCTGGGGCGGCATGTGGGTTATCTGCCACAGGACGTGGAATTGTTCGAGGATACGATTGCGCGCAATATTGCCCGCCTCGCCGCCCGGCCCGATGCGCAAAAGGTGATTGCCGCAGCCAAAATGGCCGGGGTGCATGACCTGATCCAGTCCTTTCCCAATGGCTATGACACACAAATCGGCGCGGGCGGCATTGTGCTCTCGGGCGGGCAGCGCCAGCGGATTGGTCTGGCCCGGGCCCTGTTTGATGATCCGTTTCTGGTGGTGCTTGACGAACCCAATGCCAGCCTGGATGCCGATGGCGAACAGGCCCTGATCAAGGCGGTGGTCGCCTTGCGGGAACGCGGCGCGATCGTGGTGATGATTGCCCATCGGCCGCATATTCTGGCCTGTGTCAATTACGCCACCGTGATCCAGAACGGTCAGCAGGTTGCCTTTGGCAGCCGCGATGACATTTTGCGCAAAACCCTGCGCCAGGTCGGAGAAAGCGCATGATTCATCCGTTTAAACGCATGATCGCTTCCGCCGGGGCAGTTGCGGGGACGCAGCCCGTTGCCGGCATGCCGGGTCTGGCGCGGCCATACGGGGATAAACCAAGCCTGGCCCTATATTCGCTGCGGCGGCATATGCTCTTTGGTGCCGGATCAATTTTGGCGTTATTTGCCCTGTTTATGGCATGGCTGATGCTGGCGGATCTGTCCGGCGCGGTGGTGGCAAACGGCAAGATTGTCGTGGAAAGCAATGCCAAGGTTGTCCAGCATCCGGATGGCGGCATTGTTGGACAGATATATGTCCGCAATGGTGATCATGTGCAGGCCGGGGATATGCTGGTGCGGCTGGATGATACACGGGCCAGGGCCAGCCTTGGCATTGTCGAAAGCCAGATTGATGCGTTGACGGCGCGCCATATGCGCCTGTTGGCGGAACGTGATGAACAGGATGTGCCGGTCGTGCCCGCTGTTTTGGCATCCCGGCGCGATCAGCCCGATATTGCCGATTTGATCCATGCGCAAACGCGCCTGTTTGAGGCCCGCAAAAACAGCCTGAATGGCGAAAAACAGCAATTGCAGCAAAAACGCTTGCAACTGGAAGAACGGATTGGCGGCCTTAAAGCACAGAAAACGGCCAATATTGAACAAGGCCGCCATATTGCGGACGAGCTTTCCGGGCTGGAAATGCTGTTTGCCAAGCAATTGGTGCCCGTGACCCGTGTGGCGGCCTTGCGCCGTGAAAAGGCCCGTCTTGAGGGGCAGCATGGCGAGCTGACATCCGAAATTGCCGCGATTCAAACCCAAATCGCCGAAACCGAAATGGCCATTTTGCAATTGGAACGGGATCGGCGTACCGAAGTTTTGACCGATCTTTCGGATGTGGAACGCCAATTGGCCGAACTACGGCAACGGCAAATTGCCCTGGTGGACCAGTTGCAGCGCACCGACATTCGCGCCCCTTATGCGGGCACGATTTATCAAATGCAGGTGCATAGTGAAGGCGGGGTGATTGCCGCGGGCGAAAAGATTATGGGCATTGTGCCGGATCAGGATGCGCTGGTGGTCGAGGTTCGCACCCGCCCGCAGGATGTGGACCAGATCCATCCGGGGCAAAAGGCGATGTTGCGCTTTACCGCCTTTAACCGCCGGACCACGCCGGAACTGGCCGGTCAGGTGGATTTTGTCGCAGCCGATTTGTCGCGTGACGAGGTAACGGGTGAAAATTTCTATCCGGTACGGATGCACATCACACCGGGCGAGTTGGCGCGGCTTGGCGATCATCCGCTGATGCCCGGTATGCCGGTGGAAACCTTTATTGCCACGGGCGAACGCTCTGCACTCAGTTATTTCCTAAAACCGCTGGCCGACCAGTTCGCCCGCGCCTTTCGTGAGGAATAACGCCATGCCGATTTATTTTGTGCGAATGTCAGATATGGGCAGGGCTGGTTCGTTTCAGATTCAAAGGGACATGCACACAATGTGCAGACCTGCCATTTTCAGGACGAGATGAAGGGGGCCAGCCACAATGAATGCCAATCAGTCTGCAAATGTGAACCAGTCTTCACAAGGGGCAAGCGCGCAAGCCATGACCCGGATCGAACGGGTAAAAGCCGCAACCCGCGATGATCATCAGCAAATTGACGATATGGTCATGGCGATGAAGCCGTTTGACAGCCGGGTCAATTATGCCCGCTTTCTCAAAATGCAATATTGCTTTCACCGGGTGATGAAGCCGCTTTATGCGGCGCCGGATTTGAATGATCTGATCCCCGGCCTGTCATCGCGCAGCCGGTTTGACGATGTTTGTGCGGATTTGGCCGATCTTGATGTTGCCCGGCCAAAAGATACCACGCCGTCAGCGGCACACATGGCAGCCCCGCAAAAAGGGCCGGGCCGGTTGGGCTGGCTTTATGTCTGTGAAGGGTCGAGCCTCGGGGCGGCCTTTTTGTTAAAGGCGGCAGGCAATATTGGCCTGGATGACACATTTGGGGCCCGTCATTTGCGCGGCCATGCCGATGGCCGTGGCAGGCACTGGCGCGAATTTGTTGCGCAATTAAACGAACTTGAGCTGGATGAAGCCGAAGAAGCGGAATTCATGCAGGGGGCCCATGATGCGTTTGCATTTTTTCACGGTCTTCTGCTTGAGGATCAACGACTGGCCGCCTAGCGCGCAAGGGCAGGTTATCCCTTGGTTGAAAGCCCGTTACAGACAGGATCGTGACTTGATTTCTGTGGAAAATGGCGTTATACAGCGCGCAAGCTTTTTGTAAAACGTAACAAAGAGTGGGCCCCGGCCCGCTCTTTTGTGCATTTTGGGGTATGGCATTCTATATGGCTGAACTGATCGGACAGCAGTTGAAAGACCCGCTTTTGTCGCGGATCGCGGATATTATTGCACCGTCGATAGAGGCACTGGGGTTTGAACTGGTACGTGTGTCCATGATGGGCAAGGACAGCCAGATCCTGCAAATTATGGCGGATCGCCCCGAAGGAAAAGGCACCATCAATGTCGAGGATTGCGCTGAAATCAGCCGCACGGTGTCGGCATTGCTGGATGTCGATGACCCGATTTCCGGTGCTTACAATCTTGAAGTCAGTTCGCCGGGAATTGACCGGCCCCTGACCCGGCGCAAGGATTTTGATGTTTGGCGCGGTTTTGACGCCAAGGTCGAACTGGTGGTGGCTGTTGCCGGTCGCCGCCGTTTCAGCGGAAAGCTGGATGGACTCGAAGATGATGCGGTCGCCATAATAGTGGACGGCGAACGCGAATTGTTGCCGTTGGCCGATATCGCAAAGGCGAAACTCGTGCTGACAGATGAATTGATCGCGCATGTCACCGGCCCGCGCCGGTCTGACGACAACGCAGAATAGAGGTTGGATATGGAAGCAACTTCGGGAATGCCGCGGCCGGAGCTTTTGCAGGTCGCTGATGCTGTCGCCCGCGAAAAAGGCATTGATCGGGACGAGGTTCTGGGGGCGATGGAGCAGGCCATTCAAAAGGCCGGCCGTTCGCGTTATGGCCATGAACATGACATTCGTGCGCATATCGACCGCAAAACCGGCGAAATTCGCCTGGCACGTTTTATCGAAGTCACCGATGACATCGAAAACGATTTCACCCAGATGTCGCTGGAACAGGCGCGTATTCGTGACGAAAACATCCAGCTTGGCGAATATCTGATCGATCCGCTGCCGCCGATTGACTTTGGCCGTATCGCTGCACAAACCGCCAAACAGGTGATTGTGCAAAAGGTGCGTGATGCCGAACGTGAACGCCAGTTCAACGAATATCAGGACCGTATTGGCGAAGTCATCAATGGTGCCGTCAAACGTGTCGAATTTGGCAATGTTCTGGTCGATCTGGGCCGGGCCGAAGCCATTTTGCGCCGTGAAGAACTGATCCCGCGTGAAACCATGCGCCAGGGGGACCGGGTGCGTGCCCTGATCCTGGATGTGCGTCGTGAACAGCGCGGCCCGCAGATTTTCCTGTCGCGAACCCATCCGACTTTCATGGCAAAACTGTTTGCCCAGGAAGTGCCGGAAATTTACGACAATATTATCACCATCAAATCGGTTGCCCGTGACCCCGGGTCGCGCGCCAAGATTTCGGTTCAGTCCTCGGACAGCTCGATTGATCCGGTCGGGGCTTGCGTTGGTATGCGCGGGTCGCGCGTCCAGGCGGTTGTTGGCGAATTGCAGGGCGAAAAAATCGATATCATCCAGTGGTCGGAAGACCCGGCAACCTTTGTGGTGAATGCGCTGGCTCCGGCCGAAGTCACCAAGGTTGTGATTGATGAAGACGCCAACCGCATCGAAGTGGTTGTGCCCGACGATCAGTTGAGCCTCGCTATTGGCCGTCGTGGTCAGAATGTGCGTCTGGCATCCCAGCTGACCGGGTGGGATATTGATATCCTGACCGAGGAAGACGAAAGCGAACGTCGCCAGGAAGAAGCCCGCAAGCGCGCTGAAATGTTCATCAAGGCCCTTGACGTGGATGAGGTGATTGCCCATCTCCTCGTGGCTGAAGGCTTTACCTCGATCGAGGAAGTCGGTTATGTGCCGCTGGCCGAACTGGCGGAAATCGAAGGTTTCGAGGAAGAACTTGCCGAAGAACTGCGCGGTCGTGCGCGGAGCTATCTTGCCGAGGAAGCCGAGCGCCTTCAGGGCCGCCGCGACGAACTTGGCGTTCAGGATGATCTGGTCGAATTCCCGGGAATCTCGCTTGCGGTTGCGGTTCAGCTTGGCGAAAATGGCGTCAAGAATCTTGAAGATTTCGCCGATCTTGCCAGCGACGAGCTGATTGAATTTGCCGGCTCTGCCGAAACCATCACCCTTGACCAGGCCAATGAACTGATCATGGAAGCCCGCCGTCGTCTGGGTTGGTTTGATGACCTGGAAGAAGAAACCGGCGAAGCCGGAGCGGAAGGCGAAGACGCCTGATCGCTGATCGGAGGGGACCATGTCGCACCGTAAAGGCGGCAAGGAACGCGAGCTCCCGGAGCGCCGGTGCATTGTCACCGGCGAGGTCCGGTTAAAAGAAGACCTTATCAGATTTGTGATCGGCCCGGATAACAGTGTCGTTCCCGATCTGGATGAACGGTTGCCCGGACGGGGATTATGGTTGTGCCCGTCGCGGGATGTGGTAAATACCGCCTGTGCAAAAAATGCCTTTGCCCGGGCGGCGCGGCAAAAAGTCGTGATTGACCCGGCGCTGGCAGACAGGATTGAAGCAATGCTGTCGCAAAAATGCGTTGATCTGCTGTCTCTGGCGCGTCGTGCCGGGCAGGCTGTCGCCGGGTTTGAGAAGGTTCGCGCCCAGATAGATGACGGCGCGGAACTGATATTGGCGGCACGTGACGGTGCTGCGGACGGAAAGGCGCGTATCGCGGCGAAAGCTGCCGATATAGCGGTTTTTTCCGTTCTGGATGCTGCCGAGATTGCAGCGGCTTTTGGCCGCGATCACGCAGTACATGCGGCTGTTGCTCCAGGTGGTCTGGCGCAACGCCTAAGCCGGGCACTAGAGCGGCTTGAAGGATTTCGCGCAGCCTGAAGGCAGGCCGCGCCGTACGGAAGAACAGGATTGGCCGCCAGGCGACCGATCCCGCAGGAAATGAGGAAGTTGGACGGATTATGAGTGATCGCGATCAGGAGAAGAAGCCGCTAAGCCTCAATCGATCGAAGCTTGAATTACGCAAGACGGTCGAGGCTGGGCAGGTGCGCCAAAGCTTCTCGCACGGACGGTCCAAATCTGTGGCCGTGGAAGTGCGCAAGAAGCGTACTTTTGAACAGAACGAATCCGGCCGCTTCCGCGAAGTGAACAAGGATGATGCTGCCAAGGCTGAAAATGCGGCCCCGGCAAGCACGCCTTCGTCGGCACCGGAAAGCAAACCGGCCCCGGCCCCGGCACCCAAGAAGCCTGCGCCAGCCGCGTCCAAACCGGCATCGCCGCAGCGCCACAAGCCCAAACCGGCCCCGCAGCGCCCGCGCAATGATGACCAGGGCAGCCTGACCCAGAACGAGCGTGCCGCCCGTATGGCCGCCCTGATGGCCGCCGAGGAACGCCGCAAGCAGGAAGAAGCTGCCGCTGAACAGGCGCGCAAGGAAGCGGCCCGCAAGGCCGAAGAGGAAGCCGCGCGCAAGAAAGCCGAAGCTGAAGAAGCCGCCCGCCAGGCCGAAGAAAAGGCGAAGGCAGAGGCCGCCCAGGCCAAAACCGAGGCCGCTGCTGAACCGGCAAAGGCACCTGCTGCGAAAAAAGCAGCAGATGATGGCAGTGAACCGGCCCGCGATGCGTCCGCACCGCGCACCAAGGCCCAGCCGCGTCCGAAACCCGAAGCCCGCAAGAAGGTTGAGGAAGAAGTCATTCCGGGCGCACCGGCTGAACCGCTGGTACCCGAAGAACGTCGCCGTGCCGCCCCGTCTGCTTCCAAGCCCAAAAGCCGCAAGGAACTGGACGAGGAAGAAGTCCGTTCGGCAGCTGCGCGCAAGCGGGCGGAAGAAGCCGAAATTGCCGGTCGCGGGTCGCGTGGCAAGACCGAAGATACCAGCCGCCGCCGTGGCAAGCTGTCGATCAACACCGCCATGAGTGGTGATGAAGGCGGTCGTCGCCGGTCGATGGCCTCGATCAAGCGCCAGCAGGCCAAAGCCAAAGCCCGTAACCAGGGCCAGCAGAAACCGAAAGAAAAAGTTATTCGCGAAGTTATTGTTCCCGATACCATTACGGTCCAGGAACTTGCCAACCGTATGGCCGAACGTGCCGCCGATGTGATCAAGTGCCTGATGGGTCTTGGTGTTATGGCCACCATCAACCAGAGCCTTGACCCCGATACCGCCCAGCTTGTTGTCGAGGAATTCGGCCACAACATGAAGCGCGTTTCCGATGCCGACGTTGAAGAGGCGCTGGTTGTTGCCGATGATACCGACGAGCAGCTTATTTCCCGTCCGCCGGTCGTGACCGTGATGGGGCACGTTGACCACGGTAAAACCTCGTTGCTGGATGCGCTGCGTAAAACCGACGTGGTTAGCGGCGAAGCCGGTGGCATTACCCAGCATATCGGTGCCTATCAGGTGACGATGGCCAACAGTGCCAAAATTACCTTTATCGATACGCCGGGCCACGCCGCCTTTACCGAAATGCGCTCGCGCGGTGCCCAGGTCACGGACATTGTTGTTCTGGTGGTGGCTGCTGACGATTCCGTCATGCCGCAAACCATCGAAGCCATCAGCCATGCCAAGGCCGCCGAAGTACCGATGATTGTTGCCATCAACAAGATGGACAAGCCGGGTGCCGATGCCAACCGCGTGAAAACCGAACTGCTCCAGCACGAAGTTGTTGTGGAAGAAATGGGCGGTGATGTGCAGGCGGTTGAAGTTTCGGCCAAGGCTGGCATGGGACTGACCGACCTTGAGGAAGCCATCCTGTTGCAGGCGGAAGTGCTGGACCTGAAAGCCAACCCGAACCGCGTTGCCGATGGCGTCGTCGTTGAAGCGCGTATGGAAAAGGGTCGTGGCCCGGTTGCCACGGTTCTGGTGCAGCGTGGGACGCTTAAAACCGGCGATATCTTTGTCACCGGTGCTGAATGGGGCCGTGTCCGCGCCCTGATCGACGATCACGGGACGCGCGTTCAGGAAGCCATTCCGGGGATGCCGGTCGAGGTTAACGGCCTTAACGGTGTGCCATCTGCCGGTGATGACTTTGTTGTGGTCGAAAGCGAAGCCAAGGCCCGTGAAGTTTCCGACTTCCGCCAGCGTCGCATTCGTGAACAGCAGGCTGCCGCGATGAAGAAATCGGCGCTTGAAAACATGTTCACCAGCAATGGCGACCTTAAGGAACTGCCGGTTGTCATCAAGGGTGACGTGCAGGGCTCGGTCGAGGCTCTTATTGGCACCCTGCAGAAGCTGGGTAACGAGGAAGTCAGTGTTCGCGTCCTTCACAGCGGTGTTGGCGGGATCAACGAATCCGATGTGACCCTGGCCCGTGCCTCGAACGCGCTGATCATCGGCTTTAACGTGCGTGCCAACCAGCAGGCCCGTGAACAGGCCCGCCGTGACAATGTCGATATTCGGTATTATTCGATCATTTACGATGTTGCCGATGACACCAAGGCCATGCTGAGCGGCATGCTCTCGCCGGAAGTTCGCGAGAAGTTCCTGGGCTATGCGCAGATCCGCGAAGTGTTCACCATTTCGGGCAACCGCATTGCCGGTTGTATGATTACCGAAGGCACGGTCAAGCGTGGTGCGGGCGTGCGCCTGCTGCGCGACAACGTTGTCATTCATACCGGCGAACTTTCGACGCTGCGTCGCTTCAAGGACGAAGTCAAGGAAGTCCGCGAGGGTTATGAATGCGGGATGTCCTTTGCGAAATACAATGACATTGCCGTTGGCGACGTGATCGAGTGCTTCGAGCAGGAGGAAGTCGCAGTCGAGCTTTAAGCAAGACGCGATTGATACTGATATGTCGAAGCAATCAGCCAAAGGCCCCAGTCAGCGACAGTTACGCGTGGCGGAGGAAATCCGCCAGGCGCTGTCCTATGCGCTTGAGCGCGGTGATATTTACGACCCGGAATTGTCGCGTCGTCCGATTACCGTGACCAAGGTTGACCTGAGTCCCGACATGCGCAATGCAATGGTGGCCGTCACCCCGTTAGGCGGTGGTGATGCCAAACCGACCCTAGAGGCGCTGAAACGCCAGAAGGGTATTTTGCGAAGTCATGTTGCCAATAGCGTGCATATGAAATATGTCCCGGCATTGCGATTTGTCGAAGACACCAGCTTTGATATGTCCGATCATATCGGGGAGCTGTTGCGCGACCCGCATGTGGCACAGGACCTGTCATCCGAGAGCGATTCGGATGATTACGACAAAGAGGACGACTGATGGCGCGTCGGCGTCGCGGCAAAATAATCAGCGGCTGGCTGGCAGTTGACAAACCCCTGGAAATCACGTCTTCAACCGTGGTTAACCAGGTGCGTCGTCTGCTTGATGCGGCCAAGGCCGGGCACGGCGGGACACTGGACCCGCTGGCGACCGGCGTTTTGCCCATTGCCTTTGGCGAGGCGACAAAAACCGTCGCCTATGTCATGGATGGAAGTAAAAGTTACCGCGTTACCCTGAAATTCGGGGAATCACGCAGCACCGATGATGCCGAAGGCGATGTAACTGCCACATCGGATCATCGCCCGACTCGCGACGAGATCGAGGCCGTGCTGGGTGAATTCATTGGCGAAATTCAGCAGGTGCCGCCAAAATTTTCGGCAATCAAGGTGAATGGCAAACGGGCCTATGACCTTGCGCGCCGCGATGAAGACGTGGTTTTGAAAGCGCGTCCGATTTTGATAAAAGATCTTCGTCTGGTTGACATGCCTGATCGCGATCATGCCGTGTTCGATGTAATGTCGGGCAAAGGGGCATATATGCGGTCGCTGGCGCGCGATATTGCGCTGCGCCTTGGCACTGTCGGCCACATTGCCGCCCTGCGCCGGACATCGGCGGGGCCGTTTGCGGAAGGTGATTCCATTCCCCTGCAGGAACTGCTGGAGATGGATCCCGAGGCGGTAATGGAAAAACTGCTTCCGGTCGAGACCGCGCTGGACGACATCCCGGCGCTGGCCCTGACCGAAGTCGAGGCGCAACGTCTTGCCAGCGGGCAGCCTGTCGGGCTGTTGCCGGTGGTCAAGCGGAGCGAACTCGGTACCTCCGTCGCCCGGGACGGGATCGTCTGTGCCATGCTGAACGACCGCGCTGTTGCGCTGGCCGAGATTCATGGCGGCGAAATCCGCCCGGTGCGTGTATTTAATCTTTAAAGGCGAAAGGATGCCTGATGTCGATTACTGCTGAACGTAAAACCGACCTGATCAAAGAATTTGGCCAGAAAGAAGGCGACACCGGTTCCCCCGAGGTCCAGGTTGCCATTCTGACCGAACGGATCAAAAACCTGACCGAACACATGAAAGAACATAACCACGACTTCCACAGCCGTCGTGGTCTTCTGATGATGGTTGGTCAGCGCCGCCGGTTGCTGAAATACCTGCAGCGCAAAAATACCGAACGTTACGAAGCGATCATCGCGCGTCTCGGTATTCGCCGCTGATTTTGACGTGCGGCGGAGCGGTTTATCCCTCCGCCGTCGTTTTTTATTGTCCCGCGGATCCGGATGCACGGGAGGGTAGATCCAGAATGGCTGGACACGCCCGGTTTGTCCGGACCCATTAATTATGTCGCTTGACGCAAAAGCCTCATAATTAATGTGTTCGGATCTCGTGTAAGAGTTGCTTGGTCCGCAAGTAGGTTTGGAAGGAAGTAATATGTTTAATGTCGTCCGCAAGGAAATGCAGTGGGGTAATGCCAAGCTGGTTCTGGAAACCGGCAAGGTGGCACGCCAGGCAGATGGTGCGGTTATGGTCACATATGGTGAAACCGTTGTTCTGTGTACTGCTGTCGGTGCCAAGTCGCCGCGCCCGGACATCGATTTTTTCCCGCTGACCGTGAATTACCAGGAAAAGGCATTTGCCGCTGGTAAAATTCCGGGTGGCTTTTTCAAGCGCGAAGGCCGTCCGTCGGAAAAGGAAACCCTGGTTTCCCGTCTGATCGACCGTCCGGTTCGCCCGCTGTTCCACCCGCAATACCGCAACGAAACCCAGATCGTTTGTACCGTTCTGTCGCACGACATGGAAAACGATCCTGATGTTGTTGCCATGATCGGGACCTCGGCCGCACTGACCATTTCCGGTTTGCCGTTCCTCGGCCCGATTGGCGCGGCCCGTGTGGGGTATAAAGACGGCGAATATCTTCTGAACCCGTCAACCGAAGCCATCAAGGAAAGCGATCTTGACCTGGTGGTTGCCGGTACCCGTGACGGCGTGATGATGGTTGAATCCGAAGCATCGGAACTTTCCGAAGATGTGATGCTGGGTGCGGTCAAGTTCGGTCATGAAAAATTCCAGCCGGTGATTGACCTGATCATCGAACTGGCGGAAGAAGCCGCCAAAGACCCGCGCGACATTGCCGGTCTGCCGGAAGGCTATGATGCCCTGGTCGAAAAAGTTGCCGCCCTTGGCACCGAAAGCCTGACCGCGGCCTATGGCCATGTTGTCAAGCAGGAGCGTGCCGCCGCGGTTGCAGCGGCCAAGGAAGAAATCGTTGCCAAGCTGGCAGACGAAGAAATCGATGATGCCCTGAAAGGCAAGATTTCCTCGATCATCAAGGATCTGGAAAAAGACATCGTTCGCGGTGCGATCCTGAAAACCGGCAAGCGTATTGATGGTCGTACCGGTTCTGACGTGCGCCCGATCATGGGTGAAGTTTCGGTTCTGCCGCGCGCACATGGTTCGGCCCTGTTTACCCGTGGTGAAACCCAGGCCCTGGCTGTTGCCACCCTTGGCACCGGCCAGGACGAACAGATCGTTGATGCCCTGGATGGTGAATACCGTGAAGGCTTCATGCTGCACTATAACTTCCCGCCCTATTCGGTTGGTGAAGCAGGCCGTATGGGATCGCCGGGACGTCGTGAAATCGGTCATGGCAAGCTGGCATGGCGCGCCATTCATCCGTTGATGCCGACCAAGGAAGCCTTCCCCTATACCGTGCGTATCGTTTCGGAAGTGACCGAATCGAACGGTTCTTCCTCGATGGCAACGGTTTGTGCAACCTCGCTGTCGATGATGGATGCCGGTGTGCCGCTGGCACGCCCGGTTGCCGGTATTGCCATGGGTCTGATCAAGGAAGGCGAAGATTTCGCCGTTCTTTCGGACATCATGGGCGACGAAGACCACCTTGGCGACATGGATTTCAAGGTGGCCGGGACCGATCATGGGATCACCTCGCTGCAGATGGACATCAAGATCACCTCGGTAACGCCTGAAATCATGCAGATTGCCCTGGGCCAGGCCCGCGATGGCCGCCTGCATATCCTGGGCGAAATGTCCAAGGCCCTGCCGGAAGCCCGTGGTGAAGTTTCGGGCAATGCCCCGACCATCACCCAGTTCTCGATCCCGAAAGACAAGATCCGTGACGTTATCGGTTCTGGCGGCAAGGTTATTCGTGAAATTTGCGAAGAAACCGGCGCGAAAGTTGATATCGAAGACGATGGCTCGATCACCGTTGCCCATACCGATGGCGCAAAAGGCAAGCAGGCCGTTGACTGGATCAAATCGATCGTTGCAGAACCCGAATTGAACCATATCTATGAAGGTAAGGTTGTTAAGGCTGTCGATTTTGGCGCATTCGTGAACTTCTTTGGTGCGCGCGATGGTCTGGTTCACATTTCGGAACTGGCACAGGAACGTGTCAAACAGGTTTCCGATGTGGTCAAGGAAGGCGACAAGGTGAAGGTCAAGGTTATCGGCTTTGATGACCGCGGCAAGATCAAATTGTCGATGAAGCGTGTTGACCAGGAAACCGGCGCTGACCTTGATGCTGCTGAAGCCTGATGTAAGGTAAACGGGGGCGGGCGGCGATAACAACAACAGACGCCGCCCCTCCTCGCATCGACTTGGATAACCCGCTTGTCCGAAAAGCCGAATGGGAGAGACGAACTTGAAAGCCCTTAAACCGCTCGTCATGTCGGGAAAAGAGGTTCTGCCGTTGATTGAAGGCGGAAAAGGCATCTCTGTTTCGACAGGTCAAAGCTCAGGCGCATGGGCTGCGGCCGGTGGTATTGGCACGTTTTCTGCCGTCAATGCAGATTACTATGACGCTGAGGGCAATATTGTGCCTGTCAGCTATGAAGGCAAAACCCGTGGTGAACGCCATCATGAACTGGTGTCCTATGGCATTAAGGGCGGTATTGCCCAGGCGCAAATCGCCCATGAAACCCGCAATGGCGAAGGCCGCCTGCATGTGAATGTGCTGTGGGAAATGGGCGGGGCCGAGGCCATCCTCGAAGGCGTTCTGGAAGGAACCAAGGGGCTGGTCCACGGTGTGACCTGTGGGGCCGGTATGCCCTATCGGGTCTCCACCATTGCTGCCTCCTATGGCATTTATTATTACCCCATCGTCTCGTCTGCCCGTGCGTTCCGTGCGCTGTGGTTACGGGCCTATAAAAAGGTCCCGGAATGGCTGGGCGGTGTGGTGTATGAAGATCCGTGGCGTGCTGGCGGGCATAATGGCCTGTCAAATTCCGAAGACCCGCTGGTCCCTGAAGATCCGTTCCCGCGGGTGCGGGCTCTGCGCGAATTCATGAATTCCGTGGGTCTGAATAATGTGCCGATCATTATGGCTGGCGGGGTTTGGTATTTGCGCGACTATGCCGACTGGATCGAAAACCCCGAAGTGGCCCCGGTGGCGTTTCAGTATGGCACTCGCCCGCTTCTGACCCGGGAAAGCCCGATTTCCGATGAATGGAAAAAGCGCCTTCTGACGCTTAAGGATGGTGACGTTTCGCTGCATAAATTCAGCCCGACCGGCTTTTACAGCTCGGCGGTGCGCAACAGCTTCCTGGAAGACCTGCATCAGCGTTCGGACCGTCAGGTACGCTATTCGCGGACAGCGGAAGCCGATTTGCATGTGGGCATTCCGCTGGGTCGCCGTGGCCGTCCGATTTATGTGCGCGAAGACGATGCCGACAAGGTGCGTGGCTGGCTTGAGGCCGGTTATACCGAAGGCATGCCAACCCCGGATGACACGATGGTTTTCGTAACACCCGAAAGTGCGCTGGAAATCAAAAAAGACCAGATCGACTGCATGGGGTGCCTGTCGCAGTGCCAGTTTTCCAACTGGCAGCAACATGAAGGCACAACGGGCAAGCGCGCCGATCCCCGGTCTTTCTGCATTCAGAAAACCCTGCAAAACATTGCGCATGGCGCCAATGTCGAACATGAACTGATGTTTGCCGGGCACAATGCCTACAAGTTTGCCGAAGATCCGTTCTATGCGGACGGGTTCATTCCGACTGTCAAACAGTTGGTGGACCGCATTACCACAGGTGACTAGGGTGCGGAATTTCCAAAAGCAACCTTGCGTTGCGGGAAAAACGGGAGGGGCCGGTGATCAACCGGCCCTCTTTTTTTTCGACATTGGTCCTTCAATCGACCATAAGAACAATTATAGTTGATCAAAATCAAAGAAAACGACTTTAAGCTCTGTCTAATATAGCCTCGACATCAACGGGTAGTTGTCCTTCAACTGCCGGTTAAAAACTTTGTTAAGGGGCATCATTATGAGCATCCAGCGGCCTTACACCCATGCACTGAACCGCCTTAAAGAAGCCGGTCTGCGTCCGACCCGCCAGCGCCTTGCCCTGGCCCGTTTCCTGTTTGATGCCGGCCACCGTCATGTGACCGCCGAACAGCTCCATTCCGAGGCAATGGCACAGCATGTGAAGGTTTCACTGGCAACGGTTTACAATACCCTGCATCAGTTTACCGATGCCGGTTTGATCCGTGAAATCATCGTTGATTCCGGCCGGTCCTATTTCGACACCAATGTCGCCCCGCATTATCATTTCTATTGCGAGGATGATGGCAGCCTGGTGGATATTCCGGCTGATGCGGTTCATCTGGCCCGTATTCCCAACATGCCACGCGGGACAGAGCTGTCTTCGGTAGATCTGGTCTTCCGTTTGCGCCGCCAGCAGGAACGCCACGCTGCGGCGTGAGTTTTGCTGCAACTGCACTTAAGCCGGGTTTTCATCCCTGATGTAAAGCCGCTGCTCAACTGCTGCCATTGTGCCGTTTGTAACGGTCATTGGGCTTGCGTAAATATGGCCGCTGCTGTGACAGGGGTATGAAAACCAACCGGCGCGTTGCCAAACGCCCCTTTGGTTCTTGACGCGCACCGATATTGAAACACATAGAAGGGCGGCAATGCGGGTGATCGCGTGCCGTCCTTTTTTCATATCTCGACATATAAGAAACAGGGGGCCCATGTGGCGCTAAAGGGAACACGTACCGAGCAAAACCTGCGTTCCGCCTTTGCTGCCGAAGCGGCAGGAAACCGGCGGTATCTTTATTTTGCCCAGCAGGCGGATATTGAAGGCCAAACCCGGCTTGCCGAACTGTTTCGCAGTGCCGCCGAGGCCGAAACCGGCCATGCCTTCGGGCATCTGGAATTTTTGGAACAGTGTGGTGATCCGCAAACGGGCCTGCCCTTTGGCGACAGCCGCAGCAATTTGCGCGCGGCCTTGCAGGCCGAACGGGACGAGGGTGTGAATTCCTATCCGGAAATGGCACGTATTGCCCGTGAAGAGGGCCTGGAGGATATTGCCGCCTGGTTTGAAACCCTTGGCCGGGTGGAAAAACAGCATGCCGAGCGTTTTGAACGCGCCCTGCGTGAACTGGGCGAGCCTGTTGACTAAAACAGATAACAAACTGTCAAAACAAAAAACGTTCCTATATGCGCCGTTAGATGGCGCACCAGACACAAAAACTGACGTTGGGGAACATCAGCGCGGCTGCTTTTGGGAAGTGGTCGTTATTTGCAGGCCAAAGGGAAGGCACGACCGGGCCTGTATATGTGAAACCGGATGACGGATTGAATGTTCATTGTCAACTTGACCTACCTTGTCGATCTTCGTGAAATCGACGCGGAACTGGCGAACCATGTTGAATGGCTCAAGCACTGTTACGAGAGTGGTGCCTTTGTTGCATCGGGGCGCAAAAAACCGCGCGATGGCGGCATTATTTTGGCCCGGTGCACGCGCGAAAAGCTGGAGGATTACCTGAATTGCGATCCCTTTCGGAGGAAAGGTCTTGCCCGTTATGAAATCATCGAATTTGAACCGGGCATGATGGCGAGCGGATTTGAAAAGGTTTTGGTGAAATAACCGCTATGCCGTCCACTGATTGATCACTCAGGCTGCATTTTTCTATTTGCCGGCGGGCAGGGCAGATTCCGGGCCTGTTGCATGCGCAACTGGTTTCGGGCTGCCATCAGTCACCGGGCCTCCTTTCCGTCAGCTTGCCTGTGACGGGGGAACAGGCTGTATTTTACCCCCCATAAGGGGTGTTTTGGGGGGTAAAGTGCCGGGTCCGTTCGCCAAATTGTGTTCGTGGCATTACTGCTTTGGCGGATAAAATTTACATGAATATTGTGGTGTTTCGGATCCAGGATTATCATGAAGGTGTTCTTTCCCCATCCTGCCAGGTGATATTGTGAGACGCCATCGCCCTGTTTTTCAAGCCATGACTTCCCGGGATCGTCATCTTGTTATCCGCCAGGTTCAGGATGCCCTGACCCTGGCGCATGGCTGGGTCGATGACGCCCATTTTTATTCAAATAAAATGACGACGATCCGTTTTACCCTGACAGCCCGCGATCTGCCGGGTTTTTGCGCCACATTGCGGGAATGCGGACTGATGATCGAAGAGTCCACCCGCCGGGATCCCGGCACGGATGTGGCTTCGATCCCTGATGATAGCGAAATTTCAGGCTCTCTCCAGATCACTTTTTTGCATAACGAACCTGATTTGAAACAGGTTATTCCGGCTGTACCGGGTTAAGGTTTGCAAGCATACTTATTCAGGAGGCAGCGGCACCTGCGGCCAGTCATGGGTGACATCGGCCTGAACCGGTCGTTCAAGATAAGTCGATAGAACGACATAGCTTTTGGTGCCTCTTACGCCCGGTAGAACATATAACTGAGACAGAAATTGTTCCATTGCATGTGCGCTGGCGGTTCTGACCTTCAGGATCACACAGGTATCCCCGGCGACCGAGTGCATTTCCTCGACCTCGGGAAATTCCTTTAGCCGGATCATGCGCTGGCTTTTTCCCCACCCATCCGCATCGACATGGACAAAGGCAAGAAACGGTTTGCCAACCTGTGCGCCGTCTAGCGTTGCCTGCATGCCTTTTAGCGCACCGGATGCCCGAAGCCTTTTGACACGCTCATGCACGGCCGGGGCGGAGAGTCCGGCGGCTTCGCCCATTTCCGCATAGGACAGGCGGGCATCCTCGACAAGTGACCTTAATATTTTTCGGTCAAAAGCATCCAGCGCGCGTGTCGGCCTTTCATTCCGCTGAACATCTTCTGTTTCTTTATTCATTCGAGAAAATCCAATTTTGCAGAAAATTATTTCGTGATTTTATATTTTTACAAAAGGAGATTCAATATGAAGATGACACCAAAGAACCCCCGGAATGACATCTATCCCGCCACCCCCGATTATGTACATGCGATGGAAGTAACGGGTGCTGCCCGTTTTTTGTTTGTAAGCGGCACAATGGGGCTTGATATTGATGGCACGGCCCCTGACGGTCTTGACGATCAATTGTCGCTGATATGGTCCAATATTCGGCGCATTCTTGCCGAGGCGGATATGACGACGGAAAACATCGTGCGCGTCACAAGCTATTTATCGGACGTCACTTTTGTTCAGCCCAATCAGGATGCCCGACTTCAGGCTCTGGGAGAAAGACGTGTTCCCACCACGGCGATTGTCGTTCAGACATTGAAGCCTGAATGGTTGGTAGAGATTGAAATTGTTGCCGCCGCATAGGGCTGTCGTAACCACACATACCTGTTGGATCAGTATTGCACTGATGACGGCATAGCTAAACCCTGAACATTCTTATCAGGATGTCCGAAGTAGCTCAGACCATCGCGGCCTTTCAATAACATACCGCTGATTTGAAACAGGCTATTCCGGCTGTACCGGGTTAAGGTTTGCGGGTTTTTCAACCGATTCTGTCGGCAGGGTCTGTTTTGGCTCTGTGTGCTTTTTGGTCCCCAGTTTGCTAAATCCGGCGCGGGCCAGGATTGCCCGGCTTTTGTCCCGGGCGCTGAGTGTTGCGACGGCGGTATCATGGGTATCATGCGCCCTGGCAGCTTGGGCCGTTTCGGGTGACTCGGCAGTGGCCGGGGGTGTTGGCTCAACGCGCTTGATGGTTTCGATCGGGGCCGCAGGCGATGCCGCTCTATCGGCCCTGTTAGAAAGCGAGTCTGAAACGGGCAGGTCCGTCTTGTCTGCTTTGGCAACAAATTCCATCACCAGGTCAACCGCCCCGGCAAGGTCTTCGTTTAAAATACCGTGCCGGTCAGCAGGCAGCATTTTAACGGTTTTGTTGTGGGTGCCGGTTAACCGGCGCGCAATCATATTGGCGCTGGCCGGGTCCACGACCTGATCGCCATCAGCCTGCAACACCAGCACCGGGGTATCGATATGGGCCAGTTTGCTGTTCATTTCGGCAACAGCACGGCGCAAATGATATAGCCCGTTAATCGGAATATGCCGGTAATTGATTTCGGGATGTTCGGACTGATTGGGGCGAAAACCCAGCATTTCGCTGGCACTGGGCACCCAGCCCATCAATTTGTTGGCACCATAGAGCAAGGGCACGAACATCAGGTTGCGATTGCGGAACTTCAGCGGCGTGCTGGCCATAACAAGCCCGGCCAGGCGGGGCGGATGGTTGGCGGCAAAAATGGCACTAAGCGTTGAGCCGGTCGAAAAACCGACAATCACCACCTGTTCGCAAAAGGCCGAGAGAATGTCATATCCCCGCTGAACCGATGCCAGCCAGTCCTGCCAGCTTCGTGTTTGCAAATCATGGGGGGATGTGCCGTGCCCGGCCAAACGCACGCCCAGCACGGCATGGCCCTGTTCTGCCAGACGGTCGCCCACATTGCGCAATTCCGCTGGCGATGCCAAAAAGCCATGCACCACCAAAATCCCGGTTTTGCTGTGGTGCGATGGTTCGGGCAAATGCAGATAGGGTGCGCCCGACAATGTGGCTGTTTCCTGGTCATTAATCGCGGCAAATTGTGGACGATGGAATTTTTGCCAGTTCCATTGCCAGGCCCGCATTTCATCATCAAATCGCAGGCGGGCAAATTCGGCGGGTTTTATTTTGCCAATCTGTTTGCGCGCGGCCTTCAGGGCATCCCATGCGGCCTGGATCGGGGCCATTTCATTGGCATAGACCATGACGGGGTTATCCATGCGGATCTGGTCAAACCCGGCTTCGGCCTGCAATTTGGGCAGGAAACAATATTTGCCGTCGCGCCGTTCGATCAGGCCAAGCTGCACGGCACTGTCAATAAACTGGCGGATTTGCGGGCATTTATGGTCAAAAATACCGATATAGGCCGCCGGGTTTAAAATACCGCGATGCAGGTGCACATTGGTGGCTTTTTGCACATTTTTGATCGCCAGATAGATGGTTTTGTCAAACCGGTCGATATCGACTTCGGTTTCGCCATCGGCCAGCATCATTTTCATCAGGCGGGCGGCAAGGTGGCTGACATTCAGCGTGATATTGGAATACATCACCGCCATGCACTGGTCGCGCAGCGGATGCACATGGCGGGTCAGGGTATTCTGGATCACCCGGTCGCTCAGGCGCGGCAGGTCTTTGGCCGGGCGGAACAGATCATCCAGGGTTTTGGCATGGCGCACCATGCGCGCCAATAATCGCTGGTCCAGCCAGTTAAACCGCTCATGCGGATAAACCGGATCTCCCAGGCGAATATCCATATCGGTTTCTTTCAGGATCAGGTTGCCTTCAATAATCAGCTCTTCGGCCATTTTGGGGCTTAAACCGCCCATAAACATTTCCGCCCCGCGCGCCAGCAGGTTTTGGTCCACGCGCAACGGGTGAAAGGTGATATTGGCCGGAAACATCAGGGTTGGTTTGGCAATTGCGGTTTTAAGCTGGTCAGCCGAAGTGCCGAGCAGATCCGCCCAGCGCAGAAGCTCGTCGGGGTTGCCATGTGTGACCAGCCAGGACAGACCGGTTTTAAAGCCATCAAGCCCCAGTGCCAGCACCGCTGCCCCGGTATGATGGGCGCGGCGTTGATGGGCGGAACGGGAATAGATGCTGTAATCGGGTTTGCGCCCGACATAGGGGGAATCATCGGCCATGACCCGCCGGTCCTTGACCATGCCGCCTTCGGGGAAAATGACAACCTTGCCGCCACGCAGGATTTCTTCTGCCAGAAATGGCAAAAGACGCCCATAGTTATTGGGAACACCGCCAAGGGCGCGTAAATATTTCGATAATGTATTATCTTCGACAAAAAATTCCGCCGATGCCACCGACCGGCAATAGACCCCGGTTTCCAGCGCAATCAGATATTGCGGGATGAATGTTTCAAAGCGGGCGAAATGGTTGAACATGAAAATGTCGCCCTGGGCAAGATGGTCATGTTCACCATAGAGTTTGATATTGATGTCAACGCGATTGCGCAGCACGCTCATGGCGCGCATGGTCCATTCACAAGCCGCCGGGTGAATGGCGAACTGTTCCTGCTCGATCTGTTTGAAGTCAATGGTCATGGGCGGCCTTCCCTAACAGTGCTGTTGCACGTGGCGGCAGGAATATGGTCCGGTTTCTCTGGCCGCCTGTTTGCCAGGCCTTATGGCTTTTGATCGTGCGTGCCGGTCCTATTCATCGATTATGATTATATTTATTATATGTGGGGAAATCATGGCGTTGCCAGGCACCTTCCGTCAAGAAAGACGGTGTTTTCTGGTATCTGATTCTTTGATACAGGCCTGACATGCAAAGATAAGGGATTATCAGGCGATTCCGTTTTGCCCGGCGATGATGTTGGTCGATGGTGTTTCAAGGTGATTTTTTGTTCGAGGGGATGCCGGTTTTAAAACGGGCTGTCGGGCGCTGCAACGGGCCAGTGTGGTCCCGGTATGAGTCCCGTAGGCGTCCCGTATGGGCCGTTCCGGGATCGTGATTCTGAATGTTTTGCACCTTCCTGGTTGGTGATTTTCCTGTTTTTCAAGGGTTTGTGATAGGGCTTGTGATGCTGCGCTGCTTGGGGGCAGACGCGTAAAGTGACCTGTTTGTTCCAGGTGTTTGGCCGGGTTTCCATTTTGCGGGCCAACGGCATGGGGATGTATGCCAGAAAGGCTGCAGGGCTTTGTAAACGGCATTGCATTTGGCTATCGACAACACCCCGCAAGGCCGTGTAATGAGCTTTTTAACCGCCGCTGTTTTTGGCGGTATTGTGCCGTATTCGGCGCGCGGCAGGGCACGCTGTGCGACGGGACGGACTTTATTTTTTGTGTCATTTTGATGGGCGCAAAAGGAACTGTGTAAACACTTGTTTAAACATCGACAGGATATGGTGGAATGCAGTTATTTGGGGGGCGTTGGATGCGTCAGTTTGCGATTGTCTGTCTCAGTTTGGTTCTTGCCGGGTGTTTTTCCAACGCCAATAGTGCGACCGGTGTTTCCGTCCAGCCAGATTTCAATCGTGATGCCGATGATGTCCGTGATCCCCGCGTAACCCAGGTTGCCCATATTTCCCTGCCGTCATCCCGTTTAAACAGTTTTCCGCCGACCGACGAATTTTTGCAATGCGTGCCCTATGCACGGGCCGTTTCCGGTATTGAAATTTATGGCGATGCCTGGACCTGGTGGTCGCAGGCCAGAAACCAGTATAAACGCGGCAGCAAGCCTGTTGTGGGTTCGGTCCTGGCTTTCAAAAAAACCAAACGTTTGCGATATGGCCATGTTGCAGTTGTGTCGGCTGTGTTGGACAAGCGCCATATTCTGGTGAACCAGGCCAATTGGGGCAGTGATTCGCGCACCCGGGGCAAGGTTCATTTACGCCAGCCGGTCGAGGACGTATCGCCGAAAAATGACTGGACCCAATTGCGGCTGATGAACACGATTGGCACCTATGGCCGGATTTATCCGGCGCATGGCTTTATCTATCAGCCCAGCGAAACAGCCGAAGCCAACTGATAAATCCTCCCTTCTCCCCTGTGTTGTGATGCCCCTGTGCATTGGGGCTATTGGCCTGTGCCATTTTGTCTTATTGAGGGGGCGACACAGAGCCATGCCGCCTGCAAAACATGCCGCAAAATTTGCCCGTCGATTGACCTGAAAATGCCCTGATCGGGCGAAAATTAGTCATCGGCATATGTGATTGTGGAAAGTTCCCCAAAACAGACAGTTGCGGTAGCTTCCTGACAAAGTAGTTCAAATTTTGAACTATTTGGCGAGTGGTGTCATTTAACGGGGTTGCTCAAAACAGGCCTTGGTTGTTTTGCAAAAAACCGGTTTTGTGATGCTTCTGCAGGGCGATGATATTTGGTTTGGATCCCTCCCGATCCAGACATATGTATGGTGTATTTATACTTTTATTATAGGATGATATATCTCTTTTTTGAGGTGGAGGTTTATCCTTTAAAAAGCAGTTCAAAAATTAAAGTAATTTCTGAAGTTATTAAAATAGCAAATCTTCCGCCCGGCCATGCTGTCCGCTGCCCATGCGGCTTGCTGTTGCGGCGTTTTGTGTGCTCTTGGTCCTGTTTCGGCGTTCTGGTCTTTTTGGGGGTGATTTTCGCTGTCACTTTAGTGTGAAGTGTTATCTGTCGTGGCGTAAAAGGGTTTATTTTCAGGAAAATGGGCAAAGTTTTTAATCAATTGGATTTTAAAATTTCGCGGTAAATTTTGATTTCCCTCAAGGTTGGGGTGCCAGACGGGGCGCATAGTCTGTTTTTCGATCTGTTGTTTACGGAAACCATGCCATGTCACATGAACTGGATGGGCAGGACAACAATCACGCGCACCACTCTCAAAATTCATCCTCCCCTGCCCCGACCTCAAAATCTACCCTGACTTCCTCTTCCTCTTCCTCTTCCTCTTCCTCTTCCTCTCCTTCTCCTTCGTCCTCTGCCGCTTCTTCATCCCTGGCTTCGCCACAGGTTGAAGCAACCCCGCTTGAAAATCCCACCAGCCTGCAACAGGGCCTTGAGACAGCCACCGCGCAAAGGCGGCTTGAAAGCGATGGCCCCAATGTGATTGCCGAACAGACCCGCAATGTCTGGTGGAAGCTGGCCTCCTATTTCTGGGGGCCGATCCCCTGGATGATCGAGGTTGCCGCCATTTTATCTGCCGCCGTTCAGCATTGGGCGGATTTTGCCATTATCCTGATCATGTTGCTGCTTAATGCCGGGGTTGGTTTTTGGCAGGAATACAAGGCCGATAACGCCATTGCCGCCCTGAAAAACCAATTGGCCCTGAGTGCCAGGGTATTGCGCGATGGCAAATGGCGCGACATCCCGGCCCGTGACCTGGTGTGCGGCGATATTGTGTCGCTGCGTTTGGGCAATATCATTCCCGCTGATGCCCGGCTGGTGGATGGGGATTATCTGGCGGTGGATCAATCCGCCCTGACCGGGGAATCCCTGCCGGTGGATAAAAAAATCGGCGATGAGGTTTATTCCGGTTCCATCGCCAAAATGGGTGAAATGACCGCGCAAATTACGGCAACGGGCATGAATACCTATTTCGGCAAAACTGCCCGTCTTGTGCAAAATGCCGGGAATGTTTCGCATTTCCAAAAGGCGGTATTGCGGATCGGCAATTTCCTGATCCTCTCCACATTGGGGCTGGTTGCCCTGATTTTGATGGTCGCCCTGTATCGTGGCGACCCGTGGTTTGAAACGGTGCTGTTCGCCCTGATCCTGACAGTGGCGGCCATTCCGGTGGCGTTGCCGGCGGTCCTGTCGGTGACAATGGCCGTGGGGGCGGAAAAACTGGCCCGCCTGAAAGCCATTGTGTCGCGCCTTGTCGCGATCGAGGAATTGGCCGGGATCGATATTTTATGTTCCGATAAAACCGGCACCCTGACGCAAAACCGCCTGACATTGGGCGACCCGGTTGTTCTGGCCGCACAGGACCGCAATGATCTTTTGTTGGCGGCGGCAATGGCCTCGCGCAGCGAAGGCGGTGATGCCATTGACCAGGCGGTGATGGGCGGCCTTGGTGATGTGGTTATACCGCCCTTGTGGCAAACAAAGGCCTTTCATCCCTTTGACCCGGTGTCCAAGCGGGCCGAAGCGACAATCGCCGATGGGGCCAGCGAGTGGCAGGTTGCCAAGGGGGCACCCCAGGTGATTTTAAAACTGGTGAACCCGGATGATACTTTATCTTATAAAGTGACAAATGCCGTAAATGACATGGCATCACGTGGCTATCGCACCATCGGGGTGGCCCGGCGTGTGATGGCGAAAGGTGATGCACCCGAGGCAAACCAAGACCAATGGCAGTTCCTGGGTCTGCTGCCGTTATTTGACCCGCCCCGTGAAGATGCCGCCCAAACCGTTCGCGAAGCCGCCGCAATGGGGGTGGATATTAAAATGGTGACGGGCGACCATGAAGCGATTGGCCGTCAGATTGCCGCCTCCCTGGGGATGGGCAGTAACATACTGCCTGCCGATCAGGCCTTTGGCGACGGCAAACCGGCGATTAATGCAGCGGCGATCGAGCAGGCCGATGGCTATGCCCGGGTGTTTCCCGAACATAAATATGCCATCGTCAAGGAATTGCAGGACCGTGGTCATATCATCGGCATGACCGGCGACGGCGTAAATGATGCCCCGGCCTTAAAACAGGCCGATGTCGGCATTGCCGTGAGCGGCGCGACCGATGCCGCCCGGGCCGCAGCCGACCTGGTGTTAACCGCGCCGGGCCTGTCGGTGATTACAACGGCCATCGAGGAAGCGCGCCGTATTTTTGAACGCATGGCAAGCTATGCGACCTATCGCATTGCCGAGACGATCCGTGTGTTGCTGTTCATGACGATTTCGATTCTGGTGTTCAACTTTTATCCCGTCACTGCGGTGATGATTGTTCTGCTGGCCCTGTTGAATGACTTCCCGATCATGATGATTGCCTATGACAATGCGCCGATTTCACCCAAACCGGTGAAATGGGACATGTCGCGCACCCTGATCATTGCCGGGTTGCTGGGGGTGATCGGGGTCTGTGAATCGTTTTTGCTGTTGTGGATTGCCGAACGCTATACCGCGCTTCCCAAAGACCAGATTCAAACTCTGATCTTCCTGAAATTGCTGGTGGCCGGGCATTTGACGATTTACCTGACACGCAATGATGGTGCGATCTGGAAAAAACCCTGGCCCAGCCTGAAGCTGTTTGTCGCCACCGAAATCACCCAGATTATCGGCACTCTGGCGGCGGTGTATGGCTGGTTCATTGCGCCGATTGGCTGGAAATACGCCCTGATCGTCTGGGCCTATGCCCTGGTCTGGTTTTTGATCGAAAGCGGGTTCAAGATCATGGCCTATCGCCTGCTGACATTCCGCGAAGCCCGGCAGGCACGGCACCTGGCCTGTGTGACACAAAGCCTGCATTCCCATTAAGGGGGGCAGAACAATTTCAAAAGGCGGCTCCTTTATCCTGAGGGGCCGTTTTTTGTTTTGGGACGTAAGAAGTGCTGATCCTGAAAAAGGCGAAGGCCGGTGGGGTGGCCTTCGCCAGGATGAACCTTGCGCCATTTCGGGGCGGGCGCAGGGTTCGGGGGAGTGGATGTTTTAGGCCGCTGTCGCCGGGATTGGCCCCAGGGCGGCAAAAAGGGCGCTGTCGCTGTTTTCTTCCGGGTTGGGGGTTGTCAGAAGTTTTTCGCCGTAAAACACCGAATTGGCTCCGGCCAACAGGCACATGATTTGCGTCTCGCGGTTCAGGCTGGTACGCCCGGCTGACAGGCGCACCGTGGATTTGGGCATGGTGATGCGGGCTGTTGCAATCATGCGGACCAGTTCAAGCGCATCCACCGGGGCCTGATGGGCCAGTGGTGTGCCCGCCACCGGCACCAGCGCGTTAATCGGAACACTTTCGGGGTGCGGGGCAAACCCGGCAAGAACCTGAAGCATGGATGCGCGGTCGCGAATGCTTTCGCCCATGCCGATAATGCCACCACAACACAGCTCGATCCCCGCACCGCGCACGGCAGCCAGGGTATCAAGGCGGTCCTGATAGGTGCGGGTGGAGATGATCTGGCTGTAATATTCCGGGCTGGTATCCAGATTGTGGTTATAGGCGGTTAATCCGGCGGCGGCCAAACGTTCGGCATGGCGGGTTTCGAGCATGCCGAGCGTCACACAGGCCTCCATTCCCAAATCGCGCACACCACGTACCATGTCAATCACGGCATCAAAGGCCGCGCCGTCGCGCGCGCGCCGCCAGGCCGCCCCCATGCAAAACCGCTCTGCCCCGGCCTGTCTGGCGCGTGTGGCCATCTCGATGACGCTGGCGGGGTCCATAAGGTGTTCTTTTGCCAGTTTGACCTCGCGGTGATGGGCTGATTGCGGGCAATAGGCGCAATCTTCGGGGCAACCACCGGTTTTGATCGAGAGCAGGCTGGCCTTTTGCACCTTGTCGGGGTTGTGATGTGCGCGATGCACCGCGTTGGCGCGGCCGACCAGGTCGAGCAGGGGCAGGCGATAAATCGCCTCGATCTCGTCTGTTGTCCAGTCATGGCGCAGGGTTTGATCCGTCGCCGGGTTTTGTGCCGAAAGATGGTTCATGATGCGCGATCCCCGTTTGTCTGCTTTACCAAACGGGCGCAGGCGGCACTCGCCAGGGCAACAAGGGCGATTTTCAGGGCGTCGCCCAAAATAAACGGGCTAAAGCCATAGGCGACAACCTGGTGTAGCGGTACATAAACCGCAAGCCACGCCAGGCCAAGGCCGTAAACCGGGATCATCGCGGCCATCATGATGCCAAAACGGGCCAGGACGGAGCGCCCGCGGGCATAGGTGCCAACCAGCCAGGAGGCCACCAGATAGCCCAGCATATAGCCGCCCGTGGGCCCGACCATATAGGCAAGGCCAATGCCGCGTTCAGGGGTTCCGGCAAAAACCGGCAGGCCCGCCGCCCCCGCTGCCAGATAACCAAACAGGGTTGCGCAGGCAAGGCGGGGCCCAACCGTTAGCGCAATTGCCATAACAGCAAGGGTTTGCAGGGTCATGGGAACGGGCCAGAAGGGAAGTGTAACCTTGGCACTTGCTGTAAGGACGGCAATACCCGCCACCATGATCAGGCCGTATTTCAGTCCTGTTGTGCCGGATGAACGGGGTGTGTGTGTGCCGGGGGCCGGATGGGGATGGGTCTGTGCAGGTTCGACAGTCGTGTTTCGCATGATGATCTGATCCTCCAGGGCGGGCAGGTAAAATTATAGATAAAATACGAATCTCATCTATTAATTACGTCGCGGCTGGCGGTTGAAATCAATGCAAAAATAGATAACAGGGTCAGTTTTGAGGCTTTCGGAAAACGAGTTCCTGTTAATTGTTTGTTTTATAAATATAATTTTTATCTATAAAATTGGAAAATCGTATGCGAACAGAACGGCCCGAACCAGAAAACAGGGCGGGGTGTGGGATCAGAGCGGGATTTTGGGCGATGGGTATGCCGCTCAGGCGCGATTTTGCAGGCGGGGTTTGATGCCCGGTTTGCTGCCAATCCATTTAACATGACGGGCCAGGGTGGCGGCGGCGACATCAAACTGCCGTTCGCGCAGGGCTTTCAGGATGGCGCGATGATCCTGGTCGGTCGGGGCTTCCCACTCCAGGCGAAAGCCGGAAAACAGGAAACGTGCACTGGCAGCATGCAAATCATCAATTGTTGCCAGCAGGCGCGGCATGTTACACGGGCTCAGGATCAGGCGGTGAAAGGCGCGATTGGTTTCCTCCCAGGCCCGGACATCGGCGGCATTTTCCCCGGCACGATTAATGGCTTCGGCCTCGTCCAGAATGGCGCTGGTCAGGTGCGGGGCGGCATGGCGCAGGGCCAAAACCTCAAGAGAGGCGCGCATTTCGGCGACTTCGCGTACTTCGGCAATATCGAAACTGGCAACCCGAACCCCCCGGCGCGGTTCGCTGACCACCAGTCCCTGGGCTTCGAGGCGACGAAAGGCCTCGCGCACGGGAACGTGGCTGGCACCAAATTCCTCGGCCAGGTGGTCCTGTCTTAATTTGGTGCCCGGTGCGATGTGCCCGGCAATAATCCGGTCTGCCAGCTGGCGGGTGATTTTGCCGGTAATCGTGGTGTCTTTATCGTGATCCATAATTTTATAGATAATTTGTCTGCCCGACCTTGTCGAGTCTTCATATCGCGATCGCAAAAACAGGCAGGTAGTCGGGGCGGCTTATTATTTGCGCCTTATCTGCGCCCTGTCGCGCGGGAGCAAATCTGTCAGAGAAAACCCGCCGACCTGGTTTGATCCGCGGGTTTTGTCGTAAATATTATCTATTTCGGGCCGGTTTAATCATGCGGTGGGTAATGTTCGTCGGGCATGTCGGTAAATGCGTCACGCAGGGCTTTGGACCAGGCCTCGGAGAGGGCCTTGAACCCGGCATCTTCGGCTTCGATGCGCCGCTGTTCGGAAAACCGGCATTTGCCTTCGGGCAGGACGGCCAAATCCAGCGGCATCCCGACTGACAGATTGGACCGCAGGGTGGAATCCATCGATAACAGGGCAGCTTTTACGCCTTCCTCAATCGGGGTTTCCTGGGTAATCACCCGGTCCAGAATGGGCTTGCCATATTTATGCTCGCCAATTTGCAGATAGGGCGTGTCCTCGGTGGCTTCGATAAAATTGCCTGCCGCGTAAATCAGAAACAGGCGTTGCGCCCCGCCGGCCCGCTGCCCGCCCAGAATGATGCTGGCCCCGGAGCTTTCTTTGCGTTGTTCCAGGGTGTCGTGATATTTATGCTGCACCGATTGCATGGCTTCGCCCACCAGTTCGGCAACGCGGAACATGGTTGGAGCGGTCAGAATGCTGTCATTTTCCGCGGTATCGGGGTTTTCGATGGCTTCGCGCAACAGGCTGACGACGGCCTGGGTGATGGCGAGGTTTCCGGCCGTCAGCATTACGATGGCGCGTTCACCGGGAACTTCCCAGCTAAACATTTTGCGATAGCGTGAAATGTTATCAAGGCCTGCATTGGTGCGGGTGTCAGACAGGAAAACCAGCCCTTCATCCAGCATCAGGCCCACGCAGTAGGTCATTTTATCATGAGTCCAGTTATTGTTGGGCTTGCGCGACGATTACGGTTACATCCAAATCCTCGTCGGCGCCACCAGAATGTACACCCCGTATAGGTGAGGCGTCACGGGCGTCAAGTCCAGACCCCAGCCGAACATAAAAATCGGTCGGGCAACACCGGTTGGCGGGATCAAAGCCGATCCAGCCAATGTCTTTGATGTAAAGTTCGGCCCAGGCATGGGCGGCTTCATGAGGCACACCTTCGGCATCGGCAAAAAGATAGCCCGAGACATACCGTGCCGGGATATCGACCATACGTGCCGCTGTAATCAGCACATGGGCATGATCCTGGCAAACGCCCTGCCCTTCGGCCAGCGCATCGGCTGCGGTGGTATGGGCATGGGTTGTGCCCGGCACATAGTCAATCTGGTCGCGCACCGACGATGCCAGCGCATGGGCCGTTTCAAGCAGGGACGCCTTTGGGCCGACCGCCTTGGTTGCGGTTTTGACCAGTTTGCGAATGGCGGTGCTGGGTTTGGTCATTTCGGTTGATCGCAAAAAAACCAGTGGGGATGCTTTTTCCTTGTGGTTGGTCAGGACACCGGCGGTATCGGTGGTTTCGATCATGCCACGCACGATGATTTCCACCTGGTCTGCCGGGCCATTGCAGGTCAGGGTGCTGACGGTATCGCCGTAACCATCGATGAATTCCGATGTGATGGCGCAATTTTCGGCACTTACGGACCAGTCCACAATACGTTGACTGTCACAGAGTGACGGGGTGAGTTTCAGGCTTTGGGTAACATAGCGTGCCGCTGGTGCATAGCGGTAACGGGTGCGATGTTCGATGGTCAGGCGCATGTCATTGCCCCCCAAAATAATAGGTTTCGGCAATGGCCTCGGACAGGGCGCGATAGCGTTGCAGGCAGTCGCTTAGAAATTCGTGCAGGCCGCGGCTGAAGATTTCGTCCATATCGCCGTGATTGAGGATGGCATAAGTATCAACCGCCATGCTGTGCACGGCATGGCGGCGGCCATATTGCCGCGCCAGACGTTCAAGATGGCTGGTGATATTTTCCGTGCAATGTGCCAGGGACCGGGGGCTGAACGGGTTCAAAATCAGGAAATGGGCGATGCGCCAGGGGGAATAATCGTCCCGATAGACCCAGTGAAAGGCCCGCATGGAGGAAGCCGCGCGCAAAACCGTGGTCCATTGATAATTATCCACCCCGTCGCCGACCATGCTGGTTTCGGGCAGCAGCACGTAATATTTTACATCCAGAAGCCGCGCGGTGTTATCGGCACGTTCAAGGAATGTTCCCAGGCGGATAAAATCGTAACCGTCATTGCGCAGAATGGTGGAATCGGTTGCCCCGCGAAACAGTGCGCCCTGGCTTTTGACCCAGTCGATAAAACCGGGCAGATCGGTTTTGGCAAGGTTGCGCATGGCCGTGCGGCGCAGTTCCATCAATGCGCCGTTCAGGGCCTCCCACATTTCCTGGGTGATGGCGGTGCGCATGGCGCGCGCATTGGCCCGGGCATATTCAAAACAGTTGATAATCGATGACGGGTTGTCGCGGTTAAAAATCAGGTAATCCGAAACGGTTGCCTGGGAAAGCTCGGTATTGTCGGAATCAAACCCTTCGGCACATCCGGCTGCCGACAGCACGGACCGCCATTCCGAGCGGTTGCCATTGCCCGCAGCGGGCATGAGTGCCATGCGGTAGCCCATTTCCAGAAGGCGGGCCATGTTTTCGGCCCGTTCCACATAACGCGACAGCCAGAACAGATTTTCAGCAGTACGACTTAGCATGTCTGTTCCTCCCCCTTATTCCGCCATGATCCAGGTATCCTTGACCCCGCCACCCTGTGAGGAATTGACCACAAGGGACCCGTCCCGCAGGGCAACGCGGGTTAACCCGCCCGGTGTCAGGCGAATATCGTCACCGACCAGGCAGAACGGACGGAAATCGACATGGCGCGGGGCAATGCCGCTTTCAACAAAGGTTGGGCAGGCCGAAAGGGCCAGGGTTGGCTGGGCAATGAAATCCGACGGGTTGGCCTTGATGCGTTCGGCATAGGTGGCGCATTCTTCTTTGGTTGATGCCGGGCCGACCAGCATGCCATAGCCACCCGACCCGTGAACTTCCTTCACCACCAGTTCGGGCAGATGTTCCAGAACATATTTAAGGTCGTCCGCACGGGCGCATTTCCAGGTTGGCACATTGTTGAGGATCGGTTCCTGACCCAGATAAAACCGGATCATATCGGGCACATAGGTGTAAATTGCCTTGTCGTCGGCCACACCAGCCCCGGGGGCCGAGCAAATGGCAACACCGCCAGAGCGATACACATTCATCAGCCCGGGAACACCCAGCACCGAATCGGGACGGAAACATAGCGGGTCAATAAAGGCATCGTCGATGCGGCGGTAAATCACATCCACCCGTTCCGGCCCGCGTGTGGTGCGCATGTAAACCCGGCCTTCGGACACAAACAAATCCTGGCCTTCCACCAGTTCCACGCCCATTTGGTCGGCAAGGAAGGAATGTTCGTAATAGGCGCTGTTCATGGCACCCGGGGTTAACACGACAATGTTGGGGTCGCCCTCGCATTTGGCAGGCGCAATGCTTTTGAGGGTTTTCAACAACTGGTCGGGATAGCTGTCGACCGGCTCGATCCGCAGTTTGGAAAACAGTTCGGGGAACATGCGCATCATGATTTCGCGGTTTTCCAGCATATAGGAAACCCCCGACGGTGTGCGGCAATTATCCTCCAGCACGTAAAATTCATCCGGTCCCACGCGCACAACATCGACGCCCACAATATGGCTGTAAACCCGGCGGGGCGGGTCAATGCCAATCACGGCGGGTTCAAAGGCAGCGTTTTTATAAACCAGATCGGCCGGGACAACCCCGGCACGGATGATTTCGGCATTGTGGTAAACGTCGTAGAGAAATGTATTAAGGGCGCGTGCGCGCTGTTTGACGCCGCGTTCAAGCTTGCGCCATTCCGATGCGGTAAAAATACGCGGGATCAGGTCAAACGGAATAAGCCGTTCGGGGTCGCCCCCCTCGCCATAAACGGCAAAGGTAATGCCGATTTTGCGAAACAGCGTTTCGGCTTCCAGTCGCTTTTGGGCCAGTATTTCCGGTCCGGTGGCATCCATCCAGTCAACCAGGGCGCGATAGGGTTCGCGCACCTGACCGTTCATTTCCATCTCGTTGAACATGCGCCATTCCCTCTTTCCTGCGGGTCATTTTTGACCTTCGTATAGATTAAAGGCAGCGGATATGGCGGTGGTCAAGGCTGTTCAGCCAGAAAATGAATAATTTTTATGCGATTGTGATGGTTGACTAAAATTTATGCTGCAAGTGCGAACATACTGGGCAAAAACGGTTGCTCATCCCGTTGGGGCGGTTTTTTTCGGGCGCAGAACATGGTGATGGTCAGCGGCGTAAAGCCGGGAATCGGTGAAATCGCGGCGGCCAAAAACCTCGCCCACCATGATCAGGGCGGTGCGGGTAATGCCGCTGCCTTTGACCTTGGCGCGGATGTCGCCCAGGGTGCCATAGAGATATTGCGCATCGGGCCAGGTGGCGCGATAGGCAATGACAACCGGGCAGTCTTCGCCGTAATGCGGGGTCAGGTCGCGCACCACATTTGCCAGATTGTTAATCGACAAATGAACCGCGAGTGTCGCCCGTGATTGACCCAGTTCCGCCAGGCTTTCGCCATCGGGCATAGAGGAAGACCGCATGGCGGTGCGGGTTAAAATCACGGTTTGCGAAATATCGGGCAAAGTAAGCTCTGCCCCGATTTCGGCAGCGACAGCAGCATAGGCCGAAACGCCCGGTGTGATGTCATAGGGGATGCCCAGGTCCTCAAGACGGCGGATCTGTTCGGCAATTGCACCATAAATCGACGGGTCGCCGGAATGTACCCGTGCCACATCCTGCCCGGCATCGTGTGCAGTTTTTATTTCGGCGATGATTTCATCAAGGTTCATCGGTGCGGTATCTATTACGCGGGCATTGGCTGGCGCACTGGTAACGATTTCTTCGGGCACCAGGGACCCGGCATAAAGACAGACCGGGCATTTTTCGATCAGGCGTAAACCGCGTACCGTGATCAGGTCGGGGGCACCGGGACCGGCACCAATGAAATGAACCGTCATGTTTTAGTCTTTCTTTGTCGTCGTGCTTTGGGCGGAATGGCTGCTATGGACAGGGGCCTTGGCGGCATCGGCCCCCTTTTTGGCATAGCCACGCGGGGTATAAACCCATTCGCCCATGCCGCGGATGATATGCTTGCTGTTGCTGGACCCGACCAGAACAGTGGTCAGCATATCCACCATATCGACTTCCAGTTTCGATAGCGGAACGACCGTTATTTCCTGGTCCGGGCGGCCCAATTGACGGCCCAGCACCACCGGCGTATCGGCAGGTCGATTATCCAGCAGCATGTCGCGCGCGGTTGCCAGCAGATCGCGGCGGCGTTTGGAAACCGGGTTATAAAAGGCAATCACAAAGTCGCCTGCCGCTGCAGCGGCGATCCGGCGTAAAATATCCTCGCGCGGGGTGAGCAGGTCGGACAGGGAAATGGCGCAAAAGTCATGGCCCAAGGGTGCGCCAATACGTGCGGCTGCGGCCTGCAGGGCCGAAATACCCGGCGATACCTGAATAGCCACCCGGTTCCAGGCTGCTTTGTCTTCGCGGTCGAGCAATTCAAATACCAGCGTTGCCAGCGCATAAATACCGGCATCACCCGACCCGATCAGGGCAACGTCGCGCCCCTCGGCCGCCAGTTCCAGGGCATGCCGGGCGCGGGCTTCTTCGGCCCCCAAATCCGAATGATGCAGTTCCTTGCCGGTGATCAGTTCGCCCAGCAGGTCCAGATACATCTGGTAGCCGACAATATCGCTGGCTTGCGCGATCAGGGTGCTGGCTTCGGGGCTGCGCCAGCTTGCCTGGCCCGGGCCAATACCGACAATCGATAAACGCCCCTGCCCGCGCCCGGTTTTCTGCGGCGAAATATCCGCTGGCGACAGGCCAATGGCACAGGTGGCGCGTTTTGATTTCTGTTTCGTAACGATTAATGTGCCGTCGCTGCCAACACTGGCAAGGGCCGCCCCCTCAGCCACACCGTGGCAGCCGGTTTCGGCAAAGACAATATCCGATGGCGTTTGCAGGCGCGGGGCCTGTTCTTCCAGTTCTTCGGCGGTAAAAAAGCGGGCGGGAACACCCAAATGCCGGGCCAGGGCGTGCACGGCTGGTTCATCGGCCTTCAGGTCAATCGAGGTGACACAGGCAACGGCCTTGGCACTTAACCCGGCATCGGCCAGGGTTTTTTCGGCCAGGTTTATCAGCTCGCCGGGTTCGCAATTGCGTTCACAGCCGACACCCAGCGCCAGAACGGGCGGATGATATGTGACCGGGGCCAGTTCGCCAGCCTGATCGGCAAGAATACCGGTTTCGGTGCGGGCCGTAACATGCAGGGCAACGGTGCCGTTGTCATCCTGGGGAATGGCGCTGTTGGTCAGCCAGGCGGCGGAACCTGCATCAATGGTGATTTTGGCGCTGGCCCCGGCCAAAAGGGCGGCGGTGGCGGGCTTGACGGCGGCCTTGTCGGCCAGTTTCCAGCCTGCCGGTGGTTCGTCGAGCGCCAGGCCCAGGGCGGCATCGCCCGGTGTGGTAATGGCGGCACGGGCCCCCAGTTTTTCGGCCAGATCGCGGGCCAGTTTGTTGCCCCCATGATGCCCGCCCAGAAGCGGAATAAAGGTTTCACCGGCTTCATCGACGGCAATCACGGCGGCATCCTGCCATTTCCCCGCCAAAAGCGGGGCCAGGGCACGAATAAGAATGCCGCTGGCACACACTCCGATAATCACATTGTCAGCAGCAAAGGTTTGTTGCAGATGCGCAATGGTATCGTCAAAGGCCACATCCACCTCGCGGGTGGAAACCCGGGTGCGCAAGCCGTGCAGGCTGGCCCCTTGCAGGGTGGCGGTAATGCGCTTTGCCGTTGGCAGGGCACGCTGGGTTAAACATATCACTGCGATGGGGGCAATCGGGTCGGTTGGCAGGGGGGAAGTTGTCGGGCTGGTCATTTCCAGGCGTCTCCGCGACGATGGATCAGGATCATTGAAAAATAGGGTGCGGTGGCATCATCGGGCAAGTCGCCCAGCGGGACCATCTTTTGGCTGTCCAGGGTGGCGCGTTCGATATAGCGCGCCCGGTCCGTCAGGCCCAGTTCGGCAATGATTTGCCGCACCTTGGCAAAATGCCGGCCCAGTTTGATGATAGCGGCGGCATCGGTATCGGCCAGTTGCGATTTCAGGCGGTCGGCAGGCAAGGGGCCGGGAATAACCTGCAAAACATCGTTTTTCGCGGCAAGCGGCGCGCCAAGCTGGGCGGCACAGGCCATCATGGAACTGACACCGGGAATGCTTTGCACGGGGAAGCCGGCCTCGGCCAGGCGGCCAAACAGATACATGAAGCTGCCGTAAAAAAACGGGTCGCCTTCGCATAGCACTGCAACCGTGCGCCCGGCGCGCAAATGTTCGCCAATTTCCAGGGCGGCGGCATCATAAATGCTATCGGCGGGCGGGCCCATCGGGATGCGAATGGCAATTTCGATGCGACCTTTTGGCATATGCGGGGCGACAATCTGCCGGGCCAGGCTGGCACCGTCTTCCAGTGCGGGATAGGCAATGACATCCGCTTCCTGCAAAATCTTATAGGCCTTTAGCGTGATCAGGTCGGCCTCGCCCGGGCCAATACCCAGCCCATAGGCAGCACCTTTTTGCGTGACGGGGGCTGAATTGCCTGCAGTCGCGGTCATGATTTAACTCCGACATAATGTGTGACCGGGGCAAGGCTGTGCCAGCCGGTAAAGCTGCCGCGCGGGGCCAGCCGGGAAACGGCAAGGCGCGATAGCGTGCCGCCATTTTTATTATAAAACCGAAACAGTTCCTGCTCGCCTTCCAGTGTAACGGTATTTGCCACCAGCCGACCCTGCACGGGCAACAGGTCCCAGCATTTTTCCATCAGTTCGGGTGTGGTAATACCCCCGCCTATAAAAATGGCATCGGGTAAGGGGAAGTGGCCCGGTTTGGCGTTGTTTTCCAGTCTTGCCGCTTCCAGAGCCTGTAAAATGCTGGTGTGATGCAAGATCAGGTCGGGTGTGCCCAGGCGGGTGGCGTTTTTGCGGATCATGTCGCAGCGATTGCCATCCTGTTCGATGGCAACGGCCTGGCCGCCCAGGCGCATCCATTCAATGGAGATGCTGCCGCACCCTGCCCCCAAATCCCACAATACCGCCCCTTTCCATACGCCGAGCGAGGCCAGGGTTTGGGCGCGGATATCGGATTTCGTGATCATGCCATCATGGATAAAGGCATCATCGGGCAGGCCGGGGCCAAGCGGCAAAATGGTGGCTTTTTGATCGGCGATCAGGTCGATCAGAATCACATTTAGCGGGTCAATGACGCTATCATCCCGGCGGGTTAAGGCATCATGCTGCCATTCGCGGGCGGTTTGGGTGGTGATTTTTTCATGCTCCCCGCCCAGTCTTTCGCATATTGTTAGCTTGCTGTCGCCATAGCCTGCTTCATAGAGCATTACCGCGACCAGTGCTGGTGTGCTGCCATCATGTGACAGGGCAATAATGCGGCCTCGCGGGCGTAAATGCGCCCGCAAATTTTCCGGCTTGCGGCCATGAAGCGTGATCACATCGCATTCCGCCAGCGCCCAGCCGGTGCGGGCACAGGCCAGGCTGATCGACGATGGCGCCGGGAAAACGGTTATATTTTCGGAGCCGAAATGATGGGTCAGCGTGTTACCAACCCCAAAAAACATCGGGTCGCCACTGGCGAGAATCACCGGGTTTTGGCTCTGTAACTTGGCAATTTCGGCCATATTATCCTGAAACGGGGTGATCCAGGCTTTCTGCTGCCCGGTAATATCACCCGGCAGCATGGCAAGGTGGCGTTTGCCGCCAAAAATGACCTTGGCCTGTTTAATTTCGTCTGCCGCCGCCGGGGAAAGACCGGCAAAGCCATCCTCGCCAATGCCAATAACGGTTATTTTGCCTTGTGGTGTGGTGCTGTTGGCGGGCATGGGTCAGCCTTCCGTCTTGGTGGGGGACGGGGAAGTGCCATCGGCATTTTCCGCCGGTTTGGCAATACGCGCCAGGGCATTTACCGTGGCGGCGGTGACGGCACTGCCGCCAAAACGCCCGCGCAGGGTGGCAAAGGGAATACCGGCTTTGCCTGCATGCTCGATCAATGCGTCTTTGCTTTCGGCAGCCCCGACAAAGCCGACTGGCATGCCGATGATCAGGGCCGGTTTGGGCAAATGGCCGTTTAGAATGGCGTCCAGCAGATGAAAAAGGGCGGTTGGCGCATTGCCAATGGCCACAATCGCCCCGTCAATATCATTGGTCCAGGTTTCGACCGCTGCGGCGGAGCGGGTGGTGCCGATCATGGCGGCCAGGGCGGGAATGTTTTCGTCATTCAACTGGCATATCACGGCATTATTGGCCGGAAGCAGGCGGGAAATAATGCCGTTTCTCACCATTTCGGCATCGGTTAAAACCGGTTTTCCCGCCAACAGGGCCTTTGTTGCCGCACGGACAATATTGCCGCCAAAGGTGATATTTTCGGCCATTTCCACCATGCCACAGGCATGGATAATGCGTATGGCAACGGGCCGCAATTCGGCAGAAAAACGGGCGAGGTCGGCTTCGGCTTCGATGGTGGCGAAACTTTGCCGGTATATGGCCTGCGGATCGCGCAGATAGTCAAACATAACCCCGCCCTTCAGGCTCGGTTTCGGTCCGGTTATTTGCCGGTTTTTTCTGTGGTGCCGTGATCATGATCGTGGGCGTGGCTGTGACCATGTGAATGGGAATGCCCGTGGTCATGGCCGTGATCGTGGTGATGATGTCCATGATCATGACTATGACTGTGGCCGTGAGAATGCCCATGACTGTGACCGTGGGAATGCCCGTGCGAATGACCATGTCCGTGGTCATGGGAATGACCGTGCCCATCGGTACCAATGCCCATCACATGATGATGATGCCCGACCTGCGGGGTGGCAACATCGCCTTCATAACCAATGATCTGTTCGCGATATTTGCAAAGCTGACAGTTCATGTTGTTGTCGCCGGTATCAATTTCGGCCAGGCGTTCGGCAAAGCTTTCCAGCACCAGCGGATGATCGGCCAGATACGATGCCTTGATGAATTCGACATCGGGGAATTCGGCCGCAACTTCGTCGGTATGGCTGTAAATCCGGTCGATCAGAATGCCGACAAACAGGAAATAGGGGAAAACGACAACCCGTTTATAACCCAGCTTCATGGCTTCGCGCAGACCGGCATTGACCCGCGGATGCGCCACACCGGAATAGCTGACTTCCACCCGGCCAAATCCCATGCCTTCCTGAAGCATGCGGGCAACCTTATAAACATTGGAATTGGCATCGGGGTCGTTGGTGCCACGCCCCACCACCATCAGCAGGGTGTCCTTGCGTTCAATGCTGTCATCGGCGGTTGCCAGGGCTTCTTCGATACGGTCAGCACTGGCACGCAGCAATTTGGGGTCAATTGCCAGGTCGCGGCCAAATTTTACCGTAATATCGGGGTTTTCATGGTCAAAATTATTGACCTCGCTGGGCAGGTCATTTTTGACATGTCCCGCGGCAAACAGCATGCCCGGCAGGGCGTAGATTTTTTTGTGACCACGGGCTTTCAGTTTTTCAAAACCATCGCGCAAAATGGGATGGGCAAATTCCAGAAAACCGCTTTCAACATCGTAATCGGCGAAATGGGTTTGTTTCATTTGCTCAACCATATTGTTGAACTGTGAAACCGCACGGTCGTCACGCGAACCGTGCCCGCAAATCATGATCGCACCTTTGGGGGACATAAAGGCTGCTCCTTTTTCTCTCTCTCGCCAATGCGGTCTGAACCTGCCCGGATGGACATGGTGCCGCCAGATGTTCCCCACGTTTTCCCTGATTGAACATCCGATTGCAAGCAGCAGCTTTGCGAATCGTACTTTTGATTGGGCAGGTTTGTTACAGGATCGTGGCTAAGTTATGAAAAATATTGAAAAATTATGATAACGGCAAAGGGTGTGATGTATAAAGTCATATTGACGCAATCCCGGAAGCGCCGCATCTTGCGGCGATGGAACAGGTGATTTTCGATTTCTTGCTGCCGATACCGGGTATTTATGGTTATGGCGTTGCCGTGATTATTCTGGGTTTGGCCCTGGATGCGGTTGCGGGCGATATGCCGTGGCTGTTTTCGCGCATTCCCCATCCGGTGGTCTGGATCGGACGGCTGATTGCCTTTTTTGAAAAACGCCTCAACCGCGTCGATCGCAGCGATGGCGATCGCCTGTTGCGCGGTGTTTTAACCGTGCTGGCTGTTTTGCTGGTTGCCGGTGCGGTGGGTGGTTTCATTCAGTTCTGGGCGCTTCGGGCGCCAAGCGGCATTGTTGCCGAAATTTTCCTGCTGGGTGTGCTGATTGCCCAAAAGGGCCTTTACCAACATGTGCAGGTGGTGGCCGATTGCCTGGAACAGGATGGCCTGGCCGCCGGGCGACAGGCGGTTTCCATGATTGTCGGGCGCGACCCGGCCAGCCTGGACCATGCCGGGGTGAGCCGGGCGGCGATTGAAAGCTGTTCGGAGAATTTTTCCGACGGCGTTGTCGCCCCGCTTTTCTGGTTTGCGGTTGGCGGGCCAATTGGCCTGTGCCTGTATAAGGCGATCAATACCCTGGATTCCATGATCGGCCATCGTAATCGGCGTTATCTTTATTTCGGGCGGTTTGCCGCAAGGCTGGATGATGTTGCCAATTTTATTCCCGCCCGGCTGGCGGGTGGGCTGGTGTGCCTGGCAGTGGTAATTTCGCTGGGCTTTACCGCCGGGCGGCGGGCCTGGGCCACCATGTGGCGCGATGCGCGCAAGCACAAATCCCCCAATGCCGGGTGGCAGGAGGCGGCAATGGCGGGCGGGCTGGATTTATCCCTGGCCGGGCCGCGCCGCTATGGCAGTGAAATTGTCCAGGACCCGTATATTGGCAATGGTCGGCGCGATGCGACACCCGATGATATTCGGGCGGCTTTGCGGGTTTTTGTCCTGTCCTGTCTTTTAAATGGCCTGTGGCCGGTTCTGATCTGGATGGCCGTGAACCGTTAACCAAAAGGCGTTGGATGCCCCTGCGATGAAACCCGGTTCATATGACATTGCGATCAGCCCTGAAAATGCAGCGACGGACAGCGATGCGCGCAGATTTGTGTCGATGGTGCGCAAAAACCTCCATATTCAGGTGATTTTAGACCGAATGGCGCATTTCGGGCTGAATGACTGGTGGTTAACAGCCGGATGTCTGGCGCAAACCATCTGGAATATTCAGGCAGGTTATGACCCAACAGCCCATATTGATGATTACGACCTGTTTTATTTCGATCCCGATACGGGATTTGAGGCTGAAGATCGCGTGATCAAACAGGTAACGGCCCTGTTTGATGATGTGCCGGTACGCGTAGAGATGCGCAATCAGGCCCGGGTGCCCATCTGGTATGAACCGAAATTCGGTTTTGCCTATGGCGATGTTTACCGTGCCAGCGATGGTATTGACCGCTTTGCCTACCAGACCACGGCAATTGCATTGCGCCAGCACCCGACGGGGGATTTTGAAATTTATGCCCCGTTCGGGCTGGAAAAAGTGCTTTTGGGCCGTGTGGTGCCCAACCCGGTTTTGCCCGTGGCGGCCATTTACCGCCAGAAAACCGATCGCTGGCGTAAAATCTGGCCGCACCTGAGTATCCAGCCCTGGCCGGAACCCGCCTCCGATTTTTGATTTGAAATCGAAATAAATCTGTCAGTCGGGCTTTTTGTTCATCCGGGCAATGGTCGAGGTGGTGGAAAAACCGTCGGCCAACTGGGCCAAAAACACTTTGCCGCCATATCCCTGGACAATATCGGCCCCGACCACGGTATCGATGGTGTAATCAGCACCCTTGACCAGAATATCGGGCTTCAGCGCGGAAATCACCTCAATCGGGGTATCTTCATCGAAGATCACCACACCGCTAACGGTTTCCAGCGACCCCAAAACGGCGGCACGGGCGGCCTCGGACTGCACCGGGCGGGTTTCGCCCTTCAGCCGTTTGACCGAGGCATCGGAATTCAGACCAATCACCAGCCGGTCGCATTGCGAACGGGCCTGTTGTAACAGGCTGATATGGCCGGGATGGAGCAGATCAAAACAGCCATTGGTAAAGCCGACCTTGTATCCCTTGCGCCGCCAGCGTTCAACACGGTCCACCATGCGATCCAGCTTCATCAGCTTGGCTTCGCCAATCATCAGGTCATGATGATGCAAAAGCGTGATCAACTCATCGGGATACACAACCGCCGTACCGATTTTACCCACGACAATGCCCGCTGCGACATTGGCAATGCGGGCGGCATCGGTAATGGTGCTGCCGGCGGCGATGCTGGCGGCAAGGCAGGCAACCACGGTATCGCCCGCGCCTGATACGTCATAAACTTCGCGCGCTTCGGTGGGCAGATGGATGGCGTCGCCACTGGCTGGAACCAGCGTCATGCCATCCTGGCTGCGGGTCAGCAGGACATTTTCAATGCCGCAATTTTCAATAATGTGGCGGGCGGCGCGAATGGCATCCTCGTCATTATTAACGGCAATGCCGGTGGCAGCTTCGGCCTCCGCCCGGTTGGGAGTGACCAGGGTTGCGCCGCGATACCGGCTATAGTCATTGCCCTTCGGGTCAACAATCACGGTTTTGCCTGCCGCCCGGGCGGCATCAATCGTCGCGCGGATCAAGTGGCTGTTTACCAGCCCCTTGCCGTAATCGGACAGGACCACGGCATTGACATCCGGGGTCAGTTGCGCGGCCAGGTCGCCAATATGGACAAGGGTGGTTTCGGCAGGCGGGGATGTGGTTTCGTTATCTGATCGTAATAATTGCTGTCCACCAGCAATGAAGCGGGTTTTAATCGTGGTGGGGCGGTTGCGTTCGATCTGGATATAGGGTTCGACCCGTTCGTCACTGGCGACATATTCCATGACTTCGCGGCCGGGCAGATCATCGCCCACCATCGAGAGAAACTTGACCGAGGCGCCCAGTGCCGTTGCATTGCGCACCACGTTGCCTGCCCCGCCCAGCATCGCACTTTCGCGCTGTACGCGAATAACGGGAATGGGGGCTTCGGGGGATATGCGCGTGACCGACCCATAGACAAACCGATCAAGCATAACATCGCCAATACACAGGATTTTGGCATTTCCCAGCTCTTCAACCAGACGGGCAAGATGGCTTAGATCGGTCATGAAGGTACTTCCGGTATCGGTTGTCGTCTTTAATCAGGATTTGGTATCGTACTGGGCTTGTTTAATCGCGAAGACCCAAACGGTATTCCAGCATACCGACCAGCATTTGGCCCAGCATGATGTGCATTTCCTGGATGCGGGCCGTGGTCTGGCTGGGAACGATCATCACAGGGTCACACAGGGCGGCCATATCCCCGCCGGAACGACCGGTCCAGCCGGTGGCAATCAGGCCCATTTCACGGGCTTTTTCAAGCGCCAGATTAACATTTTTGCTGTTGCCCGATGTGGAAATGCCAATCGCGACGTCACCCGGTTTGCCAAGTGCCTCTACCTGGCGTTCAAACAAATGATCAAAGCCGAAATCATTGCCGATTGCGGTTAGCGCCGAACTGTCGGTGGTTAGCGCAATGGCGGGTAAGGCACGACGGTTATGGACATATCGGACCGTGAATTCGGTTGCGATATGCTGTGCATCCCCTGCCGATCCGCCATTGCCGAAAAACAGCAGCTTGTTGCCAGCATTCAGGGCATTTTCACACAGATCAACCAGCTTGATAAACGGGTCGCGTGTTGCTTCGCGCGTTTTGTTGACCAGGTCGAAATGCTCGTCAAACTCGGCATCAAAGAATGTGTTTATGTCCATTTCCGGCTCGTATCTTGAAATTGCAGGTGGCAGCCATTGGGTAAGACCAGGTCCCGGTCTTGTCCGGGTGTGATCCGATTTTACACCTCTCAGGGCAAAAAGATCATGATCGCGGCGAAACTAGCACTTTGGTTTCATTGTGGCTATTGCTTATCAGGCCGCAAGCCGGCCTTGATGCAAATAGATCCTTTCCGGTGAGACGACCTGTCTTTGTGGCTATGTCGGGATTGTCGACGAGATTAAGAAACTATTCGACAATTTTGCGGGGTTGGATACATATGCTGTTAACGATAAGGATTTATACTGTTTCGGATTCCGTATTTTCGGATCAAATGCACAAACAACCGGGTTCATATGTCTGATAATTCACTCCCCTCTCCCGAGGCGTTTCTGGTTGATTATGTCCGGCGTCTGGAACGTCGGCGACAGGGTGTGGGTGCCGTGCATGTGCATATTTCCAAATTGCAGAGCTACAATCGCCGGGAACATCATATTCGCACCTGCCTGACCGCGTTCGAGGAACTGGTGCCCATGGTGGTGGGGCGTTTGTTTGTTCTGACCAATCAGGATATTATTTTTATTTTTGAACAAAAATACGTTGATGAAGTCAACGCGGCCCTTTTTCGGTTGAAATTCCTGTTTAACGATGACCCGCTGCTGGCGGACGGGGTGGATTCCGATGGTGCGCCGGCCAGCTTTACCGATTTTTTTGATGTCGATAAGCAATATAAGGATTTTCTGCATTTAACCCAGCGTCTTGTGCGCAGTAACGCCACGCGGGAAAAGACTGTTAGCCAGGCGGCCAGGCGTCATAATGATGCGCCGGACTCAAACGAGGATGGTGCGCCTTTAACGCCGAAAATTCTGGGCCGGATCGATGAGGCCCTGCGCCGTGCCGATTTGTCGAATTTGATGCGCCGCCAGGCGATTTGTGCCGTGGTGGGCGGGGCCCAACCAACCCCGGTTTTCCACGAATTGTTCATTTCGATCCGCGATTTGCAGCACACCCTGCTGCCTGACATCAATGTGACGTCCAATCGCTGGCTGTTTCAGCATTTGACGGAAATTCTTGACCGCCGGATGCTGGCTTTGCTGTCACGCACCAACGATACCAGTGTTTCGGGGTCAGTCAGCATCAATCTGAATGTTTCCACCCTGCTGTCGCCGGAATTTTTAACCTTTGACAGCAATGTCAAGGCGGGCCAGCGCGGGACAATTGTGCTGGAACTGCAAAAGATCGATATTTTTGCCGATCTGGGGCAGTTTTTCTTCGCCCGTGATTTTTGCCGGGATCGCGGTTATCGCATCAGTATTGATGGCATCAGTCATTTATCCCTGCCTTACATCAATCGCAACAAACTGGGCCTTGATACGATCAAGATGATGTGGTCGCCCGAGATGAAAGATCTGCCCGATGAAAAGGTGGATGAAATTCGCGAGGCGATCAAGGTGGCAGGCGATACACGGGTGATCATGTGCCGGTGTGATGACCAGAGCGCGATTGATTTTGGCCATTCCGTCAATATCACCATGTTCCAGGGCCGTTATGTTGAACATTTGCTGAATGAATATGCCCGGGCAAAAAAGTAACGGTCCAATTTCCTGACACATAATGTGGGACTCTCACCCGAAATACAAACACCGCCCGAAAGGATCAGGCGGTGTTTGTGTATCTGAATCGGCAAAGGGTGTCGGGTTTCGGGCCCGTTGCTTAATCAGTCTTCTTCGCGTTTGCTGACATGGGCTGTCTCAAACGTTGCCATATCGTTATGACAGGCGGCAGCCGCGCGCAGAAGGGGCAGTGTCAGGGCCGCGCCCGACCCTTCGCCAAGGCGCATATTGAAATCCAGCAGCGGTTTTTTACCCAGTTTTTCAACCAGATTACGATGTCCCGGTTCCGAGGAGAGATGCCCGACCAGGCAATGATCCAGCGCATCGTGGCGGATATGATGCAGGATGGCCGCAGCAGCACAGGAAACATAGCCATCGAGCACAACAGGCACGCGTTGCAGGCGGGCTGCCAGAATGGCACCGGCCATTGCGGCAATTTCACGCCCGCCAACGCAACGCAGCACGTCCAGCCCGTCGCGCATCTGGTTGCGATGTAAAATCACCGCATCGCCGACCACCCGGGTTTTAAGGGCAAGGGTGCTGTCATCAATGCCGGTTCCCCGGCCCGTCCAGTCCTCGGGTGTGCCACCAAACAGCGCATGCGAAATGGCCGCTGCCGCGGTGGTGTTGCCAATGCCCATTTCACCGGGGACAAAAACATCCAGCCCGGTTTCAACCGCGCTCATGCCAAAGGCCATTGCTTCGGCGCAGTCTTCATCGAGCATGGCGGCTTCGCGGCTGAAATCATTGGTGGGAATTTCAAGGGCGACTTCCATCACCCGCAATTCGGCATCGACTGCCTTGCAAATCTGGTTAATGGCCGCCCCGCCATTGATGAAATTTTCCACCATTTGCTGGTTCACACTGGCCGGAAAGGCGGAAACCCCCTGATCGCACACTCCGTGACTGCCAGCAAAAATGGTCACACGCGGGCGACTGGCGCGGGGGCGGGGGTTCCCCTGCCATTCCGCCAGCCACAGGCTGATTTCCTCGAGCCGTCCCAGCGATCCTTCTGGCTTGGTGAGGTGCGGTTCCCGGGCGATGACGGCTTCACGGGCGGTTTCATCGGCTTTTGGCAGCTCTGCCATCAGGGCGCGGATGTCATCAAGGTTTTGCGGCGGGTGTTTGGGATCGAACATCAAAAGTCTCCGGGGGACAGGAAACACCTGGGCTGGGTAATGGTGCTTGGCATTGTTGCGCACCATGATTAGTCTTCCCCCAGTCAAATTGCCAGTTTGAAAATCGGAAAATGCCGGTGTCATCAGATCAGCCTTTTTCTTCCCGCCCGCATTCTGACCAGATTGATCCTGCCGGAACAGTGCAGGATGCCGATGCGTCAGACGCCCGAAAGGCCCCGGAATCCGTTGAGGATGCGCGCGCGGCAGACCTGACCAATATGGAGCGCCTTGTGGCGGATTTCGGTCGTGCCCTGATGTTGCTGTCGCGCATTCCCTGGCCTGCCCGGCTTGAATTTCAGTCGGGCCTGATCGCCCGGTCGGTCTGGTGCTGGCCGCTGGTGGGAATCCTGCTGGCCGGGATGGCGGTTCTTCCCGCCCAGGCGGTTTTGGGGCTGACCGGCAATACCGGTCTGGCGGCGGTTTTTGCCCTGATGGCCCTGGTCGGGTTGACCGGGGCGCTGCACGAGGATGGCCTGGCCGATTGCGCGGATGGATTTGGTGGCGGCGTGACGCGAGAGCGCAAACTTGCCATCATGCGCGACAGCAGGATAGGCAGTTATGGCGTTGTCGCCTTGGTTATTGCCTTTGCCGCGCGGTTTTTTGTGCTCCAACAGGCCATTGAGAGCGGCGTTTTCATGATGCTGCTGCTGGTTGTGGCACTGTTTTCGCGTCTGTCCATGCCGGTTATCATGCTGTTTTTGTCCCCGGCCCGCGAAGACGGTTTGGGGCGTGGGGCCGGTCGTCCGGCTGTTGTGCCGTTTTTGGTGGCAGCCCTGTTATGTATTCTTCTTACCCTGCTTTTGGCCGGGCCGGTGATGATGCTGGCGTCCGTGCTGGCAATGGTTCTGGCCTGTTTTGTGGTGGGTTTGTTGGCCCGCTGGCAAATTGGCGGACATAGCGGGGATGTGCTGGGATGTTGTCAGATCGTGACAGAGATTTTTGTTGCGATCGCGTTATTATCCGTTTTGCACGGGGGGCTGGCATGAGCCTTTTTGCCGTCACACGCTGGTGGCTTGTGCGCCATGCGCCGGTTGATAATCCGGGCAGCGTGATTTATGGCCGAACCGACCTGCCTGCTGTGTTTGAGGACAAACCGGCATTGACGCGGTTGGCAGAAACCCTGCCAAAAAACCCGGTTTATATTGCCAGCCCGCTTGTGCGCAGTGTTGAAACCGTTCGTCAATTGCAGGACCAGCGTCCTGTTGCAGGTAACGAAGCTGACACTGTTGTGCGCGGGCGGGATGCGCCTGCTAAGGACCGTGATGAAACCGCAATCAGGAAGATGCCGGAATTTGCGGAACAGGATTTTGGCGACTGGGAAGGACAGTTATGGTCCGACATTCCTGCCGGTAAGGCCCGTTTGTTCTGGGATGATTATGCCAATGCCGTGCCGCCGGGCGGCGAAAGTTTTTGCCAACTGGCTGACAGGGTTGTGACGGCATTTAACCTGTTAAATCAGGTCCATGCCGGACAGGATATTGTGGCGGTTTTGCATGGTGGCCCCATTCGGGCCATTTTGGCACATGTTTTGGGGCTGGCACCCACTGCGGCACTGGCCTTTGATATTGCGCCTTTGGGACTGACGCGCATTGATTATCTGGACGCGCCTGAAAATCCCGGTTGGCGGATTGGCGGGGTTAATCTGCGCTTTAACCAGAATTAAAAGAGTTATATTGACGTACCGTCTTTGAGACAGGGGATCTGCCAGCCAGGAGTTGGACAGGAGTTAGGCGGATTTTCTGCTGACGACCGGTTCGTCGTAGCTTGAGAATTCGGCAAAAAAGTGATCCAGCGTGTCGTGGGAAATGCCATGCCGGATGGCAAGCGCATTGAGATCGTCCAGATAGGCTTTGTAATAATCGAGCGGACGGCTGCGGGCCTTGCCACGTAACGTGTTGGTGTGGGGGAAGTTTTTGGCAAATTCCGAGCTTTCGATGGCAACCGAAATGGTATCATCAAGAATGGCGGCGGGGATATTGTCAAACTGCTTGCCACAGGCCGAGAGCATTTTGCTGGCCGTCGGAATGGAAATGCCCGGCTGACCCAGCAAATGCGTGAGCGATTTGTCATCGAAACTGTCCCGGTCAAACAGTTTGACCAGGGCAGGCAGATCGCGCACCAGAAGCGATAACGCATTGACGCGAATGCCGCGTGCATGCGCCCACATGATGGCGGCAACCATCCCCATTTCGGCATCAGCCTGATACAGGGCGCGTACCTGCCGTCGCCGCAAAATGAGGTCATCGCCTTCTGCATACTGTTCCAGAAAACGGAAAAAATGGGGGGCATCCATCTGAAGCCGGTCAAGCAGCTTGGTCCACATGTCACGACGTGATGTGGTTTGCCATATGACATCTTCGCGGGTGCGAATCTTGTTGACGTAATGTTCTATAGCCATTGGGACAAACAGTTCTGGTTTTGTATGGAATGAGGGTTGGCGCGAATTGCTCGTGTCTTGGATCCCCGGGTTTTCCCGGTGTTACAATATCGGCACTGGCATTCCGTTTGTTCTTGTTGTCCCCATGTTTCCCGAAAGAGTGGGTCTTCTCAACATATCAATTCTTACAAATACTGACCTTTCGTCTAGGTAGGCCTTACTCTTTACGTCTTTGCTCCTTTGCTTAAGGTTGATGGATATGGTTTCGCTGCCGTTTGATGCCTTGAAAACTGCGGAGCTTCGGCATTTTAACGCTGGATGAAGAGCGGCCTTTGCCAAGACGGCCAGGCAGATTTCCAGTTCTTTCAACAAAAGACCCAAGATGCTGAAATTAATGGTAGAAACAACTCTTGCGGCCGCGAATTTTGGCCTGTTCCCGCAATGGGGGAACGGCGAGGGCGACGCGGGGCCTTCTAATCGGGACTGTTTTACGCTAGTGTCGCGTCGCCGACTGGAAACGGGAAACCGGTGCAAAACCGGTGCTGCCCCCGCAACTGTAACGGGATGGGTCATTTGTGGCAGACAGCCTGCCACCCACTGAAGGATGGGACACCCCCCTTTGGGAAGGGAAATGACCGACATGCCCGAAGCCAGGAAACCTGCCAGTGGTGATGTGGGTCTTTTGGGACTGCATCAATTGCAACCGGGTCTCGGGTGGAGACCATAGCGCAAGGAACGGGCGATGGCCCCAAAGGTTATTGAAAATGGCGTTCACCTGATATTGGGGGGGGCGCGTTCCGGCAAAAGCAAATTTGCCGAGGATATGGTCATTGCCGCAGGCGGGGGCACCTATATTGCCACCGGACGCGCCTGGGACGATGAAATGGCCGATCGTATTGCCCATCATAAACAGCGCCGCGGCCCGCTTTGGGCCACGATCGAGGAACCGCATGATTTGTGCGGTGTGCTTGAACGCCTTGATCAGCAAAGCGAAGGTCCGGTTCTGGTTGATTGCCTGACCCTGTGGCTGACCAACCTTATGATCGGCGAGCATGATATCGAGGCCGAGATCGAGCGCCTTTGTGCGCTTTTGCCCCGGCTGGCTTTGCCGGTTTTGCTGGTCTCAAACGAGGTTGGCTTTGGTATTGTGCCGGAAAACGCAATGGCGCGGGCCTTTCGCGACCATGCCGGGCGCCTGCATCAGCGCATTGCCGCACTTTCGCGTCAGGTGACGCTGGTGGTTGTGGGCATTCCAATGAGTGTTAAGTAATTTCAATCCGGTATGTGATACCCGGTTTTTCAAGGATTTAAAGATAATGGCGCATTTGGGTAAAATTCCCGCAACCGTGATTACCGGCTTTTTGGGGGCCGGTAAAACCACCATGATCCGCAATATGCTGGAAAATGCCGGTGGCAAGCGTATCGCCCTGATTATCAATGAATTTGGTGATGTTGGCGTGGATATGGAAGTCATCAATGGCTGCGGCATTGAAGGCTGTGCCGAAGAAGATGTTCTGGAACTTGCCAATGGCTGCATCTGTTGCACCGTGGCCGATGACTTTGTACCGACCATGCAAAAGCTGCTGGATCGCGATACTCCGCCTGATCATATCGTTATCGAAACTTCTGGCCTTGCCCTGCCCAAACCGCTGGTAAAGGCCTTTAACTGGCCGGAAATCCGTTCGCGTGTGACGGTCGATGGCGTTGTTGCCGTGCTTGATGCTGCCGCCCTGCGTGATGGCCTGTTTGCCCATGACCATGATGCAGTGCAGGCCCTGCGCGAGGCCGATGAAAACCTGGATCACGAAAGCCCGCTTGAAGAACTGTTTGAAGAACAGCTTCATTGCGCCGATATGGTGGTTTTAAACAAAACCGACCTTCTGACCAGCGATGAAAAAAGCAGGGTCGAGGCCGATATACGGGCGGAGCTGAAACGCCCGTCGGTCAAAATCATTGCGACCGAACATGCGCGCATTGAAAATGCCGTGCTGCTCGGTCTGGGGGCCGCCGCCGAGGATGACCTTGATAGCCGCCCGTCCCATCATGATGACGGCCATGAGCATGACCACGACGATTTTGAAAGCTTTGTTGTCACGCTTGATGATGTCACGGACCCTGCCGCCCTTGAAAAGCGCCTGATCAATGTGGTGCGGGAATTTGACGTTTTGCGCATCAAGGGGTTTGTCCATGTGCCGGGCAAGCCGATGCGCCATGTGGTGCAGGGTGTTGGTGAACGTTTCCAGCGCTATTTTGACCGCCCGTGGCAGGAAAACGAAACCCGCCAGTCGCGTCTGGTGGTGATTGGCCTGCATGATATGGACCAGCAGGCAATTACCAGCGCCATTCTGGCGGCCTGATCCGCTTAAACCCTGCAAGGCAGCAGCCTTAATGCTTCAGGCATGCTGCCTTTGTGCCCGAAAATTGCGGCAGTGATCATGCGCTGCCGCTGTTTTTGGGCCAGATAATTTAATGCCCATCCCTTTGCAGACAGGCCGAATTCATGCACTTACTTGCCGCACAGCCGGGAATGATCACCGATGGCAGCGAGGCCGTTGATTTGGGCCAAAGCCCCGGTGATGTTGTTATTCTCTCGGCAGCGGAATCCGAACTGGCCTGTCTGGCAACGGCACAGGGGCACCTGAATGCCGAATTTCCCGGCAAGGTGCCGTCGCTGCGCCTCGCCAGCCTGTTGCAGCTTGGGCATAACATGTCGGTCGATCTTTATATCGATGATGTGGTGTCCCATGCCCGTTTCATCATTGTGCGGGTGCTGGGCGGGCGCGGCTATTGGGAATATGGCATTGAACAATTCGTCGCACTGGCGCGCGAACGCGATATTCCGCTGCTGCTGCTGCCCGGCGATGACCAGCCCGATGCCGAATTGCTGTCGCTTTCGACTGTGAAAGGCCAGGCATGGCAACAGGTTTGGCGCTATCTGGTTGAAGGCGGGCCGGGCAATGCCGAAAATTTGTTGCGATATGTTTATGAATACATCGATGCGGAACCGGATAATGCTGATCCCGGCATCCAATGGCATTGGCAACCGCCTGCCCCGCTGGTCAAGGCCGGGCTTTACTGGTCGGGTAAAAGCAATGCGGCCCTGCCCGACCTTGCCGGTGTTTGGCAGGCTGGCAAGCCGGTGGTGGCGGTGGTTTTTTACCGCGCGCTGATCCAGGCGGGTAATCTGGATGTGATTGATGCCGTGATTACGTCGCTGGCACGGTCCGGCCTTAACGCCCTGCCCGTTTTTGTTTCCAGCCTGAAGGACCCGGTGGCCGCTGCCCTGGTGGCAGACTGGCTGGCGGAAACACAATGTGATTTGATTTTAAATACCACCGGCTTTGCCCTGGCTGTGCCCGGTGCCCTGCGCGGCGAAAGCCCGTTTGATGCCGTGGATGCCCCGGTGATGCAGGTGGTATTGTCAGGCGGGAGTGAAAGCGCCTGGCACGATGGCGTAAACGGGTTGGCCGCGCGTGATATCGCCATGAATGTCGCCCTGCCCGAGGTCGATGGCCGCATCTTTTCGCGTGCGATATCCTTTAAGGGTTCCGCCGGGCGGGATGTGCTGACCGAGATTGATCTGGTCAAATATATCCCGGTGCCGAACCGGGTGGATTTTGTTGCGCAACTGGCGGCAAACTGGGTGCGTCTGCGCCAAACCCCGGCCCCGCAAAAACGGGTGGCGATGGTGATGGCGAACTATCCCAATCGCGATGCGCGTTTGGGCAATGGTGTTGGCCTTGATACCCCGGCAGGCATGATCACCACGCTAAAGGCCATGCAGGCGGCGGGCTATGACATTGCCAGCCTGCCCGCAAATGGCGATGCCCTGATTGATCAGGTCAAATCCGGCCCGACCAATGATTTTGGTACCCTTGATCAGCGCGATATTCGCATCACCCTGCCACTGGCGGATTATAAGGCGGCCTTTGACGCCCTGCCCGTGGCCATTCGTGATCAGGTAAGCGATCGCTGGGGCACGCCGGAAAGTGACCCGTTTTATCGTACCGATAAAGGCGGCTTTGCCCTGTCGATTGTGCCGATGGGCAATGTGGTGGTCGGTTTGCAGCCCGCGCGCGGCTATAATATTGATCCGCTTGAAAGCTATCATTCGCCCGATCTGGTGCCGCCGCACAATTATTTCGCCTTTTATATCTGGCTGCGTCACAGCTTTGATGCCCATGCGATTATCCATTTTGGCAAGCATGGCAATATGGAATGGCTGCCCGGCAAATCGCTTGCTTTGTCCGATGCCTGCTTTCCCGAAGCGGTTTTTGGCCCCACCCCGCATCTTTACCCCTTTATCGTCAATGATCCCGGCGAAGGTACGCAGGCCAAACGCCGGGCGCAGGCCGTGATTATCGACCATCTGACGCCCCCCTTAACCCGTGCCGAAAGCTATGGCCCGCTAAAGGATATGGAGGCCCTGGTTGATGAATATTACGATGCCGCCGCCGTTGACCCGCGCCGTTTGGCCCTGCTGAAACGCGATATTCTGGAACTGGCGGTGCGCATTGGGCTGGACCGCGATTGTGGTATTGAAACCGGCGAAGATGAAGAAAGCGCACTGGCGAAACTTGATAACTATCTGTGCGAGCTGAAGGAACTTCAGATCCGCGATGGTTTGCATATTTTTGGCGAGGCCCCCGAAGGCCGCCTGTTGACCGACCTTTTGATAGCACTGGCGCGGTTGCCCCGTGGGGTTGATCGCGGCAAAACCGCCTCCCTGCAGCGTGCGCTGGTGCGCGACCTGATGCCGGAACTAACCGGCGAGATGGCGTTTGATCCGCTGGATTGCATCATGGGCGATGCTTGGTACGGGCCAAAGCCTGCCGTTCTTTGCGCCTATGACGGGCAATGTGGCCCCTGGCGCACATTGGGCGACACGGTGGAACGCCTAGAAGTGCTGGCCTATGACCTGGTAGCGGGTGAAAAGCAGGCGGGTGAAAGCTGGCAGCATACACAGGATGTTCTTTGCGATATCGAAACGTCCCTGCGCCCGACGATAACGCAATGTGGTACGGCCGAGCTTGCTGGCATTTTACGCGGCCTTGCCGGGCAGTTTGTTGAACCGGGGCCATCGGGTGCACCAACCCGGGGGCGGCCCGATGTATTACCCACCGGACGTAATTTTTATTCGGTCGATACCCGCACCGTGCCCACACCGGCGGCCTGGCATCTTGGCTGGAAATCGGCGGAATTGCTGCTGGAACGCCATGTGCAGGAACATGGCGAATGGCCGTCGGCCCTGGGTCTTTCGGTCTGGGGAACCAGTAATATGCGCACCGGCGGCGATGATATTGCCCAGGCAATGGCCCTGATGGGGGTTAAGCCAACATGGGATTCTGCCTCACGCCGGGTGACGGGGTTTGAGGTTTTGCCTCTGTCGCTGTTGGGTCGGCCGCGCATTGATATTACCCTGCGCATTTCCGGCTTCTTCCGCGATGCCTTCCCCGGCCTGATTGATTTGTTTGACAGTGCCGTGCGTGCGGTGGCCGCGCTGGAAGATGAACCGGCCGACATGAACCCGATTGCGGCGCGGGTGCGTGATGAAACCGAGCGCTTGTGTGCCGATGGCATGGCAGCCGAACAGGCCGGTGAAATGGCGGCCTTTCGGGTGTTTGGTTCCAAACCTGGGGCTTATGGGGCCGGGTTGCAGGCCATGATTGATGAAAAACTGTGGGAAGATGAAGCCGACCTTGCCAATGCCTACCTTGCCTGGGGCAGTTATGCCTATGGCAATGGGGCCAGCGGCACACAGGCGCGCCGGGTTTTTGAAACGCGGTTGGGTGCGGTGGATGCGATTGTCCATAACCAGGATAACCGCGAACATGACCTGCTCGATTCCGATGACTATTATCAGTTCGAGGGCGGAATGACATCGGCGGTAAGGCATCTTTCAGGCCAGCAGCCGGTGATATATCATAACGACCATTCCCGCCCCGAAAGCCCGAAAATCCGCACCCTGAACGAAGAAATCGCCCGTGTGGTGCGGGCCCGTGTGGTGAACCCCAAATGGATTAGCGGTGTGATGCGGCATGGCTATAAGGGTGCGTTTGAAATGGCGGCAACGGTGGATTACCTGTTTGCCTTTGCCGCGACAGCGCGCTGTGTTGCCGACCATCATTTTGATCTGGTTTATGATGCCTATCTGGGCGATGACACGGTGCGCGATTTTATTGCCGACCATAACCCCGATGCCCTGAAGGACATTCGCGACCGCCTGGCCGAGGCGATTGACCGTGGCCTGTGGCAACCACGGCGCAACAGTGTTACGGCAGACTTGATGGAGAATATCAATGCGCGCAGTTCACATGACCCAATTGGTCGATAATGGTATGAAGCTGTTGATGCGCAAGGGTATTATGGCCGGGGCCGTGATGCTGCTGTGTCTGAATGTTACCCCTTCACAGGCCGGTGAAAAAAACGCCGCTGGCACATGGCAGGCCGTGCCCAATGGGGCCTTTTACTGGCAGTTGCAGGGGGATGTGACCCCGGCCAAAGGCAGCCGGGTGGTTGATAGCGACCTGTTTGATACCCCGGCAAGCCAGGTTGCAAAATGGCGCAAACAGGGGCTTTACCCGGTTTGTTATGTCAATGTCGGGGCGTTTGAAGACTGGCGCGATGATGCTTCGGATTTCCCCGAAGACGTGATTGGTGCGGCCTATGATGGCTGGGATGGGGAACGCTGGCTGGATATCAGCCAGTATTGGGCCTTTAACCAGATCATCGAAGCAAGGCTGGATCTGTGCGCCAGCAAGGGTTTTCTGGCGGTCGAGCCTGATAATATTGATGGTTATGACAATGAAACCGGGTTTGATATTTCGCGCGATGACCAGCTTGCCTATTTGCGCTGGTTAACCGAACAGGCCCATCAGCGCGGCCTTTCCATTGGCCAGAAAAACGCCCCTGACCTGGTTGGTGATCTGGTGGATGAGATGGATTTCGCCCTGCTGGAATCCGCCTGGCGCGACGGCTTTCTCGAAGATTTCAGCCCATATCGAAACCAGAACAAACCTGTCTTTGCCGTGGAATATCGCGAAGATGGGGCCAGCCTGAAAAAGATGTGCGCCGATATCAGCCAGCAGGGATTTATTGGTGTTCTGGCCGATTATGACCTGTCGGGCCATATCGAGAACTGCCGGTAAAACCTCCACACCTGATGACGCCATGTGAGACGGGAGAGGGGCGCGGCTGCGTTTTTTGAGAATACGTGGCCTGCCTGCTGCCTTGTGCCGCTAGCTTCCCATGCATCGGTCGGCAGGGGATGGCGTTGCCCTGCATTCTCCAGCGTGAAAGACACGTATGGGCAGGTCATTTGCCTGTCTTTGCAGGCCCCATGTCAACCACAGCGCAATAATGGGCATCGGGGCTGCCAAATCGGATCGATTTAGAAACAATCCTGAAATACTTTATGTTGTGGCGGGTGGAGTGCTGATCACAAAAAGTGGTTTTTCGGAACCTTTCGGTAAACTTTAACGTTTCCGAAATGGGTGATTTATGCGTTAATAGTTTATTAACCCATGGTTGGGCGAAGAGTCACCCCATTAGGGGCCAGGACGCAGCGGCGAACACAGCCGGTTAAAATGCGCCAGGCCCAAGGCAGGAGGCCGCGATGGAGACTTTGAAACAGGTTCGTTTGCCCCATTATGCGCAAACACCGCCCCCCGCACATGGCGGACATGCGGATATTATCGATTTCCTTTTAACCGGGCAGGATGTGCCCCAATGGCTGCGCGATGATTTGCACGGCAAGGGCACCATGCGTCCGGCACGCGGTGCGATTGGGGCGGTGCTGGCCTTGCGTGAACATTTTGGCAAATGCCACGAACCGGTCAGCCAGAAACAGTTCCGCGATGGCCTGAACGAGCTGGGCCGCCATTTTCCCCTTCCTGATAACCAGCATATCAAATCCCGCGAGCGGATTTACTGGCGCTATTTGCAGGGGGTGGAAACACCCGTCTGGCAGGCGACAGTATCGCTGGCCCATATCCGGCAAAAAACATTCCCCGTGGTGCGCGACCTGCGGGCATTGATCGATGATGTGGTTGCCAGCCGCAACTGGGCCGAACGGCGGCTTGAACTGGTTGAACACAGCTTTTCCATGCCTGCCAATACGCCAAATGCAGTGATGGCAAAGGCGCTGGTTCGGTTGCGGCAAATGTCGCCGGGTGATCGGTTGCAACTGTTTAACAAGGCCCGCATGCGCCGCCCCGAACTGGCCAATACCGACATGCGTGAACCCGCCAAATGGGCTGATCTGGTGGTTTCCGACCTTGGTGTTGCCTCGCGCTAGGCCATGCCGGGTTGGGTGTTTCGCACCGGGGCTTTTGCATTGGGTTTACGGTGATGGGTACGGCGACGCGCGTTTGCTGGCCTTTTGGTAACCTGTCATGGTTCATCCTCCCGGTACTGTGACAGGCCAAAGGTTTTGATGGGTGTTTTAGGCAACCGTCGGTCTTTGCGCAGGCTTGGCCTTAAAGGCCATGAAACCGGATTTGAAAAATGGTGTGCCATATGGTGTGGCGCACCATTTTTATTTTGGTGGGGACGGGGGATAGTGTGGATACGGGCAGAGACATGGTGCTGAAATTATTGCCGGCATCGGCCCTGAAAATTGACAATCCTTCTTGATTGTCACCGGGCTTTGGCCGAGTTTGGCACCCTTCAATGCGGCACTAAAGCCCGAAGCTTAGCAAGGATGGGAAACCAATGACCGATCAGACCGAAAGCCCGGCCACGACCAGCGAACTTGATGCGCAAAATGCCCGCCATGATGAAAAAATGAAGAAAATCAAGGCGGCGCGCGACAAAATGATGGCGGCAAAGATCGACAAAAAAGGTCTGGTTATTGTTCATACCGGCAAGGGCAAAGGCAAATCATCCTCGGCCTTTGGCATGGCGATGCGCTGTGTTGGCCATGATATGAAGGTGGGCGTGGTCCAGTTTATCAAGGGTGGCTGGGAAACCGGCGAGGCCAAATTACTGGCGAAATTTCCCGACCTGTGCGATTTCCACGCGATGGGGGCAGGCTTCACCTGGGAAACACAAAATCGCGCCCAGGATATTGCCCTGGCCCGTCAGGCCTGGGAAAAAGCCTGCGAAATGATGCGCGATCCGTCCTTTTCGATGGTTATTCTCGACGAGCTGAACATCGTTTTGCGCTATGATTTTTTGCCGCTTGATGATGTGCTGGCAGCGCTAGTGGAAAAGCTGCCCGATCAGCATGTGGTGATTACCGGCCGCAATGCGCCTGATAAACTGATTGAAGCGGCCGATCTGGTGACGGAAATGACGCTGGTGAAGCACCCGTTCCGTGAGCAGGGGATCAAGGCGCAGATCGGCGTTGAATTTTGATTTTCGGGTGTAAGGCCCGACAGGCAAGGAAAGTTTCGGTTTTATAATGAATGGACCGGCGGGCAATAGCACCCCGGCCCTGATGTTGCAGGGCACCGGGTCGGATGTGGGAAAATCGCTTCTGGTGGCGGGCCTGTGCCGGGCATTTGCCCGCCGTGGCCTGCGGGTGCGCCCGTTTAAACCGCAAAATATGTCCAATAACGCCGCCGTCACGGCCGATGGCGGCGAAATTGGCCGGGCGCAGGCCTTGCAGGCGCGGGCCGCCGGGGTGGAAACCACGGTGCATATGAACCCGGTTCTGTTAAAGCCGCAAAGTGAAATTGGTGCGCAGGTGGTGGTGCAGGGCCAGGTCCTGACCAGTGCCAAAGCGCGCGATTATTACCGCCTGAAACGCGACCTTCTGCCGCGCGTGATTGAAAGTTTTGATATCATTGCGGCCGATGCCGACCTTGTTATCGTCGAAGGGGCGGGGTCACCGGCAGAAGTGAATTTGCGCGCCGCCGACATTGCCAATATGGGCTTTGCCGAAGCCACCCAAATGCCGGTTGTGCTGGTGGGTGATATTGACCGGGGCGGGGTGATTGCCTCGATCGTGGGGACACATAACCTGCTGTCTGAAAGCGACCGGCAGTGGCTGAAGGGCTATGTGATCAACAAGTTTCGCGGTGATGTATCGCTGTTTGAATCGGCGTTGGAGATTATCGAGGATCATACCGGCCTTAAAAGTTTTGGTATCGCAACGTTTTGGCCGGATGCGGCAAAGCTGCCGCCCGAAGATGGCGTGGCATTGGGCCAGGCGGAACGTTACCGTAAATCCCTGCGTCGCCCGGTAACGGGCAGGAATGCCGGGGATACGGGCGATGTTGGGGGAAGCAAGCGGGAAGGATTAACAGCGCAACCCCTGCTTCGCGTGGCGGTGCCGCATTATCCGCAGATTGCCAATTTTGATGACCTTGACCCCCTGCTGGCCGAACCGGGCATTGATTTGATGCTGGTTAAGCCCGGCGAGGTCATACCGGCGGGCTGTGATTTGGTGGTGTTGCCTGGCAGTAAATCGACGCTGGCGGATTTGCGGTTTTTAAAGGCGCAAGGGTGGGATAGCGATATTATTGCCCATTGGCGCAATGGCGGCCATGTGATGGGGATTTGCGGCGGGTATCAAATGCTGGGCACGCGCATTTGCGACCCGGACGGGGTTGAGGGCGAACCGGGTGAAGAGGCGGGCCTGGGCCTGCTCGATGTGCAAACCGTGATGGAAGGGCGCAAAACCCTGCGCCAAAGCCAGGCGCGGGTGGTGGGCCATGCCCTGTGTCCGGTAGCGGATGGTACGGCCCTGACGGGTTATGAAATTCATATGGGGCACACCACCGGGCCGGACCGCAAGGCGGGCTGGGTTGCCATACCCGGCAATGACGAAGCGGATGGGGCGATTGGCGGGCAGGGCCGGGTGATGGGATGCTATTTGCATGGCCTGTTTGCCAGCGATGATTTCCGCCGGGCTTATCTGGCCGCGATTGGCGGGCAGGGGACATGGGACCAGAATGTCGCCTTTGAAGCCGGGATTGAGACAATACTGGATGGCTTGGCGTATCATCTGGAGCAATGCCTGGATCTTGATGCTTTATGGGAACTGGCAAAAACACGCAATAATCCGATGATTTAATTCGTTTTGTTAACGTTTTAACGGCATAATGCGCGGGCATGTTTAAACGGCATGGGTGTTCGGGCCAGCGATGGCTTTACATTCCCCCCCGCGACATGTTTTTTAAAACTATTGCAAAACGGTCCCAAACCGGGTCAAACACCGTGAATTGTCACCTTTTTAGTCCTGATCGGTAACTGTCTGACCATGCGTCAATTATATCATTTCTGGCTGTCTCCGTTCTCGCGCAAGGTCCGTCTGGTTCTTGCGGAAAAGAAACTGGATTTTCAACTGGTTGCTGAGCCGGTATGGGAACGGCGTGAAGAATTCCTGCGCATGAATCCGGCGGGTATGGTGCCTGTTTTGCAGGAAGAAGATGGCACCATCATTTCAGACTCGACCGTGATTTGTGAATATCTTGATGAAGTGTATAACGACGAACCGCTGATGGGAAAAACCCCGGTCGAGCGTGCGGAGATCCGGCGTCTGGTGGCGTGGTTTGATGGCAAGTTCAATCAGGAAGTCACGGAAAACCTGCTGGGGGAAAAGTTCCTCAAGCGTTTTTTTGCGCCCGGATCAACCCCGGATACCGGTTGCCTGCGCGCCGGTCGCGTCAATATCGGCCATCATCTGGATTATTTGGGCTGGCTGTTTGAACGGCGTAAATGGCTGGCGGGGGACCATATGACAATGGCCGACATTGCCGCTGCTGCGCAAATTTCGGTAATCGATTATATGGGCGACATTAAATGGTCGCGCCATGAAGCGGCCAAGGAATGGTATATGCGCATCAAAAGCCGCCCGTCGATGCGCGATATTCTGGCCGATAAACAGGCGGTGTTTCCGCCTGCATCGCATTATGCCGACCTGGATTTTGAATGACATCCCCGGTCCAGCCTGACGATAACGGGTTTTACCCTGAAGGCGGGCTGAATGTTGCCAGTTACGATTTGCGGGCCGAACTGGACCGCAAACTGTTTGATGATCCGCTGCCATTTTACCGCGACTGGGCGCTTGAAACCGGCGGGCCGGTGCTGGAGCTGGGCTGCGGTACCGGGCGGATTGCCGGTGATATTGCCCGCCAGGGCATTGCGGTGGAGGGGCTTGATCTTTCCGCGGCGATGCTGGCCCAGGCCCGCCGTAACTACCCCGATGTAACCTGGCATCAGGCCGATATGTGCGATTTTGACCTGGGCCGATCATTTGCCCTGGTGATTATTCCCTTTCGCGGATTACAGGAAGTCACCACGGCAAGCGGGCAGCGTGCGGCCCTGTCGCGGGCCTTTGCCCATTTAAAACCCGGCGGAAGGCTGGTGTTTGATTTGATCGATCCTGATTTGCGCTATTGCCTGCCCGAAGGAGATGCGGAAATTGTGCAATTGCCGTTATTTCCCATGCCTGCAGGTATGGGCGCGACGGATAGCCGCTTGCGCATCACGGCGATGGAACGTACCAACACCCCCCTAACCCAGCAATTTTGCGAACATTGGCGGTTCGAGGAAATTGCGCCCGATGGTACGGTGCGCCATCGGGAGGATAACTGGCATTCGATGCGCTGGGTGCATCGGGCAGAAATGGCCCTGATGCTGGAATTATGCGGTTTTATTTCGATTTCGGAATATTCAGGATTCAGGCAGGAACCCCCGCGTTACGCGGCCAATCAGGTTTGGGTGGCGCAGCGCCCGGCGTAAGGCCGGTTTATCGGTGCTTGATGTCTGTCTGATCGTAAAACAGGCCCTGTCATGAGAATGCAGGGCCTGTTTGCTCGTGCGGTCATAACGGATTGAACAATCCGCTGATCAGGGTTTGGCCGGCAGAAACTTCTGCGCGTCGGCCAGGGCATCCTTGCGTTCGCGATCGGGCAGTGGCACCAGGCCATTATCCACCAGAAGTCCGTCCTCGCCGATCATGTCATCGGAAACATAGGTGGCAACAAAGGATGCCAGTTCAGGCACAAGCTGGCGGTGGTCATCCTTGACATACAAAAACAGCGGGCGGGAGCCCGGATAGCTGCCATCAAGGATGGTTTCATATGTTGGTGTCACACCACCAATGGGAATACCCTGCAGGGTATTTGCGTTCCGTTCCAGGTTGTTAAAACCCATGATCGCATAAGATGTCGGGTCTTTTTCCAGCTTGCTGATCAAAAGCCGGTCGTTTTCACCGGCCTCGATATAGGCGCCGTCTTCGCGCATGGTGCGGCATAACAGACGGAAGCTGTCGGGCTCGGCACTTTCCATTGCCGCAATATCGGCAAAGGTACGACAGCCACGATCCATCAAAAGCTGACCCAAAAGGTCGCGGGTGCCCGATGTGGGCGGCGGGCCATAGACGCGAATGGCAAGGTCGGGCAGGTTGGGGTCGATATCTGACCATTTTTGATAGGGGTTGGGCACACTCGCCCCTTGAACCGGCACGGTGCGGGCAAGGGCGAGATAAAGCTGACGCGGGCTGAGTTTCATCGCAGGTGCCTCGCGCGAGCCGATCAGGACAATGCCATCATATCCAATGCGGATTTCGGAAATATTGCGCACGGAATTGGCGGCACAGACGGCGCGTTCGCTGCCGGTAATCGGGCGGGAGGCATCAACAATATCGGGAAATGTTTCGCCAATGCCGCCACAAAACAGCTTGAAACCGCCGCCCGACCCGGTGCTTTCCACAACCGGGGCCGGTTTTCCGGTGGTTTTGCCGTAATATTCGGCCACCCTGGCGGTCAGGGGATAAAGTGTCGATGACCCGACAATGCGAATCTGATCACGCGCCTGAGCGGCATGACTTCCAAACGCCGCCCCGATCGCCAGGGCAATTACAGCAGAACAAAAAGAACGGCGCATCCTATCCCCCGATGCAGTCATAAAATCATCAAACCGGATGTTTCCGGGTGAGTGAAATGCCAGCCCCAAAATCGCGAAGGGACGGGGCTGGCCTCTCAACCGGAAGGCACCTTAGTTCTTCTTGGGGCTTTCTTCCATCTTCTTGTCGTTACCGTTTTCTGAATCTACATCCATTTTTTCGATATTGTCGCGTGCGGCCTTGGCCGCCGGTGTGCCATCGCCCAGTTCAATCACGGCCAGCCAGTCCTTGCGGGCGGCTTTGTTGTTGCCAGCAATGCGGTAAAGGTTGCCGCTTTCAAGATGGGCCTGCAAATGGTTGGGCTGCAATTCAAGGGCGCGGTCAATATCTGCCCGGGCAAGGTCATAGGTTTTAAGCGCCCGCCACGCACTGCCGCGATAAACCAGGGCATCGACATTTTTGGGGTCAAGGTCCAGCGCCTTGTTCAAATCGTCAATCGCTTCCCAATATTGTCCGGCCATGCCCAGGGTAACGGCCCGGTCTACCCACAGGCTGGGGTCTTTATCGACCAGTTTCAGGGCGCGGGTCTGGTCGCGCCAGGCAAATTGCAGGTTATTGACCATCGTCCAGGCCTGTGCGGCCTGGGCCAGAAAACCGGCGACAATATCGGGGCTGGATTTGCTGTTATCGGCCATGTCATCAAGTTTGGTCGCCGCCTCGGTATAGTTGCCAAGCCCGATCAGGGCGACGGCTGCGCAATGTTCGGCCGGTTCACCACCGCCCATTTGGGCCCACTGGCTGGCACTGTCATAGCCATCCTTTGGTTTGAGGCGTGCCAGTTTGAGGCATGCGGCATATTCGTGGGCGGCATCGGTTTGCGGAATGACATCGGACTGGTTTTGCGCCTGCGCCACACCGGGGGCGAGAACAAGGCTTCCGGTAAAGGCCCCGATCATTCCGGCACTCACGGCTGTAAGCAGGGACAGTCGGCGCAGGCCGGAAAAAGATGAAACGATACGTCCGGGCATGGAATCCTCATTATGGTTCGTGGCAGTTGGGGGCATAAATCAGCCTGTTGATGATAGCCGATTTGCCAGCATCCCACGGAATGAAAACGGCAACATGATGATTGTGTTCCCCCGGCAGCTGACTTTTGCCAAATATTTTGATTTTAAAGCCGTGCCATGAAGGCCCGATGCCGCGATGACTTTGCCGGTTTAAAAAGAGTCTCCTTCAAATCACCGTGGAAAAACCCTACTGTGCGACATCAAATTTGACCCCGCCGCACGCAACAAGGCTGAATTTCATATGCCCAACACGCTTTTCTGTTTTGGTACCGGCTTTAGCGCCCGTCTGGTGGCGCGAAAATTAAGGGCCGAGGGCTGGGACATTGCCGGAACCACCCGCAGCCCCGACAAGTTCGACGCTCTTCGGGCCGAAGGCATTACCCCGTATCAGTTTGATAATGACATGCCTGTGGCAAATATTGCCAAGGCCCTGCAGGGGGTAACACATGTGCTGGTATCAACCCCGCCGGGCGGGTATGGCGACCCGGTTTTGGCCCATCACCGGGCCGATCTGGCCGCATTACCGGCACAAACCTGGATTGGCTATTTATCCACAACCGGAGTTTATGGCGACCGCAATGGCGGTGTGGTGGATGAAGATGACGACCTTTTGCCCTCTGGCAAGCGCGGGCGTCGCCGGGTGGCAGCGGAAAAGGCATGGTTTGATTTGGGCCAGCGTCATGATTTGTGTGTGCAGTCCTTTCGTCTGGCCGGTATTTACGGGCCGGGGCGCAATGCGCTGGAAACCGTGCGGTCGGGTCGGGCGCGCCGGATTGTCAAGGAAGGGCAGGTTTTTTCACGCATCCATGTCGAGGATATTGCCCGCACGGTTTTGGCCGCCATCGCCCGGCCCCATGCCGGTGCGGCCTATAATGTATGTGATGATGATGCCGCCCCGCCCCAGGACGTGATCGCCTATGCCTGTGGTCTTTTGGGCCTTGACCCGCCGGTGGAGGAACCCTTTGAAACCGCCACCCTAAGCCCGATGGCGGCCAGTTTTTATGAGGATAACAAACGGGTGGATAACAGCAAGATCAAGCGTGAACTGGGTGTCGAGCTGTGTTACCGCGATTATCAGGCCGGGTTGCAGACGCTTTTGGATGATATTTTGCGTAAAAGCAAAGGCATTACCGGCGAAAATTGACAAAACCACATTGTTGACGGGGCTTTTGCGTCGTATATAACCCTTTAACAGATGTATCAAAGGGAACCGCGCAATCATGACGGTTTCCATTCCCGGATCGGGCAGCCATCCCCTGGCGCGCCATCAGTGCGGACCCGAGAGAGGCCGACGAGGAGAGAATTTAAAATGGATCGTCGTATCATCACTGTATTTGGCGGCAGCGGCTTTGTCGGGCGCTATATCGTCAAGCGCCTGCTGGAAGCCGGTTATACCGTCCGTGTACCGACCCGCTATTTTGAACGGACCAAAAAGCTCAAGCCGATGGGCTATCTCGGCCAGATGGTCCCGGTGCATTGCGATGTAAGCGACCCGGAGGCGATTCGCCGCTCTGTTGACGGTGCCGAAGCGGTGATCAATCTGATCGGCATTTTATATGAGCGCGGTTCGCGCAGCTTCATGAACATGCACGTTGTGGCGGCAAAAAACATTGCCGAGGCCGCAAAGGAAGCCGGTGTCAAAACGCTGGTTCACATGTCCGCCCTGGGCGCGAACAAAAACCCTCATTCGCTTTATGCCACCTCGAAACTTGCTGGTGAAAAGGCGGTGCGTTCGGCATTCCCCGACGCGGTTATTTTCCGTCCGTCGGTCATTTTTGGCCCGGAAGATGACTTCCTGAACAAGTTTGCCGCAATGGCCCGTATCCTGCCGGTTATTCCGGTTGTTGGCACGCCCGCCCTGCCCGAAGTTGACCTGGGCAAAGGTTCGGTTGATTTCTTTGGCGACGGCGGGCCGAAATTCCAGCCGGTTTATGTGGGCGATGTTGCCGATGCCTTTTTCAAGGCGGTCGAGGATAAAGCCCTGGCGGGTGAAACCTTTGAACTGGGTGGACCGGAAAAATACAGCTTCCGTCAGATCCTTGATGACATGCGCGAACTGACCCGTCAGCGCGTTTGCCTGCTGCCGGTGCCATTCTGGCTGGCCTCCATCATGGCGTTTTTCATGCAGTTCCTGCCCAAACCGCCACTAACACCCGATCAGGTCCGTTTGCTCAAGACCGATAATGTTGTATCGGATGATGCCAAAACCTTTGCCGATATGGGGATTGTGCCGAACTGCCTTGAAACCGTCGCACCGTCCTATCTGAAACGCTTCCGTCCGCCGCGCAAAAGCGGCGAGTTCCGCCGTTTCACCTGAGCGTGCTTTCACCGGACGGAGTGCTGGCGCGATTTGGCCTAGCATTCCGTTGTGAGGTGATAGAAAAAATGAAACACCCCGCTACAACAAGGTAGCGGGGTGTTTTTGTCTGGCAAAAGCTTAAAATTCCAAAGGCATAGTTGGTCACATCTCCCCCAGACCAAGGGCGCGGCCGCGGGCATTTTCCAGGTGGTTGCGCAGGGCGGTGACGGCGCGGTCCGGGTCGCGGGCTTCAAAGCCGGTAATGATTTCGAGATGGTCATTCATGACGGTCGTGAGAAGTTTTTCGTTCAGACGGAACCGTTCCTGGCGGATCAGGCGGATTTTAACCGAATTGACCCGGTAAACATTGGAAATGATGGCGTTATTGAGCGAATCGATGATGCAGTCATGCAGGGACCAGTCCACGGCCTGTGCGTGTTCCAGAAGGTCCGGCGTGATGCCTTTTTCGGCATCGCGCAGCACGGCTTCGTGGGCTTCGCGAATGTTTGCAATCATGTCATCGGTGGCATTGATAGCAAAAAGGGCCGCGGCCTCCAGCTCCAGAAACATGCGGAGCTGAAAGGCATTGCGCACCAGATCAAGGTCAATATGGGCCACCTGCATGCCGCGCTGGGGCACGGTGGTGATCAGGCCGTCGGCCTCCAGCCGGGGCACGAGTTCGCGAATAGCACCCAGCGGCATGCCGGTAATTTCCACCAGTTCACGCTGCGACAGAAACTGCCCGGGCAGAATGTCGCGGGCCAGAAGCCGCTCGGTAAAGCTGTCATAGGCGCGGCTGCGAAGGCTGCGTTCTCCTCGGGGCCGGGCGGCTTCTGTCATATTCTTACCTCTCTGGCGATGCGAACAGGTCGTTGTAACGTTTTGTCAGGGCTTGATACTGCTCTGGCGTTAAACCGGCAAGGGGGGCACGTGCTTCACGCCAGGATTGTTCCTGATCGAGATGACCGACCAGCGCCTTGACCGCCGGTGTGACCGGATATTCAAGCAGGGCATTTACCAGATCCGTTACCCGGGGATCGTCCGGTTTTTGGGCCATAATATCGGTCAAAAGGTCGGGGCGGAAATTGGCAACACCACTGATGGCACCAGCTCCCCCCAAGGCAACACCACGTGCGAGCAGGCGTTCATCGCCAATGAGAATATCAAGGTCGGGAAAGCGCTTCAAAAGCTCTTCGGTGTTTTCCCACTGGCCTGCCGAATCCTTCACACCGCAAATCATGGCCGGGAAGTCTTTTTTCAGTTCGGCCACCATATCGGGGGTGACGGGCGCGGCCGTTACTTGCGGAATGTGATAGAGAATCACTTTCAGGCCGCTTGGTGCGATTTCCGTCAGCATTTTGCGGAACCAGACAAGCTGGCCGTTATCGGCAACGCCTTTGAAATAGAAGGGCGGGGCCAGCAAAATATGGGTGCTGCCCAGATCGGCGGCCTGACGGGCATGGGCCACGGCATTGGGCAGGGCGGATTCGAGAATCGCAAAAACGATTTTTTGTGCCGGAACACCTGCTGCCGTGATGGCATTGTGGGCCGCAACCTTTTCTTCCTGCGAAAGAGACGGGCCTTCGCCGGTGGTGCCGCCCAGCGTGACAGAGTTGCATCCCTTTGCCAGCACGTTCTTTACGTGGGCAACCAGCAGGGCATGGTCGATATTGCCCGCAGATGTAAAGGGCGTGGTCAGAGCCGCAGAGATACCAAAGGGTTGGGTGGCGTCAAAAGTCATGGTGTGTTCCTGTCAGGCGACGGCCTGAAATAGTGTTTGATATTGGAGGATTTAAGTGTTGTTTATCACTAACATGTTAGTTATACAATATGTTTGTTGGCGTGACAAACCTGGTTGATTTTCCGCCGGTCGCCATCCAAAAAGAACAATAATCGAGACAGATCAGGTAACTAGTCCACGGGAGGACCATAAATGTTCAAACATCTACCCAAATACACAGCCGGTATTGCGGCGGCGGCGATTCTGGCTTTTTCCGGTGTGGCTACATCGGCAATGGCGGATCCGATCAAATTGCGCATCTCGACCCCGGCGGTTGAAAGCGACTGGCATGCCAAAATGCTGACCGTGTTTAAAGACGAGCTGGAAAAGAACGCACCGGGCCAGTTTGATGTTGAAATTCACCTGAATGCCAGCCTGTTCAAACAGGGGACCGAGCCTGCCGCCATGCAGCGCGGCAACCTTGATATGGCAATGATTTCGGCCCAGGATATTGCCAAGCAGATTCCGGCCTGGTCGGTTTTCACGGCGGGGTATCTGATTCGCGATCCGGACCATCAGCGCCATGTTTTCCACAGCGACATCGGTAAAGAATTTTACAAGATGGTCGCCGATGACATGAATATCGAAATTCTCGATGTCGGTTATCTTGGTACCCGCCAGCTTGATTTGCGCGGCGACAAGAAAATCGAAACCCCGGCTGACCTTGCCGGTGTGAAGCTGCGCATGCCTGGTTCCGATGCCTGGCTGTTCCTGGGCAATGCCCTGGGTGCCAATGCCACCCCGCTGGCCTTTGGCGAAGTTTATACCGGCCTTCAGACCGGCACGATCGACGGGCAGGATAACCCGCTGCCGACTGTCAAGGCCGCGAAATTCTATGAAGTGACCAATCAGATTGTGCTGACCAGTCATCTGGTGGATGCCGTGTTCCTGTCGATGGCCAAAAGCACCTATGACGAACTGAGCGAACAACAGCAGAAAATCGTGCATGATGCGGCGGAAGTGGCAACACTTTACAATAATGTTCATCGCATCGAAGACGAGGAAAAGCTGATCGACTTTTTCAAGGAACAGGGCCTGAAGGTTTACAAACCTGATGTTGAGGCTTTCCGCAAGAAAGTACAGCAGGACTACCTGAATTCCGATTTTGCCAAAGACTGGCCGAAAGGCATTGTCGAGCGTATCAACGCAGTTAAGTGAGCCAAGTTGTGCGATCATTCGGATCCATGATGAAAAAAGGTTGCGAGGGCATCGCGGTGACATTGTTCATCGTGATGTTCGCAACCTTTCTTGTGCAGATTTTTTCCCGCTATGTCCTGAATGCCCCCTTGGGCTGGACGGTGGAAGTCTGCGTTATTCTGTATATCTGGCTGGTGTTCTGGACATCTGCCTTCCTGTTGCGCGATAGCGAACATGTGTCGTTCAACATGCTGTTTCTGGTTGCCAGTCCGCGCCAGAAACGGGTGATGGCGATTTTGGGCATTTTTTGCATTGGCGCAGCCTTTGCTGCCGGTCTGCCGGTGATTATTGATTATGTGCAGTTCATGCATATCGAAAAGGCCCCGGTCACGCGCATTCCGCTGAATTATATCTATGCGATTTTCCCGGTTTTCATTATTGCGGTGGTTATTCGGTCTGTCGTGTCGCTGTATCGGCTGTTGACTCGCCGCTGGCAGGATGAAGTCGCGGCCATTGCCGGGGACGAAGAAGAACAAAGGGAACAGCCATGAGCCTGGCCTTTACGCTTAGCCTGGGTGGCTTTTTGCTGCTGGGCGCCATTGGTATGCCCATTTCACTTGCGGCCCTGGCCAGTTCCATTGCCTATCTTTTCATGACCGGGCAGGATGTGGGGCTGGTGGCGGAGCAGGCGCTCAATGGCCTGTTTAACAGTTATGTCCTGCTGGCGGTGCCGTTGTTCATTCTGGCGGCCAATTTCATGAATGCCGGAACGATCAGCGACCGGTTGCTGAATTTCTGTGTTGCCATTGTCGGCCGCATGCGGGGTGGTCTTGCCCATGTCAATGTGATGGCGAGCCTGATTTTTTCGGGCATGTCGGGCTCTGCGATTGCCGATGCCGCCGGTATTGGCCGTGTGATCATTGACCTGATGTGTCGCAATAACCGTTATCTGCCGGGCTATGCCGCCGCCTTGACGGCCGCCTCAAGCGTGATCGGTCCGATCATTCCGCCGTCCATTCCCATGATCCTCTATGCGCTGATTTCCGATACCTCGATCGGTTATCTGTTTTTGGGCGGGATTGTGCCGGGGCTTTTGTTGGCACTGGTGTTAATGATTCTGAATGCCATTACAGCGCGCCGCCGCAATTTCCCGCGTGACGAGGCGGTACCGGTTCGCGAAATTCCGCGCCTGACCATGCGGGCCTTCCCGGCCCTGATGCTGCCGGTGATTTTGCTCTATGGCATTTATGGCGGTGTGACCACCCCGACCGAGGCGGCGGCGGTTGCCGCGGTTTATGCCCTGATATTGTCGGTGGTTTTCTATCGTTCATTGACCTGGAAAGACTTTTACAAGCTGGTCCTGGATGGGGCGCGCTCAACCTCGGTTGTCGGGTTGATCATTGCCTCGGCCCTGGTGCTGAATTACCTGGTTGCCAGCGAAAACGTGCCTTCGATGGTGGCAGGCGCACTGGCCGGGCTGGAAATGTCGCCCATTGTTTTCCTGCTGGGTGTCAATGTTCTGATCCTGCTTTTGGGCTGCCTGTTTGATGCCACGACTCTGCTTTTGATTGTGGTGCCGCTGTTTTTGCCGGCTGCCAAAATGCTGGGCATTGATCTGGTGCATTTTGGTGTGGTGGTGACGGTCAATATCATGATTGGCCTGGTGACACCGCCTTACGGGGTGGTGCTGTTTGTGCTTAACGGGGTTACGGGTATTCCGCTGCGCGATATTATCCGCGAAATCTGGCCGTTTATTTTTGTGCTGCTGCTGGCCCTTCTGGCAATGACGCTTATTCCGTCGATTGTTTTGTGGTTGCCACGCATGTTTGGCTATGCGGGTTAAGGCCCGCGACATTACCTGTTGATCGCCATGTCAAAACAAACCCCCGCCGGTTTTGAAGAACCGGCGGGGGTTTGTTGTAGGTGCCCTTTGGATTGCGCCAAAGGGCAAAGCCGAACCGGGCTGGGGCAAACCAGGCATCAAATGCAAACCAGTCCGGCTTCTTTTTGCATGTCAGTCGGCGCGAACCCGGCTGACAAAATTATTGGCCTCAAGTTGCAGGTTCTGCGTTTTGCGCAGCAGCTCTGCGGCAATGTCACGGGCATGGCTGGCAAGGTTTTGCACCGTGCTGGCGGTTTGCGAAACGCTTTCCATATTGCTCGACATATGGCGCACACCATTTGCGGCTTCCTCGGAACCCGTTGCAATTTCGCCGGTTGCCGCACCCTGCTGGCGCATTGCCACCCCGATCGAGGCCGAAATCACATCCATTTCGCCAATGGTATGCGCGATTGCGGAGATCATTTCAACGGCATCGTTGCTGACGTTACGCATTTCTTCGATCTGGCGGCCAATATCGTCGGTCGCGCGCTGGGTCTGGGTGGCAAGGTTTTTCACTTCGCCTGCCACAACGGCAAAGCCTTTGCCGGCGTCACCGGCCCGGGCGGCCTCGATGGTGGCATTTAATGCCAAAAGGTTGGTTTGATCGGCAATATTGGTGATCAGGTTAATGACTTCGCCAATGCGAGAGGCGGTTTCCGACATTTGGCGCACGGTTTCATCGGAGCGCCGGGCCTGACCGACGGCATTTTGCGAAATTTCCTCGGCCTTGACGATCTGGCGTTCAATTTCGCGCACCGACGCCGAAAGCTGTTCGGTGGCCGAGGAGACGGCACTGACATTGCGCGAGGCCTCCTGCGAGGCATTGGTGACTTCCATCGCCCGGCTGACGTTATTACCGGCATTGTCGGCCATTTTGCTCATGGTGTCGCCCATGTCGCCCGCAGCCCTGACCAGTTCGGCCACCAGGGCATTGATGGTGGCTTCAAACCCGTCTGCCATTTCCAGCAGGGTCTGGCGGCGCAATTGTTCGGCGCGCTGTTCGGCTTCTTTGTTTTCCGCGCGCAGACGCCGGGCTTCAAGGCCGTTTTCGCGCAAGGTTTCAACCGCAACGGCCATATCGGCGATTTCATCGTGTCCCTTGTCAAGAACTGGTGTTTCGAGATCGCCGCTGGCAAGACGTGTCATGGCCCTGTTCAGGCCGATCAGACGGCGCAAAAGGTTGCGCTGGACGTAAAACCACAGGATGAGGCCGGAGATGACAATAACAGCAATGATAACGGCGATCATCACGGTTCGGGATGCCTCGATGGTGCCTTCAACAGCGTGGTTGGCGGTGTCGATTTTATCCTGCATTTGCTCGAGCACCTGCTGGGCGCTTTGGGCGATATCGACCGAAATGCTGTTGTTCTGATCGAGAATATTGTCAAGTTCGGCACCGGTTTCCAGGCGCTGGTGTTGCAGGTCAAACAGGTTGTGGTCGGCATTGGGGTTCAGGTTTGCACGAATGATGTCAAACTGCTTCTGACCGTTGGTTTTTTCGGCCTTGTCGCTGATGCGTTCAATGCCTTTTTGCAATTGCACCAGCATCGGGTCAGCCTGAAATTTGATGCGATCCAGGTCTTCGCTGTTGGTTGTTGCCAGAATCTGGTCGCCGGTTGCCGGAATCTGGAAGGCGTTGGCGCGCAGTTCGCTCATGTTCTGCATATTGATCGCATTGACATCCAGCAGGTCATTAAGCTTGTCCGATGCAAGCGAGGTTTGCGCCGGGTCGCCGATCAAGGCATAGAGCGAACTTGCATTGTCATTCAGATTCATCGCGGCATTCATGCCCAGATTATTGGCAAGTTTTTCGATGGCGGCGGCCGCACTGGCATTTTCCTGTGCGCGCTCGTTCAACTGTGTGCCGAGGCTGAACAGCGTCAGGCGCGTTTCACTGAGACGTCGGATGTTTTTGCCAAGTTGACCGGTTTTACTGGAAAAATTGCCCAGAATGTCGGCATTGACCCCAAGTTCGGACAAATGGGAAATGTCGTCATGAATGGCATTTTCGACGGCCTGAAGCTTTTCGGTTGCTTTTTTGACGGCGTTTTCGTTGTTGGCCGCGGCAACCATTCGACCGATCGTTGTCAGGGAATTGCCTTTGGCATAAAGCTGCTGGGCGGTGACAAGAGCCGGAATTGCCTCTTCCGAGACGGTTTTTTGCTGTTGGCGCGTGGTTTCAAATGAAAAAATGCCGATGCCTGCGGCACTTGCGGCAAGCAGAGCGATCGGGACGATGGCAAGCATCAGGCGTCCGCGCAGACCAATACGACCAGTCATTCCAAGTTCCCCATATGCTGGTTGGTGTCATCGTGCGGCGATTTTGACCGTTCTATCGACATGGATAAATTCCCCCTGTTGCCGTGTCAGGGGCATGTTGCGACAAGGGGACTCCCGTTATTTTTCCCTCTTGATGCCCACAGAGACATGACAGCCCGAAAATATTCCGCGTCAGATTAACGCTGGCAAGGAGATTAACCAATTTTCATGTTCGGGGATGCGCGCCGGGGGACAACCACAATTCAGGGTATAAAATCCGGCGGAAATAGTGTCGAAAACGGCGGTTTTTCAGGGGAAATGTCACTTTACTGAAACATCATCCCGGCAGGGCAAAAACGGCGGTTACGCCGGATTCGGGGCGCCTTCCAGCCGGGAAATAATGCTTACTGGGTTGTGTGGTAATGGGCGACCTTTTGCATGACCTCTTCGGTAGTGCTGGCATAATCGACATCCTGAAGCGGCGGGCGTTCAACCATGATGACGGGAATGCCCAATTCGCGTGCGGCAATCAGTTTGCCTTCGCTGGCCTCGCCGCCACTGTTTTTGGTGACGACAACATCAATTTCGTAGCGTTCCAGAAGGTCGCGTTCGCGGTCCGCCGAAAACGGGCCGCGTGCCGATAGCCATTCGCCATTGGCAAGGTCAAAGGGCTGTTTGGGGGCTTCGATCGTGCGGACCAGCAACCAGCAATCCTGCAGGTTGTTGAAATAGTGAAGGTTCTTGCGACCAATGGCAATCAGGGCGCGTGTGCCCACTGACGGCAGTTTTTGGGCGGCCGCCTTGAGGTTGGGCACCGTGATCCAGTGATCACCCTCGGTCGGTGTCCAGGGGGCACGATGGTACTGAATGCACGGGGTGCCAGCCTGTTCGCAGGCCTTGGCAATATGGGCCGAAATTTGGGTGGCAAACGGGTGGGTGGCATCAATGACCAGGTCGATGCCTTCTTTTTTGAGGTTTTTGACAATGCCTTCCGGCCCGCCAAAACCGCCAATGCGCACCGGGACGCCATCGGGCAAATTGGGCGCACTGGTGCGCCCGGCAATCGAAAGCTGCAAACGGATATGGGATCCAAACCTGACCAGAAGCTCGCTGGTGATCTGGTTGGCGTCACCGGTGCCACCAAAAACCAGCACGTTGAGCGGAGAAAGATGATGTTTCAGTCTCAGGTCAGGATCGGACATCGGCAAGCGGTTTCCTTTGGTCTGGTTATGTCTGGCATCAATGGACGGATCTTTACCGGCGGTTAAACAGCGATAAGGCTGAAATCCAGTGCCCCGTCTCAGCAGTCCCGGTGGCAGGTCTGTGCCTGGGGGCGGCAAGGCGGCGCAAGCTGTCCGGCGCGCCCCACCATTTTGCCCTGCCGGTCAAAAATGACAACCTCTATTGCGCTGGCACCGTCAAGGGTTGCCATTGCCGTTTCGCGGGCCTGCCTGGCGATGATCTCTGCAATATCAACGTTTTCGTGTGCGCAAAGTTCCAGCACATGGCGCGCTGTATTGGCCGTGCGAATGGCCGTACATAATGTTTCATCCGCCCCGGCATTCGCGGCGGTTTGGGCCAGTTTTGCCATGTCAACCTGCGAACGGCTGCTGTGCAGGTCCAAATGGCCCTGTGCCAGTTTGACCAGTTTGCCAAATCCCCCGGCGATGGTGACATTGGCAACCGGGTTGCGGCGCAGATATTTTAACATGCCGCCGACAAAATCGCCCATATCAATCAGCGCCTCGTCGGGCAGGTCATACAAGGCCCGGATGGCACTTTCCGATGTTTTGCCGGTGGCACCGGCGATATGGGCGCGCCCGGTAGCGCGCGCCACATCAATGCCGCGATGAATGGAATGAATCCAGGCCGAACAGCTAAACGGAATGACAATGCCGGTGGTCCCCAAGACCGACAGGCCCCCGATAATGCCCAGGCGGGGATTCCAGGTTTTTTGCGCAATATCTTCGCCGCCGGGAATGGAAATTTCAATTTCCACATCGGGGGCCACGCCAAAGGAAGCGGCAAGTTCCGTGATTTGGGCCACCATCATTTCGCGCGGTTTGGGATTGATAGCAGGTTCCCCCACCGGCAGCGGCAGGCCGGGTTTTGTTACCGTGCCAACCCCCGCCCCGGCATGAAACGAAATGCCCGCCCCCGGTTTGGCCCGGCGCAGGGTGGCAATGATTTCGGCCTGATGGGTCACATCGGGGTCATCGCCCGCATCCTTGATGACACTTGCCCGTGCCCAGCCCGGCCCGGTTTCGTGTTTGACCAAGGCAAATTGCGGGGTTTCACCGCGCGGCAGGGTAATGCCGACAGGATCGGGAAAGGTGCCCGACAGCAATGCCTGCCAGGCCGCACGGGTGGCCGCGGTGGCACAGGCCCCGGTTGTCCATCCTTTGCGTAGCGGGCCGTCGGGTTTGCGGGTCATGGGGTGGGCTGAATTCCTGTTATCCTGGGGGCTGCCATATTATCGGCCGTATTCTAGCGGGTTTGCCAATAACAGGCCATTGCCGGATGATGTCAATAAAAACACTTAAATTTTGTATATATTTAAAATAATACCTGAAAAAATTGGATTTATCTGTTGCCATACGATGACTATTTCTGTGTAAGATGTCCGTCATGGTTCGGTTTCGCAACCGGATGTGGCAGGTGGGGTTTTTCTGAAATTCGGGTTTGTTGGGCGCATGACAGCACTTGGTATTGATTTTCCGGTATTTGAAGCAGGCTGGGTCTGGCTGGTTGGTGCCGGGCCGGGCGATCCGGGATTATTGACCCTGCATGCCGTTAACGCCATGCAGCAGGCCGATGTGGTGGTATATGACGCACTGGTTGATGACCGGATTCTGAACCTGCTGCGGCCCGATACAAAACAGATTTACGCAGGCAAACGTGGCGGTCGTCCCTCGGCCAAACAGAATGATATTTCGCTGGAACTTGTGGATCTGGCCCGGCAGGGATTGCGTGTCTTGCGCCTGAAAGGCGGGGACCCGTTTGTGTTCGGGCGCGGTGGGGAAGAGGGCCTGACCCTGGTGGAACATGGCATTCCGTTTCGTGTCGTGCCCGGTATTACCGCCGGCATTGCCGGGGCGGCCTATGCCGGTATTCCCGCAACCCACCGGGATTGCAATTCTGCCGTTACCTTTGTCACCGGCCACGGGGCCAGTGGCGATGTGCCCGATAACATCCACTGGGCGTCGCTGGCCGAAGGATCCCAGGTTCTGGTGATGTATATGGCGATGAAGCATATCGAGCGCATTGCCAACCGCCTGATGGATCATGGCCGCCCGGCAGATGAACCGGTCGCCGTGATCAGCCGCGCCACCACCCCCCACCAGCAATTGCTGATTACGACTCTGAAAAATGCCGCCCGCGATATTGCCAATTCGCAGCTTGAACCGCCGGCCATTTGCATTGTGGGCAAGGTTGTTGATTTGCGCGACCGCCTGAACTGGCTGTCGCCACAGGATGATGTGGATGCGGTGCGCCATGTTGCCCTGGACCAGATTTTGGATCTGATTGTTCCGGATGGCAGGCCGACTGGCACATCATAAACGGGTTGCTTTGTTGTTGCAGGCCAATTGATCTATATCGTTGTTCTTTGTGGTGGGCCCCGGCACAATTACGCCACCCTCGGGCGTGGCCCCACAAGCAGGTAGAGCAATGGACGAACAGCAAATTCTGATCCGCATTATTGAAAGCGGCTGGGCACAGTGCAGTACGGCGGTGCGCCAGGATGGCGGTGTGATGGTGACGGCATTGCTGGCGGGCCTGGTGGGCAGTGCCACCCATTGTGTCGGGATGTGCGGGCCCTTTGTGGTCAGCCAGGTGACAGCGCGCATGGAAAAAATGCCGCTTGATAAAATGTCGGAATTTCGGCGTCTGACGGGTGCTGCGCTGTTTCCTTATCATTTTGGTCGGTTAACGACATATATTTTCCTGGGTGTTCTGGCCGGATTCTTTACCGACAGCATCTCTGCTTTGGCACGGGTCTGGTGGATTGGCCCGGTTTTGCTGGGGATCGCGGCCCTGTTTTTTCTGGTCTATGGTATTTCCGGGCTGGTGCCGCATCTGGCAGGGGTTCTGCCGGGGGGCCCGGCACGGGCGACGGGCACCTCTGCGGGGCTGGCACAATGGTGGAATCGCAAGGTAACGGCACGGCTGGGGCCGTTTTTCAGTGCGCCGTTTGGTTTGCGTGGCTATGTGCTGGGTTTGTTGCTGGGCTTTATTCCCTGTGGCCTGATATATGGGGCCCTGGTGCTGGCGGCGGCAGGGGGATCGGCCCTGACGGGGGGGATGGTGATGGCGGCCTTTGGGCTGGGCACCATTCCGATGTTGTTTGCAACCGGCTGGATCGGGCAATATGCAACCCGTAAATTTCGCAATGTCATGACCCCGGTGGGCCGGGGTTTGATGGTGGCCAATGCCGTGGTGCTGGCCGTTTTGGCCTGGCATCAGATGGCGTGATCGCCATCACGCCGGTTTTACCGGCTGGGGGTGGCAATTTTGTCGGCAACAGGATATGCCGGTTGAAAGAACTTGATCTGAATGACGGGCAAATATCGCTTCCCTGGCAATGGCGCTGTTGCGTATGGCAGCTATCAGGTTGCAGACAATAAAGCCCAGTGAGGTAAGGACGGCGAAACGTGGATAGAAGAGTCTGGGTCATCATCATCGCCATTATTTTGGTGCTGTCATTTGGTTTTGGCTATCGGCTTTATGAAATGGGCCGTGATATTACGGTCGAAAATGGCGGGCAAACCAAAGGTTCGGGTGTTGCGACCATTGGCGGCCCGTTTACCCTGGTGGACCAAACCGGCAAAACCCGCACCGAACAGGATTTTCGCGGGCAATATATGCTGATTTATTTTGGCTATACCTATTGCCCGGATGTCTGCCCGACCGAATTGCAGGCGATTTCCAATGCGATGGATTTGCTGCCCGAGGATGTTGCCCGGCAGGTCCAGCCGATATTCATTTCGGTGGATCCCGAACGTGATACGGTGGCCGCGATGGCCGATTATGTGCCGCATTTTCACCCGCGCCTGATTGGCCTGACCGGCACGCTGGAGCAAACCAGTGCTGCTGCCAAGGCCTATCGGGTTTATTATGTCAAAGCCTTTGAAGAGGGCGAACCCAAGGATTCGGACGGTTATCTGGTTGATCATTCGTCCTTTATTTACCTGATGGGTAAAGACGGGGCCTATATTCGCCATTTCAATTATGGTGAAACGCCAGAAAAAATTGCCGAAGGCATTGAAAAAGTTGTCGAAACCCGGGAATAAAACCGTTCCGGGTCTGTTGATTGCGGCCCCTGCCTCCAATAGCGGCAAAACCGTTATCACGCTGGGCATTTTACGCGCGCTTGCCAATCGCGGGCAGCCGGTAGTCGCTGCCAAGGCCGGGCCGGATTATATTGATCCTGCCTTTCAGCAGGCGGCAAGCCGCAGGCTCTGCATCAATCTCGATCCGTGGGCGATGTCTGATCACGCGATCAAGGCTCTGGCCGACTGGCATGTCGGCCCGCCTGATGGGGGCCGGTTTTTGCTGTGCGAAGGGGCAATGGGGTTGTTTGACGGGGCTGCGGGGGGCGGGGGGTCATCGGCCGATTTGGCGGCGTTGATGGACTGGCCGGTGGTGCTGGTGATTGATGTGCGCGGACAGGCGGCATCGGCCGCGGCCATTATTCAGGGGTTTGTCCGGTTTCGTGCCGATGTGCGCATTGCCGGAGTGATTTTGAACCGGGTGGGAAGTGCCCGCCATCGCGATTTGATCATGGCGGCCTGTGCGCAGGCGATTCCCGATATTCCAATCATTGGGGCCGTGATGCGTGAGGATGCCTTGTCCCTGCCCGAACGGCATTTGGGTCTGGTGCAGGCGGGTGAACATCCCGCCCTGGAGGCCTTCCTGGACCATGCCAGCACGATCATTGAACGCGATATTGACCTGGACCGGTTTTTGCAGCTTGCCGGTGTCGCGCCTGTGGCCCGGAACCTGGCCAATATACCAGAACAGGGCGATGCCAGCCCGCAAACGTCTGTGCCCCGGCCTGTGTCTTCGTCATCTGATGTGTTGTCACATCACCCGCACCGGAACGGGTGGTTTGATGGCGCATCGGATAATGCGCCGGTGCTGATTGCGCCTTTGGGGCGGCATATTGCGGTGGCGCGCGATGCGGCCTTTGCCTTTTGTTATCCGCATTTGATTGCGGGTTGGGAAGCTGCCGGAGCGCGGATCGACTATTTTTCGCCCCTGGCAAACCAGGCCCCCGCGCAGCACTGCGATGCGATTTATCTGCCCGGTGGTTATCCCGAGCTTCATGCCGCAGATCTGGCAAAAGCGGACCGGTTTATGACCGCCTTGCGCGATGCCGCCCGGCGCGGTCTGCCGGTGTATGGCGAGTGCGGTGGCTATATGGTGCTGGGGGATATTCTGGTGGATGGTGCGGGCAAGCGGCACCAAATGGCTGGTTTATTGCCGCTTGAAACCAGTTTTGAGCAGCGACGCTTGCATCTTGGCTATCGACAGGTAGAAATCAGTCAGGATTGTCCCCTGGGAAGGTCGGGCATGGTTTTGCGCGGCCATGAATTCCATTATGCCAGCACGATCCGGGCCGACGGGCCGGGATGGTTGATGGCGCGAACCGCTGATGGGCAGGATTTGGGGCCGTGTGGCCTGCAAAACGGATCGGTGTTTGGATCTTTTTTTCATCTGATCTGTTAAGCCCCGGATCGGGTTTCCATATGAGACTTTATTTTTGAAAATGCGCAGGTGCCGATGGCCCGGTGCCTGAGACTGGATTTTGATATGACTTTGCCTTTCTGGAAAACCAAACGTCTTCAGGATATGTCGCGAGACGAATGGGAATCGGTGTGTGATGGCTGCGGCAAATGCTGTTTGCACAAATTGCTGGACGAAGACACCGATGTTCTTTTTTATACGTCGGTCGCGTGTCGCCTGCTTGATTGCGAAAGCTGCCAGTGCAGCGATTATACGAACCGCAAGCAGCACGTGCCCGACTGTGTGCAGCTTTCAAATGAAAATATCGAAGAGATCGACTGGATGCCGTCAAGCTGTGCTTACCGGCTGTTGCGCGATGGAAAAGACCTGCCAAACTGGCATCCCCTGGTGACTGGGGACCCGAAATCGACGGTCAAAGCGGGAATGTCGGTATCCGGGCGTGTGATTTCCGAGCTTGATGCTCATCCCGATCTTGAAAAATACATCGTCGACTGGCCTTCCTGAAACGCGTGCGAGAAAGAGGTCAAAAAAAACAACTGTCGGTACCTTTTTGACTCGACCACTATACTTTTATATAGTAAGTATAGGGAAAATGGGCAGGTAATCCTGTATGTAAATAGGGCCTTCTTATCTATAAGGTGGAGCAGATATGGTTTTTTCGCAGATTTTCCGATCAAGCAAGGCCCAGGACGCATCGCAGGTCTTGGACGCCCTGACGCTTTCGATGGCGACGATCGAGTTTTCGATGGACGGGCATATATTGACGGCAAATGAAAATTTTCTGTCGATTACCGGCTATACGCTTGCCGAGATTGTTGGCAAGCCACATAGCATTTTTGTGCCAAAAGAAGAGCGTGATACACCGGAATACCGGAATTTCTGGAAAAAGTTGCGGGACGGAGAGTTCCAGCGCTCCGCCTTTCGCCGCATCACGAAGACGGGAGAGGATGTGTGGCTGGAGGCCAGCTACAATCCGGTTTTGGACCGGCGGGGTGTTCCGGCGAAAGTCATTAAATTTGCCACCGATATTACCGATCGCCGCAATGAGCGGGCTGTTTTGCAAGGTGTGTTTAACGCCATCAGCAAATCCCAGGCGCTTATTGAATTTGACCTTGAAGGCAAAATCCTGACCGCAAACCAGAACTTTCTTGATGTGTTTGACTATCGCCTCAAGGATATTGAAGGCCAACATCACAGCATGTTTGTTGATGTGGGCGTGAAAGGCACGCGCGAATATACCGATTTCTGGCGGGCGTTAAAGCAGGGTACCTATCAGCAGGGGCAATACAAGCGCATCGGCAAAAATGGCAAGGTTGTCTGGATCGAGGCATCTTATAACCCGATCCTTGATCCGGCGGGCAAACCTTTCAAGGTGATTAAATTTGCCACCGATGTGACGGAGCAGGTCAATCTGCTGATCGAGCTCAAGGCGATGATTGATAACAATTTCTCGGAAATTGACACCAATATCGGTGTGTTGGGGAATACCGCGACAGATGCTGTCTGTGCGGCAACCAATACGTCGGAAACTGTCAATACCGTTGCGGCCAGTGCCGAGCAGCTTGCAGCCTCGATTGCCGAAATTTCGCGCAGCATGGCGCAATCGCGCAGTGCCACCGAACAGGTCTTTGAGCAAACGGTCGCCGCCGATTCCTCGACCCAGCGCATGTCCGAGGTCGTGGCGGCAATGGGCAATATTGTCGAGGTTATTCAGAATATTGCCGGGCAGATTAACCTTTTGGCATTGAATGCCACCATTGAATCGGCCCGTGCAGGCGATGCCGGTAAAGGGTTTGCCGTGGTTGCCAACGAGGTTAAAAACCTCGCCAATCAGGCCGCCCGCGCAACTGACCAGATTGCCGAGGAAATTTCGGGCATTCAGTCAATCACGACCGAGGTGGTCGATGCCCTGGGCACGATCCGGGGGTCGGTTGAGATGGTGCGTGACAGTGTTGCCAATATCTCCTCTGCCGTAGAGGAACAAAGTGCGGTGACGGACGGCGTTTCGGAAAATATTCAATCCGTGCGCGATACGGTCGAGGCGGTTTCACGCAATATTGGCGATATTCAGAAATCGGCCGGGTCGGTAGCAACAGCGGTCAATCGCACCCGTCAAGCGGCCGAAATTCTGGCCCGTTAATGCTGGTTGCATATTTGTGGATATATTGTTCCAGGATCGATTAACGCGAGAGCGGTGGAAGGGCCGCTCCCGTGTTGCGGTTTGTGATGAAATCGATGAAACATCGCAAGGGTCGGGCCATATGACGTCGGCTGGGGTAATAGAGGTAAAACCCCGGAAAAGGGGGCGACCATTCGGCCAGAACGTGGGTCAGTTGCCCTGATTCGACATAGTGGCGAACCTGATAGTCAAAAAGATAGGCGATGCCCGCGCCTTCAAGTACGGCATGTAGCCCAAGTTCCGGATCATCGGTGATGAGGGGGCCTTCTACCTCAATATCGAGTTTTTCGGTGCCGCGTTCAAATTCCCATCGATACAGGCGACCGCTGGTTGGCCATCTGTAGCTAAAGCAGCGATGAGTGCGAAGATCGCGGGGCGTTGCCGGTATTCCTGCGCGTGCGAAGTAAGAGGGTGCTGCTACCGCCATCATGCGCATATCGCCACCCAGCCGAACTGCAACCATATTTTTTTCCAGGCTTTCCCCCAAGCGTATGCCTGCGTCGAACCCGTCGGCGACGATATCGATCAGTTTCTCATCAAGCGTAATGTCCAGCGTGATGTCTGGATAGTCTTGCAGGAAAGCCGCGATTTTGGGGGCCAGATAGTGCATGGCGGCAACGCGGGTGGCGTTAATTCTGACGCATCCTGCAGGTGTGTCGCGCATTTCGGTCAGTTCGGCAACCGCGTTATCAAAATCATGAATGGCAGGTGCAAGCCGCGCCATCAGCCTTTCTCCCGCCTGGCTTGGGGCGACGCTGCGTGTGGTGCGGTGGAGCAGGCGCATACCTAGCCGTTCTTCCAGATTGCGAATGGTCTGGCTGATCGCGGAAGCGGACATGCCAAGATGGGCCGCTGCACTGCGGAAGCTGCCATGTTCAACGACGCAGGCAAAGGCTCTTAGTTCGGCAAAGTCGCGGCCTCTCATGGTTTTATTATGCCTTGGTTTTTAAACAATATATGAAAATTATAGGATATTTTTATCTTTATCGGAACGGTTCATCATTCCGGCCAGCCAAAAATTGAACGGATAAACGGAGATGATGACATGTCGGACAGCATGACACTTGATACATATCGCCTGCTGGGGCGTTCGGGTTTGCGGGTTTCGCCACTCGCACTTGGCACAATGACCTTCGGAACCGACTGGGGCTGGGGGGCTGATCAGAGAGAAGCGCGCCGTATTTTTGATATGTATGTGGATCGAGGTGGGAATTTTATCGATACGGCCAATTGCTATACCGATGGCGCGTCAGAGCGGTTTCTGGGGGCATTTGCAAAAGGCCAGCGTGATCGATTGGTGATTTCGACGAAATACGCTGTTCCGATGGATCGGGGGAACGTTAATTCCGGGGGTAATCATCGTAAAAGCATGGTCCGTTCGGTTGAAGAGAGCCTTGCCCGGTTGAATACCGATTATATTGATTTGCTTTATTTGCATGCGTGGGATTTTACCACACCCGTCGACGAGGTGCTTCGCGCGATGGATGATCTGGTGCGGGCCGGGAAGGTGCTTTATGTCGGCATATCCGATACACCGGCCTGGCAGGTTTCGCGGATGCAGACCATGACCGAGCTTCGCGGTTGGTCGCCGCTGATTGCCTTGCAGATCGAATATAGTTTGATTGAGCGTACTGTGGAGCGTGATCTGATTCCGATGGCGCGCGAGATGGGGCTTGGTGTCATTCCCTGGTCGCCTTTGGCGAGTGGGGTTCTGTCGGGGAAATACACGCGGGATGATGTGACAACTGGATTGTCGGGAAACAATGACACGCGCCGCGATTTTGCCATTGCCAATGGCGCATTGACGGAACGCAACCTTGCCATTGTAGATGCCGTAAGTGATGTCGCACGCGAGACGGGAATAACGCCATCGCAGGTGGCGCTGGCTTGGACAATGCTGGATTCGGCGATTGTTGCTCCGATTGTGGGGGCACGGACACAGGCACAGTTTGAGGAAAACCTTGGTGCTCTGGCTGTTGTTCTAACCCAGGCGCAGTGTGATCGCCTGGCTGCAGCGAGTGCCATTGAGCCGGGCTTCCCCCATGAATTTCTGGCACGGCAAACAACCCGCGATGTTATGTTTGGTGATACGAAAATTGTGATGTCACGCTAATCCGAGCGGAAGCAGACATACAAAAGGCAGCCCTGCTACACGCAAGGGGCTGCCTTTGAATATTGATGAAATCGCAGCTTTGTGGCCCTCACATGCGGGTAAGGACCCGATTAATGGACCGAACGCGGTTCCATATCGTGCTGGCGAATGGCGGCATAGGCCACGGCATAGCTTTCAAACGATGCGATATGGGTACCATCGGCGGTAAAGACCGCATAAATACGTGCCGCGTCGTTTTCTTCCGGGTTTTCGATTTTGCGAACATAGGCAAAATCCTGAATGCCCAGCATGGCAAAATCGCCTGACGACAGCATATGCAAATCCTGCTCGGCCGGGATGACGCCTTCTGCGTCTTCATGGTCTGTGATGCGATTGCTCATTTAAACCACTCCTCACTACTGGCCTTGCGGCTCATTGTTTATTCGTTTCGGAACTGTCGTCATCCATCTGCATTTCAATGGTGCGCGATGGAACACTTTTTTTACGGTTCGAGTTGATGGCGATTTCGCGCACGACCGGTTCCGGGACCGGACGATTCAAATCGATATGCAGCAAACCGTTATCGAGATGGGCACCAACGACTTCAATACCCTCGGCAAGAACGAAAGACCGCTGAAACTGCCGGGATGCGATGCCCCGATGAATATAAACGCGGTTGCTTTCGTCTTCCTGATGCTTGCCCCGAATGATCAACTGGTTGTCTTCGGTTGTGACCGAAAGATCGTCATCGGAAAAACCGGCAACCGCAACCGTGATGCGGATATGGTTGTCGCCAATCTGTTCGATATTATAGGGCGGATACCCTTCTGCCTTGGTTTTGGAGACCTGATCAAGAACGCGTTCGATTTGATCGAAACCAAGAAGGAGAGGGCTGTTAAACATAGAAATACGCGACATGGCGGTAACTTTCACCTCCTCTGACTGAGCGAGCGTGCAACGGATCAGATCCTTTCGGCATCTGCTCTGTCCTGGCCCGGAAGACCGGCACCAAAGACGCACTTTCCTTATGATTACATGTTATTTTGGGCGCGATAGTCAAGCCCCATCCGCACTGCAGCACATCATCCATGCGTCAAAAACGGCTCGCTTCATTGTATCATTGGCAATGATCAAGCAGATTTTATGTGTTTGCCGGGCCTTTGCCCTGGACCGGTCATATCTGGCAAGCCTTCCATGTCATAGTCAGGCCATCTGTTTTTCGGCCTGCCCGGCAAGGACAGGCAGGGTTGCCAGGGCGTAATAGGCGATTTCGCGTTCTTTTCCCCGTAACGATTCACGATGCAGTTTTGTTCCCTCGGGAATTTGCAATTTTCCCCGTGTGATCACGTCCTGCGAGATGATCAGCGGAACGCCATGTTCCTTGCATTTGGATTCAAGCCGCGCGGTTGTGTTGATGCTGTCGCCAATGGCGCTGATCTGTTCGCGGCGCGGCGGGCCCATTTCGCCGACAATGGCCTCGCCAACATGGATGCCCAGACCAATGCGCAGTTTGAAGGGCAATTCGGATTCAAGCTGGGTGTTCAGTTTTTCGATTCGCGCCAGCATTTCACCCGCCCCGCGAATGGCCTTGCCGATGGCGATGCGAATATTGCGATCCTCCAGGCCATACAGCGCCATCAGGCCGTCGCCGGTAAACTGGGCATAATGGCCGCCGGTTTTGTGCAGGGCTTCGGTCATTTCAGCAAAAAACTGGTTGAGGATGAACAAAACATCATAGGGCATTTTGGTTTCGCCCAATTTGGTTGAGTCGCGCAAATCGGTGAAAATCGTCACGACCTGTCTTTCGCTTCCGGTCAGGCCGCCCGGGCGCCGTCCATCACTGGCAGAGGCATTGGCAGGTAGAAGCGGGGTAATTTCCAAATCTGCCGTGGGTCGGATCTGACAGGCAAGGCGCCAGTCCTCCGGGGCGTTGATGCTGCGAAGGGCGGCACTTTCGACGGCATTGGGGACGGGCAGGTCCGCCAGGCCGGACCGGCAATATAAACGGCATGTGGTGCAGCGCCCGCGCCCCCCGCATACGGATGCAATGGGGACCTTGGCATCGCGCAGGGCTTCAAGCGCGGTGGCCCCCTGAATGATCCGCACGGCTCGGCCTCCGGGCAGTTTCAGGGCCGGGGTGGTTCGCACCCGATCCATCATTTTGCGTATCTGGCGGACGACAAACGGGCTTAAGGCAAGGGCAATGGTCACAAACAGCAGATTGTTTGCCATGCGGCTGTAAAAGGCAAAGGATTGCGCGGTGCGCCCGGCTTCCCTGATGATTTGGGCCAGATAGGGCGAGCCCCCCAGGGCCGCGCGTTCAATCACGGTGTTGGCCGCCGCCAGATAGCCCGCCAGGGCGACGGTGGGAATGACAATGGCACAAAACCCCAGCACCGACCGGATGCGGCCATAAAAGGGTTTGACCGATAGCCAGTAATGAATGCCGATGCAGCCATGTATCCAGACAACAAGCAATGCCACGGCCTGCAAAAGACCAATATCGGGGCGAAATACCGCAAGATCCACCAATACGCGTTCGTAAAAGGGCTCGACATTAAAGGCGATTTCGGCGACGCGTGTGCCCAGGATGTGTTGAAACATCAGAACCGGTATAGACAGGCCCAGGGTAATTTGCAGCCATTCCTTGGGTTTCAGGCGCAGGCTGCGCCGCCTTGCAAGCCGCCCGGTTGCCAGCAGGAAATGGGTGATCAGGGCTGTGATCAGCAGAATTTCCAGCGGCAGAAATTTCCAGACCGATGTCAGAAAATCATTCGCGCTTTCCATCAGTTCGGGCGAAATAAGTCCGAAACCGTGATTGATGAAATGCGTCAGAACATAGGCAAACAGCACCAGCCCTGCATACAGGCGCAAAGACGGAATGGAATTTGCCAGTCTGGCGATGATCGGAGGGCGGGCGGACGGGGCTTCGCGCATCACATGGCCTGTTTTGACGGTTTGAAGTCGCTACTGTATCGGGGGTTGGGGTGAAGCCAAAGATGTGAATGATCTGGAATGGATAAAAGTTACGGCGACCGGAGTATTTCCGGTCGCCGTTTGAAAAGCCGGTCAGCGATTTGCCGGTTTTATCGGGTCTGTCAGGCCGCCCTGATATGGCGTTCACCCTTTAAAAAGGCGACAATCCATCGGGCGAAACTGTTGCCATCCACCGGGTTTTTCATCGATTCTTCGGCAATTTCGGCCACATCTTCCGGGATCAGTTCACCACGGCGGGCTTGCAACAGGGCATTTTCATATTCAAACGAAAATTCGGGATGCGGCTGGATCGATGCGGCCCTGTCGCCGTAATTCAGCCCGGCATAGGGGCAAAATTCCGAACTGGCCCAAACCGATGCGGTTTCGGGCAGCTTCACAACCTGATCCTGGTGAAAGGCATTCAGTTTCATGGTTGCCGGGGCATCTTCAACCCATTTGGGGGTGTTTTGTGCCAGTTTGTATTCATGCACACCAATCCCCCAGCCTTTGTCTGATTTGACAACGGTGCCGCCCAGGGCAGCGGCCAGAATTTGATGACCAAAACAAACCCCAAAAACCGGAATGTCGGCCGCAACAATGTCACGCAACATGGCCTGGAGCCTGATCATCCAGGGCAGGTTTTCATAAACGCCGTGTTTGGAACCGGTAATGACCCAGGCATCGGCATCGCGGATGCTATCGGGGAACTGGTCGATCAAAACGGACCAGCTTTGAAATTCCAGTGACGGATCGACAGAACCGAGCATCTTTTTAAACATGACGGGATAGCTTTTGAATTCGTCCTGCATTTCGTCGGGGACAAAACCTGTTTCCAGAATGCCGATCTTCATTATCCACCTTGTAAGGCTGCGAGAGGTGCCTTTACAGGTAGGCTAGACGGATTCCAAAGACAAGATATATGCCGATTATGTGCAGGAATACCTGCCATGTTTGCAACTGGTGCGAAAATTGATTGCCGACTGCGGGCCCGTGTCACGGGCGGCTGGACAGGCGTTGGATGATCATGCCAGCCAGCATCGCGACGACAAACAGAAATGGTTCAAGTTGCAAATAGGACAGGGCGGAAATGGCGGGTCCCGGACATAACCCGGCCAACCCCCAACCGACACCAAAAATCAGACTACCGATGATCAGGGGGCGGTCGATGGTTCTTTTGGTGGGGAGGGAGATATTGCCACCTAAAAGGGCGGTATTGTGCCATTTTGCCCACCAAAAAAACGGCAGGGCGATGATCAGTCCCCCGGCCATGACAAAAATCAGACTGGGGTCCCAGCCATGTGCCGGAATGGCGGCAATATCGAGAAATCCCAGAACTTTTTCCGGGTTGATCATGCCTGACAGGGCTAAACCGGCCCCGAACAGACAACCGCATAAAAGGGCACCTAAAATACGCATGTTAAAATCCAATCAGATGGCGCATGACAAAGGTGGTTAAAAAGCCGGTTGCCATAAAGGCCAGGGTTGCAGCCAGGGACCGGGGCGAAAACCGGGCCAGCCCGCAAATGCCGTGCCCGCTGGTGCAGCCGCTGCCCAGGCTGGTGCCATAACCAACCAGCAACCCCGCCAGCAGCAAAACCGGCAAACTGGCATCAACCGTAATCGCCGGGCGATAGCCTGCCACCAGGGCGAGAATGACCGGTCCGGCAATCAGCCCGCAAATGAAGGCGATTCTTTCGGCCTTTTGTGCAGACGCGGCCCCGATAATGCCGCCAATGATGCCGCTGATCCCGGCAATGCGGCCATTGAGCAGAATATAAAGCCCGGCGGCCAGACCGATCAGGGCGCCACCTGCCAGGGCGGTGAATGGGGTGAAATTTTCCATTCCGGTTTCCTTGTAAAAGACGTTTAATCTTTATATTATGATGTAATAATTTAATTCAAGATCTTCCGGTTCAAAATTGCATGGCTGTTTTGCTGTTTGTGCCGGTTTCACCTGCCCGGCGGGCAAATGGCGGTTTTGCGCCATTTATAATGGGTATTTTGCCTATATAGCCGCGAATTTTATCCTAACCCATTGTTTGTGAACGTTTTAATCTGACTTGCCAAAATCAGAAAACAGGCAGATATAGCGTCCGGTACTAACGACATCCTGCGGGATGACTTTCCGGGATTTCATATAGATGAGTAATGATCGGCTTTTGGCCAGTCGGCGTCTTGATGTTGCGCTGGCGATGGCGGCGCGCGGTGACAATGAAGCTGCAATCGAGGTGGCGCGTGCGGCGATCGAGGCGGATGACAATTGGGATGAAGCCTATTTTGCGTTAGGTGAATTGCACGAAAAGGCTGGTCATGGCGAACAGGCGATCGAGGCTTATCGCCAGTATCTGATGCGCGATGCAACGGACCGGATGGGGGCGGAAGTCCGGTTGATGTTGTTGGGGGCGGTTGCGATGCGCGATCGTTTGCCGCCGGAATATGTCCGGGCTTTGTTTGATGATTATGCGCCGCGTTTTGAACGCGCTTTGCGTGACAGGCTGACCTATCGGGCACCAGAACTGATGTATGAGGCGGTGCGCAGCCTGATGGCGGATCTACCGCGTCCGCTTGAAGTGCTGGACCTTGGCTGTGGCACTGGGCTGGTGGCCGATGTTTTTAACGGGCAGGTGGATGTGCTTGACGGGGTGGATCTGTCGCCCCGCATGTTGAACCGCGCACGGGCCAAGGGTGTTTATCGCGATTTGCGCGAAGCCGACATTACCGCCATGCCCGATATGGCAACGGCGCATTACGGTATGGTGATTGCGGCGGATGTTTTGAACTATCTGGGGGATCTGGAAGCGGTGCTGTCCATGATCCGTTCGCGCCTGGTTGCCGGGGGTATTTTGGTGATGTCGCTGGAAGAAGGTGATGTTTTCCCGTTTGATTTGGGACCGGGCCAGCGGTTTCGCCATCACCCCGATATTATTGCCGACTGGCTGAAAAAGGCCGGACTGGAAGTTCTGTCAAACCAGCAGGGTGTTTTGCGCCAGGAAAAAGGGATGTCGGTGATGGGGCGCATTGTTGTGGCACAGGCCAGGATCACGCCAGACGGCATGATCCAGAGCCTGGGCACTGTGATGCCAATGGCCGGGGATGGGGAATTTGGTTCCGAGAATGTCGCTGTCCTGCATTAGGGCGGTGTTATGATCAATGCCGGGCCGTTCGGTATGAATGACCAGCAGGCTTAAAAAGGCGGTGGCTTCTGGCCTCGCCTTTTTTGTACGATCCCGGTTATTCGGCGGCACTTGCCTGATTTTGCCCCCGTGCCGGGCGGCGATTTGCCAAGCGCCGTGTGGTTTTGCTGGCAAGGGTGATTGCCAGGACCGTGCCGATGTAAACCACGATTTGCAGCAGGGTGGGCCTGTCCATGTACCCTACCAGGGTATGCAGGGTTTTGCCCGCCAGACTTTCCTGGCTTAACAGCCACGAGCTGTCCCACAGGACGGGACCCAGATTGACAATATCGGCCGCTGAGAGGAAATTCATCGCCTGCGCCGCCATGCCTGCGGCCAGCAGCGTGATCATGATGCTGGTGACGGAAAACAGGTAACGGGTGGGAATGCGCAACAGGCCCAAATAAAGCCCCGCCCCGACAATAACCCCGGCACCAAGGCCAATGGCACCGCCCAGCAGGGTGCTGGAAAGGCCACCATCGGCCGTTGCCAGACCATACAGGAACAAAACAATTTCCGAACCTTCGCGCAGCACGGCAACGCCGACAACAATTGCCAGCGCGGACAGGGATTTTTTGCCATCGCGCACGGCGTTGCCGGCATCGCGCATTTCCACTGCCATCTCCCGGCCATGTACCGACATCCAGGCGTTGTGCCAGCCCAGCATCAGGACAGCGACCAGCAAAATGCTGGCATTGAAAATTTCCTGCCCGTATCCGGCAAGTGCCCCGGCAATGGCCCCGGCGAAATAGGCGACCATCGTCGCACCGGCGACCCCACCGGCAATACCGGCAGCAATCCAGGCCTTGGCACCGCGTACACCATTTACGGCAGCCAGCACAATGCCGACAATCAGCGCGGCTTCGAGAACTTCACGAAAAACAATGATCAGGGCGGCAGTCATGGGATCAATCCCGGTTATGGCATCAGAAAGAAGGATGAAAGAGGCGGCAGGAGATCAGGGGCCCAGGGGCTTTGCGGGCAGATGACGTTGACCAGGCCTTTATTTGACATGGACCTTGCCTTGCGCCGTGCTGGAATGAAATTCCCCCATAAAGCTGTAAACGCCCGGCGCAAGGCCATCGAGTTTGATTTTGGCGGTCATGCCCGGCGCGATGATTTTTTCGCGGCGCAGATCATGGCTGTCAAATTCCTCGACCGCGTGATCGGCATTTTTGACCTGCAAAACGACCGGTGTATTGGCAGGAATGGTAATTTCGGCAGGGTTAAATTTGTGATCCTTGATCACCATATCGATGGTTTGGGGGGCGGCATGGGCCACGGTAGTTACGACACTACCCATCAGCATGGCAAAGACGACGGCAGGGAATTTGGACATGGTGGAACCTGAAGGTACTTGCGAAGGGAAGATGCAAGAGGGCTGGACAGCCAATAGAATAACGCAATTGCAACTGACTTGCGATTGCGTGACTCTCTTACGCCTGTTTCCCTGTCCGGGTCAAGTCATGAACGGAAAAGTGATGTGAAAACTGCCCGGAGCAAGCGGGTGACTTATTGAAAGATTTTCCGGTAACAGATCGACAAACCCGTTTAGTCGGGGGGTCTTTTAGGAACCTGTCAATGGGAAGGCGATACCATTTTATCGCGATTTGAGGGGAGGAAGTAAAATTAACTACTGGTTTTTATTTGTTATTAAAGAGCAACCAAAAGTTTCCATAATGATAAAGCGGTACCCGCAATTAAAAAGAATATTTATCTAATATAAAGAGTATTTCCCGTTTGTATCCCGTTTTAAATGAGACCTTTTAATTAACTGCACAACCTTTGGGATATGTTCTGATTATGTAAAAGACATTCGATTGATAGAGAGATTCGGATAAATACGGATATGGTTTGAGGGCTTTTGGGCGACTGATTGAGGGATGTTTTTACCAGGTCAGAAAATGTCAGATTTTGAATATCCAGTTTTTATAATGTTTGTTTATCTGAAATACCCTTCTTGAGGATGGGATTGGTGATCGGGGAAAGAGTATTGAAATTCCACAAAGAATTAAAAAAGCGATGGCGGGAGAAAGATTCTTTTCTAATTCGCAAGTATAGTATTAATTTTTGTTAATTATTGCGTATTGACTGTTTTCTGTTTTTAGTCATTTGAAAATTGCCTTGCCAACTGATGCGCGGTTCTGACTATAGATGATTAGGGTCTAAACCTAACTATAGTAAATTACATATCCTTCCGTATAGACGGGCCATCAGGGTAATAAATCATGACGAAGCTGTATTTTTCAGCCTTGGAACCGCGCGTTCTTCTCGATGCGGCGGCGGTCGCAACTGTTGCATCTGAAGTCAGCCATCATGACCAGGCAGAAACGAAACACCAGTCTGACGCGCAAAAGGATTCCGGCGCTTCGTCGGATGCTGCGTCGCAATTTGATGCCGTGATTGCCAACCTGACCCCGGAAACCGGTACCGGCCGAGTGCTGGTGGTTATCGACAGCCGTGTTGAGGGTGCGCAGGATTTTGCCGCCAGCCTGCAAGGCAAGGCGGATACCCTGATTGTGGATAGTGATGAATCTGGTGCCAAGGCCATTGCCGACGCCCTGGCTTCGGGCAATGATGTTGCCGGTTTGCACATCATCTCGCATGGGGGGGATGGTAGTTTCACCCTGGGCTCGGACCATATTGACACGGCCGCACTTGCCGGTGAGACAGGTGCGGAGATTTCAGCCTGGAGCAGTCATTTATCGGCGGGAGCCGATATTTTGCTTTATGGCTGTAATATTGCGAAAGACGAAAGCGGCAAACAGTTTGTCGATACATTTTCCCATCTGACGGGGGCTGATATTGCCGCCTCCGATGACGTCACGGGGAATGGCGAGCTTGGTGGTGACTGGGATCTGGAATATGCCACCGGCCACATTACGGCTGCCCTGCCCGCTGATTCATCCGCCCTGCATTCGATTTCGCAATTGCTGGCCGATCCGGTAGACCCTGTGACCGGCCATCAGCCGACCATCAGCGGAATGGATGGCACCCAGGCGGTTGACGGCGTTGAAGATACCGATGTGACCCTGAGCGGCATTTCGGTAAGCGATATTGACCATGATGAAAATAACGTTGGTGATACGCTAACGGTGACAATCACGGTCGAGGATGGCTCCGCCAACCCGACCGGCGCGATCAAGCTGAATGATATTTCGGGGCTGGATTCCGTTACTGGCGACAACAGCAATACAATCACCCTGACTGGTAAGCAGGATGCGATCAATGCTGCCCTGAACGACATGGTGCTGACACCATCGGAAAACTTTAACGGTTTGGCAAAGGTCAAACTGACGGTCGGTGACGGCACGACAACGGCGGTTAGTGACAGTATTGATGTTGCCTTTTCGCCGGTAAACGATGCGCCGGATCTTTCGCCATCACCGATTTCGGTGGATGAAGGCGGATCTGTGACGATTGGTCAGGATATTTTCAATCTTGTCGATCCTGAACTGGGCGTCAGTCAAACGGCCAGCCAGGAAGTTTTCCAGGTTACGTCCCTTCCGAGTGACGGGGTGCTGAAGCTGAACGGGCATAACCTGCTGGTTGGCAGTACCTTTTCGCTCAAGGATGTGATGGATGGCAAGCTGAGCTATCAGCATGACGGCACCGACATTATCGTCGGTAATAATGACAGTGATCTTTTTAAAGTTACCGTGAATGACGGGGGCGGCAGTGGCAATGTTGGCCCGTTTGATATTGCCGTTAATATCGCGCCGGTTAACCAGGCTCCGACAGTTGATGGCAGCCCGACGGTATATGAAGGACAGGGTACCGAAGCGGTTTATAATGCGCCCGGCACGGTGACACAGGCAGCCGATATCGGGTCGCTTTTAACCATTTCCGGCGGTGATGCCGATAGTTCTGATGATCTTGCAAATCTGTCCATCACCATTTCCGATGTGGATAATCAGGGCCACGGAACCCTGTTTATCGACACCGATGGCGATGGCATTTTTGATTCGTCCAAAGACCAGGTGATTACCGGGTCTGTTACCATTGCTGGTGCGGATCTTGGCAAATTGAAATTTGCCCATAACGGGACCGAACCGGACGGCAATAACCCCACCTTTAAAATTACCGTTACCGATGGCGGTGGCGGTGCCGGGGATGCGGCCAAGCTGACTGTCAGCAAGACCATCACCATTGGTGTGATCGGCAATGATGATAATCCTGAAATAGACACCAACAGCCCGCAAACCGTGGATGCCGGCGTGGTGACGGTTTTGTCCTCGGCCAATCTCAAGGTAACGGATGTTGATGACACCAGTGGCGGCAAACAGCTTGTTTACAAGATCACGGCTTTGCCGACCTATGGCGAATTGCGTCTGAATGGTGTCATTCTGGCTGTTGGCGACCGTTTTAGCCAGGACGACCTGGATCAAGGCCGGGTGACGTTTTTCCAGACAGCAAAGGTCACGGCAGCGGACCGGGTTTCCGGCGAAAACTATGTTGCCGACGGCTTTAGCTTTGAAGTCCGTGATTCACAATTGCGATCCTATAACGCCCCCGGTGCCGAAGGCGGTGTGGTGGACCCGGCAACGGGGGATATCAAGACAAACCAGTTTGATTTCCGCATTACGGGGGACTGGACGGGCGATGGCGGGCAAACTCCGGATGGCGACGTGACCATCAAGGGAACCCCGGTCAATAGCGGGCTCGAGGTGACGGAAGAAGACGGTGTGAAGGGCGGGGTGGATACCGGAACGATCACCTCGTCGATGCTGAATTACATTTTACAGGCGACCGACAGCGGCAACACCTATGATATCGCCGCAAGTGATACCCTTTACCGTCTGACCGATCTTCCGACCAATGGCAAGCTCTATCTGAACGATGTCGAACTGCATGTTTTTGATTCTTTTACCCAGGCCGATATTGATGCCAACAAGGTGGTTTTTGTCCATGACGGCAGTGAAAATCATCAAAGCAGCTTTGGGTTTTCCCTGTCGGTGGGTGTGACGGAAATCGTCAAAACGACCTTTTCCCTGCGCGCCATTGCCACCAATGATGCCCCGACGGTTTCAGGCGGGACGGCCACCGTTGCCGAAGGCGGGGCAGTGGGCCTGACCACATCGGCCCTGGGCATGAATGATGTTGATACGTCGAATGAACCGGGTGAACCGGCAGATGCCAATGATGAAGCCCAGCCCGATGATTTGTATATCCAGATCACGTCATTGCCGGAAAACGGCACGCTACAATATCGCAGCAATGGCAACTGGATTGATATTCAGACCGGCGACTGGATTTCGGCCAAGTTGTTGACGGGGGACGCCAATACGACCGGCATTCGCTATGTACAAACAGTTGAGGCGGTTTCCAGCGACAGTTTCGATTATCGCGTCCGTGATGATTTCAGGGATGACAGCAATACCGATAGTGACGATGTTCGCTCTGGCGTGAGTGACCCGGGGGCCAACCATGTTTCGGGCACGGCCAGCGTTAATCTGACCATTACATCGGTCGATAACCATGCCCCGACGATTACGGGCAACCCCAAGGCCTTTGAAGGCCAGGGCAGTGAAAACCTCTATAACGATAATACCACCAAAACCCAGGCTGCGGACATTGGCGGCCAGATCACCATTGCCGACTTTGACAGCTATGATGATGAGTCGCGTTTGACGGTATCGCTCACCAATGTTGATACCCACGGGGTCGGAACCCTGTTTCTCGATGCGGATGGCGATGGTTATTTTGGGACGGGCGACACCGAAATTACCGGTGATACCAGCGACCTGACAATTGCCGAGTTCAAGACGCTGAAATTCATCCATGACGGGGCAGAGCCCACGGATGCGACGGACCCGTCCTTTACTGTCACCGTAACCGATAGCGGGGGGGGATTCGGGACAGACAAGGCGCTTTCGACCAGCAAAAATATCGTGATCGATATTCAGGCCAACGATGATTATTCGTCGCTCGATACCAATCGCACGGCTCAAATCGATGCGGGTGAATCTTTTGTAATTGATACATCCTATCTGAGCGTGTCGGACGTCGACACCATCAATGGTGCGCAACTGGTTTACGAAGTGACCGATCTGCCCGATCACGGAGAATTGCGCCTGGATGGTGTGCGCCTGACGGTGGGCGACCGTTTCAGCCAGGACGATCTTGCGGCCGGAAAGCTGATTTATGTGCAAAATCGCGGCGTGGATGACCCCGATGCCAAGGCGGATGGCACGGCCTTTACCGCCGATAGCTTCAATTTCAAGGTGTTTGATTCCGAGCAGCGTGTCTTTAACAAGGACGGGGCTGAAGGCGGTGTGGTTGACCCGAATAATAACCACGAAATTGCGGTCAATACCTTCAATATCGAAATTCAGGGTGATTTTGCCGGGGATGGCGGCGATGCGCAGCCCAGCGAACCGGCAACTGTGGTTACGTCAACCAATAACGGAATTGATGTGACCGAAGGGGACGGTGTTATGGGCGGCAGCGATGGGGATACCCATACGCTGACCAATGGCGAGCTTTCCTATCAGTTGAAATATACCCAGGATGGATCGGAATATACGGTTCCGGCCAATGCCACGGTGTATCGCATCAGCGAACTTCCGACCAACGGCACCCTTTATCTGGATGGCAAGGCCCTGGATAGCCGTTTTGATTCCTTCACCCAGGATGACATTGACAATGGCCGGGTGGTTTTTGTCCATAATGGTGGGGAAATCCATCAGGGCAGTTTTGATTTTACCATTTCCGTTGGCACAACAAAGGTGGTTGATGGCAGTTTTGCCCTGCGGGCAACCGCAACGAACGATGCTCCGACCGCGACGGGGGGGACGCTGGGCAATGTGACCCGGGGGGCAACGGTTGGCGTGATCAAAAGCGCCTTTGGCATGGACGATGCCGATGTTGCCAATGAAAGCGGCGAGCCGGACAACAACCCCGAAGCCAGCAAGGATGACCTGTTCTTCAAGGTGACAGATCTGCCTGATGGCGGGAAACTGCAATATTATGATGGTGACAGTTCAAACTGGGTGGATGTGGATGGAACCGACTGGCTGTCGGCCGATTTGCTGACAAACAGTGGTGGTTCGACCAAGCTGCGCTATGTGAATACCGATACCGGTGCCAGCACGGACAGTTTCAAATTCATTGTCCGTGATGATTTGAAAGCGGCAGACGGAGTTAAGCAGAGCGCGTCAGACCCGGATAGCAACCATGTTTCGGCTGAAAAACAGATCAGTTGGAATCTGGTGGCGGCAGTTAATCATGCGCCGACGATTGAGGGCACGCCAAGTGTTTATGAAGGCCAGGGCACCGAGGATGTTTATAACAATCCCGGCACCAAAACCGATGCGGCCGATATTGGCGGACAAATCACGATTGCCGATGCGGATGCCAGCGACAGCGGCAATCTGACCATCGAAATTTCCAATATCAACACCCACGGCCTTGGCACCCTGTTTTTGGATGCAAACGGAGACGGACAGGTTGGTAGCGGCGAGGAAATCACGGCATCCTCCATGACCCTGACGATGGCCGAATTCAAAACCCTGAAATTCGCCCATAACGGCACGGAGCCGGACGGCACAAAGCCGGAATTTACCCTGAAAGTGACCGACAAGGGCGGTGAACCGGGGGCCGGTCATGAACTGACAACGACAAAAACCGTCCAGATTGACGTGATTGCCAATGATGACCATTCGGTGCTTGATACCAATAAACCGGCAACGGTGCAGGCTGGTGTTTCAACGGTTATCACACGCAATTTCCTGCATGTTTCCGATGTTGATGATACCAGCGACGGCACCGAAATCATTTATCGTCTGACGTCCCTGCCGACCTATGGGGAATTGCGCCTGAATGGCAATCTGATGACGGTTAACAGTACCTTCACCCAGGCCGATCTGGATGCGGGCAAGGTGACCTATGTCCAGACCAAGGCAGTGACCGATTCTGATGGTACAACGGCGGGAACGAACTTTACCGCCGACAGCTTTGATTTTCAGGTAACGGATTCCCATACCCGTGTGTTTAACAATGCCGGTCAGGCCGGTGGTGTGGTTGACCCCGCAGATGGCAGCATTGCCACCAATACCTTCCATTTGCAAATTCAGGGCAGTTATGATCCCGACACTCCGCCCAGCGGGGATCCGGTGGTGATTGATCAAAGTTCGGTCAATAGCGGTATCGAGGTATATGAAGGCGACGGCCAGCGTGGCGGGACCGACAAAGACACGGCGACCATTACCAGCGAAAATCTGTCCTACACCCTGAAAATGACCCAGGGGTCATCTACATATACCGTGCCGCCAGAAGCCACGGTTTACCGCCTGACCGTGCTGCCGACGAATGGTACGCTGTATCTCGATGGCAAGGTTTTGGGTGTGTATGATTCCTTCACCCAGGCCGATATCAATAACGGTTTGTTGCAATTCACCCATGACGGGGGTGAAATCCATCACGGTAGCTTCAATTTTTCAATCTCGATTGGTACGGGCGATCTGGCCGATAGTCGTGCCAAGGGAACATTTACCATTACCGCCATTCCGGTAAATGATGCCCCGACCGCATCGGGCGGGGCTGTTCCGACCATTGGCGAGGGTGCGACGGTGACAATCACCTCGGACACCATGAAAATGGCGGATGTGGATACGGCAAACGAATTTGACGAGCCAAAGGGCGAAGCCGTTACGGATGATTTGTATTTTCAGGTTGTTGACCTGCCCGATAACGGCACCCTGCAATACAAGGATGGTGACGGGAACTGGGTGGATGTTTCGGCAGGGGACTGGCTGTCCAAGTCGCTTCTGACCGGCGATAAAAACACATCAAAACTGCGCTACATTCACGATGGAACGGAAAATTTCACCGACAGTTTCCAGTATCGCGTGCGCGATGATCTGCATGATGCCGATGGCATCAAACAAAGTGCCGGTGAACCGGCGGCGAACAATATTTCCAATACCGCCACGGTCACATTTACCATCGCACCGCTCAATGATGCGCCGATTTCCGATGAAAATGCTGCTGCCGATACACATACAGAGGCAAATGGCCGCACCACGGTCAACGAGGTGCTGGAAGTTGCCGAAGGCGGTAGCGGCACGATCAATGACAGCTATCTTGTGTCGGTGGATCCGGACAATACGCCAGACACCCTGCAATATCGCATCACGTCAAATGTGACGTCGGGCACGCTTTATCTGAATGGCAAACGCCTGGGGGTTGGCTCTGTCTTTAGCCAGGCCGATATTGATGCGGGCCGACTGACCTATATTCATAACGGGTCGGAAGTTCGGGCCGATAATTTCAAATATATCGTTTCTGACAGTGTCAGCGACCATACCTGGACTGTGGGCGGCACCAAGGCAGCCTCGCAGTTCGATATTGTCGTTCCGGCGAACCAATATGCCAACGATATTCCCACCATCTCGCGGGCGGGTGCCGATTACGATGTCTATGGCACCAATACCTTTGATATGAACGGCAAATTCACCGTTGGTGATCCCGATCTGGTGGTCGTTGACAGTCCTGGTGAAACGGATTTCGTTTCTGTAACGGTTTTGCTGAAGGACAAGGATGACAATGCTGTCGATCTGAGCTCTTCGGGGGATTTGCGCCTTGATACGACGACCGGCATTACCGTAACCTCGGACGATGCCAGCACAGGGTCTATCACCTTTCAGGGCAAACTGGCCGACGTTCAGGCCGCCCTGGACGGGATGAAAGTCATTCTGCCCAATGGCGACCATGATACGACCTATACCGTCGATGTCAGTGTGGATGACCGTTTGCGCGATAGCAGCGGCGCGCTGACAACGGGTGCCAATGGCGCCGATAATGCAACGGTCAACCAGGATGGTTCGACCATCAATGATGCCCATAACATTGTTAAAACGTCGATCCTGTTGCGCTCTTCCCTTGAAAATACACCCCCGACGATTGATGTTCCCGATCCGGGCGATGCGCGCATTACCTATGAAGATACCACCAAAACCATGCCCGACATTCGTATTGGCGATGCCGATGCCTTTGGCAAGGATGTCAAGGTAACGCTGTCGGTTGTTCATGGCACGCTGTCATTTTCCGCCCCGGGCAAGGTGGCGATTTCGGGTAATAACAGCGACACCGTGGTTCTGACCGGCTCGGTCGATGCGATTAATGGCATCATGGACCAGCTATCCTATGCCGGGAATCAGAACTATGTCGGTGCCGATGTTCTTAGCATTGGTGTCGATGACCAGGGCAATTCGGGTGGTGATGCGCAAACGGCCAGCACGACGGTCTATATCACGGTAAAATCCGTCAACGATGCGCCGACCATTACCAATGGCACAACGGGCCGCATTGATGTTGTCAATAACGATACCTACACCTTTGGCGATGCTGACAACGGCTTTGTGATTGACGATATTGACCTTAATGGCGGTGCTGGCCAAGATGCCTTTGTCGTGACCGTGCGCATCCTTGCCCCCAATGGCAGCCCGCTTGCGCAAAGTGATTATACGACCGGCAGCCAGAACATTGTGATCAGTAGCAGTGGCAATGTGACGGTTGATGACACCTATGACGGTAATGGTTCAGCCTTGCGCATTTCGGGCACGAAGGCGGATATCAATAATTACCTCAAGGGGCTTCAGGTCAATTTCGGCGATTTCGGCGAACAGAACAAAACCTATAAGGTCCAGGTGATTGTTGATGACCGGATGCCCGGTGCAAACGGCACGCTTGAAGATACCGACATGGCCAATGGCGGGCCGAACCCTAATCAAATCCCCTATGCTTCTGCCCCCAATATCGACGCGACCGAGATTGACCCTTACGCAACCGATATCTCGGAGACCCGGTTCCAGTATAACGTTGCCGCTGTCACCCGTGATGTTTTCCTGACCGCCTATAACACCCCGGCCAAAGTCACGGGAACGGATTTCCACGTTCCTGAAAGCAACGGCGTTATCAAGGTTGATAGCGGCAATGCCAATTTGAACATCAATGATGTTGATGACCTTGGCGGTAAGATGTCTGTGACTTTGACGCTGTCAAACGGCACATTCACCAAAATCGGGTCTTATAGCGGGAATGATACATCCGGCGGCAAAACGGTTGATTTTGCCGATGACAATAAATCCATTGTCTTGACGGGCTTTACCGAAGCCGAACTGAACAGCCTGATCAAGGACATCACTGTAAAAGCCCCTGCTGCCACCGGTGACACAGGCAGCAATTCAAACTTTAACGGCGATATTACCCTGACCGTTGCGGTGAATGATGAGGGTAATTCCGGTTTGCGTCCGGGCTCTTTGACGGGTGATACGGATAATGCGACGGTTAATCCCGGCGATTACGCTTATGCCGATGGTTCGTCGGCAGAACTGATCACGACCCGCACCATCACCATTACCGTTGATCCCACCAACGATACGCCGACCATTTCAGCCGGTACCACATCGCACAGCATTACCGAAAGCGATGTTCTGGGCGAGGGAACAGAGGCAACCACGATCCTTGATAATGTCACCATTGGAGATGTGGACCTTGCAACGACAGGCGGGCTTGATGCCAATATCTTTGGTAAAGGCCAGATTGTCGTTCATCTGACCTCGGCGCAAAGTGGCGAGGTTCTGTCGGTCGCGACTATGGACGGGATCGATACGATAACGGGCGGCACAAATGGCACGGATCTTAAAATTAACCTGACGGACAGCGCGACGCTTGAACAGGTGAAAGCCATTGTCGAGGCGATCAAATATCAGTCCACTGGCGATATTGTCTCTGGTACCCGCAATATTTCGGTCAAGCTCTATGACGCCCAGGCCAGCAGTCAGCACGGCAATATCCAAAGTGGGGGCGATGCCGGGGCATCACGCAAGATGGCGACAATCACTGCCACGGTCGAGGTGACGGAACAGAACGACCCGCCCAGCATTTCCGGCACGCCCGCTGTCACGGCAAAGGAAGACATTGATTATGTTTTCAAGGTGGGTGATTTCAATTTCAGCCAGACGGGCGATGAAAGCACTCTTGATACCGAACTGAATAAAATCACGATAAAATCCCTGCCCGATAGTAACAAAGGCAGCCTGTATTATGATGCGGACGGGGATGGGACTTTTACCAAAGTTGACGATGTAAACGACCCGCTTGATGTATCAGCCGATGACATTGCGGCAGGCAAGCTGATTTATCGTTCCGAAACCAACCTGAACCAGTCCGACGCAGCAACCAGTTTTAATTATAGCGTCTGGGACAAGGGCCACGCCACCGATACCACCATTCGCGAATCGGAAACCGGCACCATGCAGATTACGGTTGATCCGCAAAATGATGCGCCGGTATTGACGGCAACCGATACCACGGCAAGCTCAACCGAAAGTTCAACCAGCGATACAGGGACGGATCCGGTTCAGATCGTTTCCGGTGTTACCCTGAGCGATATTGACCTTTCAACAACCGATGGCCTTTCGACAGCCGATGACCTTCCGAAATTTGGCAAGGGCACACTGACGGTTGAAATTATTGGCGCCTCCGCCTCGACCAAGGAATATCTCACCTTCCAGGGTACCTATACGCTGCCCGATGGCGTTACGGTTGTCGATGCTGCGGGGAATCCGATTACGCCCAGCGACACGGTGGGGGATCACAAACTGGTCTTCAGCCTGGATGCCGACACCACGGCCGCCGAAGTCCAGACCCTGATGGAAAATCTGCGCTACCATACAAATTCTGACGTCCTGAGCGGTGATCGCACGGTCAAATTTACCATTAATGATGGGAATAACGAACAGACCAACGGCAATACTGCAGGCGGCCCGTCCGCGCTTGAGGCCGTGCTGAACGCGACCGTCACCATTACCGAAGTCAACGATCCGCCGATTGGCGGGGACAAGACGGTCACAACACCCGAAGATACCGATTATATCGTCAAGGTGGCAGACTTTGATTACAGCCAGCCGGGCGACGAAACCGATACGTTCAAGGCAGTGCGGATTGACAGTCTGCCCGCATCGGGCAAGGGCACGCTGTATCTGAAAGACAGCGGCGGGACCCTGCAGGCTGTGTCGGTCAATGATGTTATTTCTGCCAGCGACATTGCGGATAAAAAGCTGGTTTTCCGTCCGGCGGAAAACGTCAATGGCGATGCGGCGACCAGCTTCACCTTTACGGTACAGGACAGCCGCGACGGGTATGCGACCTCGTCCAATACCATGACGGTGAATATCACGCCGCTCAATGACGCGCCGACTTTCAATGATACAACAGGCATTGAAACCAGTGTGGATGAAAGCACCGCAGCCAATACCGGCACCTCGCCGGTGGCGATCATCACCGGTGCCAATATCGGTGATATTGACCTGTCAACAACCGGCGGGCTTGATGGCGACATTTTTGGCGCGGGCAAAATTACGGTTTCTGTCGGTAGTGCGACCAGTACCGACCAATTGACCCTTGCGGCAGGCGACCGGCCCGACGGTGTGACGGTGACAGGGGGCAATAATGGCAATGCCCTTGTCATTACGCTGGATGCGGACACGACACGTGCACAGGTCAACGCGATTTTGAATGCGATCAAATATGCCAGCACGTCGGATACGGCTTCGGGCGAGCGGGTGATTACAACCACGCTCAGCGATGGTCACAGCTCGACAGATGGCGGTAATGCGCAGGCGGGGGGTAACGCCGGGGGGCCAAACCCGCTGTCGGTGGATCTGGTTTCCAAAATCACGATTGTCGAAAAGAATGATCCGCCTGCTTCCTCAGACAATACTGTCACCACCAAGGAAGACACGTCCTATGTCATCAAGCCAGCGGATTTCAAATATACCCAACCGGGGGGGGAAACCGATACGCTGGGCGGTGTCACCATTAACAGCATTACCGGTGCGGGGACGTTAAAACTTGATGGTACTGCCATCACGACGCCGCAATTTGTCAGCTATGCCGATATCAATGCGGGCAAACTGGTGTATGAACCTGTTGCCAATGACAACGGTGATGCAAAGGCAAAATTTACCTTTACGGTTCGTGACTCACGCGGTCTGGATGCGACATCATCAAGCGATCTGACCGTCAATGTCACCCCGCAGAACGATGCCCCTACATTCGATACCACCAAGGCGGTTACAACCTCGGTTGATGAAAGCACGGATGCCAATAAGGGTGTTCCGGCAACAGCGATCATTACCGGTGCCAGTATTGCCGATATTGACCTGTCGACCACGGAGGCGCTGACCAATGGCACCTTCGGGGCCGGGACGATCACGGTATCGATTGGCAGTGCCGATAGCAGCGAACAGCTGACGATAGACAGTTCCGCCCTGCCCACCGGTGTGACGCAGAGCGGCGGTGCCGATGGCAGCAATCTTGTCATCACGCTCGATAAAGACACCACGGTCGCCGAGGTCAACCAGATCCTGGATGCCATTCGTTACAGCACCACATCGGATACCTTTACCGGCGGCGAACGCACCATCACCACGACGCTGAGTGATGGCAATAACGTGCAGGCTGCCAAAGTGGGCAGTGGCGATGTGGATGCCGGGGGACCGAACCCGTTGACCGCAACGCTGGTCTCCAAGATCACGGTTGTTGAAAAGAACGACCCGCCGCTGGGCGCGGATCAAACGGTGACGACGCCGGAAGATACCGACTATGCCCTGAAGGTAACGGACTTCAATTACAGCCAGCCCGGCGGAGAAACCGACAGCTTCAAGGCGGTGCGGATTGATACCCTGCCAGCCAGTGGCACGCTGAAGCTGAATGGCACGGCGATCACAGCAGGCACGGTGGTTTCGGTTGCCGATATTACATCGGGCAAGCTGGTGTACAGCCCGGCGGAAAATGTCAATGGCGATGCGGTGACGGCTTTCACCTTCTCGGTGCAGGACAGCCGGGACGGGTTTGATACCACGCCGAAAACGGTGACGGTGAATATCGAGCCGCGCAATGACGCGCCCAGCTTTGGGCTTGAGCACGGTGAACAGAAATCGGTGAATGAAAGCACGGATGCCAATAAGGGTGTTCC